>NZ_QUHR01000001.1:0-588324 GCF_003479605.1 Roseburia sp. AF12-17LB
GCAGCCAATAAAACTGCTACGCTTAAAAGTCTAACTTTTTGGGGTCACATCATGGAACGGCTTCCTTTTTTCTATCAAAGGTCCATAAGAATCTATTATGCTTCTTTCCAATAGTCAGGTGTTACATCCCTGCCTAAATCTTCTAACAATTTCCGGTCACTTCTTATGGTAGCGCAGGCAACGGTAGTCAGCATATTTCCGGTAATGGTTGCAGATGCACCAGCCTGAAAAGCAGTTTCACCATCGTTGGTAAGCAGCGCACGGCCGGCAGCCAGACGGATATTTGCATCCGGATTGATATAACGGAAGAATGCGATGGTACGCAGAATATCATCTTCACTTAACTGCGGCAGATTTTCTAAAGGAGTTCCCGGGATTGGCATTAAAGCATTGATTGGAATAGAATCAATTCCCAGTTCAGCTAAACTTACTGCCATATCCAGACGGTCTTCCCAGGTTTCGCCCATTCCGATAATACCACCGGAGCAGGCGCACATGCCTTCCGCTTTTACTTTCTTTAAAGTTTCAATTTTCATATCGTAGGTATGGGTGGTGCAGATATTTGGAAAATTCCGGCGTGATGTTTCTATATTATGATGATAGCTGGTAACGCCTGCCTCATGAAGGCGGTGCAGTTGTTCTTCGTCTAAAAATCCCATGGAAGCACATAAATCGATTTTGCATTCCCGATGCATGGATTCAAAGGCGTGAATGGCTTTTTCAAACTCCGAACCGGTCAGTGCTTTTCCCGCAGTTACGATAGAAAATCGGTCAACGCCTTCGCTTTCGTTCATTTTGCAGGCTTTGATGATATCTTCTTCCGGCAGGAAGTCATATACTTCGCAGTTGGTATGGTTATGTGCAGACTGGGCACAATATTTACAGTCTTCCGGACAGCGTCCGCTTCGTCCGTTTATGATAGAACATAAATCTACTTTATCTCCAATTCTTGCAGCACGGATTTCGTCGGCTCCTTCGCATAATTCCTTTAAATCGCAGGTAAGAAAAAAGGATAAATCATCCTCTCTCGTAATGCGTCGTCCGTCAATAATTTCCTGTGCCAGTGTCAGTGCATCCATGGTTTGTCTCCTTTGTATCTGTATGAATTTTACAGTTCTTTATGATAAACAAAAATCAATAGAATGTCAACCTACAATAATACATAAGTTGACAATACAAAAACAGGAAAAACTGGTATAATGAAAGATAATGAGATGAAAAAGTAAAGAGAAAGGAATGGCAGATGAAAAAATACAAAATCACAGATATTATTGAGGATGAATTCGGCTGTGAAGGACGGCCGGAGGGGGAAGAACCGATGGTTACGATTCTTCTGGTGGATGACACCGGAAAACAGCGCAGCATCCGTATGGCGGATAAGCTGGCTTATGAAAAGAAACTGGATATCGGAGCGGAAATGGAGCTGCCGGAAGAAGAGATAATGACATTAAACGGAAAAGAATATAAAGTGAAAAAACTGCTTGGAAAGGGGAAAGGCGGCTATTCCTATCTTGTGACAGATGGGGAGAAGGAATATGTCCTGAAACAGATTCACCATGAACCATGCAGTTATTATCAGTTTGATAATAAGTTAGAGGCTGAAAAAAGGGATTATAAACGGCTTATGGAAATTGGAATTACTATGCCAAAGCTGCTTGATATCGATGAGACACAGGAACGCATTTTAAAGGAATACATTCCGGGAGACACTGTCTATCAGCAGGTGGAAAAGGACGCACTGCCGGAAATCTGCCTGCAACAGGTAAAAGAAATGTGCACAAAGTTATATGCTGCACATACAAATATTGATTATTTCCCTACAAATTTTATCCTGTGGCAAAATGTCCTCTATTATGTGGATTATGAGTGTAATGCCTATATGGAAGAATGGAATTTTGAAAACTGGGGAATCAAGTACTGGTCTAAGACAAAAGAATTCTTAGAATATGCACAGACCCATTAATAAGACTTAAGAGATTCTTAGAAATCTAAAATATTCATAAAAGGATTGCCGGGGACAAAATCTTTGTGATACAATAATCCAAAGCATAAAATACAATCCAGATAGCATTTTCTTTTATTCCATTCTGGCAGTCTTAAGCGTTATGACATTTCTGTATCGATCTATGCTTTTTATACCATCTATTAAATAAAAAGCAGGAGAAGTTACAGGAAAAGGAGTATGTAGCAGCTTCCTGCAAATCAAAGGAGGAACTACATATGACAAAGAAAGTACCAGCAGCAAACCGCAATTATAAGGATACGATTTTTCGTATGATTTTTTCAGACAGGGAGTCACTTCTATCACTCTATAATGCGGTAAACAAACGGAATTATACCAATCCCGATGACTTGGAAATTGTAACATTGGAAAATGCTATTTATATGGGAATGAAAAATGATCTGGCATTTATTTTAGACATGAATCTCTATCTTTATGAACATCAGTCTACAGTAAATCCCAATATTCCTCTTCGGGACTTGTTTTATATTGCAGCGGAATACCAGAAACTCATCGACCGGAAATCGTTATATTCATCTGCAATTCAAAAGATTCCGACTCCCGGCTTTTTTGTTTTTTATAATGGAATAGAGCCGTTAGAGGACTGTTGCATCAGCCGGTTGTCAGATGCTTTTTTACATACCGGAGCAGAACCGGCATTGGAACTGATTGTGACAACATTAAATATCAATGAAGGACATAATTGCGAATTAATGCAGCATTGCCGAAAATTAAAGGAGTATGCGCAGTATGTGGCGAAAGTCAGAAAGTATGCAGAGCAGCTTCCGCTGGAGGATGCTGTGGAACGAGCGGTTACAGAATGCATCCGGGAGAATATACTTGCTGATTTCCTGAAAAAGAATCGTGCGGAGGTAGTTGCGATGAGTATTTTCGAATATGATAAAGTGGAAGAAGAAAAGAAACTTCGCAAAGCGGAGTTTGAGGCAGGGGTAGAACAAGGTGAAAAACAGGCATCTGTTAAAGCAGCAACCCGGATGCTCAGGATGGGCAGCTTTTCTTTGGAGCAGATAGCAGAAATTTCAGGATTATCTGTGGATGAAATCAAAGGATTAACAGAATAAATTTTTTTGAAAATTAATAATAATATTTCTCAACAGGATAACCGGAACTTGGTTATCCTTATTTTTGTGCTATAATTCCGATTAGACACGACTAACTTGCACGAAAGAAGGAGAAGCGCTACAATATGCAGTCAATCATGTGAACTTTACCATTAACGAGGGAGAATTTGTGGTGATTTTAGGACAGTCAGGAGCAGGAAAATCGACGGTAGTTAGGTCAGATGATAGATAAAAGCATCGACCGTGATTATTCAGCCATTGTAGACAGAAAATCTATTCCGGGACTGGCGCGGTTAGACAGTGAGTTAGAGCAGCATCAGTCATTTTCCTATCTGTTTGTGATCATTTTTGTGGGAATCGCAATCTTAGTAATTGCAACATCCATGGGAAGAATGGTAGAACAGCAGCGTACCCAGATAGGAACCATGAATGCCCTTGGTTTGAAACGGCATAAAATCATGCTGCATTATATCAGTTTCAGTCTTGTTGTTTCGGTAGTTGGAGTCGTTCTTGGACTGTTGGCAGAAACTTTGTGGGGAAGCCCGGCAGTCATTGGTATGTTTGCAAACTGGTATATCGTGCCGGGTCTGCATTCGGTATTCCATCCGATGTATTTTATCATTGCAGCAGGCATTGTGGCAGTATGCGTACTTGCTTCCTATATCAGCTGCCGGAAACTGCTTCATATTAAGCCGGCAGAGGCATTGCGGCCGGCAGCACCGAAGAAGGGAAAGAAATGCATTTTTGAGAGACTGCCATTCTGGAAAAAACTTTCCTTTACCAGCCAGTACAATCTCAGGGATATTTCCAGAGCCAAGTTAAGAAGCTTTATGTGTGTAATTGGAACGGCAGTCGGTATGTTGCTGATGATATATGCAGTCGGCTGTAATGAACTCTTAGGCAGTATGATAGAGATTAACTTTAATCGCGTAACCGTAGGTGAGTACCAGATTAAATTTTCAGAAGATGCCAAGACGGAAGATGTAGACGATATGGCAGAGGAACTGGATGGCGAAGTGGTAATGGTAAATCAGGTAGAAGTGGCAAAGAAGAAAAATGCATCAGCCGTAAGCTGGCAGCCGACCTTGATGTAAAGGTAGGAGATACCGTATACTGGCATCTTTATACGAAAAATACCTGGTATGAAGCAAAGGTTGGAACCATTTACCGAAGCCTTGAATCCCAGGGAATCACATATTTGAGAGAAGACTATGAGAAAACAGGGGCAGAATATACACCGGGATTTCTGATGACGAATGAAGGAGCGGCAGAAGATAAAGCTGACCTTAGTTATGTAACCGGGGTGAACAGTAAAAGTGAGATGCAGGCGGCGTATGAAAACAGCATGTCGGTAATCAATATGATGGTTGTTATGATGGCGGTATTTTCAATACTTATGATAGTTGTGGTATTGTATAATTCCGGAGTCCTTTCCTTTAATGAAAGAGTAAAAGAATTTGCAACATTAAAGGTACTGGGTTTACAATCTTCTAAAATAAGAAAAATACTGAGCATACAGAATCTGTGGCTGAGCATCATCGGAATCCTTATTGGAGCACCGCTTGGAAATGTGTCATTAAATGCAATGATAAATACCAATGGAGAGAATTTCGATTATAATCTGTCACTGGCACCGGTGGATTATATCATAGCCGGTATTCTGGTTATGATAATTTCGATGTTGGTAAGCTTTATGTTCTCAAAACGAATCCGCAGTCTCAATATGGTAGAAACCTTAAAAGGTGTAGAGTAAGCGGAGAATAAGTGGATGAATAGACCTTTTCTTTTCAGAACCCTTGTGGTATTCTGAGAGAAAAGGTCTTTGTATATGGAAAGAACCTATGAAAAGATACAGGAGAGAGAAAAATGCCAGTTTTTGACTTTAGCAATGCACCGGGTGAGAAGAAAACAGAGTCCGTATGCACTTATACAACGTTTCAGTCCAATGAGAAGGAGAAGACGGCGGATGAGCCGATTCTTGTATTAGATAATAAAAAACGTCAGTGGAAACATCATTCCGGAGGAGTGTTTGCAAACCAGAGCCAGCAGACTGCTTTTGAATTTAAAGAGGAAAGCGAGACTTACAGCGCAGATATTTTAAAAATAGATGCACGTTTCGTCAGCCTGATTAAATGGCTGGGAGAAAATCATATCAGTGTGCGCCTTTCGGGAGAGAACCGGGAAGAGGGGTATGCTGTATACAAGATTCGGGAGACAACCTTTGGCGCAGGAACCAAATTGTCTGCAGAGGATGGATTTTTACAGTTTATGATAGAGAGACTTCTTGCCAGCAGTGCACCGACAGAGGAAATGGACGAGGAAGAAGAGGATGAAAATGGAGATGATATGAAGCTGACCAGCTTACAGAGCATTTCCGATTTTATGACCTGCGCCGGCAGAACCATGCCGGATAATATCCGTCTCTGGGCGAGAAGAAATCTTGCAGTAGCACGCTCCCATGAGGTATCACCGGAGGAACGCCGTCATGCCCAGAGAGCATTGTCCATTATGATGAATATCCAGTGGAAGAGCAATTATTTTGAGGCAATTGATCCGGTAGAAGCAAGAAAGATTCTGGATGAAGAGCTATATGGCATGGAGAAAGTAAAACAGCGTATCATGGAAACTATCATTCAGATTAACAGAACCCATACCCTGCCGGCATATGGACTGCTTCTGGTGGGACCGGCAGGAACCGGAAAATCCCAGATAGCCTATGCGGTAGCAAGAATCTTAAAGCTGCCTTGGACAACGCTGGATATGAGTTCCATCAATGACCCGGAGCAGCTGACCGGAAGCTCCCGCATTTATGCCAATGCAAAGCCGGGAATTATTATGGAAGCATTTTCCATGGCGGGAGAATCCAATCTGGTATTTATTATCAATGAGTTGGATAAAGCAGCATCCGGCAAAGGAAACGGAAACCCGGCAGATGTGCTGTTAACCTTGTTGGATAACCTTGGATTTACCGACAATTATATGGAATGTATGGTTCCGACCGTGGGAGTTTATCCGATTGCTACTGCTAACAATAAAGCCGATATCAGTGCACCGATTTTATCCCGTTTTGCAGTAATTGATATCCCGGATTATACATCAGAAGAAAAGAAGATTATCTTCTCCCGGTTTGCACTGCCGAAGGTATTAAAACGAATCGGCCTGCATCAGGGTGAATGTGTTGTAACAGAGGATGGACTGGATGCAATTGTAGAGCAGTTTAAGCATACTTCCGGTATCCGTGATTTAGAACAGGCAGCGGAACATTTAGCAGCCAATGCCCTTTATCAGATCGAAGTAGACCATGTGCCATCCGTAACCTTTGATGCTGAAAATGTGAAGAAGCTGTTTGTGTAAAAGTGATTGGTAAGGAGAATAAGGATGAGCGGATATTTAATCAAAGATACAACAAAAGAAGAACGTGAGGCAATTGTTGCAGAATCCTTGGGAAATATTTCTGCAACCTGCGATGGATGCAGTGCCGGAATCGTGGAAATGTATCAGGCATACATTGATGGAGAGAAGGAACTCCGGGAGATTAATATGGAATTCAATGCCCGGTATGTAAGCGGCATGGAAGGACCGGAACGCCGGGGATGCCCGATGGAATAAAGGCGGTTTACATAATATAAAGGAGAAGGAAAAATGAGCAAAGAAAAAACAGAATACAGATTTAACGTGCATGCGGCACCGGCAGTGATTAACCAGGTGATTCAGAATTATCTGACAGCCAACCAGTATGTACAGATACCAAAGCCAAATGCCAATTATTATTTCTTCAATGACCCGTGGATGAAGGGAAAACGTTCTATAGAATATTACATTCATGGAACAGAAGTGATTGTGCTGGCATATATGGGAACTTTTGAGAAACCAAGAGGGCTGGAAGGCTTTGTAGGTGCCATTCCAAAGAAATCTTTCCGGGATGATTTAGAACCGCTGTTTGTAGAACTGCATCGCATTGATATGATGGGTATGGCACCACAGCAGGGAATGCCAATGCAGCAGGGAATGCCAATGCAGCAGGGAGCACCGATGCAGCAGGGCATGCCACCACAGCAGGGGTATATCCCGCCACAGAACAGTGCCAATCAGTTTGTGGAGAAATCCAGAAAGACAAGGGAGAACTGGACGATTGCAGGTTTTGTAATCAGCTTGGTGGGACTGCTGTTATCCTTCTTTGGTATTACATACGGAGCAATTATAATTGTGCTGGAATTCTGGTGTGGATTCCAGGGCTTACAGACGAAGAAAAAAGGACTTGCAATTGCAACCATTGTGCTGGCTGGAATCAGCGTGCTGCTTTTAATCCTGTCAATCGTGTATACTGCAAGCCATCCGGTGAGAAGTTACAGGTATTATTAAAAGGAAATGTAAAATAAAAGAAGAGAGGTGACGGAGATGAAAATAGCTGTATTACACGGAGCGATTATTAATGCCGGCGATTTTTTGATAAAGAACCGGGCAATTTCATTACTGAAATATTTTTATCCAGACAGTGAAATCGTGGAATATTATCGAAATCAGAGTCTGGAAGAAAAACTTCCAGAAATAAATGCCTGCGATATTTTAGTGTTTGCCGGTGGACCTGGATATTGTAATGGATTTTATCCAAGGATGGCACCAGTTACAGATGATTTAAATAAAATTAAAATCCCAGTTATGCTCCTTGGCATGGGATGGTGGGAACACAATTCAGATGTGGTCAGCCAGTATAGTTATCAATTTGAAGAACCTATGAGGGCACTGTTTCAGAAAGCAATGGAAAAAGGCCTGAAGATGGGATGCAGGGATATTGCAACCGTGAATGTATTGCGCAA
Source organism: Roseburia sp. AF12-17LB (assembly GCF_003479605.1). Classification (GTDB taxonomy): domain Bacteria; phylum Bacillota; class Clostridia; order Lachnospirales; family Lachnospiraceae; genus Roseburia_C; species Roseburia_C amylophila. The sequence continues at coordinate 7,902 of NZ_QUHR01000001.1, forward strand.
CAATGGTTACGATAATATAGCGATGACAGGTTGTCCGGCATGGTATGATTTGGAACATATTGGAATTACAAGATATACCGGAAAAGGGCTGACATCCAGTAGAAAAATCTGTATTTCGGATTGCGGAAACATGGCGAATTGGGGTCTGGCAGTAGAATTGACCCAGTTTGTAAGAAGATTCTTTGGAAACTGTGAAATATATTTTGTCTGCCATAGAGGCTTCCCGGATGCAAGGCTTGGAATAGAACCAATTATGAAGGAACTGAATGTGCATTTTATGGATATATCAGGCAGTGATGAAGGATTTAAAGTATATGATGACTGCGATTTGCATATCGGATTTCGTGTACATGCTCATATCTATAACCTTTCCAGAAGAAACCTCTCCATATTACTGGAAGAAGATGCAAGAGGAAGCAGCCTCAATGAAACATTGGGACTGCCTGAGATTAAGACAAAGTATCTTCAGGTAGAAAAAGGAGCATTACAGTACCATATCAATGATAAGATGATTTACCAGGTGGAGGATGCACTTCTTAATCTTGCAGAGAATCATTATTGCAGCATGGAAAATGCATATCGCATGATGAATCAGTATTTTGAAAATATGAAACGTCACATTTTATCCATTAAAGATATTATATAAGAATGAAAATAAAAGAGATAACCCCGGTGTCAGTGATGCCGGGGCTATTTTACGCAAGAAGCTGTTGCAGGCAGGCACTACAGACCGGTAACAGGAGGAAAAAATATTTTCTTAAAATTGCACTAAGTTTTCCAAAGAAACGTCCGATAAATAGATTAGACAACAGAAATGCGAATCATTTCAAGGAAGAAAGGAGATGCCGTTATGCGTATAGAAGCTTATAACCAGATCGCATCCATATATAAAACAAGTAAGACTGGTAAAGTACAGCAGCCATATGGTGTAAGCACAGGCAGGGATGAAGTGCAGATTTCCCAGTTGGGAAGAGATTACCAGATCGCAAAACAGGCAGTCGCAGAAGCTTCGGATATCAGGGAAGATAAAGTAGCAGAACTGAAAACAAGTGTCCAGTCAGGAAAATATGATGTGGATTCCGGAGATTTTGCAAGTATGTTACTGGCAAAATATAACGAAATGAAGAAGTAAGAAGTGAGGATAAGCCGTGGCTAGTTTGATGGAGGATTTGGCAGATGTACTTCTGCAGGAAGATAAACAATATCAGGAGTTGATTGTTCTTTCAAAAGAGAAGACAGATGTACTGGTTGCCGGAAATGTAAAGAGATTGGAAGAAATTACTGCAATGGAGCAGGAAATGACAGATGTGCTTCATGGATATGAAGTGCGCCGCAGAACCATCTTACAGGATATGGCAGATGTACTGGGTAAATCAAAGGATGATTTTACCATTGAGACCATGATACAGATACTGGAATCACAGCCAAAAGAACAAAGCCGCCTTATTTCACTTCGGGATAAACTTCACAGGACGTTAAAGGAAATGGCACAGCTAAACACACAGAATCAGGCACTGATTAAACAGTCCTTAGAGATGGTGGAGTTTGACCTGACCTTGTTTAAGAGCCTGCGGCAGGCACCGGAAACGGCAAATTATAACAAATCTGCATACAATACCGGAGATTTGTTAGGAAGCAGTGCTTTTGACACGAAACAGTAGGCAGGAGGAAAAGTACCATGGCAAATGGAATGGGAAGTTTATATATTGGTTCTTCTGGACTTCGGACAAGCCAGAATGCCTTGAATACGACAGCAAATAACCTTGCGAATGTTGACACAACCGGATATGTGCGCCAGCAGGTCATTCAGGCGGACCGCCATTACAATACATTTGATAAAAATGCAGCAATCAGTAATCAGCAGTCCGGACTTGGTGTAAGTATTGCAGATGTCATTCATTCAAGAGATATATTTTTAGATAAATCATATCGGACAGAGACTGGAAGACAGTCTTTTTATTCCGCATGCTACTCTGCAACAAATGAAATCTATACTTATTTTCAGGAGCTGGAGGGAGAAGCATTCCAGGATAGTATCTCATCTTTATATACTGCATTTGAAGAGTTCTCCAAAGATCCTTCTGATTCTGTAAACCAGAACCTTGTAATGCAGAAATCGAGTCTGTTTATCAGCCGGGCGAAAGCCGTTTACACAAGTTTACAGAACTATCAGAATAATTTAAATACAAAAATTTCCAAGGACATTGACCGGATCAATGAACTGGGAAAGAAAATCTATGATTTAAATGAGAACATTGTAAAAATCGAGGCTGGTGGAGTCGAGACTGCAATGGAATTAAGGGACCAGCGGGATAACGCACTGGACGAACTGGCAGGTCTGGTTCATATCGACTATGATGAGAAATACGATGGAACTGTATTTGTTTCAATAGAAGGTGTTGATTTCGTAAATCGTGCCCAGGTATATGAGATGGGAAAAAGCGTAGATGATGAGACCGGTTATATTACACCATACTGGCCGCAGATGTCAGATACGAATCGTGGACAGACAGCCGATGTATTTAACTTTAATGTAGATATTTCGTCTGCTTATAACACTGACATCGGAGAATTGAAGGCACTGGTAATGCAGCGTGGAAATTATGTGGCAGATTACCGTGATATAGAAGGAAAATCCCGTCAGGAATATAATGATGGTGCAGGAATGTCTGTAATGCTTTCTACAGAAGCAGAATTAGACCAGCTGGTACATAAACTGGTTACAGCAATCAATGATATCTTCTGTCCGAATGTAGAATATGCCGGCACAGATTTAACCGGAACAACAGCAGATGGAAATGCGTTTACCATTACACAGGGGATGAAAGTTTTAGATACAGATAACTGCGCAGTAGGAAGTGATGGAAAGCTTCCGCCACAGGAGCTATTTTCCAGGGTAGGAACGGATCGCTATACAGAGGTGAATGTAACGGATGCGGCTGGAAATACCAGGACATACTATGTATACAATGAGGAAAGTGCAACAGATATTTCTAAAATGTATACCTTGTCCAGCCTTAAGGTAAATGATGAAATTATCAGCCAGCCATCTTACATCCCGCATCTGACACAGGATAGTAATAATAAACAGGTAGCGCAGCAGCTTGGTACCGCATTTACAGAGATGTGGAAGAAGAGTGAGATTTCTTTGAATCCAAATGCTACCAGTAAATGTACCTTTATGGAATATTATGCACAGATGATTGGTGAAACAGGAACAGCAGGTTCTGTTTACAATACCATGTCAGAGACACTGAATAACACGGTAAATACCGTTGATAATAAGCGTCAGCAGGTAATCGGAGTTTCTTCTGACGAGGAACTGACCAGTATGATTCAGTTCCAGAATGCTTACAATGCAGCCAGCCGTTTTATGAATGTGGTAAGTGACATGATAGAGACATTAATTAACGGATTGTAATATAGAAGAGGTGGGAATATGCCGTCACAATTTTTTGGATTAAATATAGCAGCATCTGCATTAAATGCATTTCAGGCATCTGTAAATACTGCTGCCAATAACGTATCTAATGTACAGACCAAGGGTTACAGTAAACAGGTAACGAATAAAGAAGCCGGTGAAGGAATGCGTGTCAATGCAAAATACGGAACCACCGGAACCGGAGTAAATGCGGTTTCTGTCACACAGCTCCGGGACAGCTATTATGACACGAAATACTGGAATAATAATGGAAACCTTGGATTGTATCAGAAACGTCTTTACTATATGGAACAGATTCAGACATATTTTACAGATGATGATACGGAAAAGGGTTTTTCCACATTGTTAAAAACCATGTTTAACAATCTGGATACCACACAGCATACGAACTTTGATGAAAATGTAAGAAAGCAGTTTATCGGAAGTGCCCAGAGTCTTGCTACCTATTTTAACGGAGTTGCTACGAACCTTCAGGAATTACAGGGAACCTTAAACAATGAGATTAAGTCTACTGTAGATAATGTAAACTCCATTGCAGAGAAAATTGCATTGATTAATAAGCAGATTAATCAGGTGGAAATCAATGGTGGACATGCCAATGAGCTGAGAGATAAGAGAGCACTTTTGGTGGATGAACTTTCCGCAATTGTTCCGGTTGAAATATCAGAAGTGCCGATTACCAACAGTAACTATCCGGATATGGATCTTGGAATTAATAAATACACCGTGAAAATTAATGGACAGACCATGGTGGACGGATACGATTACCGTACCCTCTCTTATGAAGCGAGAGAGCAGAAGATTAACCAGACTGATATTGATGGATTGTACGACCTGACCTGGTCAGATACCGGAGTAAAATTCAATGCAGCCAGTGCATCCATGGGTGGAAGTTTAAGAGCTTTGTTTGAAATGCGGGATGGAAATAATGCAGAAAACTTTACCGGTAAAATAGGAACAGAAGCCGGAAGTATCCGGAATACTGTGGTAGATGGAAGAACCGTAACGCAGATTACCGTAAAGAATCCATCTATGACGGATGTAGAGAAATTATCCATTGCAGAACAGGGAATCATAACCGTATTAAACAATGATTATCTTTATTCCGATTTTACCATGAATGCAGATGGAAGTTATACTTTTACATTAAAGCAGGAGTTAAATGCATCCCAGAGAAGCAAGTTCTTAGGAGAAAGTGTCAGCATTGGAAAGAGTGTGGATGCCATGGGAATCCCGTACTATATGTCCCAGATGAACCAGTTCTTAAGAAGCTTTACCAAAGCATTTAATGATATTGAACGTGGAGACGCAGCTGATCCGGCAGTGGATTTAAATGGAAAAGAAATGGGAAGTTTTTTTGTGGGAAAGAAAGCTTTAGGCGGAGAATATGATTTTACAGATACACAGATATCCTCCGGTTCCAATACCTATTATCAGCTGACAGCATTAAACTTTGCTGTAAATTCAGAGTCCATAACAGACCCGGGAAGATTTGCAGCAGTAACCAGGTCAGAGTACACCGATGGTGTGGATAAATATACATTGCTGGATAGCTTGAAGAAATTAGAGAGTGATACCAAGCTTTACCGTGGAACGGGGGCAGATGATTTCTTACAGTGTCTGCTTTCGGATATTTCTGTAGATACAGAAGAAGCGGAGCTTTTCAGCAAGAATTATTCCAATATAGAGTCGACTATCGATATGCAGAGACAGTCTGTATCCGGTGTAGATGAAGATGAAGAAGCACTGGACTTAGTAAAATTCCAGAATGCATATAATCTGGCATCCAAGATGGTTTCTGTTATGGCAGAGATGTATGACAGATTAATCTTAGAGACCGGAGTATAAGGAGGTTTGTTAGAATGAGAGTAACCAATAACATGATCATGAGCAATACCAAAATAAATATCAATGGAAACAAGACCAATGTGAATACATTGAATAATCAGATGACTTCACAGAAGAAAATCAGCAGGCCATCCGATGACCCGGTTATTGCTATCCGTGCACTTCGGCTGCGCAGCAGTTTAAGCCAGATTAATCAGTATTATGAAAAAAATATTCCGGATGCAGAGGCATGGTTAGATGTTACCGAAACCTCTCTTACTAACATGAAAAAGCTGCTGACTACCATTCACACCCAGTGTGATGCAGGAGCCAATGGAACACTGACGGAAGAAAACCGTAAGACTATTTTAAAGCAGTTACAGTCCTTAAGTGACCAGATTTATTCTGAAGGTGATGCAGATTATGCAGGAAGAACAGTATTTACCGGTTATAAGACGAATTCAACCTTGACATTCCAGGCAGACAGCAAAGAGACATATAATATCAGCGAGTATTTATCCGCAGATAAAATAGAAGAATATAATTATTCCTATGGAAATGTTAAGACACCGACAGCTGCAGACGTAGCTGCAAAGACAGCACCGGGTACACCGGAGAATACTACACTGCACAGATTGCGCCTTTCCTATGACAATATTACCGATATTACTGGTGGAAAAATCAGTTACAGTTATACAGACAAAGCAACCGGACAGATGACCATGAAGGAGCTGAATGTTACCACTGTTACCACTAGTGATCTGGAAGCGTCTTCTTATGCAATAGCAGATAATGACATCGTATTTAATAAAGACACCGGTGAATTTCTGATGGGAAAAACACTTGCATCCAATCTGAAATCATTAGGAGCAACGGTTTCTGTGAATTATGATAAGACCGGATTTTCCAAAGGAGAATTAAGACCGGAGAATTATTTTGACTGTACCAATAATACAGATGCGGCTAATCCAATCCAATATACTAATTTTGAAAACGGAAAGAGAGTCCGGCAGGATATTGAATATACCATTGCATCGAATCAGACTCTGGTGGTAAATACACAGGCAAGCACAGTGTTTAACTCTGATATTGCAAGAGATTTAGATAATCTTACTTCCATTGTGCAGTCGGCTATTGACGCACATAGTGTAGTGGACAACATTAAGGAAATGAAAGGCTTAAGCCAGTATTCTTCAAAGGACGACCAGGAATATTTGGAAAGCTGTCTGGCTGCTGCCCAGAAACAGGCAGATTATGCAGACCATCAGCTGCAGACAGTATTTAACAGGGGACTGACGAAATTCGAAGGCTATATGTCAGATGTAAACCTTGCAATCACGGATGTGGGAAGCAAGGGACAGCAGCTTGATATTACAAAGAACCGCATGTCTAATCAACAGCAGACAGTAGAAGCGTTAAAATCAGACAATGAGGATAAGGATTTATCAGAGATTATCATTGACTATACTTCTTCCTATACTGCATATCAGGCATCTTTACAGGCGGCCGCTAAATTAGAAAGACAGACTTTACTGGATTATCTGTAAGAAAGGAGAAACTGGCATGAAAGCAGCAACAAGATTGTTTGGGGAAATAGAAATAGACGAAAGCAAAATCATAACATTTGAGGACGGAATCATTGGATTTCCGGATATGAAGAAGTTTACCTTAATCTTCGATGAAGAAAAAGAAGGCAGACCATCCATTTCCTGGTTACAGTCCATGGACGAGCCGGAGATAGCATTTCCGGTAATGGATCCGCTGTTCGTTTGTGAAACATATAATCCAAGTGTGGAAGATGAATTGTTAAAGAACCTTGGAACCATAAAAGAGGATAACCTTTATGTACTGGTAACAGTTACCGTGCCACAGAATATCAAAGAACTTGCAGTGAACTTAAAAGCACCGATTGTAATTAATACAGACACAAGAAAAGCGAGTCAGATAATCGTAGAGGATGACCTGCCGGTAAGATACAGAATTTATGAAATTTTAGAAGAAGCAAAGAAGAAGGCAGGTGAATAAGATGCTGGCATTAACAAGAAAAAAGGGAGAATCCCTTGTTGTCAATAACAATATTGAGATAACAGTACTGGAAATCAGAGGAGACCAGATTAAAATCGGCATCTCAGCACCGAAAAATGTGCCGGTATACCGGAAAGAAGTATATTTACAGATTCAGAAGGAAAATGAAGCTTCTCTTAAAGCTGATGGGTTAGAAGCTTTGAAAAATTTACTGTAACCGCTAAATAAATTTACGGGTTCTACCGATATAAGAGTTAGAACAATGGTAAACGGAAATGACAAGAAGCACATGGAGGTGTAAGCAATGTCAATTGAATCAATCAGAAACAGTGGATCGGTGTATCAGGGAAGTTCTCCGGTTCAGGGAACAATAAGAGAAAGTTCCGCAGTAACAACAGAAGGATTACAGACAAGTGCAGATGAAATACAGCAGGAAAATGCCAGCGTATTAGAAAATGCAGCAGCACAGGGTCAGAATCCAGCAGAAGAAGAAAAAGCAACTGCCTCTTCCTCGGAACAGGTTAAGAAGGCGGTGGAGAGCATCAATCGCAGCCAGGCTCATACAGAAGCAATCTTTGGTATCCACGAAGGAACCAATCGTGTCACTATTAAGATTGTGGACAAAGAGAGCAAGAAAGTGATTAAAGAATATCCGCCGGAGAAGACACTTGACATGATACAGAAGCTCTGGGAGATGGCAGGGCTGATGGTAGACGAGAAGAGATAGGAGGTACTTAAGATGGCAATTCGAGTATCAGGATTAGCGTCAGGAATGGATACCGAGTCGATTGTTACACAGCTCGTATCTGCATATAATGTAAAGAAAAATACATATGTAAAAGCACAGACCAAGCTTTCCTGGAAGCAGGATGCATGGAAGACATTAAATAAAAAGGTAAAGAGTCTTTACAGTAACATGACAAGCTTAAAGTACAGTTCTGCGTATAAGACCAAGATGGCGTCGGTGTCAGATACTACTAAGGCAAGTGTCAGTGCAGAGGGTACTGCTGTAAACGGAAGCTACAGCTTAAAGATTAATCAGGTGGCAAAGTCCGGTTATCTTACCGGCGGCCAGTTAGCAGCCTCTACAACCGGAGCAACCAAGCTCAGCGAGTTATTGGGTGATGACAGCTTTACCGGTGGAAAGATTGAAGTGACATCTGCCGGAAAGACCAGCACAATCGAAGTGACGGCAGATACAACAATCAGTGATTTTGTATCAAAATTAAACAAAGCAGGAGTAAAGGCATCTTATGATTCGATAAATCAGAGAATTTATGTGGCAGCATCCGGTACGGGAGCAGCCAATGATTTCAGCCTGTCAGGAGTAGATGACAATGGAAGCACAGCATTAAAGGCACTGGGCTTGAGGGTAGCTTCCAAGAGCAATACAGAGAATTATAAGTCATGGGCAGCGTATGATGGACAGGATATAGCGCAGATTCTTGCGGATCTGCAGAATTCCAAGGATGCAATCTCAGCAGCCAATAACAGCATTACACAGTCGCGCTCTAAGATTTCCAGTTATACAACAAAGGTAAATTATGCATCTTCCTATGAGACCATGATGAATGCATATAAGGGACTTGATAATGCAGGAGAAATCCGTGATTTGGATGAACTGGCAGCTATGTCCAAAGCTGATTTATCCAAAACATATGAATTGGATGATGATGGAAACTTTAAAAGAGATTCAGAAGGAAAGCTGATTGTAGCAGACGATACAGTCGCAGATGATAAAAAAGCAACCGGTACAGACCGCCTGAATGCCCTTGCAGCCAAAGCAGGTCTTGTTGAGAAGAAGGATGAAAATGCCGGAGAAGATGCAAAACAGGTTACCATTGCAGAATTTGCGGCGGCAAAGGCAGCAGTAGACAAGTATGATGCCCAGGCAGCTGATGACACCCTGACAGCTGATGAAAAAGCGGATATGAATGATTTTATCACCAGTGTACAGCATGCTTATAAGGGGGCAGCAGATTCAGAATATGCATCCATAGAAGAACTTACCAATGCATACAATGATAAGATTACGAAAGAGCAGGACAGTATTACTGCCCAGAATCAGATTATCAGTGACAATAAGGCTGTTCTTGAAAAATATGCCCTGTTAGATAACGGGGAAGATCAGGCGACGCTAGAGGCACGTATTTCCTATGCGGTAAAACAGCTTGCCAATGCAGCTGACAAGACACAGTACAATACGGATGCAACCCGCGTAGATGGCCAGGATGCAGAGATTTATGTAAATAATGCAAAATATACGTCATCCTCTAACTCCTTCAGCATTAACGGACTGAAGATTGAGGCGCTGGCTTCAACAGAAGGCAGTGAGATTAATGTGACGGTAAAGAATGACGTAGACGGTGTATACAAGAAAATAAAAGATTTCTTAAAAGAATATAATTCCCTGATTAATGAGATGACTTCTCTTTATAACGCAGATTCTGCCAAAGGATATGAGCCGTTGACAACGGAAGAAAAAGATGCCATGACAGATTCTGAAGTCGAGGAATGGGAGAAGAAGGTAAAGAGTGCATTGCTTCGCCGGGATGACAGTTTAGGTAATCTTTTAAATTCCATGACCAGTGCCATGTATAAGGGATATACTGTGAATGGCAAGAGTTATAGCCTTTCCAGCTTTGGTATTTCAACCCTGGGATATCTCAATGCAGATGAGAATGAGGAAAATGCTTATCATATTGACGGTGATGCAGATGATTCTGCAGTTTCCTCTAAGACCAATAAGCTCAAACAGATGATAGAGAAAGACCCGGATACAGTTACGGCATTCATGCAGCAGCTTGTTACCGGTGTATACAATGAGATTGATACCAAGATGCGCTCTAATTCTCTGAGCAGTGCAATGACTGTTTATAATGATAAGCAGATGGCAAAAGAGTATAGCAATTATACTACCACCATTAAGAAGTGGGAAGATAAGATTACTTCGATGGAAGATTCTTATTATAAGAAATTTGCAGCAATGGAAACTGCACTGGCAAAATTACAGCAGTCTACCTCTTCACTGTCAGGTCTTTTGGGTTCATAAGAGCCGATAAATGTCAGTCACAGGCATAGACCTGTGATAATGTGAAAATACATGGAGGTAACACGATGACAATGAACAATGGATATGCAGCATATCAGAACAGTAAGATTATGACTGCTTCTCCGGCAGAATTGACACTGATGCTTTATGAAGGCGCCATCAAATTCTGTAATATTGCAATCATGGGAATTGAGGAGAATAATATCCAGAAAGCCCATACAAATATTGTAAAAGTAGAAAATATCATAGAAGAGTTTCAGGCAACCTTAAATCATAAGTATCCGGTTGCAAAGGACTTTGAAAATGTGTATAGGTACTTACAGGAACGCCTGGTTGAAGCAAACATGAAAAAAGATAAAGAAATCTTAGAGGAAGTACTGGTACACCTTCGCACCATGCGTGATACTTGGAAAGAGGTAATGAAGCTTGCACACAGCAAATAACAGCTATATTGAAATCTTAAAACAGAGCCTTACGAAAAAAATAGAACTGCTGGATACAATTATGGCATTAAATGTATTGCAGAAAGATATGCTGGAAAATCCGGATTTAGATCCGGATGAACTGGAAGAAAATCTGAACCGTAAGGCAGATCTGGTAGAGCAGTTATCAAAGTTAGATGACGGATTCAGCCAGATTTATGACCGGGTCCGAGCTGATTTGACAGAGAACCGTGGGGCATATTCGGAAGACATTGCTCAGATGAAGCGGGATATTACCGCAATCATGGACAAGAGCACTGCAATCCAGAGCCAGGAAAAACGCAATCAGGTATTGATGCAGCAGAAATTTACTTCCGTGAAGAAACAGATTAAGGAAGTAAAGAAATCCAGACAGGCGGTGAATTCCTATTACAGAAATATGATGAAAATGGAAACTCCGGGTTCCACATTTCTGGATGATAAGAAGTAGACTGGAAAAATTTAAAAAAATTTTCCATTTACTATAAAGTATCGAGACGACCGTCCGATATATATAACAAGTAAACAAGATATTGTTACTTAGCAGATGGATTTGAGGAGCGTACGGCCGATAAGATATCTGCAACAAAAAACAAGTAGTCGCAAGGAAGCGACGTTAAATTCAAGGAGGAATTAATTATGGTAGTACAGCACAATTTACAGGCAGCAAACACAAACAGACAGTTAGGTATCACAACAAGCGCACAGGCAAAATCAACTGAGAAATTATCTTCTGGTTACAAAATCAACCGTGCAGCAGATGACGCAGCAGGACTTTCCATTTCTGAGAAAATGAGAAGCCAGATCCGTGGTCTTAACAAAGCTTCTTCAAACGCACAGGATGGTGTATCTTTAGTACAGACCGCTGAGGGTGCATTAAATGAAACACATTCTATCTTACAGCGTATGAACGAACTTGCTACACAGGCAGCTAACGGAACTAACACAACTGTTGATAGAAGTGCTATCAAAGCTGAGTTGGATCAGTTAACATCTGAAATCGACCGTATCCAGTCTACCACACAGTTCAACACAATGAACCTGTTAGATGGTACTTTCTCTGGAGCAACAAACAAGATGAAATTACAGGTAGGTGCCCTTTCCGGACAGTCTATCGACTTCTCAATTGCTAATATGTGCGCATCAAAGATTGGTCTTAAGGCTGCTTTAAGTGTAAGTACATTTACAAAAGCTGGTTCTTACATGAAATCAGTTCAGGATGCAATCGAAGTTGTTTCTAAACAGCGTTCAGCAATGGGTGCTATCCAGAACCGTCTGGAGCATACAATTGCCAACCTGGATACCACATCTGAGAATACTCAGTCAGCAGAATCCCGTATCCGTGATACAGATATGGCTTCTGAAATGGTTACATACAGCAAGAATAACATCCTTGCTCAGGCAGGTCAGTCTATGTTAGCACAGGCTAATCAGTCTACTCAGGGTGTATTATCCTTACTTCAGTAATCATAAGTACTCAACCATAAAAGTAAAGCTGACCCGAAAGGGTCGGCTTTATTTTTTACTTTACAGGAAATTGCTTTCCTGTAAAGTAAAAAAACGCTCTGCGAGGATGCGCACTGCGGCGTATAAGCTAGATGGCGCAGGCGCGAGAATGTGCTAAGGCACATTCTTTGTTACACGGGTAGTGATAATTATTTTCTTAGTGACGAAAAGATTAGTATCATGTAGAATAGAAGAAAAGAGATAAGACGAGGTACTCTAAAGTGGAAGCAGGAAAGTATAGTCAATTACAAGAGGAAATGAAAGCAGTAATCCGGAAGCTGTATCAGAACCAGCAGGAGGAAACTTATCCATGGATTGGTGCACATATTCAGGAGATAAAGGATAGCCTGTTAGAACAAATTACATATTATACAGAAAAAGGTGAAACCGACGTAGCAATACAGGAACAGGCAGTTACTATATTGGAACATTTGATTCATGCATATCAGAATCATCAGATCATGGAACTGGCAGATTGCCTGAACTATGAATATGGCAGATATATGGGATGGGAGATATAATATGACGATATACGAAAAGAATATGCAGGCAATCCGGGAACATCATGTAAGACTTTATGAATATCTGGAAACGGCACAGCCGGAGCAATCAGTAGAGATACGCTATGAAGCAGCGGAAGATGAAATGCTTTATCCGATTGTGACAAAGGGCGGATTGGAATACCGGTTAAATAGTAAATATAATCCAAAGGAAGCATCCATGCAGTATGTCAGCCAGTTTGAAAAAGAAGGCTCCTACAGTGTGTTCTTTCTTTTGGGATTTGGAGACGGAAGAAGTATAGAAGCATTGGCGCAGACGCTGGATGAGACCATGACACTTATTGTATATGAACCATCCATTGCTATTTTCCAAAAAACATTAGAGACCTTTGATTATACTGAACTTTTAAAGAAGAAAAATGTGTATTTGATAGTAGAGTCAGAGAACATGCTGCAGGATTATTTAGAATCCGGTATCAGCTTCAACAATATCCGGATGCTGCGTCTTGGTATTCTTCCGAATTATGATTCCATTTATCCGAAGGAATGTAAACATATGTTAGAGACTATGATATATTTCATGAATAAGACGAAAACATATCGAAATACCATCTATAATTTCCGGGATGAGTTTGCGGCACATGCTCTCAGTAATATGTATGATTATCTCTGGCAGACAGATACCCATTATCTGAAAGAATGTCTTGCGGAGGAGGACTTGAGCGATGTACCGGCAATTATTGTGGCGGCAGGACCATCCTTAAATAAAAATGTGCAGGAACTGAAGCGGGCGAAAGGAAAAGCATTGATTCTTGTGGTGGATGCAGCACTCCGGGCAGTAGTAAATGCCGGAATTACACCAGATTTGGGAATGACGGTAGACGCAAGAGTTGCAGACCGCTTTTTTGAAGGAATTGATATCAGCACATTTCCGTTTGTATTTGAGGCAATATCCAGAGAAGAAATCGTAAAGAGACATACCGGCAAACATTTCTATGATGAATTTCCGTGTAATATGTTTGCAAAGGCTGTAATAGAAAGAAAAGGCTATGTCTTGGATGATATTTTAACCGGAGGTTCTATTTCTACCAGCGCATTTTCGCTGGTAAAGGCACTGGGTTTTAAGAAAATTGTATTTATCGGCCAGGACCTTGCTTTTACCGGAGGACAGAGCTATAACAGCGGTCTGAAAATGGATGAAAAAGAGAATGAGCAGCATCAGAAGAAACGTGTCATTGTGCAGGTAAAGGGCAATGATGGAACCATGCTGGATACAGACTATCAGATGGATATGTACCGGAAATGGATTGAAAATGAAATTTTAAAATTGCCGGAGGATATTACGGTAATCAATGCAACAGAGGGCGGTGCAAAAATAGAAGGCGCAAAAGTGATGACATTAAAAGAAGTCATTGATTCCTGCACGAAAGAAATTGATTTCGAAAAATTATTGCAGGAAGTACCACTGGCATTTACAGAAGAAGAACGGCAGGATATTATCGATGAGATAAAGGAAGAGCCGAAGCGTCTGGAAGAAGTAAAGGAAAATATTAAGAAAGCAACAGAAGTGGCAGAGCAGTTAGAACAAGCATCCAAAGATGGCGATGTAGAGGAGCAGAAGAAAATGCTGACAGAATTTGGGAATCTCAATGAAGAAATCCAGAAGGAACCGGTGCAGGATTTGTTACTATATTATAACAGTGAAATAGAATTTTCCATTGGGGATGATGTATTATCTGCAGATTTAACAATACCAGACTTATGCAATCGTGCAAAAGCCTGGTACAAAGGCTATGAATCTGCGGTAGATCGACTCATAGCAGATTTACATGAAAAATTTATTGACCGTCTATAACAGATAACATGGTTTGAATCCGGTGCTCAAAGGTGTGGGCATCTAAAATTTTACCAAGGGCGTTGGCAGCAATCTGCTGACGTTCTTTTTCGTGGGAAAGATAATAGTCGGCATAAGTTTCTGCTTCCTCATAGGAAGAATAATAAATGAAATCTTCTCCCGGAACAAAGTAATTCAGAAAATCTTCCTGATAATTGGTCAGCAGGAAACCACCGCTTCCCATAATATCGAATGCCCGCAGAGGAATGCCCTTTTGGATACTGCGCAATGTAATGTTAAGATTAATCTTTGAATGTTGGAAAACCAGAGGCATAATTTCATAATAGTCAATGGCTCCCATATTTTCTACTTTGGGAAGCTGCGGAGTAGGATTGTTGGTATAAAGCTTCACCTGATGCACTGCGGAAAGCTTTTTTAGGATTGCAGTGCGGTCTAATTCTGCCAGTTTCCTGGCAAGGAAATAGTTGGCATAAATATAGCGCGGTGTTTCGATGCCGTCTTCATTTGGCGCATATGGAACGGATTTTTGCATATCACTTAAGATGGTATCATTTAATAAACCGGGAATTAGGAATTCACCATATACCTGCTGCTGGGCGGCAATAATTGCATCGAGGTATCCCTTCGTAAAGGCAGGAAGCTTCTGATATAAGCGGTCATAAAGCAGGTGGTCTTCGTTATAAAGAGAACCGACAAAAGAAATCTCGGAAGAGATTTTATCAAGGATAGAATCTGCTGCCTGCATGGTGGAAAGTCTTTTTGCATTTGCAGCAAGCGGCAGATAGAATACCCGGTCAATGCCCCCCTGCTTTAACTCTTCGTAAATCGGATAATCGAAAAGAAAAATATAATTGGTGGGATAAGTAATCGTAAAGGAATACAAAGCCACCAGCGGACTGTCATAAACATAGGAAACATAACGGAGATTATGCCGATGAGTGCAGGTGGCAAGAATCGGATAATAGTTAAAGGAAAATACAAAGTCGTAGGAAGTATTTTCTACAGCGGCATCAAAAGCCGCATCATAGGCAGCACTTTTGCGGACATTATAATCCTCGTGCATAAATAAATCCGTTTCAATGTTACAGTTATGAAATGCTTCTAACATATCTTTTTTGGCAAAAGCCGGTGAATCAAGAAATAATATTTTCATAGAGTTCCTTTCATTAAAGAGAAATCGCAGATGATAACATTTTCTGAAGCTGCTTCTCATAAGTATAATGATTTAATACTTTTTGATAGCCGTTTGCAGCAATTTCTTTCCGTTCTTTTTCATGGGAAAGATAGTATTCGCATTTAGACAGAAGGTCATCAGGACTGGTAAAGATGTCTAAATCTTCTCCAATGGTAAAACATTCACTTAAATCATTCTGATAATTTGTCAGTAAGAAGCCACCGCATCCAAGAACATCAAAGACACGAAGGGGAATACCATTCCGGATGGATTTGCAGGTCATGTTCAGATTAATTTTGCTGTGGGCAAAGACCTGAGGCATTTCTGTTAAAGTCTTAACCCGTCCACGATTGTGGACAGGAAGAGCGTCTGCATCACTTCCGGTGTATAAGTCTACTGAAAAATGGGAGCCAAGAAGGGACAATAGGTGCTTCCGCTCATTGGCAGTTACCTTCATGCCAAGGTACTGCTGTGCAATGATATCCCGGTCAACCCGTCTGGCTTTTTCCGGCGGAATATAATAATCCGGCATACAGTCAATAAATTCTTTGACAATAGAATCCGGCAGCAATTCATTTAAAAGAAACGCACCGTAAATCTGTTCCTGTGCATCCATAATTCCATTCAGATAACCTTCGAGATAAGGGGAAGGATTCTTGATGGAATCATAAGGACATTTCTCTGTATAAAGCGAGCCTACAAAGGAAATATCACTTTTGTAGGAATCGGGATTGACATCAGTAAGAACGGAATTCCAACGGTTTACATTGGTTGCCAGCGGCAGGAAAAAGGTATGAGCCGGGTTATATGGCGCAAAGTCCTGATATTGCATGGAATCAAAGAGAAAAATACGGTTCCACTCATTCGAATAGGAATCCGAATATAATTCCATGACAGGACTGTCTACCGTCCAGCAGATATAAGGAAGCTTCATGATATTACAGATTTCCGATAAAACAGGATAAAAGTTTATCGAGAAAATGCAGTCGAAGGAAGATGATAACAGTGTATCAGAAACATGCTTGATGACTGTCTGTGTGGGAATATTTTTATCGGTAATTTCAAGATTAATACAGAATACTTCATGCCCTAAATGCTTCATGGCTTCGATAATATCCGGTTCGCAAATGCTTCCATAACGGTAGAATAGTATTTTCATGATAAACTTTCCTCTTCCTTGGATATAGAGTATAATAACTATAACTATTGTAACGAAATCGAAAGAAAGAAACAAGGTTAGAATAAGGAGAAATCGTCGCAGGACGAAAAGAAAATATATGGAACAGTTTTTTATGATTTTACAAAGAGGACTGGGGCAGCTGGATGCAACAGGGGAATATGAAGAAGGAACGCTGCGGGAGTTAAAGGAAAGCTACCAGAAATTTGATGCAGCGATGCAGCAGAATATGCTGCGCGTAATAGAACAGTCATTGGCAAAGTTTCCAATAACATTGCAGATTTACATCTGGTCATCCCTGCTGGCGGTTCTTCGGGATGAAAAAATCATTCCTTATATGGGAGAATTAACGGCAGATGACTCTTTGAATTTATGGCAGAAAGTGGAATTAATGAATCAGTTGCAGCGGACAATTTTTGCCAGTGAAATGATAAAGGATGACGAGGCAGAATATAAGAGAAACAGTGACGCTTATACTGCATTGATGGATGAAATCAGACAGCGGAATAAAAAGGAATTTTCCTATCTGCCGTGGGAAAAACGGAATAAAAAAATTGTTCTGATAACAAAACAGTTTATCGGAAGACAGCATGCACCGACGGAAATAACATTGCAGATGAACCGTTATTTAAAGGAACTGGGTTACGAAGTGGTATTATATGTCGCCTATATGCCAAATCGGAATACAGCACCGTTGTGGTATAAGCAGTGTCTGTGGAATAATTTTATGAATACAGCAGGAACATTTCAGGGAGAGATAGAAGGAGAGGAACTGAAGGGTTATAATCTGCTTTTTACACAGGAAAATTATCCGGAACAGCTTTATGATGCGGCGGAAATGATATGGCAGGAAGCACCTGAGTGGGTGCTTGAAATCGGTGATAAAACAATATTGGCAGATTTATGCCGGCAGTTTACCACCGTATTGACCAGAAGGTGTGTTAAGACAATTCCGGTAACCAATGCACCGATTATCGTACTGGCTTCGGATTATACCATGGCGGAAGAAAGACGATATCAGAGCTGGCTGAAACCGTACCAGCAGTTTGTGGAAGTAAAACATTCCATTGTGGGAAATACAGTGGTTGTGGAAAAAGAGAAGAAAGAAAATTATGGCATCCCAGAAGACAAGTTCGTAATTTTACTGGTGGGAAACCGGCTGGTGCAGGAAGTAACAGAGGATTTCCTTAAGACGATTTATACGATGCTAGAGGAAAATCCAAAAGCAGTACTG
Organism: Roseburia sp. AF12-17LB; assembly: GCF_003479605.1. GTDB lineage: Bacteria > Bacillota > Clostridia > Lachnospirales > Lachnospiraceae > Roseburia_C > Roseburia_C amylophila. Next base: position 26,155 of record NZ_QUHR01000001.1, read on the forward strand.
GCGGTTATTGGAAATTGCGAGGCACTGGAAAAAAGGATAGCAGAAGCATATCGGGAGCGTTTTTATTTCCTTGGATATACCGAAGAATTACAGAAAACCATGACCATAGGAGATTTGTTTTTGAACCCGCCAAGACAGGGCGGCGGTACCGGAGCCATGTATGCAATTTTACAGGAAATTCCGGTAGTGACACTGGACAACTGCGATGTGCAGGTAAATGTGGGCAAGGTATTCACCTGTGATTCTATTGAGTCGATGGTAAATCTGGTACATCAATATTGTGAAGATAAAGGATTCATGGAGAAGAAGAAGGAAGCATGCCGCAGAAAAGCAGAGGAAATTCTTGCAGTAGATGAAAAAGAAAACTATCGAAGGTTATGTGAATTTGTGGAAACTTATACGATAAGGCAGGAAAAGCAGGTACAGCATCCGGACGGGAGATAACATGGAGCATAGAATAAGAGAAGCAAAAGGGACAATTTTAATCTATAAGGGAGAACCAATCTGCTATAACATTTTAAATACATTTGCAGAGCAGCTGGGAGAAGCGTTACAGAGGCTTGGAGAAGAGGTAGAATATTTTGATGTGAAGCAGAGCGGCGAAGCTGCTCTGGCAGCTTATGCAGGAAAAACATATCAGGCGGTAATTGGCTTTCAGAGTTATCTTTTTGATATTTATCTTCCGAAGGCAGGCATTTATTTACATGACTTGATAAAGGGACCAAAAATAAATTTCCAGTTTGACCATCCAATCTGGATGAAGAATCATTATATCAGAATGCCGGAGCATTGCTATAGTGCAACCCATGACAGAAATTATGCGGCATTTATAGAAAAGTATTATCCGAGAATTGCAGGAAGTTCCATTATCTTTCCGGGAGGTTGTGAGAAGTCAGCAGGAGAGAATGGAAAACAGGAAGCAGAGCGGAATTTGAGGGGGGTGCAGGATAAAAAGGAATATCAGATATCCTTTATTGGCACCTATACGGACTATCGGAGTTATCTGCCACTGATCAGAAATAGCCAGGGAATCATTAAAAAGATAGCAGCCCATTTTCTGTTTCAGATGAAACAGCACCCGGAAGAGACTGCGGAGAAAGCATTGGAAGAATCCTTACGAAAAGATGGAATTGTACTATCGGATGAAGAATTTTTAGAAGTATTAGATGGTGTCAAGCCAATGATTTATTGCATCATGTCCTATTACCGGGAAAAAGCAGTAAAGGTAATTTTAGAAGCAGGCATTACACTGGAAGTATTTGGGGACAGTTGGAAGAAGAGCCCGTTTGGGGATTCACCATATCTTCGTATTCATGAAGCGGTGGATATGAGAGAAAGCCTTGAAGTCATGGAAAAAAGCCTTATATCTTTTAATGTGATGGCCTGGCATAAGGATGGATTTACGGAGCGGATTGCAAACAGCATGTTACAGCATAGCGTGGTGCTTACCGATGAAAGCACTTATCTGAAAGAGCAGTTTACAGATGGGAAAGATATTCTCATGTACCGGTTGAATGAACTTTATAAGATTCCGGAACTGCTTGCGGATTATCTGAAAGGGGCAGGAAGAGATAACCTGCAGATGATTGCAGAGAATGCTTATAGGAAAGCAAAGGAAAATTATACCTGGGAGCAGAGCGCAAAAAAGCTTCTTGCATTTATTGATGAAATAGATGCCCAGGAAAGAAAATGCAGTGAAAAGTGAAAATACTCTTGTGAAAATGAAGGAATGAACCGATATACATTCTATAGAAAGGCGGCACAGGATGTGCCAGGGTGAAAATATCATGGAAGATAATAGAAGAGAAGAAAAAGAAGCGTTAAAAGTATTGACGGAGTACAGCCCGAAATTATTAAAATCTATGAGAAATGTAATGGAAGAATTACATGGAAATCGTCAGCCGGATACCGATGAATATCTTTTGAGCATTATCAAAGGTATGAACTGGGAAATTCAGGTCTTAAATGGAACAATGGACTATCTCAATGAAACAGAGCAGCTTATTGATAAGCAGGCGGCAAATAATCTGTTTGTAAATTTCAGCAAAATATATCAGGAAAAAGATGATGCGAAGCTTGCAGAAGCCTTTGAGAAGGAAATGATACCATTTTTTGAAAAACTGGAAGAAGCAGCCAAAGTTAAAATGAATTAAAAAACTACTGATATCGAAAGGTATCAGTGTTTTTCGTTGCAAAGCAGGAGAGAACGATGGAAATATTATTCTGGCAATGGCATTCTTTTATGGGAAAAGGAATCGAACGTGCATTACACAGACTGGGTGTTGCATATGATACATTCTTTTATCAGATGAATGACTGGGAAAAAGATGACAGATTTGCAGAACAGCTGGAAAAAAAGATTCAGCAACAGGATTATGACGTAGTATTTTCTATTAATTTTAATCCAATTATATCAGACGTATGCCAGAATCATAAACTGCCTTATCGTGCGTGGGTCTATGATTCTCCGATTCATATCCGTAATACAAAGGCGTTGAAGAATTCTTATACGAAGGTATATTTTTTTGACAGGGGACAGGCAGAAGAATATCGAAGACAGGGAATTGATGCCGGATATTTACCGCTGGCAGCAGACGTGGAAACATTTTATCCGATTACAGTTACAGAAGCAGATAAAAAGGAATATGGAGCAGAGATTTCACTGGTAGGAAAATTATATCAGACTGTCTATCCACAGTATATGGCACCTTTGAAAGAGTATGACAGAGGATATTTGGAAGGTGTGATTGCGGCTCAGAAAAAAGTATATGGCGGCTATTTCCTGCCGGATTTTATAACGGATGATTTGATAGAGAGAATGAATGCAGTTTATCAGAAGCAGTGGAATGGAGAGATTACGGTAAATCATCGTGAAATTGAATTTCTGCTGGCCAGTGAGATTACACGAAGAGAGCGGCAGGAAATATTAACGCTTCTTTCCAATCATTTTGATGTAGCGCTCTATTCCGGAGAACAGAATGTAGCCATACCAAAGATAAGAAAGAAGAATTATATCGATTATTATACCCAGATGCCAAAAGTATTTAAATGCTCTAAAGTGAATCTTAATATTTCGCTGAAAACAATCCGGACAGGAATTCCGCTGCGTGTACTTGACATTCTTGCCAGTGGCGGATTTGTGATTTCAAACTTCCAGGAAGAGTTGGCAGAGTACTTCCGGCTGGGTGAAGAAATCATCACTTATGGAGATATAGAAGAGCTTTATTATCTGGTAAATTACTATTTGCAGCATGAAGAAGAACGGAAAGAAATTGCGGATAGAGGATTACAGAGGGTAAAAGAAGATTTTCGATTTGAAGAACGGATGAAAGTAATACTTGAGGACTTATAGCATGAGAAAAATTTCTGTATGTATCATCACGAAAAATGAATCAGAAAAATTGAAAAAGTGCCTGAAACAACTGATGGGGTATGGCTTTGAAATTATTGTAGTAGATACCGGTTCTACGGATGATACGGTTGTCATGGCGAAAAAATATGCAGATAAAGTATGTTATTTCAGCTGGTGCAATGATTTCTCCGCAGCACGGAATTATGCATTGACTCAGGCGTCCAATGACATTGTTATGATGATAGACAGTGATGAATATTTACAGGAAATAGATACAGGCGAGCTGGAAAAACTGTTAAAGCAGCATCCTTCTATGGTAGGGCGAATCAAAAGAATTAACCGCGTTTCCGTAGGAGAGCAGGAAACAGAATACATAGAACGGATTAACCGGATATTCTCCAGACAGCAATATGAATATTCGGGCAGTATCCACGAACAGGTTACAGCGAAAAATAAAGAAGAGTATGAAACTTACCTTGCTCCGGTTGTTATCTTGCATGATGGTTATGAAGGCACCGAAGAGGAGCGGAGGAAAAAAGCAGAACGTAATCTGAAGTTATTGTTAAAAGAGTTGGAGAACCATCCGGATGATACTTATTTCATGTATCAGATTGGAAAAAGCTATTATATGGCAGAGGATTATGAAGAAGCAATCCGGTATTTTGAAAAAGCATTGGGCTATGACTTGAATCCAAAGCTGGAATATGTAATTGACATGGTAGAAAGCTATGGATACGCACTTTTGAATACCGGGCGGGTTGAAACGGCATTGCAGTTTCAGGGGATTTATGAAGAGTTTGGAGACTGTGCAGATTTCAAGTTTCTGATGGGACTCATCTATATGAATAGTGAACGTTACGAAGAAGCAGTAGCTGAGTTCTTAAAGGCAACGGAGTATAAGAGCGCACGGATGACAGGAACAAATTCTTATCTGGCATATTACAATGCAGGCGTAATCCGGGAGTGCCTCGGAGACATCGGACAGGCACTGGAATATTATCGGAAATGCGGAGATTATGCAAAAGCACAGGAGAGAATCAGGGCATATGAGAAATAATATAAAAGAAAATATACTTGAATTAATACAGACTCTCTATGAAGCACACAGCAATGCGGAAGCACTGATAAAAGAAAAAGATAATCAGAGTGTTTGTGCACTTTTAGAGGATTGTCAGAATGCAGCAATACATATCGGAGAAAGCATTGAGCAGTCAGAAGGTGAGAATTTTATCACGGTGAAATATTTAGAAGCGTATTGTGAATTGCTTTATACGACCTCTGTAAATATTTCAAATGGAATATATGAGAAGATAAAAGAAAACTTAAATGCACAGCTTCATGTCATAGAAGATAGTGTAAGGGATGATATAAAAGGCAAATGGGAAATTGTATTTCTGCCATATAAAGTGTCCATGTGGGATTCGTTGGAAAGTATATGGAAACGGGCTTTTGAAGATGATGATTTTGATACATATGTGGTGCCGATTCCTTATTATGACAGAAATCCGGACCGAACCTTTGGCGAATACCATTATGAGGGAAAACTGTTCCCTGCTGATGTACCGATAACACATTATGAGGATTATAATTTTGCGGAACGGATGCCGGATGCAATTTTTATACATAATCCATATGACCTGGGAAATCTGGTTACAAGCGTGGAACCGAAATTTTATTCTAATATATTAAAAAATTACACGAACTTATTGATATACATACCATATTTTTTATTTCCAAAAGAACCGCAGACGCACTTAATCGATACTTTTGCACTGGAAAATGTGGACAGCATCTTTGTACAAAATGAAGAAGTAAAAGAAGCATATGTGAATCAGGCGAAAATAGTCGGTAATGAAAAGGTGTTAGAAAAGGTATTTGCAGTAGGTTCACCAAAGATTGATAAAATCTGTGAAATATGCAAAGACGGAATTCCTGTTCCGGATATCTGGAAAGAAGTGTCTGTAAATAAAAAGAAAGTATTTATGAATACCAATATCAGCCTGATATTGAATAATAAAGATAAATTTATTGATAATTTAAGAAGAATATTTGACATATTTAAGCGTCGGGGAGATGTGTTTGTAATATGGAGAGAGCATCCTTTGACGGAGGCAACCTTAAAATCCATGAAGCCGGAAATCAGAGATGCCTATTATGAAATCAGGTCAGATTTTGTGAAGGATGGCTTGGGAGTAATCGATACGAATTCGGAAGCATATGAGGCAATTTATTTTTCGGACTGCTATTTTGGTTCAGGTGGTTCGCTGGCACCAATCTATGCAGTAACCGGAAAACCGATTTTAATAACGGCATATAAATATCCGGACAATATCAGCAGCCAGCAGGCTACGATAGAGATGCTGCTTAAGCAGACAGAGAGAAGTATGTTTTTCTCGGAACGATATGAAAATTTTCTGGATTTGTTTTTAGATAATATTGATTTGCTGACCAGCTATAAGGAGAAACGGTTTGAATTTCTTTCGAAGATAGTAGACAGCATTGACGGAACAACCGGAAATAAAATTATGTTACAAGTAAAAGATATGCTAAATAAAGAAAGGCGAGGATAGAATATGAGCGATACAAAAAACAAAGTAAAAGAGATTTTCAGAGAATATTTAAAGGAAAACTTCAAACAGAATGCGGAAAATTTAAAAATATATATCTATGGTCATGAACTGCAGATATGTGGTGGTATTTTAAATTTTGAGGATGAACTTGATATAACACTGATTCATCAGGATCTCAGATTTATCGGTTATGAGTACTCAGGACATAAATATGAACTGGCTGAAAGCGTAGTACCATTTCCAGATAATGCAGTAGTACTGGTTTCCTGCATATATCCATACCGGTTCGATAATATTACAAATAATTTAATGGAATTGGGTTTAAAGAGAGAGCAGATTATTCATATAAGACCATTGGCAGAGAAGCTGTTAAATGTTTCAGCAGATTATTTTTCGCAGAATGGAATGGATAAGAAAGTAAAAACTTTGTTTGACAGCATTGGAAGAGATATTTCAAAAATAAGATATTTGGATATTGGTTCTAATACATGGCTTCTTTACAACAATTCATATATGTTTTATCGTGCTGGCTCAAATGGTGTGCTGGTAGAAGCAAATCCTGATTTTGTGGATGAGATTAAGAGGAACCGTCCGAGAGATAATGCGATTATGTGTGGCTGCTCTGATGTAAGAAGTGAGGAAGAATGGACTTATTATAAGACCAAGCATGCCGGATATAATACCTTTGTAAAGGAAGTGGCTGATACATATGAAGGCAGAGGGCTGGAAGTTCAGGAGATAAAGATTCCAATGAAGTACATTGGTGACATTCTGGAAGAGAATTTTAAGGACGGACATATTGATTTTATGTCGGTTGATGTGGAAGGCATGGGTGCGCGTATTGTGAATGCAATTGACTTTAACTGGTATGATATCGATGTAATCCTTTTGGAAATGGACTTCGAGAAGGAAGAGTCAAGAAAACTTTATATGAAATTATATGAACTGGGATATACCTCAAGATATAGAGGAATTGGAGCAGGAAAGGATTTTCTTTTCTTTAAAACAGATGTTTTTGATGCAGGTTTGTTAGAATAATATAAAGAGGAAGCGGAAAATGATAGAGGGAATCAGTAAACAGACAATTGAAAATTTTAACAGAATGTCTGAAAATAGAAAGATTGTGCTGGTAGGACTGGTCAATGAGAATGTGAAAAAAGCAATGTCTCTTTTTGACAACATTGAGTGTATTATTGATGGCGATACAGAACGTTGTGGCTTGCGGTATGAAGGCTTGCCGATTTATTCATATGAACATCTTTATGCACTTAGTCCGGACACACATATAATTCTTGTAACTGCCCGCACCGGTGGTGTGTATTCCGTTACAAATGCAGTCAAAGAAGTTGATACTTTTAATATTTTTTATCTCAATGTTATTGCGGATAAGTTTTTTGGATTTTTTTCCAATGAACTTTATAATAACTATGATAAAATCAGAAAAATGGAAGCAGCACTGTATGATGACCGGTCGAAGAAAATATATCGGGAAGTGGTAAGACGCAGGATAATCGGTGCAACCGGAGAATATAATAAATTAAAAACAAGAATAGACCCGCAATACCTTTATCAGGATATGTATAAGAATGTAAGCGGGAATGAAATCATTGTTGATTGCGGCGGTTATATTGGAGATAGTGTGGAGAAATTTGTCTTGGCTTTTGGCAATAAAGTTAAAAAAATATATTCTTTTGAATGCTTTGAAGATAATATTTTAAAGATAAAGGAAATGGGACAGACTCTGAAAAAAGAAGGCTGGTCGGGAGAACTGGTTGTTGCGTCTTATGCAGTGTCCGATAAAACGGATAAAATTATTTTTAATGATATTGGAAATCCGGACAGCGGTTATTTACCGGACAGCCGTTTGACGGTGCAGTATAATGAAAAATTAGCACCGATTAAAACAATTGAAGTTGAAACAAGAACAATCGATGGTTTTATACCGGAGGATGAAAAAGTTACCCTGATAAAGATGGATATTGAAGGTGCAGAGTATGATGCATTAAAGGGTGCGGAGAAAACCATAAAGAAAGATAAACCAAGATTAGCAATATCCATATATCACAATCCGAGTGATTATTGGAGAATTTATGAATTAATCCATGAGTTTTCGAGTGAGTATAAATTTGCAGTAAGACACCATCAGAATAACCATTTAGATACTGTTTTATATGCATGGGTGGAGGATTAAAAATGTTAATGGTATTTATGTCACAGCCGGATTTCGCATGTAATTGTCATGCGTTATGGAAATATGTTAAACAGCACACAGACTTTGAAACAGCCTGGATTATAAAGAAACCGGCATATTATGAAATATTGAAAGAACGTGGAATAAGATGTGCTGTTTATGATACGGTAGAGGCTAATAAAATAATAGAGAAAGCAAATGTCCTCATTGCCAATTCGTATACATTTCTTAACGTAAATAAAAGAGAAGACCAGTTGCTTGTGAATGTGTGGCATGGAAGTGGCGTAAAAGCCCATGATTATTATGACCATAATTTAAATCCACGTCATCTGATAAAACTGAAAAATTATTTTGGAAAAGTTGACCTTATGTGTGTACACAGCCTGGATGACCGGTTTAAGCTTGCGGCAATGCTAAACTTTGACTTACGAAAAATTTATGTTACAGGGCAGCCCCGCCTGGACTGCGTGAAAAAGTCAGATGGAAAAGGGATATTAAAAAAAGTGTTGGGAGAAAAGATATCGCGATATGAACATCTCATCTTTTTTGCACCATCCTATCGTTCCAACATGAGCTGCCATGCCGGAAAGATTTTTTCTGACAACATTTTTCGACTGGATGATTTTGACAATCAGGCGTTGGATGAATTTTTAACCCGCAATCATGCGGCGCTTGTATATAAGCTTCATCCGATTGAACAGACAGCATTCTTAGGCAGGAGTTTTGAAATGTCAGAGCATTGTTACGAGCTGACGGATGAAATGTTGTTTAAAAAGGATGTCAGATATGATGAAATATTAAATAGCTTTGATGTTATGGTAAGTGATTATTCCTCCATAGTATATGATTATCTTTTGCTGAACCGACCTGTTGTATATCTTCTTCCTGATTTTGAAGAATATAAAAATGCAAAAGGATTTGTATTTCATAACATATCTCTTTATATGCCGGGTGAGAAGGTATATGATTTTAAAAATCTTCTGAGTGCATTGGATGAAGCGTTTGTAAATCCGGATAAATATATTGATTTAAGAAATAATGTTCTTCTGAACAGATTTGATTATACTGATGATGGTTCGGCAGAACGCTGTTTTCAGCAGATTATGAACTTTAAAAAGCTAAATGATGAGTATATCCCATACCAGAGCGATGCAAAGACTGTGCCGCCAACCGTTGCGGAACAGATTGCAAAATATGTTGACAGCAGTAAGTATTATCTTATCGATAGCAGAAAAAAATATGACGATAAAGAAAAGCTTCTGGATGAAATTAACAGCGCAGAAAAAGTATATTATATTACTTCAGAAATACCCCCGGAATTCAGAAGCGTGAGTGCGAAAAATTCATACCGGATTGTTGACATTGAATTATTCGAGGAAATGAAAAATAATCCGAAGGTGAATATTGCACATATTATGGGTGGTGTGGATTACGAAAAGTTCTGTGTGGAAAGTACAACTGCTGAGAATAAAAAGAAGAGAATCGGTTTTGCAGGAACTATTGATAACCGGATATATTTTTCAATGGTTCAGTGTATCTGCGAGGAGTTTTCTGATTGCGAGGTTGTATTTGCAGGAACGATTATAGGAGATTACCCGGCGTGGCTTGGTGGTTTTGACAATCTTACTTATATCGAAGCGGAATATGATAAATTACCTGAGATTATCAGTTCGTTTGATGTGACAATTCTTCCCATCTTTGGAGGCCATAAAAAAACTGTGCCAATAGAATTGTATCAGTATCTTGCCTGTGGAAAAAATGTAGTAGCATCAGAGATAGAAAATCTGCCAGAATGTGAGGCTGTTTTTACAGGAAAATCAACATCTGAAGTGATAGATAATATAAGACTTATACTGTCGGGTGATTTACAGGAGAAGAACGTGGAAGCAGCAAGGACGGTTGCATTGGAGTATGACTGGAAGAAAGTTGCCAAAGATATGACAGAGGATAAATACAATTACAGCTTTACGAAATAAGGATAAATGCAGATAAGTATTGTTTGAATATGTGTATGGAGGGAAAAATGACAGATGTGATTATACTTGCCGGAGGAATCGGCAGCAGATTAAAGTCGGCGATACCAAAACAGTTTATAGAGATAGATGGCTGTCCGATTATTGTACATACGATAAAAAATTTTCAGGACAATGCAAATATTGATCATATTATAATTGTCTGCCTGGAAAAATGGATAGAGTATACGAAAGAAATTGTAAAGAAATATCATCTTGATAAAGTGACGGATGTTGTTCCGGGAGGAGAAACAGGACATATCTCCACCAGAAATGGAGTCTATTTTTTGAAAAACAGATTGTCGGAGGATGACTATGTAATTATCCATGATGCGGCCAGACCAATTGTATATCAGGATATTATCGATGATTTGATTGAAAAAGCAAAAGCCAATGGAAATGCCTGCAGTGCTGTCTCCTGTTACGAAACGGTTGTCCTGACAGAAAACCGGACATCAGGCAAAGAACAGATAGACCGTAACCGGATCGTAAGAGTTCAGACACCGCAATGCTACAACTACGGACTGATAAAATCACTCTACGAAAAAGCAGACAAGGATAATCGGGAAGACTTTGTTTATGCCAATATTCTTGCGATGAACTATGGCGTAGAGATTTATTTTTCCAAAGGAACAAATAACAATATTAAAATTACAACCAAGGATGATATCGCATTGTTCCGTGCACTGCTTTATTATATCAACAATGCCGAAGGTGAGGAGAATTAAATGGTATTAAGTTTACTGGAAGAACAGGAGTATAAAAGATACATAGAGGCATTTGATTTTTCAAAATATGTAAGAGATAAAACATTTCTAATAACTGGAAGTGGCGGAATGACGGGACAGGCAATGATAAAGTGGATTTTATATCTGAATAGTAAATTTCAGACAAATGCAAAAATATTTGCTTCAACCCGTAATCCAAAACACATCCCGGACTATATTGATGGTTCGGAAAACCTTGTAATGTGTGAGTTTGGAAAAGAAGAAGAAACTATTGGAGACGAGAAGGTTGATTATATCATCCATGCGGCTTCGCCGACAGAGAGAGATTTTTTTCTAAAATACCCGGTTGAGACCTATAAGGTTATTGTGGATGGAACAGCACATATGCTGGAACTGTGTGAGAAGAAGAAAGCGTCCTTTATACTGCTTTCGTCAGTAGAAGTGTATGGTGCATACAACAGTAAGGAAGCAATTGATGAAAAAAAGGTCGGAGCGGTTGACAGCCTGAATATTCGAAGTGGTTATCCTCTGGGGAAAAAAGGAGCAGAATTTTTAACCTATTCTTATTGCAAAGAATATGGCTGCAATGCGAAAATTGTCAGAATTTCTGCAATTCAGGGACTTTACCAGCCATACAATGAACTGCGCATCTATAATGAAATAACAAGATGCATCATGGAAAATAAAAATCTGATTATGAAGTCTGATGGAAAAAGCAAGAAGAGTATTATTTATACCTTGGATGCGGTTTCCGGAATTTTTAAAACCTTGTTTGAAGGTGAAAAGGGAGAGGTCTATAATCTAACCAACCCGGATACCTTTTTAACAGTAAATGAATTTGCGGAAAAGATATTTGGAAAATTTAATGACAAAGTGCATATAGAATTTGACATAGGCTCAGAGAGTGAAACAGGATATCTGCCGCATTTGGAAATTCTTCAGGATACAGAGAAAATATTAAAACTGGGATGGAAACCGATTACAGACTTGTACAGGATTTATGAAATCGACCTGAAGAGATGGAATTTTTCCTGGGGAGAAAAGTAAAGAAAGGATTTGCCTGTGTATATTGAAAAGATAAATACTCCGGAAGATATAAAAAAATATAACATAAATGAATTAGAAGTATTGGCACAAGAATTAAGAGAAGCAATCATAAATAAGGTGAGTGATTGCGGCGGACATCTTGCTTCCAACCTTGGCATTGTAGAGCTGACCATAGCCCTTCATTATGTTTTTGATGCACCAAAGGATAAGTTTGTGTTTGATGTTTCCCATCAGACCTACTGCCATAAAATGCTTACCGGAAGAAAAGCCGCTTTTATTAAAAAAGAAAATTATAAAGATGTCACAGGATTCAGTAATCCAAAAGAAAGCGAGTATGATTTATTTGCCCTTGGACATACTTCTACTTCCGTTAGTCTTGCGTGTGGACTGGCAAAAGCAAGAGATTTAAAACACGATTCGGAAAATGTGATTGCCGTTATAGGAGATGCTTCATTGGATGGCGGAGAAGCATTTGAAGCACTTAATTGTGCAGCGGAAATCAACAGTAACCTGATTGTGGTAATTAATGATAATGAAATGTCTATTCCGGAAAACCACGGAGCGTTGGGACGGCACTTAAAACAGTTGAAAGAATCCGCTGGAAAGCAGAAAGATAATTTCTTTAAAGCCTTGGGATTTGAATATCATCTGATTGAAAACGGAAATGACCTGGAATCCGTTATAAAAGAATTGGAAAGCGTAAAAGACACCAAAGTTCCTGTGGTTGTCCACGTTTGCACCCAAAAGGGAAAAGGCTATAAGCCGGCGGAAGAAAATAGTGAAAACTGGCATTGGGCAAGACCTTTTGACAAAGAGACCGGAAAAAATAAGAATGCCGGAATAGGCGAAAACTATGGAAATATTGTCGGAGAACATTTACTGAACAGAATCCAAAACGATCCGGAAGTTGCAGTAATAGCAGCATCCACTCCCATATGTATTGGCTTTGATAAAACAAGAAGAGAACTTGCGGGAAAACAATATATCGATGTAGGAATTGCAGAGCAGAATGCGGTTACAATGGCGGTGGGAATGGCAAAAAGAGGCTGTAAACCGGTATTTGCAACGAATGGTACTTTTATCCAAAGAGCATATGACCAGATTGAACAGGAAATGTGTATCAATCAGATACCGGCAACGATGATTGTAACCCATGCGTCTGTTTTCGGACACCACAATGACACACATATTGGAATTTTGGATATTCCATTACTTGCCAATATTCCGAATTTAACTTATTTGGCACCTGTGAATAAGGAAGAATATCTTGCTATGCTGGATTGGAGCATCGACCAGAAGGAGAAGCCGGTAGCCATAAGAGTGCCATGGACCGGAGTTAAGCACAGCGATTATGATGTGGCAGAAGAGTATGATAAAGTGTCCTATATGGTTATGCAAAAAGGGCAGGATGTATGTATCCTTGCACTTGGCGGATTTTATGAGCTGGGTGTTAAGACGGCGGCATTGATAAAAGAAACAAAGAATATACAGCCGACAATTATAAATCCAAGATTTATTACAGGCCTGGATGAGAACAGACTTGACTGGGTACTTGAGAATCACAAGATTGTTGTAACCATAGAAGATGGAATACTAAGCGGTGGTTTCGGTTCAAAAATTGCGCAGTATTATTCGGACAAAGATATTAAGGTTTATAATTTTGGATTTTCCATGGATATACCAAGGACATATGAGCCGGCTGAACTCATGGCTGAAAATTCGTTGACGGAAGAAAAAATCGTTGAAAAAATATTTCACCGGTAGATTCATTGGAAGGCATATCATAAAATGCAGCTCCTGTGTAACGCAGGAGCTGTTTTTTATCACTTCTGATTATTTAATTGATTTACTTCTTCTATCGATTCTATCGAAAGATTGCAAAGTTTTGCGATTTCCTTTGCATCAAACTTTCCTGTTTTTAAAAGACGAAGGGCAGTATCGGTAGAAGCTTGCTTTAATCCCTGCTCAACACCGGCGTCAAATTCGGCTTTTCTCAGTTTTTTCTCTTCTTCAACTTTATCATATTCAAAAATACTCATAGCAATTACCTCCGCCTGATTCTTCCTAAGAAAATCTGCCAGAATATTTTCCTGAATGCATTCGGTGACAGCCTTTTGCACGGCATCATCCAAAGGCATCTGTTCTGCAAAGGAACGAACCTTTGCAACATAGAAAGTGCCATATAGATTGTATAATATATGCTTTTTCACATTTTAACATAGCAAAAAGATTTGGACAAGAAGAAAAAATGTTATATACTAATTATAAATAAAAAGGCAATGAAAATAAAAGGAGCCATCCCATGAATATTTTGGTTTACCGCTGGAATTCCTACAACTACATAGACATCATTGCAACATTCCAATCCATGGGACATCAGGTGGATGTAATTGAGCAGGAACTGGAAAGCTATGATGAGGATGAAGTGTTTGCGGCACGTTTGCATGGTATCTTGCAGCAGAAAAACTATGACTTTGTTTTTACGGTGAATTATTTTGCAGTGATTTCCGGAGTATGCCAGCAGATGGGGATAAAGTATGTATCCTGGAGTTGTGACAGCCCGCTGCTTAGCATGTATCACAAGAATGTATTCTTGGACTGCAATTATTTCTTTCTCTTTGATAAGACCAATTATCTGGAATTCAAGGGAATGGGCGTAAAACATATCTGGCATCTGCCGCTGGCAGTGGATACGAACCGGCTGGATGAGCTATTTGCACAGGATACTATGGATAAAATGCAGTTAGCAGAAACAGATAGTGGGAATGCCTCAAAACATTCGGTGCGGGATTTTGCAGGCGGGATTTCTTTTGTAGGAAATTTATATGAGAAGAACAGCTATGATGAACTGGAAACAAGGTTCCCGGAATATTTGCGGGGTTATTTTGATGCTGTCATGGAGGCACAGCTTAATATCAGCGGCGGCAATATAATCGAACCGATGTTGACTGCGGATATCTTAGAGCGTGTATCGGAATATTTTGAACTGAAGAAATCGAAGGATTCTTTTTCTGATCTGGGGCTGGTATTTGCAACAACGGTGCTTGGGTTTAAAACTGCTTCTTTGCAGAGACAGCGTGCATTGCTGGCACTGGCGGCTAAATTCCCGGTAAACCTTTATACAAATACAGGCGGAGATACTTTGCTTCGGGTAAAGAATTGCGGCTCAGTAGATTATTGGTCGGAGATGCCGAAGGTATTTCGCTATTCAAAGATTAATCTTAATTTTACAATACCAAATATCAAGAGCGGTCTGCCGCTGCGGATATTTGATGTGCTTGGTGCAGGTGGTTTTCTGATGACAAATTACCAGGCGGAACTGCCGGACTATTTTGAAATCGGAAAAGATTTGGCTTGCTTTGAATCCGAAGCAGAACTGGTAGAGAAGTGCAGCTACTATCTTACCCATGAGGAAGAACGGCAGCAGATAGCAAAGAACGGTTATGAGAAAGTGAAGAACTGCTGCAGCTATCGGAAACGTCTGAAGTTTATGTTGGAAAAGATTGGGGAGGAGTAGAAGATAGTGGATTTATAAAAAAATTAGAGACGCTTTACAGTGTTTTTAGAAACTTGTATTGTATATGCTTCGACGGTTATGTTACAATAGCTACGAAACATATTTTTTCATAATTTTGGCAATATGCAAAAAGGAATCCGTATAATGCCTCATTTCATAGAATCAATGAACACATCTTATATTTCTTGAAAAATTCATGCTTTAAACTCACAGAAAAAGCAGGATTTTTTTAGAAAACTCCTGTGAAAAATTGCATAGGAGGAAGAATGAAATGCCCGCATTATCAATGTTTTATGGAATTATTGTACGCATGCAGAGTGAAAAAGGTGGAAAACATAGTAAACCACATATTCATGCGTTGCATGGAGAAGAGGAAATTGTAGTTTCGCTGAATGGAGAAGTATTGGAAGGCAAGTTCCCTAATCGGCAGTTAAAAATGCTATTGGCATGGATGACAATCCATGAAGATGAATTATATGCCAATTGGAAAATGCTAAGTGAGGGAGAAGGCTATTTCCGGATAGCTCCATTAAAATAATGGAACAGAACAAGGAGGATATGAAGATGCTTAGACCAACGGCTACAAGCGTTCGGGCGGAAGAAGGTTATATTCTTGATGTTGAATTTGATAATGGAGAAAGAAAACGGTTTGATGTTAAACCATATATAAAAGGTTCGTGGTATGGGAAATTGGAGAACCCGGATTACTTTAGAAGGGTAAGAACAGATGGATATACTGTTGTATGGCCGGAAGGTCAGGATATCTGTCCGGATGAATTGTATACACAAAGCACCAGCTTCGCAAAATAAAGAACATAACCTGCCACCGGCAGCAAAAAAATAAGACCTGATTTTTCCCACATGTAAAAGTCAGGTCTTATAAATATTTATCCAACATCAAACCAGAGTACATAGACGTAATATAAGGTGTGGCAAAATTCTTGCCCGGGTTCTTGTAAGCAACAATTACTTTGTCCACGTACTGCATCGGATTTAAGGAAGCCTGGTTGGCTTTTACGCTTAAAGCATTCTTAAAGCGGTTTAATACATGGAAACTCTCGGTGGCATCATCCGATTCGACAGCGTCCGCCAGTAAATCCCGGTCAACGGAAATAGTAGAATCAGAATTTATAATAAGTCCGATGGCTTCAAAATCATTTTTAAAATGCTGTGCAACACCGCTCATATCAGAAAGCAGCTTCTGGCTGGTCGGCTGCGACTCGCGGTATTCATTAGCGGTATCCACCATGGAATTATAGGAATCCACCAGTTCCTGAATATTATCGGCAACGGCATCCACATTTGCTTTAAAACCAAGGGTAGCAGGTCTGCCTTCCGGGCTGACCGCTTTCAGGTGTACTTCAAAAGTATTGTTGATGGTAAACGTATTGGAATAGGAACTGTGTTCCGTACCGTTTAACAGAAAAACGGAATTGGAAGCTGCATCCGTAACCTTGTTAATACCAAGCTTATCCATTGCCTGTATGGATTCGTTGGAAGTTCCCGGCAGAATCTGGAACAGAAAATCTTCGTCATCCTTAAGACCGGTCTGTCTGGAAGTTAAGACCAGGGCACTGTGGCCGGAGTCATCTTCTTTAACATCTGCATGAATGCCAATGCTGGCAGTATTGAAAAGCCTTGCCAGCTTATCCTGGACACTCCGGTTGGTATCATCCGGATTTACATTGAACTGGAACTCATAGGAAGCACTGCTGGTATTCAGATCAAAGGAATAACTGCCTGGTTTAAAAGCAAGCTGGTCATCCTTTAAGTAATTACCGTAGTTTAACTGCGGAGAAGCAAGCTTCTTGATTTCCATCTGAAAGCTGTTGGTATTCTCGCCGGAATCTCCGTTTCCAATATAATCTGCATCAACAATATCATCCTGATCAGAAACGGCAATTTTTTTCTGAAAAGCCTCTGCAAGACTGTCACCGGTAGATAAAGAAGCAATGACATTTTTTAAATCACGGGCATGCTCTTTGATATCGATAGCAAACTTCTGTGCATCAGCAGAATCTTTTATTTTGTAAAGAGGGGATTCTTTATTGATTTTTACAATATTATTGTAAACAGAGCGCAACTCACTCTTCTTGTGGGAATCATACCGGGAAACGGTAGACTTGCCATAAGTTGTAAGATAATAATTATACATATTATCAAGAATAGCAGATGCCATAAATAACCCCCTCCTTTCTTCCATGAAATGTGCATCTTCCTGATACCGGGGTATAGTAAAATCCATTTATACATATCTAATATAGCATAAAAATAAGAAAAAGTCATCTACAAGATATACAAAAAATGTTGCAAAAACGCTAGATTTTGTGGTAATATATGTACTAGATTACAAGTTTACAGAGAATGTGAAAAAAGAGTTGACGCTCCATGTGGTTTGTGCTATCATAGACTAGCTTGGAAGTAAGTCTTTTTTTTATGCCTAAAAATAGGCATAGAAAACACAAAGAAAGTAATGGAGGTGGAAGTTGTGCGCACAAAGATTACATTAGCATGCACAGAATGCAAGCAGCGTAATTACAACATGACAAAAGACAAGAAAGCTCATCCAGACAGAATGGAGACAAAGAAGTATTGTAGATTCTGCAAGACTCATACATTACACAAAGAAACAAAATAATTTGTGAATGCGTGACAATGAGCAAAAAGAAAAGGAAGTGACAAAATGGGAGAAACCGAAAACAAGAACACAGCAGTAAAAGAGAGCTGGTTCGCCGGTCTTAAGGCTGAATTCAAAAAAATCATTTGGCCTACAAAAGAATCACTTGCCCGTCAGACAACAGCAGTTGTTATTGTGTCAGTTGTACTTGGTCTGATAATTACACTTCTGGATACAATCATCCAGTACGGTGTGAATTTTCTAGTGAATTTATAATGGAGGCATAGGTGATTATGGCAGAGGCACACTGGTATGTAGTTCATACCTATTCAGGTTATGAGAATAAGGTCAAAGCGAACATCGATAAGGCAATCGAGAACCGGCATTTAGAAGAGCAGATACTCGAAGTCAGAGTACCGATGCAGGATGTTGTCGAGCTTAAGAACGGTGCGAAAAAGCAGGTTCAGAAGAAAATGTTCCCGGGATATGTGCTTATCAATATGGTCATGAATGATGATACCTGGTATGTGGTAAGAAATACCAGAGGCGTAACCGGATTTGTTGGACCGGGATCTAAGCCGGTACCACTCACTGACGCTGAAATGAGACCACTGGGAATCAAGTCAGACAACATTGTCGTAGATTTCGATGAAGGCGATACTGTCGTTGTAATCGGTGGTGTGTGGAAGGACACCATCGGTGTTATCCAGCGTATGGATCACGGAAAACAGATTTGTACGATTAATGTGGATTTATTTGGCCGGGAGACTCCGGTCGAGATTAGTTTTTCAGATGTAAAGAAGATGAATTAAAGGAGGCAACCTCAAATGGCAAAGAAAGTAGAAGGATATATCAAATTGCAGATTCCTGCCGGCAAAGCAACTCCGGCACCACCTGTTGGACCTGCTTTAGGTCAGCACGGTGTGAATATTGTGGAATTCACAAAACAGTTTAATGCAAAAACAGCAGATATGGGAGACACAATCGTTCCTGTAGTTATCACTGTTTACGCAGACAGAAGCTTCAGCTTCATTACAAAAACTCCTCCAGCAGCAGTACTGCTGAAGAAGGCCTGCAACTTAAAGAGTGCATCAGCAACTCCTAACAAGACAAAAGTTGCAAAAATTTCTAAAGCTAAGCTTCAGGAAATCGCTGAGCTGAAAATGCCAGACTTAAATGCTGCATCTGTTGAAGCTGCAATGAGCATGATCGCTGGTACAGCAAGAAGTATGGGTATTGAAGTAGAAGAGTAACCCAGAAGAAACGAAAATACGTGGGAGGGTTCCACTCCCGATAATACCACAGGAGGTTATTTAGAATGAAAAGAGGAAAGAAATATTTAGAAGCTGCAAAATCAATTGATAGAGCAACTTTATATGATCCGGCAGAAGCAATCGGACTTGCAAAGAAAGCAGCCGTTGCAAAATTTGATGAGACTATCGAAGTTCACATTCGTACCGGATGTGACGGACGTCACGCAGATCAGCAGATTCGTGGTGCAGTTGTATTACCACACGGAACTGGTAAAGCTGTAAAAGTATTAGTATTCGCAAAGGGAACCAAATTAGACGAGGCTCAGGCAGCAGGTGCTGATTTCGTTGGTGGAGAGGAATTAATTCCGAAGATCCAGAACGAAGGATGGCTTGACTTCGACGTTGTTGTTGCAACTCCTGATATGATGGGCGTTGTTGGACGTCTTGGTCGTGTACTTGGACCGAAGGGCTTAATGCCAAACCCAAAAGCTGGAACTGTTACTATGGACGTTACCAAGGCAGTAAACGATATCAAAGCCGGAAAAATCGAGTATAGATTAGACAAAGCAAATATTATCCATGTGCCAATTGGAAAAGCATCCTTTAGTGAAGAACAATTAGCGGACAACTTCCAGACTCTTATTGATGCCGTAAACAAAGCAAAACCGGCTACATTAAAAGGTCAGTACATGAAGAGCGTTTCTGTAGCTCCTACCATGGGACCGGGTGTAAAAATCAACCCACTGAAGCTTGTTTAGTTTTTGTTATTGACATCCAAGATATTAATTGCTATAATAGCAAAGCATATTGCCGAAGACAGTAGGTGCCGTAAGGCGTAACCGTAGAGAACCTACCGAGGAAATGCAGATACTTATGTATTTGTAAATGAGATTTTAAATCCTCTCTGTCTTCCACAGAGAGGATTTTTTTAGGTAATGTACCTGTCTTTCGCAAGATGAAAAATAAAGAAGGAGGTGCACGATTCGTGGCAAAAGTAGAACTTAAACAGCCTATCGTACAGGAAATTTCTGAGCAGATTAAAGATGCACAGTCAGTAGTAGTCGTTGACTACCGTGGACTTACCGTTGCAGAAGATACTCAGCTGCGTAAGCAGTTAAGAGAAGCTGGTGTTGCTTATAAAGTATATAAGAATACATTAGTTAATTTTGCAATCAAAGGAACTGATTTCGAAAGCCTTTCCGACGTATTGGAAGGACCAAACGCATTCGCAATTTCAACAACAGATGCAACAGCACCTGCAAGAGTAATTGCTAAATTTGCAAAGACAGCTCCTGCACTTGAGATTAAAGCCGGCGTAGTAGAAGGAACCTTCTATGATGCAGATGGAATGAAAGCAATCGCTACAATCCCATCCAGAGAAGAATTACTTTCCAAATTCCTTGGAAGTATTCAGTCTCCTATTGCAAACTTCGCTCGTGTTATTAATCAGATCGCTGAAAAAGGCGGCGCAGCAGACGTAGAAGTTAAGGCAGAAGAGGCAGCACCTGCAGAAGAAGCTCCAGTAGAAGCTCCTGCAGAGGAAGCTCCAGCAGCAGAATAATCTGCAAACCAATCAATTTATTGAAAACAAAACCAAAAACGGAGGTAAATTAAAATGGCTAAATTAACAACAGCTGAGATGATTGACGCTATCAAAGAGTTAAGCGTATTAGAGTTAAATGAATTAGTAAAAGCTTGTGAAGAAGAGTTCGGTGTATCCGCAGCAGCAGGCGTTGTAGTTGCAGCAGCAGGTGGAGACGCAGCAGCAGCAGAAGAGAAGACTGAGTTTGACGTAGAGTTAACAGAAGTTGGACCAAACAAAGTTAAGGTTATCAAAGTAGTTCGTGAAGCTACTGGCTTAGGCTTAAAAGAAGCAAAAGACTTAGTAGATGGCGCTCCTAAGATCGTTAAAGAGCAGGCTGACAAAGCTACAGCTGATGACATCAAAGCTAAATTAGAAGCTGAAGGTGCTAAAGTAACATTAAAATAATTTTTGATTCACAACTGAATTAGAAATGATAGGAATCGGATTCATAGAAATATGGATCCGATTTTCTTGTAGTTTATAGGACTTTAGACCTATTGACGTAAAAAGAAAATATGTAATAATAGTAGCGTAACTTGAAAACAATATAAGAATAGGAGATTAGTTATGAACACAGGACTTAAGGTATGGCTCTGGATTGTATTTGTAATCAATATCATTTCCGGAGTAATGATGATTCCGTTAATGCTCATTCAGCCACTGCTGATTGTCAGCCTCATTGCAGAAGTGCTTATTATCGTAGGTGCCGGCCTGATTTTGTTTGCACAGAAGAAGGTTGGATTCTATCTGATGATTGCATGTGCAGCAATCGGTCTGGTAATCAACATCTTTGGCGGGGTTGGAGTGGTAAAAAGTATCATCAGCGCAGTATTGTGCCCACTAATTACATATTTATTTATGCAGAAAGACTGGGACAGCTTCCGGTAGAATGAGACATCAACAAAAAGAACCTTCTGGCAGAAATGCTGGAAGGTTCTTTGCTTTATAGAAAATATTTTTATAAAAGTGATAGATTTAAGACATCAGATTCGTAATAATAAGTGTAGCTGCAAAAATGCAAACCATGGTGCATGAAGCAAAAGGCAGGATAACAATGAAGATAACAGAGAAGAATTATATTCAGCAATTACAATTGCATAATGAAGAAGCATTGATTTATGTCATAGATATGTATGGTGGATTGCTTAAGGCGGTCATCCGAAAACACTTATTTACCATGCCACAGAAACAGGAAGAATGCATGAACGATGTGCTGCTTTCCATCTGGGAACACGCAGCATCCTTTGATGATAAGAAGAACAGCTTCAAGAACTGGGCGGCAGCCATTGCCCGGTACGAAGCCATCGACTATCTTAGAAAATATAAGCGGGACTTGGAACAGCTTTGTATGGATGATGTGACAGCGGCGGAAAATGACAGGATGTTAGAACAACTGATAGAAGGGGAATTAAGCCATGAAGTAGAACAATTGCTTTTGTGCCTGAAACCTCTTGACCGGAAAATATTTATGAAATTATTTGTAGAGGAAGAATCTGTAGAGCAGATAAGCGAAGATACCGGACTTCCGAGAGATGTCATTTACAACCGGGTATCCAGAGGAAAGCGGAAAATGAGAAACATGTATTTGAAACAGAAGGAGGCATGAAGAGATGAAAGACGATAAAATCTATGAAATGTTAAATGATGCGGAAATTGATTTGAATGAATATGAAGTAGAAGAGTTATCCTCCGAAGAAAAGGAACGGTATAAAACGAGAATCCGGATGGAGGTAAAACGTATGAATAGGGAAACAAGGAATAAGAAAAATAAAAATATAAGAAAAATTGCGGCAGGAATGGCAGCAGCCTGCGCGGTCGCAGTGGGAGTGGCGGGATTTTCTAATTCTGCACTGGCAGACAGCATCTACAGCAACACAATCGGAAAACTGATTGGCGCAACACAGGGAGATAAAGATGAAAAGGAACTTTCGGATATCTATTCTACCATTGGAAAAGAGTCCACGGAATTGGTTTCGGATGATCAGTGTGTGCTGGAAACAGACCGGAGTGGAGTAAAGATAAGCGTTTCGGATGTGTATTGCGATGGCTACCTGCTTTACTACACAACCACCCTTAGCACAGACAATGCAGAACTGAATGAATCAGACTGGATTATGGGACCGCAGAGTGATAAGGTGATGGAAAATGTTTCTATCAATGAAACCCTGATTCAGTCGGCAATCGGGCAGCCTTTTGAAAAGGCAGAGGACGGAAGCTATGTGAAGATGGAACAAATTGATTTATCAACATTGACTGATGAAAATGATAATCCGATTGATATTTCGGACTTGAAAGATTTTACCGTAACCTGGAGCATAGACACATTAGAAGGCTATCTTTCCGATGCATGGGATGAAAATGGAGAATATCAGACCACCACAAAAGTAAGCGGAGACTGGCAGCTCTCCTTCCCGGTGCATGTGGATACTTCCAAGAATGAGACCATCGCAGTAAATAAAGAAGATAATGGTGTTGCAGTAAATCAGGTGATCAAAACCGGTGCCGTCTTGATCGTTGACATGCAGCTCCCGGATATTACCGGCGCACCGTACAATGACCCATATAATGACCCGGATATATTTATTACCGACGAAGCAGGCAATGCAATGTGGTGGTTAGGCGGCCGGTTTACCCCAAATGAGGATGGAAGCCAGAGTGAACGGATTATGCTGCTTTATAATGGAGAGAGTACAATCCATATATCCGTAACCAACAAAAATGGTGCAGGTGAAAGTATTGCAGAACTGGATGTGGACTTAAAATAAAACCGGAATCAATAAAATAGATAATGAAATATGTAATAGAATAGAAAAATAAAGAAAAAAGGGTAAAGAAAAAAGCAGCTATGGGATGCAAAGAAAAAGCATTTCATGGCTGCTTTTTCTGATATTAGACAGCTATAAAAAAACGCAGATGGCAGGCTGCATCACTGCGAGAATGAAAATTATTCCCCAATATTGAAAAATATATGCATATTGTGCGAAAATAATGCTTGACTTTAGAAAACTACTTGTGGTATCATATACGTTGCACTATTGTGGTGAGGTGGCTTTACTATATCCTTTTTTAGGAAATGAAGCCCAAAGAATATAATTTGCTGAAATTTAGTGGATTGAGAATAAAAAACGAGAGGTGAAACGTCAATGGAGAAAAACAGAATACGTCCGGTGAAGGCTGGAAAAGGCATACGTATGAGTTACTCAAGACAAAAAGAGGTATTGGAAATGCCAAACCTGATTGAGGTCCAGAAGGATTCTTATCAGTGGTTCTTAGACGAGGGCCTGAAAGAAGTGTTTGCAGATATCTCTCCGATTGAGGATTATAGCGGACATCTTAGCTTGGAATTTGTGGATTTCACATTATGTGAGGATGATGTGAAGTATACAATTCCGGAGTGTAAACAGAGAGACGCAACTTATGCAGCTCCTTTGAAGGTAAAAGTCAGACTGTATAACAAAGAAACAGATGAAATTAATGAACATGAGATTTTTATGGGCGATTTACCTCTCATGACAGAGACCGGAACCTTCGTTATCAATGGAGCAGAGCGTGTTATCGTAAGCCAGTTGGTTCGTTCCCCTGGTATTTACTATGGCATTGCGCATGATAAAGTAGGTAAGGAACTCTATTCCTGTACCGTAATCCCGAACCGTGGAGCATGGTTAGAGTATGAAACAGACTCTAATGATATTTTCTATGTACGTGTTGACCGTACCAGAAAAGTGCCAATCACAGTATTACTGCGTGCATTAGGACTGGGAACCAACCAGGAAATTATAGATTTATTTGGCGAAGAGCCAAAGATTTTAGCATCTTTTGGAAAAGACGTTGCTACAAGCTACGAGGAAGGTCTTCTGGAATTATATAAGAAGATCCGTCCGGGCGAGCCTCTTTCTGTTGACAGTGCAGAGAGTCTGATTACTGCAATGTTCTTCGACCCAAGACGTTATGACCTGGCAAAAGTAGGTCGTTATAAATTTAACAAGAAGCTGGCATTTAAGAACCGTTTACGTGGGAAAGTACTGGCTGAAGATGTTGTTCTTGAGACTACCGGAGAGGTAATCGAAAAAGGAACAGAGCTGACCAGAGAGCTTGCAGAAGAGATTCAGAACGCAGCTGTTCCGGCAGTATATATTGCTACAGAAGAAAGAAATGAAAAAGTTCTTTCCAATATGATGGTAGACCTCACTACCTATGTAGACGTAGTACCGAAGGAAGTTGGTATTACTGAGCTGGTATATTATCCGGCATTAAAGAAAATCCTGGATGAAAATGAATCCTTGGAAGATATCAAGGAAGCAATTCGTAAAAACGTATCTGAACTGGTTCCGAAGCATATTACCAAGGAAGATATTTTTGCATCCGTTAACTACAATATGCACTTGGAGTGGGGCATTGGAAATGACGATGATATCGACCACTTAGGTAACCGTCGTATCCGTGCCGTAGGTGAGTTATTACAGAACCAGTACAGAATCGGACTTTCCAGAATGGAACGTGTGGTTCGTGAGCGTATGACCACCCAGGATCAGGAAGGAATTTCTCCACAGAGCCTGATTAATATCAAACCGGTAACCGCAGCAGTGAAAGAGTTCTTCGGATCTTCCCAGCTGTCACAGTTCATGGATCAGAACAACCCGCTGGGTGAGCTGACACATAAGAGACGTTTATCCGCATTAGGACCAGGTGGTTTATCCAGAGACCGTGCTGGATTCGAGGTTCGAGACGTACACTACTCCCATTACGGAAGAATGTGCCCTATTGAGACTCCTGAAGGACCGAACATCGGACTTATCAACTCACTGGCATGTTATGCAAGAATTAACGAATATGGTTTCATTGAGGCACCATATCGTAAGATTGATAAAACAGATCCTAAGAATCCGCGTGTTACAGAAGATGTTGTATACATGACCGCAGATGAAGAGGATAATTACCATGTAGCACAGGCGAATGAAAAACTGGATGAAGAAGGACATTTCGTAAGAAATTCCGTTTCCGGCCGTTACTTAGATGAGACACAGGAATATGACAAGCAGATGTTTGATTATATGGATGTATCTCCTAAGATGGTATTCTCTGTTGCTACCGCATTGATTCCGTTCTTGCAGAACGATGATGCGAACCGTGCGCTGATGGGATCTAACATGCAGCGTCAGGCAGTACCTCTTCTTACCACAGAAGCTCCTGTAGTAGGAACCGGTATGGAAACCAAGACTGCAGTAGACTCCGGTGTATGTGTAGTTGCAAAGAAATCCGGTACTATTGAGAAATCTGAGTCAAACCAGATTACCATGAAGAATGATGATGGAACAAGAGACGTATACAAACTGACCAAGTTCTCACGAAGTAACCAGTCCAACTGCTACAACCAGAGACCAATCGTGTTCAAAGGTGATCATGTAGAAGCTGGCGAAGTAATTGCTGACGGACCATCTACTGCTAATGGTGAGCTTGCTCTTGGAAAGAACCCGTTAATCGGATTCATGACATGGGAAGGTTACAACTACGAGGACGCTGTTCTTCTGAGTGAAAGATTAGTACAGGATGATGTTTATACATCTGTTCATATTGAAGAGTACGAAGCAGAAGCCCGTGATACCAAATTAGGACCGGAAGAAATTACAAGAGACGTTCCAGGTGTCGGCGATGATGCATTGAAAGACCTTGACGAAAGAGGAATCATACGTATCGGTGCAGAAGTTCGTGCCGGTGATATTCTGGTAGGTAAGGTTACTCCAAAGGGAGAGACAGAGCTTACCGCAGAAGAAAGACTGTTACGTGCCATCTTCGGTGAGAAAGCAAGAGAAGTAAGAGACACTTCCCTGAAAGTACCACATGGTGAATATGGTATCATTGTAGAGGCGAAAGTATTTACAAGAGAAAATGGTGACGAATTATCCCCTGGTGTAAATCAGGCAGTTCGTATTTACATTGCACAGAAGAGAAAAATCTCCGTTGGAGATAAGATGGCTGGACGTCATGGTAACAAGGGTGTCGTTTCCCGTGTACTTCCGGTAGAAGATATGCCATTCCTGCCGAACGGCCGTCCGCTGGATATTGTATTGAACCCATTGGGTGTACCTTCCCGTATGAATATCGGTCAGGTCCTGGAGATTCACTTAAGTCTTGCAGCGAAAGCACTTGGATTTAACATTGAGACTCCTGTATTTGACGGTGCACGAGAGATTGATATTCAGGATACCCTGGAACTGGCAAATGATTATGTCAACTCCACCTGGGAAGAATTTGAAGCAAAATATAAAGATACATTGCGTGAAGATGTAATGCAGTATCTTTCCGATAACAGAGACCACAGAGAATTATGGAAGGGCGTTCCGATTTCCCGTGACGGAAAGGTTCAGCTTCGTGACGGACGTACCGGAGAAGAATTTGACTCACCGGTTACCATTGGCCACATGCATTACCTGAAACTGCATCATCTGGTAGATGATAAGATTCATGCACGTTCTACCGGTCCTTACTCCTTAGTAACACAGCAGCCTCTGGGTGGTAAAGCTCAGTTTGGTGGACAGCGTTTCGGAGAGATGGAGGTTTGGGCACTGGAAGCTTATGGTGCATCTTACACATTACAGGAGATTCTGACTGTGAAGTCCGACGACGTGGTTGGCCGTGTGAAGACATACGAAGCAATCATTAAGGGTGACAATATCCCTGAACCGGGAATCCCAGAATCCTTCAAGGTACTTCTCAAAGAACTTCAGTCCCTTGGTCTTGATGTCAGAGTATTAGACGAAGACCGTAACGAAGTTGAACTGATGGAGACCAGCGAATATGGTAACACAGATTTGAATTCCATTATCTCAGGCGATAAAGATTTCGCGTTTGAAGACAGCGAGTCCTTCGGAAAGATGGGCTTTACCAAACAGGAATTTGATTCTGAGAGTGGAGAACTCAACAACGTAGAAGAAGAGGAAGAGGATGATGACGCAGGCTTCGATTTTGACGATGCTGCCGATGAAGTTCTTGACGAAGAATAAATAGGAAGGGAGTGTCATTAATGCCAGGAACAGTAAAACAGGAAACTTACCAGCCGATACAGTTTGATGCAATTCAGATTGGTCTGGCATCACCTGAGAAAATCAGAGAGTGGTCCAGAGGAGAAGTTAAGAAACCTGAGACCATTAACTATAGAACTTTGAAACCGGAAAAAGACGGATTATTCTGTGAGAAGATTTTTGGACCGAGCAAAGACTGGGAATGTCATTGTGGTAAGTACAAAAAGATTCGTTATAAAGGTGTTGTCTGCGACCGCTGTGGTGTTGAAATCACCAAAGCCAGCGTTCGTAGAGAGCGTATGGGACATATCGAGCTTGCAGCTCCGGTATCCCATATCTGGTACTTCAAAGGAATTCCATCCCGTATGGGATTAATCTTAGATCTTTCTCCAAGAACATTGGAGAAGGTTCTGTACTTTGCTTCCTATATCGTACTGGATGCAGGTTCTACAGATTTATCTGTAAAGCAGGTATTATCCGAGCAGGAATATCAGGATGCAAGGGAAAAATATGGCAGCTCTTTCCGTGTTGGAATGGGTGCAGAAGCCATTCTTGAGTTATTACAGGCAATTGACCTGGAGAAAGATGCAGCAGAGCTGAAAGCAGAATTAAAAGATGCTACCGGCCAGAAACGTGCAAGAATCATCAAGAGACTGGAAGTGGTAGAATCCTTCCGTGAATCCGGAAATAAACCGGAGTGGATGATTATGACCGTTATCCCGGTTATTCCACCAGACTTACGTCCTATGGTACAGCTGGATGGTGGACGTTTTGCAACATCTGATTTAAATGATTTATATCGTAGAATTATCAATAGAAACAACCGTCTGAGAAGATTGTTAGAGTTAGGTGCACCTGATATCATCGTTCGTAACGAGAAGAGAATGCTGCAGGAAGCAGTAGATGCCCTGATTGACAACGGTAGAAGAGGAAGACCGGTAACCGGACCTGGTAACCGTGCTCTGAAATCTCTGTCCGATATGCTGAAAGGTAAATCTGGACGTTTCCGTCAGAACCTTCTTGGAAAACGTGTAGACTACTCTGGACGTTCCGTTATCGTCGTAGGACCGGAACTTAAGATTTATCAGTGTGGTCTGCCAAAAGAAATGGCAATCGAGCTGTTTAAACCGTTTGTTATGAAAGAGCTGGTTGCAAACGGAACTGCACACAATATTAAGAGTGCAAAGAAGATGGTTGAAAGATTACAGCCGGAAGTCTGGGATGTCTTAGAAGACGTCATCAAAGAGCATCCGGTTATGCTGAATCGTGCTCCTACACTGCACAGACTCGGTATTCAGGCATTTGAGCCAATCCTGGTAGAAGGTAAAGCAATTAAGCTTCACCCATTGGTATGTACCGCATACAACGCCGACTTCGACGGAGACCAGATGGCTGCCCATTTACCACTGTCACAGGAAGCACAGGCAGAATGCCGTTTTATGCTGCTTTCACCGAACAACCTGTTAAAACCTTCTGATGGAGGCCCTGTAGCCGTTCCTTCACAGGATATGGTTCTTGGTATCTACTATCTGACACAGGAAAGACCAGGTTCCTTAGGAGAAGGTGGATACTATAAGAGCGTAAACGAAGCAATTCTGGCATATGAGAATCAGGCACTTACACTGCATTCCAGAATCCATGTGCGTGTTCATAAGACAATGCCGGATGGAACTGTTAAGACTGGTGTCGTTGAGTCAACACTGGGAAGATTTATCTTCAATGAAATCATTCCTCAGGATTTAGGTTTCGTAGACAGAAGCAAGCCTGAAAATGAACTGGTACTGGAAATCGATTTCCATGTAGCAAAGAAACAGTTAAAACAGATTCTGGAAAAAGTTATTAATACACACGGAGCAACCAAGACCGCTGAGGTATTAGACGATATTAAGTCCATGGGTTACAAGTACTCTACAAGAGCAGCTATGACCGTATCTATTTCAGATATGACGGTACCGCCTCAGAAACCGGAAATGATTGCAAAGGCTCAGGATACGGTAGACCGCATTTCAAGACAGTACAAACGTGGTCTTATTACAGAGGAAGAGCGTTACAAAGAAGTTGTTGAAACATGGAAAGAGACTGATGATGAGCTGACAGAAGCACTGCTTTCCGGTCTGGACAAATACAATAACATCTTCATGATGGCTGATTCCGGAGCCCGTGGTTCTGATAAACAGATTAAACAGTTAGCAGGTATGCGTGGTTTGATGGCGGATACAACCGGTAGAACAATCGAGCTGCCTATCAAATCAAACTTCCGTGAAGGTCTTGAAGTATTGGAGTACTTCATGTCTGCGCATGGAGCACGAAAAGGTATGTCCGATACTGCGTTACGTACCGCCGATTCCGGTTACTTAACCAGACGTCTGGTAGACGTATCACAGGATCTGATTGTCCGTGAATCTGATTGC
This sequence comes from Roseburia sp. AF12-17LB, assembly GCF_003479605.1. Lineage (GTDB taxonomy): Bacteria > Bacillota > Clostridia > Lachnospirales > Lachnospiraceae > Roseburia_C > Roseburia_C amylophila. Next base: position 56,457 of record NZ_QUHR01000001.1, read on the forward strand.
TGTGCAGGCACAGGAAGAGAGATTCCTGGTATGTATGTCAAAGCATTCATGGATGGAAAAGAAGAAATCGAAAGTCTCGAAGAGCGTATTACAGGAAGATTCTCCTGTGAGACAATTTGCGATAAAGATGGTAATGTGCTTGTAAAAGCAAACCATATGATTACACCAAAACGTGCTGCAGCAATTATGAGCAAGGGTGTAGATGAGAATGGAGAGCCATTAACCAAGGTTAAAATCCGTACCATTCTTACCTGCCGTTCCCACATCGGAGTTTGTGCAAAATGTTATGGAAGCAATATGGCTACCGGTCAGGCAGTACAGGTTGGTGAAGCAGTTGGTATTATCGCAGCTCAGTCTATCGGAGAACCTGGTACACAGCTTACCATGAGAACATTCCACAACGGTGGTGTTGCCGGTGACGATATTACACAGGGTCTTCCTCGTGTCGAGGAGCTGTTTGAGGCAAGAAAGCCTAAGGGACTTGCAATTATCACAGAATTTGGTGGTGTTGCAACCATTAAAGATACCAAGAAGAAACGTGAGATCATTGTAACAAACAATGAAACAGGTGAGACTAAGACTTATCTGATTCCTTACGGTTCCAGAATTAAGATTATGGATGGCGCAGTATTAGAGGCTGGTGATGAACTGACCGAAGGTTCTGTAAATCCACACGATATCCTTAAGATTAAGGGCGTACGTGCCGTACAGGATTACCTGATTCAGGAAGTACAGCGTGTATACCGTCTGCAGGGTGTTGAGATTAATGATAAACATATCGAGGTTATCGTTCGTCAGATGTTAAAGAAGATTCGTATTGAAAATAACGGAGATTCTGAGTTCCTGCCAGGAACATTAGTAGATAATCTGGATTACGAAGAGATGAATGAGCAGTTAGAGGAAGAAGGCAAAGAGCCGGCAGAAGGTAAACAGGTATTACTTGGTATTACCAAAGCATCTTTGGCAACCAACTCCTTCTTATCAGCAGCATCCTTCCAGGAGACAACTAAGGTTCTGACAGAAGCAGCTATCAAGGGCAAGATTGACCCATTGATTGGTCTGAAAGAGAACGTAATTATCGGTAAGCTGATTCCGGCTGGTACTGGTATGAAGCGTTATCGTAACATCAAACTGAACACAGATGTAAACGAAGAGGAAGAACTCTCCTTTGATGATTTTGACGGATTCGATGAAGCACCTGTGACAGATGAAATCGAAGAGACAGAAGCAAAAGAAGAAGTAACTGCTTCTACAGAAGAATAAGAGTCAGTTCTGTGAACTGGCAGAGCTAATGGAAGGGAAGCTCTGGCTTAATAGGCCGGAGTTTCCCTTTCTGACATATATAAGAATAGATTCACCGGATGAAGATATAAAATTGGATAGATTGAACAAAAATAAAAAATACATTTTGTGTATAATTTCATGAAGAGAGATGTTGACGAAATCACTAACATTATGTATAATGACAACGTAAGACAAAGAAAGATGGGTTGTGAAAAGTGCATATGACAACGAAAGACAATAAGAAGAAATCAAGTAATGTAACAATAGTGGATGTGGCGGATATGTGTGGAGTTTCCGTAAAAACAGTATCAAGAGTTGTAAATCAGGACTCTAATGTATCGGAGCGCACCCGAAAAAAAGTATTAGATGCAATTAAGGAAACGGGATATCAGGTAAATATGTTTGCCCGGGGATTGAAAGGACAGAAAACCAATATAATCATGATATTTACCGACCGGCATGGAGAAGAACATTTGAGCAACTGGCATACTTTGATGCTGAAATACCTTTTCCGCTATGCAAAAGAAAGTGGAATGAAGGTTGTGATGTCACCATCTAACAGTACAAGGTGTATTGATGATGATACAGACGGATTTACTCTGCTGGCAAATGGAATGGCAGATGGCGCAATCCTGCTGGAAAATGTACACAGTGACCCGAGGGCAGTATATTTCCGGGAACACAATATTCCGTATGTAATGTTTGGAGAACCGGATGATGATGAGACCTACGCCGTCAGTCTGGATAACTATCAGGTAGGATATAAAGGCGGTGAATATCTGACTGGCTGCAGATACCGCAATATAGCATTTTTGGTCGGAGAAGCAAAGTTCTTATCTACACAGAACCGTATAAAAGGATTTGAAGATTCCGTAAAAGGAAAAGAGGGAAAATACAGAGTTTATTCTGGTGTAAATTCCATACAGCTTGCGTATGAAAAAGCCAATGAATTGCTGGCAGAGGGAAATGTGGACGCTTTCTTCATATCAGGAGATGAAAGAGCACTCGGTGTTTATCAGGCAATACATGAACATGGGCTGAGGATTCCAGAAGATGTTGCGGTATTAGGTGTAGACAATATTCCGATTGGAAAATATTATTATCCAAGAATATCAACAATTGATCAGAACTTTGAACAATTGGCAAAAGAGTGTATTGACCGGCTGGTAAAATTAATTAGAGGTGAAAAAATAGAAGGTGGAAAAGTGATAGAGTTCCAGCCTGAAGTATTAGAAAGGGAGTCAACATAATGAAAGGCCGGAGAAAAATCTCCGGCACACACAATATATTTTTTTACCACAAAATGACAACGTTGTCAACAAATAACAAAATTGTTCAATAACCTGATACATAGGAGAAAATTATGCGACAGGAACTGGAAAAAGAATTAAGAGAATTATATAGACAGATATATGGAGAAAAGGAAGCAGAACAGCTGTTGAAGGATGTGGATGAATTGATAAAAAATAGTCCGCAGAAGAATACAAAGCAATGGCTTACACAGAAAGACGCAGTTCTGATTACTTATGGTGATTCTATCATAGATAAAGAAGAAGCGGGACTTAAAGCATTAAATGATTTTTTGAAAAAGCATGTAGCGGATGCTATCAGTATAGTACATATTCTGCCGATGTTTCCCTATACATCAGATGATGGCTTTTCGGTGAGCGATTACAGAAAAGTAAATCCGGCACTGGGTGACTGGGAAGATGTAAACAGACTTGGTGAATCGTATGATTTAATGTTTGATGCAGTAATTAATCACTGTTCAAAATCAAATGAATGGTTTCAAAAATGTTTAAAAGGAGAAAAACCATATAAAGACTTTTTTATAGAAGCAGATCCAAAAGCTGATTACAGCAAAGTGACCAGACCAAGAGCACTTCCTTTGCTGACAGAATTTGACACTAAGGAAGGGAAAAAGAGCTATTGGACAACATTTAGCACAGATCAGATTGACTTAAATTATCAGAGTATTGATTTATACAAAGAAATCTTATCTATTCTTTTGTACTATACACAGAATGGTGCAAGAATGATTCGGCTGGATGCAATTGGTTTTTTGTGGAAAGAACTTGGAACAACATGTATGCATCTGCCACAGACACATAAGGTGGTGCAGAGTTTCCGCAAAATTTTAGATGAAGCAGCACCGGGAACATTGATTATTACGGAGACAAATGTGCCTCATAAAGAAAATATCAGTTATTTTGGTGAGGGCGAAAAAGAAGCACATATGGTATACCAGTTTCCACTGCCACCATTGGTTATGTTTTCGATTCTTACAGGGAACTCTGAAAAATTAATAGAATGGGCAAAAAATTTATCGGAACCACCGGTGGGATGCACTTATTTTAATTTCTTGAGTTCCCATGATGGAATTGGTGTCCGTCCGGTAGAGGGAATATTAACGAAGGAAGAAATTCAGCTTATGGTTGATGCAACTCTTCGGAATGGCGGAGAAGTCTCTTATAAAGATAATGGAGACGGAACAAAAAGTCCATATGAATTAAATATCAATTATCAGGATGCACTTGCCTCCCCGGAAGATTCGGATGAGATCAGAATAAAAAGATTTCTTGCAGCAGAAACAATTTTACTTAGTATGCAGGGACTTCCTGCAATTTATATTCATAGTCTTCTGGGTTCCAGAAATGATTATTATGATAAGGCAGTATCTGGAATTTACAGAAGAATAAACCGGGAACAGCTGGACGTAAGCAGGCTGGAGAGACAGCTTACAGAAGAAACAAACCGGAAGAAAATATTCGAAGAACTAATCCGGAGAATTAATATCCGGAAAGAACATCCGGCATTTGCGCCGGAGGCAAAACAGGAAGTAATCCAGACTTCTTCCAAGGTCTTTCACATCAGAAGATTTACGGAGGAAGAACGGCTTACCATATATATTAATATTTCAGAGGAAGTGTGGCAGAGTGGTGAGAATGAAGTGAGTGGAAAAAATCTTCTGACCGGTAAGGAGATAAAAGGAACACTTGTACTTTCTGGCTATGAAGCAGCATGGATTCTGGAAAATAACTCACACAATAAAGGAAAAGGAGAAGGAATATGAAGAAGAAAATTTTAAGCATGATGTTAGTAGCAGCAATGACCGTTGGAACATTGGCTGGCTGCGGCAGCAATTCAGGAAATGGAAATTCTGAAAAAGGAACAGATACGACAGCAGATGCAGGAGAAGAGGTTACTATCCAGTTTATGCATATGCAGGTAGAGCAGGAAAGACAGGATGTAATTGCAAAACTGATTGAAGAGTTTGAAGCAGAGAATCCTGGAATTAAAGTAGAACAGATGCCTACAAATGAGGATGATTATGATACAAAAATCACATCCCTTGGTGGAACCGGTGTACTTCCGGCAGTTATGGAATTCTCACAGGATCAGGCAAAGACAAGTGTAACGAATGATTTTATTGATTTGGAAGCAAATAAAGAGGTTATTGACGGAAAAGGTGAAGATGCTTTCTTTGATGGAGCATTAAACGTAATTAAAACAGAAGATGGAAATGACTATGTTGGAGTTCCTGTTTCCGGATGGGTACAGGGAATCTGGTGTAATACAGCAATGTTAAAGGAAAAAGGATTTGATGTACCTCAGAACTGGGATGATGTATTAGAAATTGCAAAAGCATTTTATAATCCGGACAACAAACAGTACGGAATTGCATTACCTACATCAGAATCTGCATTTAGTGAACAGGTATTTTCACAGTTCGCAATTTCCAATGGAGCAAATGTATTTGATGCAGATGGAAATGTAACCATTGATACACCGGAAATGAAAGAAGCATTAGATTTCTATAAAGAGCTTTCATCTTATTCTATGCCGGGTTCTACTGAAGTTGCAGATGTAAAAGATGCATTTATAAATCAGAATGCACCATTATGCCTGTATTCTACTTATATTTTAAGTGCTGTTCAGGAAGCAGGTTTCCTGGATGATGTAGAACTGGCATTACCAAATAAGACACAGCAGGCAGCATATGGTTGTGTTATCGTATTATCCATTGCTTCCGGATTAAGTGATGCAGAGAAAGCAGCAGCAGAGAAATTTGTATCCTTTATGCTGGAAAAAGAAAACAATGAATCCTGGCTTCTGATGGCTCCTGGCGGAATCCAGCCGGTATTAAGTGAAGTAGCAGAAGATGCAGCATACAAAGAGAACGAAGCAATTGTCCCACTGGCACATCTCTTAGATGAAGTTGGAGTAGCATTTGATAATCTTCAGTTATTTGGATGTGTAGATGGTAAAAATTACATGGTAATGGGTGATGTTACCAACAAAGGAATTTTAAGCAAGATGATTAATAACGTAGTAGTACAGGGAAGTGACTCTCAGACAGAGCTGACAAATGCTCAGGCAGAAGTTGAAACAATGCTGAAATAAGAAGAAAGACATGGAAGGGGCACAGGTTATTATGTGCCCCGGAAATGTCAACACTTTCCCGATAAATGAGGTAGAAAAGATGAGGAAAAGAAGAGCATTAAGCGATACAAAATTTGCATATCTGCTGTTAGCCCCAAGTTTGATTCTGCTGGCAGCATTAATTGGCTATCCAATGCTTTATAACATTTATATCAGTGTTCTGGACGTTCCGGTAAACCCACGTAAGCCTTCTGTATTTGTGGGATTAGATAATTATATATCTGTATTAACGGATCCATCCTTTTATCACAGTGTAATTACAACACTTGTGTTTACATTTGTAGTAGTTGTACTTAGTACGGTAGTTGGACTTGCAATGGCGTGCTTTTTGAACCGTAAATTTGTAGGTAAAAAACTGGTAAATTCTTTAATAATATTGTCTTATGTAATTCCGTCGGTGTGTCTGATTTTTGCCTGGCGTTATATGTTCAATAATATTTATGGAATTATAAATTATATTGTGGTGGATGTGTTACATCTTGCAAAAGAGGTGCCGCTTTGGTTTGACCAGCCGGTCAGTGCTTTTATACTGGCTGCACTGTTTTGTATCTGGCGCTTCTTCTCATATGCATATCTTTCTTTTACTGCAATTCTTCAGACCATTGATAAATCATTGTATGAAGCAGCAGATATAGATGGAGCAACAGCATGGCAGAAGTTTAAGGTGGTAACATACCCGGCATTAAAATCAACAATGGTTACCGTAGTAAGCCTGCGTATCATCTGGGTTTTCTATATTTATGCAGAAGTATATCTGTTGACGAAACAGGTAGATGTTATCGGTGTATATCTGTATGACATGGCATTTGCAACACATGATTTTGGAAAGGCAGCTGCAATATCATTACTGTTGTTTGTACTGATATTTGCATGTGTAATAATGGTTAGAAAGGTGGTGCTCCGCAGTGAGAAAGAGGAATAGGAATGCGAGAAAAATTCGTAAGAATATCGTCTTTTATGTAATACTCATTGCAGTTCTGGCGGTATTAGTATTTCCAATGATTATGATGCTGAGCATCTCTCTGAAAGAAACTTCAGAGACAATTGGATATCCACCGACAATAATACCAAGAAGTTTTACATTAAAGCATTTTGCAGACATATTTAATGAGAGTATTTTTCCGTTTATGAAGTATTTTAAAAACAGTATGTACATAGCGTTGATTACATCAGTGCTGGTAGTGTTCCTTGGAATCTTAGGAGGCTATGCACTGGCAAGACTTCGCTTTAAAGGGAAAAATGTAATGACAGAAATGTTTTTCTTTGTATATATGTTTTCCGGAATTTTATTGATTGTACCATTATATAAGATGCTTGCATCTATCGGATTACGAAATACAAGGGAAGCGGTAATTATCTGTATGATTATCCAGACATTGCCGACAGCTATTTACATGACACGAAGTTATTTTGAAACTGTGCCATATGAGCTGGAAGAGGCAGGAAGGGTAGATGGTTTGTCGCGAATGGGCATTATTTTCCGCATTATGACACCGTTATCCATTCCGGGTCTGATTTCCGTATTTGTATATGCGTTTATGATTGCATGGAATGATGTATTATTTGCATCCATATTCTTAGATTCACCGGATAAATTGACGATTACAATCGGATTGAATTCACTGTTTAATACACCGGATTATATCTGGGGCAGAATGATGGCAGCATCGCTTGTAACTTCACTGCCGATTGTAATTATGTATGCATTTAGTCAGAACCTCATAAAGAGCGGCGCAACCGAAGGCGGCGTGAAAGGTTAATATAGGAAAAGGAGAATATTAATATGAAAAAATTAGTCGCAACAGCCCCAAGAGAGGCAAAACTGGTAGAGTATGAAGACAGACCAATCGCATCAGACGAAGTAAAGGTAAAGGTTGAGTTTGCAGCCCCAAAGCATGGAACAGAGCTGGCAGATTTTCGTGGAACCACTCCTTTTATTGATGGAAAATTTGATGATGAGTGGAGAATGTTTGTACAAAGAGATAAAGAGGAACCTAGAGGAATTGTCTTTGGGGATTTACCACTTGGAAATATGTTTGTTGGAACCATTATCGAAGCAGGAGCAGATGTTACTGAATATAAAGTAGGTGACAGAGTATGTTCTTATGGACAGATTAAGGAGACCCAGATTGTAAAAGCAGTCAATAATTATAAGCTCCGTAAAATGAAACCGACAGATTCTGCAGCAAATGCAGTATGCTATGACCCTGCTCAGTTTGCTTTGGCATCGGTCCGTGATGCGGAAGTAAGACCGGGAGACTGTGTAGCAGTTATTGGTCTTGGCGCCATTGGTCTGATTGCATTACAGCTTGCAGTAAAAGCTGGTGCAGCAGTTGTAATTGGTGTAGACCCGATTGAACATCGTAGAGAAGTAGCAAAGAAAATGGGCGCTCATTTCACCTTTGATCCGACACAGTGTGATGTTGGTTATGAAATTAAAAAAGCAACCGGAAAAATGGGTGCAGATGGAATTATTGAAACCAGTGGAAGCATGCAGGCATTACAGTCCGCATTAAAAGGAGTTGCATACAATGGAACCATTGCCTATGCAGCATTTGCAAAACCATTTCCGGCAGGTCTCTGGTTAGGACAGGAAGGTCATTTTAATCAGGCAAAAATTGTATTTTCCAGAGCCTGCTCAGAGCCATTGCCAGAATATCCAAGATGGACAAGAAAGAGAATTGAAGATGTGGTATGGAATATGCTGATGAATGGATATTTAGATTGCCGTGATATTGTATATCCGATTATTTCATTTGAAGAAAGTGCAGAAGGATTCTGCAGATATGTAGACAGAGAACCGGATAAGAGCATCAAGCTTGGTGTAACATTTAAATAACAAAGGGCTTTATTGAAAAGGAGGAACAGAATATGTTACTTGGAACACAGGATAGAGACTTTTTTCCAGAAGATTTAGTTGGGAAACTTACATTTGCAAAAGAAATGGGATTCGAATGCTTTGAAATCGATGGAAAAGTTCTGATGGAACAGAAGGATGAATTAAAAGAGGCAATCAAAGAGTCAGGACTTCCGGTATCTTCTGCATGCGGTGGATATCGTGGCTGGATTGGTGACTTTATAGAAGAGCGTCGTCTCAATGGAATTGCAGATTTGAAAGTTATTTTAAAGAATATTGCAGAAGTAGGTGGAACAGGCGTTGTTGTTCCGGCAGCATGGGGTATGTTTACCTATCGTCTGCCACCTATGGTTTCACCAAGAAGTCATGAAGGTGATGTAAAAGCCATCCAGGATTCCCTGAAAGAACTGGATCCGGTAGCCGGAGAATATGGTGTGAAAATTTATCTTGAACCGTTAAACCGTTACCAGGATCATATGTTAAATACGACCAAAGACGGTGTAGACATGATTGACATGGGACATTTCAAAAATGTCCAGATTACAGCAGATTTTTATCATATGTCCATTGAAGAGGATGATATTTCTGAGACCTTAAGAAAATACAAAGATTATATCGGTCATGTACATATTGCAGAAAATCATCGTTATCAGCCGGGTACCGGTTCTATTGATTTTAAACGTCATATGCAGACATTAAAAGAAATCGGATTTGATGGTGCTGTAGTAAATGAAGGAAGAATCCGTGGAGAGAATCCACTGGAAGCATATCAGAAATCAGTAACTTATATGAAACAGTTTATTTAAAGACAGATATACATGACAGAAGGGAAGAAAGAGAATGGAAGAAAAGAAAGTAATTCGAGCCGCAATTATAGGATCAGGTCAGATTGCAAGAACTTCCCATATTCCGGCATACCGTTCAATGGAAAATGTGGAAATCGTGGCAGTAAGTGATGCAAATGAGGCAGCTGCACAAAGGCTTGCAGAGGATTTTGATATTCCTGCATATTATCAGGACAGCACCAGAATGCTTCGGGAAGTAAAACCGGATGTAGTGAGCATTTGTGTTCCAAATAAATTTCACTATCCACTGACAATAGAAGCTTTAAATGCCGGCTGTCATGTATTTTGTGAGAAACCTCCTGCAATGAACCCAAAGGAAGCTTTGGAAATGTGCCAGCTTGCAGAAAAGAATGGATTGCTTCTTACCTACGATTTTCATTTCCGGCAAGGAAGAAATACAGCAATTGCCAAAGAGAAAATTGATAAAGGTGACTTGGGAACAGTGTATTATACCAAAGCTTCCTGGGTGCGCAGAAGAGGAATCCCGGGATGGGGATGTTTTACCAATCGTGAAATGCAGGGCGGTGGGCCGCTCATTGATATTGGAGCCCATATGTTAGATCTTGCATGTTATCTTCTGGATTATCCGGAAATAGCATATGTGTGTGCCGGCAGCTTTGACAAAATCGGAAAGACTGGAAGAAAAGGAATTATGGGAGAATGGAATCCGGATAAATATAGTGTGGAAGACAGTTTGTTTGGATTCATCAGTTTTACTGACGGAAGAGTTATGCAGCTGGAGACAGCTTTTGCATTAAATATAAAAGAAAAGGATAAGCGGAATGTTGAACTTTGTGGAGAAAAGAGTGGACTATCACTTTTTCCACTGGAGATTTATCAGGGTGCAGAAATGAGCAATACAGCATTTCCGTTTATTGAAGATATGGAACTTCATACAAAGGCTTTATATAATTTTATAAAGGCGGTAAGAGGTGAAGAAAAATTGCTGGTAACAGCAGAACAAGGCTATTATGTGCAGAGATTAATCGATGCATTGTATCGTTCAGCGGAGAGTGGAGAACCTGTCATGCTGGAAGAATAGGAGTGGAGTATGTTCTATTATCAACCAATCAAAAATAAAGAGGGGCTTTGGCTGGCGGAAGAGCATTATAACAGACGTTACATAGCAAAAACAGAATCAGTATTTGCACAGAGCAATGGTCACTTTGGAGTCAGGGCAATGCTGGAGTTGAGAGGCATTGATGCAACTCCCGGTATGTTTGTGAGCGGATTATACCAGAAAGCACAGGATGGTGAAGTAACAGAACTTGTGAACTGTCCTGATGTGGTAGAATTAGGCATGTATATACAGGGAGAGTCAGTGAACCTTGACAATGTCCGGGTAGAGGAATTTCAAAGAAAATTAAATCTTTATACCGGGGAACTGTGGATAAATATTCTGTTCCGGACACAAAACGGACTACGTTTTCTACTCCGGTCAAAACGTTTTGCAGCAGATTTTGAAAAAACCCTGTTTTACCATAAGACAGAAGTAACATTGCTGGATGGAAATAAGACAACAGTTACATTTGAATATGGAATTAATGGACAGATAACCAATTCCGGAACTTCTCATTTTCAAAAAACAGAATGCAGAGTCTATGGAAAAGAGATTATGGCATATCATGGCGCACTGCAGGATGATGGACTGGAAATACTGACAGGAACCTGTTTTGAAAAAAATCAGGAACAGCAGGACTGCTCCTATCATTTAAAGAGACGCAGTATCTACGCCAAAAACAGCATCTTAATGGAAAAGGGAGATGCGATAACTCTGTTTCGAATTTCTCATATACAGGAAGATTCCGCAGAATGTAAAGATGTTCTGGAAGAAAAATTAGAAAAAATACAGCAGCAGTTAAAGCGTGGATATGAGCAGGCAATAGCAAACCAGAAAAAAAGTATGGAAGGGTTCTGCCAAAGAGCTGCAATTGAAATTGATGGAGCCAGTCTGCAGGAAAAGGCAGGAATTGCATTTGCACAGTATCAGATGTATGGCATGGATCCGGCTTATACCAACCGGTATAGCATAGGGGCAAAAGGGTTAACCGGTGAAGGTTATAAAGGACATGTATTCTGGGATACAGAATTGTTCATCCTGCCATTTTTTGTCGCTGAGTTTCCGGAGGCGGCAAGAAAGTTATTGGAGTACCGCTATAGAGGAAAAGCCGGTGCAAAAAGAAAAGCAGAAGATTATGGCTTTCAGGGATTTATGTATCCCTGGGAATGTGCAAAGGATGGCTTTGAAGAAACACCGCTTTATGCAGCGTTAAATATACATACCGGTAAGGCAAATAAAGTATGGTCGGGTATCAAAGAGCATCATGTAACCGCAGATATTGCATTTGCAATAAGCCGTTATTATTATTGGAGTAATGACAGGGAGTTTTTGAATCAGTATGGAACAGAAATACTTTGTGAAACAGCAAATTTCTGGGTGTCCAGAGCAGAAGAACGGAATGAAAGACTGGAAATTCTCAATATCATCGGACCGGATGAATATAATGAGCATATTGATAATAATGCTTATACCAATTATATGGCGGCATATAATGTAAAACTTGCCCTGAAAGCATCCAAGGAAACATTGGATAGTCCATATGTTAAAAAGATGAAGGAAAATGGAACCCTGAAAGTCATGCAGGAAAAGTGGCAGTATTTTCTGGAACACATTTACCTTCCAAAGCCGGATAAAAATGGAATTATTCCGCAAGATGATGCATTTCTTGGCAAAGAAGAATTAAAGGATATTGAAAAATACAGACAATCACCTGTGAAACAATCCGTTTTGCTGGATTATTCCAGAGATGAAGTGGTAGATATGCAGGTATTGAAACAGGCAGATTTAGTAATGCTGTTTACACTTTTTCCGGGACTGTTTCCAGCAGATGTTGTAAAGAAAAATGTTCTGTTTTATGAAAAAAGGACTTTGCATGATTCCTCCTTAAGTTATTGCGCCCATGCACAGATTTGCGCAGAAATAGGGGAGATGGAGATGGCAGAAAGATTTTTTGCCAAGGCATTGGAAACGGATTTATGCGACAACCCGCAGGATTCTGTAGATGGTATTCATGCAGCATCCTTAGGCGGAATCTGGAAATGTGTTATTGCAGGATTTGCAGGAGTATCCTGTGATGAAGATGGTATTATATTAGCTCCACATCTTTTGGGACACTGGAATTCCATAAAATTTTCTGTTATGGTGCAAGGACAAAAAATGGACTGCTTTATGGATAAAGAAAATATTTCGCTCCATTTATGTAACAGCGGAAAAAGCAAGGAACCGGTAACCATAAAAGTCCAGGGAAAAAAATATATTCTGAAAGATGACCTGCATTTGAAATATGGAAAGGAATAAGGATATGAAGGCAATCATATTTGATCTGGATGGAGTATTGGTGCATACAGACCAGTATCATTATCAGGCATGGAAAAGTCTTGCAGATGAATTAAATCTTCCGTTTGATGAAAAGAAAAATGACAGACTGCGTGGAATCAGCCGTATGGAGAGTCTTGAGATTGTATTAGAAGACTCAGATAAGACTTACACCAATGAAGAGAAGGAGCATATGGCAGAAAAGAAAAATGAAATATACCGCCGGTTATTATCACAGATGACTCCACAGGATGTGAAAGCTGAAGTAAGGGAAGCGTTATCACGGTTAAAAAGTATGGGTTATCTTCTTGCGGTCGGTTCCTCCAGCAAAAATGCAAAATATATTCTGGAGAGAACGGCATTGACGGGATATTTTGATGCAATTTCAGACGGAAATGGATTACAGCATTCCAAACCGAATCCGGAAGTTTTTTTGAAGGCAGCAGATATGCTGTTGGTGAGACCGGAACTCTGTTATGTGGTAGAAGATGCAGAGGCTGGTATACAGGCAGCAAAAGCAGCCGGAATGGTGGCAATTGCCATAGGCAGTGCTGCGAAATGTAATATTTCAGACTTTTCAATTCATGATTTTTGTGACATACTTCAGGTAGTAGAATAAGCAAATGAGGAAAATCCAATGAAAGTAATCGTAGCAATAGATTCATTAAAAGGCAGTTTAAGTTCCTTAGAGGCGGGAAAAGCAGTGGAAGATGGTATTAAAAAAGCAATACCAACAGCAGAAGTTATGATAAAGCCGGTTGCAGATGGTGGAGAAGGAACAGTAACAGCCCTGACCACTGGATTGCAGGGCAGTCTGGAAAAGGTAGCGGTAACAGGTCCCCTTGGACAGAAGGTCGAGGCAGCGTATGGTATCCTGCCGGATAAAACAGCAGTCATTGAAATGGCAGAAGCCGCCGGACTGCCACTGGTGCCGGTGGATAAACGAAATCCAATGGAAACCACTACTTATGGTGTGGGGGAACTGATAAGCCATGCCATGGACAGAGGCTGCCGTAAGTTTATCGTTGGAATTGGCGGCAGTGCCACCAATGATGGCGGTGCCGGAATGCTGCAGGCATTAGGCTGTCATTTTTATAAAAAAGATGGAATCGAAATAGGATTTGGAGCAAAAGAACTGAAAGACCTGGAAACGATAGATACGGAGGCGTTGGATAAGAGGCTGAAAGAATGTACCTTTGAAATAGCCTGTGATGTGACAAATCCATTATGTGGCACAACAGGTGCCAGCGCTGTGTTTGCACCACAGAAGGGTGCAGATGAAGCAATGCTGGTAAAACTGGATGAGGCGTTATCTCATTTTGCTGATGTATCAGAAAAGGCTTTAGGAGTAGACAACCGGAACATGCCGGGAGCCGGAGCAGCAGGCGGACTGGGCTTCGCATTTGCATCTTATCTGGGCGGGGATTTACGTCCGGGCGTAGAGATAGTATTAGATGCGGTATTGCCGGAGAAAGAATTAAGTGAAGCTGATATCGTAGTGACCGGAGAAGGAAGATTTGACGGACAGACTGCTATGGGAAAAGCGCCGGTTGGAATTGCAAAGCGGGCAAAAGAAAAGGGCTGCATGGTACTGGTATTTGCCGGAAGCATTGAACCGCAGGGCGTCCGGAAAGTGCAGGATGAAATGCAGCTTATCGATGGAGCATTTCCAATTTTGCCGGGTGTGATGACATTGGAAGAAGCCATGCAGAAGACTGTGGCATATGAGAATATGAGCTATACGGCAGAGCAGGTATTCCGGGTGATTGGAAATTGTCAGAAGTGACGAAATTTTCCGGTATAATTTGGCAAATATTACGGCTTGTAATTGCTGGATTTGCATGGTACCATAAATATATCAATTGAGAACAAGATTGTAACTCCTTGGAGGCATTACTTGTACAGCTTTTCGTTGTATGGTGCCAAAGAGGAGCTTTTTTGTTGCAGCAAATGGAAATTTCCGAGAGGATTGTTATCCTGGAAACAGGAGCATTACCCAAAGGACATAGTAAAGCGCGTGCTATGTGTTTTGGGTATTTTTTGTTAAAAATGATTGTTATAAAACGAGGCAGCAGAAAGGAGAGTGTTTCATATGCAGAGTAAATTTGAAAAAATAGCGGAAGAAATACTGGAAAGAATAGGGGGAGCAGCAAATATAAGTAATTGCACACATTGTATGACCAGACTGCGGTTTACATTAAAAGATACCAGCCTGGTGAAAGCAGAGGAAATAGAGGCATTACAGGGAGTACTGGGCATAAAAAATGCAGGAGGACAATTTCAGGTAATCATTGGAAAAGATGTGAATGATGTCTATGACTGTGTCTGCAAAATTGCAAATATCAAAACTACAGAATTAGATATTACAGATGGAGAAGAGGCTGGAGAAAAGAAAAAAATCGGACAGCAGATATTAGATTATATCAGCAATGCATTCATACCATTGGTTCCGGCACTGGTTGGTTCCGGTATGTTAAAGGGATTCCTGTCCTTGCTTACTTATTTAGGCTGGCTGGATGCAACCAGCGCAACGTATGCTGTATTGTCAGCAGCAGGAAATGCAGTATTTTATTTTATACCACTTTTAATTGCATATAATACAGCAAAATATTTAAAAGCAAATATTGTTGTTGCAATGGTTATCATGGGAGCGTTGATGGAACCGAATTTTACGGCACTGGCAGGAGCAGAAGACCCATTAACATTATTTGGACTGCCGCTAACGGTAATAACATATTCTTCCATGATTATACCAGCATTAATTATAGTACCTATACAGGCTCAGCTGGAAAAATTACTGAAGAGGTTTATTCCCAAATCAATCCAGTTATTATTTGTGCCACTGATTACCATTTTTGTTATGGTGGTATTGAGTGTATTGGTAATTGGCCCGGCATCCAGTGAATTGTCCAATCTGATTGGAAAGGCAAGCAACTGGCTGAATGATACCAATGCAGTTTTATTTGGAATTCTGGTAGGTGGAACTGTTGGATATCTGACTATTCTTGGTGTACATATGGCACTGGTACCTATTGTTATGTTGAATTTTACAAATATGGGAGCTGACCCGGTATTGGCATTTATGAGTGCAACCTGTTATGCACAGATTGGAGTGGCATTTGCTATCTGGTTCAGAAGCAAAGACAAGGAAGTAAAATCTCTTGCAGGAGCAAGCGGAATTACCGCATTACTTGCCGGAGTGACAGAGCCGATTCTCTTTGGCGTATGTATGAAATATAAACGTTCTTATGCAGTGATTGGTATTGCCGGAGCCCTGGGCGGTATGATAATGGGAATTTTCGGATGTAAGGCAATGGGATTTGTCAATGCAGGAATTTTAGGATTATCCGGATATTTTTCAGATACATTTGGATTCTATTTACTGGCAGCAGCAGTAAGTATGGTCGCAGGATTTATTTTGATGGCAGTGTTTGGATTTGGTAAAGGAGAGAGAAAGGATGCAGCAAGATAAAGGAAGCTTTCCAGATGATTTTCTGTGGGGTGGTGCTGTTTCAGCGTGTCAGACAGAAGGCAGCTGGAATGTAAATGGAAAAGGAGCCAGCATAGCAGACTGTATGGCATTGGGAGATAAGGAGGAGGGGAGAAAATGCTTCCCCTCCTTAGATAAAAAATATATTTATCCATCTCATTATGGAAATCATTTTTATGAGCATTATGAAGAAGATATCAAATTATTTGCAGAAGCAGGATTTCGATGTTTCCGGATGTCTGTTGCGTGGACAAGAATATTCCCAACGGGAGAGGAAGAAACTCCGAATCAGGCAGGCTTAGACTACTATAGAAGCGTGTTTGAAACCTGCAGAAAATATAAGATGGAGCCGATAGTTACAATTCTGCATTATGATCTGCCATTGGCACTTGCAATGAAATATGAAGGCTGGAGTAATCCAAAGCTGATTCCGCTATATGAAAAATATGCAAAAACCATAATCGATGAATATGCAGATCTGGTGGTTTACTGGATTCCTTTTAATGAGATAAACGGCCTGACACTGCCGCTTGGAACAGTATTTGGCGGTGGAATAATTGAAAAAGAAGGATGCAATATTTTGCCGGAACAGGATGACATGGAAAGAAGATATCGGTGTTTGCATCACCAGTTTCTTGCGGCAGCATGGGTAAGTGCATATGCCCATGAAAAATATCCACATATCAGGGTTGGTACAATGATTGCCTATTACTGTACCTATCCTTATTCCTGCAGACCGGAGGATGTAAGAATGGCACAGGAGCATCATAAGATTCACAATCTCTTTTGCCTGGATGTGCGGTTAAAAGGAAAGTATCCATGGTATATGAAAAAATTTTTCCGGGAAAATAAGATTTCGATAACATGCAGTAAAGAAGAGAAAGAACTTTTGCAGAAAGGAACAGCCGATTTTTGTGGATTCAGCTATTATTTTTCGAACTGTATCAGTGGACAGCAGGGATTGGAGTCCTCCATGGGAAACCTGATGGCAGGAGTGAAGAATCCATATTTAAAACAAAGTGAGTGGGGCTGGCAGATTGATGCAGAGGGACTTCGGATTGCTTTGAATGAATTGTATGGAAGGTATGAAGTCCCGCTTATGGTATTGGAAAATGGTCTGGGAGCACGAGACCATATAGAAAATGGAAAAATTCAGGATACCTACCGCATTGCCTATTTAAAGGAACATATAAATGCCGTAAAAGAAGCACTGGAAGATGGTGCGGATGTGAAGGCTTATACGGCGTGGGGATGTATAGATTTAGTAGGTGTGAGTACAGGTGAAATGGATAAACGCTATGGAATTATTTATGTAGACTTTGATAACAAAGGAAATGGAAGTGGAAAGAGAATTCCAAAAGAATCTTATTACTGGTACCGTCAGGTTATAGAAAGCGGGGGGAAAGAGAGTTTATCATATGAGAGAAAGAGATAAAATAAAGCAACAGTTTGAATATTTTGTCCAGGGTCTGGAAAAGAATGATGCGAAGTTCTGGGAGGTGGTCATTGCCAAAGATTGCAGAATGCAGTCGGAAACGGTTGGAGATGCGGAGGGATTTGATGCAGTCAAAGAGAAATTGGTCTGGAGAGGACCAAAGCTGGATTTCAGCCGGTACCGGATTTACAATACATGTATTTTTCAGGAAAAGGATCAGGCGGTGCAGTCGGCATATGTGATTGCAACAGTGGGAGTGAAGGAAGATTATTATTTACACTGGTTTACATTTGGCGGACACTATCTGATAAACTGGATAAAGGAAGATGCGATATGGAAAATGAGTAGTCTGAAATACTGCCATGATATGGAATGCGGAAATACATCCTTTGTCCGTGGATGGTGGAAGTTAATTGATTATGATATCTGGACCGGCTATAAAAAACATCCTGTTATTTCAAAAGAGGAAGCACCATGGCGGGTAATGGACAATGGGGAAGACTGGACAGAGGAAGAAAAGATTGCAGATCTGTTCTGCCGGTATGCATGGGGGATTGATGAGGATGACTTTGAGATTACAGCATCGGTTATGACAGAGACGATTCAGTCGAATATACCGGGAAACTCCTTTGAAGAAAAAAAGGAACTGCTCACTATGCTGCAGGGAAAGCGGAAAAAGGAAAACAGTATGTCGCATGTGGGAAAGATTGTGTCGATAAAGCAAACCGGCAATGAAGCAGAAATGGTGGTATGGCGGTATGAACCGCACAGAATCGGCACAAAATTTACCCATGCTGGTAATATTGATACTATGTTTTATTCGGTAGACTACCTGTGGCACCTGAAAAAAGAGGATGGCAGGTGGTTGGTAACAGGAATCGATTATAATATTGGTGTATTTGGTGAAAAAGATGATGGAAGATACTATCAGTAACGTAGTATAATAGAGAAAACTCATGTGGAGGAAAAAGCGATGCTTGCAATTAAGAAAATCAATAATAATGTAGCAGTATGTAAAGATGGGAATGGTTGTGAATTAATTGCTTTTGGAAAGGGAATTGGATTTCCACAGATGCCATATGAGATAAAACTGGAAAATATAGACAGGACATTTTACAATATCAGCGCACAGTACATGGGACTGATGAATGAACTGCCGATGGATATCATAGAATTTACAATGAAAATACTGCCGGTGGTACAGAGCAAGCTGGATTATGATTTAAATCCAAATCTTGTGCTGACACTGGCGGACCATCTGGCATTTGCAATGGAGCGGGAGAGGAAGAAAATTTATATTGAGATGCCGCTTATTTATGACATGGAGCAGCAGTATCCCATGGAAATGAAATTGAGCCGGTATATTGTGGCACAAATGGACAAAGTATTTCATGTGAAATTAAAAAGAAATGAATTATCAGGAATTGCCATGTCTATCATAAGTGCAAAGATTACATCCGAGCAGAAGACAAATGGAACGGATAAGATTGACTTCGAAGGCGTATTGAAGGATATCGGCCGGATTATAGAAAAGGAGCTTCATATCGTGGTAAATAAAGAATCCTTTGATTATGCCAGATTTGCAACTCATATAAAATATCTTTTGGACCGGATTTGCAGCAAACAATATATTGATACGGATAATATCACACTGTATCAGAATCTCAGGGAAGAGTTTGCGGATATTTCCAGATGTGTGGACTGTATTATAGAATATCTGAATCAGAAATTAGATTGTGAAGTAACAGAAGAGGAAAAAATGTATCTGATTCTGCATGTAAACCGGATTTGCAGTAAGGAAAAATGTGCAGAAGAAACAGAGGATGGGAAAGGAAATAGATAATGTTTTTTAAGAAAAAAGAAAGTGGAGAAGAAATATTTGCTCCGATGAATGGAAAATATATCGAACAGGCACAGATTCCGGATGCAATATTTGCAGAAGGAATGCTGGGAACAGGATGTGGTATCTGCCCGGAAGATGGCACCGTTTATGCACCGGCAGATGGTAAAATCGTTTCTGTGGCAGAAACTGGACATGCCATTGGAATAGAGACACCAAAGGGTGCAGAACTGCTGATTCATATAGGTATGGATACAGTGGAACTGAATGGACAGGGCTTTGAAGTATTTGCAAAAGAAGGGGACAAGGTAACAAAGGGACAGAAACTTATAAGCTGTGATCTGGAATTTGTGAAATTAAAAGGATTTTCTACAGTTACCGCATTGGTTGTCACCAATGCTGCTGAATTTAATGAAATTCATTTTGAAACAGGAAAAACATTTCCTGCCACAGCTTTGCTGGGCGAAGTAAGAAAATAATTTCAGGCGAGTTCCTTATATCCTAATTCATACAGTAAATCATTTACATCTGAGAGTGCACAGTTCCGCTGCAGGGAAAAGATAATCGCGCTGTCCCGTTCTATACGGGCATAGAGAATGGGATATCCGGTGGCTTTTAAAAGATTCTGTACTTCCGTAAAGGATAAATGCATGGCAAAGCAGAGAGCAAGCACTTTGTCTCTGGAAGGACGCTTGCGTCCATCAAAAATCTGATAACAGTAGTTACGGTCAAGACCGCTTTTCCGAATGAGAGAAGGCAGGTCTTGATTTTTTGTATGAATCAGCTGATTGAGATAATCGGAAACAGAGACCTGTACCAGCTCTGGTTCTTCTTGCTCGGTATAATCGGAGAAGGAAGGCGTATTTTTTAAAATATCTAAAAGTTCCTGCGTTGATTTTTTCATTTGGCGAATCCACCCATTTCTGCTATAGTGATATTGATTATCATAGAATGTAGAAGATAAAAATGCAAGAGAAAAAGGGAGTCTGACAGCAATGAGCGAAAAATTATACCAGGAGTTTCAAAGAAAACAGCAGGTGCCATTGACGATATTGGGAGGTAAGATGCCTTATCAGACGCAGCTGGTGCAGGACACTTCCACGGGAAGGATTCTGGTTCAAAAAATTATAAAGAAAGAAAATATTCCCATTTATTGTAAATTACAGAACCTGCAAAGTCCACATCTTGTAAGAATCATAAGCTGCAAAGAGCAGCAGGATGTGGGCGTGATATTAGAAGAATATATCAGCGGAGAAACACTGGATGAAAAATTGCGGCGATATGGGACAATGCCGCCGGAACTTGTCGGAAATTATGCACAGCAGCTGTTGGAGGTGCTGGAGCAGATTCATGCACAGGGAATTGTACATCGGGATATTTCACCGAAAAATATATTGATTTCCACAGATGGAGTTGTAAAATTACTGGATTTTGACATTTCTCGGCAATGGAAAATGAACCGGAATGCAGACACAACGATTCTTGGAACGGTTGGCTTTGCATCTCCGGAACAGTATGGTTTCCTTCAGACAGATGCAACGGCAGATATTTATGCAGTGGGTGTCCTGATGAATGTGATGTTAGAGGGCGTGCTGCCGAATGTACGGCTGACAGGGAAAAAACCATTCCAGGGTATCATAAAAAAGTGCATAGAGATTGACCCACAGAACCGCTACCAGAGTGTCAGTGAACTCAGGCTGGCATTTAAACCGGAGAGACAAATGCCCCAGGGGAAGCAGACGATTCTTCCGGGCTTCCGGACCGGAGTTGTCTGGAAAGAGATACTGGCAGTTTTTATTTATCTGTTTCTGATTATAGGCAGTATACAGTTTATGATGATGTATGGTAAAACGCCGGCCGCTTTTGGACTGGAAGCAATTGCGGTACTTATCTATGCATGGCTGTCCTGCGCGGTGGGATTCAATTTCCTGCTGTGGGATACCAAAGTTCCGGGAATCCGTTCGCTTCAGAAACCGGTACGGATAATCATCCGGATTATCCTGGCACTTATCCTTTTCTATTTTGGAATGCTACTGGAAAATTATGTAAAATTTACGCTGCTTGGGCTGACATCACAATAGAAATTGCCTGGCAGGAAGAGACAGGAAAATGATTGACATAAAAACGATTTAAAAATGTATGCCGTCAGCATACCACAAAACCTTCCGACTCATATATGATTGTCTCATACATAAGATTTATGAAAACGGGAGGCATAAGATGGAAAAAGTAAAGAAACCAATTTATAAGAAATGGTGGTTCTGGGTAATTATCGTTGTAGTCGTATTTGCAATTGCAGCAGGCGGTGGAAGCAGCAAGAAGGATTCGGATAAGAATTCTGTTACAGACACAGAACAGGCAGAGAGCGGCAAGAGCAAAGATACTGATAAAGATGCTGGGAAGGAAGATGCTCCGGAAGAAGATTTATCACAAATCGAGACGGACTATACGCTTGGAGCAGGACATTACACAGCAGGTGTTGACCTTCCTGTTGGTAAGTGCAATCTGACAGCAGTAAGCGGAAATGGAAATGTCAGCAGCAGTAATATGTTTAATGGCGGCATCAATGCAATGTTTGGCGTGGATGATGGGAACGGACTTTATGAATCCTCTTTTAACGGATTGAAAATGAAGGAAAACGTGGAACTTAAGATTTCAGGAGATGTAGTAGTACAGGTCAGCTATACAGAAGTAACCGGAGGCATGAGTGGAAGAGAATATGATGAATCAGCGGCAGTGGAATTAGGCAGTGGCAATTATACGGCAGGCACAGATTTCCCGGCAGGAACTTATACCGTAACAGCTGTGGATGGAACCGGAAACGTCAGCACATCAAATTTATATGATGGTGGAATGAATGAGATGTTTGGAGTAGACGATGGAAATGGTCTTTATACACCAGAAGTGAAAAATGTGGAACTGAGTGATGGCGTGGAATTGAAGGTAAGCGGAGTAAACATTCGCCTGGTGCCAGTGAAAGAATAGTTTGGATTTCAGAAAGCAGAACAGAAAAATATAATAAAAAACAGAATAGAAAAGCACGACAGAAATTGTCTTTGATAAAGAACAAGGCTGTTGTGCTTTTCCCGTTTCACAGGAAATACTACGAGAACTGGAATTCGTCTCTTGAGAAAAATCATAAGGGGTTATACAATAGGAGAAAGTTATAAAAGGTTATAAAAGAATTAAAAAGTTATAAAGAGTTATAAAAGGAGTACACAAAATGACAATCCGTACCGCGCAGATGGAAGATATTGATGCAATTACAGCCGTGGAGACAGAATGTTTTCCACCGGCAGAAGCAGCAACGAGGGAAGAATTCGCAGAACGTTTAAAATATTATAAAGACCATTTCTGGCTGATGTTCGATGGGGGACATCTGGTGGCATTTGTTGATGGCATGGTGACCAGTCAGAAAGACCTTACGGATGAAATGTATGAAAAAGCAGAACTGCATGAGGAGCAGGGGGACTGGCAGATGATTTTCGGCGTGAATACCATTCCGGCATACCGAAGACGTGGTCTGGCAGAGCAGCTATTAAAAAGAGCTATTGCAGATGCAAAAGCCCAGGGAAAAAAAGGACTGGTGCTGACCTGCAAGGATAAGCTGATACATTACTATGCGAAATTTGGATTTGAAAATGAAGGCGTATCAGAGTCTGCCCATGGAGACGCGGTGTGGAACCAGATGCGTCTGACTTTTCAGAAATAAGATAAACAGGAATCAGAGGATATAGAAATTGAAATATCAAAAAGTGATAGAGGGAAAATTTGTAGACCGTCCCAACCGTTTTATTGCGCATGTTAAAATTGATGGAGAACTTCAGACGGTGCATGTAAAAAATACCGGGCGCTGCAGGGAACTGCTGCTTCCGGATGCAGCAGTCTATCTGGAAGTGGCAGACAATCCAAAACGAAAGACAGCATATGATCTGATTGCTGTATATAAAGAAAATTTCGGGCTTATTAATATAGATAGTCAGGCGCCTAACAAGGTGGCAAAAGAATGGCTTGAGACACAATCGTTTGATTTGATCAGACCGGAATATAAATATGGAAATTCCAGGATAGATTTTTATATGAAAAAAGGACAGCAGGAATATTTAATGGAAGTAAAGGGCTGTACTTTGGAACGTGATGGCATTGGTTATTTCCCGGATGCACCGACGGAACGTGGCGTGAAACATTTGCGGGAGCTGGCAGAAGCAAGGAAGGCTGGCTATGAATGTATATTGGCATTTGTAATTCAGATGGAAGGTGTGGAAGAAGTGCGGGCAAATGTAATGACCCATCCTGAGTTTGGAAAAGCATTGGAAGAGGCAGGCGCAGCAGGCGTAAAGATATGGTTTCTTATGTGTAAAGTAGAAAAGGACGGCCTCAGCGTGAAAGACTGGGCTCAGCGTGCAGAAACAGCGGAAACACGATTGCATTCAAATGGTTAATTGCCAAAGGAAGAATAATTAAGGAGAATACAGCGAATGGATTGCAAAGAAGTAAGAGTTGATATGAGGATACCAAATCCAAAAGACCGGGAAGAAAATGTAAGGGCGGCGCAGATTATGTTTCAAATGAACCATACGATGCCTTTTACGGAAGAATATCAGACGCTTTTAAAAGAATTGTTTGGAGAGAACCTTGGAGAGGGAAGCTACGTTGCAGCACCAATCAGTGGTGCCTGTGTCAGTACCATGAAAATTGGAAAAAATGTTTATATTAATTCTGGGCTGCTGGCAATGGCACGTGGTGGAATCGCCATAGAGGATGGCGTGCAGATTGCAGCTAATGTCCAGCTGATTTCGAATAATCATGATCCTTATGATTTGTCGATACTGACCTGCAAGCCGGTGCTAATTAAAAAAGCCGCATGGATTGGCGCGGGCGCAAGCATCCTGCCGGGGGTAAGCATTGGAAAACATGCCATCGTCGGGGCAGCATCAGTAGTGACAAAAGATGTGCCGGACTATGCAGTCGCAGTCGGAAATCCGGCAAGGGTAATAAAGTATCTGGATGCCAGCCGTTTCGAAGAGATATAAGGAATAGATTTTATGGGATGGCAGGCAATATATAGCCAGGAAAAGAGTGCTGCGATTCAATATTGTAATGGTGGGTTCCCATCGCAACCGGGCTACATAGTCGGGAAAAGGGTACTACGCTTCGATGACATTTTTTACTGAGAAGCAGCATAATTAGGAGGAAGAATGATAGCTGAAAAATAGTTGGTTAACAGAAATATCATACTAACGCTAATAATATAGAAGAAATGGTATGAAAAATGAGGGAAAATCTCTTGAAAAGTAAGCTATAAAGCAGAAAAATCATACTTAAAAGAAGATAAAGACAGATTTAGTATGAGAAAAGTAAGAAAAGTTGCGGAAAAATCATACTAAAAGGAATATGTTGCTGCATTTAGTGTGAAAAGATGCCACTTCAATTCCGCTGCGCTCCATCTCAGTCGTGGCTGTCGCCACATGAACGGAAAGATTCAGGCATAAGAACGAGAACCGCAACTTCGATTCCGCTGCGCTCCATCTCAGTCGTGGCTGTCGCCACATCAAAAAGAAAGCTTTCAGCCGTTATCAAATAAATTTGAACAGCTGAAAGCCTTCTTTTTTTCTCTGGCTCGTAGCTTGCACGAAAAATTTGCTTGACAAGTGGCGAATCGGCTTATATACTGAATTAGTGTGCATACAAATGCACATTTATCAAATAATAGCACAGGAGGTGAAAATAATGCCAACATTTAACCAGTTAGTAAGAAAAGGACGTCAGACATCTGTTAAGAAGTCTACTGCACCTGCACTTCAGAAGGGCTACAATTCTTTAAAGAAGAAAGCAACTGATACTTCTGCTCCTCAGAAGAGAGGTGTTTGTACCGCTGTTAAGACAGCTACACCTAAAAAACCTAACTCAGCTCTTAGAAAGATCGCCAGAGTACGTCTTTCCAACGGAATCGAAGTAACAAGCTACATTCCAGGAGAGGGACACAACTTACAGGAACATAGCGTTGTTCTTATCCGTGGTGGTCGTGTTAAGGACTTACCAGGTACAAGATACCATATTATCCGTGGAACTCTTGATACAGCAGGAGTCGCTAACAGAAAACAGGCTCGTTCCAAATACGGCGCTAAGAGACCAAAAGACGCTAAATAAGCTTAGCGCACACCAATAGTATCACAAACAGAGCTAAAGGTAAGTGTTGGAATTATTGTCACATACGATATATTTCCGCACGAACACATTTTAGAGAGACACATGTGAGTACCGTTGAATTAATCGAAACAAATACTACATGACAGGCACAATGACCTGTGATGCAAAACATGATTAAGGAGGGAAGTAACGTGCCACGTAAAGGACATACTCAGAAAAGAGACGTATTAGCAGATCCGATGTACAATAACAAAGTGGTTACCAAGCTTATCAACAACATTATGTTAGATGGTAAGAAAGGTATTGCACAGAAGATTGTATACGGTGCATTTGACAGAGTTGCAGAGAAGACTGAGAGACCAGCTCTTGAAGTATTCGAGGAAGCTATGAACAACGTTATGCCAGTACTTGAGGTAAAGGCTAGACGTATCGGTGGAGCAACTTACCAGGTACCTATCGAAGTTAGACCGGACCGTCGTCAGGCTCTGGCTCTTCGTTGGCTTACACTGTTTTCACGCAAGAGAGGCGAGAAGACAATGGAAGAAAGACTGGCAAATGAGATCATGGATGCAGCAAACAATACTGGTGCATCTGTAAAGAAAAAAGAAGATATGCACAAGATGGCAGAAGCAAACAAAGCTTTCGCACACTATCGTTTCTAATCAGAACGAGAGCATATTTTTTCGGTTAAGAAAATTAGGAGGAAAAAACCTTGGCTGGAAGAGAATATCCGTTAGAGAGAACCAGAAACATTGGTATTATGGCGCACATCGATGCTGGTAAAACAACGTTGACAGAGCGTATCCTTTATTATACCGGTGTTAACTATAAGATTGGTGATACTCATGAAGGTACTGCTACCATGGACTGGATGGAGCAGGAGCAGGAAAGAGGTATTACCATTACTTCAGCCGCTACGACATGTCACTGGACTTTGGAAGAGTTTACAAAGCCAAAGAAAGGTGCTTTAGAGCATCGTATCAATATCATTGATACTCCTGGACACGTAGACTTTACGGTTGAGGTTGAGCGTTCACTTCGTGTACTGGACGGCGCTGTCGGCGTGTTCTGTGCAAAAGGTGGAGTAGAGCCTCAGTCAGAAAATGTATGGCGTCAGGCTGACACATACAACGTACCTAGAATGGCATTCATTAACAAAATGGATATCTTGGGTGCAAACTTCTACGGAGCTGTTGATCAGATTCGTACAAGATTAGGTAAAAATGCAATTGTTCTTCAGTTACCAATCGGTAAAGAAGATGATTTTAAGGGAATTATTGATTTATTTGAGATGAAAGCTTACATCTACAATGATGATAAGGGAGATGATATCTCTGTAACAGACATCCCGGATGATATGAAAGACGACGCAGAATTATATCATACCGAACTGGTTGAGAAAATCTGCGAGTTAGATGATGACCTTATGATGCAGTATTTAGAGGGAGAAGAGCCATCTGTTGATGATATGAAGGCTGCCCTCAGAAAAGGTACCTGCGAGTGTACAGCAGTTCCGGTATGTTGTGGTTCTGCTTACCGTAACAAGGGTGTTCAGAAATTATTGGATGCTATCGTAGAATATATGCCAGCTCCAACAGACATCCCAGCTATTAAGGGTGTTGACCTTGAAGGAAATGAAGTAGAGAGACATTCATCTGATGATGAACCATTCTCCGCTCTTGCATTCAAGATTATGACTGACCCATTCGTAGGAAAACTTGCATTCTTCCGTGTTTACTCTGGTGTAATGAACTCCGGATCTTACGTACTGAATGCAACAAAAGATAAAAAAGAACGTGTAGGCCGTATCCTTCAGATGCATGCAAACAAGAGAGCAGAGCTTGAAAAAGTTTACTCTGGAGATATTGCAGCAGCCGTTGGATTTAAGTTTACAACTACTGGTGATACCATCTGTGATGAACAGCATCCGGTTATCTTAGAGTCCATGGAATTCCCAGAGCCAGTTATCGAGCTTGCTATCGAGCCTAAGACAAAAGCTGGACAGGGTAAGATGGGTGAAGCTCTTGCAAAACTTGCAGAAGAAGATCCTACTTTCCGTGCTCATACAAATACAGAAACAGGACAGACCATCATCGCTGGTATGGGTGAGCTCCATCTGGAAATCATTGTTGACCGTCTGCTTCGTGAATTCCACGTAGAAGCAAACGTAGGTGCTCCACAGGTTGCTTACAAAGAGACATTTACAAAGCCAGTTGATCAGGAATACAAATATGCAAAACAGTCTGGTGGACGTGGACAGTACGGACACTGTAAAGTTAAATTCGAGCCGATGGATGCCAACGGAGATGAACTCTTCAAGTTTGATTCTGCAGTTGTTGGTGGTGCTATTCCTAAGGAATACATCCCTGCAGTAGGCGAAGGTATCGAAGAAGCTACCAAAGCTGGTATCCTTGCAGGATTCCCAGTAGTAGGTGTTCATGCTACCGTATATGATGGATCTTACCATGAGGTCGATTCATCTGAGATGGCATTCCACATTGCCGGATCCATGGCTTTCAAAGAGGCTATGGCAAAAGCAGCTCCTGTAATTCTTGAGCCAATCATGAAAGTTGAAGTTACTATGCCGGAAGAGTACATGGGAGATGTTATTGGTGACATTAACTCTCGTCGTGGACGTATCGAAGGTATGGATGACATCGGTGGTGGAAAAATGGTTAAAGCATATGTTCCACTTGCTGAGATGTTTGGATACTCAACAGACTTACGTTCCAGAACTCAGGGACGTGGTAACTACTCAATGTTCTTCGAGAAATATGAGCAGGTTCCGAAGTCTGTACAGGATAAGATTGTTGCATCTAAAGCAAAATAATAAAAATGCTTGAAAAACTCGCAAGTTTTTTATATAATCAGAAATAGCCGAGTGACTTATTAAAATGTAAAAATAAGCGCCCAGAAAGGGCATAAAATTAAGGAGGACGTTTTAAAATGGCAAAAGCTAAGTTTGAAAGAACCAAACCACATTGTAATATCGGAACCATTGGTCACGTAGACCATGGTAAAACAACTTTAACAGCAGCTATTACAGCAGTTTTAGCAGCAAGAGTTGCAGGTAATACAGCTACAGATTTCGCTAACATCGATAAAGCTCCAGAAGAGAGAGAAAGAGGTATCACTATCTCTACAGCTCACGTTGAGTATGAAACAGAGAAGAGACATTACGCACACGTTGACTGTCCTGGACATGCTGACTACGTAAAGAACATGATTACCGGAGCAGCTCAGATGGACGGCGCTATCCTTGTTGTTGCTGCAACTGATGGTGTTATGGCTCAGACAAAGGAGCACATCCTTCTGTCTCGTCAGGTAGGTGTACCTTACATCGTTGTTTTCTTAAACAAATGTGATATGGTAGACGACCCAGAGTTAATCGAGTTAGTAGAAATGGAAGTTACAGAGCAGTTAGAGGAATATGGTTTTGAAGGCTGCCCAATCATCCAGGGTTCTGCTCTTAAAGCTCTTGAAGATCCTAACGGACCATGGGGCGACAAGATCATGGAATTAATGGATACTGTAGATAGCTATATCCCAGATCCACAGCGTGATACAGATAAACCTTTCTTAATGCCAGTTGAGGACGTATTCACAATCACAGGTCGTGGTACTGTTGCAACAGGTAGAGTAGAAAGAGGAACATTACATCTGAATGACGAACTTGAAATCCTTGGTGTTAAGGAAGATGTTCAGAAGACAGTTGTAACTGGTATCGAGATGTTCCGTAAACAGTTAGACGAGGCTCAGGCTGGTGATAACATCGGTGCACTTCTTCGTGGTGTTAACCGTGACCAGATCGTTCGTGGACAGGTTCTTGCTAAACCAGGTACTGTTACTTGCCACAGAAAATTTACAGCTCAGGTTTACGTTTTAACAAAAGATGAAGGTGGACGTCATACACCTTTCTTCAATAACTACAGACCACAGTTCTACTTCAGAACAACTGACGTAACTGGTGTTTGTGAATTACCAGCAGGTACAGAGATGTGCATGCCTGGTGATAACGTAGAAATGACTATCGAACTGATCCATCCAGTAGCTATGGAGCAGGGTCTTACTTTCGCTATTCGTGAAGGTGGACGTACTGTAGGTTCAGGACGTGTTGCTACAGTTATCGAGTAATCTTTGCTCTTGCAATGAATTGCTAAAATAAGTAAAATTAACCCGGAGAGTGTTCGCACTTCTCCGGGTTTTTTGCAACTTGCACACAACCAACAGAGGGAGACATTATGGTTACTTGTAGAGACGTCAATAATTTGGATCTGGATGGAGTAGAACTGCTGACAGGGGAAGTAGGACTGGACAGAGTGGTGTCCTGGACATATTTTGTGCAGACGAAGCCCTATGAAGAGCATATGAATCCTGGCAACTTCGCACTGATTGTAGTGGATTATCTGCGGTTTGACATCGAGAAGACCTTTGAAACAATGGTAGAATTGAATGCACTGGGAATTTCCGGGCTTGCAATATCGATTGTGGATGACCGGGAGAAGATTCCACAGAAAATGATAGACAAGGCGGTTGAATTGAAATTGCCACTGTTCTATGTCCGCTGGGAAGGCGCAACCTTCGTGGATATTGCACAGAGTATCGGGCAGCTGATACTGGAAACCAATATTACAAATAAGCGTACCGGGGACTATTTATATAATCTACTGTTTGGATATGAAGTAAATGATAAATATATTGAAAAAATATCCAGCCAGTTTGGACTGGCTTTCGACCGGGCGTACCGGGTTGGAATCATTGTAATTGACCGGAAATATGGAATTAACCTGGAGCAGGATGAGCATACTTATCTCTATTATACGGACTGTCTGAACCGGGAAGTAATGCATATGGAAAATCGTCCGATGTATATGCGTTTCTTAAATAAATTTGTGCTGCTGTTTGAGGCAACGGAGGATAAGGAGACAGAACGGCAGATTGAACAATTGCTAAAGAAGCTGGACAGCCGCCCGCAGTTTGCCGGGCTGATACACAGTACCTGTATTTTAGGCGCAGCTTATACGGATCCGTCTGAATTTGGCAAGAGCTATCAGGAAGCAAAAAATCTGATTCCAAAGAAAGATTATCTGCCGAATCCTACTAATAAAAAAGTGCTTAGTGCCAGTTCCATGGGCATTTATAAATATATGTTTAACAATGGAAATCAGCAGGAGATACTGGACTACTGCAATGACAAATTAAAGAAGCTTGAGATGTATGACCAGACCAATGGGGCATTTCTGGTGGAGACACTGCTGACATATTATATGAGTGGATTTAATGTGGGAAAGACAGCAGAGGCTTTGTATATCCATCGGAATTCTCTGCAGTACCGCCTGAAGAAGATAGAAGAAATACTGGAGGTTGACCTGGAAGATTCCATGGAATATCTCGATATTGTAAACTGTATTCTGGTAAAAAGATTGATGTTTAATTAAGATGCTGTGCAAATTGCACAATCAAATTGTGCAATTTGAAAGTTGAAAAGAAGAAAAAGAAAGTATACTATACTGTCTATCAGCAAAGACGCTTTGAGAGAAAGAAATCTCAAGCGTCTTTTTTGATACTCTAGAGAAACAAAAAGTCGGCTTCACATTTGCATTTAAGGAGGAACATATTATGAATAAAAGAAAATTATTAGCATTGGTACTGACAGGAGTTATGGCAATATCTACATTGGCAGGATGTGGTTCATCAGATACAAAAACATCCGATACAGATGTGAAAACCTCAGAGACAGCAGAGACATCTGATAAGAATGTATTAAGAGTTGGAATGGAATGTGCATATGCACCATTTAACTGGACACAGGACAGTGATACAACACCGGATGGAAGCAAGGCGGTTCCGATTTATGGATCTGACTATTATGCATATGGATATGATGTGGCAGTAGCCCAGAAGCTTGCTGATGAGATGGGAATGGATTTAGAAGTTCATAAAGTAGAATGGTCTTCCATTGGAATCTCATTAGATGCAGGAGATTATGATGTAATCATTGCAGGAATGGGAAAAACAGCAGAAAGAGAAGCTTCTTATTCATTTACAGAACCATATTATTACAGAGATAACTGTATCGTAGTAAAAAAGGGAAGTGCTTATGAAAATGTAAAAGGACTTTCTGATCTGGCAGGAACCGGATGTAAAGTAACAACACAGTTAGGAACCGGCTGGGTACCTCTTTTGGATCAGATTGAAGGTGCAGAGCAGTCAGGAAATTATGAGACAACATCCGAATGCTTCATGGCAATATCCAATGGTGTTGCAGATGTATGTGTCGTAGATTTGCCAACCGCACAGTCAGCAGCACTTACCAATGATGACCTTGTGATTATCCAGTTAGATGAAGATGATTCTTTCACCGGTGATGATGAAATGGTAAATGTATGTATCGCTACCAGAAAAGATGATACCGCATTAAGAGATAAAATCCAGGATGCAATGGATGCCATTGGCTGGAATGATAAAGCCAAAATGGATGAGCTGATGGATACTGTTCTGACACAGCAGCCGGCAGCAAACTAGAAATATTTCCAGCGTGAGCTGAGTAACAGATAAAGTGAGGTAGAGAAATATGTTAATAGAAAATCCGAGTAATTCGTTAGAGTGGATGATATTTTTAGCCCAGAAATATGCAAGTATGTTTATCAAAGGAACCTGGCTTACGCTGGAAATTGCTGTAATCGGAACGCTGGTTGGTTTTGTGTTAGGTTATATTGTCGGACTTGTAAATGATGCAAAAATCAGCGAGGGTGATAATGTTTTCAAGAAGCTTCTGATGCGGCTTTTGAAAATCATTTTTACCGTATATGTGGAAATCTTCCGTGACACTCCAATGATTGTTCAGGCAATGATTGTATACTATGGAATAAAAATGCTGGGAGTAGAAATGACACCGGTATTTGCAGGTATTGTGGTAACGGTATTAAATACCGGAGCTTACATGGGTGAGACAGTACGTGCCGGAATCGGCTCCATTGATATGGGCCAGCGTGAAGGCGCATGGGCAATGGGAATGTCGCCATTTAAGACAATGTTGTATGTGGTATTGCCACAGGCATTTAAAAATATTATCCCGGAGATGGCAAATACTTTCCTGACAAACCTGAAGATGACATCCGTATTAAATGTAATTGCAGTACAGGAACTTTTCATGGCTGCAAAAACAGTCGGAGGAAATTATTACAAATACTTCGAGTCATACCTGGTAATTGCAGTGATTTACTTTGTATTGTGCTTTGTCTTTGATAAGATTTTCAAATTCATTGAAAAGAAAATGCAGGGCAAGACAGATTATGCACTGGCAATTGAGTATATGGATAATCAGTAGGAGGAACGGATATGGGAGAGACAGTAATTTCAATCAAGGATTTGAGCAAATCATTTGGGAATCATGAGGTTTTAAGAAAAATAGATATTGATATAGAAGCAGGAGAAATTATCTGTATAGTTGGTTCTTCCGGTTCCGGAAAGTCAACGCTGCTGCGGTGTATCAATAAACTGGAGCGGCAGACCTCCGGTAAAATCCTTTACCATGATAAGGAAGTCCGGAATGTACAGAAGGACATCAATGAATACCGCTCCAGGGTGGGAATGGTATTTCAGTCCTTTAACCTATTTAACAATATGACTGTATTGCAGAACTGCATGCTCTGCACCAGAAAGGTGCTTCATATTTCCAAAGAAGAGGCATTTAACCGGGCAATCACACATTTAAAGGATGTAGGAATGGCTCCTTATATCAATGCAAAACCATCACAGCTTTCCGGAGGACAGAAACAGAGGGTTGCCATTGCAAGGTCTCTTTGCATGAATCCGGAAGTACTTCTTTTCGATGAGCCGACTTCTGCACTGGACCCGGAAATGGTAGGAGAAGTATTAAATGTTATGAAAGAGCTTGCCAAGACGGGACTTACAATGATTATTGTTACTCATGAGATGGCATTTGCAAGGGATGTGTCCACCAGAACCATTTTCATGGATTCCGGCTATGTGGCGGAGGATGCAGCTCCATCCGAACTGTTTACCAATCCGAAAAATCCGAGAACACGGGAATTCTTAAGTCGTTATTTAGCAGGTTAAAGGAGGACAGAAAATATGGAGAATTTTGTAATAACCTTTGCAAGAGGATTCGGAACAGGCGGAAAGGCGATTGCTTCCCAGCTGGCAAAGGAGTTAGGTATTCACTGTTATGAAAACCGAATCTTAACGCTGGCAAGCCAGCTCAGTGGACTGGATGAGAATATTTTTCAGGAAGTAAATGAAAAAATGAGGGAGACCAGTGGATTTTCCAGCTTTTTAAGAGGGCTGCCACGATCAAGACGTTACATTTCCAGAAATGAAAAATTCGTATCGGATGACAAGCTGTTTGAATATCAGAGTGAAATTATCAAAGATCTGGCAGAAAAAGAGTCCTGCGTTATTGTCGGAAAATGTGCCGACTATGTACTGAAGGGCAAGCCAAATGTGGTGAGTATCTATATTGAAGCACCGAGAGCATTCTGTGTGAACCGTACCATGGAAAATATGGGTGTGAGCGAAGAGGTCGCTAATGCAACCATAGAGCGGACGGATAAATTCCGGGCAGATTATTATGAATATTACACACACGGAAATTGCTGGACAAACCCGGTCAATTATGACATGACATTAAACAGTGAGCGGGTCGGCGTGCAGAACTGTGTAAAAACCATTGAGCAGTACCTGATTATCAAAGGGCTGATTACACCGGATATGATACATCCGGCAGGAGAATTAAAATAAGAGTTTTTGAGAAGGGTTCGAAATGAAAGTTTGAAATGAAAAGTTCACAATAAGAACAGAGTTGAAAAAATAGAAAAAGACAGAGAAAAGCAGGAACACCGAAACTGGAACGGAGCTCCTGCTTTTTTGCGGCAATAAGAAAATGCTGGTGGCAGCTTCTGCAGGGATTGTTTTATTGCGAACAAATTGGATTTTATATATAATGAAGTAAAACAACTCGGGAGAAAAATTGATGGAAGCAGGAATGATTACAACAGTGCTTTTGGTGGCATGTGCAACTATATGTATTGGCGTTGGCATCTTTTATTTTTTTATTAATAATACGAAAAACAAGGGGCGGATTTGTATCCTGCTTCTGGGAATAGGAGGAGGAATCTGGGCACTGGGTTCAGCATTGTATGGAAATTGTACAGATGACAGATTGGCACAGAATTTC
This sequence comes from Roseburia sp. AF12-17LB, assembly GCF_003479605.1. Taxonomy (GTDB): domain Bacteria; phylum Bacillota; class Clostridia; order Lachnospirales; family Lachnospiraceae; genus Roseburia_C; species Roseburia_C amylophila. The sequence goes on from NZ_QUHR01000001.1 coordinate 91,376, forward strand.
TTTTGCATGACAATTGTGGGCTTTAATTTATATGTCATTGCGATTGTAATTTATGTGGCGTGTCTGACTGGTGTAAAAATAAAGGGATATGGTCTGATGGTTGGATTAGGAATACTGACATCTCTGGTGGATGGTGTTTCTTTTGGAAGTATGCGGATCCGCCATTTTTACAGGGTCAATGGAAGAACCTGCTTTACCACAGAATTTCATGGCAGCGTGTTTTATCACTGGATGTATATTATGCTTTGCTTTTTGTGCTGCATCTATATTGTACTATATTGGTCGAAGAAAATTATGCGTAAAAGTCAGAGAAAATATGTGGCATATATCATTCTGGGAAATACAATTATGCTTCTTTCGGCAATTCCGGATACGGTTCTGCCATTTTATGGAATTAAATCTTATCCCAGTTCGGTTTATGGCGTAACAGTTTCGTTTTTAATGACTGTATTTTTTAGTATCCGGTATGATACTTTTGGAATATCAAAATTAACAGTTTCAGATTATCTGTTTAATCAGATTGACTATGGTGTGATGGTATATGATTATCAGAGAACACATATTTTACATAATACAAATGCAGAAGTGTTGTTTGGAGCAGAAGTGGAACAGCCTTTTGAAGAACTGGTAGCCTGCGAGGGCAAAAAGGAAGAATTTGCAGAACAGCTTTATCAGGGGAAATTAGAGCACTGCAAGGTGAAATGCCTGCAGGGCAATCAGATTTTATCGGTAACGTCTTCGATGGTCTGCGATGAATATGGCGAGATGCAGAACACTATCGTAACACTGGTGGATATTACTTACGAAGAAGGACTTTTAGAGCGGCTACGGGTGTCAGACCGGGCGAAGACCGATTTCCTTACGAATATGTCCCATGAAATCCGTACGCCAATCAACGGTATTATGGGAATGAACAGTCTCCTGCTCCGGCAGATTGATACGCTGCCAAGAGAGAAGATTGCAGAGTATGCAGGAAATATGCAGCGGGCCAGCAGAACCCTGCTTGCTATTGTAAATGACATTTTGGACATTTCCAAAATTGAATCCGGAAAGATGGAGCTGCTTTGCGAGGGTTATGAGCTGGCTTCTCTCATTAACGACTGTTATACGATAGTTGCCTCTAACTGCAAGAAAAAGAATCTGGATCTGTATATGGAAATTGATGAAAATCTTCCATCCATTTTATATGGAGATGATGTCCGTATCCGCCAGATTGTAAATAATTTTCTGTCCAATGCGGTAAAATATACCAAGCGTGGTCATGTAATTTTAAAAATTTCTTATAGCAGGATAGATGAGGAAAATATTAATCTGCGTATCGATGTAAAGGACAGTGGAATGGGAATCCGGAAGAAAGATATGGAGAATCTTTTCCAGAATTTTACCCGGCTGGAGGAACATAAGAACCGGAATATTCAGGGAACCGGACTGGGACTGAGCCTGACGAAACGTCTGGTAAATATGATGCACGGAAAAGTGCTGGTAGAAAGCCAGTATGGAGAAGGCTCAACGTTTACCGCAATCATACCGCAGAAGGTCATCTGTGAAGATGACATTGGCGATATGAAACAGATTTTCGAAAAATATGAGCTTTCTGTCGGTGCTATGATGCCGGTACCTCAGTTTTCCGGTGTGAATATCCTTGTGGTGGATGATATGGAAATGAACCGCATTGTGGCAAAAGAGATGCTGCTGCAGACCGGTGCAATCGTGGATGTGGCAGGCAGTGGAGAAGAAGGTCTGACTCTGATGAAAGAGCAGCACTATGACCTTATTTTCATGGATCAGATGATGCCGGATATGGATGGCATTGCTACCTTTGAAGAAATGAAGCGAATGAATCATCAGAATAAAACTACACCGGTAATTGCCATGACAGCCAATGCGGTAAAAGGAGCAAAAGAAATGTATCTGCAGCATGGATTTGCAGATTATATTTCCAAACCGATTTTCGAAGAGAAGATGTGGAAGATACTGGAACGTTTTCTGGCGGATAAGCAGACAGATATAAAGGCAGAGCATAAGATTGCAGCAGAAGAAAGCATCGAAACAGAAGAAAGTCTTGAAACAGAAGAGAATCTCGAAACAGAAGAGCTTTGGGATAGGGAATCATTACAGGAGCGTTTTCCATACCTTGACACCGAGCAGGGAATGTCCGTATGCATGGAAGACGAAGATTTTTATTTTAAGATATTAAAAGTTTATCTGAAAGATGAGATGGTGGATACCCTACAGCAGGATTATGAAGAAAAAGACTGGGTGCAGTATCAGATTCATGTGCATGGACTGAAAAATACGTCCGCAAATATCGGTGCCATGGAGTTGTCCGAACAGTTTAAGGGATTAGAGTATGCCATCAAGAATCATGACATTCCGGATACGGATTATATCCGAAGTCATCATGATAAAGTAATGGAGGCATACCAGGAGCTCTTGCGGCGGCTGGAGCGGGATGTCTGAGAAGGAGGAAGACAAACATGGTAAAAATCGACTTAATTACCGGCTTTTTAGGTTCCGGTAAAACAACATTTATAAGAAAATATGCCCGGTATCTGATGAAACAGGGCATGAATATTGGAATCTTGGAGAATGACTATGGCGCAGTAAATGTGGACATGATGCTGCTGCAGGATTTGATGGGAGATAACTGTGAGCTGGAAATGGTAGCCGGAGGCTGTGATAAGGACTGCCACAGAAGACGTTTTAAGACAAAGCTAATCGCCATGGGCATGTGCGGATATGACAGGGTGCTGGTGGAGCCATCCGGAATTTTTGATGTGGACGAATTCTTTGATGCATTGCGGGAAGAACCGCTGAATCAGTGGTATGAGATTGGAAATGTAATTGCAATCGTAGATGCCAAGCTGGAAAAAGAGCTGTCCGATGAGGCAGATTTTATTCTGGCATCAGAGGTGGCAGATGCAGGCTGCATTCTATTAAGCCATGCCGATGAAGCTACAGAAGAAGAAATGGATGCAACGGTTGCACACATCAACGAAGCCTTGGAGAAGATTCACTGTAAGAGAAGACTGGGAAAAGAGATTCTGCGTAAGAGTACACCGCAGCTTACTTCGGAAGATTTGCATCGGATTATGAGCAGTGGCTATGTAATGGAAAATTATGAGAAAATGGATCTGGAGGAACACTCCGGCTTTGAGTCACAGTATTTTATGAATGTACCTATGACGGCAGAAAAATTGCAGAAGGTCGCAAAAGAAATCTTAGAAGACAGCTCCTGCGGAGCAGTATTTCGGATTAAGGGATTTATAAAAGCAGAAGATAATTCTTGGATACAACTCAATGCTACCCACAACGGAGTGCGGATGGAACCGATTCAGGAAGGTCAGGAAGTCATTATTGTAATCGGAGAGCATTTGCAGCGGGATAGAATCGAAGCATATATCGGAGCGGAGAGTGTATAAAGATAAAACGATACTATAGTGTACGAATGAATAATACAAATGTACAATATAATACACAAAGTAACACAATATATTCTATTAATTCTAACGAACAGACTGAAAAAAGCAGAAAAAACAGGAAAATGCGACTTTTTGTAAAAAAATATTGACAGGGCAAAAAAGACGTGATATTGTATAACTGTTCAAAATAATAGACAAACAAAAGCGAAGGCGCTTACCAATCGGTAAGTGCCTTTTTTACTTTACAGGAAATTGCTTTCCTGTAAAGTAAAAAACGCTCCGCGAGGATGCGCACTGCGGCGTATAAGGTAGATGTCGCAAGCGACCGACGCAGGCGCGAGAATGTGCCGGGGCACATTCATTGTTCCGTCGATTGAACAAAACAAACCGGTTTAAAGAGAAAACAAAAAAAGAGTAAAGAATATGTCAAGGAGGATTCAATTATGAAATTAAAAGACACAGGATTAAGCGTACAGGACATTAAAGATAAAGTAAATAAATATATGATTGAAACATATGAGCGTTTTGATTTTCTGGCTGAGACAGCAGAGGGCATGTACCTCTATGATGAGAAAGGAACACCATATCTTGACTTCTATGCAGGAATCGCTGTTAACAATGCAGGAAACCGTAACCCGAAGGTAGTAGCAGCAGTCAAAGATCAGGTAGATGATATCATGCATACCTTCAACTATCCATATACCATTCCACAGGCACTGTTAGCAGAAAAAGTTTGTAAGACCATTGGCATGGATAAAATTTTTTATCAGAACTCCGGAACAGAAGCAAACGAAGCAATGATTAAAATGGCTCGTAAATATGGAATTGAAAAATACGGTCCAAATAAATATCATATCGTAACTGCTAAAATGGGATTCCACGGAAGAACATTTGGAGCAATGTCAGCAACCGGTCAGCCGGGAAATGGCTGCCAGGTAGGATTCGGACCAATGACTTACGGATTCTCCTATGCACCATACAATGACCTGGAGGCATTTAAAAATGCATGTACCGAAAATACAATCGCAATCATGATTGAACCGGTACAGGGTGAAGGCGGAGTACATCCGGCAACCATGGAATTTATGAAAGGCTTAAGAGAATTCTGTGATGAAAAAGGAATGCTCTTATTATTAGATGAGGTACAGACCGGATGGTGCAGAACCGGAGCAGTAATGTCTTATATGAATTATGGCGTAAAACCGGATATCGTATCTATGGCAAAAGGTCTTGGCGGCGGAATGCCAATCGGTGCAATCTGTGCAACGGAAGAGGTCGCCAAAGCATTTACTCCTGGTTCCCATGGAACAACCTTTGGTGGACATCCAATCAGCTGTGCAGCAGCTTTAGCTGAGGTAGGAGAGCTCTTAGACAATGACTTAGCCGGAAATGCAAAGAAGATGGGAGATTATTTCTCAGCAAAATTAGAAAAATTACCACATGTCAAAGAAGTAAGACATCAGGGCTTATTAGTTGGTGTAGAATTTGATGATACCATTTCCGGTGTAGATGTAAAACATGGCTGCTTAGACAGAAAGCTTCTGATTACAGCTATCGGTGCACATGTCATTCGTATGGTGCCGCCACTTATCGTATCCGCAGAAGAATGCGACAAGGCATATGCAATCATTGAAGAAACGGTAAAATCACTGGAAAAGTAAGAAATTTAGGAATCCGTGTCCTTCAAACCGGGCACTGGAAGAATAAAAGAAAAATAAAAAAATAAGAAACAGAAAAGACGAGGATGTCACAGAAAATAAGTGCGCCCTCGTCTTTTTTATGCAGATAGTTGTCAGGCATCCATACGAAGCTGCCAGTGGCAGGTTCGTATGGATGAGAAAAAACGCATGTATATACATTAAGGAAGGGAAGCAAAATGGAACATCTTGTTATTACAATAGGATGCGAATATGGCGCAAAAGGAAATCAGATTGGGAAAAAGGTTGCACAGGATTTGGGCATCAAGTTTTATGACCGTGAAACGGTAGATGAGATTATCAAAGAAGTAGGAATTCCCAAGGATATTATGGAAAAGGTAGAAGAAGGAGTGACCATTGCCGGTAAAGGAGCAGAAGGTGATGTCAGGGGTTCTTTCTCCAAATACGCTGATTTGACAGAACGTGCAATTCACGTCCAGAAAACAATTATTCGAAAACTCGCAGCAAGAGAGTCCTGTGTGATTATAGGACGTTCTGCTGATTATATTTTAAAAGAACAGAAACCAATATTACGCATTTTCATTTATGCACCGGACGAAATCCGGATAAAGAATGTAATGGAAAGTCACAATCTTTCGGCAGATGATGCAAAATTGCTGATTGTGGAAAAAGATAAACGTTATCACAAAAGACATATGGCACTGACCGGAAGCAATCGTGGAGACAGACATAACAGGGATATGCTGATTAACAGCGATTTGCTGGGTGTGGATGGAACTGCACAGTTGATTGAAGAAGTAGCTGGAAAAGTATTTCAGGAATAGGAGGTAGTAAATATGGAACAGAAGAAAACAGAATTCAATAAAGTATTTAATGCCTGGGATATTCTTGTCATTGCATTTGGTGCCATGATTGGATGGGGCTGGGTCGTATCCTCCGGTGGCTGGATTCAGAAAGGCGGAGTTCTTGGAGCGGCTATCGGATTTGTTCTTGGTGGAATCATGATATTCTTTGTGGGATTGACTTATGCAGAACTTACAGCAGCCATGCCACAGTGCGGTGGTGAGCATGTGTTCAGTTACCGTGCAATGGGCTCAAATGGTTCCTTTATCTGTACATGGGCAATCGTCCTGGGATATGTCGGAGTTACCTGCTTTGAAGCATGTGCATTTCCAACGATTCTGACTTATCTCTGGCCGGGATTTTTAAAGGGATATCTTTATACGGTAGCTGGATTTGATATCTATGCTTCCTGGCTGATTGTAGCAATTATCGTTGCATTTTTAATTATGATAATAAACATTTTTGGAGCCAAAACAGCAGCTATTTTACAGACCATTCTTACTATTATCATTGGTGGAGCAGGAATTTTATTGATTGTTGCATCCGTCATCAACGGAAGTGTGGATAATCTTAACGGACAGATGTTTGCCGGCACATCAACCGGAGGTGGAATCAAGGCAGTACTCAGTGTTGCGGTGTTATCTCCATTTTATTTTATCGGATTTGATGTTATCCCACAGGCGGCAGAGGAAATCAATGTTCCACCGAAGAAAATTGGAAAAATGCTGATATTATCTGTTGTACTGGCAGTGCTGTTTTACTCGCTGGTTATCATTGCAGTAGGTCTGGTATTAAAGCCGGATGCCATTGCAGCATCACAGACAGGAACCGGTCTTGTAACCGCAGATGCCATGGCAGTAGCGTTTAAAACATCGGTCATGGCAAAAGTAATTATTGTTGGTGGAATGTGCGGAATCATTACTTCCTGGAATTCCTTTATGATTGGTGGTTCCCGTGCTTTATATTCCATGGCAGAATCCTATATGATTCCAAGAACTTTTGCAAAACTTCATTCAAAGCATAAGACCCCGTTAAATGCATTAATCCTGATGGGAATTCTTACGATGTTAGCACCGTTTGCGGGACGTGTCATGATGGTATGGATTTGTGATGCAGGTAACTTTGGATGCTGTCTTGCCTATTGTATGGTATCCATTTCATTTCTGATTTTAAGAAAGAAAGAACCGGATATGCCTCGTCCGTATAAAGTGACTGGTTATAAATTTGTGGGTGTAATGGCAGTCTTAATGTCAGGATTTATGGTATGCATGTACTGCATTCCGGGAACCGGCGGCAGCCTGATTCTTCCGGAGTGGTTGATGGTTGGAGCCTGGAGCTTGCTTGGAGTTGTATTCTTTGTAATCTGTAAAAAGAAATACAAAGAGTCCTTTGGCAGTCTGGTACAGCTTATTTCAGATGAAGATGCAGCAACATTGATGCCGGAGGCAGATGATGTGGAGCTGGATCAGGTAATCGATGTGGCAATCGACCGTGTATTGGCGCGGATGGCAGGATAATGGAATGTATAGAGTGAAGAAAGCAGAATATAGAAAAGTCGAGTAGTAAGTTCTGAAAATACCGACAGAAAATGAGAGGAAAAGCTATGAACGAATTTAATTTTTCAGTACCACAGAATATTATCGTAGGAAGAGGCTCTATGGCAAAACTTCCGGAAGTTGCAAAAAAAATGGGTGGAAAGCATGCGTTTATCATATCCGGACCGCATCTTAAGAAGATGGGACTGGTGGAGAAAGCTGCAGAATCTTTAAGAGCCGAAGGAATTTTGGTGGATGACTTTACGGATATCGAAGGAAATCCTTCCGTTACAACCGTGGAAGCAGCGACAGAAGCATTTCAGGCTTCCGGGGCAGACTTTATCGTAGCTTTTGGCGGCGGTTCTCCGATGGATGTAGCAAAGGCAGTCGGTGTAGTAGCAAAATACGGTGGAAGCATTACCGAATACGAAGGGGCACATAAAGTGCCGGGCAAAATTATTCCATTGGTGGCACTACCGACTACAGCAGGAACCGGTTCTGAGGTAACAGCATTTTCTGTAATTACTGACCACAGCAGAGACTATAAACTGACGGTATTTTCTTATGAACTGCTGCCGGCATATGCTATTCTGGACGCAGACCTGATTACAACGGCACCAGCCAGTGTGGCGGCAGCCTGCGGAATTGATGCATTTATCCATGCAGAAGAGGCGTATATTTCAACTGCGGCTTCTCCATTTTCCGATGCCATGGCAGAAAAAGCAATGGAGCTCATCGGAGAAAATATCCGGAGATTTGTGGCAAACCGCACCGATGTGGAGGCGGCAGAGGCAATGATGGTAGGCTCACTGTTTGCTGGAATTGCATTTTCTTTTGCAAGACTTGGAAATGTACATGCCATGAGCCATCCGGTCAGCGCATTCTTTGATGTGCCGCACGGAGTTGCAAATGCAGTATTACTTCCGGTAGTAGCGGAGTATAATGCCTTAGCTGACCATGGAAGATATTATAAAATTTATAATTACATCAGTGAAATTCCGGCCTATGAAGATGAATTTGAACCGATGATGTTAGTGGATGCCATCCGTTCCTTATGCAAAGCCATCGGAATTCCGGCAAATCTTACGGAAGCCATCAATCGGGCAGGCAAAACAGGAAGCATCAGCCGGGAGACCATCGAAGAGAAAATAGAAGCAATGGCAGCAGATGCCATGAAGAGCGGCAATATTGCAGTGAATCCACGGTCATCCCGTCAGTGTGATATAGAAATGTTATACCGCAAGGCATTGTAAAACAGATATCTTTATCAAAAACATCGGTTAATATCATAAAAATTTGATGCGAAAAGTTTGATGTAAAAAATTTGAAGTGGAAGTTTCAAATGGAAAGAGAGGAAAATGTATGGATTACCTGTCACACAATGTATCGGAAAATTTAAAGAGACTGCGTCAGTCCAAGGGGATGAGTCTTGATCAGGTGGCAGAGCAGACCGGTGTAAGTAAGAGTATGCTGGCACAGATTGAAAAGGGAACGGCAAATCCATCATTAGGTGTGCTTGGAAAGATTACAAGCGGACTGCGGATTGAATTTCAGACTTTGATTGAAGCTCCCCGTGTGGATTTCTGTCTGGTGAAGCCGGAAGAAATGATTCCAACCAAGGAACTGGAGGGACAGTATAAGGTCTTTACCTGCTTTCCATTTGAGGACTCCCAGTCCGTAGAAATCTACCGGATTGACGTAGAGCCGGGCGGTGTATACACCAGTGGAAGCCACGGCGAGCGGACGAGAGAATATATTACGGTAATTGACGGCGCGCTGACCATAGAATGCCATGACCACAGCCAGAAGGTGGAAAAGAGTCAGGTCTACAAATTTGAAACAGACCAGCCGCACATTTACCGGAATGAAGGAAGTGAGCGGGCAAGCTGTATGTGCTTTTTCTTAGACTATACAAATATTCGATAAATATAGCAGGCAATTGCGAAAGAGAGATAGATTTTGCACGGAAAATATTACGTTGATTCACAGAGGATTATCTTTATCCGATATGAAATGCCAACAGTTCTTAGAATGTGGGGTTTTCTTGCTTGTAAACTGTCTTTCCGCTTGCTTTGTCAGAATCGCTGCACTGTCCGTCGAGAGCAGATGCCACATAAAGCCTGCAAGGGGCACTGGGAATTTCGATATAATTATAATTTCATCTGGCAACCGGCACAAATTCACATCCATGTTCAATTGCACCTCGCTGGTACATCCCTGTACCAGCGTTGCCTGTTGCCAGACGAAATTCCAAGTGCCCCTAACAGCCCTTATCAGGCATCTGTACTTCGACGAACCGTACAGCGATTCTGACAAACATTGGAAAGACTGTTTTTATAACCAAAAGAAAACCCCGCATTTTAGAACTGTGGTATTTCGTAGCGAAAGAAAATCCACTGCGAATCAACGTAATATTATTGTGGCAACTCTTCTCAATCCCTCATTCACAATTGCCTGGAATATTTATGGAAGAAATAGAATAAAGAATATATATTTTACAAAGATTATACAAATATCAGACAAAGCAAAACTTGACTTGATTCATTCCGAGGATTAGAATGGAAAAAGAGAATGAATCAGGAGGTGAAATGCATGGACAGTTGCGATAGTACTGGGCGAAGTAGTATCTGCGGTAGCAGACAGAAGATGATTTTGGCGCAATTGGCCATGGATTTCTGATAAGAATCCAGACAGGACAATTGCTCTTTTTACGCTGGAAATGCGCTGTGTGTTTCCTGTAATTGTGAGGGTATCATCTGTGCTGCTGCTGCAGGAAAATGATGTAAGGAGGCAGAAGCAGTGGACGAGAAATTAAAAGAGCAGAATTATGTAGAAGAGTTAATAGAGATTATCCGCAGTACAAAGAGTAATGAGGAATTGCGGGATAAATTATCCGATTATCATGAAAATGATATTGCGGATGCATTTGTGCGTCTGGATGAAGAAGAACGAAAGAGATTGTACCCAATCCTGGGAGCGGAACAGGTTGCGGAAATCTTTACTTATATTGATGACCCGGATTTATATCTGAATGAATTGGATCTGGATAAAGCGGCACGGGTTATTTCCTACATGGACTCCGATGATGCGGTAGATGTCTTAGACGAACTGGATGATTCCAAGCAGGCACAGCTGGTAGAGTTGCTGGACGAGGAATCCAGTCATGACATTAAGATGATTCAGTCTTATGAGGATGATGAAGTCGGTAGCAAGATGACCACGAACTTCATTGTGATTAAGAATGATCTTACCATCCGGCAGGCTATGCGGGAGCTGATTCGTCAGGCGGGAGAAAATGATAACATTTTGACAGTTTATGTTACTGATGAAGCAGGCAAATTCTATGGAGCCATCGATTTAAAGGACTTAATCATTGCCCGTGAAAATAATGCACTGGAAGATATCATCAGCACATCCTATCCGTATTTGCGTGATCATGAACAGATTAGTGAATGTATTGAGCGAATGAAGGACTATGCAGAGGACTCCATTCCGGTACTGGATGAAAATGATGAAATCTTAGGTGTTATCACATCTCAGGATATCGTAGAAGTTGTGGATGATGAGATGGGTGATGACTACGCAAAGTTAGCAGGTCTGACCGCCGAAGAAGATTTACAGGAAACGCTGATAGAGAGTATGAAGAAACGTCTGCCATGGCTGATTATCTTGCTGGTACTTGGCATGGGCGTATCTTCTGTAGTTGGAATTTTTGAGACCGTTGTAGCCGTAATTCCAATTGTCATGTGTTTCCAGTCGCTGATACTTGACATGGCAGGAAATGTCGGAACACAGTCGCTGGCTGTAACCATTCGTGTACTGGTAGATGAAAATCTTACGTCAAAACAGAAGCGTCATCTGGTAGGAAAGGAAATGCGTGTTGGATTTATGAACGGACTTTTTCTGGGGATACTGGCATTTTCCTTTATCGGATTATATGTCTGGCTGTTAAAGAATAATCCGGTGATTCATGCGTTTATTATTTCAGGATGCGTGGGTCTTGCACTGATGATAGCAATGGTAATATCAAGCCTTGTGGGAACATTGATTCCAATGCTTTTTCATAAGATTAAGATTGATCCGGCAGTGGCATCCGGCCCATTGATTACCACAATTAATGACCTGGTAGCAGTAGTAACCTATTATGGATTAGTCTGGCTGCTGTTGATAGATGTATTGCATTTTGCATAGCATAAAACCTTAGGATGATGAGGAAATAAAGGATGAATAAAATCCAGAATATAAAAGTCCTTTTTTGGGATATTGATAATACACTGCTTGATTTTGATGCGGGAGCAGAAGATTCCATGAAACAGGCATTTGCAGATTTGGGGCTGGAGTTTAAACCGGAAATGTTTAATGTTTTTCAGGAAGAAAATCATATTATCTGGGACAAAATCGAAAAGGGTGAATTATCAAGGGAAGACCTTCCCTATGTCCGCTGGCAGATTATATTAAAACGGCTGGGATTAAAAGCCGATGGTGTGGCAATGGAGCATGTGTTCCGAAGCTATCTTCATAATAGTGCAGTGCCGGTGAGCGGTGCATTGGAAACATTGGAAGCTTTAGCAGGAAAATACATATTCTGTGCAGCAAGCAACGGACCGTATGAGCAGCAGCTAAACCGCCTGGAACGAGGCGGCATGCGTAAATATTTTACACATTGCTTTGTTTCGGAAAAGGTTGGCGTAGAGAAACCGAGCCTTCGTTTTTTTGAAAAATGTATGGAAGAATTGCCTGGAATTGAACCGGAAGAATGCCTGATGATAGGTGATTCCCTGACAGCAGATATTGCAGGAGGGCATGCTGCAGGACTTAAAACCTGTTGGTATCATCCGGAAGATGCCATAACCAATGAAAAATTAAGAGAGTTAGAGCAGCAGGCAGATTACAGAGTAGAAAAATTGGTGGATTTGACAAAAAAATTATAGCTTGGATGGGAGAGATTAACAGGAGAAAATGGAAGACAGGAAAGAAATTATAAAAATCAAAGAGCCCATATCAACTGCAAATAAGTTTCACTCTTCGGAGCTTTTTTATATTGAAGAGGCAAAATTACCGTTCTCAGCAGGAATTTATACTTTAGCGGGGTGTGCGATGCACTGGCATCATTCATGGGAAATTTTGTGCCAGTTAGAGGGTGAAGCATATGTAAGATTTGGTGGGGAGAAGATTATTTCAAGACCAGGCGACATCACGGTCATTTCTGGGGAAGAACCACATGAAACGGAAAAAATTACAAAGCGACATAAAATATTGTTGTTACAGTTTCAAATGGAACCTGTTTTACCCTATTTTTCTGTGGCAAAGGAATATCAACACATTCCAAGTATATTATTAGATCCGTTTCGAAAAGTTGGACATTTTAATTTGAGAAGTAAAAAAGTAGAATCCATTATGTGGAAAATAGAGGGAGAATATAAAAAGAAGATTTTGGGATATGAGATTCGGATACCTGCGTATATTATGGAACTAATGGTATACTTTATGCGAAATGATTATATTTGTGCCAGAAGACCTGCGACAGAAGTTATGATAGCCTTGGAAAAAATCAGACCTGCGTTGTCTTACATAGAAGAAAATTATCAAAATCATATAGAGTTACAAAATGTAGCAGAATTGTGTTGCATGAGTATGTATACATTTTGCAGAGTGTTTAAACAGGCAACAGATTATACATTTGTAGAGTATTTAAATCATATCCGATTAAAATCTGCAGAAAAATTATTGCTTTCCACAAAACTCCCCATCAGTGAAGTGGCATATGAATCTGGTTTCTCAGGATTGAGCTATTTTAACCGGAAGTTTAAGGAAGTATATTCTATGGGACCAAGCAGATACCGTAAAATAAGTGGAAATGAAGAATTAAACTGTGAGGGTTATCATCATTCCAGAATTTAAAATATAGTAGTATATAAAGGAGACGAAATATACAAAATGTGATTAGTATATTTCGTCTTTTTTTAATTAAAAATGTCTCACGCAAAATAGTGCAAAAATAAAGCAAGAATGAAATTGAATCATGAATATAAAATCGTTATATTAAAACTACAAAAAGCAAGGAGAATAAAGTAAAAGGCGCCAGGGGAGAAGAACAAAAAAGTATTAGTGTAAAAGGAGGAAAAAGAATGAAGAGATTAGTTGCAGTACTTTTGTGTATGACAATGGCAGTATCAATTACAGCTTGTGGTAACTCTGAAACAGAAAATAACAAAGTAGCAGGAACAGAAGCCGGAGATAAACCGGAAAGCATTAGCGTTATTTGTACAACCGACGAAGAAGGACTTTATGAGTATGCTGGAAAGAAGTACGAAGAAATGTATGGTGTAAAAGTAAATCTGATTTGTCAGTCCTATGATAGTACACACGAAAAAATTACTACAACATGGACCGGTGGAGGCAATGCGGATGTTTGCTATGTAGATATTCCATGGGTTGCAGAATTTGAAAGTAAGGGAGTAACCATAGACTTAAGTGAATATATGGATGAAGATGTAAAAAACAGTTTGATTGAGAGTTCGTTAAATCAGATGATTTATAATGGAAAAACAGAAGCAATTCCGTTTGCAAATGGTGGAAAATGGATGTTTTATAATAAGCAGATGTTAGCGGATGCTGGATATGAGGAGCCACCAAAAACATGGGATGAATTAAAAGAAATGTCTCAGGATATGATGGATAAAGGCATTTGCAAGTATGGTATTGCATGGGGAGCATCCCAGGCAGAAGGTTTAATTTGCGATTTGACAACCATGATATACAGTTTTGGTGGAACGTGGCAGAAAGAAGACGGTTCATTTGACGTTAACAGTGAAAGTGCAAATAATGCAGTACAGTTCATGTATGATTCTATGCAGGATGGATGGGCAGATCCGGCATCAATTACCTATACGGACAGAGATTGTTTGGATCCGTTCATGGCGGGAGACACAGCATTTGTTATGAATTGGGCTTATGTGTATGGATATGCAAATAATCCGGAAAATTCTACTGTTGCAGGAAATGTAGATGTATGTTTAATGCCTGGAACTGATAAAGCAGAAAGTGCTTCAGTGACTGGTGGCGGTGGCTTCGGAGTATTATCTACCTCAAAATATCCGGAGTATGCATATAAATATATTGAGTTATTTACGAGTGAGGATATTCAGAAATATGCTTATGAGAATTATAATGTACTGCCGACAATTGATGCATTATATAAAGATGAGAATCTGGTGGCTGAACATGAAGAGCTGGCTAAGTTTTATCCGCAGTTTGCAACAGCACATCCAAGACCTCAGCTTGCTGATTATAGTGAGTGGTCTAATACAGTACAACCATTATTTTCAGCAGCACTGTCAGGTTCAACTTCAATAGAGGATGCACTAAATCAGGCAGAAGAAGTATCAGAAAGTTTTGTGAATTAAATAGAGAATGGCAGGTAGGTAAACTGCCTGCCATTTTTAATATGAGGGTAAGAATATGAAGAGGAAGAATAAATCAAGTATATCACAAGCAAGAACTGCTTATGGAATGATTACTCCGGCCATGCTGATTATCATGGGATTAGGATTATTTCCTGTTTTGTTTACATTGTGGTTCAGCTTAAATGATGTAAATCCAGGTAGTCTTGCAACGAAATTTGTTGGATTAAAGAATTATGCAGAAGTTATGAGTACCCATGCATTTTGGAATTCTTTAAAAATTACTTTATATTTTTCAGTTGTATCAGTGATAATTCAGATTATATTGGGAACACTTACAGCATTATTGCTGAATCAAAATTTTAAGGGAAGATGCTTCCACTTGTTATCATTATGCTGCTTGCAGGACTCCAGACCGTGTCTAATGATGCAAAGGAGGCATCAATTATAGACGGGGCAAATGCATGGCAGAGATTTAAAGTAGTGTATTTTCCTGCATTAAGGCCAATGTATATAGTGGTTCTTGTTTTGCGTACAATTCAGACGATTCGAGTTTTTGATATTGTATATTCGTTGACGTCAGGTGGACCAAATGACAGTACACAGGTAGTAAGCTTTTATGCGTATCATGAAATCTTTGATTACTTACATTATGGTAAAGGTTCGGCAATATGCGTAATTATAGCAGTTGTTATATTGTTATTGAGCCTTCTTTACCTGAAAGCAGGAAAAACGGAGGATTAAGATATGAATCGAACGGTAAAGAGAAGAATAGGAAGGATATTATTATATTTGGCAGTGATATTATTGGTTCTTTGGACGCTATTGCCAATTATCTGGATGTTTATATCCAGTATCATATCAGAAAATGAATTGTTAAGTAGTGACAAAATACTGCCTACATCAATTACCTGGGAACGATACAAAATGTTATTGTGGGATAAAAATCCAACAAAACAAGTTGAAGTATTCCGAATGGCAATAAAAAACAGTTGCATTGTTGCGGGTACAACAACAGTAATTAGTCTTGTATTAGGTGCAGTGGCATCCTATGCGTTTGCAAGATTACGCTTTCGAATGAAAAAACCAATGTTATTTGGAGTAATGTTTTTTCAGCTGCTACCACCAATTGCATTGGTAATACCGTATTATATCATGATTAGCCGGATGGGGTTGCTGGATCATTTGGGAACATTAATATTAATTAATACAAATGCAGTTCTTGCCTATGTAATCTGGGTCTTGAACGGATATTTTAAATCGGTTCCATTTGAACTTGAAGAAGCAGGACGGGTAGATGGTTGTAGTTGGAATCAGGTGTTTTGGAAAATTATTATGCCGACAGCATTGCCGGGATATGTTGCAGTAGGTGTTCTTGCATTCCTTATGGCATGGGATGAATTTCTGTATGCATTAATTTTTACTACATCAAAAACTTCGAAGACATTAACGGTTGCGGTATCAGAGTTTGGAACAAAGTATGGAATTGATTATGGAATGATGATGACTGCAGGATTGCTGGCTACAGTTGTACCAATGGTATTAGCACTAATTTTCCAAAGATATATTGTAGGAGGATTAACGGCAGGAGCGGTTAAGGGTTAAGAAAAAGGAGTAAAGAATGGAACACGGATTTAAGTGGAATTTTATTGACAAAAAAGGGACTTTTGTTTGTGAAAATGCCCGGGAAGTAAATCAATTATACTTTCCTATATGCAATGAGGCTGGAATGAAAGCATCGGTGACACCCTGCTTAAATGGAGATGCCAAAAAGAATCAAAATGAATTTTTGTATCTGCCAGTTTCAGTAGAGGACTTACATAATAATCGTTCTGGAAGAAATTTCTGGGTTTATACAAAAGAGCAGGGAGCATTTTCTGTGGTGGGAAATTCTGCAAGACAGAGAGCGGAGCATTGCTTTAAAGATGAAGAAAAATGGAATAAAATAGAGTGCGGTTTGCTATATCACAGCTTGTATTATGCAATCCCTGAATTGAAATTAAACTGTATTTTTACAACGTTTTGTCCGGCAAATGAGGATGTAGTAGAAATTAACAGGGTTATTCTGGAAAATTACGGGTCAGAAATTCTGGAATTTGTGCCAACAGCGGCATTTCCTATTTTTGGACGATCGGCAGATAATTTAAGAGATCATAGACATGCAACATCACTGATGCAGAGGATAACATTGGAAGAAAACGGGATTGTTGTAAAGCCAACGATACACCATGATGAAAGAGGTCATGAACCGAATGATACAAGTTATTTTGTATATGGATCAGATGAAAGCGGGCAGGCAGCAGTAGAAATGTTCCCTACAGTAGAGGAGTTTATTGGAAAGGGAGGAACATTGGACTGGCCTGGAACAGTAGTAGAAAATAGTATACCAGAACATGATATGACATATCGGAAAGATGGTATGGAATGCATTGGCGCAATGCGTTTTGCAAAGGTACGGTTAGCACCAGGCGAGAAAAAAGAATATATTATCTGCGCTGGAATTACTGAAAAAGAAAATTTTAACAAGGAGTTTGAAAAGTATAACAGTAAAGAAAAGGTTGAAGCTGCGTGGAAACAAAATGAAGAGCATTGGAATGGAGAAGCTGACAAGATAAAATTTCAAGGCAATTCAGATAAGTTTGATGGCTGGTTAAGGTGGGTAAGTATACAGCCTGTTTTAAGAAAAATATATGGTTGTTCATTTCTTCCATATCATGATTATGGAAGAGGTGGTCGCGGGTGGAGAGATTTGTGGCAGGATTATCTGACATTATTATTACAAAATCCAATGCGGGTTCGAAGTGTTTTTGTTCATAACATGAAAGGTGTCAGACTGGATGGAAGTAATGCAACTATTATTTTGGACGGTGAGGGCAATTTTCAGGCAGACAGAAACAAAATATCCAGAGTTTGGATGGATCATGGTGTCTGGCCATTATTTACACTGTTGTTATATATGAATCAAACTGGAGATATTTCTATTTTAGATGAAGAAGTGTCTTACTGGAAAGATGCACAAATTGAAAGAGCGAAAAGGATTGACACAAATTGGAAAAAAGAAGATGGAAATAGTCAAAAGACAAAGGATGGTGAATGTTATACCGGAACAATATTAGAGCATTTACTTTTAGAAAATTTAATTTGCAGCTTAAATATTGGAGAACACGGGAATATAAAGCTTGAAGATGGAGATTGGAATGATCAGTTGGATATGGCTCCGGATAAAGGGGAAACAATACCATTTACGGCTTTTTATGGAAAAAATATATGTGATATAGCAGATTTACTTGAGATTCAAATAGAGAAAGAAGACCGAAAAACGATTTCTGTATTTGAAGAAATGGAAATACTGCTTGAGGGATTAAAGGAAAAGGAACCCCAAAAAGAAGTGGAAGTATTAAAGAAATATTATGAACACATAAGATTTGGAATAAGCGGAAAAAAGAAAAAAATACCGGTTTTAGAATTAGAAGATATGTTGCGCTGGAAAGGAAAACAATTATTACAGCAGGTCCGAGAAAATGAATGGATTGAATTATCATCAAAAGAAGGCTTTTTTAATGGTTATTATAATAATAATGGAAATGCAGTTGATGGAATTCTTGGAGATGGAAAATTGCGATTTGGATTGACAGCCCAGACCTTTTCTATTATGTCAGGGGCGGCGACGGATGAACAGGTTCAAAAAACAATACATGCTGTAAATAATTATCTTCCGGATAAAAATACCGGAGGAATCAGGCTGACGTTACCATTGGGAGATAATACCTGGAATTTTGGAAGAGGATTTGCACTTATTTATGGAGAAAAAGAAAATGGTGGCATGTTTAGCCATATGACAACTATGTATGCTTATGCGTTATATAGCAGAGGGTATGTAAGGGAAGGTTATCAGATTATAAAATCTATTTATGAACTTTCTACAAATACACAAATAGCACAAATATATCCTGGTGTGCCGGAGTATATCAGTAGCAGAGGAAGGGGAATGTATTCTTATGTTACTGGTGCAGGAAGCTGGACAATTTTTCTAATGCTGACACAGGTATATGGTGTGAGGGGAAAGCTTGGAGACTTATTAATTGAACCAAAACTAGTAAAGGAGCAGTATGATTCCGGTGAAGTTTTAACAGTAGACACATTATTTGCGGAAAAAGAAGTATGTGTTTCTTTTTATAACAGAAAATATTTGGATTATGGAGAATATCAGTTGGGAGAACTTAGCATAAATGGAGAAGTATGGAAGAATCAGATAAATAGTACCTCTGTTGTGCTACATCAGGCTGAACTGGAAGAAAAGCTTATAGCAGGTAGGAAAAATCAAATTTGTATCGAATTAGTGGAAAGGAAGGGATGATGTGATGGAACTTAAATTTCCGGTGGGATTAGAAAAAAATGAAGTTTTAATAGAAAGGGACGGAATAAAAATAGAAGTACCGTGGCCGGTTCAGATTCAGATTTTAAAGGAAAGAAATAAGAAAGCAAAGTATGATGTTATAAGAAGTGAAAAAAACATTCATATTGCAGAAGCAGACGTAGAAGTAAATAAAGAAAATAGATTTCATATTATTGATATGTGGGAACAAAATACAAATAATATAAAACTGAGTAGAAAGGTGGCCTGTATTTCAGCAGAAAAAGAGACTGCTATCCGGATATCTACGGAATTCCATTGTAAATCAAAACATGCAAAAAATTTTGACGATTATCAATTTGTAATACCGGGTGCTTTTTATAATAAGAATGATACAGATCAGAATGGACAGGATGATTATCTTGGAACTTTTGAGCAGGATTATAAGGATGATAGAAATCCAAATTTGTCAGTGACAGGATTTGCAAAAAATGACAAGCAATTTATTTCACTAATTCGGGCAGATATTCCAAAGGTGGATACTACAATAACCAGAAAACAGATAGCAGAAAGGCATTTTGTTCATAATACAGATATTGGATCCCTGGGAATTGCACCATCTGCAAATAGAATGGAAGAATTTTTGTTACGTTGTGATTATCCATTTTATGAGAGAAATTCATTTTGCTTAAATGTAGATGGATCGGAGTGGGCTGCATATCGAAAGATAAAACAGGGAGATGAATTGGAAGTTTCATATATCCTGCAGTTTGGAGAAGCTGAAAATCTGACAGAAGCATCGTGGAAGACGAGCGTATTTCAGATGGAACGAATTCTTAATGATGATATCAGACATCCATTTAGTCTGGAAGAAACAATACCATACAGAAGAGACTTATTACACAATAGCTTTAGAGATTTTCCAGAAAAGAAAAATCATCCTTGTGGTTATGTGTGCCATTTCTCACCAAGAGAAAAATATGGAAATCAGAATGTACTGGAATATGGATTTTCTGGAAATCAGACTATGGTTTGCTATGAAATGCTTCGGGCTGCAGAAGAAACAGGAAAGGAAGAATATAGGGAACGGGCATTAAAAACAATACAATTTTTTGTGGAACACTGTATTGCAGAAAGTGGTTTGCCGAATGCAATGTACAGTGTAGAAAAAGAAGAATTTGTTTATTGGTGGACTGGCGTATTAATGCCATTTCAGTATTCGGAAAACAGGAAAGAATTAGAAAAATTTCTGGGAAATCAGGTCGTAGGTGCAATGATGGGAATTGCAGAAAAATTAAAAGGAACAAAAGGAAATTATTGCCGGACTATGACGGAGGCTATGTATTATTTAATGCTCTGTTTTCTGGAGGAAAAGGAAAATGGAACATTACATAAAGACTGGCTGGATGTAGTGGTTGCATTTTGTGATAAAATGATTGAAATTCAGAATACAGATGGCTCCTGGTATCGGGCATATACGATGGAAGGTACTCCAATGACATATCCGGAAGAATGGTTTGGAAGTAATGTGATAGAGCAGGGGTCAGGAACAATTTTTCCGGGAGAAGTATTAGCATTAGTACATGAATACACCGGTAATGAGAAATATAGAAGTGCATTGTGTAAAGCTACTGATTTTATTATGGAACATTATGTAGAAGATGTTTTATATCTGGGAGGATTAAATGATACAACACATAAAAAGTCTGTAAAGATAGATGCTGTTGGAGTAATGTATAATATGCGGACATTGTTGTTGGCATATGAAACTACCAAAAAAGAACGATATTTGTATGGCGCAAAATCAGCAGCACAGATTCTTGCATCATGGACTTATCTTTGGGATATTCCGTTTGATGAAAATACACTTCTTGGAAAGAATGATTTTGGAACAACTGGCTGGGCAGGGTGTGATGTTATTCCGGGATGTAGCTATGTGGACGATGAATTTGTAGAATTCGTACCAGATTTAATGCGAATTGCAGAGTATAGCGGGAATAAAAAACTGGCTATATTGGGAAAAATTGTAACATTAGGAATGCAGCACGGTTTATCTATGCCACAAAGAATGTATGGATATACAATGCCTGGAATTCAGTGTGAAGGATTTCTGACATCCTTATGGCTTTCTGATACAGATGATTTGGAATTTTCGGGAGCTGTAGCAAAAAATAAAGGAGATGATAATGATACTTGTAATGGACTGATAAATGGTCAGGCACTTTACAATCTCGATTCATTAAAAAGAAGATATCACACATTAGAGTTTGATAAAATAATTGAGCAGATATTTGCCGAGTAAAGTTATAATGCCTCATAGACATTTTATGCGTCTATGAGGCATTTTCTATAGAAGTCGGTATCGTGCCGATTAGTATCAGCAGTGCTCCCGGAATTTCAAAAGGAGTCAGAGTTTCGTGCAAAAGCAGAACAGCAAAGATAACAACCGATAGTGTTTGACAGAATAAGCAGTGTTCATTACAATGTTTTTAGAAAAAAGAAATGGGGGAACAGAGATGTTGGAATGTGAAATTGAAATCGGAAAAGAAGAGCAGGATGCGCTGCTTGAAATCGCTTTGAATTCGAAGGAGTATCGAAAGAAAAGAAAAGTGGAAGCAATAAAATTTTCAATTCTGATTGTAGCTTGTATTTTGATTATAATATGGAGAGTAACAAATAGCGATACAAGGCTTGTTGTACTTTGCTCACTCCTGGCTGCATATAGTCTTTTTATGATATGCGGAGGAAGCAAGCTGATGCAGAAGACGGTATTAAAGAAATCTGTTACAGCAATGGATAAAGAACTAAAATCCGGTTATCGGAAGTATACTTTCAGTGAAGATGGAATTCTTTTAAAATCAGAAGTTTCAGAAGGAAATACTGCTTGGACACTTTATAAGGATTGGGAAATCTATGGAAATTACATCTGCATCAGGAATCTGTCGAATGAAAATGTTCTTGTAAAACAGGATAAATTGTCGGCAGAAGAGAGGACATGGCTGATTGATTTACTGACCCGTCATCTGGGAAAAGCAGTAAATGAGAAATGAATGGAAAGAAAATAAATAAAAAATAGACGAAAAGAAAATGGGGGAACAGAGATGTTAGAATATGAAATTGAAATCGGAAAAGAAGAGCGAGACGCGCTGTTGGAAATAACTTTGCAATCGGATGGATACCGGAAGAGAAGAAAAGTGGTAACGATTACTTCTGTGATTATGTGCATAATCTGTCTGCCGTCCGGAATGTTAAGCTTTATGCTTGGCAGGGCAGAAATGGGTTCACTTTTTATGATTCTTTGGGCAGCTTTTCTATATTTTGCATGCGGCGGGAAAAAGGTACAGCAGAGAGCAAGACTTAAGAGATTTTATGCAAATGCACAGAAGGCACTGGTAAGTGGCCACCGCAAGTATATTTTCAGTGAAGAAAGCATCAGCATAAAATCAGAAATAGCGGAGGGTGTGAATCTGTGGACTGCCTATAAGGACTGGGGATTCTATGAAAATTATATTTATATCAGAAATCTGTCCAATCAGGTGATTCTGGTAAGGCAGAGCGAGCTGTCAGCAGAAGACCATGCATGGCTGGTGGATTTGCTGACCCGTCATCTGGGCGCAGCGCTGGCTTAGAGGAAGCAGAATGAAATGGTGGAACGGAATCTTACTACAGGAAGTGTATTTAAAAATGTAATTATATTTTCGCTACCATACCTTTTATCTTATTTTTTACAGACATTGTATGGAATGGCAGATTTATTTATCATCGGGCAGTTTGAAGGAGTTGCCAGCACTACGGCGGTATCCATTGGCTCACAGGTCATGCATATGATAACAGTTATGCTGGTGGGACTTGCCATGGGAACAACGGTCAGCATCGGACAGGCGATTGGAAGCAAAGATAAGAAACGGGTGGCAGAAGGAATTGGAAACACGGTAATCCTATTTATGGGAGTTGCCCTTGTGCTGATGACGGTGCTGCTCTTGCTGACAAAACCAATTGTAACAGTAATGTCTACACCACAGGAAGCAGTAATGGGAACGATATCCTATCTTACCATCTGCTTTATCGGGATTCCTTTTATTACAGCATATAATATTATCAGTGCAATTTTCCGTGGTATGGGTGACAGCAAGAGTCCGATGTACTTTATTGCCATTGCATGTGCGGCAAATATTGTCTTGGATTATGTATTTATCGGCGGTCTGCATCTTGGACCGGCAGGTGCAGCTCTTGGAACCACTTGTGCCCAGGCAATCAGTGTAGTTATTTCCCTGTGTATGATTATCAGACAGCGGAAAGAATTCTCTTTTAGCAGAAAAGATTTCAGACCGAACCGAAATGTAATGGGACAGATTTTAAAAATCGGTATTCCCATTGCGTTGCAGGACGGTTTCATTCAGGTGGCATTTATGATTATCACCATCATTGCGAACCAGCGTGGATTAAATGATGCAGCGGCTGTGGGAATCGTGGAAAAGATAATAAGCTTCCTGTTCCTGATTCCGTCCTCCATGTTATCAACAGTATCTGCACTTGGTGCACAGAATATCGGAGCGGGAAAGAGGCAGCGTGCCAATGAAACACTGCGCTATGCTGTGATGATTACAGTGGGCTTTGGAATTATCGTAGGAATCTTCATGCAGTTCTTCGCCAGTCCGGTGGTGGCGTTATTTACAGATGCATCGGATGCATCAGGAGCGGAAGTGGTACGTCTGGGAGGTCAATACTTAAGGGGATATGTCTGGGATTGCATGTTCGCAGGAATTCATTTCAGCTTCAGCGGATATTTCTGTGCCTGCGGCAAATCCGGCATCTCATTTTTACATAATATCATTGCAATTACACTGGTAAGAATTCCGGGCGTTTATCTGACTTCGACTTTATTCCCGGATACCTTATTCCCAATGGGACTGGCAACGGCAGCAGGCTCCCTGCTTTCCGCAATCATCTGTGTTGTTGCATTTACAATCTTAAACCGGAAGGAAAAATCATGAAGCCGTTAATTTTGTTTGCACTGCCAGTACTGTTTGGTTGCAGCTATTAGCCAAAAATGAAAAAAGATTGATTTTGGCTAATAAAAACACCAGTGATTTAAAAATGTAAATACGAGGAAGGCTTGCATAATTCCTCCTGTTTTCCACATACTACCCATACAGCACAAAAATGGAAAGTATGTAGGAAACAGGAGGAATTTTTAATGAAAGCAACAGGAATTGTACGTAGAATAGATGATTTGGGGAGAGTTGTAGTGCCAAAGGAAATCCGCAGGACACTGCGCATCCGGGAAGGTGACCCGCTGGAAATCTTTACAGACCGGGAAGGTGAGATTATTCTTAAGAAATATTCACCGATTGGAGAACTGAGCCAGTTTGCCGGACAGTATGCGGAGAGCCTTGCGCAGAGCACCGGGCATCTGGTATGTATTACCGACCGGGACCATGTGATTGCGGCTGCAGGAAACGGAAAGAAGGAATTCGAAGGAAAACCAATCAGCAGGCAGTTAGAGGAACTGATCGAAGACCGGAAAAATATTCTTGCACAGCAGGGAGACAGCAAATTTGTACGAATTACCTTAGATGATACCGGTAACTATCATGACCAGGCAATCAGCACGATTATCTGTGAAGGAGATGCCATCGGAGCAGTTGTTTTATATGAGAAAAATGAAACTGCAAAAATGGGAGAAACCGAAAGCAAGCTTGCTATTACAGCGGCGGGATTTTTAGGAAGACAAATGGAACAGTAGCCTTGTATCTTTTTATGGAACAGTGTAAAATAGAGCAATACGGAGGAAACCCATGTCCCATAAAGAGAAGAAAAAAAGGAAAAAGAAATACCGTGGTTTCTGGCTTTTTGTAAAGCTGCAGATAGTTCTGGTACTTCTGGTAATCGGCGGGCTGGCGTATTACTATTTTGGCGGGTATGCCAGTCAGGTCAGTGCCATGCATGAAGAGGCAGTCCGGTTTGTAAAAGAGTCAACGAAGGACACATTCCGGGCGGAGCAGACCAGCCAGGTTTATGATGTGAATGGAACGAGAATCATGTCACTTCGTGGCACCAAGGATGTAAGCTATCTGACCAGTGATGAGATACCGGAAGAAGTCAAAGAAGCCATGGTCAGTATAGAAGATAAAAAATTTTACAGTCATGGCGGAATTGATTTTAAGGCAATTATCCGTGCAGTCTGGGCGATGGTGCGTAATGGAGAAGTAACCCAGGGCGGAAGTACCATTACGCAGCAGCTTGCAAGAACCATTTTCCTAAATAATGACAGAACGTGGCAGCGAAAAATGGAAGAAATTTTCATTGCCACAGAGCTGGAAAAGAAATATACCAAGGATGAAATCTTAGAGTTTTATCTTAATAATATTTATTTTGGAAATGGATATTATGGCATTCAGGCGGCGAGCCGGGGATATTTTGATACAGATGTTTCATTTTTGTCATTGTCCCAGATGGCATATCTTTGTGCGATACCGAATAATCCGACGATGTATAATCCTTATAAGAACCCGGATAATACGTTAGGAAGACGTGACCGCATTTTAAAAAACATGTATGAAGATGGCAAAATCAGCCGCAGGGAATATAAGGATGCCAGACAGGAAACGATTGTACTCAGCACAGCAGAGCCAACAAAGCGTTATGATGCGGTAGAGACCTATGCCTGCTATTGTGCAACACGGGCATTGATGGAGCAGCAGGGTTTTGAATTCCGGACAGATTTTTCTTCGGAGGAAGATCGAAAGACCTATGAAGATGCCTATCAGGAGCAGTATAAAACCTGCGAACAGTCTCTTTATACAGGAGGCTATAGAATCTATACTTCCATTGATTTAAATATGGAAGAGCAGCTTCAGAATGCAGTGGATGAG
This sequence comes from Roseburia sp. AF12-17LB, assembly GCF_003479605.1. Taxonomy (GTDB): domain Bacteria; phylum Bacillota; class Clostridia; order Lachnospirales; family Lachnospiraceae; genus Roseburia_C; species Roseburia_C amylophila. The sequence goes on from NZ_QUHR01000001.1 coordinate 117,466, forward strand.
AAGCTGCAGGATTTTACCGATGTCAATGAAGAGGGCATTTATACATTGCAGAGTGCGGCAGTATGCATTGACAATGAGACCGGTTTTGTAAAGGCAATTGTAGGCGGCAGAAGTCAGGAATATGACGGGCATATGCTAAACCGCGCCTATCAGAGTTACCGGCAGCCGGGCAGTGCCATCAAACCGTTGATTGTATACACACCGGCGTTGGAGCGGGGCTATACCCCGGATACTGTGGTGGAAGATGCACCGATTGAGGATGGACCGGAAAATGCCAGTGGCAGGTATCTTGGCAGCGTAACCTTGCGTTATGCAGTAGAAAATTCCATTAATACAGTGGCGTGGAATCTTTTGGAAGAGATGACTCCCGTTACAGGAATTTCCTATCTGAAGGAGATGAATTTCGCAAAGCTGTCCCCGGAGGATGAAAGACCGGCGGCATCCCTGGGTGGATTTACCAATGGAGTCTCTCCGGTAGAAATGGCGGCGGCTTATGCCACCATAGAAAATGATGGAAAATACCGGGAGCCTACCTGCATTGTAGAGATACAGGATGCAGACGGAAATGCAATCTATCAGAAAATTGTCGATGAAAAGCAGGTTTATAAAACCAATGCAGCCCGTTGGATGACCAATATATTAGAGGGTGTTCTGACACAAGGAACAGCAAAGGGACTGGCATTGTCCGAGACTGCCAGTGCAGCGAAAACAGGAACCACCAATTCCAATAAGGATGGCTGGTTTGTAGGCTATACAAAGTATTACACCACCAGCGTCTGGGTTGGATATGATATTCCGGCAGAACTTCCAGGACTGACAGGAGCCAGCTATCCGGGAGAAATCTGGTATGATTATATGGAAAATTTACATAAAGAATTACCGTATGCAGATTTTGTGGCACCTCTTGGCACAGGCAATGATGCTGATGCGGAGAGTGACACAGATGTGACAGAGGGTAATGCAGCAGAGAATGATACCGTAGAGAATGACACTACAGGAGATAATATAGCTCCGGCAGAGGAAGAAAGGCGATAATATGGAAAAGAAAGCTGATTTAAAGACAATGACCTGGAAACAGCGGATCGGATTTGTCTGGGACTATTACAGACTTGTAATACTGGCAGCAGTTGCAGTGATTATTTTGATTGGTATGACGGTACATCATTATATGACCACAAAGGAAGATGTTTCCCAGATTGTATTAGTAAATGCAAAGAGTATGCCGGCAGATGAAGAACCGGATTTCTCAGAATTCATGGAGCAATATGGATATGATACAGCAGCCCAGGAGGTTGTGGTAAATGATGCATATTATGTGGATTTAACCAGCACAGATACCAGTAATCTCTATTCCTATCAGTCCCTGCAGACAGTGATTGCAGGCGGTGGAGTAGATGTTTTGGGTGCCGATGAAATGGTTTTTGAAAATCTTGCCCAGTCTGGTGCCATAGCAGATTTGACGCAGTACTTTTCCAAAGACGAGCTGGAACAGTTAAAGGATTATATCTTCTATGTAGAGGATAAGGACACCGGAGATACTTTTGCAGCAGGCATCCGTCTGGGAGCCGGAAGCTGGCCGGTTGAACACGGTTATTATGAAAAGGAATGTATTCTTGGAATTGCCCTTGGCTCCGAACATAAGGAAGCAGCGGAGCAGATGTTCCGTTATTTGCTGGAAAAATCCAATTTAGACTAAAGAAAGCGCAAGATATAGACGATATAAAAATGAGAAATGGTACATTGTGTATATCTTGCGGAAAAATCTTGCGAAAGATGACAAAATGACCTATAATAAAACTACCTGGACCATGAGAAGATAAGGCAGATGAATCATAAATTATGGATGAAAAGATTTATAAAATAGGCGATTATGAATTCGAAACCTTAAGGGAATACAGGCAGGCGCAGGAAGATTTAAAGAAAATCAAGTATATTACCGATGAACTGGATATTTATGATCCGGAAGTGGCAATCCGGTTATATACCATGATGCGCACGAAGAAAATCCGTTTTAAAAGTGAAATCGGAAAATCGTTCTTCTGGTGCATTTCAGATATTGTTGCGGATAGTTCGCAGAACATGATAGAAGAAAAAATTGCCAAGGAAGAAGCGGAAGCAGAAGCAAAGCTGCCATTTCATTTTACCTGGCAGAAGGTGGTTGGCATCGTATGCATCATTGTTGCGACAGCCTGTATCGGATATTATGCGATTTCGGAATATGCGGATTATAAAGCTGCTAACAGGCTTAAGGATTTACAGAATAAGAAACAGAATAATGTAGTAGAGCACCTTGTAACAGGAACGGAGCAGATGAATCCGGAAATCACAGAAGATGCAACTGAAACAGGAGAGACAACAGAGCAGCCACTGATTATGTTAGAGGATTATGTTTCCCTGTATGCGGAAAATCCGGAATTAATCGGATGGTTACATATTCCGGATACGGATATTGATTATCCGGTCATGCAGTCTTCACAGGAAGAACCGGATTATTATCTGAAACATGATTTTGATAAAAATGACGACCTGAATGGCACCCTTTTTATCGATGCCAGAAATGATTACATAAACAGGGATACCAATATCATCATTTACGGACATAATATGAAAAGCGGAATGATGTTTGGCGAATTAAAGAAATATCTGGACGAAGATTTCTACAATGCCCATAAGACGATAGAATTTAATACTCTTTATGAAAGAGGAGTCTATGAAGTCATTGAAGTGGGATTATCGGAGGTCCAGTATCAGGATGAAAATGTATTCCGGTATTATAATTTTCTGAATGCAGATTCCGAAGAAGAATATCAGGAATATTTAAATAATGTGGCACAGCTTTCTGTATATGGCACAGAGATAGACAGTACTTATGGAGACCAGCTGCTGACTCTTTCTACCTGCAATAATTATACACAGGACGGAAGAATGTTTATACTGGCAAAGCGTGTACAGTAAGCAGATAAGAAGTATAATGTATCAAGCAGATAAAGCTAGGAGAGATGAGAGATGCAGATATTGAAAAAAGGATTTTCTATTTTTGCAGCAGTATGTTTGCTGCTGGCAGTGATGCCGGGACAGACAGTCCGGGCAGACGAGACAACAGATGAAAATGGATTTACAGTAGATGACAGTGGAACACTGGTTGCCTACAGCGGAGCTGGTGGAGCAATTACAATTCCAGAGTCAGTATCTACAATTGCAAGTGGTGTATTTGCATCCAATACATCCATTACAAGTGTAACGATTCCATCTTATGTGACTGGAATGGGAACCGCAGTTTTCTATAACTGTACAAGCCTTGGTTCTGTCAGCATAGAAGGAGATATCGGTTCTATTCCGGCAGAGACATTTTATAACTGTACAAGCCTTACCAGTGTATCTATTGGAACTTCAATTTCATCCATTGGTTCCCAGGCATTTGCAGAGTGCAGTTCATTATCCCAGTTTACAATTCCAGAATCCGTAGGAAGCATCGGGGATAAAGCATTTTATGATTGTACTTCTTTAACCGGAATTACAATTCCGGCTGGCGTTTCCAGCATCGGAAGCAACGTATTTACCGGCTGCAGCAGACTGGCATCCATCAGTGTTGCATCAGGAAATGGTACATATGCATCCAGTGACGGATGTCTTTATAACAAAGCAATGACCAAGTTAATCCGTTGCCCGGAGGGAAAATCCAGTGCAAAAATTGTGACCAGTACTGTAACCATCGGAGCAGGAGCTTTTGCAAACTGCAAGTCGGTTACTTCGCTGACGGTTCCGGATTCTGTTAATACCATTGAAACAGATGCGTTCAGCGGCAGCAGTATCAGTACAATTTTGATTCCGGCAAGTGTAACGTCAATCGGAAGCCAGAGCAGCTGGAGTCCATCCACAATTTCCGGTTATTCAGGAACACAGGCACAGGTATATGCAACCGGAAATGGAATCAGTTTCCAGAGCCTTGGAGGGGAGAATCCACAGCCGACTCCGGATAATGGAAATAATTCCAATAGCAATGGTTCAACAGATACTTCCAACAGCAACAACGGAAGTGGTTCCGCTACTACAGTAACCGGTGGCGGCACAGCAGTGACCGGCGGAAATGTGATTGGCGCTACCAAGAACAGCAATTCCGGTAAGACTGTAACTTCCGACAACCATGAGAAGGACAGCACACCAAAGACAGGTGACGGTATCAATCCGGTATTCTTCTTATGCATCGGAGTATTATTAGTAGGTGTTTACTTTGTAGTATCAAATCGTAAGAAAGCTGCATAAGCGATAGAAAAATAAAAGAAGTAACCAACATAAGACAGTGAAAGAACAGAAAAGTTCCGACACTGTCTTTTTTGCTTTACAGGAAATTGCTTTCCTGTAAAGTAAAAAACGCTCCGCGAGGATGCACACTGCGGCGTATAAGGTAGATGTCGCAAGCGACCGCCGCAGGCGCGGGAATGTGCCAAGGCACATTCTTTATTCCTTGAGTAAAAATATAGTTGACAACAGAAATGCTTATGTATATACTTTGAGTTACAAATAATTTGATAATCAAAATATTTGTAACTCAAAGTATTATCAAAGAAAAGACAAAAAAGGAGAACAAAATAATGTTAGAGAAATTAGCAGAATTAATCAAAGAGCAGTTAAACTATGATGGAGAGGTAAAAGCAGAATCCAATTTCAAGGATGATTTAGGAGCAGATTCTTTAGACTTGTTTGAACTGGTTATGAGCATGGAAGAGGAATTCGGTGTAGAGATTCCGTCAGAAGATTTAGAGAAAATCGCAACTGTAGGAGATGTTATTGACTACTTAAAAGCAAAGGGCGTTGAGGAATAAAAGATGAAAACAAGAATCACAGAACTGTTAGGAATAGAAGAGCCTGTTATCCAGGGCGGAATGGCATGGGTTGCAGAATATCATCTGGCTGCTGCAGTATCTGAAGCAGGTGGACTTGGTATTATCGGTGCAGCCAGTGCTCCACCTGAAGTGGTTCGGGAGCAGATTCGCAAGGTGAAGGAACGCACCAGCAAACCATTTGGTGTGAATGTCATGTTGATGAATCCGAATGCACCGGAAGTGGCAAAGGTGGTAGTTGAGGAGCAGGTTCCGGTTGTCACAACAGGAGCCGGAAATCCAGCCAAATTCATGAGCCTCTGGAAAGAAGCAGGTGTTAAAGTAATTCCGGTAGTAGCAAGTGTAGCCATGGCAAAACTTATGGTCCGCGGTGGCGCAGATGCTGTTGTGGCAGAGGGAATGGAATCCGGTGGCCATATCGGTTCCACTACAACCATGGCATTGGTGCCACAGGTGGCAGATGCCATTGATGCACCGGTGATTGCAGCCGGAGGAATTGCAGATGGAAGAGGAATGGCTGCAGCATTTATGCTGGGTGCAGAAGCAGTTCAGATGGGAACAAGATTTGTGGCAGCTAAAGAATCTATCGTACATGCAAACTACAAAGAGAAGCTGATAAAATCCAAAGACATTGATTCTGAAATAACAGGTTCCAGTACCGGACATCCAATCCGTGTCATCCGTAATAAGATGAGCCGTGAGTATCTGAAGATGGAAAAAGAAGGCGCAACATTAGATGAATTAGAACAGCTTACCCTTGGTTCCCTCCGCAAAGCAGTGATGGACGGCGATGTGGTAAATGGAAGTCTGATGGCAGGTCAGATTGCCGGAATGATACAGGATGAATTGTCCTGTAAGGAAATTATTACTTCTATCGTATCAGAAGCAGAACGTCTGATGAATCGGAAATAAGGAGAAGAAAATGAGTAAGGTTGTATTCATGTTCCCTGGACAGGGAGCGCAGTATATTGGAATGGGCAAAGATTTCTATGATGCCTGTGAAGAGAGTAAAGCCGTATATGAGCTTGCTTCAAAAGTAACCGGACTTGATATTGCAAAGCTTTGTTTTGAAGAAAATGAAGAGATCAATATTACAGAGTATACACAGATTGCCATGCTGACCACAGAGGCAGCAATTTATGCAGCATTAAAGAAAGCTGGAAAAGAACCGGCAGCTTGTGCAGGATTAAGCCTTGGAGAATACGGCGCATTGATTGCATCCGGTGTCATGAGTATGGAAGATGCATTCCGTGTCGTTCGTGCAAGAGGAATCTTTATGCAGGAAGCAGTACCAACCGGCGGAGCAATGGCAGCAGTCTTAGGACTGGATGCGAAAGCGATTGAAGAAGTATGCAGCAATACCGAAGGAATTGTATCTATAGCAAATTATAACTGTCCGGGACAGATTGTAATTACAGGAGAAGAGGCGGCAGTAGAAAAGGCCGGTGCAGCATTAAAGGAAGCTGGAGCAAAGCGTGTGGTTCCATTAAAAGTAAGTGGACCGTTCCATTCCGCCATGTTAACCGGAGCCGGAGAAAAATTAGCAGAAGTATTGGAAAATACAAAGCTGCAGGACTTCACTATTCCATATGTAACCAATGTGACGGCAGATTACGTTACCACAACAGAACCGGTAAAAGAACTGTTAAAGAAGCAGGTATCTTCTTCTGTAAGATGGCAGCAGAGCATCGAGCGTCTGATTGCAGACGGTTATGATGAATTCGTAGAAATCGGACCGGGACATACTTTATCTGGATTTATGCGTAAAATCAACCGGGATGTCAAAACGGTAAGCATTGAAAAACTGGAGGATTATAAAGCCTATGTTGGAGAATAAAGTAGCACTGGTAACCGGTGCAGCCAAAGGAATCGGCCGTGCCATTGCACTTCGTCTGGCAGAAGACAAAGCAACGGTAATTGTAAATTACAATGGCAGTAAAGAGCGGGCTGAAGAAGTAGTAAAAATGATTACCGATATAGGTGGCAGAGCAGAATCCTATCAGTGCAATGTGGCAGATGACGAGGCATGTCAGACCATGATCAGAGATATCATAAAGAAATACGGACATCTGGATATTCTTGTAAATAATGCAGGAATTACAAGAGATAATCTTGTGATGAAGATGAATGATGAAGAATTTGATGCAGTCTATGAGACAAACTTAAAGGGTGTATTCCATACCATTCATCATACATCCCGTTATTTCTTAAAACAGAAAAGTGGAAGGATAATCAATATATCATCTGTATCCGGAATTACCGGAAATGCCGGCCAGGCAAATTACTGTGCAGCCAAAGCAGGAGTCATTGGATTGACTAAGAGTGTTGCAAGAGAACTTTCCACCCGCGGTATTACTGCAAATGTAGTAGCACCGGGAATGATTGAGACCGATATGACAAAGGATTTGCCGGATACGGTAAAAGAACATATGCTTCATAACATTCCACTGGGAAGAATCGGAAAGCCGGAAGAAATTGCGGCAGCAGTTGCATTCTTAGCATCCAAAGAGGCAGGTTATATCACAGGACAGGTGCTTGCTGTAGATGGCGGAATGACTATGTAGATGCAGAAATAATACTGGCTGATGTAAAAGCTTAGAAAAAACAGCGGATGACGAATAACGTGAGATGGATTGTTTAGATAGAGAGGATAAGAACATGAATCGTAGAGTTGTAGTAACAGGATTGGGTGCGATTACACCAATTGGAAATAATGTGCCGGAATTCTGGTCTGCAGTAAAGCAGCAGAAGGTAGGTATTGGAGAGATTACACATTTTGATGCAACAGACTATAAATGTCATCTTGCAGCAGAAGTAAAGGATTTTGATGCAAAAGAATATATGGATTTCCGCTCTGCAAAGAGAATGGAAGCATTCTGCCAGTTTGCCGTAGCGGCAGCCGGAGAAGCACTGGAGGATTCCGGACTTTCCATGGAGGCAGAGAATGCATACCGTGTGGGTACTTCCATCAGTTCCGGAGTCGGAAGTTTACAGGCAATCGAAAGAGAGCATAGCAAATTAGTGGAAAAGGGTCCGGGAAGAGTAAATCCTTTATTTGTCCCGATGATGATTTCCAATATGGCAGCAGGAAATGTATCCATTCAGTTTGGATTAAAAGGAAAGAGCTTAAATATCAGTACCGCCTGTGCATCCGGAACGAATGCCATTGGTGAAGCCTTTCGTACCATCCAGTATGGTGATGCAGAAGTGATGGTGGCAGGTGGAACAGAAAGCTGCATTACTCCGCTTGGAATAGCAGGATTTACATCTTTAACCGCACTTACTTCTTCGGATGATCCAAAACATGCATCCATTCCGTTTGATAAAAACAGAAGTGGATTTGTTATGGGAGAAGGTGCCGCAATTGTAATTTTAGAAGAATTAGAGCATGCAAAGAAACGTGGAGCAAAGATTTATGCAGAAGTAACCGGATATGGATGTTCTTCGGATGCATACCATATTACATCTCCGGCAGAGGATGGTGCAGGCGCAGCAACCGCAATGATAAATGCAATGAAGGATGCCGGTGTAAATCCGGAGGAAATTACTTATATCAATGCCCATGGAACCAGCACCCATCATAATGACTTATTTGAGACAAGAGCAATCAAGCTGGCGTTTGGTGAGCATGCAAAGGATATCCGGATTAATTCCACCAAATCCATGATTGGACATCTTCTTGGAGCAGCAGGAGCCATCGAGTGCCTGACCTGTGTAAAGGAAATCGAAGAAGGTTACATTCATGCAACGGTAGGTTATGAGACACCGGATGAAGAACTGGATTTGAATTACTGCAAAGAGGCATATGAAGAAGAAGTGCCATATGCCATCAGCAATTCACTGGGCTTTGGCGGACATAATGCAAGTCTGCTTCTGAAAAAATATCAGGCATAAAGGAGAAGGGAACTATGTCAGTACTGACAACGAAAGAAATTATGGAAATCATCCCACATCGTCATCCGTTTCTTCTGATTGACACGATTGAAGAACTGGTGCCGGGACTTCGTGCAGTAGGAAAAAAATGTGTTACCTTTGATGAACCTTATTTTGCAGGACATTTTCCGGGAGAACCGGTAATGCCGGGTGTTTTAATTATAGAAGCACTGGCACAGACCGGTGCGGTAGCTATGCTCTGTCAGGATGAATTCAAAGGAAAAACCGCATATTTTGCAGGAATCAGCAATGCAAAATTTAAGAAAAAGGTGGTTCCGGGGGATGTACTTGTTTTAGAAACAGAAATCATAAAAGTAAAGGGACCGATTGGAATTGGAAAGGCAACTGCAACAGTAGATGGAAAAATAGCTGCAACAGCAGAGTTGACATTTGCGATTGGAAGTGGTGAGTAAAGTGAGCAGATTACTGGATAAAATCAAGGAAAATAAAGCCGTAAAGGATGCCGCAGAAGGTATTTTACAGGAAGAAAAAAGGAAAGAGGAAGTACTATGTAAAGCCTGTGGCAAAATGGTAAATAAAGCAGAGGTAGTAAGAAACCGCTATGTCTGTTATGAGTGTGGAGCATATTTCCGCGTAAAAACCGGAAACCGCCTGAAAATGGTATTAGACCCACAGAGCTTTGAAGAATGGTTTGCCGAAGAGCATGGAACAAATCCACTGGATTTTCCGGGCTATGTCGATAAGCTGACGGCAGTCCGTGAGAAAACCGGATTAAAAGAAGCAGTTACCGTAGGAAAAGGTAAGATTTACGGAGAAGATGCGGTTATTGGTGTGTGTGATGCCAGATTTATGATGGGAAGCATGGGTCATGCCGTCGGAGAGAAAATTGCGGGAGCAGTAGAACGTGCTACGGAAGAAAAACTTCCGGTTATTCTTTTCTGCTGTTCCGGCGGAGCCAGAATGCAGGAGGGTATTGTATCCCTGATGCAGATGGCAAAGACAGCAGCAGCTTTAAAGAAACATTCCGATGCCGGACTTTTATATATTTCTGTATTAACTGACCCGACAACCGGAGGTGTAACAGCAAGCTTTGCTATGTTAGGTGATATTATTTTAGCAGAGCCTGGCGCACTGATTGGATTTGCCGGAGCAAGAGTAATTGAGCAGACCATCGGACAGAAACTGCCGGAGGGATTCCAGAGAGCAGAGTTCCAGTTAGAGCATGGTTTTGTGGATGCCATTGTAGAGCGGAAAGATTTAAAGAAACGTCTGTATGAAATCCTTCGTATGCATAAAGTAAGTGGATATGCCAAATTTGACCCGGCAACTGAAGTAGATGGAAGACCGACAGAGCTGATGCGGGAACGCGCTTACAATACAAAAGAAAAGAGTGCATGGGAAAAGGTTAAGATGGCACGTAAGGTAGACCGTCTGTCCGCAGAGGATTATATCAACAGTATCTTTACCAAATTCATAGAATTTCATGGAGACCGTTATTACAGGGATGACCCGGCAATTGTGGGCGGTATCGCATACCTTGACGGACAACCGGTTACGGTAATCGGAATCCAGAAGGGAAAGGACATGAAGGACTGCATGCGTCATAATTACGGAATGCCGTCTCCGGAAGGATACCGTAAAGCAATCCGCCTGATGAAGCAGGCAGAAAAATTCCATCGTCCGGTTATCACCTTTGTTAATACAGCCGGAGCATTCTGCGGTATGGAAGCAGAGGAAGGCGGACAGGGAGAAGCTATTGCAAGAAATCTTTATGAAATGTCAGGGTTGAAAGTTCCGGTTATTACCTTTATGATAGGAGAAGGCGGAAGTGGTGGTGCATTGGCACTGGCAGTTGGAAATGAAGTCTGCATGATGGAGAATGCAACTTATTCCGTACTTTCTCCGGAAGGCTTTGCATCTATTCTCTGGAAGGATGGCAAGCGTGCCAAAGAAGCAGCAGAAGTAATGAAGATAACAGCAAAGGATCTTTTAGAACTTGGCATTATCGAGAAAATTATACCGGAGTATGGTGGAGCAGATGATGAGGCATTGAGTTCCATTGCAGTTTATATGCATAAATGTATCCGTGAATTTTTAGAATCATATGAAGGAAAGAGCGGAGAAGAGATTGCAAAAGCACGTTATGAACGTTTCCGTAAATTTTAAAGGAGCAGAGCATGAACATTCGAATATGTGGAACTGGAAGCGCGTTACCGGAAAGAAAAATTACCAATGACGATTTAAGTCAGATTATGGATACTTCCGATGAATGGATTTCCAGCAGAACAGGAATAAAAACAAGACACCTTGCAACGGAAGAGACAACAACATCACTTGCCACAGAAGCTGCAAAAAAAGCACTTGCAGATGCAGACATGAAGCCGGAAGAAGTGGAACTTATTATTGCAGCGACGGTAACACCGGATCATCTTGTGCCGACACTTTCCTGTGAAGTGCAGCGGGAAATCGGAGCAGTGAATGCCGTAGCCTTTGACCTTGGTGCAGCATGTTCCGGATTCTTATTTGCATTGAGTACAGCACAGGCATATATTGCCAGTGGCAGATTTAAAAATGCACTCTTAATCGGAGCAGAAGTACTTTCTAAAATTATGGACTGGAATGACCGCAGTACCTGTGTTCTTTTTGGAGATGGCGCAGGAGCAGCGGTAGTCCGGGCAGACGAAGAAAATATCTGCCATGTGGTGCAGGGCTCAGATGGTGCGAAGGGACTGGTACTGGCATGTGAGAACCGTCCGGTCAATAATCCATATCATAAGATGGAAAGTCCTCTGGGTTATGTAAGCATGAATGGACAGGAGGTTTATAAATTTGCTGTCCGCACAGTTCCGGCAACCATTACAAAGGTGCTGGAAGAGGCAGATTTAAAGGCAGAGGAAATTTCGCTTTTCGTATTACATCAGGCAAACTTAAGAATTATTGAGGCGGTAGCAAAACGATTGAAACAGCCGATGGAAAAATTCCCGGTAAATCTGACAGAATGTGGCAATATTTCGGCAGCAAGTGTGCCGATTTTGCTTGATAATATCAACCGGCATGGTATGATACATAGAGGAGATAAAGTTGTACTGGCTGGTTTCGGCGGCGGACTCACATGGGGCGCAGCGGTACTGGTCTGGTAAAAGGAGATAAGAATGAATGCGGATAAAACCTTAAATGACATTCTGGTAAAGCTGTTTAATGATTTGATGGAAATTGAGGAAAAATGCTTAATCTCCGGAGAATTCATGAACATTTCCGGAAATGATATGCATATTATTGAAGCAATTGGTCTGGATGAACCAAAGCGGATGTCGGAAGTGGCGGCGAGGATGAATGTTACAACAGGAACCCTGACAAAAGCTGTTGAAGCACTGGAACAGAAAGGTTATGTAAATCGTTGCAGAAATGACAGGGATAAAAGGGTAGTCCGTGTATCACTCACCGATTCCGGAGTCCGGGCATATGAGCATCATGCACGTTTTCACAGCAATATGATACATGATATCAAGGAGAGCCTGAGTGACCAGGAGAGTGAGATTCTGATTGGAACACTGGGAAAACTGGTGAAGTTCTTCCAGAAGAAATATGAACCATATCTGAAAAATAAAAAATAGTATATTTATACAAAAAAAGAAGTGGAAAAGGGAAATAAAAAACTGTTTTCTACTTCTTTTTAATTACAAAAATGAATTTTCCTGGTACAAAACTTGCAAAAAAGAAGAAAAAGTACACAAAAGTATAAAGTTTTTGACACAAATATGAAAAAAACGTTGCGAAAAAATTCATTTCATACTAAAATAGTAGTGTTGATGTATATATAATACTCAAATTAATATGTAAAGGAGATATAATATGAGCTACGTTGATGAAGTATTAGAAAGAGTAAAAGCAAAAAACGCTTCTGAGCCAGAATTCCTTCAGGCAGTAGAAGAAGTACTGGAGTCTTTAAGACCGGTAATCGAAGCAAATGAGGAGAAATATCGTAAAGAAGCATTACTTGAGAGAATAACCGAGCCGGATAGACAGCTTAAATTCCGTGTACCTTGGGTAGATGACAAGGGACAGGTTCAGGTTAATACAGGTTACAGAGTACAGTTCAACAATTCTATTGGACCGTACAAGGGAGGTCTTCGTCTCCATCCTTCCGTAAATATCGGAATCATCAAATTCTTAGGATTTGAGCAGGTATTTAAAAACTCTTTAACAGGACTTCCAATCGGCGGTGGTAAAGGTGGTTCTGACTTTGACCCTAAGGGAAAATCAGACCGTGAAGTAATGGCATTCTGCCAGAGCTTTATGACCGAGCTTTGTAAATATATTGGCGCTGACGTTGATGTTCCGGCAGGAGATATCGGAACAGGTGCAAGAGAAATCGGATACATGTTTGGACAGTATAAGAGAATCCGTGGAATGTACGAAGGTGTTCTGACAGGTAAGGGACTTACCTATGGTGGATCTTTAGCTCGTACAGAAGCTACCGGATATGGTCTTTTATACATTACAGAAGAATTAATGAAATGCCATGGTGAATCTATGGAAGGTAAGACAGTTGTTGTATCTGGTGCTGGTAACGTTGCAATCTACGCTATCCAGAAAGCGCAGCAGATGGGTGCAAAAGTTGTTACCTGTTCTGATTCTACCGGATGGATTTATGATCCGGAAGGAATCGATGTTGCATTATTAAAAGAAGTAAAAGAAGTAAAACGTGCTCGTCTTACTGAGTATGCTGCTGCAAGAAAGAGTGCAGAATATCATGAAGGCCGTGGCGTATGGCAGATTAAATGTGATATCGCTCTTCCATGTGCTACACAGAACGAGCTCCTTATCGATGATGCAAAACAGTTAGTAGCAAACGGATGTAAAGCAGTTTGTGAAGGTGCTAACATGCCTACAACCTTAGATGCAACCAAATACTTACAGGATAACGGAGTATGGTTCATCTGTGGTAAAGCTTCTAACGCAGGTGGAGTTGCAACTTCTGCATTAGAGATGAGCCAGAACTCAGAGCGTTTAAGCTGGACATTCGAAGAAGTAGATGCTAAGTTAAAACAGATTATGGTAAATATCTATCATAATATTGATGATGCTGCAAAACGTTACAACATGGAAGGTAACTATGTAGCAGGAGCTAACATCGCAGGCTTCGAAAAAGTAGCTGAGGCTATGCTCGCTCAGGGTGTCTGCTAATAATAAAAAGAAAGTCCCCGAAACCTTATGTTTCGGGGCTTTTTTTATTGTCAGAATTTTCACATAAAAGGAGTAAAAAGGTGGAAAAATAAGGTCGATGGTTACAAGTGGGTTACAAGTGGGTTGCAAGTGGGTTACACAAAAGAAATTGGTAATTTATTGACCTCGTTTACTAACTCAGGGATTGTTTTTTCGGTATATACGCTTTGAGTTACATCGCCGGAGCCGCCAGTCTTAAAAGCAGTTCCGGATTTATTAGAAACGGCATGTCCCATTATTATTTTTTTTGACGTTTCATTCATACAGACATTATCTGCCAAAGAAGCGAATGTATATCGACAATCGTGCGGAGCATGATTAAGATTGAGTTTTTTCATGACAGTGATCCAGTTACTTGCTGTATAAACTGCACGAGTATACATATTGCCGTATTTATTTGTGATAAGGTATGGACGCTGCTGTTTGAGACGATATTCTACCAAAGGAACAATTGCTTCGTGTATAGGTATAATACGATTGCGACCAGCTGCTGTTTTCATACCACCAATCATATACCGCTCATTAAGGTGAACATCTTCAGACTTAATTTCCAACAATTCTGCTGGGCGGAGCCCGGTATAAATATAAATTAAAATAATATCGACATTGTTGATGGACCACAAGGAATTCCAAAGAAGAGCAATCTCAGCATCCGTGAATCTTGTATGGACGGGAGTGTCTGAATCCGTGTATTCAAAGACGAGCCGTTGCGTAATATCGTTTTCCGTGTATTCATTGGCAATTGCATAGTTCCACATACCACGAACGATAGCACGCATATTTCCTATTGTAGAGCGGGATTTACTGTTGTGAGCAGTAATGCAGTCCTGGAGGTCTTGCGCCCGAATAGATATAATTTTTTTGGAATGAACTGGAGCGTACATTGAAAAAGCAATATCATAATTTTTCCAGGTAGCAGCTCCTGGCTTATTTTTTAATGAGCAACGATATTTTTTCCATTTCTCATACATTTCTGCAAAGGTTGGAACATCAGTATATTTTTGATGCTCAGAAACAACAGAACCATTGTTATATTCTGCGAGATAAGCAAGTGCACTGTCTCGTTTAGTGAAAAATTCCAGATATTTTCTTTTGCGCTTTATAGTTCCATCTGGTTGTTCTTCAAGATAAGAGACACGAACGGCATAGGGTTTACGCCGCTTGCCAGAGAGCTTAACAATTCCGCCATAGCCATTAGGTAATTTCATGATTAACACCTCCAAAATTGAAAAAAGTTATCTATTGATAAACATCACACAAAGAAACGGCAATAGTAAAACAAAGAACATAATTAGGAATATGAAGAAAAGTTTTTCTACAAGATTCACAAAGGTTTCATTATCAAAAAAAGGAATTAATTTCAATAGTGGAAGAATGAGCAAAAGGAATAATGCACAGATGTCAATGCGAACGAGTGCTTCAATAAATAATTGCAAATCAACCGAAAAAAACAAGGATACAATTAAAACAACATAGGCAATAAGAAAAATAACCCACACAAATTTTGAAAAATAAGAATCTCCTTCATTGAGGGGGTGTATTTTATTGTAAATATATATTGCCACAAAAAGAAATATATAGAAAAGACCTCCAAAAAGCCAATAACGAAAATAGGAATCAGATGTAGCGACAGCCACTGATTCATCATTACTATCTGATTCAGAATCATCGTAAGGACAAACACCATCAGGGTGCTGGTGCGCAGGGTAGCCATGATGATAATGATACTCGCCGGTAGAGCGGTTGTAGTGACCTCCAGAAGAATCTGTCCTTCCTGGATGAGCAAAAGCATTTAGTGAAAAGATAGAAATAAAAACTAAAAATGTAAAAAGAAAGACTCTTTTTTTCATAACCCAATACCTCGTATAAAAATAATATTAAGGAAATTATAGAAAATAAAATAAGAAAGGTCAAGATAAAATGAAATGGAATACATTACCAGTGGATGTGCAGCAGGCACAATGATAGAATATTTACATGGAAATACTAATCTGGCAAATCAGAAGGGAGAAACATATCACAATGCCAGAGTTGGCAGAACTGACGGGGATAGGAGAAAGCACCCTGTATGACTATGAGAGCGGAAGAACATCACCAACACTGAGAGCTTTAGAAAAAATAGCAAAAGCAATGGGGGTAAGAATCAGAGATTTGTATACAGAATAGAATTGTGCGAAAGATAGAAGAAATAAGCCAAATGTTTAGAATTTCTCCGGATATTCGGAATTCTTAAGCGAAACACTTTTCTGTGGGGAGAAGTAGTGGTAAACTCATAGCAGAAAGGGGGCTGAGTTATGAAGCTGGAACAAATGAAAAAAGAGATAACAAAAATGATTATGAACTGCAATAGTCTTCATATGCTTAGAGCGGTTTATATATATGTGAAAAAAATGATTGGTTGAAAAAGCCGGGGCATTTGCCCCGGCTTTTTCAACAAGTATAAAGATAATAAAAGAACCAAGGGCCTGCGCATTACCCTTGTTTTTTTTATTATTTACTGGACAATTTATTAAGCAATCGTTCCAGGTCATTCCAGTCATCTTCTGTAAAAGCTGCCAATGCCGAAGCCAATCGGTGCTTAAACGAATCTTCACCGGAAAGCTGGATGTCCGCAAGCATTTCTGCAATCTGCTCATCCTTTGTCTTTTCAATGAACATTTCACCTTCACCAGTTCTGAGCCATTCTTCATTAACGTCAAATTCACGGCAAATTAGAGAAATTGCGGCGTCACTTGGGATACTGCGACCCATTTCATATGTGGCAACGGTATTACGTTTAACTTTAATTGCCTCAGCAAATTCCTGCTGGGTCAATCCAACCTCTTTCCGTATCTTCTTAATACGCTCATTCATAATATCACCTCCTTGACGCTATACTATCATAAGATGTTGAAAAAATCAACAAAAAAGAGTTGACAAAAGTTTGATACCGACATATAATAGTTTTACAATCAACAATAACAGAGAGGAAGTGAAAAACATGAGTGAAAAAGAAAAAAACGTAATGGAGCGCTTGGTGAAAGTCTTACCGGAATTATCAGACTTCGACAAGGGCTACATATTAGGAAAAGTAGAGCAGACAGCGGAGAAGAGACGGGAGGAGTCAAAAGAAGAATTGCCAGTAGCATAAGGAGAAAAATATGGAGTATCAGAAACCAGTGATGAGCATTGCAGAGCTTGGAGCCATGGGATTTTCTGTAAGGGATATGAAAAATGATGTTCATGTTCCGGGGCAGAAATTTGCATGGAAAACATCCGGCGGCGGTAAATGGATGATTGATGTACGAGAATATGAAAAATTCAGAAACAGGCGCCGGAGACGATAGGAGGACAAAATGGAAAGTGAAAAAAAAGAACATGAAAAGCTGGAACGTGTAACTGTAAAACAGGCAGCGGAAGAGCTGAACATGGACCATGAGACAGTGAAATATCTGATGAGAAAAGAAAGACTTCCAATCGGATATGCAGTATTAAGAGAAGGCTGTAAGAGGACAACATATTATATTTACCGGGATGCACTGGATGCCTATAAAAAGAATATGAAAATGCTGGGTGGTAAGAGATGAAAGACTTCTTTGAAATAGACAAAGAAGAACTGAAGAAAGCATATAGACTGGCATACAGTATTGAGAACATGGAAGGATGGGAAGCGGAGAATCGCCGGATAGAGTACATAGGTTCTACGGAAAAAGCTGGAAGAATCACGGATTACTACAGAGATTCCACTGGAATGTACTGGTACTGCAGCAGGCACCGAAGAAAGACCGGAGAGATAGTATCGATGGAGACATTCATATTTGGATCGGGCTTCCAGAAGCGAGAAAGAGAAAGGAAAAGAAAAAGATATGTTTTTTAAGAAGTGGAGAGAAAAGAAGAAAAAGGAAATTACGGACAGAATCAATGAACTGATAAGCCAGTATCGGGATGAATGCGTCTGGTACATGATTATATCCGGAATGCCAGTAGCAGAGATTAAAAAGCAGGATGTCAGTGATGACCACTTGATGGAGTCGGCATTGCGGGAAGCAATTGGAGCAGTGCAGGAAATGAGTGAGGAGATAAGGAGAAAAAAATGCGCTACAGAGTAAGAGTAATCACATTAATGGCAATAGCGGTAGCAGTTTTCCTTTTCACCATGTGGATGACATCACCACAGGAAGTGTCCGGAGAAGTAAACAGCTTCACCGCAAAGACCATGAACGCAGTCGGAGAGATGGAAGTTGCACCGGTGCAACCGCAGGAACAGGAGAATCCGCTCGGTGAACCGTTCCTCATCCGGTGCACCTGCTACACATGGACTGGAAACCAGTGCCGGAATGGTAGCTGGCCGGTAGAGGGATTATCCGTAGCCGGTAAGGAAGAATGGCTGGGAAAGGCAATCATCATGTATTCAGTCGCAGAAGATGGCGGAATCGGTGACTTTATCGGATACTTCGACTTCACGGATACCGGGGATGGGATTGACCTGAACGGAGACGGACAGGGCGAGACAATCCGGAACGGGACAAGCATTGATGTATATAGAGATACACTGGAGGGCTGTTACAGATGGATAGAACAGTATGGAGATTATGTTTATATCCAGGTGGTGGATGCTGCCGGATAGATAAAAAAAGAGAACGTGTGGCGCACGTCCTCAAGTGGGTTGTAAGTAATTTGGCGAATTGCAAACTTCCCGCATGAACAATATACCATAAAAGCCGCAAAAATGCAAGGAAACAGGGCATTTCAGACCTGTTTTCGCAACTCGATTAGGAATATTAAAGATAAGGACAAGGCTATGGCATATTGTGTTGATATTTATAACTTCCCAGGCTCCATTGAGTATGAGTATAAGTGGGAAGGAAATTACGGAGCAAAGGGCGAGAAAAGAGCCGCAAGAGAGAGACCTTCCCCCTGGCAGATAGAATTGCAGAATCAGATTAATAAAAAAAATAGAATCCGCAGGACGATAAAAGCTAACTTCGTGGAAAATGACTTCTGGCTGACCTTCACATACCGGAAGGGAGAGCGGAAGGATATGCAGGGAGTGAAAGAAGACCTGAATAACGTTTTGCGAAAGCTGGCAAGACGCTACCGAAAGTTCGGAGCAGAACTGAAATGGATGAGAGTAATTGAAATCGGAGCCAGAGGCGGCATACATATCCACATGATCATGAACAGAATCAGAGGAGCAGACACGGATGTATTAATCAAGGAGTGCTGGCAGCATGGAAGGATATTTTTCTCAAACCTCTATGAAGAGGGCGGCTTTGAACAGCTCGCCCAGTATATGGCAAAGGTGCCGGATGAGGAAGAGAGAAAGAAGAAAGGTCTCCCCCGGAAGCTGACCAAAGAAGAGTACAGCTATTCCACCAGCCGGAATTTAATCCGGCCAAAACCGGAGAGGAAGAGATACCGGCGGTGGACAATGAGAAAACTGCTGCTATACGGTCCGAAGCCGACACCGGGATATTATATCGTCACGGAGAGCATCCGGAGCGGCACAAACCGGTATACCGGGTATTCCTACATGAGATATACCGAGGAGAAACTGGATAGGAGAATTTGAAGATGGAAGCAAGGATTTACTTAAGAACTTCATACCATGGTCTCCGGAAAGCGGAAGGGTGTTACTGTGGCATCCTGGAAGCAGATACCAGTGAAGGAGAGAAGACACTGGAAGAGACCGGGAAAGACACCGGCACAGCCAATCAGATAGCCTTGCTGGGGCTGATAAAAGCCATGGAGCATATGAGAAGAGCGTCTGACCTTGAGATATTCACAGACAGTAAATATCTGGAATCCGGTGTGAACCGGTTCCTAGATGGATGGATAGCGGATGGCTTTCGGAAGCAGAACGGAGAGCCGGTGAAACACAGTGTTTTATGGCAGCGGGCGGCAGAGCTGCTTGCACCACATAATATAAATATTTGCTATGAGGAGCACACCAAGTATTCCATGTGGCAGGACAGGAGAATGAGAGAGTATGAGCAAGAGCAGAAGAACAAAAGCGTGCACCTTCGATAAGGGCACAATCGCAAGAATCATTAGCAGAGACGGAGACACCTGTATATTCTGTGCTAGTGGCAGATGGCCACTTGCAAAGAAGGACTTCGGGGCACATATCCGGGATATCGCCCATGTGGTGAACCGGAGCCAGGGTGGACTCGGAGTGGAGCAGAACGGTGTCACCGCCTGCCGGAGTCATCACCAGTTACTGGACAACGGCAACAAGGGCTTAAGAGCTGAAATGCTTGATTTTGCAGAATGTTACCTGAAAGAGCAGTACCCGGGATGGGACCGGGAGAAGCTGGTATACAAGAAAGGAGTATGAAGATGCTGAAAAAATTAGTGAAAGAAAATAAGGACAGGGCTGTAGAAAAAAATGGAGCCTGCAGATTTTGCGGTCAGATAAAGCTCGTAGAGGCACTGGAGGAATTCAACGAGGATGAATTGAACGAACTGGCCACAGAGCAGTGCAATTGTTATGAAGCACAGAATTATATATAAAGGTTGTACCGGAAAGAAAAGGCAGATTTCAGAATTGAAGAGCTTTTCGGATCAGGAAATAAACCGCAAAACAACTGTCCAGAGGGCGGCAGAAGTCTAGACCTCCAAGATTAACTTACATATACACGAAGTAACTTATAAATCTGTCACAGCCGGGGCATGGAAACCGCATAAACACAGAATGCGGAGCGTTTTTTGGAAGAGGTACAAAAGACCACACATATACACCATGCTCCGGAGAAAGGAGAGCGTGATGGGAAGACTGACAATTAAGGATGAACAAGGCAACTGGGCTTTGAAAGGTGTTAAATGGAATCAGCTCCATGTGGGCGAGACGATAACACAGCAGGTACAAGAGAAGATATATGGAGCATTGGCAAAACTGAAGGATTATGAAGATTCAGGGATGACTCCGGATGAGTGCTGGGATTGCTGTAATAGAGAAAAGGTTGCGACACAATTAGAAAAGCTGAAAAGCCTTGTACCAGTAAATAGGGTACTTGATGATATTGTAAATGATAAACCAAAGGAATTAGGAATGCTTATAGCCTATGAAAAGGCTATTGAGATTGTAAAAGGCGGTGGAATAGATGAATAAGCCATGCGAGCATTGCGATAAATCAGATCACAAGAAATATGGGAGTGACTATTTTAAGTGCGAAAAACCTTGTGAAAGAGCAAAGATGTGCAAAAGAAACGATGAAAAGTTTTTGAAAATGTTGAGAGGTGGTGGAGTAGATGAGAGAAGTTAAGAAAAAGATTCTGCCGAAATATTTCGAAGCAGTTATACATGATAAGAAAAAATTTGAAATCCGTAAGGATGAAGATAATTTGCAGAAAGGGGATGTATTGATATTGAAAGAATGGGATGGGGAGAAATATACCGGACGTGAGACAAGCAGGAGGATAGAATATGTGCTGCGGAATGTTCCTGAATACGGATTAATGTCGGGGTATGTAATAGCGGGATGGTAGAAAGGAGAATCGAGTGAAAAGCAAAGATCTATGCAAAATATGCACAGAGTATTCAGCTGATGCAAGATGTGAACATAAAAAGGATTGCGAATTGCAAAAAATCTTGAAAGAAAATAATAAATTAAGAGCGGAAAATCGCACACTTCGGAAGAAAAATGATGAACTGGAAACGGAAAAGAGTTGGAGAGATTTTCCAGATATGATGGGAAAGTAGAAAGGAGAGAAAGAAAAAATAAATTAGAATTTAGCCAATAAAGGCAGAAAGGGAAAATATGAGTTTAATTGAATTTATAAAGCAATATGCAGAGCGTAAAAATGCTACAACAAAGGTTGTTTTAGAATGGTTTTGGATAGATGAAGGCATAGATGAGGAATACTGTTTTGAAGGTTCACCGTCTGAGTTTGTAGAAAAGTATACCAAAGATTATGATTGCATTGATGGTTTTGATATTTTTGATATTCACGAATTGAAAATAATCAATGAGGGTATACGTTCTCAAATCTATATTGAGATTGTAAGAGAATAGATAAACTGAAATAGAGGTAGTATATGAAAGAATTTCCGATTATGACAAACAAAGGGAAGGAATATATTCCCTACGATATCATTAAACCGCATGAAGAACAGGCATTAAAAAACCATTGTGGACAGACATTAGACAGATTAGCAGCCAGAGGAGGTCTGTCTTGGGCGGAAGCCTATGCTGTTTTGACAGACAGTAAGTTCCCTCATAGAGATCAGTATATTTCGGAAGAATTTTACGAGAAAAAGGTAAAAGAGATAGTGCAGGGAAGAAAGGAAGAATTATATGGCTAAAGCAGTATTAGTTATGGATATGCCGGAATCGTGTGATATGTGCGATTTCGTAGATGATGAGCAACCGCCAAGATATGGAGAAAAAACATTGTATTGCACAGCACCTGACATGGGTGAAGAAGTGACTGATTATGTTACATGCAGACCGGACTTCTGTCCGCTCCGGGAACTGCCAGAATCATGTGGCGGAATAATTTGAATTTTATTTTTTTTAAAATCGCACATATTCTATGTGCCGAGAAAAATCAGAAGGAGGAAGTAAGTATTATGTTTGAAAAATTTGGCGAATTAAACTCAGTAGAAGAATTGAACAAAGCGGCAGCAGGCTTGAAAGAAGAGGGAGATGTAGCATCCATCATTGTGCTGGCAGAAGAAAATGGACTGGATAAGGCAGATGCAGAGGATTATGCAGAAGGTGAAATGGAAGAACTGGCAACACCATGTACCGCCGCACACGGAAGATTGAAAGTGGAATCAGAAGATTTAAAGATTGCCGGAGTGCTTATGGACTGGGTGGATGAAATACGTCAGGAGTGTCTTGCAAATGAAAAAGTATGTGCCGGAGTAATGAAGCATTCACTTGCAGGATATATGGCTATTTTACTGGAAAAAGGATTTGAAGAAAAAGCGGTGGTAGACAAACGCATTGTGCAGCAGGCAAAGGAAGTGGCAAAAGTAGCAGACAACCATGAAATTTCAATCGGATTTCCTAATTTAGCAGAGCGAAAGAAGACAATCAGAGCTTATTACGGAGGCACAAAATGAGACTAGCGTACAAGGGATTTAATAAAGACCTCACCTGCACGATGGGAAATGGAACATTCCAGTACAAGCCGGGAGTCTGGTACAAAGAAGAAAAAGCATACTGTGCCAGGACAGGATTTCATGCGACAGATAATCCGCTTGATGTATTGGGCTACTACCGAGAAGGACGCTACTTCATCGTAGCCTTGAAAGGGAATGTGGACGAGGATGGTCATGATACCAGGATAGCTGCTCCGGAGATTCAGCTGGTAAAAGAGCTGTCAAGGATAGAACTGGCAAGAGAGGGTGTCATGTGGATAGCAAATCACCCGCACATAGAGATAGAAGGTGTTGAAAAGAATACAGGAACAGCACTTGATGGTTATGTAATCGTCAGAGGGAAAAATCCAACTGCAAAAGGAAAAATGGGAAGCACCATTTTTCTCCTGAAAGAAAACAAAAGTGGCGAAATAGCAGAATGTGCAGAGTATTTAATCGACGGAGAAGAATACTTGCCAGACACTTTCTATGATGTGAGAGGGAGGATGAGACAGTGAATAAAAAGCAGTTGAGTAAGCTGAGAAGACTTCCGGCCACAAATTCAATGGTTGCACTGGCAAAAATGCCGGGCAGAAAAGAAAGAAGATATACATGTGGCTTGAACAAATACAGATACAGGTACATGGCAAGATGCCAGTATCTGAACGGCATACTGAAACTTTCTATCTGTAAAACAAAAGAGATAAGAAAGGGAGAGACGGAGCCAAAATGGGATGTGTATTTAAGCCCTAGGGATAAGACATACATCACAAGAGAAAGACAGAAAGATGGGACATATAAATGGAGGACGGCAAAAGTAGACAATCTCGAATGGGAATGGGAAGAAGCCGGTGCGGATGAAAACTACTATATCAATCCTGAAGGAAAAGCTGCAATAAAAGCCATCCTTGAAACAAAAAACTCCGGTGTAGATGGAATTATAGAATGGCAGAAGAAAGTCAGGACAGAAAAGATAGAACGTGAAGAGAAGAGAAAGACGGATAGATGGGATGCAGCCATGAAGGATGTTCCGGAGAGCTATCCGGCAGGATTTGAAAAATTCTGGAAAACAGAAGCATTCAGCGACCATTACATTTTTTACAAAGGAGCAGACGCAAAGATTGGTTACTGCACAGGATGCCTCCAGGAAGTTCCATTAAATAAAAGACCAAAGCATAACGAGTGGAATAAATGCCCTAAGTGTGGAAAGCAGATTATATATGAATCTAGGTCAAAAAAGAAAAATCCTATATGGTCATATGGAACAGCAACCTTGCTTCAAAGATATCGGGAAGGGATTGTAAAAAGAATATTCAGTTGTACCAGAATAGATACCGGGGCAAATATGGGACAGCCAAAATTAATCATAAGGGAAGTACAGAGAGTATTGCTGACGGATGATGGCGTGGATACATATTGCTGGGAAAATTACAGATTCAAAGGACAAAGATGGCGAAAGCAGGATACAAGCTACTACGAGGAAAGGTACGCTAACCTTTATCGAAGAAATCTGTCAGCCCTTTTGAAAAATACAAGAACAACTTATAACATTGCAATTAAACATGGATATAAAGGCGACCCTGTATTTTTTATGAAAATGGAAAAAAGGAATCCTCTGATTGAAAAAGTGTTCAAAGCAGAATTGTACCGGATTGGAAATGATTTAATCAACAAAAGTGATTACTTATACAGGGAGTTGGTTGATGAAGAAGAGCCGGAACTTATCAAGGCACTGCATATTGACAAGGCACGTTTGGCACGTCTGAAAAGGATGAATGGCGGAAGGCATGAGTTGCTGTGGCTACAAGATGAAAAGAAAAACAACACCATATACAAGGATGAAGATGTACAGACACTTGCAAATGCGCTGGTAGACGGAGCGGATAGCAGAATCTTTCAGTATGTCAGTGTGGCAAAAGCAGCCAATTATTTGAGAAAGCAGCAGGCTATCAGGGACAGAAATCTTGTGGATCTTGCAAGGGATTGGGAAGATTATTTGTCCATGTTAGAAAAAAGAAATGCAGATATGTCAAACGGTATGCTTTTACGCCCGAAAGACCTGACACTGGCACATAATGAGCTTGTGATTCAAAATGACATGCTGAATAAAGGAAAAGAGATTGAAGAAAAAAAGAAAACTTTCAAAAATGCAGAAAAACTGATGAAGAGCGGAGCCCTTAAAAAATATGAATACCAGAATGAGAAATACTGCATTCTTTCCCCAACCGGAATTAAGGACATATACAACGAGGGAATGACTTTAAAACACTGCATACACACATGTGATATCTACTTTCAGCGAATAGATATTCAGGAAACATACTTGCTGTTCCTCCGCAGAACAGAAAAGCCGGACACCCCATGGTATACCTTGGAAGTAGAACCTGGCGGAAATATCCGGCAAAAGAAATCAGTCCTCAATGAAGCATATTCAGATCTGGAAGATGCAATGCCATTTTTGAAAGAGTGGCAGCAGTGGGTAAAGAAAAACCTTTCAAAAGAGGATGCGGTGCTGGCTGATAAGAGTAATAAGGCAAGAAAAAAGAACTATGGACAGCTCAGAAAAGAGAAAAAGCTGATATGGCATGGAAGACTGCAGGGTACCATGCTGGTGGATGCATTAGAAAAAGACTTTATGGAGGTTTGATATGGAAGAATTAAGGAATATAGAAAATTATGAGCAGTTCAAGCAGGCTCTGGACACGGAGCTGGCAAATCAGGCAGCAGGCTTCGTAAGAACTGGCTACCTGCTGAAAAAGGCAAGAGACACAGATATCCTTGCATCATCCGGATACAGTACAGTAGCTGAATTTGCAAAGGCAGAATATGGTCTTTCAAAAGATATTGTATCACGGTACATAGCCATTAATGACAGATACAGTGAGGGCGGTTATTCTGACCGCCTCCAGGATAAGTACGAAGGGTACGGCGTGGCGAAGCTCCAGGATATGCTCACCCTTCCAATTGAGGTAGTAGATCTCATATCGCCTGAAATGACAAGAAAAGAGATTGCAGAAGTCAAGGCAGAGGTCAAAGCAGAGGAAGCCATATCACCAATAGAAGTAGCCCTTGAGGGCACGGATGTGCAGCAGGCGGATATGGAACTGTGCCAGAAAGCCATATACAAGTATGCAAAGGATAATCCGGAGAAGTTCAAAGCGCTGGTGAAGTGGACAAAGGATGGAGATTCAGAAGAACTTGAGAGCATCCTGGCACCATCCGGAATTGCAGTATTGGCTTCCCGGCCACAGGGAATCGGAAAGGTATTCACATCCTTCAAGGGAGAAGGACAGCCGGTGGACATCCTGGCAGTCAAAAACAATGAAAAGCACACCTTAAGCATGGATGATTATGCAGCCAAGGTCAGAGAGGTATTTGCTCAGATAGCAGATATGCCGGATGCTTATGAAAAAACGGAAGTTGCACCGGTGCAACCGGAAAATGTTATCAAAAAGTCAGAAAGTGTTATCAAAAAGCCGGAAATCGAATCAGAAACACCAAAAAGCGAGCCAAAAGAATCGGAAAACGTTGAAAAAACAGAATGCGAGGTACTTTCCGGTGAAGTGGTAGACAATGAACCAGAAGAAAAACAGGAAGAAAAAGCAACAGAGGAAGCTCCGGTGGCAGCAGGCTTAGATAAAAATGTATTAAGAGGTTATGCAGCGGCAGTAAGTTCCAGTATTAAGAAGCTGGACCGCCTTTGGGAAAACCGGGAACTGGAGAAGTGCCTGGAGGAATTAACAAGCATACGCTGGAGGATAGAACAGATACAGAAGAATGGAGGGAATGCAGAATGAAACCAGTAGAAAATGAAGAGTTAATTGAAGCAGACATAATAAGAGTATTTTTCCACAGCGAGAAAGAAACCTTTAAATGCCTGGAATTAATGCCTACAGAGGAAGAGAAAGAGACATTAACTTTTGAAGATATTTATAATCTGGCCAAGAAGAACGGACTGGCAGAGGATGATATGTACATTCTTATGATTGCAGAGAATCCGCTGAGCGGAAAAGTTTACAAGCACGGCAATTATAAGCCATGGAATACATGGTATGAATGCGGAGAGACGGAGGGATTTGCATAATGAGAAGAAGACGATGCAAGCAGTGTGGAAAGCTGTTTATGCCAGTAGGAAAAGAAGTAATCTGCTCAGTGAAGTGCCGGCAGGAACGGATGAAGGAAAGAGCAGAAAGAAGAAAGGAGGCATATAAGAAGCCGGAGCTAAAGGTAGGAAGTATTGCCTGGGTGAATGCGAAAGCGAGAGAAGCAGGCATGACATACGGAGAGTATGTGGGAAGGAGCGGAATTTAATGGAGAGATTAACAACAAACAAAAAAGTATCAGAGATGGAAATGGTTGAACTGGCACATAATTGCTGTTACGAAGATGAGGAGCATAACGCAAGATATAGAGATTTTGAGATGGAAATGGACGCACGGGATTTTGCCATAAATCTCATGGTCACATTAACGAAGGACGAATTGCCATTAGATAAAACAGAGTTTGACGAAGAGATTCTGGACAATTTAACTATAGACCCGTTTTCAGATGTACGAGGATTGATTGCAGTATTTTATCGGAATCTGTGGGCTATGGCTGATTTGCGAGAAAAGTTGAAATGTTATGAGGATGCCGAGGAGCAGGGGTTACTCATACGGTTGCCGTGTAAAGTGGGAGACCACATCTATATCATAAAACCTTATGGAATCGAGGAGGCAAGTATAACAGGAATTTCAGAAGCAGATGACATTGACTGTTTCTGCTTTGAAGTGTATATCGACCCAGATTACCATGAAATCATTGCACTTGAAGAATTTAATGATACTTGGTTTTTATCAAGAGAGGAAGCCGAAGCCAAGCTGAAAGAAATGGAGGGTAGAGCACAATGAGAGAATTCATGAGAAGAGTTCCAATAAAAGCCGGAAAGAGGGGAAAAGATGATGAAAAAGACCTAGTAAGAGACATATTGAGGAAGTGGCCAAAACTGATAGCATGGCTTGAAGAAAAAGAATACTTTACAGCGCCGGCTTCAAAGGATCATCACGGAGCGTATGAGGGTGGATTAATGAAGCATTCACTCCAGGTGGCATATGAACTTGAGAGAATAACCGTAAAGATGGGCTTAAGGTGGGAGAGACCGGAAAGCCCGGAGATAATAGGACTACTACATGACGTGTGCAAGCTGGATGATTATTACGCAGTATCGCTTGAGGAGCCCCGAAAAATTGGATATGAATACAAAAAAGAAAGGCTGTATCCAGGGCACGGAGACAAGAGCCTTATCATGCTGATGGGCTTAATAGACCTCACAGAAGAAGAGAAAATGTGTATCAGATATCACATGGGAGCGTTCACAGATAAGTCAGAATGGGAGTTTTACAGTCGAGCAGTGCAGAGATGCCCTAATGTTCTGTGGACACATACAGCAGACATGATAGCTTCTCAGATAAAGGGCGTGTAAAAGTGTAGGAGGGAGAAGGCGGTAATGAATAAAACAAGTGACGCAAAAACGAAATGTCCGTTTTTTATAAGGGATTCAGCTACAAAGATAACATGTGAGGGCCCGGGAAAAACAGAATTGGCAATTGGATTTAAGTCGAAGGTAAGAAAAAGAACATATCAGAAGCAGAATTGCTACAAGTATAAATGCAAGTGTGAGATTAAGAGGATGATGGAAGAAAAGTATGATAATAGACCAGAATGTGACAATGGATAGAAAAGAACAGGAGGAAAAACGTGAAAAAGCAACGGAAAGAGATACGTCTAAAAAGGAAACGCCTGAAAGCAGAGTATAACGCTGCCTTGAGAGAAAACAGAAGATTAAACAATGAATTAAGCTTCAAAGCAATGGAATATGGCAGAAAAGAGATTAAAACATTAGCAGCTCGGGAAGTAATTCTACTACAGAACGTAATTGAAATGGGAGAAAATCGGATGGTAGAAATTGCAAAAAATATGCTAGCGCGTGAAATCTGCGAAAAACTCAAAGAAAATGGAGCAATCCAGTTTGAAAAAGACTATAGCCCTATACATAATGGATTTATTGTGGATGCAAGGGTGAAAATCGTTATGCCATAGACGTATTATAAAGCAATGAAAAAATATGAGCGTCAGCACATCTGTAAAGTATGCTGATGCTCATATTTTTTTACTTAAAATCTTCCATCATGAGAGGGAGCAGTTCTCCAGTTACTTGCAAAATGCACAAAAAATAAAAAGGAGACAGTTTCGGGGAGAAAAAGGATGCATCTCTTTATAAAATACAGGCAGAAATGGAGAAGGGAGGACCGTATGGGAGAAGTACATGAAGAAGCAGAAAATGATTACATGCTTGGCATGAAATATAAAGAAATAGCGGAAAAATATGGAATCAGCCTGAATACGGTCAAGTCCTGGAAGCAACGATACGGATGGGAAAGAGGCGGAGGAAAAAAGTGTGCACACAAAAGGCGAAAAAAAGTGTGCACACAAAAAAAGAATGCATATACAGAAGAAGAAAAAGATTCGCCAGAAGAGGAGAATGCAGTAGACAGAGATGAGCTTTTTTGCCAGTATTATGCAAAATCTTTCAATGCAGTAAGAAGCTATATGCGTGTTTATCACTGCTCTTATCAGTCGGCGGCCGTTTCGGCGCATAATAAGCTAAAAAATCCTAAAATCAAAGAACGTTTGGAAGAAATCCGGCGGGACAAGATGGAAAGGATGCTTCCAAAAGAAGAGGATGTTGCGGAACTGCAATCAAGGATTGCATTTGCTGACTTATCAGATGTTGTAAATATATCGGCATATGGAGTGAGTATTAAAAATCCGGATTTGATAGATTGGCAAACGGTAAAAGCTGTAAAGAATACAGCGCATGGAGTAGTCATTGAGCTGAAAGATTCTCAAAAAGCAATTGACTGGTTGGACAAGCATGGCTTTAAAGGTGAAGACGATGGAGAGAACAATGAAGGAGTAGTATTCCTGCCACCAGTAAAGGAGGTGGATGAAGATGAGTGCTTCGTGGATGCCACAGCCGAAGCAGAAGATATTCATGGAAAGACCGGAGTATGAGGTCTTATTTGGAGGAGCAGCAGGCGGTGGAAAGTCAGATTCAATGTTAGCGGAAGCGTTAAGACAGATAAACATACCAAATTACAGAGGAATCATATTCCGAGACACAGTACCGCAGCTTGAAGGATTAATTACACGATCCTATGACTTGTACGGCAATTTGAAGGGGCAGCGTCCCAAATTTAATGAAAATAAAAAGCGCTGGCTGTTTGAGTCCGGCGCAAAGATATTTTTCGGATATATGCAAAGAGACTCTGACCGCTTCAACTATCAAGGAAAAGCATACGATTTTATTGGATTTGATGAATTAACACATTTTTCACTGACGCAGTATCAGTATATGATGTCTCGTAACAGACCAATGGGACCTGGTACAAGGGTATACATGAGAGCGACAGCGAATCCGGATGGAAAAGGGATGGCATGGGTTAAGCAGAGATTTGTAACGCCTGCACCGCCAAATACAAGGATTGTGGAAAGGTACAGCGTGCTTAATCCGCAGGGTGAGAAGATACAGCTTTCACGAGACAGGATATACATACCGGCCACAGTATTTGATAATAAAAAACTGTTAGAGAATGACCCGGATTATTTAGCGAACCTTGCCGCATTGCCAGAGGCAGAAAGAAATGCCCTGATGTATGGCTCATGGGACAGCTTTAGCGGACAGGTGTTTACAGAATTCAGAGATGATCCAAATCATTATAAAGACAGAATGTGGACGCATGTGATTGAGCCATTTCAAATACCGGACCACTGGAAGATATACCGGGGGTTCGACTTCGGATATGCAAAGCCGTATTCAGTTGGATGGTATGCAGTAGATACAAAGGGAAAGATATACCGGATAGCAGAGCTGTACGGTTGGAATGGAATTGCTAATCAGGGATTAAAAGAGCATCCCGTAGAACAGGCAAGAAAGATTCGAGAAGTTGAAGAAAATAATCCGTTGCTGAAAGGTAAGAGAATCACAGGTGTAGCGGATCCGGCTATATTTGATGAGTCAAGAGGAGAATCCATTGCCAGAATGATGGAGAGAAGCCCTAATTTTGTATACTTCCATGGCGGAGACCATGTCAGACTGCCGGGAAAGATGCAGTATCACTATAGGTTTGCCTTCGATGAAATGGGAGATTGTATGTTTCAAATTTTTAACACATGCAGAAACTTCATCAGAACAATCCCAAATCTTACATATAGCGAGACAATTCCGGAAGATATTGACACAACAGAAGAAGACCACATCTATGATGAATGCAGATATGTGCTTATGGAGCACCCAATTGCTCCGAGAGGAAATGTATTACAAAAAAAACCGGCATTCGACCCACTAGATATGTTCAAAGAGCAAAAAAGAAGCCAAGGAGTACAGATATTAAATATTTAGGAGGATGAGAGATGGCTTATAAAAAAGGAAAAATAACAGAAGTTGCACCGGTGCAACAGGAAAAAGAACAGCAGGACACATTAATTCAGACGGAATCAGAAGAAAAAGAGATGCAGGAAGAGCAGACGGTAGATGCTATCACGGATGATGATGTGAAAGAAGCAGCAGAAGTATTGAGAAAATATCATGCCGGAAAAAAGAACCTTGAAAATACAATTGTGGAAAACGAGGAATGGTGGAGGTTAAGGCATTGGGATTATGCAAGAAAAGAACAGGAAGAGGAAGCAGAAAAAAGAATAGAACCACGGTCTGCATGGCTTTTCAACGCACTTGCCAATAAGCATGCTGACATCATGGACAATTTTCCAGAAGCAAATGTGCTTCCACGAGAAAAGAATGATGAAAGAGCAGCCAAGGCTTTATCAGAAATCATACCGGTTATATTGGAACGAAATGAATTTGAAGAGACGTATTCAGCTTGCGGATGGTATAAATTAAAAAATGGAACGTGTGTAACAGGCGTATTCTGGGATGGTTCGAAAGACAATGGATTAGGCGACATATCAATTAAAAATGTCGACATTATGAATCTTTTCTGGGAACCAGGAGTAAAAGATATTCAGAGGTCGAAGAATGTATTCTATGTATCCATGGAAGACGTAGAGGACATAAAGGCTGCTTATCCAGATAAGGAGATAATGGCAGGTAGTGATATTAGTATTACGCAGTACATAAAGACGGATGCGGAAGATAATACAGAGAAGGTTGCAGTTGTGGACTGGTACTATCACAAAACCATTGTACTGGAAGACGATAATGGTTTGATTAAGAGAAAGAACGTGCTGCATTATTGCAAATTCTGCAATGGAAAAGTGCTCTATGCGACAGAAAACGATGATGAATTAAAATACACAGGGCTGTATGACCATGGTCTATATCCGTTTGTGTTTGATGTATTGTTTCCAATCGAAAGCAGTGTCTGTGGATTTGGTTATATTGATGTTATGAAAGACACCCAGGCATATATAGATAAGATGCAGCAGGGTATTCTTGAAAATGGATTGTCACTGGCAAAGCCAAGATGGGCGGTCAGAGACGATGTGGGGCTGAATGAAAATGATTTTTGCGATTTTTCAAAGTCACTTGTGCACTTTAGCGGAAACTTGGGAGAGGATGCTTTTCGACAGATCACATCGACACCAATGGCGGGCATTTATGAAACCATTTTGAATAATAAAATCGAAGAACTGAAGGATACTTCTGGAAATACAGCAGCGGCACAGGGACAGACCTCTAATGTTACTTCAGCAAGTGGAATTGCAAGTCTCCAGGAAGCATCCGGAAAATTATCGAGAGATGCAAACAGAGCGGATTATAGAGCATTTACAAAGATATGCTATCTGGTGATTGAGCTTATCAGACAATTTTATGATGAGCCAAGGGAATTCAGAATTACCGGAGAAACTGGACAAACAGATTATGTGACGTTTGATAATAGCGCATTAAAAGGACAACCAATGGATACCGGATTTGGACAGGCACAGTCAGAAAGAGTTCCAATTTTTGATGTAAAGGTTGTACCAGCAAAGCAGAGCGCATACACCAGGGAGACACAGAATCAGCTTGCATTACAATTCTACAACCTTGGATTTTTTAATCCGCAGAATGCAGAAATGACTATCGGATGTCTGGATATGATGGACTTTGACGGAAAAGACGAGGTGAAGCAGAGATTAAATAAATCCCAGACATATTACAACCTGTACTTACAGATGCAGCAGCAGGCTCTTGCGCTGGCACAGGCAGTAGATATGTCGAGTGGCGGAACAACGAATTATGCAGAAAGAATAGCGGGAAATGCACAGCTTGCAATGCAGCAGGCAGAAGAACCTATGGCACAGAGTCAGTCCGTACTGAATCGAAACAGCAATGGCTCATTAACAAGTCAGGCGGCACATGCGACTAGAAATTCTACGTCAGTATAGGAGAAAGATATGCTTAAAGTCAGAGTGAGAGAAGAAGAAAATCTGCTGGAAATAAAAATGGAAGGCCATGCTGACTATGCAGATGCAGGAAAGGATATTGTGTGCTCGGCATGCAGTATCCTTTTATTTACGCTTCTTGAGGAATTGCAAAAGCAGCAGGCAACAGGAAAAGTAAAAATTACGGTCTTGGAAATGGAAGAATCCGGGAGATGCAGAATGGAAATAACGGACTGGGTCAAAGAGACAGAAGTAGTATTAGAAACAATTTTTAACGGCTATAAAATCATTGAAAAAAATTTCCCAAAAAATATTTCATTTGTGGCAAAAATTGGGAGTTGCAAAAAAAATAAATTGATATAGTGCAAGTGGTTTAAGAAAAAAACATGGCACTTCGGAAAGGACGAAAGTATGAGAAAAAAATATTTTAACTTGCAGTTTTTTGCGGAAGGTGGAGCAGGCGCAGCTTCAACTGGAGCAGAAGGAACAGCAGGACAGGCGGAAGGGCTCAACGCCGGAGCCACAGACGGTCGAACAGGCCAGGACGACGCTGGAACGTCGCAGGATGCGACAACACCGGAAGACACAGAAAAAGCCTTCGAGGAACTGATTAAGGGCGATTACAGAGACGCATATAGAAAGCGTACAGAAGGAATCGTTAAGGACAGATTGAAAAAATCGAATGAAACAATCAGTAACTTGCAGAAACAGTATGATGCAATGACTCCAATCATGGGAGAGCTTGCTATGCGTTATGGTCTCGAAGCGGATGATGTGGAAGGACTCGTAAGAGCAGTACAGCAGGACAATGCACTTCTGGAAGATGAAGCAGCAAGACATGGAATGTCCGTAGACCAGCTTCGGGAAGTAAACCGGGTAAAACTGGAAAACAAGAAACTGACAGAAGCAATGGAACAGTTGGAGAAGAAAAAAGAAGGCGAGCAGATTTATGCACAGTGGACACAGCAGGCGGATGCATTAAGAAAGAAGTACAACATGGACTTTAACCTTAATGAGGAACTTGCAAATCCAGACTTCACGGCAATTCTTAAAGTTGGTGGAAGCATTGAAGCGGCTTACATGGCCACACACCATGATGAGATTATGACATATGGAATGGCGCAGGCAGCAGAAACAGCAAAAAACAATGTAGTAAAAAGCATCAATTCAAAGAGTGGAAGACCAATTGAAGGTGCAGCATCTTCCGGTTCTCAAGGAACAGTGAAAGTAGATGTTAGAAATTTAACGTCTGAGCAGATGAGAGAATACGAGAAGAGAGCACTCAAAGGAGAACGTATTTCTTTCTCGTAATTCAGAAAGGAATATATATGAAAATTAGAAATATCTTGCAGTTTTTTGCAGACCCGAATACGCAGACAACTGGTACATCCAGTCTGTCAGCAGAAAATAAAACTTTTTACGAAAAGGAATTAATTGAAGAAGCATCCCCAGAATTGGTGCATGACCAGTTTGGAGATGATTATCCAATTCCTAAAAATGGTGGTAAACAGATTGAGTTCAGAAAGTATGACTCTTTGAAACCGGCGAATACACCACTTACAGAAGGTGTGACACCGGATGGAAATAGCTTAAGCGTAAGTACAGTTACAAGTACGGTAAAACAGTACGGAGATTACATCACAATCTCTGACGTACTGGACCTTACAGCCATCGATAACAATGTTGTGCAGGCTTCAAAAGTATTAGGAGCTCAGGCAGGCTTGACATTGGACAATGTTACAAGAGACGTTATGGCCGGTGGCACAAACGTATTAATTGTTGGAGACAGAGCAACAAGAGCCCAGTTAACAGCAGCAGACACACTGACGCCGGAAATCTTCTTCCGTGCCGCAGCTATGCTTGAAACAATGAATGCTCCAAAAATTCAGAAATCTTATGTAGCCATTATTCATCCATACGCAGCATATGACCTTATGCGCAGCGAGGAATGGATTGACGTACATAAATATGCAGCACCAGAAGCAATCTTTGAAGGAGAAATTGGAAAGATTGGAAATGTACGTTTTGTATCTACTTCAAACGCAAAAATTTGGAAAGGCACAGGATGCCCGGCAGATACTGCAGTATTTGGTACATTAGTACTTGGAGCACATGCGTATGCCAAAACCGGTATTGATGGTGGAGCATTACAGATGATTATCAAGCCGGCAGGTGCAGGACAGGACCCATTAAACCAGCGCTCCACGGTAGGATGGAAAGCAATTAAAACGGCAGAACGTCTGATAGAACAGTATATGATTCGTATTGAATCAACATCAAAATTCAGCGAAAGCGTAGAGGCAAACTAGGAGGAAACTGTATGGGAACAAAAACAGAAGGAACGAAAGTAGCAGAAGAAACCAAGGCAACAGAAGAAACCAAGGCAACAGAAGAAATTCAGGTAAAAGATGCGGTAGAAGCTGATCCATGGAAAGAAGAAGTTAAGTTCATGGCACCATTGGATGGTGAAAAAGGAGACATTTTTGTAGCTTTAAATGGACATAATTACAGAATTAAAAGAGGGGAAGAGGTAACCATTCCGAAACCAATCTTTGAAGTTCTGAAGAACAGTACAGAAATGGACCAGCTTGCAATGAGAAGACAGCAGGAACTTATTGCAAAAGGAAAGGCTTTTAACTAATAAGAGATTCCATTAAAACGAGGAGAGGCACAGCATTGTTGTGCCTCTTTTTTAGAAGGAGAGACATGTATGAAGGTAAATGAAGCAATAACAAAGGTGGATGACCTGGAACCAAATACTTATGAGGATAACGAAAAGTTAGATTGGATCACTGAATTGGATAAAAGAATTGCTATTGAAATCCTGAACGTAAGAGAACGTGAAGAGGATGTAGTGGTAGAGCCTTATACAGAAGCTGATATGGATAAAGAACTTCTTGTGCCTGCCCCATATGACAATTTATATGTCCAGTGGCTTATGAGCCAGATTGATTATTATAACAATGAAATGGACAGATACGCAAATTCAGCAGCTATGTTTAATCAGAAATACCAGGATTTTG
The DNA here is from genome assembly GCF_003479605.1 of Roseburia sp. AF12-17LB. GTDB lineage: Bacteria > Bacillota > Clostridia > Lachnospirales > Lachnospiraceae > Roseburia_C > Roseburia_C amylophila. The sequence goes on from NZ_QUHR01000001.1 coordinate 153,939, forward strand.
CTAATTACTGGTACCGGACACATAAAAGCTCTTTAAGGGCAACAATGTATTAGAGAGGTGACATATGAGATTACCTAAACTTCAAAGTACAAGGTCGGAAACCAAGGTACTGAGTGCATTTGGTGGCTACAATGCCAATGAAAGAATCCAGGATGGTGAATTTTCCGACATGGAAAATATGACAGCAGATTATTACCCGATATTATCTCCGAGAATTCCAAGAGGAAAGTTAAGGGTACTTACAGATTGCTGTGGATTATATGGGACAGATAAACTGGTGTGGGTGACCGAGAATAAATTGTATTATAACCAGTCTGAAGTATGTGATTTAAAAGAATCCTGCAGGGATAAGGAAAGAACATTTGTAAGAATGGGAGCATACCTTTGCATATTCCCAGATAAAGTAATGTACAACATATACGATCAGACACTGACGGAGATGGAAAACACAGTCACAACAACCCAACCACCGTCATTTACGCTTTGCAAAATGGATGGAACGGTTTTCCCGGAAAAGAAAACATATACGGGAGATAGCGAGCCGGACAAGACAAATTATGACTACTGGATAGATACATCGGAAAATACTGTTGTAATGAAAATGTGGAGTGAAAACTCATCTGCCTGGGTATCGGTAGGAACAACGTATGTGAAAATACAATCTCCGGGAATCGGAAAAGGATTTAAAGAGTATGATGCGGCTACATTCAGTGGAGTAGACCGTAGAGCAGAGATATATAATGATTACAATTTTAACACCTCAAACATTTTATATGGATGCAGTGATGATTATGTAATTGTTGTAGGTCTGATTAATAAAGTGTTTAAAAATAGCGAGAATATAACCATTGAAAGAACAGTCCCGGATATGGACTTTGTAACAGAAATGGATAATAGGTTATGGGGGTGCTCTTCTGTAAACCATGAAATATATGCCTGTAAGCTGGGAGACCCAAAGAACTGGAGATGTTATATGGGCTTATCATCAGACAGCTATGCGGCAACGGTAGGTTCAGAAGGGGATTTTACCGGAGCAATATCATATTCTGGAACGGTGTTGTTTTTCAAAGAAGGCGGTGTACATAAGCTATTCGGTGACAAGCCGGCGAATTATGAATTGCAATGGAAACCTATGCGTGGGGTACAAATTGGCTCAGAAAAGAGCCTGATTGTATTAAATGAGGTTTTATATTACAAGAGCAGGGATGGCGTATGTGCTTATAGTGGAGGCCTGCCAAGCAAGATATCGGGGAACCTTGGAAAAGAAATGTATTATGACGCAGTGGCAGGCGGATATAGAGACAAGTATTACATATGCATGAGGGACGAAAGAAGCAATTACCGTACATATGTATATGATATCACAAAAGGAACATGGACCATAGAAGATAGAGGAGTTAAAAGAGCATTTGCGTATTCAGACGGTGGACTATACTTCCTGGATGATGAAAATACGGTATGGGTTATCAACTACGAACAGATATTTATGCCAATTGCACCAAAAGATGACCGGTTTGGTGAAATGTATATGTATCCGGGAGAGTGGTATCCTGGAGCAATTCCAGTTGGAGAGGAAGAAGAAAATCAGGAATGGTATGCAGTGACAGGGGATATGGGTCTTGACTCTATTTATAACAAATATATCAGAGAGCTGGTTATCCGGCTTGAGATAGAAGCAGATGCATATTTCAAGATAGAGATAATGTATGATTCGGAAAACTGGCAAAAGGTAATGGAATATACAGGAACAAAAAAACGGTCATACCAGGTGCCGGTTCGAATAAAACGATGCGACCATTTTAAACTAAGATTATCCGGAAAAGGCGCAGTTAAAGTATATTCAATAGCACAAATGATACAGGAAGGAAGTGCAGTAAGTGGCTAAATTTGATTATCCAAATGTAGATATAGAGAACATGTCAAATGAACAGAATATAGAGAGCTTAAAGAGCTTTCTATACAATCTTTCTGATACACTGAATTATTCATTAAATCAGGTAGATGCAAGGATATCGGCACTAGAAGAATCAACAGGAGGTAAGGACAATGGGGAATCATAAAAACTGGGAGGAAGTAATATCTGACGGGACACGAACAGCACAGACGAATCTTGATAACCATCTGAACAATAAAGTTGGAGATTATCAGGAGTCGCAGAGAGTGCAGGATGCTTATAAAAACTATACAGACACTCAGAATGCAAAGCCTGGGGCTTATAACAGCAGGTATCAGGGGGCAATTGATACAATTTTAAATAGAATACAGAATAAAAAGCCATTTTCATACGATTTCAATGCAGACCCATTATACCAACAGTATAAGGAGCAGTATGCTAATCTGGGGAAACAGGCAATGCTTGATACAACATCACAGGCAGCAGCATTATCCGGAGGATATGGCAATAGTTATGGAGCAACAGCAGGCTCTCAGGCATACCAGGCATATCTTGGAAAGCTGAATGATATTATTCCGGATCTTTATGGACAGGCATTAGATAAATACAATACAGACCTCACCAATATGTATAATGAGTATTCCGCATTGGGACAGGCAGAGGATAGAGCATATGGACAGTATCAGGATAAATACCAGAATTGGCAGAATGATACCAGTAATGCATTGAATGCATATAACATTCTTCATGGAAATGATTTTGACGAATATCAGCAGAAAGTAAGTAGTTGGCAGAATGACAGAGATTATCTGTTTAATGCACTTCAGAATTCACAGACTAACGATAAGTATTTGAATGATTACAACTATCAGGTAGACAGAGATAATGTTGCAGATGACCAGTGGCAGCAACAGTTTGAATATCAGAGGCAGAGAGATCAAATCGCAGATGACCAGTGGGCGCAGGAATTCGCATTGTCGCAGGCAAGAGCAGCAAGAAGCGGTTCATCTGGACGTAGCTCAAGCAGGAGTTCTTCTGGTTCATCATCCGGTGGAACACGGCCGGCAACGAGCGGAACAATCAGCAACAGCTACTATAATGAGCTAAAAAATAAAGCTGCATCACAGGGAAGCTCATATGCAGACAGCTTGTATAAGGCAGGAATTATTGACGAGGGAATATGGAATAAACTATATGACGACCTTGGCTTTGATGCACCAACAGCTAGAAGCGCAACAAGTACATTAGCAGGGGGAAGTTCTGCACCTAGCTTGAGTGGATTTCTTAACAACAAAAAGAAGAAAAAGTAGGGGGTAACAATATGGCAGACAGATTATCTTTGGAAGAATTAAAGAAAAAAAGGCAGGAAGGAACACATGAAAATACAGAAAGAAAACTGAATACACGGAGCGCTGCAATAACAAGAGAATCGGGCGGAGAAAGAAAGAGCCTGGAAGAACTTAGACAGGCAAGAATGAATAGAAATGCTTCGCCGGATGTTTCAGTTTTTCACAACAGCATGAGCAGATACCAGCAGGAAAAACCTGCTGGATTTGACTATGCACTGGAAAAGGTACGGAACACGGCAAATACGACCGCAAGAGCAATGTCAAAAAATGGAAGAGCATTACAGGGAGCTTTGGATATTGCAAAAAGAAACCGGGAAACAAAGAAAAAATTAGATAGCTTCAAACCGGTATATGATAGCAGCAATGAAGATAAAACAATGACAGGAAGAAGCAGAGAAAAACTTACACCGACAGAGTACCGAAATGAAAGCACTGGAGAGACAATGACGGTGGAAGATTATAATAATGCAAAAAGCACACTGAATTCAAATCAAAAAGGAAAGCACGGAAACGCAGTAAGCAGTTTTAAAGGTGCAAGAAAACGTGCGATTGAAGAAGCGTTAAAGCAGCAGGAGAATACAGCATGGATGCCGGAAAAAGAACCGGAAACTGCAAAGGAATATGCTGATTACATAGATAAATATTATCAGAGCTTATCAGATCCGGAACTTGCAAGCATGTCAGATGAAGAACTGAATGCTAAAGTGGATACAGCAAAAAGTAACAAAGAAAATAATAAAGAAAAATTGAAAAACTACGAGCCGGTATATGGAAGTCTGGACAATCCGGTGCTTGCGCAGAATATCAGAGAAGACACAAAACTGGCCGGTTACCGGAACAGGGTAACTGGAGAAACAATGACGGTGGAAGAGCATGATGCATTAGAGGAAAATGAAACGATTGATAAATACGAAAATGAGCAGAGCATAAGAAAAAACCAGAAGGCAATCAAGAAATGGTCAGAGGATTATGCGAAGCTCACTCCGGAACAGGAACAGGCTGTCATGCAGATGTATATTACAGACCATGACGAGGAGGAAGCAACAGAGCAGGAACAGGCTATAAGAGATACAATTGGAAGCAGAGACCCATTCGAATTAGAAAAGGCATATAACAGCGCAAAGGAGAATCTGGAAAGCCAGGGAATCAATGCAGACGATATGGAAGAATATTATTCCTGGATCCACAATCGCCAGATTGACACAAAGAAGAGAAAGGAATTGGAAGAGGAAACGAAACAGGAAGGATTAAAAGGATTCCTTGTTAATTTAAAGGAGTCTGCTACGTCTGTAGGGGATTCGTTGCTTTTGGGAGTAGATTTTGCAGACCAGTTAGGACATTCGGCAAAGAATTATTTCGGAGAAGAGGAAGACTATACACCGTATGATCCGTATTCAGCACGATTCACACAATCAAGAAACCGGAAAAGAGAAGCGGTATCAAACGATATCGATACTACTACGGGAAGATTTTTATATGATGTAGGAATGAGTATAGTAGACACGGCGGCAGCTATGGCAACAGGAAGCGGACCGGTATCCCTTGGAATTATGGCGGCAAGTGCCGGCTCTCAGGCATATGTAGATGCATCAGAACGCGGGGCAGACACCAATAAAGCGGCTACCACCGGAATCGCTAATGCATTAGCAGAGGCTGCTTTTGAAAAACTGAGTTTAGACCATTTATATGGCATGGTGGAGAATCCAACTAAAACAACAGTTAAGAAAAAAATATTGGATTGGGCGGTACAGTCTGGAATCGAGGGAAGCGAAGAAGTATTTACTGATTTTGCAGATGAAGCAGCAGACCGCATGATCAACGGCGGATTATCTGAATATAACACGAATATAAAAGAGTATATGAAAAATGGAATGTCGGAAGACGAAGCAAAAACAGCGGCAAATAAACAGTTCTGGAATCAGGTAGGACAGGACTTCGTAGCCGGTGCTATTTCTGGTGCAGTATTTGGTGGAGTAGCAAATACCGTAAATTCCGTGCAGTATCATAAAATGGGAAAGACAATTAACCAGGATAATACAATGAGAGACACTATCCTGGAAACAGCAGAGCAGATGCCGGAGAATTCTACTGCAAAGCAGATTGCGGATACAGTAAAAGCAGATAATATTACTGATTCGCAAATGAGCCAGATTATAGAGTCCATGGCAAAAAGTGAAGACGTAAATCTGGACAAGGTTATAACAGAGGGATTTGTCAGAAAAGGAGCTGAACAGGAACAGGCACAGCAGCAGGCGCAGGAGCTGATGAATAATACTGCAGATACCAGTGCTGCAAGGGAAGATAATGCAATTGAGAACACCACGGGCAACATGACAGGCAGAGTAAAAAATGCGGAAGGAATAGTGATAGAAAATGAGAAAGTTGCACCGGTGCAACCGTATAGCAGAAATCAGACAGGGGTAACTGCAGCAGTAAATAGAAATACAGGAAAACAGGATATCGTTGTAGAGATTGCAGAGAGCACACCGGAGAAAACCATGGTAAAACTGTCAGATGGAAGAGTTGTAGATTATAAGACAGTGGAGATAGGTAATCCAACCATGCGAAATCTGTATAATTTTGCGGCAACATTTGATGATACAAAAGCGGCCAATGCAGTCATTGAGAATTACAACGGGGAAAGTATGCCTACTTACCTGGAATCAACCGCAGTATTTTACAATGCTGGAAAACTTGGAAAAACTTCATATGAGAGTATTATGAATAATCCGGTAAATGCAAGAATTGTAAGTGAAATGTCACCATCAACCTTGCTGGAAATGTATTATCTCGGAGAAAACAGCAGAAGTCCGTTATCACAGAATTCCAATGTGCAGCAGGCCGTGAAGATGGGAACTGGATCCGTAATCGATAACAGACTGGATAAATCTGACAATCGCATGAAATCGGTTGTGGAAATGGTAGCAAAGAAAACCGGGCTTGACATTGAATTGAATGATGAACTGGAGCATGGAGAAAATGGTAACTTCCAGAAAGCATTGTCAAGAATAGCGTTAGCAAAGACCACAGGAAAGGGAAATACTACTAATGAATACACAACACTTGTGCATGAATTGGGTGAATTCTCCGAGGCATATAATCATGAAGGTATGCAGAAAGTAGTAGATACGGTATTGAATTATGTTACAACGAAAGAAGGAGCTGCTTACCTTACAAATGCTATTGAACAGTACCATAAGGCATATAAGACAGTAGAAAAAGGAAAGACCTATGAAGATTCTGCAAATGAGTATGTGTTTGACTATGTAGCAGGACTGTTTGCTGACCAAAAGGGAGTAGAAGCATTTTCCAAGTATATGTCAGAGAACATGACAGAGAGCCAGCATAAGAGCATTCTCAAGACGATTGCTGACTTCTTCAAGGGAGTTTACGACAAAATCACATCATACCTGAATGATCATGTATTATCTAGCACAGCAAAGAAAGCACTGAGAGCGGATGCGGAAGAAGCACAAAGGATAAGAGATATGTTTTTGGGTGAATTGACAAAGGCGCAGGAAAATTATAAGCGGGAAAATGTAACGGCAGAGAAGGGAGAAACAGAGACAATAGACATTAGCTCGAAAAAAACGGTTTCTAAAGATGACAAGAAGAATCCTTTTAAAACATATTCTTTAAACATTGAAGAGAGATTAAGCGGAGATGAATTGCTAAATGCTCTCGATATGATAGAGGAAATAAAAAGAGCAGGCGGGGAAGTAGATGAGTATGGAAATGTAAGATTGTATCATGCAACAAGCGAAAAAGCGGCAAAGAAAATTAGAGAAGAAAAGATAATGGTTGCAAAGGAAGACGGCATCTTCTTTTCAACGAAGAAAGATGGTCAGATTGTAGGGTATGGAAAGGAAATATTGGAATTTACTATACCGGTCGAGAAGCTTGTGCTGGATGATGATTTTGGGGATGAATTGCACTTTAGACTTCCGCTTGAAAAAAGTTGGGAATACGACGTATCGGATTCACTTGTGATAGATGGTATACAGCGGATGAAGACAACTGAGAGTGGAATCAGATACTCAATAACAATTGGACCAGATGGAATAGAAAGATATGCGCTAAGTAATGAAACGAAAAAACTGACTTTTAAAGAACGTAAAAAAAGAATGCTGAATATCATGAGAGAACAATATGCAGGTCGTACAGCAAAGTTTGTAAAAAATGGACATGTATATTATGCACTTTATGATGAAAGCGGAATTAGAAAGGGGATATATGGAGATAAAAAATCTAGCAGGAAAGGATTAAGAGCTAAAATCAGCATAGGCGCAGAAGGAGAGTATATTGAGCTTGCAGAAAATAGTATTTATACAGGAAGTAAAACAGAGCTAGGGAAAACAAACAGATTCCATAGAAATGCAAAAACATGGGATTATTATATCAAAACAATTGAATTTGAGGGAGACTACTTCGATGTGCTAATAAATGTAAAAGATACTGGAAATGAACATTATGTATATGATGTAACATTAAAAGAAGCAGTTTCACGATCAAACTCCCGAGGGTTTTACAACGATAATGAAACTGCTTCTAAAAATAGTATATCACAGAATCAGAAAAATGCAACAACTTTTTCACTTGATGTAGATTCCGAAGGAAGAAAATTATCAGAAGAGCAGAAAAAATATTTTGAAAATTCGACTGTAAGGGATGACAATGGAAATCTTCTTCCTATGTATCATGGTACACCAAATGGAGATTTTACGGTTTTTAAAAACGATATACAGTTTTTTACTCCAAATAGATGGTATGCAGATTTTTACCAGGAGCCAAGTGCGAGTTCAAGAAAAGCGGGAAAGACAGTTACAAATAAAAAAACATATGAAGTATATTTAAATATCACGAAACCTTTTGATATAAGAAATCCGGAAACGAAGGAAATATTTATTAATGATTATGTAAAAGGAGGATATGCATTAGGAATCAATCCATATGAAGAATATAAGGATACTACAAATAGTGGACTCCCATCGTGGGAAGAAGCAGATAATATATATGAGTTCCTTGAGGATAATGATTTGCTGGATGAATATGACGGCATTATTGTGGATGAAGGTGGATTTCCGGGAGAAGATGGAAAGATAGTGCAAAGGGGAATAAGCTATGTCACGTTTAGTCAGAACCAAATTAAAAACGTAGATAATAAAAAGCCAACAGCAGACCCGGACATCAGACATTCAGTGGACATTGATGAAGACCTCATGGCAATTCTGGAAGAGGAGTATTCCGATACAGAAAAGGAAATGGGTTCTATTATTGAGGATGGCTTTAAAGCACTTGAAAATGTGAGCATTGACGATAAGACAATGCGTAAGATAGCATCCGAGGTAAAGCAGGAATACAAGAGTACCTATAATGCCAAAGAACTGGCTGATAATCTGACTAAGGTATTTGCGTATTTAAAAGATACAAAGAATGTTTCGTATGAGGATATGGTAAGAATCGTACAGGAAATTGCTATGCCGGTTATCGAAGAAAGTACAGATGTGGATAGTGTGGAAGCAGATGTGTATAACTCTTTCCGTAAAACATTGAAAGGGCAGAAAATCAGATTGAATGAAGCCCAGAAGAAAGAAGTAGCACATTATTATGACAGCTATGATAAATTCCGGAAGATGAATTTCGGAAACATTACGTTTTCCGAAGATGGAGTATACCTGGATTCCTTGTGGGATGAGCTGTGCCAGAGCTCTAATTACATATTGGATATGGATACTGCAGTAAATGATCAGCCAATAGCATTGATTGATGCTATGAATGAGATGAAACCGGCAAGGCATAATATCTTTGGAATGAATAAGCAGCAGGCAGCATATGACCTTGCATTAGACATTTACCGGAGATTCTTTGTAGAGCAGAGCACGGATGCAGCAAATAAAAAGGTGCTGGCGGAAACCCAGAAGCTGATTGCAAAGCAGCAGGAATACAGAAAGAATCTGAATGCAGAATACCGTGAAAGATTCGAAAAACTGAAAGAGCAGGAAAAGACCAGACGAGACAGCCTGAAACAGAAGTATGAAAGGGCTTTGGATGAACAGAGAAGAGAACTCAGCTCGGCTATGGCCTATCGTGATGCAAAGGCAGAAACGGAAATCAGAAAGAAAATAAAGTCATACGAAGCAAAGCTGGCAAAGGTGAAACAGCAGAGCAACGATAAGTATATGAAGCTGAAAGCGGCACAGTCAGAGAACCGTACGGCGAAGAGAAATATTGAGGAGCGGAGAAGATACCGGGAACGTATTAGAAAAAATGCACAGGGAATTGTAACTGCATTTAATCAGAATACAGATAAGAATCATGTGCCGGATGCATTAAAGAAAACGGTTGCAGATTTCATTGATGCGATAGACTTCACGACAGATCGGACGAATCCAAATAGTGTTAATTCACTGAAATGGTACAATGCTTTAAGTCAGATGCAGCTTAAGTTATCAAGCGAGAGAGAAGCCATTGCTGGAGATTATGAGGATATTTATAATGCTCTTATGGATGGCAATTCCGGAGACAGGAAGACAAGCTCACTGTTGGATGATATTTCAGATTTCCTGAACAATAATGAGGGTGTACGAATTTCGGACATGGATATGAATGGCTTGAGATATCTGGACAGACTGGTATCCGGATTAAAGAGAGCCATCACCAGTGTAAATCAGTTATATGTAAATGAACGTGCACAGAACGTGGAAGAACTTGGAGACAACACAATTGAAGAACTGAAAACCAAGAAGGATAAGAAAGTATGGAATAATGATACTTTAAGGGGAAAGGCAATTAACAAAGCAGAAAATATGCTGGATGCCAATATGCTGGACCCAAGATCATACTTCTACAGACTGGGAGATTCTGCACTTAGCATCTATAAAGGATTGCGTAAGGGACTGAATACCAGAACGGAAAAGATTGCGGAAGCACAGGATTATATGCAGTCTCAGTTTGGAAAGATTGCCGAGGAATGCGGACTTACCGAAAAACAGTTAAAGTCTGAAATGAAGAAGTGGACCGGAAGGGATGCGGAAGTTCATGAGTTTGATTTTGGCAATAAAAAGTTGCGGATGACAACAGCACAGATGATGGGGCTGTATGAACTTAAAAACAGAGAGCAGGCGAAAGAACATATCAAGTATGGTGGATTGATAACAACAACCAAAGCTGGAACAAAGGTATATCGGAATTCCGAGGGAATCCGGCTTACCGAATACGAAGTTGGAAAGATATGCGAGGAGCTTACTCCGGAGCAGAAGAAAGTGGCGGATTCTATGCAGCAGTTTATGCAGAATAGATGCTCCGCATGGGGTAATGCTACCACAATGCAGATGTATGGATACAGAAGATTCGGTGGACAGCATTATTATCCTATTAAGACATCCGGAAATACTGTAGATACAAAGGATCAGACTTCATACTGGGGAGTAAAAAATCAGGGATTCACTAAGAAGACTATGAAAAATGCGAGAAATGCTATCGTGGTGGATGATATCTTTGATGTATTTACGAAGCATGTAACAGATATGGCAAGTTACGGAAGCTATACAGCGGCACTGTCAGATGCTATGAAGTGGTTTAATTACAGACAAAAAGCAGGACTGGATGAACATATGTCAGAGGATGAAATGCTGGATATTCTGAATTCCAAGACATCCGTTAAGGCACAGATAGAAAGGGCTTATGGAAAAGAATACCAGGAATACTTTAAAAAACTGGTGCAGGATATTAATGCAGAAGGAACAGGGGATGTCCAGGTCAAGTTTGTGGATGAATTGGTTGGAAATATGAAGGCTGCATCTGTAGCAGCAAATATCAGGGTAGCAATACAGCAGCCAACAGCTTATTTCCGTGCAATGGCAGTGATGGATTCCAAGTATCTTTTAAAAGCATTGACCATGAAACCTGCAGTGCATGAGGTACAGGAAAAAGCACCTATTGCAAAGTGGAAGTCCTGGGGATATTTTGAAACATCAATTGGTCAGTCTATGAAAGAGGTTATTACGGACCAGCATACCTTTAAAGAGGGATTGCAGGAAAAATCCATGATTCTTGCTCAACAGGCAGATGATATTACATGGGGTGTACTGTGGAATGCAGTAAAACAGGAGACAAAGGCACTGCATCCGGATATAGACGTAAATTCCAAAGAGTTTACAGATTTATGTGTAGACAGATACGATGAACTAATCGACCAGACACAGGTAGTAGACTCTGTATTGCACCGGTCACAGATTATGCGAAGCAACAATGGCTTACATAAAATGGCAACGTCGTTCATGGCAGAGCCTACGAAGTCTTACAATATGCTGGCAAATGCATTGAGGGATTGGTATGAGATGCCGGGTAAATGGAATGCCGGAAGTAAAAGATTCTTTAAACAGACATTGAAAGCATATATTATTACAAATGTTGTGAATGCAGCAGCACAGTCCTTTATGGATGCATTCAGGGACAAGAAGGATGATGATACTACATACTGGGAGAGATGGCTTGATGATTACAAAGACAATGTAGTAGACAACCTGAATCCAGTTCAGTTAATTCCATACATGAAAGATATTCTTTCTATAGCACAGGGATATGATGTAAACAGACTGGATATGCAGGGGCTGTCAAAACTGTTTGCCGGAGTAAGGAATGTGCAGAAATATGCGACAGATGCAGACTACAGAGAAAATCATACCTGGTTAGAAGCGGCTGAGTCTTTAATGAGCGGAATTTCTTCTGTAACGGGTATTCCAATTTACAATGTGGAAAGAGATTTCAAAGCAATCTATAATACTACAACTGGAAAATATCTGGGAGGAATCAAGAGAAAGAATAGCAGACAGTATGAGAGAATGCTGGATGCATACCTTTCCGAAGATAATGCAGCATATAAAGAGATAGAAGGAGAACTGAAAGAAAAGGGACTGGAGAAAAAGGAGATTACATCCAAGGTGAAAAAAGAGATGAAGGATGGTTATCTTGCTGGAGATATATCAGAGAAAGAAGCCAAGAAGTTCCTTAGAGAGAAAGCTGGACAGAGTGATGAGGAGATATGGTGCACCCTGGAAGAATGGAACTACGGTGAAACATATCAGAGGCTATATGATGCAATTGACAATTCTATAAACAAGGGAGCAGACAGAGAGGCTATCTTTGACTACATAAGTGAAGCAAAAAGTAAAGGCGGGAAAGAAAATAAAGATATCAGTGGAGTTGTAACAAGAGAATATAAAAAGAAATACCTTAAGGCAAAGGAAAAAGGTAAATATGCTGATATGAAGAACCTGCTTATCTCAATCTATATGCACCTTGGATATACGAATGCAGAAGCAAATAAAAAAATCGAAGAATGGTCAAAAAAGAAGACGAAATAGGGGAGAAATCCCCTATTTCTTTTTTATATAATGAGGGCGAAGGAGGTTATCTATGAGGAATAATATCGTAAATAATATGCGACTTGACCTGGATCATGAACGGACACGCCCCCGGATTTCTGTAAGACAGGGAGATACAAAGACAAGAAGCCTGCATTTTACACTTATGCAGAGCGGAAAGATATACGACTTGTCGGATGTATTAGTGGCGGCAGTAAGCATCGTGAAGCCAGATGGTAAAGTTTGCTACAACGATTGTGTAATAGATGGCTCTGAGATACAGTACGAAGTCACGACACAGACCATTAATGTGTTGGGCGAATGTATTGGACAGATAGAGCTGTCTATGCAGGATGGGGCAGTTATTACTTCGCCGGAGTTTGTAATCTATGTATATAACAAGATTCTGGACCCGAATATCATTGAATCTCAAAATGAATACAAATCATTGGTGCAGCAGGTTGCTCAGGCAGAAGACTATTGCAACCAGGCAGAACAGTACAAGACACTTTCGGAGAACGCAGAGAGGAATATATCTGCTATGGAAAGCGGATTTACCGAGAAAGCAACAGCTCTTGAGGAGTATCAGAATGAGATATCAGGTATGCAGGAAACACTGAGGCAGCAGGCAGATGATGCAATAACTTTAATAAACCAGTCAGTAACAGAAGCTAGTGGATATGCAGATAGAGCGAAGAGTAGTGCAACAGAAGCAGCCGGCAGTGCAACAGGAGCAGCGAACAGTGCCGCAGGGGCGGCAAGCAGTGCCGCAGAAGCAGCCGGCAGTGCAACAGGAGCAGCGAACAGTGCCGCAGGGGCGGCAAGCAGTGCCGCAGAAGCAGCCGGCAGTGCAACGGAAGCGGCAAGCAGTGCAACAGGAGCAGCCGGCAGTGCAACAGGAGCAGCGAGTAGTGCAACGGAAGCAAAAAATTACGCTACCGGAGATAAAAACTCAGCAAAGTTTTATTATGAAAAAACACTAGAATTATTTAATAGTCTTCAGAATGTAATAGATTCGATAGGCTATCCGAAAGGAGAATAGGAATGTCATATGAGAAAGTAAATTGGAAAAATTACCCAGATAAATCAACCTTGATATCGGCTGAAAATCTCGGTCATATGGATGATGGAATAAAAGCACTGGATGATGAAAAACTGAATATTGACAAAATAACACAGAGTACAGCAGTTAACCAGGATGGATATGCACTAGATGCAAGAGAAAAGAATGCTTCTATTTCTGGGACCATGGCAAATCAGATCAGTAAATTAAAGACGGATGTAAATAAGAAACAGGATGCATCTACTGCAATCACAACATCAAATATAGGTTCGCAGAGTGTCAAGTATGCAACCAGTGCCGGAAGTGCAAATGCAGTAGCGTGGAGTAAAGTAACTGGAAAACCAAGTAGTTATCCGCCGGCTAGTCATAGCCATGCAGGGCAGGCTTTGGATGCGGGAGCATTAGAAATTACCGCCGTTGTTCCATATATAGACTTTCATTATAACAACAGTAATGCAGACTTCACCAGTAGGATTGTAGACTATGGTCCTGGCGGCGGATTTCAGTACTCCTCAAGTGATGGTAACCATTATTTTAAAAACACTTCAAATGGAAATCAGACAGCATGTTTGAAAGCTAACGGTTCATTTGGTGCAGGCGCAGGAGGAACAGCTATAATTGGTAATCCTATTTACATGGCGGCAGATTGGAATAGCTCTGGCTATGCTACAGTGTATGGTGCTTCCTTTACAAATCCGTCTTCAAAGTTAGTAAAAAAGAATGTTGCAGATTTATCAAAAGAGGAAGCAAAGAAAATACTTCAGCTGACACCAGTAAGTTTTGATTACATCAAAGAGTTTGGTGGAGATAAAGACCAGAGAGGTTTAATTGCTGAAGATGTTCTTAATATAATCCCATCATGCGTTCAAATCCCTGATGGATATTCAGAAGAAGAGTTCAATGCAAGTAAAGGAATTAAGAATAAGGTACTTGCAATTGATTATTCAAAACTGGTTCCATACCTTATTAAGATGGTGCAGATACAACAGGAAGAAATTGAAAAACTGAAAGAAGCAATGAACAAAGAAGGAGGAAAAGAAAATGAATAACAACACAATCAAAGCAATCATAACAGCAGTAACGGGGTTCTTATCATCCCTGCTCGGTATCTTGTATGTACCGGTATTGTTATTGGTGGCATGCAACATTATTGACTATGCGACAGGTATCTTCGCATCCAAGTACCGTAATCAGCCGGTAGATTCATACAGAGGATTTCGTGGAATTGCAAAGAAGATTTCCATGTGGCTTCTGGTGGTGGTTGGAGCAATTGTTGACCAGTTACTGAAATATGCTGCCACCACAATCGGAATCACAATGCCAATAACATTCCTCATAGCGTGCGTGGTAGCCATATGGATCATATGCAATGAAATCATCAGTATTCTGGAGAATATCAAGGATATAGGTGCACCGGTTCCACCGTTTTTATTACCACTGTTGAAAAATCTGAAATCACAGGTGGAAGATGCCGCAAAGACAGAAGAGAAGGAGGAAGAATAAGATGAATTTTGGAGAAGCATTAGAACTTTTGAAAAAAGGAAAAAAGGTTGCTCGCAAGGGTTGGAATGGGAAGAAACAGTACATCCAGCTTGCAGCTGGCATTTCATATGTGTCAGCGGATGGAGAACTCGTGAATTGCGAGCATGAAGCAATTGGAAACAAGGCTATTGCATTTGTTGGAACATCTGGCGTTCAGATGGGGTGGCTTGCATCACAAGCAGATATGCTTGCTGAAGATTGGATTAAAGCTGAATAAAAAGAGGAGGAGTAGTAAGATGAAGATTGGATTAAATGCAGGACATACACTTTCCGGAGCAGGAAGTGGAACAATTGGAGTTATTTCAGAGAGCGCAGAAACAAGAAGAGTCTGTAACAGATTGACAGAGCTTCTTACAACAGCGGGGGTGCAGGTGGTACCATGCACAGTAGATTCCGCACCAACACAGGCAGCATATTTACAGAAAGTAGTAGCAATGGCAAATGCAACTGATTTGGATTATTTTATTAGTATTCATCTTAACAATGATGCTGCAAGAGCAGGACATGGAGTAGAGGCGTATACATACGAGGGCAGACAGTATCCGGATGCTGTAGAGGTATGTGAACACATTGCAGCACTTGGATTTACTAACCGTGGAGTAAAAGCCGGAAGCGGATTATATGTTATCCGCAAAACAAAGGCAAAGGCAATGCTTATTGAGGTTTGCTTTGTGAACAATCCGGATGCAGCACTGTATGAACAGAAGTTTGAAGAGGTATGCAGAGCAATCGCATACGCTTTATCTGATTATGTAGCAGCTGAATCGAAGCCAGTTGCACCGGTACAACTGCCGGAGAAGAAAAAGTATGTGAAAGTACTGGTGGATAATTTGGCAGTCAGAAAAACACCAAGCTGGGATAGTAGTGCTGTTTATGGAAGAGTGGCAAAGAATGAAGTCTTTACAATCGCAGAAGGACCTATTAAAGTGGGTGGCGGCAGTATGTATAAACTCATTTCAGGAGTATATATTACAGCAGCAAGTAAGTATGTATCGGTGTATGAAAAATAGTGTATTATAGGGCGAGAAAAGCCAAATAGTCTGACAATGGCTGTATACTGGTGGGTTACAAAAATGTGTGCATGTAAGTAAATAAGATATACCCTAAGCGAGGGCTATGCTTGCCCAGGGCGTCTGCTAGGCATTGAACACTTAGAGAACGCGAGCCATAGGCGAAGCGTGAACTTAGTGTGAAAGCCCATCCCGAGACTTGATGAAAACGAGTCGCAGACGAAGTTTGAATCTTAGCCGAGTGGATGTCATTGAACACTTAGAGAATGCAGATGTCATTGAACACATAGAAAACATCCCCGAAACGTTATGTTTCGGGGACTTTTTAATTTACACGAGAAATTCGCAAAGCATTTCCAGTGGAATTTCTTCCCTGCTTGGAGTATAATAGAACGAACAACGGGAAGAAAAGAGACCGGAGGCAGTTTAGATGCAGAAAAAGGAAAGAAATGAAGAATTAGAATATATAGATGAACTTGAGGATGGCGAAGAACCGGAAGAGTCAGAGGACTACCGGGAAGAATTAGAAGAACCAGAAGAGGAATATTCAGAAGGTGGCAGACGCAGGAAGAAAGGAAGAAAATCCGATACAAAGAATGCGGCGTCTACAGCAGGGGAATTTCTAAGCTGGGTAATTACGATTGTAGCAGCGGTGCTGATTGCTATGTTTTTAAATCGTTTTGTGTTAATTAATGCAGAGATTCCATCCGGTTCCATGGAAAATACAATCATGACCGGAGATAAGCTGATTGGATTCCGATGGTCATATCTGTTTTCCGGACCGGAGCGGGGAGACATCATTATCTTTAAGTTTCCGGATGATGAGAGCCAGAATTATGTAAAACGTGTCATTGGCTGCCCGGGAGATACGGTAAAGATAGAAGATGGTAAAGTATATGTCAACGGAGAACTCTTAGAGGAGGATTATCTCAAAGAGACATGGACGGTAGCTACAGGACCATATACCTTTGAAGTGCCGGAGGACAGCTATTTTGTAATGGGAGATAACCGGAATAACTCCTATGATGGAAGATACTGGACCAATACCTATGTGAAGAAAGATAAAATACTTGGAAAAGCGATTTTCCGGTATTGGCCATTAAAGAATTTTAAAATATTGAATTAGTGCGGAACGAATAAGGGAGCAAAAGGAGAAGATTTATGATAACATTATTAGCCCGGATATTTATCCGGGAAGATGACAAGCCGGAGAAAGTAAGGCTTGCCTACGGTACGTTATGTGGTATTGTAGGTATTTTACTAAATGTATTATTATTTACAGGAAAATTTATTGCGGGAACCATCAGTAAATCCATTGCAATTACAGCGGACGCATTTAATAACCTGTCGGATGCCGGTTCTTCCATTGTAACATTGCTTGGTTTTAAACTGGGAGCAGCAAAGCCGGATCCGGAGCATCCATTTGGACATGGAAGAATGGAATACGTTTCCGGACTTGTGGTTGCTGCAGTTATTTTAATTATGGCAGTGGAACTGATACAGGATTCTATCAGAAAGATTCTTCATCCGGAAGCAACGGAGTGCTCTGTATTAATTATCGTGATTCTGCTGATATCTATTGCTGTAAAGCTGTATATGACCTTCTATAACAGGAGAGTTGCAAAGAAGATTAATTCAGCGGCTATGCGGGCAACTGCAATGGACAGCTTAAGCGACAGCATTACCACATCTGTGGTTTTAATTACCACATTGATTGCAGAATTTACATCAGTCAATATTGACGGCTACTGTGGTGTGGCGGTAGGACTGTTTATCTTATATGGTGGAATTAATGCAGCGAAGGAGACTTTAAATCCACTGCTGGGACAGCCACCGGAGGAAGAATTCGTAAAAGAGATAGAACATCTGGTGTTGGAAGAAAAAATGATTATCGGTATTCATGATTTAGTCGTACATGATTATGGACCGGGACGTCTGATGGTATCACTACATGCGGAAGTGCCGGCAGAAATGAATATCCTTGTAATACATGATATGATAGACAATGTAGAAATGAAATTGAAAAGGGAACTGAATTGTGAGGCTGTCATACATATGGATCCGGTGATTACCGGAAGCAAGGAACTGACCGGGATAAAAGAAACGGTTACAGGTATTTTGAAGGATATTGATGAGGTCATTACCATGCATGATTTTCGTATGGTTCAGGGACCGACCCATACCAATCTTATCTTTGATGTAGTGATTCCATTTGGTTACCGTTCCAGTGATGAAGCAGTGTTAAAAGAACTGGAACATCAGGTAAAGGAAAAGCTGGGCGAACAGTATCATATCGTGGTCAACGTAGACAAAAATTATGTGAAATAAAAGAAATAACAAAGCCCCGATGGGAGAAATCTGATAGAAGAATTCATCCCATCGGGGCTTTCTGTGTATTATTTTAATTCTGTGTCAGTGGAGTATTGACTGCATGCTCTACAGACTGGCCAGTTGCTGTACCGGCACCACTTAAAGACTGTTCAGAGGACTGCTCTGTGGATTTCTCAGTGGACTGGGTAGAACCTTCTGTATCAGTAGAAGGCTGCTCTGTTTCGGTAGCAGGCTCTTCCGTATGTTCTACATCCGGATCCTCATAGAGGAACTCGTTGGAGCTTCGGAAGATGGTGCTGCTGGAACCTACAATGTTAGCAACAATCGTATCGCCGTCTTCAATGTCGTCAAGATTAATCTTTAACATGGTGCTTCCTAAGAAGGAAGTGGATACCTTCTCTCCGTTGACATAAATTTTCGTCCAAGGAGTAAATCCGGAGCCGTAAATACATAACTTATTGTCATCGGATTTCCATACACTGTTAATCGTTACATCATCAATACCCATAACCAGATCACTTGCTGGATATTTATCTGTTCCGTTGTAAGCATAACGTTTTCCGTAAAGAAGGTCATATTGTAAATTCTCTAAGTTCTCGTCGTAAGAAGCAGAACCCTTCTGGCTCTGGATGTAAGAGAACATGGTTCCTTTGTGGATGTCAAGCTGGTTGGTGATGTTTGCTAATAATTCATAAGCAGCACAGTCAGCATCCTGTTTTGGTAAATTAAAGTTGTTCCAGGTAACATATTTGGTTTTGAAAATGTCACCGGATACCATATCATCATCGGTCAGTCCCATGGTAGGAAGGTGGTCGCCGAAGAATACCACGATGGTCTTTTCATCCCGTTTGGAAAGCTCTTCGGTTAAGTTGCCGATGAATTTATCTACTTCGTGAATCATGTTAATGTAATATTCCCACCGATTGTTAGAAGCCTCATCTGCAGCACCGCTTACTGCAATTTCCGGATTTTCAAGAATCTTTTCAGTAGGATAATCACCATGTCCCTGTACGGTAATGGTATATACCAGATCTGACTGGTCAGGGGTAGAATCCATAGCCTTTAAGGTTTCACTGATTAAGATGTTATCGGTTGGCCAGGAACCAAGTGGTGTGTACTCCTGAATGTTCATACACTCTTTACTGGTGAAGCTGTCAAATCCCATCAGGGAGAAGGCATTGGCACGGCTGTAGAAGTTACCACCGTTGTTATGTACAACATGTGTACCATAGCCGAGACTTCCAAGGTCGGAAGCAATACTTTCGCAACTGTCGATTTCTTTTAAAGTAGTCTTATATGGGTATTCGCCGGTACCAAAATACTGCATGCTCATACCGGTTAATACTTCAAATTCAGTATTGGCTGTTCCGGCACCTACAACAGGAACTTTTAAGTAACCGGAAGAATAGTTGTTTAATAAGTTGTGAAAATTTGGAACCGGATCTTCTGAAGTATGTAAGAACTTAACATCAGAGGGATCTACAAAGGATTCCAGTAAAACAACAATAATATTTGGCGCATCTTCGGCAGCTTCGGTAGTTTCTTCCGGAACGGAAGCCCCTATTTTGGCAATACGCTCTTCGGAATAACTGTCCGGTTTACTCATACCACGGTCAACAACGCTGGATGAGAAGCCGTAGACAAAACCATAATTTTCATAGCCCTGTGCAATATTGGCAAAATAGGAAGCAACAATATTATTGGACTGGGCTGCCTTGGTAGTTACCGGTAACATCAGGAAGATAACAGCAACCATAAGCGGACTTACAATCCAGTTGATTTTGCCCTGATATTTTGGTCCTTTGATAAAAAGCCAGATACAGAAAAGCAGGAAAAGACCGACTACGATAATAACGGCGAGTGCTTCACCAAAGGTAAAGTATTTGGTGTTCTGCATGGCAAATAAGTCAGACAGACATTTCAAATCTGTAAAACCAAATGGAGTTACACGTTTGGAAAGAATAACACCATTGATGGTTCCAAGGAAAAGCCAGAAGCCGCTGATTAAGAGACGGGCAAGTGTTCTTCTTCGAATCAGATAGACCAGGGATAAACTTGCAAAAATAATAAATGAGTTATAAAGGTAAGCAATGGTGTGTCCTGCAATAAAGGAAAATGCAGAAAGCACATTTCGTCTGGAAATACATTCAATCACCAGAACGAGGAAACAGGACAGTAACAGATGGAATACCAAAGAGTATTTATTCATAATCACAACTGCACGGTCAAGGTGTGGATGTGTTTTCTTCTCCCGGTTCTTAAAAGTATTTATTTTGTTTTTTAGTTTAAAAAATAAGTTCTTGCACTTACTTAAAAAAGAATGTTTTTCTCTCATAATAATGGTTCTCCTCCCAGTAGATTACACACTTTTTACATATAATTTACTTTTGACTGAATAAGGATATATCTATTTAAGAAAAAAAACAACGGTAAATCTCGATAAAAATTTATTAATATTTCATTAAAAAGAATCCAAAATGTATAATAGAAGGGAAAGAAGTTGGCAAAAAAGCCATTTTGTGCTATCCTTTTTTTATAAAAACCAGGTTCGCAGAGAGGCAGATAGGTGAATCTGACAGTAAGGTGAGGAAAGAGAAATGCTGGAATTAAAAGACATTAGTTTTCAGGTAAATGATGAAACAGCAGACAAGGAAATATTAAAAAATATCAATCTGAAGATAGAAGACCGGTTTGTGGCAATTACCGGACCAAACGGTGGAGGTAAATCCACGCTGGCGAAGCTGATTGCCGGAATAGTAACACCAACTTCCGGACAGATTTTATTGGATGGAGAGGATATTACAGGATTATCCATTACCGAACGGGCAAGAAAGGGAATCAGCTTTGCGTTTCAGCAGCCGGTAAGATTTAAGGGATTGACCGTAAAGGATTTGATTACACTGGCATCGGGAAAAGATATTTCCATCAGTCAGGCATGTTCCTATCTTTCAGAAGTAGGACTTTGCGCAAAGGATTATATTGGCAGGGAGGTAAATGACAGCCTTTCCGGTGGGGAGTTAAAGCGTATCGAGATTGCAATGATAATTGCAAGAGGAACCAAATTATCCATATTTGATGAGCCGGAGGCAGGAATTGACCTTTGGAGTTTTAACAATCTGATTCAGGTATTTGAGAATATGTATCAGAAAATCAATGGCTCGATTCTGATTATTTCACATCAGGAGAGAATCTTAAACATTGCAGACCGGATTATTGTAATTGCAGATGGAGAAGTAAGCACAGCCGGAAGCCGGGAAGAAGTACTTCCAAAGCTGTTAGGCAGCAGTGAAGCCTGCTCTACTTTGATGGAAAAATTAGTCTAGGAAAAGGTGAGAAAATGGACAGTATAGAAAAGAATCTTTTAGCAGAGATATCAGATTTGCACAGCGTGCCGGAAGGCGCATATAATATCCGCAACAACGGAAAACTGGAGGCAAGAAATACAACTGCAAATATTGATATTGTAACTAAGAAGGACAAGCCGGGAATTGATATCTATGTAAAACCGGGAACAAAGAATGAGAGTATGCATATTCCGGTTATCTTAAGTGAAAGCGGCTTAAAGGACCTGGTGTATAATGATTTTTATATCGGGGAAGGTGCAGATGTGACAATCATTGCGGGATGCGGTATCCACAACTGCGGAGACCAGACATCACAGCATGATGGAATACACACCTTTTATATAGGAAAGAATGCAAAAGTAAAATATGTAGAAAAGCATTATGGTGAAGGGGATGGAAATGGAGCCAGAGTCTTAAATCCAACTACCGTGATCCACATGGAAGAAGGCGGATTCATGGATATGGACAGTGTTCAGATTAAAGGAGTAGACTCCACAATCCGTACAACCGAAGCAGACCTTAAAGAAGATGCGTCCCTTGTGATTCATGAACGTATTATGACTCATGGACAGCAGAAAGCAGAGACAGATTTTACGGTAGATTTAAATGGGGCACATTCCAGTGCAAATGTGGTATCACGTTCGGTAGCAAAGGGAGATTCTCACCAGAAGTTTGTTTCTTATATTCGTGGTAATAATGCATGCAGCGGACATACAGAATGTGATGCCATCATCATGGACAATGGAAAGGTGGAGGCAATTCCGTCTCTTGCAGCGAATGATATCGATGCAGCATTGATTCATGAGGCAGCAATTGGAAAAATAGCAGGAGAACAGCTGATTAAGCTGATGACACTGGGACTGTCTGAAAAAGAGGCAGAGGAGCAGATTGTAAATGGATTTCTGAAATAGGATATGTATGGGGAATGAAGGGTGCAGGAAAGAACAAACAAGAGAAGAGAAATACCGAAAGAGGCGGAAGAATGGAATAAGATAATATTTGAAATATTATGACGGGTATGGATATTAAGTGAAGTGGCATCTGTATTTGAACGATGCAAAAGTGGGTGGTAAAAATAAAGTCTGCTGCAGTGCAGATTAAGACAGAATTTTCCCGGGATAATAGAAAAGAGGAATAGATATGTGGCTTGCATATGCATGTGGCTCTGCTTTTTTTGCAGGTATTACGGCAATATTGGCAAAAGTTGGAATTAAGAAAATAGACTCGAATCTTGCAACAGCAATCCGGACGATTGTAGTATTGATGTTTGCATGGATTATGGTACGGCTTACCGGATCTTATACTCCAATCGGAAGTATAGGAACGCGGACGTTAATTTATCTTACATTATCCGGAATAGCGACCGGGGCATCCTGGCTTTGCTATTTTCGGGCATTGCAGCTAGGAGATGTAAATAAAGTAACACCGATTGATAAATCCAGTACAATCCTGACGATGATTCTGGCAGTCATTTTCTTAAATGAAAGACTGAACGAGAAGAAAATCATTGCCATGGTATTGATTGGCGTTGGAACGATGCTCATGATTACCAGAAAGAAAAGCAGTGGCACAAAGAGCCGGGCATGGCTTATCTATGCACTGCTGTCGGCGGTATTTGCCAGCCTGACATCCATCCTTGCCAAGGTGGGAATAGATGGTGTGAATTCCAATCTCGGGACGGCATATCGTACTGGAGTGGTACTTGTTATGGCATGGGTGGTAGTATTTGTGACAAAGAAACAGAAACAGGTCCGGAGTATGACCTTCCGGGATGGAATGTTTCTGATTTTATCCGGAATAGCGACCGGAGCATCCTGGCTTTGTTATTACCGGGCATTGCAGCTGGGCGAAGCCAGTGTAGTGGTGCCGATTGATAAACTAAGTATTGTAGTTACAATTGTATTTTCATCTGTGTTTTTAAATGAAAGACTACAGCCAAAGGCATTCTTTGGATTACTTATGATAGTGGGTGGCACATTGCTGCTGATATAAGCAAAAGCGGAGGAAAAAAGTATGCTGGGAAAAAGAAAATCTTATTATGTGGAGAATGGAATCATTCATTTTGCATTTGAATATGGCAAGGGAAGTTTAGAGGTTCTGACAGATAACATTGTAAATGTGTTTGTTCCGTTCGAATGTGAGGAACATCGTTCAAAAGCCATCGAGGGAGAAAAGTCAAAGCATATACATTTTGATGTGCAGGAAGGAATTGACTATCTTGAGGTTCGGACTGCAAAATTAATCATACGCGTATATGATAATTTTATGGTGGATTTTTATGATGTGAATGGACAGCTTCTCTGTGCGGACTATCGTGGTGGAAGGAAATTTGCAACACAGATTAGTGAGAAATTTATCGAATTCTTAAAAGCAGAGGGACATGAGGTGCCACAGGCGACAGATAAGAATTATCATGTGCAGGCTGTAAAACGCATGGAAGGAGACGAAGCCTTCTATGGCTTTGGTGATAAAGCAGGGGTATTAAATAAGAAGAATTATGATTATGAGATGTGGAATACGGATAATCCGGCGGCGCATACGGAAGCCTTTAAAGCATTGTATAAATCAATCCCGTTCTTTATAACACTGCGTGAAAGCTGCGTATACGGAATCTTTTTTGATAATACCTGTAAGACTTATTTTGATCTGGCAAAAGAAAATGCGGAATACTATTTCTTTGGCTCAGACCGTGGCAATCTGGATTATTATTTTATTGCCGGGGATAATATGCCGGAGGTAGTAGCTGATTATACTTATCTGACCGGAAGAACACCGCTTCCGCAGCTTTATACATTAGGCTATCATCAGTCGCGCTGGGGATATGAGACTTCCGCAGAGATCCGCGCAATTGCGGATAAATACCGTGCATTAAAGATTCCGATTGATACGATTCATCTGGATATTGACTATATGGATGGCTACCGGGTCTTTACCTGGAATGAAAAGGACTTTGGCAGACCTGGTGAAGTAATTGAGGATTTAAAGAAAAAAGGATTTAAAATTGTTACCATCATTGACCCGGGTGTCAAATTAGACCCAGGTTATGATATGTATGATGAAGGCATGAAACAGGGATATTTTGCCAAGACACCGGAAGGAGATACCTATGTAAATGCAGTATGGCCTGGAGATGCGGTATACCCTGACTTTGGAAATCCGAAGGTAAGACAGTGGTGGGGAGAGAAGCAGAAATATCTTGTGGACTTAGGCGTCCGCGGTGTATGGAATGATATGAATGAGCCGGCAAGCTTTCGTGGAGAACTGCCGGAAGATGTCGTATTTACAGACGAAGACAGACCATGTGACCATGGCCAGATGCACAATGTCTATGGACATCTGATGGCAAAGGCTACCTATGAAGGCTTGAAGAAACAGGACGGCAGAAGACCATTTGTAATCACCCGTGCCTGTTACAGTGGTTCCCAAAAGTATACCACAGCATGGACAGGAGATAATCAGAGCCTGTGGGAGCACCTGCGGATGGCAATTCCGCAGATGTGCAATCTGGGATTATCCGGTATGGTATTTATCGGAACAGATGTAGGTGGATTCGGTGCAGATGTGACGCCGGAGCTGTTGTCAAGATGGGTACAGGTCGGCTGTTTTTCACCGTTGTTCCGGAATCATTCTTCCAAGGGCTCTACCAGACAGGAGCCGTGGCTTTTCGGAGAAGAGACATTAAATATTAACCGGAAATATATTGAACTTCGCTATAAATTACTGCCATACCTTTATGATTTATTCCATGAGACGGAGCAGAATGGTATGCCGGTAATCCGTCCACTGGTATTGCATTATGAGAAAGATAAAGAAACCTGGAATCTCAATGGAGAATTCCTGTTTGGAGAGCATATGCTGGTAGCCCCTGTAGTAGAGCAGGGAATGACGAAGAAGCTTTTGTATCTGCCGGAGGGAATCTGGTATGACTATGATACAAGGGAAAAATATACCGGAAAGCAGTATATTGTAAAAGATGCACCTCTTGATGTATGTCCGGTTTTTGTAAAAGCAGGAAGCATTATCCCATGTTTTGAACCGATGCAGTATGTGGGAGAGATTGAACTGGATACCCTGATTCTTGATGTATATCCGGGAGAAGACCGTTATGTGCATTATCAGGATGACGGAGAAGATTTTACATATCAGGATGGTGTATATAATGAATATGAGATGACCATCACAAAGGATGAGACATTCACGGTCCGGATGCTGCATAAAGGTTATGAAAAAGTATATAAGAAATTTGTGATATGTTACAAAGGACGTAAAAATGAGTTCGCATTCAATGGCGAGAAACTGACAGTCTGGCTTTCTTAAAAGAAAGGCAGAAGCCGGGAGATAACCGGAGGAGGACTTATATGAAACGTGGAATTGCATTAAGTGGAGGCGGTACGAAAGGCTCTTATGAACTGGGAGTCTGGAAAGCATTAAATGAACTTGGCATCGATTATCAGATTGTAACCGGAACATCCATAGGTTCCATTAACGGAGCCTTAATGGCAACGGGAGATTATGACAGGGCTTATGAACTATGGAGCACCATAACCATGGAAGATATGATGGAGGATGGAATCAATCTGACGGATACCATAGAGGGCATGTATGACCAGAGAGAGGCAATTGGTCCATTCCTGAAAAAATATGTCAAGAATAAAGGTGCAGATATTTCACCTTTTACTGCTTTTATTGAAACACTGATAGAAGAGGACAAGATTCGGAAATCAAAGACGGATTTCGGATTGGTTACGGTGGAATTTCCGTCTTTAAAGCCCTGCGAACTGACAAAGCGTGACATTCCGGAAGGACTTATGAAAGATTATATTCTGGCATCTTCTGCAATTTTTCCATTATTTCCGATGCATAAAATCGGAGAGACAACGTATCTGGATGGATGCTATTATGATAATCTTCCGATTGACCTTGCTATCCGAATGGGAGCACAGCAGATTATTGCTGTTGATTTACATACATCACCGGCACACGATGCCTATGCAAAGCGGCCGTATGTAACTTATATCAAGCCAAGACGCTCCCTTGGAACCATGATGAATTTTGACCATGCTCTTTTAATGGCAAATGCCAGAATGGGATACCAGGATACCATGAAGGTTTATGGAAAATATTATGGCTATGTATATACTTTTGAAAAGGAATCCATAGAGAAATACCGCAGGGCAATAGAACGCTTTCTGTATCGGATGACAGAACTGGATTTACTGGTCAGGGATGAAATTCCGGTAAAACGTTTTGCTAAGAAAAGCGAATTTAATAAAGTACATACACTTCTGGCAGAACGAAGCGAAAAGGAGAAAATGTCACCGAGGGAATATTTCCTTGCAGCGGCAGAAATCTGTGGAGAGGTATTTGATGCAGATGCAGCAATTGAATATTCCATGGAACATTTTGTGGAAACACTTCATAAGAAGTTAGCTGATGCAGAGTTAAGACAGGCGACAGAATGTATCGTTGCACATAAATTAAGAGAGCCGGCAGGACTGATTGCAGAGGTTAAAAACTTTGGAAAAGAAATGCTGGTGGCTGCGGCTGCATATTATGCGGCACAACAGGACACACTGACGTCAAAAGAAATTCTGAAACTGCATGCCATGTTCCCAAAGGAACTGACAGCGGTATTATTTCTGATGTCGTTGGAAACAAACAGATAACAGCATTTTTGCCGTCAACAAACAGTCTCTGCTGCATATATTATACTGATGAGAATCAGGAGAGAAGGAAACATTGGATTATAATCAGGATATTTTCTTTAAGATGCAACAGCAGCAGATGCCAGGCAAACAGCCCTTTTACATGACAAATCCAATCCAGAATCTTTACATGACGGAGTTAGAATATCAGAGGGATTTAGACCGCATGAAAGAGATGTATCCGCTGGAGATAAGAAAAGTACAGGAGTTGGTGGAAGAAGAATGCGATAAGATGGAATATGAGGGAAGTCTCATGTTTGACGAGTATCCGGACCGGCTGATGCTGCGGCAGATTTGTAAGAGAATCCGTGATAAGGCGGGACTTGGGGAAAGCCGGGAAGACATGGATGCTCCGGAAATTCTTCTGTTTCATGAGATGTTTCACCGCAGATGCCGTTACAGACGCTGCCGCAGATGCTGGTAGCAGATAATAAAATAGAGGTTGAGCTTTTACAAAAAAGGAATTACAATATAGCTGTCGTTTTTTGATGGCTATATTGTTTGTTTACGTGAGTAGCGAGAAAAATCGCATGCCTGCATGCAGATTTGACGAGCGCCGCGATAACTCGAGAACTCGCAAAGCGTGTTTTTCGTAGTTTAGGAAGATGAGGAATACAGATGAATAAAGGAATGATTCGGGCACTGGTGTTAGCAGGTGTGTTTCTGGTATCAACCGTAGTGTTTAGCTTTTTGACAAATAAAACAAATCCCGATATGACAACGGAACTGGAGGAGGCAACGCTGCCGACTGTCCAGCTTTATTATAAAGAGCAGAAAATCAATGAACTCTACGGGTATGTAGATGAAATGAATGCAGTTTACATGAGGGACAGCATTACGCCGATTGATACGGACAGGCTGCTTCCAATCCGCGTTCAGAATGGAAGCTATGCAGTGGATGAACTTTCCTATGAGATCCGGAGTATGGATACTAAGCGTCTTATTGCAGATGCGAAGGTAGATAGTTATTCCCAGAAGAATGGAGTGATTACAGCAGACCTTCCGATTCAGAATCTTCTGGATTCCAATGCAGAATATCTGTTGATTATACATTTACTGCATGGGGATGATACTTTAAATTATTATACAAGGATTATTGAACCGCAGGATTGTTATGTGAAGGAAAGCATTGATTTTGCAAAAGATTTCCATGAAAAAACATTTCAGGAGGATGGAAGCGGCTCTCTGGCAACTTATATGGAACCGGATTCTTCTGCGGATAATACCACGCTTGCCAATGTCAGTATTCATTCCACACTGCGACAGGTAACATGGGATAAATTCAATGGGACCGTTCTGACGGACCCATCGGTAAGCATCAAAGAAATCAATAATTCCTATAATGTAATTCTATTGGATTATGTAGTGACGGCAACCGGAGATAATGGGGAACTGGAATATTATAATGTAGAAGAATATTACCGTGTCCGTTATACCAATGACCGGATGTATCTATTGAATTTTGAGAGAACCATGGATGAAATTTTCCGGGCAGAGAATGATGATTTTTATGAGAATTATTTACAGCTTGGAATATGTTCGTCCGATGTGGAATATAAGAGTAATGAGACAGGAAGTATTCTCTGTTTTGTAAAAGAAGGAGAACTCTGGTGTTACAATGCGACAGAAAAAAAGCTTTCCCAGGTGTTCAGCTTCCGTGGTTATGAGGGGATTGATTCCAGGGAAAATCATAAGGAACATGATATCCGGATTATTAAGGTGGATGAAACAGGAAGTGCTGATTTTGTTGTGTATGGTTATATGAACAGGGGAAACCACGAAGGTCAGGTGGGTGTAGGTGTTTATCATTATGACAGCGTGGCAAATACAGTAGAAGAGGAACTGTTTATACCATCCACCCACTCTTACGAAGTGCTGAAATCAGAACTGGGACAGCTGATGTATGAAAATGAAAGTGGAATGTTCTACATTATGATGGGTGGGACACTGTATGAGATTAATCTTGCTACTACCAAAGAAAAGGAAGTAGTCAGCGGATTTGAAACAGGAAATTATGCGGTATCAGAGAATAACCAGTTTGTTGCTTATATTGCAGATGGCAACAGTGACAGCGGTTCGAAAATTACTGTTCTGAATCTGGAGAATTCGAAAAGCTTTGAAGTGGCAGCGGCAGCAGGAACGTATATCCGGCCACTGGCATTTATGGAAGATGATTTTATCTATGGAGAGGCAGATGACAGTGATGTGTATACAGATTCTGCCGGAAATGTACAGTTCCCGATGAATCATATTTATATTGTAGATACGGATGATGAAGAACACGGAGTGTTAAAAGATTATCATAAGGATGGATATTATGTAGCGTCTGTAGAAGTTGTGGATTATACTATTTATCTGAACCGGGAACAATATAACGGTATGGCTTATGTTCCGGCAGAACAGGATACGATTATGAATCGTGAGGGAGATTCTGCAGAAGTAGTCAGCATTCACAGTACGGTAACGGAACGAAAACAGACGCAGCTGCAGCTGCAATTATTACAGGAAGAAGAGATAAGCTCGGATCGTCTTCTGACTCCGAAACGGATTGTATTGGAGTCACCGAGAAATGTGAATCTGAAAGAGCCGGAAGAGACAGATTATTATTATGCTTATTCTGCCGGAAGAGTAGTGCTGGCAACAGATAATGCGGCAAAAGCCATTGCAGTGGCAAATGATAATGTGGGCG
This sequence comes from Roseburia sp. AF12-17LB, assembly GCF_003479605.1. Taxonomy (GTDB): domain Bacteria; phylum Bacillota; class Clostridia; order Lachnospirales; family Lachnospiraceae; genus Roseburia_C; species Roseburia_C amylophila. The sequence goes on from NZ_QUHR01000001.1 coordinate 184,231, forward strand.
TTGTGGTAGGAAGCAGACAGCAGTATATCTGGAAGAGGGCAAGAAAATCTTCCCAGTCACCACTGACGATTACAATAGGTGATGCAGACGCATCCGGAACAACGATAGCAAAAGCAATCAATGGTATGCTTTCGATGCAGGGATTAAATGTTGGTGTAGGAGAATTGATGACATCCGGAAATACACCAAAACAAATTTTAAAGGATACCCTGCAGGACTCTGTAGTCATTGATTTGACCGGAAGCGATCTGGATGCAGTGTTATATTATGTCAATCTGGGAACACCGGTATTTGCCATGAACAGTGGAAGCGAAGCTGTATTGATTACAGGCTATGATAACGCAGGAGTCTATATTTATAATCCGGCAACCGGTGCAACAGAGAAGATGTCAATGACGGATGCACAGAATTTATTTGATACAGCAGGTAATGTATATTTTGCTTATATGAAAATGGCAGAATAGGGATGCAGGCAGAGACAGGCGTGAAAAAGACGCAAAAAACGTATAAAATTGCCTAAAAAAAGCCGAAGTTTTTTGGCAGTTTCGGTATTAGTGCTGTATTTTCACAAAGTCTATTGCAAAATCTGTTCGTGTAGGATATATTAACTTTTGTACTAATTGTACTACTTAGAAGCGAGGAAGATAACATGAGTAGAAAAGAAGTTACAGTTTCAAACGTTTCAAAAAAACACGATAATCCAATTGCAGAGTTGGTTCAGGTTGCCTGCCAGTTTGACAGCAATATTACTCTGGAAAGTGATAACCGTAAAATTAATGCCAAGAGCATCATGGGAATTATGGCATTTAATCCGTCCAAAGGAATGACGGTTAACATTGTTGCAGAGGGGAATGATGAAGAAGAAGCTCTTTTAGCAATGGAGAAGTTTTTAGTGTGTGATTAATTTTCAGGGAGGGAATTATAATGCAGAAGAGACCAGTTGAGAAAGCAGCCGAAGTAAAGGCAGCAGTAAAAGCTACAGAGACAAAGGCAGTAGTTAAGGCAGAAGAGGTTAAGGCAGAAGCAAAAGAAGTTGTAGCGAAGAAAGCAGAAACCGTAGTAAAGAAAGCAGAAGAGACAGTTAAGAAGGCAGAGGAGACAGCAAAGAAAGCAGAGACAACTGTAAAAGCAGCAGCAAAGACTACCGCAAAGAAAGCAACCAAGAAAGCAGCGGCTAAGAAAACTACTAAGGTAGAGAAGAAAGAACTTGTACCGGAAGTATTTGTTCAGTTTGATGGTAATGAAGATGTTGTTGCAAACGTGATTGAGAGAGCAAAAGAAGCTTTCACAGCAGACGGACACAGAGCATCCAGCATCAAGTCTTTAAAGGTTTATTTAAAACCGGAAGAATATGCAGCATACTATGTTATAAACGATACATATGCAGGCAAGGTTAACTTATTCTAGTTTTATTTTGCCCATGATATTAAAATGGCTTCGGAATTCCGAAGCCATTTTTGCTGTTGTTATTTATTTCTTTTTCTGATTAGCTTTATATTTCTTTATAAGCTTCTGGATACGCTCGTTTGGATCTAAGAGCTCGCTGATAGAAGCATCATGATTCAATGTATCAATAATATAAGCAATATATTTGCTCATGTCACAGTTGATATAATATGGACGGCTTAAAAGCTCCGGAGTCTGATAAGTCAGGTTGGTGGTAACTACACGGTAGATAGTTCCATCTTCTACAGCTTTATCGAATTTTTCCAGACCATTGGTGAAAAGTCCGAAGGTTGCAACGACAAAGATTCTGTTTGCTTTTCTCTTCTTTAGTTCGGTTGCAACGTCAATCATGCTTTCTCCGGAAGAAATCATATCATCGATAATCAGAACATCTTTTCCTTCTACGGAAGAACCTAAAAATTCATGTGCGACAATAGGGTTACGTCCGTCAACAATTCTACTGTAATCACGACGTTTGTAGAACATACCCATATCCAGACCAAGTACACTGGAAAGATAAATTGCACGTCCGGTACCACCCTCATCCGGGCTGATAATCATCATGTGGTCAGAATCAATCTGTAAGTCAGGAACGTTTTTGCAGATACCTTTGATAAACTGGTATGCAGGCTGAACAGTTTCAAAACCACCCTTTAAAGGAATTGCATTCTGGACACGAGGGTCATGTGCATCAAATGTAATAATGTTGTCAACGCCCATGGCAACCAGTTCCTGTAAAGCCAGTGCACAGTCTAAAGATTCCCTGGTGCTTCTTCTATGCTGGCGGCTTTCATAAAGGAATGGGATGATAACAGTAATTCTTCTTGCCTTGCCGCCAATTGCAGCAATAATTCTCTTTAAATCCTGATAATGATCGTCTGGGGACATATGGTTTGTCTGACCGCACAGAGAATAAGTAAGGCTGTAGTTGGTGACATCAACCATAAGATAAAGGTCATAACCACGAACAGTTTCTTTGATCATTCCCTTTGCCTCGCCTGAACCAAAACGAGGGGTAACTGCTTCAATGATATAAGAATCACGTTTGTAGCCCATAAAAGCTGCATCATTCTGGTGCTGATGCTGTCTTTCGTCTCTCCATTTGACAAGGTATTTGTCAACTTTTTCTCCTAATTCCTGGCAGCTCTGTAATGGAATAATTCCAAGAGAACCAGTAGGAAGGGTTTCTAAGTTTCTTTCACTGTTTGACATGAATAGGTTCCTCCATAGAAATAATTTATCTTATATAGTTCAATAGATATAGCATCTAATTGAATGCGTAATTAATGCAGCTTTTTCTTAAGACGGATATCGTCCCCAAAAAGCTTAATCATCGTATAGCTGCTGAAGATGCGGGAGCAGATACGCTCGGAATATACATCAGCAAGCTGGTCAATACTTAAATTCGTAGAAATCAATGTTGATTTCTGACGCAGCATACGTTCGTTCAGACACAGGAAAAGCCGGGATGCCGTAAAGGAGTTGGCAAGCTCGGTTCCAAGGTCATCAATGATTAAAAGATCACAGTCGAAGATATTCTGTCCGGCAGCAGAAGCTGCAGCGTCCTTCTGGAAAGTGTCCTTTTCAAATATATCAAATAATTGGAAAGCTGTAAAATAAATAACGGAATGACCTTTATCTAAAAGCTCTTTGGCAACGCAGTTTGAAAGAAAAGTCTTACCGACACCGGTTGCTCCATAGAAAAAGAGATTTTCAAAAGAGGTGTCAAAATGCTCGATAAAGGACTTACAGTCTGCAACAGCTTTTTTTGCAGTATCATAAGCAGATAATCCGGTTGTGGGATTTATCTGCTCTTTGGAATAGTATGCATAAGAGAAATTCGAAAAATTCTCTTTTGCTAAAATATCTTTTACATTAGACTGCGTATAGACTAAATCAATGGCAGCCTGTACAAAACAATGACAGCGTTCATTTCCAATATAACCGGTATCCTTACAGTCCTTACAGGTATAAACCGGTTCCAGATAATCAGCCGGATAGCCCAGAGAAGCAATCAGATTCCGTTTCTCCCTGCGAAGAGCAGCAAGCTGTTCTTTTAATGAAGAGAGAACAGAGGAATCTTCTGCTCCATCATCAGATAAAAGCTGTTTTGCACTTGCTACTGAGATAGAAGAAATCTCGTTGTCTATTTCTGTAAGGCGCGGACATTTTCCGTAGACTTCCTGAATGCGTTCATCCAGAAGATGCTGATTGTGAAACTGTCTGGCATTATATTGCCGGATTAAAGTATCGTATTGTGAATTATTAAGAGACATGAAATGCTCCTTTAGTATTCCTGAAAAAAGTGTCTTAATTATTTAAGAGCTGTTTTTCAAGCTGTTCAAAATTATAGGTACGCTGTGAAAAATTGTTAAACCGGTTGGCGGCAGTCTTGTTTACGGTGACATTGCGGGAAGAAGATGCCTTGCTTTTTTTGTAAGCAGTGTCTAATATAGCAATATCCTCTAAATGGTGGATATTGCATTTATGCCAGTTCTCTAAGATGGTATCGGCATACTGGAAGCTTGGCTGATTTGTCGCCTGCAGTGTCCGTTTGCATGCCTCGGAAATGATATCCAGTGTAAATCCAAACTGGCTGGTCCATTTATCTACCAGTTCAAGTTCGTATTCAGCCAGTTTTCTGCCGCTGATTCCAAATGCCTTCATGACACCATAATGTGTCTGCTTATAGGCACTGGAAGAACGTCTGGCATCTTCCGCAGTACGGATAGAAGAAGCAGACCAGGAAAGGGCAATCTTGTCCATATAGCGGATGCTCTTATGACCGTTGTCCACACAGGATTCTACCAGATATTCAATCAGGTCTGTGGAGAATTTTAATTCATCTGACCAGTAAAGAATGGTTTCATAATCTTTGATGGACAAAGGATGTCCGATATAGCGTTCAATAATGAATAATAAATCGCTGGAAGCCTCATCATTCTGGAAAGACAGAATCTGGTCTTTCGTATAGGATGGACGGATATCTACAGAAGATGCTTCCGTAGGCTTTTCTGCATGTTCAGAATCCTGCGTAACCGCAGAAACAGGCTCACACAGGCAGATGCCGGTAAGCTGTTCGCCGGAATTATATTCTAACTGGAGTAAGTGTTTCTTCTCCCAGTATTTTAAGGCACGTTTAATATCCTTTTCTGTATGGTCGAATTTATCAGCCATCTTAGAAATGGAAAAATTCTCAGCTGCGTTGATGCAGCGGAGTAAATATAAATAAATTTTTACAAATTCTCCATTGGCATCTGCCATATACTCATCAATAAAGGTATTGGATACGCAGGTAACCGTGGATTTGCTTTTCGTATGTAATGTTATGTCTGTCATAAGAACTCCCTCTTTCACCGACCACATTATAGCATATGAATCTAAAATTGAGAAGTCTTATTTTAACCAAAAATCCAGTAAAATCAAGGGTTTCCACATTTGCGCAGAATTGTGAATAATGTGGATAACTTTCTTTTGAAAGTGCATTATGGTAACTGAAATGGGAGCAGTTTGGCGGTTAATGCAGATAGAATGGCGATTTTCAAAAATACATTATGTAAACAAAAAAATCCACATCCATAATTCACAAAAATGTGAATTACGATGTGGATAATGTGGATAACTACTGCTGAAGCAGGTGTTCTCCTATAAGATACACGTCTCCGGCCCCCATAGTTATCAACAAATCATTGTTTATGCATTTTTCCGATAAAAATTTTTCAATCTCATCAAAAGACGGGAAGTAATAACTTTCCTGACCGTTTTTCTGAAGCTCTGCCAAAAGGTCTTTGGAAGAAATTCCGATCGTATTTTTCTCTCTGGCGGCATAGATGTCTGCAAGGACTACAATATCTGCCATGGAAAGTACCCGGGCAAAATCACTTAAGAATGCCTTGGTTCTGGAATAAGTGTGTGGCTGGAAAACGCAGATAATCCGTCCGTGTGGATAATTCCGGGCTGCGGTTAATGTAGCAGCTACTTCAGTCGGATGATGGGCATAATCATCGATAACGGTGATACCGTTCTTTGTTCCTTTGTATTCAAAACGACGTTTGGTGCCGCCAAACTGAAGCAGTCCCTTTTTGATAACATCCAAAGGAAGACCGAGATTTAAGCAAAGCGCAATGGCAGCCAGTGAATTGGAGACATTATGCTTGCCTGGAACACTTAAGGAAACGGTTCCTAAGTCTTCGGTTTTGTGCATCAGAGTATATGTGCCGCAGGCATGGTCATTATAAGTAATATTTTTAGCATAAAAGTCATCGTTTTCGCATAAACCATAAGTAGTGACGCTACAGGACAAATTGTTGGTAATCTGATCTAAAGCTGCAATCTGGCCGTTGATGATTAATACACCATCAGGTGCAGTATTTCCGGCAAATTCATGGAAAGAACGGCGGATATCATCGATATCTTTGAAGAAGTCGAGATGCTCAGCTTCCACACTGGTGATGATACTGTATTTCGGATGAAAATGCAGGAAACTGTTGGTATATTCGCAGGCCTCGGTAATGAATACTTCTGAACCACCTACGCGGATATTTCCACCGATTGCTTCTAAGATACCACCAACACTGATTGTAGGGTCAGCCTTTGCAACAAGAAGAATCTGTGAAATCATGGATGTGGTAGTGGTTTTTCCATGGGTACCGGCAACTGCAATGGATTTCTTATAGTTATCCATAATCTGTCCAAGCAGTTCTGCACGGGAAAGCATTGGAATACCGGCATCTACGGCTGCTTTAAATTCCTCATTGTCCTCGCGGATGGCAGCAGTATAGACAACCAGTGCAGGACGGATGGATAAGTTAGATGCTTTCTGGCCAATGTAAATGGCTGCGCCTTTTTTTGCAAGGCTGTCGGTAAGCGCAGACTGCTTTGCATCAGAACCGGAAATGGTAAAACCTTCTTCCAGCAAGATTTCTGCAAGACCACTCATACTGATACCGCCAATACCGATAAAATGTACATGAATAGGTTCTTCAAAATTTAATGAATACATAATTCTTTACCTGCCTGACTTATAATTTCGTTTCTTGAGAAAAGATTTCTTCCTAATATTATAACCATATGCAGGGAATTTGCAAATCTATTTTGTCTGTCAGGAAAAAAGAATGCAAAATAATGGAGGTGATTTTGTAAAAATGACAAGAAATGTTTGAAAATTGTCTAAAATGACTAAAATTTGCAAAAAAAGATAAAATAATTATACAAAATGCTGTACAACATATGGGCAGTGTGTTATACTTTTGTTATACCAAAATGACCTGATTTTATGACGAGAGGTGAATGACGTGATTAAGAAAGAAATGATAGCCATGCTTTTGGCGGGCGGACAAGGAAGCCGTCTTGGAGTATTAACTTCCGGTGTAGCGAAGCCTGCAGTCGCATTTGGAGGAAAGTATCGTATTATCGACTTTCCATTGAGCAACTGCATCAACTCAGGTATTGATACCGTCGGAGTGCTGACACAGTATCAGCCATTGAGATTAAACAGACATATTGGAATTGGAATTCCGTGGGACTTAGACCGTAATAACGGAGGAGTAACGGTTCTTCCACCATATGAGAGAAGTGATAACAGTGAATGGTATACTGGTACAGCAAATGCGATTTACCAGAACCTGAAATATATGGAGACTTATAATCCGGATTATGTGCTGATTTTATCAGGCGACCATATTTATAAGATGGATTATGAAGTAATGCTTGATTTCCATAAGGAAAATAATGCAGACGTAACAATTGCAGCAATGCCTGTTCCAATAGAAGAAGCAAGCCGTTTTGGTGTGGTTATAACAGACGAAAATAAAAAAATTAAAGAGTTCGAGGAAAAACCGGAACATCCGAGAAGTAACCTCGCATCCATGGGAATATACATATTCAACTGGAAAGTGTTGCGTGACAGTTTAATTGCCATGAAGGATCAGAGCAATTGTGACTTTGGAAAACATATTATTCCATACTGCCACGAGAATGGAAAGCGTTTATTTGCTTATGAATTCAATGGTTACTGGAAGGATGTTGGAACACTTTCATCCTATTGGGAAGCAAATATGGAATTGATTGATCTGATTCCGGAATTTAACCTTTATGAAGAATACTGGAAGATTTATACCAAGAGCGATAATGTAGCTCCGCAGTATCTTGCAGCAGAGTCCAAGGTGGATACCAGCATTATCGGAGAAGGTGCTGAAATTTATGGAGAAGTGCAGAATTCTGTAATTGGTGCAGGAGTCCGGATTGAAAAGGGTGCGGTGGTACACAATTCCATTATCATGAAAGAATGTGTGATTGGAGAGAATACTGTGGTGGAGAAATCCATTATTGCAGATAAGACCATTGTTGGAGCAGACTGCCACTTAGGCGTAGGTGAGTATGCACCAAGCACATTAAATGAGAAAGTATATGCATCGGATCTGGTTACTATCGGAGAAGATTCTGTAATACCAGACGGAGTTTCAATTGGAAAAAATACAGCGATTTCCGGAGTGACGGAACCGTCAGATTATCCAGATGGAATGTTAGCAGGCGGTGGAGCTATTATTAAGGAAGGTGACAGAATATGAAGGCATTAGGATTAATTTTAGCAGGTGGAAACAATCATCGTATGCAGGAACTTTCCAGCAAGCGTGCAATTGCAGCAATGCCAATCGGTGGAAGTTACCGATGCATTGATTTTGCATTGAGTAATATGAGCAACTCACATGTTCAGACCGTTGCAGTGCTGACTCAGTATAATGCACGTTCTTTAAATGAACATTTAAGTTCATCCAAATGGTGGGATTTTGGAAGAAAACAGGGAGGTCTTTATACCTTCACTCCTACTGTAACCGCTGACAACAGCTGGTGGTACAGAGGAACTGCAGATGCAATGTACCAGAACATTGATTTCTTGAAAAAACGTCATGAGCCATATGTAATTATTACAGGTGGTGATTGTGTATACAAGCTGGATTACAATAAGGTATTGGATTACCATATTGAGAAGAAAGCTGATATAACTGTTGTGTGCAAGGATATGCCGGAAGGCGCAGATATCAGCCGCTTTGGTGTAATCCGCATGAATGAAGAATCCAGAATCACAGAGTTTGAAGAGAAACCTATGGTATCCAGCTCTAATACAATTTCTACCGGTATTTATATCATCCGCAGAAGACAGCTGATTGAAATGTTAGAGCGGAGCGGTCAGGAAGACAGATGGGATTTCGTTACAGATATTCTGATTCGTTATAAGAATATGAAACGAATTTATGGATATAAAATGGAAGATTACTGGAGCAATATTGCAACAGTAGATTCATATTACAATACAAATATGGATTTCCTGAAACCGGATGTGAGAAATTACTTCTTCCGTGAGACACCGCATATCTATTCGAAAGTAGATGATTATCCACCAGCAAAATACAATGCAGGTTCTGATGTGAAGAACAGCCTGATTTCCAGTGGATGTATCATCAACAGTAAAATAGAAAATTCTGTATTGTTTAAAAATGTGTTTGTAGGAAAGAATTGTGTAATCAAGAATTCCATTATTCTCAATGACGTATACATTGGAGATAATACGCATATTGAAAACTGTATCGTGGAAAGCCGTGGAACGCTGAAAGCCAACACGTATTATTGCGGTGACGACGGAGTAAAGGTTGTACTTGAGCGCAATGACAGATATGCACTGTAGGCAGAAGACTTAAGAGAAAGGCGTGAAGGGGGTAACATAATGCAGATTACAGATGTAAGAATACGTAAAGTTGAAAAAGAAGGTAAAATGAAAGCTGTGGTATCTATTACCATAGATGAAGAATTTGTTGTACATGATATCAAGGTGATTGACGGAGAGAAGGGACTCTTCATTGCAATGCCAAGCCGCAAGGCTGCTGATGGGGAATACAGAGACATTGCACATCCAATTAACTCAGATACCAGAAATAAGATACAGCAGATTATTTTAGAAAAGTACGAAAGTGAAATCGCAGCTGAGGAGGCGTAACACGTACATAGAATAAGGAAGACGAGCAGGCTGTCACAGAAATGTGGCAGCCTGTTTTTCACACTTCTTTTTTTGAACAATTGATAGAATGAAGTATAAATATGCCGTGGGGCAAATGAGAAAGCATGAAAAAGACTGTTAGGAGCACTTGGAATTTCGGGCGAAAACAGACAACGCCGGCACAGGGAAGTGCCGGCGAGGAGCAAGCAACATGGATGTTGATTTGCGCCGGTTGTCAGAACTGATAAAAATTTTTTCAAAATTCTTAGTGCTCCTTATAGTCTTTTTCGCTTTTCCATTTGCCCCACGGCAGATTTACATTGTCATCTATTTCATATTTTGGAAAAAAGGATGACAAATTTCTGAGAAAGAAGTATACTAAAATGTAACAGTATTTTCGGCAGAAAGCCGGAGAGGAATAAAGAGGATAAAAATATGGAAGCATTAAAAGCGGTAATATTGGCAGCTGGAAAGGGAACCAGAATGCAGTCAGACCTTCCGAAAGTAGTGCATACAATAGACGGAAAGTGTCTGGTAGATTATGTAATTGAAGCGGCAGAAGGAGCAGGAGCGGAGGATATCTGTCTGGTGGTAGGCTATAAGCATGAAGAGGTAGAGAATACCATTTCACATAAAGATGATGTAACATTTGTACTGCAGGAGCAGCAGCTTGGAACTGGTCATGCGGTAAAATGTGCCAAGGATTTTCTGGGAAAAGATGGACATACACTGATTCTTTTTGGAGATGCGCCACTGATTACATCTGCAACCTTAAAGCAGCTTTTGGAGCATCATATCCAGCATAAAAATGCAGTAACCGTATTGTCAGCAACGATAGATGACCCGACCGGATACGGAAGAATTATCCGCAATGAATCAGGAGAATTTATAAAGAGCGTAGAACATAAGGATGCAAACGAGGAAGAGTTGAAATCCCATGAGATTAATTCCGGAATGTATGTGTTTAATACCTGGGAATTATCACAGGCATTGGATAAGATTCAGCCGAATAATGCACAGGGTGAATATTATCTGCCGGATACGCTTACGATATTAAAGGATAAAGGACTTCGTGTAGATGCATTTGCACTGGAAAGCCCGGAAGACATCAATGGAGTAAATGACCAGAAGCAGTTAGAATCAGCTGCAGAAATCATCAGAAGAAGGAAGAAAGAATGTACATTATAGCGGGACTTGGAAATCCTGGAAAGAAATATGAACATACCAGACATAATGTTGGCTTTGATGTCATGGATGTACTGGCAGAAAAATATAATATAAGGATGGACGAAAAAAAGTATAAAGCAATCTGCGGCAAAGGAATGATCGGAAGTGAAAAAGTTGTTCTGGTGAAGCCACAGACTTTTATGAACTTAAGCGGAGAAAGCATCGCTGAAGCAGTAAATTTCTATAAAGTGGATCCGGCCAGTGAATTGTTAGTGATTTTTGATGATATCAGCCTGGCACCGGGAAGAATACGGATTCGTAAAAAAGGCAGTGCCGGCGGACACAATGGAATTAAAAATATCATTGCGCAGGTGGGAACAGAGCAGTTTGCTAGGATCAAGGTAGGTGTCGGTGAGAAACCACAGGGCTGGGATTTGGCAGACCATGTCCTTGGCCATATGGATAAGGCAGACCGGAAACTGGCAGAGGAAGCATTTTTAGATGCGGTATCTGCGGTAGAACTGATTGTCGATGGAAAAATCGAACAGGCAATGAATGACTATAATTAAAGGAAGAACATTATGAATGTATTTTTGCAGCCCCTTTCGGAACTGGAAGAATTGCAAAATGCCTTAAAGCAGCTAAAGAGCAGTCCGGGTATCGTTCAGATATCCGGATGCATGGATGCGCAGAAGGCACATATGGTATTTGCGGCGAACGATGGTTTTAGAAATAAAATCATCGTTACTTTTAACGAGCAAAAAGCAAGGGAAATCTTAGAAGATTATCGTTTTTTTGACAGGGAGACTCTCTATTTCCCGGCGAAGGATATTTTATTTTATCAGTCGGATATCAGAAGTAATCAGCTTACCGGAGAGCGGATTGCCCTGTTAAAACGTTTATCCGAAAAGAAGCCGGTTACAGTGGTATTGACTTTTGACGGACTGATGAACCGGATGGCAGGACTGGAAGCCTTTAAAGAAGCGGTGCGTACTTATAAGGTGGAAGACGAATTAGACTTTGAGGCAGAGACAAAGCGGCTTTTGCAGATGGGGTATGTGCGCAATTATCAGGTGGAAATGCCGGGAGAATTTGCGGTGCGTGGAGGAATCCTTGATATATATCCTCTGACGGAAGAAAATCCGCTGCGTATTGAAATGTGGGGAGATACCATTGATTCCCTGCGAAGTTTTGAGGCAGAGAGCCAGCGTTCCATAGAGAATCTGGAAGAGATTACGTTGTATCCTGCAACGGAACTGGTGCTGACGGAAGAACGGAAGCAGGCAGGCTTAAAGAAAATCCGCCAGGAAGCGGTAAAAGCAGAAAAGAAGTTCCGCGAGCAGATGAAAAATGAAGAAGGCCATCGCATCAAACAGACGGCGGCTGCATTGGAAGAAGAGATAGAAGAATTAGGTGGTGCAGCTAATTTGGACAGCAGTCTTGCATATTTCTTCCCGGAGGCGGTAAGCCTTTTGGACTATTTTGGCAAGGACGAGACTCTTTTAGTCCTGGATGAACCTGCCCGGCTGATGGAAAAGGGCAGAGTGACAGAGCAGGAATTTGAAGAGAGCATGAAGCAGCGCTTGGAGAAGGGTTATATCCTGCCGGGACAGACAGATACGCTCTTTACCGGAAAGGAAATTACTGCGAAGATGCAGAGTTTCCACGGACTTGCACTGGCAGCACTGGATATGAAGGTGCGGGAGTTAGACATTACGAACCGTTACCATATTCAGGTGCAGGGTGTGAATTCCTATAATAACAGCTTTGCAACGCTGGTGAAGGATTTAAAGAATTATAGGAAAAACGGATACCGGGTCGTTGTATTATCCGCATCTAAGACAAGGGCAGAGCATCTGGCGAAGGATTTACAGGAAGAAGAGGTAAGCTGTTATTATGCCAAAGATTTTGAACGGGAATTGCAGCCGGGAGAAATCTTAACTGCCTATGGAAAAGTAAAACGTGGATACGAATACCCGCTGATTAAATTTGCGGTTATCACAGAAAGTGATATATTCGGGCAGGAAAAGAAGAAACGGAAGAAACACCGCCTCTATGAGGGAGAAAAGATACAGAGCTTCCGTGACCTTCATGTAGGTGATTATGTGGTACATGAAAATCACGGCCTTGGCATTTATCGTGGAATCGAGAAAATCGAAGTCGATAAAAAAGTCAAGGATTATATCAAGATTGAATATGCCAAGGGAGGCAATCTTTATATTCTTGCAACCCAGCTGGAACTGATTCAGAAATATGCCGGTTCCGATGCCAAGAAACCAAAACTAAACCGGCTGGGCAGCCCGGACTGGGATAAGACAAAAACCAGAGTGCGTGGTGCGGTAAAAGAAATTGCCCACGAACTGGTGGAACTCTATGCTATCCGGCAGAACAAAGAAGGCTATGTCTATGGTCCGGATACTGTATGGCAGAAGGAATTTGAAGAGATGTTTCCATTTGAGGAGACAGAAGATCAGGAACTTGCCATTGAAGCAACCAAGAAGGACATGGAAAGCACCAAGATTATGGATCGTCTGATTTGCGGAGACGTAGGATATGGCAAGACGGAGGTGGCAATCCGTGCTGCCTTTAAGGCGGTGCAGGAGGGAAAACAGGTAGTTTATTTAGTACCGACCACAATCCTGGCGCAGCAGCACTATAATACCTTTGCCCAGCGGATGAAAGATTTCCCGGTAAGAGTAGATTTGCTTTGCCGTTTCCGCAGCCCAAAAGAGCAGAAGAAAACCATCGAAGATTTGAAAAAAGGCATGGTGGATATTATTATCGGAACCCACAGAGTGCTTTCTGAGGATGTGAAATTTAAGGATTTGGGACTTCTCATTATCGATGAGGAGCAGCGTTTTGGTGTGGCTCATAAAGAGAAAATCAAGCAGATGAAAAAGGATGTGGATGTGCTGACTTTAACGGCAACACCAATTCCAAGGACATTGCATATGAGCCTTATCGGAATCCGTGATATGAGTGTTTTAGAGGAGCCGCCGATGGATCGTGTGGCAATCCAGACTTATGTCATGGAATATAATGAAGAAATGGTGCGGGAGGCAATCTGCCGGGAATTAGCAAGAGACGGACAGGTTTATTATGTATTTAACCGGGTAAACCAGATTGCAGAAATGGCAGCGAAAATTTCAGAACTGGTGCCGGATGCCAATGTGGCATTTGCCCACGGACAGATGAAGGAACGGGAACTTGAGGATATTATGTATCAGTTTATCAACGGAGAGATTGATGTGCTGGTATCCACAACGATTATCGAGACGGGGCTTGATATTTCCAATGTAAATACCATGATTATTCATGATGCGGATAATATGGGACTGTCACAGCTCTATCAGCTTCGCGGAAGAGTAGGACGTTCCAACCGGACGGCATATGCGTTCTTAATGTACCGCCGGGATAAGATGTTAAAAGAAATCGCAGAGAAACGTCTGGCTGCAATCAAGGAATATACAGACCTTGGAAGCGGCTTTAAGATTGCCATGCGGGATTTGGAAATCCGTGGAGCCGGAAACCTGCTGGGAGCACAGCAGAGCGGACACATGGAGGCAGTCGGTTATGACCTTTACTGCAAGATGCTCAATGAAGCGGTCAAGCAGGAAAAGGGAATCGGAGTGGAAGAAAGCTTCGATACAACAGTAGATGTGGAAATGGATGCATTTATCCCGCCATCCTATATTCCAAACGAGACACAGAAACTGGATATTTATAAACGAATTGCAGCCATTGAAAATGATTCGGAAAGTGATGAGATGCTTGATGAGCTGACAGACCGTTTTGGAGACCCACCAAAATCAGTGACAAACCTTCTTTCCATTGCATTGATAAAAGTGCTGGCGCATCAGGCGTATATGAAGGAAGTGGTAGAGCGTGGCAATACGGTGCGTTTTGTCATGTATGAAAAAGCTGCGGTGAATCCGGCAAAAATACCGGAACTTTTGTCAAAATATGATCATGCGTTGAAATTTATACCGGATCAGAAAGGACCGTATTTTGTGCTGAACCGGGGAACCAACAGCCGGACAGTATCAGGCAGCAGTATCGACTATATCCGCCAGTTTGTGTTGGATGTGCAGACGATTTTAGTAGAAAAAACCATAAAAAAGGATGCTTAACTGCATAAAAATCTTGCGGCATGTACGAAAAAGCACTATAATAGAACGATGATAAATATTTTGGAGGAACGTGATATGAGATTTAAGAAATTCACAGCACTTGCATTGGCGGTTGTTACTGCAGCTTCCGTAGCTATGACAGGATGTGGCAGCAGAATCGATGAAGATGCAGTTGTTGCTACATTAGGAGATAAAGAGATTTCACTTGGACTTGCCAACTTTATGGCACAATATACAGCAGTATCCTATGACAGCTATATTACCATGGGATATGCTAAGGAAAATATGTGGTCACAGGATTTATCCGGAAACGGTAAGACTATGCAGGATAATGTAAAAGATGGAATCCTGACACAGATTCAGACCAATTATCTCTTAGAAGACCATATGAAAGACTATGGTGTGGAAATAACGGATGAGGAGCTTTCTGATATTGATACTGCAGCACAGCAGTTCATGGATGACAATAGCAAGGAAGCAATCAGGACCATGGGTGCCAAGAAAGAATATGTAGCAGAAATGCTTCGACTGAACCTGATTCAGAAGAAGATGCATAATGCAATCATTGCAACTGTAGATACCGAAGTTTCTGATGAAGAAGCGGCACAGAGAACCTTCAGTTATATCAAGGTTTCTACCGAGGCACATTATGATGACAGCAAGAATTATGTGGAATATACCGATGATGAGAAGGCAGAATTAGAAAAAACTGCAGAGAAAATCGCAGAAGAAGCGAAAACCGATTTTGATGCAGCAGCAACAGACAACGGATATACTGTAAGCACTTATTCATACGGCAGTGATGAAATCGGTGAAGATGGAACAGCAACCGGAAGTATGGATGCATCCATTATTACAGCAGCAGATGCGTTAAAAGAGGGAGAAGTTTCTTCCATGATTTCCGTAGATGGAAAAGGATATTATGTTATCCGCTTAGACAGTGAATTTGACCGTGATGCAACCGACAAAGAGAAAGAAACAATTGTTTCCCAGCGTCAGTCCGATAAATATACTGAAGTATGCGACAGCTACAAGGAAGAAAAAGAATGGACGGTAAATGATGATGTATGGGCAGCTGTTAATTTTGATAAGCTCTATACCATCAAGAAAACAGATACAGAAACAGAATCTGTAAGTGAGACAGAGACAGCATCAGAGGCAGCAACAGAATAATTGCAGAAATTACAAAGTGACAAGAACATAGAGAAGCAGAAAATTCATTTTTCTGCTTCTTTTCTATCACATAGATACAGGAGTATGGAATGAAAGACAATATCGTATTAATCGGAATGCCGGGCGTAGGAAAAAGTACTGTAGGTGTCGTGTTGGCGAAGGCATTGGGCTATAATTTTGTGGATGCAGATTTAGTCATCCAGCAGCAGACTGGAAAGCTTTTGTGTGAGCTGATTGCAGAGCATGGAACAGAAGGATTTCTTGAGATTGAGGATGAGGTAAACAGCAGCATAGAAGGACATAAAGCAGTCATTGCCACGGGAGGCAGTGCAGTATATTGTGCAAATGCCATGGAGCATTATAAAGAAATTGCAACCGTACTTTATCTGAGTGTATCTTATGAGACATTAGAAGAGCGTCTTGGTGATTTGAAAAACCGCGGTGTGGTATTGAATGATGGCCAGACGCTGAAAGATTTGTATGATGAGAGAACTGCATACTATGAAAAATATGCGGATGTAACAGTAAACGAAGAGGGATTGTCAATTCGTGAAACAATCGATGCAGTAAAAGAAAAACTCGGGATGGAATAAAAGATGCAGATACCAGGGAATGCACAGGAACCTGTGAAGATGCAGGAATCAGATAAAATGAAGAAGTCAGATAAGATGCAGGAGCAGAAAAAGAAATCAACAACTTTAAATAGAATTGGAAAAGTCGATAAAAAGATTCGTATCCGCATGTGGGCAGCAGGCATATTTTTCGTCTGTCTGGTACTGGTGGTACTTTTGCAGAAATTTTCACTGGGACAGAATTATTTTGTGGTAACCGTAAATAATAAAGTGGTAGGCTGTGTCAGCAGCAAGACAGATGTGGAAAAGGCAGTACACGAAAGCCGGCGGCAGATGGCAAAAGAGAGTGAAGGCTATCTGATGCAGGAGATTTCTTATGAGACAACAGAAAGCCATAAGCCATTTCAGAAGCTGTTAAGTGAAACTGCATTAAAAGACAAGATTACAAAGGCGCTTAAGAAAGAAAATTCCGGAGAAATCTTTGCATATACGGTAAGTGCCGGTCAAAACCAGCTTTCTTTTGCAACTTTAGATGAAGTAGAAACGTTTTTAGGACGTTTGAAGGAAGAACAGGATACGGACAATCGGTTTGAGATAGAGTTCAAAAAGGAAACAGATCATCAGGAGGGAATGCTTCTTGCAAACTTAAAAGAGGCAGGCGTTTCAGAAAAAACAGAAGATTCTGCGGATGCCGGTATTGTGCAGCAGCTTGGAATCTATCTTTCCGATGCACAGGAGAATCCCGGGGAAAATAATTATGAAACCGGAATTCTTTCGATGGAATTTGCACAGGATGTGGAAGTGTTCACCAATCTGGTAGCAGCGGACACTCTGACGGATATAGATGCCGCGGTGGAAGAAGTAACAAAAGAGAAAGAAACGAATAAAATATATGAGATACAGCCGGGAGACTGTCTGTCGGTCATTGCACAGGAGCATGATACATCGGTGGCAGCAATTATCGCACTCAATGGATTGTCCGGGGAAGATGCAGTAATCAGTGCCGGTGAAGAACTGATTCTGTCGGTGCCTCAGCCGGACATCAGCTTACGGATTAGCGAAGGCGTAGTATATGAAGAGGATTATACCGCAGAGCCGGAGATTGTACCGAATGATTCCTGGTATACGACCGACGAAGTGGTGCTTGCAGAGGGAACTACCGGACATCGCGAGGTTAATATGGTGGTGACAACAGAGAATGGAATTGAGACGGAGCGGAGTATGATCCACCAGACCATACTGACAGAGTCAACGCCGGCAGTTATTGAGCGTGGAACCAAGATACCGCCAACTTACATTAAACCGCTGATTGGCGGAAGAGTTTCTTCCGGTTTTGGAAGAAGATGGGGCAGAATGCATAAAGGAATTGACTGGGCATGTCCGACCGGAACCAAGGTATTTGCATCCAGCAATGGTGTAGTAGTCAGTGCCGGTTATGTTTCCGGTTATGGCAACTGTGTCTTAATCAGCCATCCGGATGGAAGAATGACACGTTATGCACATAACAGTAAATTACTGGTAAAAGCAGGGCAGAGCGTATCACAGGGTGAAGTGATCGCATTAAGCGGAAGTACGGGACGTTCTACAGGTCCGCATGTGCATTTTGAGATATTAATTAATGGTTCCCAGGTAAATCCGGTGAACTATCTGAATTAATTTCGATTTACAAGTCAGTGAATATATAATATAATAATACTATTGTAGATAATTCTTTTGAGGTACGAGAAATACTTGACAAAAGAGGAAATAAGTTACTATAATATTTTGTTTGCAATTTTGTAGGGAATCTAAGCATAGAGGTGCGAGATGGAACAGTATGTGATTAAAGGTGGAAATCCTTTGGTTGGCGAAGTTGAGATTGGTGGAGCTAAGAATGCTGCACTGGGAATTCTTGCGGCAGCAATTATGACGGATGAGACCGTAATAATAGATAATTTACCAAACGTTCGTGATATTAATGTGTTATTAAGTGCCATGGAGGGAATTGGTGCTAAGATAGAGCGTCTTGGAGAACATAAGGTAAAGATTAACGGTTCACTGATTCATGACTTGAGCGTGGACTATGAATATATTAATAAAATCAGAGCTTCTTACTATCTGTTAGGAGCATTACTTGGTAAATATAAGAAAGCAGAAGTAGCTTTTCCGGGTGGCTGTGCAATCGGAACCCGTCCGATTGACCTTCATCTGAAAGGTTTCCGTGCGTTAGGAGCCGATGTTGATATTCAGCATGGGTTAATTTCTGCTACTGCAGAGCATCTGGTGGGAAACCATATTTATTTAGATAAAGTTTCTGTAGGAGCAACCATCAACATTATGATGGCAGCATCCATGGCAGAGGGAAAGACTATTATTGAAAATGCAGCTAAGGAGCCACATGTCGTAGATGTAGCAAACTTCTTAAACAGCATGGGAGCAAATATCCGTGGTGCAGGAACAGATGTCATCCGTATTGTGGGTGTAGAGAAGCTTCATAAAACAGAATATTCTATTATTCCAGATCAGATTGAAGCGGGAACTTTTATGTTTGCAGCGGCTGCAACCAAAGGTGATGTAACTGTTAAAAATGTTATTCCCAAGCATTTAGAGGCAACCACAGCAAAATTAATTGAAATTGGTTGTGAAGTGGAAGAATTTGATGATGCAGTACGTGTGGTATCCAGCAAGCCATTGCATCATACCCAGGTAACTACTTTGCCGTATCCTGGCTTTCCAACAGATATGCAGCCACAGATGTCGGTGCTTTTAGCATTAGCAGAAGGAACAAGTACCGTAACGGAGAGTATTTTTGAAAACCGTTTCAAATATGTAGATGAACTGACCCGTATGGGTGCACAGGTGAAAGTAGAGAGCAATATTGCAATTATTACCGGTGTTGAAAAATACACAGGTGCAAGAGTCAGTGCTCCGGATTTAAGAGCAGGTGCAGCCCTTGTAATTGCAGGTCTTGCAGCAGAAGGCATCACCATTGTAGATGATATTTATTATATTGAACGTGGATATGAACATTTTGAAGAGAAATTAGCTTCCCTTGGTGCAATGATTGAAAAAGTAAGCTCCGAGAAAGAAATCCAGAAATTCACATTGAAAGTATCATAAGATAAGAGCATCACAATATAGAAAGTTCTGAATATAAATACTAATATGAATATTGCAATGAGACAGAAGTGTTAAAAAGCGTTATCATAACCAAAAAAAGATATCTGGTAAATATGCTGCAAATGAGGCATAGTTATCAGATATCTTTTATACTTTACAGGAAATTGCTTTCCTGTAAAGTATAAAACGCTCCGCGAGGATGCGCACTGCGGCGTATAAGGCAGATGTCGCAAGCGACCGCCGCAGGCGCTAGAATGTGCCAAGGCACATTCTTTTTATATGATTGCTTTGATATATAAAGGACTTTTCTCAAGGTCAATACAGGCTCCATCATCTAACTGAACCAGTGGCTTGGAAAGACGACGATGATTCAATAAAACAATGCGGGCGGAAGTACCATCACTTAACATAACCCGGTTGTTCTGGTATGCATTGGCAATATTCTCTAAGAAGGTCAGAATATACTTTGGCTTATATTTCTGCAGACCATCTTTTTCAAATTCGGCGATTACCTCAAACGGACAAAGGGGAGCACGATAGGAGCGTGCTGCTGTCATGGCATCGTAAACATCGGCAATCGCAATGATGAGTGCATAGTCATCGATTTCTTCCATGGTAAGCCCCATTGGATAACCGGAACCATCGCAACGTTCATGGTGCATGAGAGCTGCCTTTTTAATATGGGAATTTAATGGCTGGGATTTTAAAATATCATAGCCATATTTCGGATGATTACGAATCATCTGGAATTCTTCATCTGTTAATTTTCCGTCTTTATTTAAGACCTCATCCGGAATTTTTGTCTTACCGATGTCATGAAGCAGACCGGCAAGGGTGAGAGTGTCTAATTCTTCATTGGAAAAATGCAGCCATTTTCCGATAATACGGGAGATGATGGCAACATTCAGACTGTGTGCATAGGTGCTGTCGTTGACCTGACGCATATTATGTAACATATCAAAGACATCCAGAGTGGTCTGCTTTGGACTTACTAAAGAAATGGTCTTTGATAAAAGCTCTTCTTTGTTTACGGTTCCTCCATCGGAAAGGTAAGCATCAAAACAGTTCTTTAAATCCTGGGAACGCAGGGTGAAATCCACCTGAAAACGCTGGAATTCCGGAGAACTTTTGAGCTTCTGTGAGTAAGAAGCATCAGAAACCGGACTTGGTGCAGAAACAGGGCTTTTGGCAGGAAAATATGCCGGATCTTTTGGCTCTTCCATTGGAGCAGTGGTCTGTTTATTTTCTGTAATCTGCACACTGGCGATGCCATAAAATTCCAGTCTGGAAATCAGGGTACGCGTAAGTTCTACATTCGGATTAATAATAAGCTGTCCACGCTTGGTGCGGACAGGAATTGCTGTAACCATACCTGGTAACAAATCTTTTGTCTGATATTCTTTCATGCATGTGGTCCTCGTTCTGGATGGATTTTATAATTATGATAGAACAAATCACAATTATATTCCTATTTAAGTATATTCTTTTTGCTAAAAATGTCAATCTTAACAGCAAAAACAGGTAAAATTTGTCAAAAGGATACAAAAAGTAATAAGGAATGTTTTCTCTGTTGATGAGAAAATATGGTGCTTGACATTTCGATATAATAGGTGTATTCTCTCTCATAGAGATTTGAAAATTCAATATTGTAATTTCTCTTATTCAGAGTGATGGAGATACATAGGATCAATGAAGTCACGGCAACCCCACAGCATAAGGAAGGTGCCAACCTGAGCGAGCAAGTCGAACAATAAGAGGATTTGATTATCTTTACCGTTATCGGGTCCGCTTATGATGTAAGCGGTTTTTTTATTTTACGCGAGCAGCGAAAAAAGGTCTGGAAGAAAGAGGAGCCAAGCGCACCCGCCAGATACTTAATAAGGGAATCAACAAAACGAGAGGAGAAAACGATGGAAAAAAGATTATTCACATCAGAGTCCGTAACAGAAGGACATCCAGACAAAATGTGTGATGCGATTTCAGATGCAATTCTTGACGCATGTATGGCAGAGGATCCAATGAGCCGTGTTGCCTGTGAGACAGCAAGCTGTACCGGATTTGTACTTGTAACAGGAGAGATTACTACAAAGGCAAAATTAGACATTCCTGCAATTGTAAGAAATACTGTAAATGAAATCGGTTATGACCATGCAGAAACCGGATTTGACGGACATACCTGTGCTGTTATGGTAGCATTAGACCAGCAGTCACCGGATATTGCAATGGGTGTTGACAAGGCTTTGGAAGCAAAAGAAAATAAAATGACCGATGAGGAGATTGAAGCAATCGGTGCCGGAGATCAGGGTATGATGTTTGGTTATGCAACCAACGAGACACCGGAATATATGCCATATCCGATTTCTTTAGCTCACAAACTGGCATTACAGTTAACCAAAGTTCGTAAAGATGGTACTTTAAAATACTTAAGACCAGACGGAAAATCACAGGTTTCTGTAGAGTATGATGAGGCTGGAAAACCAAAGAGATTAGAGGCAGTTGTACTTTCTACACAGCATGACGAGGATGTAACTCAGGAACAGATTCATGAGGATATTAAGAAATATGTTTTTGACCCAGTCCTTCCAAAGGAATTAGTTGATGAGAATACTAAATTTTTCATCAACCCAACCGGACGTTTCGTAATCGGTGGACCACACGGTGATGCAGGTCTTACCGGACGTAAAATTATCGTAGATACATACGGTGGATACGCCCGTCACGGCGGCGGAGCATTCTCCGGTAAGGATTGCACCAAGGTTGACCGTTCAGCAGCATATGCAGCACGTTACGTTGCTAAGAACTTAGTAGCAGCAGGTCTTGCAGAGCGTTGTGAGATTCAATTATCTTATGCAATCGGTGTAGCACAGCCTACTTCTGTTATGGTTGATACTTTTGGTACCGGAAAAGTTTCTGATGAGAAATTAGTAGAAATTATCCGTGAGAACTTTGACCTTCGTCCGGCAGGAATTATCAAGATGCTTGATTTACGCAGACCGATTTATCGCCCGACAGCAGCATATGGTCACTTTGGAAGAACCGATGTTGCACTTCCATGGGAAGCGTTGGACAAAGTTGATGAATTAAAGAAACACTTATAATATTGGAATAGATTCCAGAATAGTATAAAGAAGAAAGACCTCTTTTCGGAAAAGATTTATTTCTTAAGGGAAATGATTGAAATGCCGGAAAGAGGTCTTTTGGCATTTTAATGAGAAAACCAGCAAAGAGTTTTGGGTGGTTGGAAAATAATTTATAAATTCTTTAGAATAATTCTCAGAATTTTCATGGGAAAAGAGACTGCATGTGGTATACTATGATTATGAAAAACTGGAGGCTTGAGAATGAAACTAAGGACAAAGCTGATTATATCATTTTGTATTATCATATTTGTGCCGGTGACATTGGCCGCGTTGGCAATGTGCGGATTCCGTTATTTTCAGTTAAGAGATATTGCCAACACCTATCAGGTGGAAGATGGAAATATTAGTTATCTGACCAATACGGTGCAGATGTGGAACCGGGTGACAAAGGACAGTTGTCAGAAGTTACTGGATACAGCGGAAAGCGACCCGGACAAATTCCTGGACATGAAATATTTAATGCAGGTTAATGAGACTCTGCAGGGGAAAAACTCCTACTTGATTGTCATGAGGGATAATGAAGAAGTCTATGTGGGAACGAATGATTTGAATACGGTTCCGGAAAATCTGCCGGATTACATGGATACAAAGACAGGGGGAGAGACCGGCTATTTCATTGACAGTGATAAACAGGAAATGATTAAGCGGATTGACTTTGATTTTTCGGATGGTTCGGAAGGAACGTTGTTTGTAATTACATCTATTAAATCACTTGTGCCGGAAATGAAGGAACTTCTGATAGATATTATTATTTCTGTGTTATTGATACTTTTGTTGACGGCAGGTATGCTTACCATATGGAATTACCGGAGCATCATTACTCCGATTAAGAAGTTAGAGATGGCAACCCAGAATATTAAAGAGGGCAACCTTGATTTTACTTTGGAAATAGACAGCAATGATGAAATTGGCGAGCTGTGCCAGAACTTCGAAGAGATGCGGCAGAGACTGAAAGATTCTGCAGAAGAGAAGCTGGCATCAGAGAAAGAAAACCGTGTTTTAATCAGTAATATTGCCCACGATTTAAAGACCCCGATTACTGCTGTGAAAGGTTATTCGGAAGGTCTGATGGATGGTGTGGCAGATACGCCGGAAAAAAGGGATAAATATATCAAGACCATTTATAATAAAGCCAATGAGATGGATTTACTATTAAATGAGCTGACACTTTATTCAAAGATTGATACTAATCGAATTCCATATAATTTTAGCAAGATAAATGTAATGGAATATTTCGATGACTGCGTAGAAGAAATCGGCCTGGATTTAGAGGCAAAAAATATTGGTTTATCGTATTTTAATTACGCCGGGGATGATGTGCAGATTATTGCAGACCCGGAGCAGTTAAAGCGTGTCATTCATAATATTATTAATAATTCCATCAAATATCTGGATAAGCCGAAGGGCTTTATCAATATTCGTGTAAAGGATGTGGGTGATTTTATCCAGGTAGAGATAGAAGATAATGGAAAAGGAATTGCAAAGAAAGACCTGCCATATATCTTTGACCGGTTCTTCCGGGCAGATACTTCAAGAAATTCTGCAACCGGCGGAAGCGGTATCGGTTTATCCATTGTCCGTAAAATTATTGAAGACCATGGCGGAAAGATATGGGCAACCAGTAAAGAAGAAACAGGTACAATCATGTATTTTGTACTGAGAAAATATCAGGAGGTTCCAAATGAGTAAAGTATTGATTATTGAAGATGAGGTTTCAATTGCAGAACTGGAGAAGGATTATTTAGAGTTAAGCGGTTTCGATGTCGAAATCGAAAGTGATGGAGCAAGGGGCTTGGAGAAAGCACTGGCATCTGATTTTGACATGTATATCTTAGACCTGATGCTTCCGGGCATGGACGGCTTCGAAATCTGCAAACGTATTCGTGAAGTAAAGAATACACCGATTCTTATGGTATCTGCCAAGAAGGATGATATTGACAAGATTCGCGGACTGGGACTAGGTGCAGATGATTATATCACAAAACCATTCTCCCCAAGCGAGCTGGTAGCAAGAGTAAAGGCACACCTTGCCCGTTATGAAAGACTGATTGGAAGCAATGTGCAGGAAAATGATATTATTGAGATTCGTGGAATCAAGATTGATAAGACAGCCCGCCGCGTCTGGGTAAATGGCGAGGAAAAAGCATTTACCACAAAGGAATTTGATTTACTGGTATTCTTAGCACAGAATCCGAATCATGTATTTACCAAGGAAGAACTGTTTAAAGAAATCTGGGATATGGAATCCGTTGGTGATATCGCAACCGTAACGGTACATATCAAAAAGATTCGTGAGAAGATTGAAATGGATACTGCAAAGCCTCAGTATATCGAGACAATCTGGGGGGTAGGTTACCGTTTCAAATTATAGGAAAAACATATGTATAAGATTGCAGAACATATTTTATATGAGGATGACAAGCTGCTTGTCTGTGTAAAACCGGCAGGGATTGCAGTGCAGACGAAGCGTATGGGCGAGCAGGATATGGAGAGCCTGCTTCGGAATTATCTTGCTGCAAAAGGAGAGACTCCCTTTATTGGAATCATCCATCGCTTAGACCAGCCGGTGGAAGGCGTAATGGTCTTTGGAAAGACCAAAGAAGCCACAGCAGAGCTGAACCGGCAGATGCAGAAAAACGGTTTTGGAAAATATTATCTGACAGTGGTATATGGAAAAGCAGAACCGAAAGAAGGACAGCTTATTGACTTTCTTAAGAAGGATGGCAGAAGTAATACTTCTTCTGTCGTAAAACAGGGAACCGTAGATGCAAAGCGGGCGGCGTTAACCTATCGGGTGCTGGAATGTAGTACGCTTGATGATAGAGATAGCAGAGATGGAAAAGCTGCTTCAGGAGCGGGTACAGCGGATGGAACATCGGAAAAAACTGAAGCTGCGGAAGAAATCAGTCTTCTTGAAGTAAAATTAGAGACCGGGCGGCATCACCAGATCCGTGTGCAGATGTCGCATCATGGCTGGCCATTGGTGGGAGATAGAAAGTATGGAAGGAAGAATGAAAGTCTGCCGGGAATGAGGCAGATGCCACTGGCACTTTGTTCTTATCAGCTGGAATTTCTGCATCCCACTAGCAAAAAGAAGATGCAGTTTCAGATAACACCGGAAGGTCAGGCATTTCATTTATTTTCAGATTTATAATACATAAAAAAGTCCGGGATGCCACATACTGATGGTATGACTGGAAAAACAAGACAACTTATAAAAAAGATTATATATTTAGCAGGGATTACAGTTGCAGTATATTTGGGAATGCGTTTCGCACTGCCGATTGTAATTCCTTTTTTACTGGCAATCCTTATTGCAAGAACATTATGTAAACCAGTAGCTTTTCTGTCAGAGAAAACAAAGCTTCCCAAAGGAATTGTAAGTACGGCGGCAGTGCTGTTGCTGCTGGCAGTGATTTTTCTGCCGATGGGCTATCTTGTATACAAGGGAATCTGCGAACTTGCATCATTGATAACGAATTATCCGGAATTATTTGGAAAAGCAGATACGCTCTGGTGCAGTTGCTGTGAGCGGGTTGCGGAAATCACCGGCATGAAAGCAGAGACAATGGTGCAGTGGGGAAAAAACTGCGCGGCATATGTCAGCAGTCAGGCAGAAACGAAGCTGATTCCGGCAATGATGAATGGCTCGCTGGCATCTTTGCGGGGACTGGCAGCATTCTTTGGTATCTGCATTGTAACTGTTGTGGCGGCAGTATTGATACTCTGTGATTATGATAATCTGGTGCAGCGTTGGAGAAAAAGCAGCTTTTATTCCTGGGGTGGACGGATATTTCAAAATATGTGTCATGCCGGCGGAACGTATCTTAAAGCACAGTTTACTATTCTGGCACTGATTAGTGGCGTATGTATAGCAGGTCTGTTCCTTACCGGAAATTCTTATGCCATTCTGGTGGGAGTGCTGATTGGAGTAAGTGATGCACTGCCTTTTATTGGCACAGGACTTGTCTTTATTCCATGGCTGATTATCGATTTGTTTCGTGGAAAGTATTTTGCGGCAGTGATATATGGTATACTGTTTATATTGAGTACCTTTATCCGGGAATTTATGGAGCCAAGGCTTATGGGAAGAGGGCTGGGCGTGCATCCGCTGGCGGTTATCATCAGTATTTATGCAGGTCTGAAAATATATGGAACAGCCGGTGTTATTTTAGGTCCACTTTCCGGATTTTTAATCTGGGAAATTTATCGCAGTATCTGTGGAAGAGAGGAAAAAGAGATAACATGAAAATTGTGTGCATTTATGGACAGAATCATAAGGGTTCCACCTATCATATTGCAAAAATCCCATGGGATAATCCCATGGGATTTTTAAAAGTTACGTGGTTATTTGTTGCTTCTTCTCCAGATATGCATTTTCTCTGCATCTGCGATTAATTCATCACGGAAGTCCGGATGTGCGACAGAGATAATTGCTTCACATTTCTGCCAGGTAGAAAGTCCCTTTAAGTTGACTTTACCATATTCTGTTACCAGATAGTGGATGTTGGCACGGGTATCGGTTACGATAGATCCTGGATCTAAGGTAGGAAGGATACGGGATTTTAACTGACCATCCCGGGTTGTAAAGGTAGAAGAACAGCAGATGAAGCTCTTACCACCATTAGAAAGGTACGCACCCAGAACGAAGTCTAACTGTCCGCCGGCACCACTGATGTGTTTGATTCCAGCAGACTCTGCATTTACCTGACCGAAGAGGTCTACATTTACTGCATTGTTAATGGAAATAAAGTTATCCAGTGCGGAAATGGAACGGATATCATTGGTATAGCTTACCGGAGCACTCATAAGTTCCGGGTTTTCATCTAAGTAGTCATACATTTTCTGAGTTCCTGCACCGAAACCATAGGTCTGACGGAAACGGTCGATGTTTTTCTTGGAACCGTTGATTTTTCCTGCTCTTGCAATATCAACGAATGCATCAACGTACATTTCGGTATGTACACCTAAATCTTTCAAATCAGATTCTGCAATCATGGAACCAACAGCATTTGGCATTCCACCGATACCAAGCTGGAGACATGCACCATTTGGAATCTCATCTACGATTAATTTTGCAACTGCCTGATCGATTTCAGTAGCAGTTCCGCCACCACCTAATTCACCGATAGCCGGATTCTCGCCTTCTACGATGAAATCAACATCGGAAATATGGATGCTGTTTTCAAATCCGCCTAAGCAGCGAGGCATATTTTTATTTACTTCAACGATAATTTTCTTGGAAGTCTCGCAAACTGCCATCATATGAGAAGCGTTTGGTCCAAAGTTAAAATATCCATGTTTGTCCATTGGAGCAACCTGGAACATTGCTACATCATCCGGAGTAGCGGAGTCACGATAGTATCTTGGAAGCTCGGAATAACGGATTGGAGCGTAGTAAGAAAAACCGCGGTTGATATATTTACGCTCGATTCCGGACATATGCCAGGAGTTCCAGGTAAAGTGTTCGCCGGCATCTTCACGTTCGAAGACAGCTAACGGTTTTAACAGAATACCACCTCTTAAGTTGACATCCTTTAATTCATCCGTACGTTTTGCAAGGGCTTTATCCAGTGCATCCGGAGTTCCGGTACACCATCCATAATCTACCCAGTCACCGGATTTGATGACTTTGACAGCCTCATCTGCGGAGACTAATTTCTGTTTATATTCCTGTGTGTAATCCATGAAAAACCTCCTGTATATTTTGTTTGTTAAATTATTATCATAGTACCACTTCGTACATGATTATTCAAGTCGAAGGGACTAAGAATTATCGTCTGGGAGCTGCCATTGTCTGGCTGCATTTCTATATTCTTCCGCCTGGGCTGCATTCCCGGATTTTTCATAGCAGTCAGCCAGCCCGTTCAGCGGAATATTTCCACTGGTATGGACATCAAGAATGCTGGCAGTTTCAAAGGCTGCGTTGTAGTACCACACGGCTGCTTCATCATAATCTTCTGCGTCAAAAAAATAATTTCCCAATTCGCAGCAGATTTCTGCACAAGGGGTAGTAATCATATCCTTCAGTGCCAGCTTGAAAAATTCATTGACATTTCCGGTAATCCGGTAGCAGCGGCTTAAGATACAGCCGGCTTCCTTGCGGGCATCCCCAGAAGCGGTTTCATCCTGCAGGGTAGCAAGAAATACTTTTGCGGCGGCAATGAAATCTTCTTTCTCCCCGGTCATGAGGAGCTCTTTGGCATACATCCGGTGCAATTTTTCGGAAAGCCGTCCGTCCCGGTCAAATGCCAGTAAGAAGCCTTTGAAATCACGGCTGCTGTGCAGGGACTGCGGAAGATGCGTAATAGCAATATCACTGTCAAAGACAACCGGGTCTAAGCGCACCGTTTCGTGAATCGGGTCAATCCAGGTAAAGGTACGGAGTCTCCGGTAGAGCTTCGGACGGTATTCTTCTTTAAAGTTAAGCACCGTATTAAATTCATTTTTGGTCACATATTTCATCTGTACAATTTCGACCTCCGGAACCATGGCTTCTTTTAAAAGCCGGAACTGTTCCCGGTTCTCATCATCTAAGACTTCATCTGCATCTGCGGTATAAATGTATTCCATGGAAGCTTTGGAAAAAGCAAAATTTCTGGCATCTGCAAAGTCATCCTTCCAGATATAGTCATAGATTTTATCGGTATAGCGGGCAGCAATTTCCCTGGTGCGGTCGCAAGAGCCGGTATCCACGACAATGATTTCATCCATCAGACCGGCGAGTGAATCCAGACAGCGGGAGAGAAGCCGCTCCTCGTTTTTTACAATCATGCAAAGGCTTATTGTTATCATCAAATGATCTCCTTTCGCAAGCACCTATACAAACATATTTATTATCGCATATTTCAAGGAAAAAGTATATCAGTAGGGACAGAATTTATTTGACAGAGCCGGCACTGGTGTCTATGATGAAATGAGACAAGAATGAGAAGAAAAGCGAAAGCTTGAGAAAAGGATGAAAGCAATGGAAACAAAAGAAAAATTCATGCAGAAAACCATCGTAGTCTGGCTGGGAGCATTGGTGTGCTGCCTGTTGTGGGGCAGTGCATTTCCGTGCATTAAAATCGGCTATCAGATGATGCACATTGCATCGGATGAGGTGGCGTCCCAGATTCTGTATGCCGGCTATCGGTTTACGTTGGCGGGAATTTTAACAATATTATTGGGAAGTCTTGGAAGCAGACGGTTTCTGCGTCCGACAAAGGGCTCCATTGGAAAAGTTTTTAAATTAAGCAGTCTGCAGACTGTGGGACAGTACCTGCTTTTCTATATCGGACTGGCGCACACCTCCGGGGTAAAAGCATCCATCATCGAAGCGTTAAATGTATTCGTGGCAATTCTGGTAGCAAGTCTTTTATTCCATCAGGAAAAATTATCGGCGCGGAAAATAGCAGGCTGTATCATTGGATTTGCAGGCGTGGCACTGGTAAATATGGGAAGCAGCGGATTTGATTTTCATATGAGCGTGACCGGAGAAGGATTTATTTTCCTGTCAACGGTAGCGTATGCATTTTCTTCCGTGTTGTTAAAGTGGTATTCCAAATCCGAAAATCCTGTCATGCTGAGTGGATACCAGTTCCTGGTGGGTGGAATTATTATGGCATTGTGCGGCTTTGCAGCAGGTGGACGGGTGAGCGGATTTACGGCATCATCTTTTGGGCTGTTATTTTACATGGCATGCATTTCTGCCGTCGCATACACGCTGTGGGGCATTTTATTAAAATACAATCCGATTTCCCGTGTAGCGGTATTTGGATTTATGAACCCGGTGTTTGGTGTGATTCTTTCTGCATGGCTTTTGGGAGAAAAAGAGCAGGCAGCAGGCATCAAAAGTGTGATTGCCCTGATACTGGTATGCATTGGTATATTTGTGGTAAATTATAAGAAAGAGGTTACGAAGGAGGACTAACATGAGTGCAGTTGTAACATTGAAAAAAGGCGAAGGAAGAATGGTAAAATCCGGTGGCATGTGGATTTTCGATAATGAAATAGAAAGTGTCATGGGAACATTTGAAAACGGAGATCTGGTGCTGGTACACGATTTTGACGGATATCCGATGGGCATTGGATTTATCAACCGCAATTCCAAAATCCGGGTGCGCCTTTTCAGCAGAAAAGAAGATACAGTTATTGATGAAGCATTTTTCCGGACACGATTGCAGCAGGCATGGGAATACCGGAAAAAGACGGTAGACACCTCATCCTGTCGCGTGGTATTTGGAGAGGCAGATTTCCTGCCGGGACTGGTTATCGATAAGTTTTCGGATGTGCTGGTAGTGCAGTCCTTAGCACTTGGCATCGACCGTTACAAAGAGCTTATTGTAAAGTGTTTAAAGGAAATTTTGGCAGAGGACGGCATTACAATCCGCGGCGTATATGAGCGGAGTGATGCAAAAGTCCGCAAGCAGGAAGGCATGGAGCTTAAGAAGGGCTTTATCGGAGAAACATTTGATACCAATGTGGAAATTGTAGAAAATGGTGTGCATTATATCGTAGATGTAAAGGATGGTCAGAAGACCGGATTTTTCTTAGATCAGAAATACAACCGTCTTGCCATTCAGAAATTATGTGAGGATGCAAGAGTGTTAGACTGCTTTACCCATACCGGCTCCTTTGCATTAAATGCCGGAATTGCCGGAGCAAAAGAAGTCACCGGAGTGGATGCTTCGGAACTTGCCGTACATCAGGCAGAAGAAAATGCAGCATTGAACGGTCTTTCCGGCACGGTAAAATTCCTGTGCAGGGATGTCTTTGAACTGCTGCCGGAATTAGAGGAAGCAGGCGAAAAGTATGATGTGGTAATCTTAGACCCACCGGCATTTACCAAGTCCAGAAATTCTGTTAAAAATGCCATCAAGGGCTATCGTGAGATTAATCTTCGTGCCATGAAGCTTGTGAAAAATGGCGGATTTCTTGCGACCTGTTCCTGCTCCCATTTTATGACGTATGAGTTGTTTACCAAGACAATCGGACAGGCGGCTCACAGCGTCCACAAGCGTCTGCGTCAGGTGGAATTCCGCACCCAGGCACCGGATCATCCGATTCTCTGGGCGGCGGACGAATCCTATTATCTGAAGTTCTATGTGTTCCAGGTTGTTGATGAGATGTAAAAATTTTTGAAAGTGGCAGGTCATAAGTGGATTGCCACTTTTTTGTGTGCAAAAAACACATTGATTCATATGGAAAAATGTAATATAATACATTAAAAGACGCGATGATATTTTAAAGAAGAGAGAGAGCACACACATGAAGCGTAAAATAACTGCTAAATTATATGAATGGAAAAATATGAAAAAAGGCAGAATGCCGTTACTTATTTATGGTGCAAGACAAGTTGGAAAAACGTTTGAAATGCGTGAATTTGGAGCATTATATTATAAAAATACAGTCTATGTAAATTTTGAAACGGACGAAAGAATTGGGAAGTATTTTGATACAGATATTCATGCAGATTATATCATCGCCATATTAGAAAAATATTATCAGGTAAAGATTGTACCGGAAAATACGCTCATTATTTTTGACGAGATACAGATGTGTGAAAGAGCATTAACTTCTTTAAAATATTTTTCAGAAGAGACACCGGAATACCATGTAATAGCTGCCGGAAGTTTGCTGGGTGTAGCAGTCAACCGTGAAAAATATTCATTTCCGGTAGGAAAAGTTCAGATGGTTACCATGTACCCGATGGATTTGGAAGAGGTATTGTGGGCTAAGGGAAAGCAGATGCTTTCAGATACCATACGGGAACATTATGAAAATAATCAGCCGTTAGATGAGATATTGCACGAGGAAGCTTTGCAGGAATTTTATCATTATTGCGTCGTGGGAGGAATGCCGGCAGCAGTAAAGGTAGACCTTGCAAAAGACAGTCCATTGGAGCAGACGGAAATTCGTCAGATGCTGTTAAATTCTTATATTGCAGACATGACAAAATATGCAAATCAGACGGACACCGTGCGTATTTTTGAAGCGTATGATTCCCTGCCGGCACAGTTGGCAAAAGATGCAAAAAAATTTCAATACAAGCTGATAAAATCAGGAGCACGGGCATCTCAATATGGAGATGCAATTGATTGGCTGATTCGGGCTGGAATTGTGAATAAATGCATGAAGTGCAGTCAGGGATTTTATCCGGTTGCGGCATATCAGGATGTAAGTGCATTCAAATTATATTACAGTGATATGGGTATTATGTCTGCAAGAATAGGAATGACGTTGGAAGCATTACAAAGCATGGAAACAGAGCATTTTCGTGGCATACTGACAGAAAACTATGTTGCAATTGCTTTGAAAACAAATGGTTATGATCTTCATTATTGGGAGTCTGATAATACGGCGGAAGTGGATTTCCTGATACAAAAAGAAAGTCACGTTATTCCGGTAGAGTGTAAGGCTGGTAACCATGTAAAAGCCAAAAGCATGATGGTTTATATGGAAAAATATAATCCTTCGTATGCAATCCGGATTTCAACAAGAAATTTTGGGATGGCAAAAGGAATAAAATCAGTTCCGCTATATAGTGTATTTTGCATCTAAAGTTTTAGTTGCCTTATCGTACAGCAACAGTAAGTTGCTTTTCTGAAACTGAATTTACCGGTATGATATGGATAAAGGAGGTAGCAACGATGGAGACAAAAAATATTATTCTGGAACTTCGTACACAAAGAGGAATGTCCCAGAATGAGCCGACGGAACATATACCTATAACGATATGGATGAATTAATCGACATATGCGTTAAAAACATGGTAAGCGATGATTTTACAGAGGAGCAGGCGCGCGCATATATGAAAGAAATGCTCCCAAAGTTAGATTATTGGAAAAGATATGATGAACTTAGCGACAATGGAGAGTTTGAGGAGTTTAAGAAACAGCTAATATAAGGAAATAAATGAACTTCACATAGACGGGCTTCCTAAGGTTGAAAAATTAAATGCACTGGTAGGAAAATGGCGAAAATCCGGAATTACTTCTTTACAAAAAGAGATGATTGCAGTTTGATTGCAAAAATTAAATAGTGTGAAGTGTTGAAGGAACGTCGGTACAGCCTGTATCGGCGTTTTTGTGTATTTGTAAGAAGCTGCAAGTAGCAGGCTCGGCAGGTGCCATTATTTCGCATTTTATTTTAATTCATTTATGAAAATATTTCTGCAATAACCATAGAAAAAGGCTGCTAAATGCGTTAAACTAAAAAATAGTATAGTATTTGAAAAATAAGGAACGGTACAGGAAATGAGAAAGTCAGGAGAGAACAATAAATTTAGAAAAAAGGAAAATGCAAAAAAGCAGCATGGTTCGAAATCGAAACGTCCGGAAAAACACATCTGCCCACCGGGAGAATGTGATCTTGCAAAAAAATGTGGCGGCTGCCAGTATCAGGGAATGGATTATGAAAAGCAGCTCAACAAGAAACATCGGGAAGTAAAAGAGCTTTTAGGCAGCTTTGGAAAAGTGGAGCCGGTTATCGGAATGCAGGAGCCATTTCATTATCGGAACAAGGTCAATGCTACATTTCAGCGGCTCAAAAACGGAACAGTGATTTCAGGGGCATATCAGCAGGGAACACATTCAGTGGTAAAGATTGATGAATGTCAGATTGAGGATAAGATTGCAGACAGCATCATTTATGATATTCGTGGAATGCTTCGCTCTTTTAAAATAAAAGTATATGACGAGGACAGCGGGTATGGATTACTGCGCCATGTTCTGGTAAGAAGAGGTTTCCGTACTGGCGAAGTTATGGTTGTTCTGGTGCTGGCATCCCCAATTCTGCCGTCAAAAAACAATTTTGTAAAAGCACTTCGTGAAAAGCATCCGGAAGTTACAACGGTGGTGGTAAATGTGAATGACCGGCGCACCAGCGTTGTCTTAGGGGAGCGGAATATTACTATTTATGGAAAAGGATTTATCGAGGACGAGCTGTGCGGACTTCGTTTCCGCATTTCTCCATCCTCATTCTATCAGGTGAATCCGGTACAGACAGAAATCCTTTATGGCAAAGCCATTGAGTTTGCCGGACTGACCGGAAAAGAAAAGGTAATTGATGCGTATTGCGGCATTGGTACCATTGGCATGGCAGCAGCAGGCAAAGCCGGCTCTGTCATTGGCGTGGAAGTGAACCGTGATGCGGTGCGTGATGCCGTGACCAATACGAAGCGCAATAACATGAAAAATATCACATTTTACAATGAGGATGCCGGAGAATTCATGGTCAAGATGGCAGCACAGGGCGAGACTGCCGATGTGGTATTCATGGATCCGCCTCGTGCCGGAAGTGATGAGGCTTTCCTATCTTCACTGCTACAGCTTTCTCCAAAGCGTGTGGTCTATATTTCATGCAATCCAGTCACCCAGGCACGGGATTTGAAGTATCTTACAAGCCATGGCTACCGGGTGGAGCGGTGCCAGCCGGTGGATATGTTCCCGTGGACGTATCATATAGAAAATATTGTATTGCTGACAAGGATAACAACTAAAAAGTAATTAATTAGTTAAAAAAATTCATAAGAAGCTATTGCTAAATAGTAGATGTTAACTTGGAAATCTAATTTATTTTATATAGAAATATAACTACAAAATAGGATTGCTATTATAGATATTCCAAGGGAGTAGATTATGTAATGATTAATGGAGTGTTTATTAGGAGAGGAGCTGACTGATATGGCTAGGGGAAAGAGCTTGAAAATCTTTATGATGGATGGAGATGTTGCAGGAAGATGGATTTGTACTTTGGCAGGTAGAATTACAAAGGCATATCGAATACCAAGAGCCTTATATAAAAAATGCAGTTATATTAATGAATTGAAAAGACCCGCAGTTTACTTGCTGTTTGGGGATGAAGATGATAGTGGAAGGCCGGTGGTATATATTGGAGAAACAGAAGATGCATATACTCGTTTAAAGGATCATGAAGATAAGAAAGATTATTGGAGTGAAGCTATTGTTTTTGTGAGCCAGGATGATCATTTTAATAAGGCACATGTAAAATATCTTGAGGGGCGTTTATATGATATTGCAATTCAGGTGGATAGATATACTGTAATGAATACTCAGAAACCGACATCAGCAGCAATCGCAATTGATGAACAGGCTGAAATGGAAGATTTTATTGATAATATTACAGTGTTGACGTTTGGAATGGGGCACAAGGTTTTTGAACCGTTGATTAAGAAAGACATGGGTTCTGATGATTTGTCAAAGAAACAGGTTTTTTATATTAAAACAAAAAATGGCTCTGTTAATGCTAAAATGATTAGAACAGTAGAAGGATATGTAGTTCTTAAAGGAAGTAAAATAAGAGAAAGTGATACAAAGTCTACTCCATCATGGGCTAAGAAAAAACGAAAACAATTGATTTCTGAGGGGACGATTAAAAATGGTGTATTTCTGAGGAATGAATTATTTTCATCATCTTCAGGAGCATCTGATGTGGTAACAGGAAACAGTACCAGTGGAAAGAAAATGTGGAAAACAGAAACTGGAATTACACTTGGAGAAATAATAGAGCAAGAGGAACAGAATTAATAATGTTTATAAAAATACAGAATTGAGAGGAAAAAGTTATGAGAAAATGGGAAAAGAACTACTGGCTGGTAATTATTTTAATTTCAATAGCAGATATAGCAGGTGGAATTTTTGTTATGAAAAGAGGGCAATATGTACCAGAAAAGATTTGTAAAAGTTTGGCGGTAGTTGTACTGATAACGTTGCTTATCGCTATGCTAATGGTGGTAGTGTATTTTGTTATTGTTTCCTGCATTGGTATAAAACTAGTTTTACACAATATAAATGAGTGTAATGATCCATTATTTAAAACGATTGATAAATATAGGCTGTATTGGAAGGAGGGAAAGGGATATTATAGAAGACAACTTCAAATTATTAATTTATATTATAAAGAAGGAGGGGAAGTTGATAAATTAGTAAAAAAAGAGGAAATAGAAAGATTATATGAGCGTTACGATTTTTTGAAAGAAAAAAGTGCATTTTTTGAATATATAGTAACATGTGCGTCCTCATTGATAATATCTGTGATTGCGTCATTTGTTTATAGTATGATAAGTGAGGAGAAAAACATTTTAGTAATACTGGGCGTAATAATACTGGTAATAATGTTGTTCGGTAGTGTTCTTTTTTTTCGCTATGCTGAAAGAGGTCAAATGGGTTCTTATAAATATATGCTTTATGAATATGAAAGTAAATTGTTGAAACAAAAAATAGAAAAATTGTCAAATAAATTAGTGTTTTCTCCTGAAAATGAAAAAATTATAAAAATGCAAAATATGGTATTAAAAGAACTTATTAAGATTAAAGATGGGGAAAAAGACAGAAAAAAGAAAAAAGTTGTTGAAAAAGATATTGTTGAAATTAGTAAGTTGGATTTAACTAATTATGATAATTACAATTGCTGGGAGCAACAAGTATATATTAATGGGAATAAGGCATATTTAGTATATAATAAAGAAAAAGAACCGAAAGATAATGATAAGGGAGAGGGAGATTTGATAAATAAGGAATATGTAATGCTTGTAAATATTTTAAATAAATATAAATTATTAGCATACCATGTTTAGTTTATAATAGCATTAAGAGTTTGCATTGACAATCACCCCACCCTGCCGTATACTAACCCTAGATTTAATTTTGAAGGGAGAGTGTCCAATGAGAAAATAATTGACTTTTGAGAGCATGAAGATTTTAACTGCGGTAATCGTACCGCTATTTCGTGTTGCCAAAAGTGGATTATGTTCTCATGACCACTCTTTTTTTGTTGCACTTAATTAGCATATTATAAGAAACTGCTGGTGACAGAACGTAACCACTATTTGGTGACAGATAGGAGGCTATATGTCACAGATTAGAGTAAATCATTTAACATTTGCATATGAGGGAAGCTTTGATAATATTTTCGAAAATGTTTCTTTCTCTATTGATACGGACTGGAAACTTGGATTTATCGGAAGAAATGGAAAAGGAAAATCCACGTTTTTAAATTTACTGATGGGAAAATATGAATATACCGGTTCTATTACTTCGAATGCCGTTTTTGATTATTTCCCATATGATATTTCAGAGGAAAAATGGGAATTTCCGGCGGCGGAATTTGTAGAAGAATTCAAGGCAAATCTTGAATTGTGGAGAGTTTATGCGGAGCTTTCGAAGCTGCAGGCAGATGCAGAAATCATGTATCGGCCATGGAAAACACTAAGCTTTGGAGAGCAGACCAAAGTTATGTTGGCAGTCCTGTTTTCGCAAGGAAATGATTTCCTGCTGATAGACGAACCCACCAATCATCTGGATGATGGGAGCCGGGAAATGGTAAAACAGTATCTTGCATCGAAAAAGGGCTTTATCCTTGTTTCCCATGACAGGGATTTACTGGATGCCTGCGTAGACCATGTGCTGGTGCTGAATCGCAGTACCATTGAGGTGCAGGCGGGCAACTTTTCCTCCTGGTGGGAAAATAAAGAGAAGAAAGACAATTTTGCAGTAGCGGAAAATGAAAAGCATAAAAAGGAAATAAGTAAGCTCAACGAAGCAGCAAAGAGAGTGCGCAACTGGTCGGAAAGGAGCGAGAACAGCAAAATCGGTTTTGACCCCATAAAGGAAAATGACCGGAGCATCAGCACCCGGGCATATATCGGTTCGAAAACCAAGAAAATGCAGGCAAGAGTAAAGCAGATGGAGCAGCGGATACAGACTGAGATTGCGGAAAAAGAGGGATTGCTGGTGGATTTAGAACAGCCCATTGATTTGAAACTGAATCCCCTGACACATCATAAAGAAGTACTGGTGTCGGCATATCAGTATGGTTTGCGGTATCAAGATGCCGATAAAATGCTGTTTGAAAACCAGACCTTTGAAATCAGAAACGGAGACCGTTTATTTATCAGTGGAAAAAATGGAAGCGGAAAGACCAGCCTGATAAAAGCAATTTTAGGAGAAAAAGAAAATTTTTTGGAACAGGGAGATTTAAGAATTGCGTCCGGAATAGAGATTTCTTATATCAATCAGGACACTTCGCATCTTAGAGGAACCGTGCACTCTTTTTGCATGGAGCACCAGTTAGAGGAAAGTCTGCTTTGCAGTATTTTGCGGCAGCTTGATATCGGACGGGAACAATTTGTCAAAAAGCTGGAAGAATATTCCGAAGGACAGAAGAAAAAGGTAGTGATTGCAGCCAGCCTTTTGAAACCGGCGCATTTGTATATCTGGGATGAACCGCTGAATTATATTGATGTTTTTTCAAGAATGCAGCTTGAAAATCTGATTCTTAAATATCAGCCAACTATGTTGGTGGTAGACCATGATGTGCGGTTTCGGGAGAAGATTGCAACGAAAACAGTCTGGTTGTAAAATGTAACTATAGTTTAGAAAAGAGGACCCACCATATGACCAAAGAAGAATGGTACCGGCAGCTTTTTGAACATTTATCAGCCTCTAAATTCAGAAGCAGCTTTCATTTAAAACAAAAAGATATTGCATATATAAAGGAAAAAGGACTGGATGTAATCCGGGAGCATGCCAGGGATTTTATTGCCAAAAGGGAGGCACCGGCAGTAATTCCAAACGATGGAAAGCAGACGCCCATGCGGGGACATCCGGTTTTTGTCGCCCAGCATGCAACGGCAACCTGCTGCCGGGAGTGTATTCGGAAGTGGCACAAGATACAGCCGGGGAAAGAACTGAGTCAGGTGCAGCAGGCTTATCTGGTGGATGTGATTATGACCTGGATAGAAAAAGAGTTGTCACATTATGATAGCCAAATGTGAAATTAAATGTTAAAATACCACAATAAGGTTATTACGAAGAGAGAAAGGTATTTTATAATGGTAGTTTCAATTATTGAAAAAGTGTATTCATTTTTATGGGGAGACTGGATTAAAATTCCGCTTCCGGGGGGAGGAAGTCTTGGCATTTCACTGCTGATTATTCTGTTGATTCCGACAGGAATTTATTTTACGATTCGGACAAAGTTTTTACAGATAAGACTGTTCCCGGATATGGTGCGGGCACTGGTAGCAAAGAAGGAGCATAAAGACAGTCTGTCAACTTTTCAGACGCTGATTGTGTCCACGGCAACCCGTGTGGGAATGGGAAATCTGGTAGGTGTAGTTGCAGCAGTGTCGGCAGGTGGAGCCGGAGCGGTATTCTGGATGTGGATTACAGCGCTGATCGGTTCTGCTACAGCGTTTATTGAAGCAACTCTGGCACAGCTGCATAAGGAAAAAGATCCGCTGTATGGCGGTTACCGCGGTGGTCCGGCATATTATATCCATCATTTTTTTGAAGAAAAGCTTGGAAAGAAGAAAAAACATGTGCTGATGGCAGTGTTATTTGCCATATCCGGTCTGATTTGCTGGTGTGGAATCAGCCAGGTAATCAGTAATTCGGTGGTATCTTCTTTTGAAAATGCATTTCATATTCCACCTTTGTATACAACAATTGTACTGGTGGCAGTTGCGGCGGTGATTGTATTGCGGAAAAATGCAACTGTAAAAGTATTGGATATGATAGTACCGATTATGGCAGTGTGCTATTTCTTTATTACATTATTTATTATTATCGTAAATTTCCGCAGTATTCCGGGCGTATTTGGCAGGATTTTTGAAGAGGCATTTGGTATCCGGCAGGTAGTATCCGGTGGATTTGGAGCAGTGCTTATGAATGGAGTTAAGAGAGGACTGTTTTCTAATGAAGCAGGTTCCGGTTCTGCACCTTGTGCAGCGGCAGCAGCGGAATGCGATAATCCGGTACGTGCGGGACTGACACAGGCATTGGGCGTATTTATCGATACGATTATCATTTGCAGTTGTACCGCTATGATTATGCTTATTGCACCGGAAAAGATAATTGCAGGAAAAGCTGGTATGGATTTGCTGCAGTCCACCATGCAGTATCATCTGGGCAGATTCGGAGTTATCTTTATTGCACTGACCTTATTTCTGTTCAGCTTTTCCACATTTCTTGGAATATTGTTTTATGCCAGAAGCAATGTGGCATATTTATTTGGAGATAAATGGATCTGGCAGACCCTTTATAAAGTCGTTGCACTGATTATGCTTTTTATCGGCGGAATTGCAACCTATACCTTCGTATGGGATTTAGGCGATGTGGGAATCGGACTGATGACGATATTTAATATCGGAATGCTGTATCTTATGGGGGGACAGGCATTGAAGGCACTGTCGGAGTATGAGAAAGAGAAAAAGACAGAAAAAGACAGTAATCAAAATCCGGCACCGGGAATTATCTTTTTAGAAAAAGAAAAGTAATAAAAAAGAAGTAGTTATCAAAACCGGTGATTCCATGTTATACTAGGGAGAAAACTACAAAAGGAGAAATTTATAGATATGGGTCGTGAATCATTTAAGTCCCGTCTGGGATTTATACTGGTAAGCGCAGGATGCGCAATCGGAATTGGAAATGTGTGGAGATTTCCGTATGTGGCAGGACAGAATGGCGGAGGAATCTTTGTACTGTTCTATCTTATATTCCTGATTGCCATGGGGCTTCCGGTACTGACAATGGAATTAGCAGTCGGAAGAGCCAGCAGAAAAAGTGCAGTTTTAGGATATAAGGCGTTGGAGAAGCCAAAGAGTAAATGGCATATTCATGGCTGGGTGGCAATTTTCGGCTGTTATATGCTGATGATGTATTATACAACGGTTTCCGGCTGGATGGTAACTTATTTCTATAAGTTTGTAAAAGGTGAATTTACCCCGGGAATGGATGTCGAGCAGACCGGAGCTGTGTTCAGCAATCTTTTGGCAGATCCCAAACAGATGGCATTCTGGATGATACTGACTGTTGTGGTTGGATTCTTTGTATGTAGCCGCGGCTTGCAGAACGGATTGGAAAAAATCAGTAAAGTTATGATGAGTGCATTGCTGATACTGATTATTGTCCTTGCAGTACACAGCCTGACACTTTCCGGAGCCGGCGAGGGATTAAAGTTCTATCTGGTGCCAAATATGGACAGTGTCCGGGAAGTCGGTTTGAAAAATGTAATAACCTCTGCCATGAATCAGGCATTCTTTACTTTGAGCCTTGGCGTGGCAGCAATGGAGATTTTCGGAAGCTATATGGGAAAAGACCATACGCTGGCAGGAGAAGGAGTACGTATCTGTGCACTGGATACCTTTGTGGCGATTATGGCAGGATTGATTATTTTTCCGGCATGCTTCAGCTATGGCGTGGAAGTAGGCGTAGGACCAAGCCTTATCTTTGTGACACTGCCAAATGTCTTTGTAAATATGGGTGGCGGCAGAATCTGGGGCGCACTGTTCTTCCTGTTCATGACATTTGCAAGCTTTTCTACGGTAATTGCCGTATTTGAAAATATCATGTCCTTCTGCATGGATATGTTTGGCTGGAAACGCAACAAAGCGGCACTGGTAAATGGAATCATTATTCTTATTGCCAGTCTGCCATGTGTTTTAGGATACAATGTGTGGAGCAATCTCCATCTGATTGGCGGAAGGGATGTGCTGGACAGCGAGGATTTTATTGTAAGTAACCTGCTGCTGCCAATCGGTTCTCTTGTTTACCTGCTGTTCTGTGTGACGAAGTGGGGCTGGGGATTTGACAACTACTTAGAGGAAGCAAATACCGGAAAAGGCATTAAGATTGCAAGAAGATTAAAGCCATATTTCCAGTTTATCCTTCCGATACTGATTCTGTTTATTTTGATTCAGGGATTGTTATAAAAGAGGAAAAAGATTGT
Organism: Roseburia sp. AF12-17LB; assembly: GCF_003479605.1. Taxonomy (GTDB): domain Bacteria; phylum Bacillota; class Clostridia; order Lachnospirales; family Lachnospiraceae; genus Roseburia_C; species Roseburia_C amylophila. Next base: position 226,682 of record NZ_QUHR01000001.1, read on the forward strand.
AATTACAGGAAGCATATGCGATTGCATCATTAAAAATAAAGTGTGCACTGCGGCGTATAAGGTAGATGTCGCAAGCGACCGCCGCAGGCGCAAGAAGGTGCCAGGGCACATTCTTTATTCTCAAATTTTATTTTACCAGTGCTTCTGCATAATCCAGTGCATCCACAATATTGTGATGGAAATTTTCTTTTCCAACTAATTCAATAAAACCATCTTTTTCCATCACGCGCATTGGCTGCTCATTGACATGGGAGAATACCAGCGTGATATTTTTGCGTTTTGCACGGTTGGCAAGCTCATGGAGAGAACGCATTGCGCTGGCATCAATGGCAGGAACGCTACGCATACGGATGACAACAACCTTCGTATGATGGTTACTGTTGATATTAAGAATCTGGTCTGCTGCGGCGAAAAACATCGGACCGCAGATTTCAAAAACACTGATGGAATGCGGGATGTCACGCAGTTTTTCCGCTTCACCCGGTGTAATGTCAGGAGAATCTGTGTATTTCCATGCTTTGATATCAGCTGTTTCTGCCATACGTTTCATAAAGAGCAGAGCTGCTAATACAACATCGATTTCGATGGCAACCACAAGGTCGAAAAATACTGTTAAGAAAAAGGTTGCAACCAGAACGATGATGTCACTCTTAGGTGCCATCTTACAAAGGCGGAAGAAAGAGGACCAGTCTGCCATGTTAGCGGCAACTACTAAAAGTACGGCAGCCAGTGTTGTCATAGGAATCAGTGCAGCCAGCGGCATCAACACCAGAAGAATAATGGTTAAAGTGATGCAGTGGGTGATTCCGGCAATCGGAGTACGTCCACCGTTTCGGACATTGGCAGCAGTTCTGGCAATGGCTCCGGTGGCAGGAATTCCGCCGAAGAGACCGGAGAAAATATTTCCAAGCCCCTGTCCCACTAACTCAGCATTGGATTTATGGGTATCGCCAATCATACCATCGGAAACAACAGCAGACAGTAAGGACTCAATTCCAGCTAAGATTGCAATGGTAAATGCCGGGGACAACATTTCCTGTACCAGCTTCATGGAAAGGGATGGAACATGAAAACCTGGAAATGCAGAATTTAATTCCCCGTAAACACTTCCGATGGTATTGACCGGAAGCTTGGCAAAATAAACCACTGCTGTTGTTACGATAATCGCAATCAGAGACCCCGGAATCTTATCGGTAACCTTCGGCCAGAGCAGCATAATTGCAACAGCCGCAATGCCAATCAGGGTTGCAGTCAGGTTGATGGAGCGGATATTTTTTGCATATACAATTACTTTATCTAAGAATTCAGAAGGAACAGAGGCAATATCCATACCGAAGAAATCCTTTAACTGTCCTACAAATAAAGTAACTGCGATTCCACAGGTAAATCCGGTGGTAATGGTATAGGGAATGTATTTAATCAGGGAGCCAAAACGGCAGATTCCCATAATTACTAAGATAATACCGGCAAGAATGGTAGCAACAATCAGACCGTCGGTTCCATACTCTGCAACGATGCCATAGATGATAACAACGAAAGCGGCAGTCGGACCGCCAATCTGTACACGGCTTCCGCCAAAGAATGAAATAAAAAATCCTGCGATAATTGCAGTATAAAGCCCCTGTTCCGGACCAACACCGGATGCAATCGCAAGGGCAATCGATAGTGGCAGAGCGATGATGGCAACAATGATACCGGAAATGATATCCTTCATCAGCTGCTCCTTCGTGTAGCCCTTCATCACATCAAAGAGCTTTGGTCGTAGTTCGTTCATAATAAAATCTCCTCATTTGTTCCTTTGTTTATAGTGGAAGATGAAATTTCTGTTTTGTCAGGATATCTGCACAGATATTCCAGAATACAGCGAAAACTTCACTTTCCCCCACTAAACACGCAATTCAAAAGTTTAGCACTCTTATAGTCTTATTTCAATGACAAAATCCAAGTTTCAGCCATTTGGTCAACAAATTTGAAAAAATAAAATTTTTTTGGAAATTTTAAAACCTCATCCATTTTTCATCCGTCTAGCAAGTGAAAGGAGGAAGAGCAATGCATGAGAGGGAAACTTTTATAACGATGGCAAAAGAGGATATCAAAAATCAGAAGTTTACATAATGGAGTAGACTATAGTATGGTTTTTGATTATAATTATTATATTAGTAACAATGGTGATATAAAGGCAGCCTTTGGAAATGATTTGAAGAGTTACTATATGCATTATATGTCCAATGGAAAAGCAGAAGGAAGAACTGCTAAATAGTGTGCCAGGAACAAAGGAGAATGAAGATGTGGAAAGAGTTTAAGAAGTTTGCAGTAAGAGGAAATATGTTAGACCTTGCAGTCGGTGAGATTATCGGTGGTGCTTTTAATTAACTGGTAAGCTCGCTGGTAGACAATGTAATTATGCCGATTCTTAGTCTTGTAGTTGGAAGACTGGATTTCAGTAACTGGTTTATTCCACTGGAAGCAACACGCTGTCCACATTGTACAAGCATGCTTGAAATCGAAGGGTAAGATAAAAAGCAGAATTTGAAAACAGAATTGAAAAATGAAATAAAAAACAGGATGTACCAATGAAACTATATTTAGCTCCCTTAGAGGGAATTACAGGATATGTATACCGGCAGGCTTACCATGCATGCTATGAAGATGCCGACAAATATTTTACACCATTTTTAGCTCCACATACGAAGCGAAGCTTCAATGCCAGAGAAAGAAATGATTTAATCCCAGAGCATAATGCTGGCATGTATACCGTGCCACAGGTGCTGTCAAAGAGCGGAGAAGATGTGGCAGCAATTGCAGAAGAGCTGAAAGCATTTGGCTATCAGGAAATTAATATCAACGCCGGATGCCCTTCCGGAACGGTAGTATCGAAGGGAAGAGGTGCCGGACTTTTAGATGATGAAAGAGCCTTGCTTCATTTCCTGGATGAAATGTTTGAAAAGACGGATGCAGAGATTTCCATTAAGACAAGACTTGGCATGGAATATCCGGATGAATTTGAAGGCATTTTAAAAATATACAATCGTTTCCCGATAAAGGAGCTGATTTTACATCCCCGTGTCAGAGAAGATTATTATAAAAATAAGCCGGATTGGACGATGGTAGAGTATGCACTGGAGTACAGCAGGAATCCGCTGGTTTACAATGGAGATATTTTTACAGTGGAAGATTATGAGCGGTTTACAGAACGTTTTCCAACGATAGATGCCATTATGTTAGGGCGTGGTGTTATAAGAGACCCGGCACTCATAGAGAAAATCCGCTCCGGTAGCACAATAGACAGGGCTGCTGAATTAAAGCGGCTTTATACATTTCACAATAAGCTGGTTGCCGGCTATCAGGAAGAAATGTCCGGGGAGAAAAATGTCCTCTTTAAAATGAAAGAATTGTGGTTTTATCTTGGCACACAGTTTACCGGAATTGAAAAACCGTTGAAGAAGATAAAGAAAGCAAACAGCCTGATAGAATACCAGGCTGCTGTTTCAGAGATATTTTCAACTGGTGCTGGAAAATAACCGAAAGAGTCAAATGACATAGAATCATGATGTAATATCAATTGATATGCAATAAAAATTATCACACGATATAAATTGCTATTCGGTATAAATGGGTGAAATAGAAACATCGTCCCCATCCAAAGTCAGAATAGCGATAGTACAGGAGGAACCACTGCGGCTTCGACCGGCACTGCCCGGATTGATGAAAGTAGTGGTTCCCCTTTTGCTTACTTCATAATGGTGGGTATGCCCGGTAATAATAAAATCTGCTTCCGGTTGTGGATAAGGCAAATCGCTTTTCTTATGGATGAGATAGAAAATCTTCCCACCAATGGGAGCCGCCAGAGTCTCCGGCAGATATTTCGTCCATTCGCCTTTGTCGCAGTTCCCCTTGATAATATAAAGCGGAACATGCAGTTCTTTTAAAGTTTCATAACATTTGAGACTTCCAATATCTCCTGCGTGCAGAAGATAATCACAGCTTTGCAGCTCGTCTAAAAATGTATCCTTTAATACACCATGTGTATCTGATAAAATTCCAATTTTCATAAAATGTACCTTTTTGTATGTGTCCTATTAAATTGCGAGGGCGGGATTGCTGGTTTGGGGTTACTTTTTCATTTTATAACGGTTATAATGAAATAACAAGTGTCCGGTGATTGGGAGAGGGGAAAAGACATATCATTGTTTTGAGGAAGTACTGCACTGTCCGTCGGAGACGGATACCACTTGATGCTTGAAAGGGGCACTAAGAATTTCGAAGTAGATATCCTTTTATCTGGCAACTGGCGCAAATTCGCATCCTTGCTCAATTGCGCCTTGCCGGCACGTCCCTGTGCCGGCATTGCCTGTTGCAGGACGAAATTCTAAGAGCCCCTAACAATCCTCATAAGGCATCCGCATTCCGACGAACTGTTCAGCCCTTTCGTCAAAGCAACGGAAAATAGTTTTCCCATTTCCCAATCACCGAACCACGAGATAATTAGAATTTTTAGAGTCATTATAATTTTTGGAACCCATGCCAGCCGGTCTGGTAAAGGAAGATGCATAACAAAAGTCTGTTAGAGGCACTTGGAATTTTGGAGAAAATCTTGCAACGCTGGTACAGGGATGTACCAGCGAGGTGCATCTGACTTCAATGGACGGACTGACACGGATGAAAAAGATAGAATAGTTATTATGACGTAACATTAAGTGAACGTAGGAAAAGGAAAAAGGAGAAAAATATGTTTCGAATCGGTTGCCATTTATCATCATCAAAAGGCTTCCTCGCTATGGCAAAGCAGGCAGAGGAAATCGGAGCCAATACATTTCAGTTTTTTACCAGAAATCCAAGAGGCGGTAAAGCAAAGGATTTAGATGTGAAAGATATAGCGGCATATCAGCAGTATGCTGCGGAGCATGGCATCGGGCAGATTCTTGCCCATGCACCCTATACAATAAATGCCTGCGGCAAAGATGAGAGGGTACAGGAATTTGCCAGAGAGACCATGGCGGATGATTTGCGGCGTTTAGAGGAGATACCGGACTGCAAATATAATTTTCATCCTGGCAGTCATGTGCAGCAGGGAGCGGAAGTCGGAATTGAAAAGATTGCAGGAGTCTTAAATGAAATCATGTGGCAGGAGCAGAAAACAACAGTGCTGCTTGAGACCATGGCTGGAAAAGGAACAGAAGTAGGAAGAAACTTTGAAGAACTGCAGGAGATTTTAAGCCGGGTAAAATATCCTGAGAAAATGGGAGTCTGTCTGGATACCTGCCATGTTTTTGATGGTGGCTATGATATCAGCGGACATTTAGAGGAAGTATTAGAAGAATTTGACCGCATTATCGGACTGGATAAGCTGTGTGCCATTCATTTGAATGATTCGAAAAATGTACTGGGCAGCCATAAAGACCGTCATGAATGTCTGGGTGCAGGCAATCTGACCATGGATGCCATTGTGCGGATAATCAACCATCCGGCATTGAAAAAACTGCCGTTTTACCTTGAAACACCGAATGATTTAGAAGGCTATGCCAGAGAGATTTCCATGTTAAAAGCGGCAAGAAAGGATTAGCTTAAAGGTTAAGTTTTTCGGAAAAAAGAACGATATATCAGGTATAAGACGGCATGGAGGCAATTTTGTCTTAAAATTAGGAGGAGAAACATGATTCGTGTAACAGGAAATAACAGCCTTTTGATGAGTTCGCTGAATACGGACACAGACAATGATACAAAAGTGGTGGACTTGTTAAAAAAGAGCAGTGAGACAGAGAAGAGCAGCAAAACAACCGGGAAAAAGAGTGAAGAATATGACAGTGTCAAGAAGTCTGCATCCTCACTCAAAGCAAGTGCAGCAGTATTAAGTGAAACAGGAGAGGATTCCATTTTTGCCAAGGCAGAAGAAAGCGGAGATTATTCCGGTTTGATTTCACTGATAGAGCGTTTTACCGGAGATTATAACAGTCTTTTAGAAAGCCTGTCAGACCTTGATACAGACAAATCTGCAAATTACAGCAAGGAATTAAAAAGCATTGTTTCCGGTCAGAGTGAAGCGTTACAGAAGGTCGGCATTACCGTAGACAGTAATGGAAAACTTGTAATAGATGAGGAAACTCTGAAAAATGCAGATAAGAAGGAATTAAAAGACCTGTTCCAGGGAGAAAATTCCGTTGCAGGAAAAGTTGCTGATAAAAGCATTTACATCGGAGCAAATGCTGCGGCTGACCAGTATGTGGACAGTTGTGCCAACTATACAGCAGGTGGTACATCCGCAGAATATGTCCAGATGGCAAATCTGATAGGCAGTTACTTAGACTCTCTTTCTTGAGATTAAAGTGTCACTAAGTCAGAAAGAAGCGGTTCAAAAATAACACCCTGCAAAGTATCATCCGAAAGCGACTGCGAATAGGAAATACAGGAAGCAATAAAATGAGCTGCCTGTGTGGTACATTCTTGTAAGGAGAAGCCCCGTAAGGTAAGTGCAGATACAATACTGACGAAGATGTCGCCGGTTCCGGGATACCCCGGACCGGCTTTTTTCGTGGAAACAGTATCCACATTTCCGCTGCTATCGGAAATATAGTTAAGGAAAGTGTCGCCTTTTGGACAGCCGGTAATAATACATTTTTTCGCACCCAGTGCATGAAGCTTTTTGGAAATGGCAGAAAGCTCCGAATCGGTGCAGTCATGCTCCGGATAAGGCGTATCTGTTAAAAGGCAGGCTTCCGTCAGATTTGGTGTGATAATATCACCCCGGGATACAAAGTCTTTCATGTGATTGCAGAATTCCGGCGTAATATGCTGATAGGCTCTGCCGTGGTCACCCATTACCGGGTCTATAATAAAAAGAGGTTTTTCGGTGAGAGAATCATAGTAATCGGAAATGGCATGAAGCTGTTCTTTTGCACCAAGGTAGCCGCAGTAGATGCCGTCCCAGTTCATGGAAAGAATATTCAGTGCAGCAAAATAATCCTTAAGCTGTCCGGTTAAATCAATTTTCAAGTGGGTAGGGAAACCGGTATGATTGCTGAAAACAGAAGTAGGCACAGGGATTCCCTGTACCTTACATGCACTTACCACCGGGAGGGACACGCTCATGGAGCAGCGTCCCACACCGGATATATCATTGATGATCAGAAGCTTTGGTGGTAAAGTATTTAATTTCATGCACATGCGTTTTCCTTTCCAAGACGTGGCAGCATATTAGATTTTGCCAGTACCGGACGCAGTGCCATGTATACAGCAGTCGCTACGATAACGGATAATACTGCATTGATGCTGGTTGCTGCAATGTTAATAGAAAGTGTAACTTCTGCTGCAGGTTTTCCTAAGATAACCAGTTTGTAGAAGTAGCCGAACAGTGGGTCAAATACAACGTTGAATAACAGTCCGCAGATACTTGCGATGACAACCCATTTGAAAATGTGCCTGCTATCTTTGGAAGTGGAAATTTTACCAATTTTGTGAGCAACCAGACCGGTAATCAGGCCGATGCAGAATTTTAAGATAAAAGTCTTTGGTGCGTATACAATGTAAATCGGGTCTAAAAGGTCGCCGATTGTCATACCGATGGCACCGCCGATTCCGCCATAAACACCGCCTAACAGTAATGCACCTAATACACATACCGCGTTTCCGAGGTGGATAGATGTGGCATCTCCGCCAGGAAGTGCGATTTTAATCTGTAAGAATGTGAATACCACATAGGAAAGTGCTGCCATAAGAGCAGTCAGTACAAGTTTGTAGATTCTTTCGTTTTTCATCATAAAGTCCTCTTTTCTTTCTCTTTGTTGCGGTTTATCATAAAACAGAAATGGCATTATAAAAACATCCAATTTTGATAAAAATGACCATGCCAGTTTAAAGATGAAGAGCAAGTTTTTTATGAACGTAATAATAAAAGAGTCCAACGGAAAGGCATATGGTAAGGCGTATAAATAAAAGTCTTTTCAATTTATGTAGAGAAAGGTATAATAAAATTGCTGGTAAAGTTCAAAAATTACAGTTTATATATGTTATATATGGGAGGATGAAAGAATTGACAGAACAAGGAAGAGTAAATAAGACTGCAATGACAGGGCATACAATTATGGGAATCTTATTGGCACTGGTTAATTTTTTGGAAATTTTCAGAACTTCCAAGAATGTAGTTTATGTGGCGGCGCTTATTGTGCTGGCACTTGGACCGGTGGTGGCAGAATGGATTTGCTATAGGAAAAACCAGGAGACAAAAGCAATCAAGCATCTTTTGGGGATTGGATTTGCAGTATATTATACAGTAGCACTGATAGGTGCCGGCAATCAGTTGGTTTTTGTATATGTAATACCGATGTTTATTTTGATTTCTGTATTTTCAGATTCGAAATATGCATTGGAGCTTGGAATTGGAGCAACTATCGTAAATCTTATTTCTATTGCAGTACATACCATGAAAGGCCAGGGTGAGGGACCTACTTTCTATGGAACAGAGATTATTATACTGATTTTGACAACGGCATTTTCTTATTGCAGTTCTGCTGTTTTGCAGAAATCGTTTTTATCACGGCTGGGTGAAATGAATCAGGCAAAGGGACAGTCTGATACCATGCTTCAGAAAATTTTAGAAGTATCTGATGCCATGACAAAGAAAATTAATGGAATGTCGGATGAAGTAGAGTTACTTGGCAGTGGTGTCAGCGATACCAGAAATGCAATGGAAGAGTTGACCGGTGGAACAACAGATACAGCGGAGGCGGTGCAGAATCAGTTAAGCCAGACAGAAGCAATCCAGGAAAAAGTAATGCAGGTAACCCAGGCTTCTGACAGCATTGCTGAGAGCATGACAGTTACAGCAGAAGCATTGAACGCGGGTAAGAAAAATATTGAACAGCTGGTATCGCAGGTGAGTGTGACTGAGCAGACGAACAGTCAGGTGGCAGCAGAACTTACTTCTTTAAAAGAGTATATGGATAAAATGTATTCCATCATTGAGATTATCAATAATATTACTTCAGAAACCAGCCTGCTTTCATTAAATGCGTCAATTGAAGCAGCCCGTGCAGGTGAAGCAGGAAGAGGTTTTGCTGTAGTAGCATCTGAGATTTCCGGTCTGGCAACCCAGACACAGGAAGCAACGGTCAGTATTGAAGAACTGATAAGAAATGTATCGGAAGAACTGGAAAAAGTAGTGACCATCATCGAAAGCATGATTTCACAGGTTGAACATCAGAATGTAACAGTCAATGAAACTGCCGGCAGCTTCCGTACAATAGAGGATAATTCGGACCGTGTACAGAGCCAGTCGGATGCATTGTCCGGTATTGTGAAAGAATTAGAAAGTGCCAATGCAGGTATCATGGATAGTATCCAGACAATTTCCGCTATTTCAGAAGAAGTAGCAGCTCATACAAATAGTACACTGACAACCTGCGAGAAGAACCAGAAGAGCGTAGAACATCTGATGGCAGAGACTGAAAATTTAATTGAACTGACGCATCAGCTTCAGCAGTAAAGATATTTATTATATGAGCAGGGAGCAGAAAATGGGAGCATATCATAATCTTTCAGAAAAATTACAGCAGAGAATCATAGAAGACAGAAAAGAGCATAGGGCAAATCCATATGCTTTTTCCGAAGAACAGGTTTTGCGCCGGGAGATGAATCATGACAGGGCGAATCTCTGGAGGCCTCCCTTTGTCCGGGACATTGAGAAAATCATGCATCTGCCTTATTATAACCGTTATGGAGATAAGACGCAGGTATTTTCCCTTTACAGAAATGATGACATTTCAAGACGGGCGCAGCATGTGCAGCTCGTTTCAAGGATTGCAAGGAATATTGGAAATGTATTAAATCTCAATCAGGATTTAATAGAAGCAATTTCCCTGGGGCATGACATCGGACATGCACCATTCGGACATGCTGGTGAGAGAATTTTAAGTGCACTTTTGCGGGGAGAGACGGGACGATATTTTAACCATAATGTGCACAGTGTGCGTGTGCTGGATGTACTGGGACAGAGAAATATCAGCCTGCAGACTCTGGATGGAGTCCTATGCCATAATGGTGAAATGGAACAGCAGGAGTATCAGCCGAAAAAGGCGAAGACCTTTGCAGATCTGGATACAGAAGTAGAAATGTGCTATCAGAAGGAAGATGGAATTAAACATCTTGTGCCGGGAACACTGGAAGCCTGCGTAATGCGGATTTGTGATATTATAGCCTATCTTGGCAAGGACAGGCAGGATGCTGTACGCCTGCATCTTCTGCCGGATGACAGAGGTTTTAACGGAGATACTATAGGCAGCAGCAATGCGGAAATCATCAATAATATGGTAGTTAACATCATTGAAAACAGCTATGGAAAACCATATCTTTCCATGGATGAAGCATATTTTCAACAGTTGAAGCTTGCAAAGACTGAAAATTATGAGTATATCTATCACAATGAGAAAATCGAAAAAGTCATCCGGGAAAATCTGAATCCGATGTTTGAAGAGATGTACTATCAGTTATTGAAAGATGCAAGGGATAAAAATGAAAATTCCTGGCTCTACCGCCACCACATTGCATATGTGGCAGAAAACAACCGGTTCAGCAGAACCTTTTCGAAGGAACAATACATGGAGACAGAACCGAACCAGCTTGTGGTGGATTATATTGCAAGCATGACGGATGATTATTTTGTAGATTTGTACCATGAAATGTTCCCGAAGGGAAAGTATGATGTAAAATACATCGGCTACTTTGATGAAGATTAACTATTTTAATGGCGAGGCTGTTGCCCGGGAAACCATCCGGTCAACAGCCTTCAATTCTTCTAAGAAAAGCTGCTGGTTATAGCTGGAAAGAGTATGATAGATACTTAGCAGTTCACCTTCACAGCTGTTGAGATGCGTCAGACTGGCATTGCGGATGTTACTGTGACCGAGCAGATAGTCGGTGGAAGTATGAAAATAGTCGGCTATTCTTACTAAGGTTGCATAGTCAGGTTCTTTCCCCTGATTGATATATCCATTCAGAGCAGAGGGAGAGATATGTAGTGCATCTGCAAGCTGCCGCTGGGTAATGTTAGCTTCTTCAATCAGGTATCGTAACTTAGAACCGATATTCATATACAAACCTCATCTTTCGTAAATAATACCTCTATTTTAAAACATGTTAAAAAACCAGTGGCAAAAATAAACGAAAGATAAATTATATCAACGGAGCACAAACTATTCACATATGTAAATCAACACCAGCCACCATCTAAGGTAATAATCTGACCGGTGAGATATGGACTTTGTGATACGATAGCATAAGCAAGTTCAGCTGTTTCAACAGGTGTACCATATCTGCCGCAGGGAATTTCGGATTCTAAGTCAGCACGCTCTTCGGCAGAAAAACAGGCGTTCATGGAAGTGTCAATGGTGCCGCAGGCAATGGCATTGACAGAGATTCCACTGGGTGCAACCTCTTTGGCAAGTGCCTTTGTAAAGGAATTAACAGCTCCCTTGCTGGCGGAATAAGCAACCTCACAGGAGGCACCTACATTTCCCCAGACAGAAGAAATGTTAAGAATCCGGCCTGATTTTTTGTGCAGCATATCTGGCAGAGCATATTTGCAGCAGGAAAAAACAGAAGAAAGATTGGTGTTTATAACATGCTGCCATTGTTCATAAGTCATATCCTGCAGCAGGCCGATGTGGGAGATTCCGGCATTGTTAATCAGAACATCAACCGAAAGGGACTGCTGGTGAATTATGGCAAACATATTGGCAACAAAATCCGGATCACTGACATCTCCGATAACCGGAAGAACCGTGACATGATATTTGTCCGAAAGTTCATCAGACAAAGCCTTAAGAGCAGTTTCGGAATGACAGCAATTTAAAATGAGCTGATAACCGTGGCGGGCAAATACTTCTGCGATAGCAGCACCGATGCCCCGGGAAGCTCCGGTAATTAAAACAGTATTCATAAGAAACAAATCCTTTCTGGTTTTTATCTGCATTAGAAAATGATAGCACAGATGAAAGCGTTAAAAAATACAGTTATATTTTAGACTTATTTTAGAATACAGGCAATCCCTTTTGAAAAATCCTGCAGATTTCCCGCTTTCAGAAAGATATTCGAAAAATTCTCTAAAAATACAGTAAATATTGCACAAAAAACTTGTAAATATTCGTACAAAATAGTATAATAAAACCATGATATCAGTCTGTATCAAATAAATGGCAAAGGGGTTGGACATCATGCGTATTACTATTTCAGGAAGAAACATCGAATTGACAGACGGTCTTAAGGCAGCAGTTGAGGACAAAATTGGAAAACTGGAGAAGTACTTTACTCCGGACACAGACGTATTTGTAACTTTGAGTGTAGAAAAGGAGAGACAGAAAATCGAGGTTACGATTCCTGTACCTGGACACATTATCCGTTCAGAGCAGGTAAGCAATGATATGTATGTATCGATTGATCTTGTAGAAGAGATTATTGAGAGACAGCTTAAAAAGTATAAGAATAAGATTATTACAAAACAGCAGAGCAACAGCAATTTCCGTAAGGAATATATTGAAAAAGAAGTGGAAGCAGATGATGAAATTAAAATCATCCGTACCAAGAAATTCGATATGAAACCAATGTATCCGGAAGATGCATGTGTTCAGATGGAATTATTAGGACATGATTTCTTTGTATTCGTAAATGCAGAGGATGACAATGTAAACGTTGTATATAAGAGAAAAGGTAACACCTACGGTCTGATTGAACCGGAATTCTAGATATATAACGAAAAAGACTATCACCGGCAGTTCCTTATGGATAACTGGTAGCAGACAGCGGTATCGCAGTTAACGTTTTGACAACAGTCTTGACAAAACGCCAATAGCGGTACCGCTATTTTTATGCTACAGTAGTTATAATATATCGATAAGACATTTCTATGGAACAGTCAATACGATGGGTTATGAGAAGAGGGAGGTTAGGAATTGGCTTGTTACAATCTTGGGGATTATATATGTGAATCCCGCAAACAGCTTGGCATTACACAGGAAGAACTTGCTTTTGGCATCTGTTCAACTGGAACTTTATCAAAAATTGAAAACGGATTTGTGGTACCAAAGCGGAAAAATTATGAAGCTATTATGCAGCGTCTTGGAAAGACGATGGGTATATGCAATATTCATGCAACGGCGGAAGAAATGGAATTATATGCCTATATGCGACAGCTGGTGCATGCAGTAGCAAATAATGATATGGAAGGCAGCAGGGAACTCTGGCAGAGACAACCGGAACATAAACAGGAGGATAAACTGACCAGACAGTTCTTTTCATACATAAAGGCGGTGCTGGACAGTAAGGAAGGAGTCCGTCCGGAACTTGTATATGCAAAGCTGGAAGAAGCGTTACATCTGACGCATCCGGCGGGGCTGGCAAATCTGGTGCAGAAGCGGATGTTTACCTTTGAGGAAATCAACATTATCAACAGTATGGCGGTACAGAAACAGCGGCTTGGTGAAAGAAAGCAGGCACTCCGCATCTGGATGCAGTTATCTGATTATCTGGAAGTAAGAAAAGTAGATGATGAAGAAAAAGAAAAGGTATATCCGATGATACTTTACAATGAAGCTAATCTTTTGTATGAGATGGAAATTTACAGAGAGGCGCTGGAATTATGCAATAAGGGTATCGATTATTGCACAAGGAGCAATAAATATATGGTATTGCCATATCTTTTGCTCTGCAAGTCCGGAATTTTAAAATGGATGGAGCAGCCGGAAGAAGCCATGGATGTACAGCAGTGTGCAGAGCATCTTTTTCAGGTGTTTGAAAATCATAATGCAAAGCCCGGAGAACCAATCTTGATTGCTTTGTGAGATTCTCTTGTCATTCTAAGAAAAAAAGGTATAATATACATATTGAAAAAAGAGATGTAATATACATATTTGAATCTGAAAGAAAGAAGGACATTAGAGAATGAATATCGTAGTTTTGGCAGGCGGCTTGAGCACAGAGCGTGATGTGTCTTTTAAAACAGGAGATATGGTAACAAAGGCATTGCGGAAGAATGGACATCAGGTTATTCTTCTGGATGTGTTTATGGGATATGGAGAAGAAGAACAGGATATTACTGGAATTTTTGAACATTCAGAAGAAGCAAGTGTAAAAGTAGCGGATATACCGGAGACGGCTCCAGATCTTGATAAGGTAAGAAAGAGTAGAAAAGACCAGTCTGCCTGCTTCTTTGGACCGAATGTAATCGCAATGTGCCGTATGGCAGATATTGTATTTATGGCATTACATGGAGAAAATGGAGAGAATGGTAAGATTCAGGCAGCCTTTGATTTGTTTGGAATCCGTTATACCGGAAGCGGCTATTTAAGCAGTGCGATTGCCATGAATAAAAATATGGCAAAGCAGTTTTTTGAAGCCAATGGAATCCCATGTCCGAAGGGCATTTATATGAAGAAAAAGGACAGAAAAGACAGTCTGGCTGAAATCGGAATTACGCTGCCTTGCGTGGTAAAGCCATGCTGTGGTGGTTCCAGTATCGGTGTTTCCATTGTAAAAGAAGAAAGCAATTTTACAAAAGCATTGGATGATGCATTCTTTTGGGAAGATGAAATCTTAATTGAAGAATATGTAGAGGGAAGAGAATTTTCAGTAGGTGTCATCAAAGGAAGAGCATTGCCGGTTATCGAGATTGCACCAAAAGAAGGATTTTACGATTATAAAAATAAGTATAAGGCTGGAAGCACAGTGGAAACCTGTCCGGCAGATATTAAAGACAGTGTGGCAAAAGAGATGCAGAAGCATGCAGTAAAAGTTGCGGAAGCGTTAGGCCTGGACACCTATTCCAGAATCGACTTCTTAGTCAATGCAAAAGATGAAGTATACTGCTTAGAGGCAAATACATTGCCTGGTATGACAGCAACCAGCTTACTGCCGCAGGAAGCCAAGGTAGAAGGAGTAAACTTCGAAGAGTTATGCCAGCAGCTGGTTGATATTTCCATGGAGAAATACGGAGCATAAGAAAGGGCAGAGAAGGCAGATATGAAGGAACTGACATTAGCACAGATTGCAGAAGCCTGCGGTGGAACATTAATAGGTGGGAATGAAGCAAAAGAATATACCGTAACCGGAGTAGAGATTGACAGCCGGAGAGTAAAGGCAGGAAATTTATTTGTTGCCATTCCGGGAGAAAAGGTCGATGGTCACAAATTTATTCCGGATGTATTAAAAAAAGGAGCATATGCACTGTCCCAGCAGAGTCTTGATGTAGATGGAGCTTATATTCTGGTGGAAGATACCGTAACTGCCATGAAGCGTCTGGCACGTTTCTATCGGAGTACTCTTGACGTTAAAGTAGTGGGAATTACCGGAAGTGTTGGAAAGACCAGTACCAAAGAAATGATTGCATCTGTACTGGGCACAAAATTCCGGGTACATAAGACACAGGGGAATTTTAATAATGGAATCGGTCTGCCACTGACTATTTTTCAGATTGAAAAAGAGCATCAGGTTGCAGTTCTGGAAATGGGAATTTCTGAATTTGGCGAGATGCATGAACTGGCAGATATGGCGCAGCCGGATATTATGGTTATTACCAATATCGGTTTATGTCATCTGGAGAATTTGAAAACCAGAGATGGAATCTTAAAAGCAAAGACAGAAAGCTTTGCCCATTTGAAACCGGATGGTGTTGTGATATTAAATGGAGATGATGACAAACTTTCAACTGTAGAGCAGGTGGCAGGAAGAAAGCCTGTATTTTATGGAATCAAGGGAAGGAATCTCTGCGAGACTTCTGTCTGTGCAGATGCAGTTACAGAGCATGGCTTAGAAGGAATGACAGCAGAATTCCACACTCCACAGGGAGACATGGAAGTATTTATTCCAATTCCGGGAGAACATAATGTATATAATGCACTGGCAGCAACCTGCGTGGCAGAACAGTTAGGCCTTTCCATGGATGAAATTAAATGTGGAATTGCAGCCGCTTCCACCATCAGCGGAAGAACGAATCTGATTCACACAAAGGGCATGACGGTTATTGATGACTGCTACAATGCGAATCCGGTTTCCATGAAGGCATCTTTGGATGTCCTGTCTAAGGCAGGGGGACGAAAGATAGCGGTTCTTGGAGATATGGGTGAATTAGGCGAGGATGAAAAACAGCTTCATTATGAAGTGGGAACCTATGCCGGAACACTGCCGATTGATTTGTTATTCTGTGTTGGAACATTATCCGGGAAACTGGCAGAAGGAGCGAAGAAACAGAATCCGGCTCTGACCGTAAAACATTATGCAACCCGTGAGGAGATGACAGAAGAACTTCTTGCTACCGTAAAAGAAGGAGATGCTGTTTTAGTCAAGGCATCACATTTTATGGAATTCCCGAAAGTGGTGGCAGCATTAACCGAAGCATAAGAAAATGTTTTTTGAAAAATGAAAAAAGAAACTGTAACTTTGAAGTATAGTCATCAAAGCTACAGTTCCTTTTTTCGTCAATATTTGCGGTTTAAAGATATTTCCGGTTATCTGCCAGCAGCTCATGCACCGTATTCTGTGTATAGGTAGCAAGATGTTTGCGGTCATCGGCAGAAAGCTGATCTAAATAAATCGGAGTACCATACTGCAGGATAACATGGGTAGGTTTTACCTTTGGAAAATGATTTTCCAGAATATCAGCAGAATTGGTGATTGCCATAGGAACAATCGGACATCCGGTTTTCTCAGAGAGCTTTAGGCTTCCGGCTTTGAAAGGAAGCATTTCGTCCTCAGTCTTGTTTCTGGTACCTTCCGGGAAGATACACATGGAAATGCCGGTTTTAATCTGGTCGATACCGGTCAGGATGGTTTTTAAGCCCTTCTTCATATCGGTACGGTCTAAGAAGAGGCAGTAGAGCCGCTTCATCCAGATGTTTAAAAGAGGAACTTTTCCCATGGTGTCTTTGGCAATGTAACCGGTGAGTCTCGGACATCTGGAATAAGTGATAATAATGTCAAAATAACTTCTATGATTTCCGATATAAAGAACCGGAACATCTTTTGGAACATTTTCTTCCCCGATTACAGTCAGCTTAACGCCACAGATAAACATAATCACACGAAATGCCCACTGCACCATGCGAAGACTGCTGATGTCGGCAGCATGGCGGTTGCATTTACGGATAATCCATTCTGCAAAGAGAACTGGAATACCAAGAATCAGGTAAAGAACAGCAAATAAAAGTGCAAGAATTGCTCGTATCATAGAGATAGAATTCCTTTCTGGATATAAATTTCAAAAACAAAATACTGATTTCTTTCCCTATTATAGCGGTAAAGCTTAAGAATTACAACATGATAATCCGGATTTTGGAATAGAATGAAAAGAATAAAAACAGGGAGAAGAAAGTGAAACGGAAAACAATAGAAGCAAGGAAAGCTGTCCGGAGTGTCATCGGTCTGCTTGCGGTAGCATGGATTGGACTGGCAGCAGCAGGCTGCGGTATCGAAGATACCAATGGCAGTAAAATAGAAGACGTGGAATTTACCGTGTTAGAAGAGGAAGCAGTGCCGGAAGAATTGAAGCAGGAAATTGAAGAACGAAAGGAAATGGATTTCAAGCTGACTTATGAAGATAACGGAAAACTCTATATTGCAAGGGGTTATGGAGAGAAGGAAACGGGAGGCTACAGCATTTCCGTAAAAGATGTTTATCTGACTCAGAATGCCCTCTGTTTTGTTACAACGCTGATTGGCCCGGGGGAGAATGAGACGGTGGCAAAGGCACCAAGTTTCCCATATATTGTGGTTGAGGTGACAAAATGTGACAAGAACGTGGTGTTTGAGTGAAAAAATGGTACTTTTTTCCCTTTGACAGCATTTTAACACGGTGATATACTAAAGAGCGTGGATAAAAAAGGAGGAACTGGTATATGCAGAGAGCAGATATTAACAGAGTCCGGGCATCCGTGCATCAGCAGTGCGGTAGCAGTGTAATGATTCAACTGGACAGAGGTCGTAATAAAGTAGATGTACAGCGTGGTGTAATACAGAATGCTTATCCGAGTGTATTCACGATTCTTGTAGATGATGAAAGAGAAGGCAATCCGCCACAGTTATTATCTTTCAGTTATACAGATATCATAACAAGAGATATCCGAATGAAATTATGTTAGAAGAATAAAGTCCCTTTTTCCTGAATAAAATGAAATAACATTCAGGAAGGGGATTTTTTTAGTGGAAATAAAGAAACAGAACATACATATGAATTATGAAAAAGCCAGTGCCATGAGTCAGATTACTCTGGATGATGATTACAATCTACCGGATTATCGGCCGGATATTGTAAAAGTACTGAAAGAAAAAGGTGAAATCCGCTTTGATGAGATACAGGTAAAAGAAGGACGTATTTATGTGAAGGGGAATCTTATCTTTCATGTGCTCTACCGCAGCGATATGGAGGAGCATAAATTAGACTGCCTGCGGGGACAGATTCCATTTGAAGAAACCATCAGTATGGATGGAGTGAATGAATTAGATCCGGTGGACGTCACAGCAGAATTGGAAGACATTAATATCGGGATTATTAATTCCAGAAAATTAAGTGTTCGTGCACTGGTGATGCTGAAGGCAGAAATGCGGATGCGCAAGGAGACGGAACTGATTACGGGAGTAGCCATGGAACATCCGTTGGAAATCCTTCAGAACAGGCATAATATTCTGGAATTGGAAACCTGTAAGAAAGATAATTACCGGTTGAAACAGGAAATAGAGTTG
Source organism: Roseburia sp. AF12-17LB (assembly GCF_003479605.1). Lineage (GTDB taxonomy): Bacteria > Bacillota > Clostridia > Lachnospirales > Lachnospiraceae > Roseburia_C > Roseburia_C amylophila. The sequence continues at coordinate 245,399 of NZ_QUHR01000001.1, forward strand.
CCCCAGAGCAAGCCAGATGTAGAACAGATTTTATGGAAAAGTGTGCAGCTTCGGGGTGTGGAAACGAGGTTACGAGAAGAAAAAATCCAGCTTACCGGAGAAATAAGGCTGTTTTTGCTTTATTATGCCCAGAAAGAAGAACGCCGGTTAGAATGGTTAGAAGAGACGATACCACTGAACGGAGAACTTGCCTGCGAGGGATGCAGTGAGGAAAAAATCTATCGGATTCAGGTAACACCTGCCAGTGTGGAAGTAGAGGTCAGACCGGATTATGATGGAGAAGACCGGAAAATCAGTCTGGATATGACGTTAGAATTAGATATCTGTATCTGGAAGGAAACAGAGGCAGATGTGGTAGAGGACGTATATTCGCTGCGGGAAGAGATGACACCAGCTTATGAAGAAGTTACCATGAGCAGGCTGCTGGCAAAGAATTATGCAAAATGCCGGTTGACAGACCACATGAATTTAAAGAAGAATCAGGAGAATATCCTGCAGATTTGTTCCTGCGAAGGAATGGCATTTATTGACCATGTGGAGCCACAGGCAGACGGTCTTAAAGTGGAAGGAAGCCTGAATGTGGAAATCCTTTATGTAACCACGGACGATGCCATGCCGATTGGAACCTGCCGGGAGACATTTCCTTTTGAACAGCTGATTGAAGTCCCGGAAATGACAGACGATATGAACTATGAACTGGAAGCGGGAATCGAGCAGTTGTCAGCGATTCTTTTGGATAATACCCAGATTGAGGTAAAGGCAGTACTGAATCTGAATCTGATTGCATTTTCACAGGAGAACATCCAGAAAATGGATGAAATCAGAATTACAGAACGGGATATGGAAGAATTACAGAGACAGCCAGGAATTACCGGATATATTGTAAGAGAGGGGGACAGTCTCTGGAAAATTGCCAAGGCAAATCATACGACTATTTCCCAGTTAATGGAAACCAACGACTTAAAGAGTGAAGAAATTCAAAAAGGCGATAAATTGTTAATTGTAAAGATGGTATCATGATGTTATACTAAGATGATAGGAAATACACAAAAGTGGAAGGAGCAGAAATATGCACAGAAAAAAACATATGTGGAAAATGCGGTTGGTTGCAGCAGGACTGGTAGCAATTCTTGGAATTTCATGTTTTCAAAGTGCGTCAGCAAGCGCTCTTTCAAAGGCTAAAAACAAGAAGAGTGAAGCACAGACCGCATTGGATAATGCCAATGCAGATATAGAGAATATACAGAGCCAGCAGCAGGAACTGCAGTCCCAGATTGATGCACTGGATGCAGATCTGGTAAATATTATTATGAACTTAGATATTCTGGAAGGGGAACTTTCGGATAAGCAGACTGAACTGGATAATGTGACAGCACAGCTTGCACAGGCACAGGAAGATGAACAGAACCAGTACGATGCTATGAAAAAGCGTATCGTATATATGTATGAGAATGGGGATGACAGTTATATTGAGGCACTGGTGGGCGCAACAGATTTCTCCGATTTACTGAATCGTCTGGAATATGCCCAGCAGATTTATGATTATGACAGAAATCTTCTGACGCAGTATCAGGAGACAGTGCAGCAGGTAGCTGACCTTAAGAGTCAGGTGGAGACAGAGAAGGCAGAGTTAGAGGAAGTGCAGCAGTCTTATCAGGAACAGCAGGCTTCTTATGAAAGCATGATTGCAGAGAAACAGTCTCAGATGTCTGATTTTGATACCCAGCTTGCATCAGCCCAGAGTCTTGCAGCCCAGTATAAAGCTACTGTTGATGAGCAGAATGAAATCATAAGACAGGAGCAGGCAGCTGCAGCAGCTGCCGCTGCTCAGAATAATAATAAAGGCAATAATACAACAACTGCTAACAATAATAATGGAAATACAACGGGAAATAATAATGGCAGCAATACCGGAGGTGACAGCACTACTGGTGGCAGTACAGGGGGAGGTGGATTGAATCCTTCTTTTAGTACATCAGTCAGTGGAAGCGATGTAGTATCTTATGCCTGTCAGTTTATTGGAAATCCGTATGTATGGGGCGGCGAGAGCCTGACCAATGGAGCAGATTGTTCCGGATTCATTAAAAGTGTCTATGCAAACTTTGGAATCAGCCTGCCTCATAGTTCGGTAGCATTACAGCGAGCAGGAAGTGAAGTAAGCTATGAGAATGCCCAGCCAGGTGACATTGTCTGTTATGCCGGTCATGTGGCAATTTATATGGGCGGAGGACAGATTGTCCATGCAAGTTCACCGTCTACCGGCATTAAGACAGGCTCAGCAACTTATCGAAGCATTATATCTGTCCGGCGTGTATTGTAAAAAGTTATCCATAAAGAAGAAAAATGATAAAAATTCCCCGCAGTAAGCAAACTACTGCGGGGTTTTAAGAACTTGTAAAATCTTTCAAGTTGCGTATAATGAAAAAGTAGAAAATATTTTAGGAGGAATAAGAAATGCAGATAGAACAGTTACAAAAAGAAATGATAGCAGCAATGAAGGCAAAAGATAAACCAAGAAAAGATGCAATTTCTTCGCTGGTTTCTGCAGTGAAGAAAACAGCAATTGATGAAGGCTGTCGTGATGACATAAAAGAAGAATTAGTAAACCGTGTGATTTTAAAAGAAATGAAGACCGTAAAAGAACAGATTGATTCCTGTCCGGCAGAAAGAACAGATTTACTTGCGGAATATCAGCAGCGTTATGACATTATGAGCGAATATGCACCGGCAATGCTTTCTGAGGAAGAAGTACGTAAGATTCTGACAGAAAAATTTGCAGATGTCATTGCAACCAAAAATAAAGGTCAGATTATGAAAACAGTTATGCCGGAGTTAAAAGGTAAGGCAGATGGTAAATTAATCGGACAGGTTGTAGCAGAGCTTTGCAAATAGGATAGTGTATGAGTGAAAATAAATCACAGAAGAAGCGCATATGGTTCATTACAATACTGATTCTACTGGTACTGTTATTAATCAGTCTCTTTGTTTCCGAACGAAGGGGGAAGATTGTATACAGGGAGTATCTTTCCGAAGATATCCTGACAGTAGATGGAGAAAAACTGCAGCTTGGGGATCTGGCAATGTATATCGCTTATGAGGAACTGAAGGTAGAAGATGAGGCAGCAGCCTATGACTATTATGATACGAATAAGTATTGGAATCTTCATACCAGTGGAAGGTTTGTAAAAGAAGTGGCAAAGACCCATGTCATCGAAATGGCAGTACATGATGAAATCTTTTACCGGCAGGCAATGGCAGAGAAACTGACGCTGGATGAAAAAGAAGAAGAACAGCTTTGCAGCCGTCAGGAGGATTTCTGGACGGATATGACAGAGGAACAGCAGGAAAGACTGGGCGTTGATAAAGCAGAGATAGATCGTCAGTTAGAGAAAGCTGCACTGGCACAGAAATATCAGAATCAGATAGCAGCAGAGAATAACAGTGATTTTGACGGTTACAGTGCCGGGGCAGAGCCATATGAGCAGATTTTAAAAGAACATAAGTATAAACTGAATGAGAAGCTCTGGGACAGAGTGGATTTTGGGAATATCATATTGAATCATTAGAATGGAAGGAAATAGAAATGTCTGTAAAAATAGGTAGAAATGATCCCTGCTGGTGTGGCAGTGGAAGAAAGTATAAGACATGCCATCAGTCATTTGATGAGAAGATTGAAAAGTATCGTGAGGCAGGCTGTATTGTGCCAACCCATGATTTGATTAAGACACCGAAGGATATCGAAGGTATCAGGGAAAGTGCCAAAATTAATGTGGCAGTACTGGATTATGTGGCTGAGCATATCAAAGCCGGCATGAGTACAGAAGAAATTGACCGTATGGTATATGAGAAAACAACAGCTATGGGTGGAATCCCGGCACCACTTAATTATCAGGGATTTCCGAAGAGCGTCTGTACGTCAATTAATGAAGAGGTATGCCATGGTATTCCATCGGAGGATATTATTTTAAAGGATGGCGATATCATTAATGTGGATGTTTCCACAATATTAGATGGATATTTTTCTGATTCCTCCAGAATGTTTCTGATTGGAGATGTCAGTGAAGAAAAGAAGCGTCTTGTCCAGGTAACGAAAGAATGTGTGGAAGAAGGCTTAAAAGCGGTAAAACCATGGGGCTTTTTAGGAGATATGGGGCAGGCAGTGCATGACCATGCTTATGAAAATGGCTATACTATCGTAAGAGAAATCGGTGGACATGGTGTTGGAAAAGAATTCCACGAAGAGCCATGGGTTGGCTATCACAGCAAGAGAGGAACCGAGATGCTCTTAGTTCCGGGCATGATGTTTACGATTGAGCCAATGGTAAATATGGGAAAAGAAGCTATCTACATAGATGATGAAAATAACTGGACCGTGTATACAGAAGACGGACTTCCAAGTGCCCAGTGGGAGATTCAGGTTCTGGTAACCGAAGAGGGAACCGAAGTTATTTCCTGGTAGGTATCTCTTAAAAAAGCTATTTTTGAAAGAAAAACCGGATGGAAAGTTTCTCATTCTGGTAAGCGCAAAGATGCTTATAGATAACAAGCAGTGCAATTCCAAGGCAGGCAAAGTCAATGGAGAGAACCGGCACAAAGAGAAAGACCAGAAGGCAGAATACGCCAAAGGTAATAATGGACCGGAAAAGATGTGGCCGGATAATTAAGACCACAGAAAAAAGAATATAAGCAGCAGCAAGGAAAAGAACCGGAAGAACAACCGGAAAGATTCCAAGCAGTACACCAAAGGAGACGGCAATGGCTTTGCCGCCTTTTTTGTTACTGTTTTTCGGATGAAACTGCAATGGGAACGCATGTCCGAGAACCGGTGCTATCAGAATCGGAATCATGTGTGGAGTGTCAATATCCAATGTCCGTAGGGCGAGTACGACCGGGAAAAAGCCCTTGAAAAGTTCCAAAAGGAGCGCAAGAATACCAGCCCGGAATCCGCCGTACACAAAGGCATTGGCAGTGCCGGGATTTCCATCCGGACTTAATGCACAGATATCTTTCTGGAATAATATCTTTGGAATCCAGTAGGCATAGAGTATGCTGCCGCTGAGATAGCCGGCGATGGAAAAAAAGATGCAGGTGATAATTGATTGGTTCATATAAAGGCTCCTTTTCTTTTCGATAAACAGGTGATTGCGGAAGGAGATAGATTTTGTATAAAGGAATTTTGCGGTATTCCATATGCATTGATTTTCCGATGATGAAATACCACCGTTCTAAGTAGTTCATTTTTCTTTTTCTGATAAAAACAGTCTTTTCCATGTTTAACAGAATCCTGGTACTGTTCGTCAAAGTGCGGATGCCTGGTAAGGACTGTTAGGGGCACTTGGAATTTCGTCTGGCAACAGGCAACGCTGGTACAGGGATGTACCAGCGAGGCACAGTTGAACATGGATGTGAATTTGTGCCGGTTGCCAGATGAAAATAGTATGATGTCGAAATTCCTAGTGCCCCTTGCAGGCTTTATGTGGCATCCGCTTTTGACGGACAGTGCCGAGATTCTGTCAAAGCAAGCGAAAAGACAGTTTATAATCAAGAAAAATGAACCACTAAGAATGGTTGGCATTTCACATCCAGGAAAATCAGATGTACATGGAATGCCACAAAATTTCCTATTAAAATCTTTTCTCCTGCTTCCGCAATCACTTGTTTGAATAAAAGCAATTGTCGTTATTTTTCAGACAGTGATTCTAACAGGTCCACAATGCGTTCTGCTGCATCGGATTTCTGCTCCCGGAGCTGTGCGGTATGCATTTCCTCCTGTAAATCATGGCTTCGCATCAGCAGCTTTCCAAGGCGAATCTGTTCTATCATGTATTTAGAGGCATAGGAAATACCACGGTCTACGAAAAATGCACTGTTTGCGGTTTCGCAGCCTGGAATCGGTGCGGTATGGATAGTTGGGATTCCCTTTACTAAAGTTTCAGTGGAAGTAAGTCCGCCCGGCTTGGTAAAGATGACATCACAGGCATCCATATAAAGGGAAACATGTCTGGTGTAGCCTAAGACATGAACCCGCGGGCAATGTCTGAATTCTTTGGTGAGAACAGACTGTAATTTCTTATTGTTTCCGCAGATAATTACAATGTGTTCGTCATTTTTACACTGCTTATAAAGTGCCATGGCAAAGACTGCAAGCTTTCCAAATCCCATACTTCCACTCATAATGAGAAAGGTAGGAGCATCAGCATCTAGGTGGCATTTGCGGCGGGCAATGTCCTTTGGTGTATGCTTGGCAAAGGCGTGGCGCACCGGAATACCGTAAGGCAGTAATTTTTCCTTTGGAACACCGCGTTTTATATATTCGTCTACTAAATCCTCATGGGGAATAACATAGTAGTCGCAGTTGGTTTCCTCCCAGAAAGGGATGCAGGCATAATCGGTTCCGATAGCGACTGCTTTTACCGGCAGCATGTTGTGTTTCTTCATATAAGTAATGGTCTCTGCCGGGTAAAGGTGCGGCATCACCACAATGTCATAATTTCCTTCTTCGATGAGGGATGCAAGCGGTTTCGCCAGCTTTGCATTTGCCCAGTAAACCGGAGATTTGAAATGGCGGTTACTGATAAGCATTCCCAGCTTATAAATGAAACCGAAAAACCACGGCAGATGCTTTACAATTCCAATATAAAGTCCGCTGATAAGGCGTGAAGTATGTCTTTTGCCAAGCTGCATGGCATCGACAAAATTTACTTCGTGTCCCCTTGCCAGAGCTGCTTCTTCCACGGCATGACCGGCGGCGTTATGTCCTTCTCCTGTGTTGCAGGATAAAATCAGAATTTTCACAAAAAATCCCCTTTCCGAACTTTTCTTTCGTATAGAACATCTTAATATATTTGCAATAAAATAGCAACTTTTCATAAAAAATTGTAACGAAAAACTTAACATTTTATAAAAAATTGCTTGTATTTCTGGCAGTATAAATTTATAATAAAAAGGTGTTTTTTAAAACAGAGGGCAGTAAATAGAAAGAAGGGTATTAAGATGAAAAAAATAGAAGAATATGTAAGAAGTATACCGGATTTCCCGGAACCGGGAATCATTTTCAGGGACATTACTTCCGTATTGCAGGATGCAGATGGACTTCAGCTTGCAATAGATTCCATGATTAAGCTTTTAGATGGTGTGGACTATGATGTAGTTGCCGGTACAGAATCCAGAGGGTTCATTTTCGGAGTACCAATTGCTTACGAAATGCATAAACCGTTTGTACCGGTTCGTAAAAAAGGAAAATTACCATGTGAGACCATTTCACAGTCTTATGATTTAGAGTATGGACAGGCTACCATTGAGATGCACAAGGATTCCATCAAACCGGGGCAGAAGGTTGTGTTAGTAGATGACTTAATCGCAACCGGCGGAACCATTGAAGCTGCTATCAAATTAGTAGAGCAGCTTGGCGGTGAAGTAGTCAAAGTCATTTTCTTAATGGAACTGGCTGGATTAAAGGGAAGAGAACGTTTGAAGGGTTATGATGTTGCTTCTGTAATTACATATGAAGGAAAATAATTTACAGAAGAGAAGTTTACCATGACTTATTGCCAGAGAGGCTGGCTTTAGGTATAAAAAACAATTTGGAGGAAGAAAAATGTTAGAGAAAATGTTCAAATTCAAAGAGAACAACACTAACGTCAAGACAGAAGTAATTGCAGGTCTTACCACATTTATGACAATGGCTTACATCCTGGCAGTTAACCCGAACCTGTTATCTGCTGCTGGCATGGATCCTACTGCAGTTCTGATTGCAACCTGTCTTGCATCCTTTATCGGAACACTTGCAATGGCTTTGATGGCTAATTATCCATTCGCATTAGCTCCTGGTATGGGATTGAATGCATATTTCGCATTTACAGTATGTGGAAATATGGGTTATGACTGGAGAGTCGCTTTAATGGCAGTGTTCATTGAAGGTATCATCTTTATCGTACTTTCACTGACCAACGTACGTGAGGCAATTTTCAATGCCATTCCTGCTACACTGAAAAAAGGTGTAAGTGCCGGTATTGGTCTGTTTATTGCTTTCATCGGTTTACAGGGTGCTCACATTGTTGTTGACAACAGCACTACTTTATTATCTTATGTTAAATTTACAGAGAATTGGCATACAGAAGGAATCTGTGCTTTACTTGCACTGATTGGTTTAATTCTTACCATCATTTTATATGTAAAGAATGTAAAAGGTTCCATCCTTATCGGAATCCTTGCTACATGGATTCTTGGTATGATCTGCCAGGCGGCAGGCATCTATCAGATTGATGCAGAAGCTGGATTCTATTCTTTATATCCTACATTTGCAATGACAGACTTCACCAAAATCGGAGAAACCTTTGGACAGTGTTTCAAAGCTGACTTTACCGGTGTAGGTATTGTTAACTTTATCGTAGTATTATTATCCTTCTTATTTGTAGATATGTTTGATACCATCGGAACCTTAATCGGTGTTTCTGATAAAGCTGGTATGTTAGACAAAGAAGGAAAGCTTCCAAGAGTTAAAAATGCGTTATTAGCTGACGCTATCGCAACATCCGCTGGTGCTGTTCTTGGTACTTCTACAACCACAACTTTCGTAGAGAGTTCTGCTGGTGTAGGTGCAGGTGCCAGAACCGGTTTTGCATCTGTTGTAACCGGATTCATGTTCCTGATTGCAATCTTATTTGCACCAATCTTTACAGCAATCCCAGGATTTGCTACCGCTCCTGCATTAATCTTCGTTGGATTCCTTATGGTATCTGCAATCGTTAAGATTGACTTCAACGATGTTACAGAAGCAGCTCCTGCATACCTTTGCTTAATTGCTATGCCTCTTATGTACAGCATTGCAGAAGGTATCGCAATCGGTGTTATCTCTTACGTTATCATCAACTTAATCTGTGGTAAAGTTAAGAAGATCACTCCACTGATGTATATTCTTGCAGTATTATTCATTTGTAAATATATCTTCCTGTAAGAGGAGATTCAAAATTAAATAAAATAATTATGAAGAGCCAGATATCTTTGTTTTAAGGTATCTGGCTCTTTTACTAATATTTGAGTGTTAAGACATCAGGATGGGGGCAAAATGAAGTAAGTTATGTTGTAATTGAAAAAATATAAATGGTATTTTGCATAGTTGAAATTCCCTTCTCGTCAAAATCCACAAATTCAGGAAACTAATTTTGGTGATTCAGTTTCTTGTAACGGAAATCCCAAGGTGTTACAATTAAGGAAACCGAAAAACAAAAAGTAGTTTCCACAGAGAATAGGGGTAGTGAACATGGAATTGAGAGAAAAAATATTGCAGGGCACGATGCAGGCATTTAACCAGAAGGGATTGAAATTTACCATGGATGATATCGCCCACATTCTTGGTATCAGCAAGAAAACGATTTATCAGGTATTTGCAGATAAAGAGGCGTTATTTCTTGCCATGGTGGATTATCTGTTTGACTGCATCAAGGAAAGTGAACGGGAAGTTATGGCAGACGAAAGCCTTGGAACTTTAGAAAAAATACGGAAAATCTTAGGGGTAATGCCGGAGAGTTATAAGGAAATTGATTTCCGGCAGATGTATTTATTAAAAGATAAATTTCCGGAAATCTATCATCAGGTGGAACTTCGGTTAGAGACCGGCTGGGAGACCACCATTGCGTTATTGGAACAGGGCATGGAGGAAGGCGTAATCCGCCGCATCAACATACCGGTTTTAAAGATGATGCTGGAAGCCTCCTTAGAACAGTTCTTCCAAAGAGACATCCTGATTCAGAGCAAACTTTCCTATGGTGAGGCATTAGAGGAAGTAGTGAATATTCTGGTGGATGGAATTAACACGAGACAATAGACATGTGTGAATAGAGATGCATGAATAGAAATACACCAGTAGAAAGAGCGAGGAAAAGGTATGAGAGAAAAATACTATTTGGACAATGACTGGTATTTCAGTGAGAAATGGGAAGCAACACAGGGCAATGCAGAATATGACGAAGCAGCAATGCAGAGCGTACGGATTCCCCATACGGTAAAGGAACTGCCCTTTCACTATTTTGATGAGCATGCGTATCAGATGGTAAGCGGCTACCGCAGACACCTTTTGGCGAAGAAAGAGTGGGAAGGAAAAGTGGTACGGCTGACCTTTGAGGGAGTTGCCCATGACAGTGAAGTCTATGTAAATGGAAAGAAAGCAGGCACACACCACTGCGGATATACGGCATTTACCATTGATATTTCAGCACAGCTTCACTATGGGGAAGATAATATCATTGCGGTGCGGGTGGACAGCAATGAGAATCTGAATGTTCCGCCCTTTGGATTTGTTATTGATTATATGACCTACGGTGGAATTTACCGGGATGTTTATCTTGAGATAAATGAGGAAAGCTATCTTGCAGATGTATTTTTAAAACCACAGGTGGAGCTGGAGACAAAGAAGGGAACACTGCTATCAGAAATTACGCTGGCAGGAAACGAAGAAAACCTGTTGCTGCGGCAGTACATCCGGAAAAAAGGTGAAGAGGAATACCGGCTGATTGGAGAGAAAACTTTTTCTGAAATTCCTACGCAGGAGGGAAAGAAAAAACTTGCATTTCCGGCAGGAATCGTATCCCTATGGGAGGTAGAGAATCCGGCGTTATATGAAGTAAAGACCCAGCTTGTAACCGGAAATAATATAATCGATGAGGTTGTAACAACGGTGGGCTTTCGTCAGGCAGTATTCCAAAAAGATGGCTTTTACTTAAATGGACAGAAGTTTAGAATCCGGGGTTTGAACCGTCACCAGAGCTATCCTTATGTGGGTTATGCCATGCCGGCTTCCATACAGAGGATGGATGCGGAAGTATTAAAGAAAGAGTTAGGGCTGAATGCAGTGCGGACCTCCCATTATCCGCAGTCCCAGGAATTTATAAACCGGTGCGATGAGCTGGGGCTTATGGTATTTACCGAGATTCCGGGCTGGCAGCATATCGGTGATGAAGCATGGAAAGCACAGGCGGTGGAAAATGTAAAAGACATGGTGATGCAGTACCGCAACCATCCATCCGTTATTCTCTGGGGTGTGAGGATTAATGAATCACAGGATGATGATGAATTTTACCGCCGCACCAATGCAATGGCACACAAGCTGGATGATACCAGGCAGACCGGTGGTGTGCGGGCGCATAAAAAGAGCAGTCTTTTGGAGGATGTATATACCTATAATGATTTTGTACACAATGGTCTGAACAAAGGCTGTGAGCATAAGAAGGATGTGACATCCGATATAGAAAAACCGTATCTTATCACAGAATATAACGGACATATGTATTCCACCAAATCCTTCGACTGGGAAGAACATCGTATGTGGCATGCACTCCGCCACGCCAGTGTACTGGATGCAGTAGCAGGAGAAGAGGACATTGCCGGAAGCTTCGGATGGTGTATGGCAGATTATAATACACATAAAGATTTCGGCAGTGGAGACAGAATCTGCTATCACGGAGTCTTAGACATGTTCCGTAATCCGAAAATGGCGGCAGATGTGTATGCCTGCCAGCAGGAAGAAAGACCGGTATTAGCCTTAAGTTCAACGATGGATATTGGAGAACATCCAGCCTGCAACCGGGGCGAGACTTATATTTTTACCAATGCAGACAGTGTTAAAATGTACAAAAATGACCGGTTTATCAAGGAATATAAGAAAGCGGATTCTCCATATAAGAATCTGAAACATGGTCCGGTTCCAATTGATGATTACATTGGAAATGCCATCGAAGAGGGAGAGAATTTCGCACCGAAACAGGCGGCAATGGTAAAAGAGGTTTTGAATCTGGCAGCACGATATGGCATGAACCATCTGCCGAAAAGAGCATATTATCTGGCAGCAAAGCTGATGCTTTTTTATCATATGAAGATGGAGGATGCGGTTGCACTTTATAACAGGTATGTCGGGGACTGGGGCGGACAATCTATGGTATATAAGTTAGAAGCCATAAAGGATGGTAAGGTGGTCAAAACTTTAGTAAGAGAACCGGTACAGAAGGTGCAGTATCAGATTACGGTCAGCAGTCAGAAATTAAAAGAAACGCATACCTATGATGTGGCTGCGGTAAGAATACAGGCAGTGGATGAAAATGGAAATCTGTTACCATATTTTCAGGAGCCGGTGCAGCTAAAATGTGAGGGAGCATTAGAAATCATCGGACCGGACATCATCAGCCTGCAGGGCGGTATGGGTGGCACTTATGTAAAGACCATAGGAAAGACCGGAAGCGGAAAACTTATGATAAGCAACCGCCAGGCAGGAACCAGAGAAATTACATTTGAAATAGAATAAGGGAGTATAACGATAAGGAGGGTATCTATGAAGGAGAAATCAAGGGAAATCTTCGGAAACAAAATGCCGCAGAAGGTGTACCGGAAAGCGGTAAAGAGTAAGAAGAAGTTTCAAAAGAAATTTGGGGATGACAGTAAGACAGATTATCCGGTAGTGTTAAAAGAAAATGTACATATCGGAGATTCCCTTGGTGTTGTGGATGTGCTGCTGCCGGAGCAGAAAGAGGCTTCGAAACTGGAATTTGACAAAGAAAAAGGCATTATCGTAGGAAATATCCGTATGGGTTTTGGACATTACCGGATTTCCATGGCAATCGCATCAGCAGCAAAATCCATGGGTTATATCCCATACTGGATGGACTTGAATTCCTATAAGCAGACGACCTGCACCAAAGTAATCGGCGCACAGAATGATTTGTATTCTCTGGGTTCTAGACTTTCCGGTAAGAGTAAGCTCTTTAATAAACTGGTGTGGGAGCCAATGAACTATGAGGGATTCCGGAAGCTTTCCTATAATGCCTCCGACCAGAAAAATGCAGAGCTTATGGCTCCGGTTTACCGGAATGTACCAAAGGAAATTCCGGTGGTAGCAACCCATGTGTGGCCGGCACAGGCAGCTATACATGCCGGCATGAAATATGTAGTCAATGCGATTCCGGATAACTGGCCGATGGCATTGCATTTATCCGAAGGAAGCCTTCATACGGTGCAGACTCATTATGCGTATCAGGGTTATCGGATTTTAAATGGCATGCAGGGAAAAGATGTCTTAAATCCTATGCCGGAAAAAGATCTTATATACACGGGACATTATATTGACCATGAGCTGGTAAGCAATATTGAAGCAGACTGCGAAGCGAGAATTAAAAGAAAGCAGGAGAAGAAACCGATGCGTTTCTTATTAACCATCGGCGGAGCAGGAGCCCAGAGAGAAATTTTTGCGGCTATTATCAGATATCTGCTGCCGGCAATCCGGGAAGGCAGGGCAGCACTTTATGTCAATGTGGGAGATTACCGGAATGTCTGGGAAGAATTATTACAGGAAATTCCGGGACTTAAAAATGCAGCAACGGAGCATTTTGATGACTGGGAGAATACAAAGCAGTTTGCCGAAGCTGCACTGGATGGGGAAGTAACCGGAGTCCATGGCTTCTACCATAAGAATATTTTTGAAGCAGTGTACTGCACGAATCTTTTGATGCGAAGCTGCGATGTACTGGTGACAAAGCCTAGCGAACTGGCATTTTATCCGGTGCCAAAGCTCTTTATCAAAAGAGTGGGTGGACATGAACAGTGGGGTGCCATCCATTCCGCAGAGATTGGGGACGGTACCCTGGAATGCCGTGATATTCCACATACCCTGCAGATGATGGAATTATTCCAAAGCTCAGACCATCTGCTTACCGATATGTGTGAAGCAATTATGGAAAATAAGAAACAGGGGATTTACGATGGCGCATACAGGGTAGTGGAACTGGCAATGGGCTTACGAAAAGGAGGAGAAGGACAATGAGATTAACAACAAAAGAAAAAGTAGCATATGGCCTTGGTGCAGTTGGCAAAGACATGGTATACATGCTTTCTGCAAGTTACATTTTATATTACTATCAGGATATTTTGGGTGTCAGTGCCATTGCAATGGGAATTATCCTGATGGCAGCAAGAGTATTTGACGCATTCAATGACCCGGTTATGGGAATTATCGTAGCCAAGACGAGAACCCGCTGGGGTAAGTTCCGTCCGTGGCTTCTGATTGGAACCATAACCAATGCAGTAATTTTATATCTGATGTTTGCGGCACCACCTGCATTAGATGGCGGTGGACTGGTTGCCTATGCAGCAGTAACCTATGTGCTGTGGGGCGTTACTTATACCATGATGGATATTCCATTCTGGTCCATGATTCCGGCATTTACCGAAGGCGGCAAAGAAAGAGAGGGACTTTCTACCCTTGCCCGATCCTGTGCAGGCGTGGGCTCTGCACTGATTACTATTATCACGGTAAAATGTGTGGTTTTATTAGGGCAGGGCAATGAACGTGCCGGTTTCAAATGGTTTGCATTAATCATTGCAGTGTTATTTGTGATTTTTATCACCATTACCTGTATGAGCATCAAAGAAAAATCCACCGTAAATGTGGACTCTCCGTCAGTGGGACAGATGTTTAAGGCATTGTTACAGAATGACCAGGCAATGACCGTTGTTATTACGATAGTGCTGATTAACTGCTCTCTTTATATTACTTCAAACCTTTTGATTTATTTTTTCAAATATGATTTTGGCGGGGACGCGTGGTATAACAGCTATACTTTATTCAATACCTTTGGTGGTGGAATCCAGATTATTTCCATGATGATATTCTTCCCACTGCTGCGTAAATTCTTAAGTGTCTTGAAGGTATTTTATGTAAGCTTTGTTATGGCAATCGCAGGTTATGGTGTATTATTTATACTGACACTGACAAATATGTCAAACTTATTGTTATTATTTATTCCGTCATTCTTTATCTTTACAGCCTTTGGAATGCTGACGGTACTTACCACCGTATTTCTTGCAAATACCGTGGACTATGGCGAACTGAAAAATAACCGGAGAGACGAGAGCGTTATCTTCTCCATGCAGACCTTTGTAGTAAAACTGGCATCCGGAGTAGCCGCACTGGCAGCTTCTATCTGCTTAAATCTCTGCCACTTAAGTAATGATACTGCAGAAACAGCAGCCGCAGCTGTCGCATCCGGCAGCTCCCTTTTAGGACTCCGCATGACAATGGCAGGAATTCCGATTATCGGCTTGCTGATTGCAGTGCTGGTATTCCGTAAGAAATTTATCCTGACAGAAGAAAAAGTGCAGGAAATCACAGATCAGATTAAAGCGAAAGAAGCATAAACAGACATTAAGCAAAACAGCAGGCAGAAACAGTAAGCAGAAAAAGCAGGATGAAAGAGAAAGGAATTTATTTATGATTCGTAAGGAAAAGAATTATTTTATTCTGGATACCGACCATACCACCTATTGCTTCCGGGTACTTCCTACCGGGCAGCTGGAACATCTTTATTATGGCAGAAAACTTCATATCGAGGACGAAGCAGATATGCAGCCGCTGGTGGAAAAGCATGTCTTTGCACCGGGTAATGTGAATCTGTATAACGAAGAGCAGAAAGCATATTCCTTAGAGGATATGCGCCTTGAAATGTCCTCCTATGGAAAAGGAGATATAAGAGAGCCTTTTGTGGAAGTGGTGAATGCCAATGGAAGCAATACGATAGATTTTGTATACAGGGAAGCAGAGATAACCAAAGGTAAGGAAGCCTTTGCGGAACTGCCGGGTTCCTATGGCAGCGAAGAGGAAGTGGAGCAGCTTTGTATCCGGCTTGCGGACGAAGGAAATGAGCTGGCACTGGAATTGTATTATTATGTCTATCCATCCTGTGACATCATCAGCCGCAGTGCGAAATTCTATAATAACGGAAAGAAAGCTGTGCAGTTGAAACGGCTGATGAGCCTGCAGCTTGACTTTGATGGGCATGATTATGCATTTACTACATTTCATGGAGCCTGGGCAAGAGAAATGAAGCGGAGTGATATGCCGGTAATAGCAGGAAAATTAGTAAATGCTTCCTATACCGGAACCACCTCCAGCCGGGCCAATTCCTTTGTGATGCTAAGCCGGCCGAAGACTACAGAGGATGCCGGGGAATGCTTTGGTTTTCACCTTATCTATTCCGGTAATCACTATGAAGCAACAGAAGTAAACAGCTTTGGCAAAATGCGTCTGGTGACAGGAATCAATCCACAGGCATTTTCCTATGAAGTGGTGCCGGAAGAAAGCTTTCAGGCACCGGAGGCAGTGATGGCATATGCAGAAAACGGATTTAACCAGATGAGCCAGAGGCTGCATCATTTTATCCGGGAGCATATTATCCGTGGAACCTGGCAGAAGAAGGAGCGGCCGATACTGCTTAACAGTTGGGAGGCTTCCTATTTTGACATCAGTGAGAAGAAGTTACTGAAGCTGGCAAAGGAAGCAAAAGAAGTTGGCATAGAATTATTTGTAATGGATGACGGCTGGTTTGGCGAGCGGATGGATGACAGCAGTTCCTTAGGAGACTGGGAAGCAAATACGAAGAAGCTGCCGGGCGGTCTTAAGGGCTTATCTGATAAGATTCATGGACTGGGACTGCAGTTTGGAATCTGGGTGGAGCCGGAAATGGTCAATGTGAAAAGCAAACTTTATGTGGCTCATCCGGACTGGACGATTGAGATTCCGGGGCAGCCTCATTCGGAAGGAAGAAACCAGCGGATTTTAGATTTGGGAAGAAGAGAAGTACAGGATTATATTATTGAGAGCATGAGTAAAGTCTTTTCTTTAGCGGACGTTTCCTATGTGAAATGGGACATGAACCGGACCTTCAGCGATTATTATTCCACAGCACTTCCACCGGAACGGCAGGGAGAAGTGGCACACCGTTATGTGTTAGGATTATACCGGTGTATGAGGAAACTGACGGAACGGTTTCCGGAGATTTTATTTGAAGGCTGTGCGGCAGGCGGCAACCGTTTTGACCTTGGAATCTTATGTTATTTTCCGCAGATCTGGGGCAGTGATGATACGGATGCATTGTGCCGGGCGGAGATAGAAGAAAATTATAGTTACGGTTATCCGCTGTCAGCAGTCAGTGCCCATGTGTCTGCCTGCCCGAATCACCAGACGCTGCGGAATACGCCATTAGAGACAAGATTTCAGGTGGCATGCTTTGGAAGCTTCGGCTATGAATGCAACCTCTGTGATATGAAAAAAGAAGAAAAGGAAGCCATGAAGGAGCAGATTGCATTGTATAAGAAATGGCGGAAGGTATTGCAGCAGGGAACCTTTTACCGGGGCAGAAGCTTTTGCGACGGAGCACAGAGTGGAATGGGTGGCAGTGTTTTAGCGGACGAAGCCGGTAACCAGATGGAGTGGACCTGCGTATCGGAAGATGGCACCAAAGCAGTGGGTATGCTGATGCAGAAATTAGTGGTACCAAATACGCAGCAGCAGACTTATTATCCGAAGGGATTGCTGCCGGATGTCCGTTACCATTTCTACAACCGTAAATTAAAATATAATATCAAAGAATTCGGTGATCTGGTAAATACGGTTTCGCCGGTTCATATCAGACAGGATTCCCTGACCCATCAGGTGCTTTCGAAATTGGTAAAAATGGATGGCGAGACGGAAGACTTCCATGCATATGGAGATACCTTAATGTATGGCGGCGTTCATGTCAGCCCGGCATTTGGCGGAACTGGATACAATGATAAGGTAAGGCACTACCCGGATTTTGCATCCCGTTTATATTTTATGGATGGAGAAGTAAAAAAGTAGGGAGACAGAAGTCCATGTTTGTGCTAAGATGAACATATCCATAAACACAAACAGGAGCGGATATGAAGAATAAATCAAAGTTAAAGAAAATAAGAGAAAAGAAAGCAGGCACAGCCACCGTTACCAAAGAGTGGCTTTATATGAATCCAAATTCCATCACAGTAGCAGAGATTGAAAATGCATTAGAGGGAATGGATGGCATCGAAACAGAAATCTGGAAAGAGGCGGGAGTATTAGAGGTGGAGGTTCCGGAGCATCATTCCATGGATATCGAGGAGATTGCAGTTGATTTAAAGGATGAATATGCCAATGCTTATTTAAAAGAGCATGACATTCATGCTCTTTTTGCTGTCACAATTGACACAGAAAACTATGCATTTATGCAAAAAATCATGCAGAAAATCATCGCCGGTGCAGGAGGCTTCTTCTGCGGTGATACAGAGGATTTTATACCGGTAGTAAAAGAGTAAGAAGTGAAATAAAAAATGCGAAAGATAAGATTATATGATGCAACAAAATTAGACCGGGAACATATGATGTTTTCCAATAAGCAACTTATTACGCTGCTTCTGCCGATAATGGTAGAGCAGCTTTTGAATTCCTTTATGGGAATGGCGGATACCATGATGGTAAGCAATGTGGGAAGTGCGGCAATCTCTGCGGTATCACTGGTGGATTCCATCAATGTACTGGTCATACAGGTATTTACGGCATTAGGAGCAGGAGCAGCAATTATCTGTTCCCAGTATCTTGGAAGGGGAGACCGGGAGTCCAGCAATGAGGCTGCGAGACAGGTGACTTTAAGCGTACTGACGATTTCTACGGTATTGTCTATATTTTGTATTATATTTCGTGGACCACTGCTGCATCTGATTTTTGGCCAGGTAGAAGAGGCTGTTATGGATAATTCTATGATTTACTTCCTGCTGACTGCAATTTCATTTCCGTTCATTGCACTTTTTGATGCCGGTGGAGCTTTTTACCGGGCAGCAGGAAACAGTCGTTTTCCAATGATGATTTCTGTCCTTTCCAATGGACTCAACATTGCCGGAAATGCAGTGCTTATCTTTGGATTAAAAATGGGCGTGGAAGGAGCAGCTCTTTCTACCTTATTTTCAAGAATCTTCTGTGCAGTAGTCATTTTCTGGAATCTGCGGAAACCGGATCAGGTGATTGTGGTAAATCATTATCTTAAAATCCGGCCAAATTTCCCATTGATTGGAAAAATTCTTTCTATCGGAATTCCATCCGGAATTGAAAACGGAATGTTCCAGTTCGGAAAGCTGGCAATCCAGTCCAGCGTATCAACCCTTGGAACGGCAGCCATTGCCGCGCAGGCAATGACCATTATTCTGGAAAATTTAAATGGAATCGGAGCCATTGGAATCGGAATCGGACTGATGACAGTAGTAGGACAATGTATTGGAGCCGGAAAAGTGGAAGAGGCGCGTTATTATATGGTGAAACTCTGCGGCTATGCAGAAATTGTTATTCTGATTTCCTGTGCAGTGGTATTTTTATTGACAAAGCCGGTTACATTTTTAGCTGGAATGGAAGCAGAAAGTGCCTCCCTCTGCATGGAAATGATAATAGCAATTACGATTGTAAAACCGATTGTATGGGTGCTGGCATTTATCCCGGCTTATGGCATGCGTGCTGCCGGAGATGTGAAATTCTCCATGATTTTATCCAGTCTTACCATGTGGTTCTGCCGTGTTGCACTGTGTGTTTATCTGATCCGCAGCTGTGGTTTCGGACCAATGGCGGTGTGGATTGGCATGTTTGCCGATTGGACGCTTCGTGCTATCGCATTCAGTGTCCGGTATCTAAGTGGCAGGTGGAGCCGGATACATGTCATTTAGAACATGCTAGCGGAAGCAGTACCTGGGTAATAAATTTACTTTTATCTTTATGTTGTGGCGGTCCCTCTAAATAGCAGTGACGGAAGATACCAACCGGTGTAAGTTTTTGTTCTCTGGTATAGGAAAGCAGGGTATCATGAACCGATGGCAATTCTTCATACGCTCCATGATGATAGAGGCAGACTGCTTTCTGGGCGGGGAGATTTAAAATGTGCTCACCCTTGCTTCCTGCCGGGACAACAGCAAAAAAGGACATATCCTTTGCATCCGTAATGGGAGCTTCCGTAAAATAAATCTGCCCGGTATGTGCCGGACCATAGTTCTGCAGTGCTTCCAAGGCAACCTCTCTTAACAAATTCGTCTTTTCTGCGATGCTGTCACTTTCCGTTTTGCGGCAGTACACCGTTTGTGGTGGAATTGTAATGATTTCCATTGATTCAAATCCCTGATTGATTCTTTCGTATAAGGCTTTGATATTGGCATTTAATTCATCCCGCAAAGCTTCCAGCCTTCGAACCATGGATAAAAGGTCGTTGGAGTTGTCAAAGTAGCCATGGATTTCATCTAGTGACAGGCCAAGATTCTGCAGCGAGCGGATGGTTCGAATCTTCGTCAGTGTATCAATGGTATAGTAACGATTGCCGGATGGGTCTTCTTTTACATCCGGAAAAACCAGTCCATGAGCTTCATAATTTAAAATAATTCTTCTTGTGATGCCCACAAAGTCTGCGGCATCTCCAATTGAAAACAGTTCTTTCAAAATGTTTCCCCCTTTTTATTTATTCGGTGATTGTGAAAAGAATGGATTTAGAAATTTTTGAAGAAATAAAGAGGGTTTGCTTATTGCCTTAAAATGCCAACAGTTCTTAAGTGTATGTTTTGCTTGGTCATAAGCTGTCTTTCCGTTGCTTTGACCGGCTGCACCGATTGTCCGTCTGCGACAGATACTTCCACAAACCCGTAAGGAGGTCTAGACATTCTGGCAAATAAGTTTATGATTCCGGCAACCGGCGCAAATTCATATCCATATTCAACTGCGCCTTGCAGGCACATCCCTGTGCCTGCATTGCCGGTTGCATAACAGAATGCCAAGACCTCCTAACAGGCTTGTTTATGTATCTGTATGCAGGCGGACAGCCGGCGCAGACTGTCAAACATTGGAAAGACGGGCTTTCATAAAGAAAAGCAAAACATGTATTTTAGAACTGTGGTATTTTAAGACAAAGCAACACTCTTTCACTCTTCAAAAATTTCCATATCATATTTCTTTTTTCAAATATCGGCAAAATTTGTAAAATAATTGCATCGTACATCAATGTACGGTGTAAAATAACAGTGTAATTGTAACACAGCATTGAGAGTGTGAAAAGTGAAAAAAGAAAGAAAAAAGGTAATTTAAGAAGGGAAGGATGTACATGAAACAAAAGAAGAAAAGTTTATTTTCCTTGTTACTTGCGTTGATGATGATGGCAGGTCTTATGCAGGGGATGACAGTTGAGACAAAGGCAGCTACAAATTCGGTTCAGGCAGGACCATTTACGTTGTCAAGGGATTCGGGGACGCTTGTAGAAGGAGTCGATTATACCTATGTAAAATATGGATCTGGAAATAGAAATTCGCTTACCATTCTGACAGATGACATTACGATTGCAATGGATGAAAATGCGGAGCCCACATCAGATATTATTGAGCTGGGAGAATATAATGAACCACCACTTGACAGTTTTTCAAAGGTGACATTTTCTAATTTAAAATTAAAATCTTATTCTTATAATGTATTAAGCTATGTAGATAACATTCATATTACACTGGTTGGAAACAATGAGTTGGTCAGCATAAAAGAAGAATCTAGAACCTATGGTGATTTTGCAATTTTTGGATGTGGAAGTGTAAGTATTGAGAATAGTCCAAATGGTTCCCTTTATGCGACTGCAGATGGACTTGGCTGGGGTGCCATTTTTACATCAGATGGATATGGAAAAAGTGATGCATGCATTACAGTTGGAGATGCTATGTCAATGAAAGGTTCTACAGCTATGATGGCAGATATTTCAGAATTGACAGATACGCCACAAGTTTGGAGAGGTCATATTGAAGTAGGTCAAAAATCTGCCAAAACACTCCTGATTGGTGAGTGGAAGCACAGTCACACATGGAGTTATGCCGTGGATGAAAACAAAGATGGAAGCCGTATTCTTGCAGCCTGCAGCGGCCTGGAAGACTGCAATGAGAAAGATGCATCTTTATGGTTATCCTTATCAGCTGAGAATACAGACTATGATGGAACAGCAAAAGCTGCCAATATAACAACATCCGAAGACTGGAAGAGACTTAATCTTCCGGTTCCGGAAATCGTATATTATCTGAGTGGAACAGACACAAAGACCAACAGTGACAACAGCGGAGCAGAAGCCGTTGGAGGTGCACCAAAGTTACCGGGCAGTTATAAGGCACAGGTTACGGTTGAAACAGATACGAAAGCAACAAAAGAATTTACAATTACATGCAAGCATGGTGAATGGGTGGAAACAGTATCAGATTCTTATCTGAAAACAGCAGCAACCTGTACGGCACCGGCAGTTTACTACAAATCCTGTAAGCTGTGTGGGGCAAAGGGAACAGAGACATTTACCAGCGGAAATCCATTAGGACATGACTTTAGCAACAATGCAGAAGTCTGCAGACGGGAAGGCTGTAATGAGAAGAACCCGGATTATAAACCGGCAGCACCGGTCATTATTGAAGGCGCTGGTGGAGAATGGACAAAGGAAAGTGGTGCAACGCTTCGTTTCCGCAGTGACGCAGGTATCAGCAGTTTTGTTCGTGTAGAAGTGGATGGCACCGTAGTAGATGCGAAAAATTATACGGTAACAGAAGGCTCTACCATTGTCACCTTTACTGCAGAATACTTAGAAAGCCTTGCTACCGGAAAGCATACGGTTGCGATTGTGTCTTCTATCAGTGGGGAAGAAAAGAAAGCAACCGCCGAATTTACCGTTGCGAAGAAAGCCGATACAACAAGTGGAAATAGCACTTCAAATACGGAGCAGACCGCAGCACAGAAAACAAAAGCATTGAAAACGGGCGATGAATCACCGGTTGGATATCTGCTTGTACTCTTGGCATTATGCGGAGCGGCAGTAGTATTCACAGGGAAAAAGGGTTATTTAAAATAGAATATAGATGAGATAAAAAAGCCATACATAAAAGCAAATCCTCTGCATACAATGTAAAAACAAGTATTGCAGGGGATTTTCTTTGAAAAGCTATATAGAAGAAAGAGCCGTAGAAATAGCCAAATACATTATAGATAACAATGCGACAGTGCGTCAGACCGCAAAGCAGTTTGGAATCAGCAAGAGCACGGTGCATAAGGACGTAACAGAACGTTTATCCCAGGTGAATCCGACCCTGGCGCGGGAAGCAAGGAAAGTGCTGGATGTCAATAAGTCGGAGCGTCATATCCGTGGGGGACTGGCAACGAGAGAAAAATATCTTCATCAACATGTGACAGGTTGATATGTCATGTTGACATAATGATATAAAAGTGCTATCGTTATAGTAACAACCAAGGAGAAGGGGGACAATTTTGAGTACGTTAAAGGATGTGGCAGAACGGGCAGGGGTAACTGTTAC
The DNA here is from genome assembly GCF_003479605.1 of Roseburia sp. AF12-17LB. Taxonomy (GTDB): domain Bacteria; phylum Bacillota; class Clostridia; order Lachnospirales; family Lachnospiraceae; genus Roseburia_C; species Roseburia_C amylophila. Next base: position 268,556 of record NZ_QUHR01000001.1, read on the forward strand.
GACTGTTTCGAGAGTAATTAATAACCGTGGATATATCAGTGAGAAGACCAGGCAGAAGGTATATGATGTCATGAAGGAGATAGGCTATCAGCCCAATGAGGTAGCCCGTTCTCTTTCAAAACAGCATACCAGCACGATTGGCGTAATCGTACCGCATATCGTTCATCCGTATTTTGCAAAGCTTTTAAGCAATATTGAATCAGCGGCGGCAGCAGAGAATTATAAAATGATTGTCTGCAATTCCAAGGAGGAGCGCAGCAACGAACGGAAATATGTAGAGATGTTTAAGAGTAATCAGGTGGCGGGAATTATATTGTGCAGTGGAACGGTAAGTGCCAATGAATTCCTGAACCTGAATATTCCAATTGTTACCATAGAGTGTGATGATGCATTGGGGGACTGCAATATTCAGTGTGACAACTATATGGGCGGAGTGCTTGCCACAGAGCATCTTGCTAAATGCGGATGTAAAGAAATTGTACATTTCAGTGGAGTAGAGCGTCAGGTGATGCCGGCAGACAGACGTTGTGTAGGTTTTCGGGAAGTCTGTGAGAAATATGGAATCCGGCATCATGAAATAGAGACAAGCGAGGCATCCTACAGTGTGATGGAATATCTGGAAAATATCAAGCAGACACTGCAGAAATATCCGGAAATGGATGGGATTTTTGCCAGCAGTGATGTTATTGCAGCCCAGTCCATTCAGGCATGCAGTGCTCTTGGAAAGCGGGTTCCGGAGGATGTGCAGATTGTAGGTTTTGATGATGTCAATATTGCAACATTGGTAAATCCGATGCTGACAACCATCCGGCAGCCGATTAAGGAAATGGCACAGTTAGCAGTGGATGCTATCTTAAAAAAACGCGGTGGCGGCGTAATGCCGGCAAAGGTGGTACTTCCGGTCAGCCTGATGAAGCGCGGTACAACAAAAGAAAAGTAATAGATTGACAGAAATAATAAGTAAATAAAAGAATAAATGATAGTTCCTGGTTCGTGTTTCTCGGTTGACATGAATTAAGAACTATTTTTTGTGATAAAAACGGATAAATTGGTTGATATTAGTGCATTATGAACAAAAAACAGGGCGCTATCTTGTGAAAAACTAACATTTTGTATGTTAACCGCTTGACATTTTGCAAAAGAGGTATTATATTAGAAATGTAATCAAGTGAAACGCGTTCACGATAAGAAAATATAAGGAATGGGGAAGAGATACTTTTTACAATGACAGGAGGAAGACAAATGAAGAAAAAGATTTTGGCTGCAATTCTTACTGCAGCAATGACAATTGGAATGGTTGGATGTGGTTCCACCAGCAGCTCTGATAATGGAAACAATTCCGCTTCAAATACCGAAGCATCTTCAAACGAACTGACCGTTTGGTGCTGGGATGCAACCTTTAATATTCCGGCAATGGAAGAGGCAGAAAAGATTTATCAGAAAGACCATCCGGATGTAAACGTAAATGTAGTAGAAACATCCTGGGAGGATATTCAGACCAAGCTTACAACAGCAGCAACCTCTGGACAGACCGATACACTGCCAGATATCATTCTTATGAATGACACTGCTTTATTAAATAATGTAAAGAACTATCCGGACTTATTTGCAGATTTATCTGATTCCGGAATCGATTTCTCCAAATTTGCAAGTTATAAAACAGCAATTGGAACAGTAGATGGAAAGAATTACAATGTACCATTCGACAGTGGTGTAACCGCATTATATATTCGTACCGATGTAATCGGTGAAGCTGGTTATTCTATCGATGACTTTACCGATATTACATGGTCCAAATTCATTGAACTTGGCGAAGATGTATTAGCAAAGACCGGCAAACCATTATTAAGTGCACAGGCTGGTGGACCTGACTTACTGATTGCAATGTTAAGAAGTGCAGGCGACAGCATGTTTGATGAAGACGGTAATCCGAATTTTGCAGGAAATGATGTAGTGGCAGAAGCTGTAGAAGATTATGAGACCATGGTTGACAAGGGGATTTTAGTAGAAGTAAATGACTGGGATCAGTATATCGGAACCATTAACAACGGAACAGTAGCAAGCGTAATCAATGGATGCTGGATTACAAGTACCATTCAGGCACAGGAAGATCAGTCCGGTGACTGGGGCGTTACTACAATGCCAAGACTGGACAATGCTCCAAATGCAACCAACTACAGTAACAATGGTGGTGCAGGATGGATGGTTATGAATGACTCACCAAACAAAGACCTTGCTATCGATTTCTTAAAGAACACATTTGCAAGCAGCACGGAGCTTTATGATACTATTCTTCCTACTACCGGTGCAGTAGCAACCTACCTTCCAGCAGCAGAAAGTGATGCATACTCACAGGAAAATGAATTCTTCGGTGGCGATAAGATTTATGAGAAATTTGCCAACTACGGTGCTGAAGTACCGGCTATCACATTAGGCCAGTACTGGGAGGAAGCAAAATCCGCACTTGGAACAGCACTTACCCAGATTCAGCAGGGACAGGATATTCAGGAAGCGTTAAAAGAAGCAGATGATACCGTATCATTTGCAATGAGCGAATAATTTAGCATAAGCACTTTACAAACTGCCTGCATAGCAGCTGCTGTGCAGGCAGAATTTTCAAGAAGAAGGGAAAGCTGTAAAGTCGATACGAATTGGAGGTACAACAGTGAAAACGAAGAAAAGAAAGATTATGGGATGGACATTCGTAATACCGGCATCGATAATGATTGTCATATTCAATTTCGTGCCGATGATACAGTCCTTTATTTTATCCTTAAAACGCGGAAGCGGAACGAACATGATTTTTACCGGATTTTCTAATTATAAAAGAATGTTCCAGGATAAAATTTTTAAAATGACATTAAGCAATACTTTTATTTATCTGATCTTAGAAGTAGCAATCATGCTGGTGATGGCAATGTTCTTAGCATCACTTTTGAATGATAAGAGATTAAAAGGAAAATGGTTTTTCCGCCTTGCAATTTTCTTACCATGTACTACTTCACTGGTATCGTATTCCATTATTTTCCGTTCCCTTTTCTCTGTGGACGGATTCATCAATACGATTCTTACGAATCTGCATCTGATTGCATCTCCAATCAACTGGCTGGGAAATACCTGGACCGCACGAATTGTAATCGTACTGGCATTATTGTGGAGATGGACCGGTTATAATATGATATTTTTCCTGGCAGCATTGCAGAATATTGACAGTTCTATTTATGAAGCAGCAGTTGTAGATGGAGCCAATGCATTCCAGAAGTTTACTAAGATTACAATCCCGATGCTTCGTCCGACAATTTTACTGACAGCAATTATGTCAACCAATGGAACCTTACAGCTCTTCGATGAGTCTATGAATATTACCAATGGTGGACCGGCAAATACGTCCATGACAATATCCCACTACATATACAATTTGTCCTTTGCAGGAAATCCAAACTTCGGATATGCATCCGCAATTTCTTATGTAGTATTTATCCTGGTGGCAATCCTTGCCTTTATTCAAATGAAAGTAGGTGATGAGAAATGAGTAAAAGAAAATTCGTATATTTCGGGAAATATGTATTCCTGATTCTGGTCGCAATCATTTCCATCTTCCCAATGTACTGGATGATTGTCAGTGGAACCAATAAAAGTGTGGATGTCATTGCAGGAAAAATTCTTCCAGGCAATTACCTGATGGAAAACTTAAAATCTCTTCTGGATACAACAGTACTTTCACAGGCAATGTGGAATTCCATTCGGAACGCAGTAGTTTCCATGGTTTTAAATGTATTTGTCTGCTCACTGGCAGGTTATGGATTCGAAAAATTCCATGATAAATACAAAGATAAAATTATGTCCATCTTGTTACTTTCCATGATGGTACCGACTGCGGCAACTGTAATTCCATTGTTCCGTATGTTTGGAAAGATGGGACTTTTAAATACAACCGTTGGATGTATTTTACCGACCGTTTCTACTGCATTTATGATATTCATGTTCCGCCAGGCAGCAAAATCATTTCCGGATGAAATCATTGAAGCAGCCCGGATTGATGGAGTAGGTGAATGGGGCATTTACTTTAAAATGTTCTTACCGATTATGAAATCTACCTACGCAGCAGCAGCAATCGTAAGCTTTATGAATGCATGGAACAGTTATATGTGGCCGTTGATTGTATTACAGAATGAAAATTCCAAGACTATGCCGATTCTGGTATCTGGACTGACCGCACGATATACCATTGATTATGGAAGCATGATGCTTGCAGTCACGATTTCTACAATTCCGATGTTGATTATATTCTTCGTATTACAGAAGAACTTTGTAGAAGGAATTACCGGTTCTGTAAAATCATAAAGGAGAAGAGCTATGGAATTTAACGAAAATGTAATTTATGAGCCAGACTGTTTTGCAATCCGGCGGATGCCGGCACATTCAGACCATGGATATTATGCAACCGGAAAAGAGGCAGACGGTGGGAAAAGCAGTTTTCTCACCAGCCTCAATGGCAGATGGAAATTTGCATATGCCAATAACTTAGCGGAAGTCATAGAGGGTTTTTATTGTAAGGATTATGACAGCAGCAACTGGGATGAGATTATGGTGCCTTCTTCCATCCAGCTTTTTGGTTATGGCAAATTGCAGTATGTGAATTCCCAGTATCCATGGGATGGAAAAGAAGCTGTCCGTGGCAAAGAGATTCCAAAGAAATATAATCCGGTTGCAATGTATGTGCATTCTTTTACAGTGACCGGAGAAATGTTAAAGGATCGGTTATCCCTCCGGTTTGATGGTGTGGAAAGTGCTATGGCACTCTGGGTGAATGGCAGATTTGCAGGCTATAGCGAAGACTCTTTTACACCGGCAGAATTTGATATCACAGAATTGGTCTGCGAGGGAGAAAATAAGCTTGCGGCAGAGGTCTTTCACTTCTGTACCGGAAGTGTTTTAGAGAGTCAGGATTTCTTCCGGATGTCTGGAATCTTCCGTGATGTGACACTGCGTCGTATGCCGGCACATCATATCTATGATTTGAAGGTAAGCCAGCAGTTTCAGGATAATCTGACAGAAGCAGTTTTGAAATTGCAGTGGAAGGGTGTACCGGAACAGGAAGACCAGCCAGCACAGGAAAACTGGCAGGAGAAAGAGCCGGTAGGAGCTGGTGCAGATACCGGCTGCAGGCTGCATGTTTCCTTATATGATGATAAAAAGGAATGTGTCGCAAAGACAGAGACAGCTTATACAGAAGCTGGAACAGAGTTAAAAATAACAGCACCAAAGCTTTGGAGTGCGGAGGAGCCGAATCTTTATACCTTATATATAGAAGTAACAGACTCCGATGATACCGTAACAGAAGTAATAAAACAGCGCATTGGATTCCGGCATTTTGCTATGGAAAATGGCATTATGTGCCTGAATGGAAAACGTATTGTATTTCGTGGTGTAAACCGTCATGAATTAAGCTGTGACCATGGAAGAAGTATTACAAAAGAAGAGATTCTTCATGATCTTCTTATCATGAAACAGAATAATATCAATGCAGTGCGGACTTCACATTATCCAAATCAGAGTTATTTCTATGAACTTTGCGATGAATTGGGATTATATGTGATAGACGAGGCGAACCTTGAGTCCCATGCGGATTGTTTCCTTGCAACAGTAGGAAAGGCACCGATGAGTGAGACGATACCGGGCAGCAAAGCAGAGTGGAGAGAAAATGTCTTAGACCGCGCTAACTCCATGTATCAGCGGGACAAGAACCATGCCTGCATTCTGCTTTGGTCCTGCGGAAATGAGTCCTGTGGCGGAAGCAATTTATATGAAATGTCAGAGTTCTTCCGGAAAAATGATTCCGAACGCCTGGTGCATTATGAGGGCATTACCTTTGATGATACTTATCCGGATACTTCTGATGTGAAGAGCTTTATGTATGCTCCGGCGGAAAAACTGCGGAAATATTTACGAGAGAGTGAAGCCTCTGTCAATGAAAAGACAAAACCGGTAATCAGTTGCGAATATATGCATTCCATGGGCAATTCCACCGGTGGAATGGACGAATATATCCGCCTTACAGAAGAAGAACCACGATATCAGGGCGGATTTATCTGGGATTTTATTGACCAGAGCTTTTATCTTGTCAATAAAAAGGGCGAGAGATATTTAGCCTACGGTGGAGATTTCGGAGACCGTCCGAATGATGGAACCTTCTGTGGAAACGGACTTCTCTATGCTGACCGTAAGGTGTCTCCAAAGATGCAGGAAGTAAAATTCCAGTATCAGAGTGTAAAGCTTTTGCCGGAGGAAACAAAGGTTATTGTAAAAAACGAAAATTTATTTATTTCTTTAAAAAACTATATATTAAAAGTTGTTATTGCAACAAAAGACGGCGTATGTGCAGAGAATGCTTATGAACTTCAGGCAGCACCACAGGAAGAAGAGACGATAGATATCAGCAGCCTTTCCAAGGGGCTTAAGATAGCCGGAGAATTTACGGTGACCGCCTCCTTACTTACCAAAGAAGATACTGCATGGGCGAAAGCCGGATATGAGCTTGCCTTTGGCCAGTATGCAGGAAAAAAGGAAGCTCCGGAAGAAGTAATCAGAGAAGCAGAAGATTTTGAACTGGTTGAAGGACTTATGAATATCGGCGTGAGAGCAGGCAATATAAAAATGCTTTTTGCAAAAGAAGGTGGCGGACTGACCTCTTATCAGGTAGAAGAGAAAGAATTTATCGTATCCGTTCCAAGACCGAATTTCTGGCGGGCACCGACAGACAATGACAAAGGAAGTGGAATGCCGCTGCGTTGCGGATGCTGGAAGACAGCCAGCATGTATGCAAAAGCAATGCCGGCAGAGCTGAAAGAAACAAAGGATGGTGCAGAAATTTCTTATGTATACCGTCTCTTTGATGCGGGAGAGAACATCCCGGGAAATGAGTGCAGGGTGACTTATGGTATCAGAAAAGACGGAGCACTCACCATCCATATGGAATATGTAGCCGATGAGAAGATCAAGACCCATGAAATGCCGGAATTTGGTATGCTGCTTCGAATCCCGGAGCAATATGATAAAGTAACTTACTATGGATACGGTCCGGAAGAAAATTACTGGGACCGCCGTCAGGGCAGCAGACTTGGAAAATTTCATTTTTCCGTAAAGGAAAATCTGTCAGAATATCTGGCTCCGCAGGAAAGTGGCGGACGCAGTGGTGTCAGAGAAGCAGTAATTGAAGACGAGAATGGTTATGGACTCCGGATTAGTGCAGAAGAAATGGATTTTTCGGCGTTGCCTTATACACCGCATGAGCTGGAAAATGCCAGACATCTTTATGAGCTGCCGGATAGTGAATATACGATTCTCCGTCCGTCTCTCCATCAGATGGGAGTTGGCGGCGACGATAGCTGGCTTTCCAAACCACATCCGCAGTACCGGATGGAACAGCCGGGAAAATATGAATTTACATTTACGTTAAAAGGAGGGAAGAAGCTTGAAACTGACAAATAAAATTATGCTGATTACTTATGCAGACAGCCTTGGAAAAAATCTTTCTGAATTAAAAGAAATGTTAGAAACTTATTTTCATAAGGCAGTAGGTGGCGTACACATTCTTCCGTTCTTTCCGTCCTCGGCAGACCGGGGATTTGCACCGATGCGTTATGACATGGTAGACGAGCAGTTTGGAACCTATGAAGATGTACGCAAAATTGGAGAAGAATATTATCTGATGTTTGATTTTATGGTCAACCACATTTCCAGACAGTCTCCGTATTTTAAAGATTTCTTAGAGAAAAAGGATGCATCGGAATATAAGGATTTCTTCATCCGATACAAGGATTTCTGGGAAAACGGAGAACCGACAGAAGAACAGGTTGATTTGATTTATAAAAGGAAACCAAGAGCACCTTATATTGATGCGGACTTTGCTGACGGAAGCAGCGAGAAGGTCTGGTGTACCTTTGGAGAAGAGCAGATTGATTTAAATGTGGAATCTAAAGCTGTTCAGAAATTTATGGAAGATACACTGGAACTGATGTGCAGTAAAAATGCTTCCATTATCCGGCTGGATGCATTTGCTTATGCCGTAAAGAAAGCGAATACAAGCTGTTTCTTTGTGGAACCGGAAATCTGGAATCTCCTGCATCGAATTGAAGAAATCGTAAAGAAACATGATGTGATAATTCTGCCGGAAATTCATGAGCATTATAGTATTCAGATGAAAATTGCCAATCAGAATTTCTGGATTTACGATTTTGCACTTCCAGTGCTGGTATTAAACGCCCTTTACTTTGGAAAGGGAACTTATCTTAAAAAATGGCTGGAAATGAGTCCGAAGCATCAGTTTACCACGTTAGACACCCATGATGGAATCGGAATTGTGGATGTGAAAGATCTGATGCCGGATGAAGAGATTGACCGCACAAAGGAAATGATGTTCTCCGAAGGAGCGAATGTCAAGAAAATCTATAATACGGCAGCCTACAATAACCTTGATATTTATCAGGTGAATACGACTTACTATTCTGCACTTGGAAATCAGGATGATGCTTATCTTCTTGCCCGTGCAATCCAGTTCTTTGCACCTGGAATTCCGCAGGTCTATTATGTAGGCATGCTGGCAGGATGCAATGACCTGGAGCTTCTAGAAGCAACGAAAGAAGGCAGAAATATTAACCGCCACTATTATTCGAAGGAAGAGATTGCAAAAGAAGTAGAGCGTCCGGTGGTAAAGAAGCTTTTGGAATTAATGGAATTCCGCAACAGCCATCCGGCATTTGATGTGGAAGGTGATATTGCAGTAGAACTTCCGGAAGAGGGACTGCTTGAGATTCGAAGAAGCAGCGGAGCAGATTATGCAGTATTAAAGGCAGACCTTGTGAAGAAAACATTTACCATTGAACATAGTTAGAAAATGGTGAAAAGAGGAAGACAGATCAGATGGAGAAAAAACTGTATGCAATCGGAGAAGCACTGATTGATTTTATTCCGCAGGAAAGCGGCAGACCTATGAAAGATGTCCTGGGATTCTGCCCGAAAGTAGGTGGTGCACCGGCGAATGTGTGCGGTGCATTTACCAGACTTGGTGGTAAATCTGAGATGATAACGCAGCTTGGAGATGATCCTTTTGGCGATAAAATTGAAGAAGCATTGGAAGAAAACGGAATCGGAACCAGTCATGTACTTCGTACAAAAGAGGCAAATACTTCACTTGCTTTTGTGGCTTTAAAGGAAGATGGTAACCGTGAATTTTCTTTTTACCGGAAGCCGGGAGCCGATATGCTTTTTTCAAAAGAAAAAGTAGAAGCGGATTGGTTTAAGGATGCTTATGCGTTGCATTTCTGCTCCGTTTCGCTGGGAGATTTTCCAATGAAGGAAGCACATAAAAAGGCGATTGAAGCCGCAACAGAGGCTGGTGCAATTATAAGCTTTGACCCGAATCTCAGGTTTGCACTCTGGGAAAATCCGGAAGATTTAAAGAAAGCAGTGCTGGAATTCCTCCCATTGGCACATGTATTAAAGCTTTCGGATGAGGAACTTTATTTCCTGACTGGAGAGGATTCGATTGAAGCAGCAAAAGAAAAACTTTTTGTAGGAAATGTTTGTCTCCTTATTTATACCAGGGGAGCAGATGGAGCAGAGTGTTATACGAAGAAAGCAAAGGCACAAAGCAAGGGAGAGAAAGTAAAGGCGGTGGATACCACCGGAGCCGGGGATGCATTTATCGGCTCCTTCCTGTATCAGCTTTATAAAGATGGTGTGACGGAAGCAGATTTGCCGGAACTGACTTCGGATAAGATGGCAGTATACCTTGATTTTTCTAACCGCTATTGTGCAAAGAGTGTACAGAAAGCCGGAGCCATTGCCTCTTATCCAACCATGGCTGAAATGGAAGAATAAAATTAAGAAAACGTAATATTGTGCCCGGCGTTGGGAAAAATCAGTGCGGCGGCACAATCAAGAAGAAATGCCAGTATCAGCAGCGTAAGAAAAATGCGTTGCAGTGGTACTGGCATTTTTCTCCATAAATGAGATGCAATCCGTGCAAACACACAGACCCAGAGCACACCGGCAATGCCAAATCCCAATGCAGAATAAAGACAGATATAACCGCCAAGCTGCAGTGGATAATCGTGATAATCCCAGTAACGCAGGTGGAAAACTTGAGCGAGGAACCATCCGATAAAAAGTTCTACGAAAGAGCCGAGAAGCGCTGCAAGAAAAAAGACTTTGACCGGATGCTTCTGAAAGCGTCTTAAAATAAGCAGCATCAGGACAGCCCCCACACCATAGACCGGAAGCCATGGACCATAGAGAAAGCCACGGTTACAGAAAACCCCATCCTGCACATAAAAAAGCAGCACTTCCCACAGGTATCCAAGGAATGCTCCCAGAAAGAAAAAGAAAATATATTGTGTGATGGATTTAATCAGATAATCTTTACGCATACAGGGAGTATTTCCATATAATAAAGAATTATGTGCTGTCCCAAATAACAACTCAGAATATCTTGCGAAAACAAAATAGGGCTTGTCTTTCCAGGGTGGCTCAACTATAATAAAATTTAGACGCTGGGCGAGTCTCAGCAAAAATTAGGAGGAAAAACGTCCATGGATAAGGAAAAAGTTATTGTCATTGATTTTGGCGGACAGTACAACCAGCTGGTTGCAAGACGTGTCCGTGAATGCAATGTATATTGTGAAATATATTCTTACCGCACGGATATCGAGACAATCAAAGCGATGAACCCGAAGGGAATTATCCTGACCGGAGGCCCAAATAGTTGTTATGAGGCAGATTCACCAACTTACAGCAAAGAGCTTTTTGAACTTGGTATTCCGGTTTTAGGACTTTGCTATGGCGCACAGCTCATGATGCATGTGTTGGGCGGCAAGGTAGAAAAAGCACCGGTTCGTGAATATGGTAAGACAGAAGTAATGGTAGATAAGAATTCGCCATTATTCCAGAATGTAGAAGAAAAGACCATTTGCTGGATGAGCCATTTTGATTATATTTCAAAGACAGCACCTGGTTTTGAAATCGTAGCACATACTGCAGACTGCCCGGTGGCAGCCGCAGAAAATCGTGAAAAGAATCTCTATGCCATCCAGTTCCACCCGGAGGTACTCCATACCAAAGAGGGAACCAAGATGCTCCACAACTTCGTGCGTGGTGTCTGTGGCTGTGCCGGAACATGGAGAATGGATTCCTTTGTGGAAAATACCATCAAGGAAATCCGTGAAAAAGTCGGCAACGGAAGAGTGCTTCTGGCATTGTCCGGTGGAGTGGATTCTTCTGTGGCAGCAGGTCTTTTATCCAGAGCAATCGGAAAGCAGCTTACCTGCGTATTTGTTGATCATGGTCTTCTTCGTAAAGACGAGGGAGATGAAGTGGAAAATGTATTCGGACCGAACGGTCAGTTTGACTTAAACTTCATCCGTGTAAATGCCCAGGAGCGTTACTATAACAAGCTTGCCGGAGTAACAGAGCCGGAAGCAAAACGTAAAATTATCGGTGAAGAATTTATCCGTGTCTTTGAAGAAGAAGCAAAGAAAATCGGAGCCGTTGATTTCCTGGCACAGGGAACCATTTATCCAGATGTGGTAGAAAGTGGTCTTGGCGGAGAATCCGCTGTCATCAAATCCCACCATAACGTAGGTGGTCTTCCGGAATATGTTGATTTCAAGGAAATCATCGAGCCATTGCGTAACCTCTTCAAAGATGAGGTTCGTAAAGCCGGTCTTGAACTTGGAATTCCGGAGCATCTGGTATTCCGTCAGCCATTCCCGGGCCCGGGTCTTGGTATCCGAATCATCGGTGAAGTCAATGCTGAGAAAGTCCGCATCGTACAGGATGCCGATGCCATCTACCGGGAAGAAGTGGACAAGGCAGTAGCTGCTTACAAGAAAGAAAACGGCAAAGCTCCATCCTGGATGCCGAACCAGTATTTCGCAGCCCTAACCAATATGCGTTCCGTTGGAGTAATGGGCGACGAGAGAACCTACGACTACGCAGTTGCACTGCGCGCCGTAAATACCGTCGATTTCATGACCGCCGAAAGCGCAGAGATTCCATTTGCAGTACTGCAAACAGTAATGAGCCGAATCATCAACGAGGTACGCGGGGTAAACCGTGTATTCTATGATTTGACGAGTAAGCCACCTGGAACGATTGAGTTTGAATAACGGATTAAAATGCCGAAAGCCTGTATTTATGCGGGCTTCCGGCATTTGTTTTATCAAATGGCTCTAGTTTGGCTCTATTTGTGGGGAGAGTAATTGATGCAAATATAATTATTCAGAAGAATGAAAAGGAAAAAATGATATGAAGAAATGCAAACTTCTTTTATTTGATTTAGACGGAACTTTATTACAGAGTGACAAAACAATATCAACCAGAACATTATCAGCTCTAAAAAAATGCAGGGGAAATGATATATTGATAGGTGTTTCCACCTCCAGAAGTGAGCAAAACTCTTTGGTATTTTTAAATGAATTGATGCCCGATATTTTAATATCGAGTGGAGGTGCATTAGTAAAATACAAAACAGAATATATTTATAGGGCAGAATTTTCCGAAGAAGAAACGAATGTGATGATTGACATGGCAAGAAATATTTGTGGAAATGATTGCGAAATTACGATAGACACAATAGATGCACATTATTGGAATTATAAAATAGATCCTAAGAAGTTAGATAAGAGTTGGGGAGATAGTATTTATACAGATTTTTCAGATTTTAACGAATGTTCATTAAAAATGTGTGTTGAGATATTTAATCAAGATAAGGCAGATAAGCTGACTCGAAGTCTCTCTGATTGTGATTGTATTCGTTTCTCTGATGGATTTTGGTACAAGTTTACAAAAAAGAATGTGACGAAAGAAAACGCAATTATGAAGATTACGGAAGTATGTGGATTTAGTACAGATTCAATTATTGCATTTGGTGATGATTATGCAGATATCGGAATGCTTGAATTATGTGGAACAGGTGTTGCAATGGGGAATGCGATTGATGAGGTAAAAGAGAGAGCTGATATTGTAATTGGTTCAAATGATGAAGATGGTATTGCGGGTTTTATTGAAAATGAAATATTATAGATATGTACATGGAGAGGAAATATGGTGGAAGTAAAATTTTATGATACGGTTAATGATGAACTATTGAAATTTGCAGTGATTATCTCACAGAGTAACGGCAAGTGGGTATTTTGCAAGCATAAAGAAAGAGATACATATGAAGTGCCGGGAGGGCATAGAGAAGATGGTGAGGATATTCTTGAAACAGCCAAACGAGAACTATATGAAGAAACAGGAGCAATAACTTTTGATATTACTCCAATTTGTATATATTCTGTGACTGCACCAGATAATTTCGATGGAATGGAGACTTTTGGAAAATTATTCTTCTCAGATATACATACATTTGAAAAAGAGCTTCACAGTGAAATTGAAAAAATAGCAATTATGGATGAACTACCGATTAATTGGACTTACCCAGAAATTCAACCCAAACTGCTGGAAGAAGCAAGAAAAAGAGGATTTTGCCCCAAAAAGGACGAAATAAAATGGCTATTTTTTGATGTTGGGTCGACATTGGTTGATGAAAGCAAAGTTTATGAAGACAGGATGAAAAGGATAGCGGATTTATCAGGTTTAACTTACGAGCAAATTTATAAATATGCCATGTCGTTTTATAAAGAAAACAAAAAAGGAGACTTAGAGGTAGCAAGGCAATTGGGCGTGAAACTACCTAAATGGGAATCGCAATACGAAAGGCTGTATACAGATACCAAAGATTGTCTGAAAAAGTTAAGTAGAATTTATAAAATTGGTGTAATTGCAAACCAATCACTAGGAACTTCTGAGAGATTAGAAAATCTTGGAGTACGAAAATATATTGATTTGATTATCGCATCAGCAGAAGAAGGTGTTTCAAAACCAGATAGGCGAATATTTGAAATTGCATTGGAAAGAAGCCGTTGCAGACCAGAGAATGCAGTTATGATTGGTGACCGTATTGATAATGATATTGTACCTGCAAAACAGTTGGGTATGAAAACTATATGGGTAAAACAGGGATTTGGAAGTTTGTGGAATATAACAGATGAGAGTGAAAAAGCTGATATTGAAATTAATAACTTATCTGATATATTAAAATATTTATAGGGAATGAGTCTATGAAATAAGATTCAAATTACAATTGTTCTTGCAGAACATATGATATATATGCTAGGGTACTCTTTAAGGAAAGTACCCATGACAGGGCGTTAAGTGTCTGGGGGGCTTGCTTAGCGCCGATGACGGCTTATGAGATCATTTCGATTTTCATTGGGATATTAGCATTGTTGATGTCCTTTGGTAGCTTGATTATAGCGTTGCTTGCCTTTCTCGATAAAGAGAAAGGCTCTTCGAGGAAGAGCAGGCGAAAATAAAAATGCCTATCCTGTCTGCCAACAGGATAGGCGGTGTCTGTAAGGACATTTCTTTAGCCTAAACTCGGAGCATCCACCTTTGGAGAGGGTCTCTTTCATATTTTGAAAACTACTTGATACTCCATTTTCTACACTCTTACTCATTGTGTAAGTAATTGTTGTTGTAGAGAAATCTTTGCTATAAGAAACTTTAATTTTTAAAATTCCAATCCATTCTTGCATATTTATCTGGAACAGGGATATTGTGTGCCTTGCAATCATCTTTCATCTTTTGAAAGAAGCGGTAGAAAGCACAAGCAAAGGCATCTGCCATGTGGTTGTTGTAGAGGAGCTTTTCATCCTTAGGCAAGAAAGAGATAATCCAATGTGGGATGACCGCAGCTAGAGAGTTCCTTAAGAAAATAAATCATGAGGGACTGCCATTGTTTAATCCTTTGCATGGAGAGGGAGGAACAGGGAAGAAAGGCAGTAAGACCTCTGGAGGTAATGAATCCAAAGAAGTGAAGTGGAATCCAATTGCAAAACAGCTATATAATGCAATCATGTGGGTGATTGTAATTATATATGCTAAGCCAAACACAGCAATATATGAGGTCAGGGAAAAGGTGTGGAAATTTAAAAGCTATGAGCCATTTCCAAGTCAGGTGAAAGCTGTAAATACTATAATAAGTAAGAATATAGTTGGAAAACGTTGACCGAAGCAATTGATGAGCTTAGACATGATAATGACATTAGAGATGGAATGTGTGATTTTGATAAGCTGGTAGACATTATCGGTAACTATAAAGATAAAGAAGGAAACCCTGTTGTAATAGAAGCCAAGTTTTAAAGCAGGCAAGCAGACTTTAGATATGCAATATCCTTGATGCATATTCTTGTCGATTTAGAGTGATATTACATTGAAAATGCCAAGGGGCTATGATAAAATTTCATTGGGTGCCACCATAACGGTAGGCGGTTGGCCTTCTACGGAGGGACTGTGACCCTCCGATTACATAGAAACCCGCAAGGGAATCGAAAGAAGTCATTGATTTCTTGGAAAGGAGGGCTAAGCCATATGAGTATTGTTGATTTTATCGCAGTGGTAAGCTTCGGCTTAACCTGCTTTGGATTAGGGTATTCCTTTGGTAAGGATAATAATAAGACACAAAAATAGCCGCCCCGACCTAGCAAGTTGAGCGACTATTTTTAGTTAATTGATTTAATGGGTCAGCCGTCTATCGGTGGCACCCTTTTTGTATTATTAATATATCACGTATTGGTTTAAAATTCAACTCAAAAATGACTTTTGGGAATATGTGAGTCAATCTGATTTTTCCTTTAGAAGCTTTGGTGTTGGAATTGTGGTATAGACAAAAGAATACGATATGACATCTATGCAGTAAAAACATGTTTCGATAAAATCTAAATTTCGAGCGTGAACGTCATTAAGAAAGTTTCTATGATATAATAAAATTATTACTAGGAGAGGTTTTTGTTGTTGATAAATAATGGAGTAAGAAGATTACCAGTTTATTTAGAAACTCAAAATAAAGGAGATAATTTCAAATGAAGATACTAATGATTGGGAATGGATTTGATTTGGAACATGAATTACCAACTAAATATACACAGTTTCTGGAATTTGTCACAAGATTTAAATATGCATATTCATCGGCAAATAGTGTACCCCAAAGGTTATATGATATAAAAGATGATTATTTGAAAATGATTTTTGAGAATACTGAATGTGAAGATAGAGTTGTAGCGCTACATGTTTTTACGGAAAATAATGTATGGATTAATCATTTTGAAAAAGTATATAAGAAGCATTTGGCAAATAAGCAAAATTGGATTGACTTTGAAAGTGAAATATCATCCGTGATTCAAGCTATGGATGGATTGATAAAATATTATGAAAGTATTGAAACAGGGGAAAGCAAAAATGAAAATTTGGAAAAATATTATAAAAATAGACTAGCTAATATTATAAATCAGAGTGAATTGAAGGTAGAAAATGTAAAAGCATATATTCCTAAGTTATTATGTGACTTAAATAAGTTAATAGGTGCATTAGAGATATATATTTGGGATTATGTTGGAAATAAAGAACTTAAATATTACAATCCAGATATTGAAAAAGTACATCCTAGTAAAGTATTTAGTTTTAATTATTCTGATACATATAGAAAATTGTATGCCTGTAACAGAAAAGAAATTGAGTATTCTTTTGCACATGGCATGGCAACTAATAACATTCATTTTTTTTCTGGTAAAACTGATGCCTCGAAAGAAGAAATTGAAAATTGTATTCAACAAAATGCAGAGTGCAATAATATGGTATTAGGAATTGATGAATATCTTTCAGAGGACAGAAGAAGTGATGAAGTAGAGTTTATCGCTTTTAAAAAGTATTATCAGAGAATATATAAAAAGGCAGGAAATGAATATAAAAAGTGGCTGCAACAAATTGATGAAGGTGTAAAAGCAGGAAGAAAAGAAGAAAATACATTATATATTTTTGGTCATTCGTTGGATGTTACAGATGGTGATGTATTAAGAGAATTTATTAACCATGAAAATTTGAAAACTGTAATTTTCTATAGAAATAAGGAGCAATTAGGGCAGCAAATTGCTAATTTGGTTAAGATATTAAAAAGTGATACTGTGATTAAAAAAGTATATGGAAATAATCCTACTATTATATTTCAACAGCAAAGTAAAAGAGAAGAAATAGAGGGAAGTGCATTTGAAATTACGTCGGATACAATGCAATTGGAAAACATTTATAGATTAAGTCACTTTGAAGCAAGAAGTTTGATTGAAAAGATAAAATCTAAAATTGACCAAGAAGATTTAACATATTTTTATTCCCAAAAGGCAGTTATAACACTATTTGATGTAATGCAAAAAAATGGATTAGCTGTTATGTATATAACAAAGCTATTAGAGATAGCTCGAAAACTGATGAGATGCGATGGTTTACAAGAACCTGAACAGTTTGATGAAGAATACTGGGCTTATCAGGATTATGACAATTCTTTTTCATGCGACCCATTTACAATAAAATTTGTTAATACAATAAATTTGTATAATAGGAAAAATTTTGTTGCAAGTGAAATGGCAATGCAAAGCTATGATGAACAATTGCTTGAATATGAAAAGTTAATTAAGAGTAAAGAGAAAATAGATAAAGAAAGTTATAGTGCCATTATTAACAGTATCTTTTATATGTTTATTGATAAATATGGAGATATTGAAAAATTGTGGAATATACTTTTGAGAATATCAAGAGGACCAGGAGAAGAAGTTGCAAAAGATGTGTTGAAAGAGCTTATAGAAAACTCAGATGATGAATTGGATATTATAAGATATAATCATTTATTGCAAGAAATCCAGATGAATGAGTATTTTGATATACAAGCAGAAGAATTTGAAAAAAATTATGAATATGAGCAGGATGAATAGAAGAGAAGTATGAAGTAGCGAGTGGAGATGCTGATAAAAAGACGACATATTTAATTCATAAAATGTCGATAATAATGAATTTTTAAGTGACGATGCATGACTAATTTATATTAGAAATGAGATGATAAATGGTTGCTTAAAAATATGTCATGTAGATTATGTTGTTTATTTGTAAAGTTTATTTTGGGTTAGCTAAAAATTGCAAAGGAGGAGATATTTATGGATATTGATTATTTCTTAAGAACTAAATATGAAGAAAATCAAGTGGAAGGTGTATTAAGAACAGAGGAACTATATAAAAATATAAGCAACACGTATTTAAAACATCTCTTTGCGGTTATGCATCAAAGTATTAATGGCTTGCTTAGTTTTATGCAATCCAAAAAGAATAGTAATGGACATTATAATGCTACTGAAAGCAGAGAACTGTTAAGAATGATTAAATTGTATGAAGATATGGAATATGTACTTAAGTCTACGCCTTTAGCTTTCAAATTAGAAGAAAAGTATGATAATATGTTGAAATTTTGCAATGGTTTTTTGCAAGAAAGTGGTGGAAGTGAAATACCTGATGATTTGCCGAAATTTAATATAATAGAGTATGACCCTATTTTTTATATGTCAGAAATAATAACTGTTCCTTCAATAAATAATGACAATAATTTTGAGCTTAAAATGATAGGCGAAGGTTCCTATGCAAAAGTTTTTAGATATAGAGATGAATTTTATAATAAATATTTCGTTTTAAAAAGGGCAAAAAATGACCTTAATGATAAAGAATTGGAGAGATTTAAAAGGGAATTTGATGTCATGAATGAATTGAAATCGCCATATGTATTGGAGGTTCATAGATATGATGAAGAAAAAAATGAATATTATATGGAATATGCGGATGAGACACTAAAAAAATTCATAGAAAGAAATAACAGTACCTTAACAATAAAAAGACGACGAGGAATTGCGATGCAGATTTTCAAAGGATTCTCTTATATTCATTCAAAAGGGTATCTACATAGAGATATTAGTTTTACAAATGTGCTGTTACAACACTACGAAAATGATTTGACGATAGTAAAAATTTCTGATTTTGGTTTAGTTAAGATGAAACAAAGTGATTTGACAAGTTTCGGTAGTGAAATAAAGGGTTCACTAAATGACAGTAACCTTCAAATTGTAGGGTTTGGAAACTACAATATGGAGTATGAAACTTTTGCGCTTACAAGACTTATCTATTATGTGATGACAGGAAGATATAATTTGGAAAATATTAAAAATCAAAAAGTAAAGGATTTTGTACTGAAAGGTATATCATCCAATTTAGATGAAAGATATCATAGTGTTGCAGAGATGCAGCAGGCATTTGAGGTTGCTTTCCCTATTTCTGGATATTAGAATATTTTTAATCAGATATAGATTAAGTGATAAATAGATGTTGCTGATTTATATAGATATATTATTGCATGCGACTAAATGGAGGTACTTATGATAGATTATTTGTGTTATGTGAAGAAACAATATTCGAAAGAAAAAGAGTATGAGAAGTTTTTGGTAGGCTTAACAATACTTATGTTAATCGGTTATCTGATTACGGGTGATAATTTAAATCTGTTATTTATTTTCGGCGGCTTGTCTATTATGTATATATTTGGAATTCCATTTATAACTTATAGAAGAGAGCGAAAACAGGGAATAGTTGAAAAGAAAAAGGAATATATAAAGAAAGAATTTTTAGCAGAAGAATTTGAATGTATTGATAAAGTCTTGAACCAAGTAGAGAAGTATGATAATGCAAATAAGGTAGGAGCTCTTATTGAAACAGGGAAAAAGATTACTGAAAATGAATTGAAAGAAAATTTGGAAAAACATGAAGCACAATTTGAAAATGCAATGAAGGTAATAGACAATTTTTATTTTAAGAACAGTTTTAATAAAAATGATGGATTTTTGTATCATAATTTGAAAAAAGCTGATTTTATAAAAAGAAAAGCATATATAGAAAAAAGAATTGATGCCATAAATAATCCAGCAATTAATAGTGCTAGAATAATTGGAAAAGAGTGGATGCAACTTATTATATCTGTATTTGGGGGTTATATATTAGGAAAAATCGATACAACTTTAGCAAATGGACAGTTTTTTTCGACAATAGAACTTATTTTTATGACTTTAATATGTATTGTATTTATGATTATGAGTAATGTTTTTTCGAAACAAAGCTTGAAAAATGAAGCTATATCATATTACAGTATAGTAGATATTTTAGTATATGAAAGAAATATTTTGAACGAGCTGATAATGTCTTGGAATATTTGCTGACAACATGAAAAAGCAGCGTTATAATACCCTTACAAGGTCAAATTCTCCATATCCCAAGGCAACGCCCTTTATCCTCAAGGGGCAAAAATCTTTAGCCTAGGGAATGAATAAAATAACGAGAAAATAAAGACCTTGTAGGGCGGAAAAACCGTTCTATGAGGTCTTTTTCTTTTACTTAAAATCATGGAGAAAGCCTTGAAAATAGAGGAATATCGAGAGATAAGAGAGAAGAAAGAGAGAGTAAGCCAAGACCTTGAAGGAAGTCCTAAGATGCCTTGAAAGAGAAAATAGGTGAGGATAAAGGAGTTTGCCTTTTGAGGATAAAGAGGGTTGCCTGAATATAAAACAGAGCTTCATAAATGGCGTAAACAAGCCATTTATGGAGCTTTTTCTTATGGGCTTTAGCCTGTTGAGTGCATCGGAGTTTCTCCCAACGGAGAAATGGAGATGTGCGAAACAATAAACCACCTGCTATTGTGATATGATACCTCTAAAGTAGACAGATTAAATATAAAAATCTGTTACTTTGGAGGTATTTTTCATGTCCAGAAAAGCAAAGTTTACACCGGAAGAAAAAGAACAGGCTGTTATAGATTATCTTGAAGGAAATAAATCTAGAATACAGATATGTGGAGAACTATGTATTTCTTCAAGAACCATTCAGGACTGGGCCTTGATTTATAGCAAACATGGACTTGCCGGTTTTTCAAAAAAATGCGAAATGGGTCTTATTCGAAAGAATTTAAAATGAAAGTGGTTGAGGAATATGTAAGAGGTGACGGCTCTTCCATTGATTTAGGAATAAAATATGATATCTCTTCCGGTCTTTTAAGAAAGTGGATTAGAATGTATAATGCCAATAGAGAGCTTAAGGATTACAATCCGAAACAGGAGGTCTATATGGCAGAAGCACGAAGAAAAACAACATTGGAAGAGCGGAAAGAAATCGTTGATTACTGTATCAATCATAATCGTAACTATAAAAACACTGCTGCAAAATTTGACGTTTCTTATAGCCAGGTTTATTCCTGGGTAAAAAAATATGACACCGATGGTGCAGATGGATTAACGGATCGGAGAGGATGTCACAAAACAGATGCCGAAGTGGATGAACTAGAACGATTAAAGCGTGAAAATCTGCGTTTGAAGCGTCAGTTGGAAGAAAAGGATATGGTAGTTGAACTGTTAAAAAAAGTGAAAGAATTCGAAGGGATGTGAAGCTTGGAAAGTTACGCCATGAATCAAAATATTTAGCAATCCGATATTTTTATACAAAGAAAAACTGGAGTATAGAATGGATGTGCAGACAGCTTGAGATATCAAGGGCTGCTTATTATGAATGGTTACATCGTGAAATACCGTATGAGGAACTTGAAAATATCAGACTTGCGGAACTTGTCAAAGAATACGATGAACGTTTTTGCCATATCTTAGGATACCGTCGAATGACATCCTGGATCAACCATTTCAATCATACATCGTACAGTAAAAACAGAGTCCACAGAATTATGAAAAAGCTGGGAATCCATTCTGTAATCCGTAAAAAGAAGAAAAAATATATTTATGCCAAGCCTGATGAAACGGCAGAAAATATACTTCAAAGAGATTTCTATGCTACTGTTCCCAATCAAAAATGGACTACAGATGTAACGGAATTCAAAGTACCTGGAGAGAAAAAGAAACTGTATTTAAGTGCCATTATAGATTTATATGACAGATATCCTGTAGCATATGTTGTAAGTGCAAGAAACGACAACAGATTAATATTTAAGACATTTGATAAAGCAATCGCAGCAAATCCGGATGCCAAACCGATTTTTCATTCGGACTGGGGATTTCAGTATACCAGCAAGACATTCAGGAAAAAACTTGAAAACCAGGAAATGGAGCAATCTATGTCCAGAGTTGGACATTGTATCGACAATGGACCGATAGAGGGTTTCTGGGGAATTATAAAATCTGAAATGTATCAGATGTACGAAATCATTGATGAGGTTTCACTAAGATATGCAATCAAAGATTATTTGCGTTTTTACAGTGAAGAACGTCCACAGGACAGATATGGCTGTAAAACCCCATCAGAAGTGCGCCAGGAAGCATTGTCATCTGATGTACCCACAGAATACCCGATTCCTGAAAACAAACGAATAAGCAAATGTAAAGAGAAATGGTGTGCATAGAAAAATGCCTGCACTTCAAAAGGAAATGCAGGCATCATCCACATCCAATTTTAGATATTTTACCTGTCTACTTGACAAGGGGCATATCATTGACGGGTGGTAATGATTATGAAAGATATTCGTAGAATAAGAGCGGACGGGAGTGTAAAAATATGATAAAATTAAAAAGGATATATTTTGGACTTGCTTGAAAATATATCTTGTAAATACAAAAAAGATTAAAGGGGAAGATATATGAATTGTTCAAATATAGGAGTTTTAGATGAATTACAAAAATTGGAAAACATGTGCGGGGAGTATAGTGGGGAATTAAAATTTTTAAGCAAAAAGATTAGAAGAGATATTTGGATTAGCGGTAAAAATGACTATATTCTTTCAAAGATGCTTAAGACCTTCAATTTAGTATTTGAATGTATGTACAATATCACAGGAGAATTTAGCTTAGGAACCATTATAGAATATGTGCTGTGCTTATCTAAATATGGTATTTTTATTAATTTGGCTTTAAATGCCACATATTATCAGAAATTAATAGATGATATACAGATGGAAAGTGCCAGACTAATTATTGAAGAGCAGTGGAAAGACATATATGCTTCAAAGGATGGGATGAAAACATTTATTGAAATATTTGATGATATATTTACTAAATGCATTAATTTATATAAAGACAAGTTCTTTCATGAATTGAAAAGCACAGATGTACTATGCAGAGCTGTAAGAGATTGGAACCATGATACGGATAGGTTTATTCCATGGTCTAACAAGACTAATAACAGATGGAATCCGCCTGGAAAAACATATCTCTATTTATCTTTTTCAGAAAAAGAGAGTGTTTATTCCGATAAGTTATCCTTAAATGAATATGTATGCTTACAAGAAATAAGAGCTGAAAAAGGGAAAAAATTTTCGCTTTGTAAATTTGAACCTATAACAAAAGGGAATATTTTGGATTTATCGTATAATGATGTTTCATTTGGACAGTTGAAAGGTATTGTTTCAGATTATCAACAAGAGATGACTCAAAAGATGATAGACGAAATGATGTCGGACCCAAATTTGATAGAAAAATATGCAGGAAACAAGCGAAACCTCAAACGAGACATTAAGAAAAAGCAAAAGAAGAATCCGGTAGATGAGAGCATTATTCAGGAATCCTATGCAAAGCAATATTTAAAAATGGTTTGTAATTGTATATATAAAAAGGTTGATGAAAGTAGTGAAGATAAAAAGGAAAAGGCATATAAATCTTTTCACATTTTATCAGAATATTTGGAAAACAAAGGTGTAACAGGAATTATTTATCCTTGCACGAGAGACAATACGATTTCTGGTAAAAATCTGGTGTTATTCAGAAAAGAAGATGCTGTGCCAGTTGAAAATTCAATAAGGGAAATTATTTATTAGCATTATCAAGTAAAGGAGTGAGGTTAAAATTGGATAGTAATGATTATGAAGAGAAACTGCGTGAAATTAGGGCTGCATTAAATAGGATTCCTAAATATATGGAGAATCCTGAATTTAAAAAAGCAATAGAAAATACGCAAAGAGTGGTAGCTGTATTGGGAAATATGGTCGTGGCAATTTCTCAAAGTGAAGCGGTTAAAGCATTTGGTAGATTAGCTGAGCAACTAAGTAATATTAAATTACCACAGCTTTCAGAAGAGGCAAAAGAAGGGCTGGAAAATTATCATTATTTGAATAAGTTGGAAAGTTTACAATGGCCACTATATTTTTGGGTCAGCAAAGACCTTATGAAAGAATTAGCTCCATATACAAGTATATCAGAAGAAAATGAAGACGAAATAAGTACGATTGTTTGCAAATTTTGTACTGCTGAATTTATAGATGGACTGCTTGTGGATTGGAATAATTCCACTGTAATGGATAGGAAAAGGATTCCTATATTGCAAGAGGCTATTAGTTTATATAATAGTGAATTATATTATGGCTGTGTGTCAATTTTAGCTTGCCAGCTTAATGGAATTATCACAGACATATATAATATGCAAAGAGCATATGGGAAAGAGTTTGATTTAGAAGATGTGAAAAGGGCATATCAGAGTTTTAATCCACAAAAGAAAGTTCCGGCAAGAATTAAGAAGGATAGTGAAAAGACACAATTATTGTGGTTTATATCAGATGCTGAAGAAGGACTTATGTATTGGATTAAATCAATAGAATACATATATAACATTATTTTAACCTCTGAGGACAGTATGAATCAAAGTAGTCATCCATGTAGAAATAAGATTTGTCATGGAATACAATTAAACTTTGGAACAAGAGAGCATGCATTAAAAAGTATACTTACTATAGATATGATGATTCGATTAGGAGAAAACCTCAAGCACATTAATGAGAATAACGCAGAAAACTAAGGTACACTAAAAGAGTAGGGGAATTATAAGGTGTAAGTTTGTGCGAAATGCAAGAATCATAAAAACTAAGGACAAAAGTAAATGACTATTGTATAATAATCCTTATAAAAATTCAGGAGAGGAATGATGTAAATGGATATAGATAAAATTTTTAGTGCAATTTGGGAAGGAAAAGAATGGATTTTTAGTGGAATTGGTGTAGTGGCATTAGGCTTTATTGGAAAATGCATAATAGGAAAAAAGTCTGGTGAGAATTCAGATACATATACAGTAAAATCTAAAATGCACGATAATAACAATGTTTTAGGTGGAAACAATATTACAGGTAAGAAAAATCAAATTATTCAGAATGATAATAGTAATGCGATTTCTGTAAAAGAAAATGGTAATGTAGCTGGGAATGGAAATAATATTACAAATAATTTTATTTATCCTAACAATGACAATAATTTGAAAGAAAATGCTGATTCATGGTTTTCTGAAAGGTTTAATGTACTACTTTCGCTTTTAAATGATGCAAGGGGGTTTTTTGAAAAAGAATATACAGTTGAATATGTAAGTTCTCTTATTGGATTAAAAAATGTAGATGAATTAAAAGTTTATTTAAATCAAGGGAAAGAGCCAGAGGATGAATTTAAGAAGAAATTTGTTGATGTATTTGGCGTAAATGAAGAGTGGATGGTACATGGCAGGGGTGAATTTCCGTTTGCATCAAATATTAAATTTTTATATGATAACCCAATGGATATATTGCGAAGAGAAGATTTGAAAGTCATCAGCAAATTTATTGTTGTTATTGGAGATGTAGAAGGAAGAAGACACGCATGTATTATAAGAAAAAGAGATGAATTATGCTATGAATTATATCCCAAGTATTTTGTCTTAAATTCAAATGTTGGTAGAGCAGGAACAAGACAATTGGTTGGTTTGTATAGATTTTTACGAGAAGCAGATAGAATAAAAAAACTTGCTGGTGTTGTGTATGATGCAAGCGAAGAACAGATGGAAAAATTAATGAAGGGTGAGTTTCAGCCAAAGAAAGTGGAACAATTTAAAGTGGCAAGTAATTTTTTCGATAGTTTTATGTGTATAAGTGAAAAGGAAATAGAGAGAAATAAGAATTTTGGGGATGAGGAATTTATTTTAGTACAACAAATAATTGCTGCCAATATTAAGGATTGCGATAGAATTAATCAGGAGTATGATTTAAAGCTTATTAAGAAAAATCTTGGAGAAGATTCTCAAGACAAAGAGGAAGAAAGTAATGATATAGATTTGTTTGATTCTTCAACTCCGTTGTGAATAGTTGCCATAATACTTTTCTGTAGTAGAATACCTGCTGATTTTTATCTGATAACAACTCTGTAATAGTGTCATAAAAAGGTGTAATACAATCATCACAGTTCCTTGTTTTTGGTTTTGTATATCCGTTTATATATTTATCAACAGTTCGTCTATCTACCTCCAATTCTCTAGCTATTTGACTTTTATTAATCCTCAATGTGCCATCCTCCAAAAATGGTTTTAATTTGTATAGGTCATTGACATTTTCTATTATTATATTTGTTATGATTTGATTTTTTAATATCATTATGAGTTCCTCCTTGTAACTCACATATCATAACATTTGTACATTCTTATTTAATACTTATTGTACATATTTAAGTATAACTTTATAAATACTTTATTTGAATTTATAATGCATATAATATGAGCTTTAATACATTCTAATCGCACAACATGAAGTATAAACTCATGCTAGGTGATTAAAAATGAGAAAAAAGAAAGATACACACAGCTTTGATTTTCGTCCTTTAGGACTGGCAATCAGAGAAGCCAGAGAGAAAGCAGGGCTTTCCAGAAATGATTTAGGCGATAAAGTCTTTTACGGAGAACGTCATATCGCAGATATTGAAAATATCGGAAAACACCCTAGCTTTCAGTTATTCCATGATTTAGTTACCATGTTCAATATATCTGTTGACGAGTATTTCTATCCAGCGAAGAATGTTGAAAAAAATACAGCCCGCCGTCAGATAGATTCGTCACTTGATTTATTGAGTGATAACGAATTAAAAATCATTCAAGGTACGATTGACGGTATCTTGAACAGCAGAGAGAATAAGAAGTGATTTGCTTCTTGTTTTCTCTGTTTTCCTATACAGATTCTTCAACATTTATTTGTTGATCTGCTCCGCAGGCAACAAATAAGAGCCGACTATCCTTATTTCTTTATCGTAAATTTACTTGTTACACAGTAATGAAAAAAGCCAATAGTTTGTAACTGGACTTTACAAACTATTGACTTTACATTTTGATGTCCACTCTTCAATGAATTATCATACGAATATATCTTCAATACTTTATAATTCAAGAGTAATAATAAGGCTATTGGCATGTACTTTTGCAACAATATTTCCGCCAAGAATGGCAACAAGTGTTTTTACTACCGCAAGTCCCAATCCTGTACTTCCATTATGTCTTGATTTATCGCCTGTATAAAAACGGTCAAAAAGTCGATTGCAATCAATTTCTGAACTGTCACTCATTGGATTTTCAATGGTAAATATAATATTATTATTTTCTTTCTCCATAAGTGTTATTTTTATCGTTCCAACAGAATACTTAATTGCATTTGTCAACAGATTTTGTAAAATTCGTTCTACCATATTTTTATCAGAATATACGTATATTGAATAATCTGGGAGATTTATTTCGGGTAAAATATTCTCCTTTTCTAATGCAACGGCATTTTCCGTAATTAAATTTATTAACATATTAGATATATTAAACTTTTCTTTTTCTGGAACTGTCTGCTGTTCTGCCAAAATAGAAAGGTCATAGAATGTTTCTACCAATTCTTTCATTTTTTCGGCTTTGCTAAAAATCACTTTTACACGCTGTGCTTGACTGGATTCCAAATTTTCTTTTTGCAATAATTGTAAATGACCAAGAATGACTGTAAGAGGTGTACGTAAATCATGTGATATATTAGCAACAGATTCTTTTAAATACTCTTCATTGCGTAATACGCCTGCGACAGCCTGTCGTTGTCTGATATTATATTGATTCAATATACCAGCCAGTCTTTCTAAATCTTTATCAATCAACGAAATGTCTAACATCTGCTGTGAATTTCCAGAATTCAATTCATTAACTTGATCCGCAAGATTACGGATTTGTTTTTTTAATTGAATATATCGAAATAGCAGTATTACTAAAAATATTGTTATGATAATTAAAATCCATTCTATGTTAGACATTTTCTCCACCTATTTAAAATCACATTTACAAAATTTTATCCACGAAAGCAATACCAATATACCAGACCATATACATCCTACTAAAATAGCTATCGGTTGAAAAAAGGTTTTCATGCTGACAACGATTCTGATTTGATAAGTAGGTAAAAAACCGACTGGTAATCTCAACATCATTCCATAGCCAAGATATAAGCTAAGACCAAAAATAATAATTGCTGTAACCGAGGTTGCTTTTACAGCATCCTGTAAATAGCAACAAATAAGTATTGCAATTAGAAATATCGCACTATTAAGCAGACAAGAATAAATGATTGCTTTTATAATATTGTAAAAAAACATTCCCACGTCTGCAACACCAAAGCGTCCAAATTCCCTTATGCACCCTGAAACTGGATAGACAAGAGCCATAAGATTAAAAGCAATTAAATACGATATTATTTTACTTGTAAAAATTTGTTTTCTGGAATGTCCAGCACTGACCTCTAAGTTTATTGTTCTCTTAGAAAATTCCTGTCCTAAAATCAATGCAAGTATAGCCGACATGATGATAAGAAGAAACGTAGAATCATACACCATTCCATTAAAAATATCAGCAAGAGAAGAAGCAATTTCTTCTGTCGGTCCCATGACCTCTGTAACATAAGTATCTGCTGTAAAAAATCCTAAAATAAATATTCCAATCATACCACACCAGTAAATAGAATTATGTAACAACTGATATTTTTCCAGTTTTAATAATTTATCCATAAAAAACACCTCCGGTTATTTCAAGTCTGTATGTAAAAAAGCACTACCTGCAATGAAATATAAAATAAAATTCCATAAAAAATCTACAAACAAGCAAAAGTTTGTCGAATAGACCTTTTGCAATGAAATTAACCTAAGTTGTCCCATTGGTATTATTCTGCTGATTATTTGTGCAGATTCACTGTTCAGCAAAAAAATCATAACAAAAAATAAAACCATTGAAACTGTCAGTGTTTTCCCCATATCACGAAAAATAAAAGCAAAAAACATCGGTAATGCACACAGTGTTATCATGGCAAACAGAGTTAGTAAAACCATAGTATATGTGCTATCATTCCAAAAAAGTTTTTCTCCAATATAAAATTGACTAATAATTCCATGTACAAATAATGGAAATACCAGAATGACAATACAACCTATTTGAGATACAATTAACTTTACTCTAAATATAGAACTTCTTTTATGTCCGGCAGTAATATAAGTATTTAAAGTTCTTCCACTAAAATCACTTCCAATGAACAATGCTATAAACACTATACTCAAAAAATAGAGTAACGGAATATTGTATAATGATGCCATAATTAAGTTTGAAGAGCGTTCTTTACTATCTAACAGCAATATGCTACTCAAAAGGAGATTGAATATTCCAATTCCCCAAAAATACCAACTGTGAAACAACTTATATAACTCAGTTTTTAGGAGATTTGACATCTTTTGTTCCTCCTATTTTGCTCAAAAAATAGTCCTCCAAAGTATCGCCAGATACAGAAAGTCCTGTTACAAGAATGTGCGATTCTGCCAAAGCAGACGCAACTGTCTCTAAATCATTCAAATAATCATACAAACGAATTATGCCATCTGGCATTAGTTTAAAGTTATCTGTATGAAGATTCTCTTCCAAAACCAGAACCGTTTTCTGAACATCTGTTGTTTTAATTGCTATATGTCGTTTACACCGTTCATTTAATTCATAATCGGAAATCTCTTCTATAATTTTTCCATGGTCAATCAGAATAAATTCTGATGCTGTTTGATACAATTCTTCTAAGATATGGCTTGAAACCAAAATGGTCATACCATATTCTTTATTCAAAATTTTTAATAAATTTCTGATTTCTACAATTCCAGCAGGGTCAAGACCATTGATAGGCTCGTCTAAAATCAATAGTTCTGGTGTATTTAAAAGTGCAACCGCTATCCCCAATCGTTGACGCATACCTAATGAAAAATTGCGGACACTCTTTTTACCTGTATCTTGCAATCCAACCATATCTAATGTCCTTTTAATAACTGATTTATCTGGTATGCCTCGTTGAATACGCTGTACTTCCATATTTTGATAGGCAGTCATTGACGGGAATAGAGCAGGCGTTTCAATCATACTTCCAATTCGTTTACGCTGTTTCTGCAATTCTTCTGTTCCAGAATTTCCCCATAAAGAAAGTGTACCACTTGTTGGAAACGCAAGCCCTGTGACTAATCTTAAAAAAGTAGTCTTACCTGCTCCGTTTTGACCAATAAATCCATAAATTTTTCCTTTTTTTATTTGTAAATTTATGTGGTCTAATGCTAATGTTTGTTTATATTCTTTGGTTAAAGACTTTGCTTCTAAAATAATTGAACTCATATCCCAAACCTCCTTTACTTAAACCAGTATAACGGGCAATTTTAAAGAATTTCTTAAATCGTAATGAGAAAAGTTAAAAAAATAATAAAGCTAAGGAACGTTTAATCCTTAGCTTTATGTAGGCGGTAGCCAATGCCCCAAACAGTATCAATAAATTCTGTATCAGAGCATATCGCTTTTAATTTATTGCGTAAATTACTGATATGAACATTAAGTGTATTATCTTCAGCAATATATTCTGTATCCCAAACACTTTGAAAAAGATTCGATTTTGAAAATACTTTATCTGGATATTTCATCAACAATTCTAAAATGCCAAATTCTTTAGCGGTTAAGGATAATTCTATTCCATTCAAAAATGCTGTATTTTTCTCTAGGTCTAAAGTCAGATTGTTATGTTGCAAACATTCTGTCTGGCTATTTTGAAATTGTACTCTTCGCAGATTACTTTCAATTCTGGCAAGCACTTCTTCCATATCAAAAGGTTTTGTGATATAATCGTCTGCTCCCAGACGAAGCAAGTCGATTTTATTTTGTGTAGTTTCTTTCGCTGAAATAATAATAACAGGTATCGTAAATTTCTTGCGTACATCAGATAAAATAATATCACCACTCCGATAAGGAAGCATAATATCAAGTATAATCAAATCAATTTTTTCTTTATTCAAAAAATCCAGAACATGAAGTCCATCATATTGGCAATGCACAGCATATCCTTTTTCTTTTAGAAAATCAGCCAATAACGCATTTATTTCTAAATCATCTTCAATAATCAATATTTTATTCATTAGCCTACCTCATTCCTGCAATGCTACTTTCCCATTATACATTTAAGGTTGTATTTCCTCAATACCATTGCAACCAATTATATGAGAGGGATTCTTATTTTGTCAATCTAATTGTAAGCAGAATAGTATAGATTGGATAAACAATTACCATACTATTCTGCTGTAACATTTATTCTACAATCTTCCAGTTATCGTCCTTATGAAGCACAAGCTCATACTGTGAGATTTGCGTCATTTTCGACTTGTTATCCAGATACTTTACGGACACGCTGACTTTGAGGTTGTCGCCGTCTTTGGTAAAGACAGGATTTACCAGTTGCCAACTATATTAAAAACAAAGGAGACTATCATAAATGAATGTTAATAGTTTGGCACATACAAAGTGGAATTGTAAGTATTATATTGTATTTGTGCCCAAATACAAGAAGTCATATCTATACAGCAGAGTAGTATGCATGGAAGAAAAACAGAGTATGGTGAAATAATATTTAAAAATATATTGTTGCCTATTGTTGACATGAATTGCCAATAATGGTATATTTACCAACAAAAAAAGGAGAACATACACATGAATCAGAACTTATATTCAAGACGTTATATGTACATGTATTACGGACGTACACAGCTATAAATATGCAAGGTTAGTGCATTAGTTTATGGCGTGTAGGTCTTTTAGTCTAGTGCATAAAACCAGAATATAAGAGATGATTTAACACATTTTATATCTTAGATTGGAAATATCGCACTGGACTTTGAGGGTTTAGTGCGATTTTTTTTATGCTACCAGGCATCTGGAAGGAGCTGCCGGTGGCAGGTTTTGTAGGTGAAAGAGCATTTGTAAAGAACTGTTGGAAATAGGTTTACAAGAAGGAGAGATAAAAAATGAATGATGTAATAGAATTGGAACTCATAACAAGTGGAGAAGCAGAAGGTTTGCGTAAATTGCAGGTAGAAGCATTTATAGCGTTATATGAAAAATATCGGGATGATATTACAAGCCCGGCAAAAGAAAGTCTTGAAAAAATAACACAGAAGATAATTGAAGACAATTCGGATTTCTATTTTATTTTGTTTAATGGTAAGAGAGTAGGTGGTGTAAGAGTTAAATGGCATAATGGGAGAAATGTAAAATGGATTTCCCCTATTTTTGTTATTCCGCAATTTCAAAATAAAGGAATAGCAAGTGCTGTAATAGAACGATTATTTGAAATGTATTCTTCTGATACAATAGAATGGCGGTTAGATACTATTAAGCAAGAAGAAAAAAATTGCTATTTATATGAAAAATGTGGATTTGTCAGAGTCGGCGATGAAACAGTTATAAACGAAAAAATGACTTTAGTTGAGTATACAAAAACTTGTAAAAAATCATGAGGCAGAGTGACCTAAGGAGCCAGAAAAATGATAACAGAGGCATTTGATAATTCAGAGGCAATAATTAGACCGAAGGATTTTTATGGGGAGAAAAGGCAGTTGTGTGATAAGTGTATTATTGTTTTTTCAGAGCAGATATTTGACTATATACTGAAAACATATGCACATGAGCAGGCTGGTACAATAAAGTGTTGCAATGGAATTACAAAGGTATATGTTTTTGAAATAGATAATATGAAAATTGCGGCATACTTAAGCCATATAGGTTCTTCAATGGCAGGGAGTGATGTGATAGATGCAAATTGGCTGACGGACGCAAGCAGGTTTATTATGTTTGGTTTAGCAGGTTCGCTGGATAGTGACAAGACAACAGGAAAGTTTGTTATTCCAATAGAAAGTTACCGGGAAGAAGGAATGAGTTATCACTATGCAGAACCATCAAATTATATGAAAATTAGAAATTATCAGATTGTGAAATTCATATTTGATAATTTAGGACTTCCTAATGTGGCAGGAAAAGTCTGGACAACGGATGCAATATATCGGAAAACGAAAGCGAAGCTTGATGCAAGGAAAAAGGAAGGATGTATTGCCGTGGAGATGGAACTGGCTGGAGTTCAGGCAGTCTGTGATTTTTATGGTTGGGATTTATATAATTTTCTGGTTATAGGCGATGTGCTGGACCAGACAATTTATGATGCAACTGGGCTGGCGGCAGCAAATCATGACGTGGACAAATTATATATCGCAATTGAACTTGCCAAGAGAATTTGACACGTTGATATTTATTGATGAATCCAGTAGTAAAATATTATTTATAGATAGAAAAATCAGACAATTTGTCAATAAAAGGGTTGCAATTTGTAAAAAATAGTCGCATAATATCTATATCATATTTGGGAGAGTGAGTTATGAGAAATGAGAGCAGATATTATAATAAGAAAAAATTTAGAAGTTCACAAAAGAGACAATGCTTAAGGTATTGGTTTTTTTGGGGGCTTTTTTGTATTTAAAATTTGCAAAAATAATAGAGTAATTATTAAAGACAGTACTATAAGTGAGAGAGGTGATAAACGTGTCGGATGAAACAAAAATTTCTATCGCAAATACACATGTACCGGATAAATTATATGGTTATGGATTGCAGGTGCGTCAGATGTTATTTGAATTATTAAATTGTGAAATTAACAGCGTGGTAAGTGTCGAAAAATTCGATGATATAGGTATTGAAAATGGAAAAGAAAAAACAGCTATACAAACAAAAAGTGCATTGTCAAATAGAAATCCTGTTTCAGACAGGGCTATTGATTTGTGGAAAACCTTGTATAATTGGCTTCTTGCACTTAAGGAAAATGAACTGCCTATAGGTTTTACATTATTTACATTGGTTATTAATGTGAATAAAAGTGGAAATATCGTTACATGGTTAAATCAAGCACGTAATGAAAAAGAAGCAGAAGTGGAATACAAAAAGATAAGAGGAGAATTTATAGGAAAAAGTGGAGAATATATTAAGCAAAATGATTCTATTAATAATTATATAATGACATTTTTGGCAGAGGAAAACAAGAAGTATGCATTGGATATTATTGAGAAATTCAAATTAGTTGTAATAGGTGAGGGGCACACCGATAAAATATATGATGAATTTAGAGCAAAGACTTATTTGCCATCAGATATACAACAATTAGTTTTTGATAAAATGTTAGGCTGGATTGATAAAACGACAGCATTGCAGATTGAGAGTGGACAAGTTATGCAAATAGCTAAAGAAAGGTTTAATAAAGAGCTGACATTAACACAAACATTGATTAATCAAAATAAAGCTTTGATTGAATTGGCTCCAGGTCCAACAAAGGCAGAAATAGAATTGCAGCAAAATGAATGCAAGACATATATTAGACAACTTCAGATAATTAATTTAGATTATGATGCACAGTTAGTAGCAATAAATGATTACTTGAAAGCTTTTACAAATAGAACAATGTGGGCTGTAAATGGGGATATAAATGAAGAAATATTACAGGACTATTACAAAGAATTAGAAGAGCGTTGGAAGACAAAAAGAAATATTATAGAGTTGGATAAGGATGAATGGGAAGAGTCTAGAAGAGGTAAATATTTATATTATAAGTGCCAAGATGAAGATGTAAATATGGGAATAATGGTGATTCCAAGGAGCTTTAAGAATGGCTGTTATCATGAATTGGCAGATCAGCAACAAATTGGATGGCATCCAAATTATGAGCAAAAATTGAAAGAAGATGATAAAAATGTTTGATGAATATGATAATGTGCGAAATCCCATGTTGGGTGCATACCTTTTGTGGAACTTTATATTAGGATATTTTTCAGAAAAGAATGAAGCAGTACCACTTGAAGAACTATTTATTGTGTTGCCGATGACAATGAAAGAGGATATTGCAGAGCAGATTAAGTCTACAAACAAGGTGTCTGGAATGCGCATTATGTCTGACAAATTTATGAAAAAAGATGTTTTGAAAAATGACTTAATTAGCAATCTTCATAATGATATACAAAATATGAAAGATATAACAGCAATGTCAATAGCAGAAGCGATAAAAGCTGGATTGATTTCTATGGATATAGAAAATAACACATTTTTTCCACTGGAATTGAGAAAACGAAACAAGGAATCTGCTAATATTTTAAAAATGGGTAAAAATGCTGAAAAAATAGGGCAATGGTGTGCAGAAATGGATTTAATGCAGATTGAAGAAATTTTGAAAGTGAGGTTTTAGAATGCAATTTCAAATAGAAAAACTTTTATTGTGGCCTAAAAATCAAAAATACGCATATAAAGAGATTGCGTTAAATGAAAATTCAGTTAATGTAATTTCGGGTGATTCGAGAACTGGCAAATCAGCGATTATACCTATAATAGATTATTGTTTGGCAAGTGGAGAATGTTATATTCCCACGCAGACAATAAGGGATGCATGTAGCTGGTTTGGTGTAGTTGTAAAACTTGAGAAGAATAAAGTCTTATTGGCGAGGAGAGAACCAGGTGCACAAAAGTCAACAAGCGATATGATGCTTATTCAAGGTGAAAAAATCGAAATACCTGATATACCAGAGAAAAATTCAAATTGCCAAGTAGTAAAGAGATTTTTAGATGAGTATGCAAAGCTGAGTTTTTTAGAAACAGAAGATAATTATTATAGTAGTAGACCGGCGTTTCGCGATTTGATGTCGTTCTGCTTTCAACCTCAGAATGTGGTGGCAAATGCAAATATATTGTTTTATAAAACGGATAAGACAGAGCATAGAAATAAACTAATAAATATATTTCCGTATGTGTTAGGGGCTGTTACTCCAGAGGTTTTGTCGGCACGTCAGGAATTGATGGATTTACAGAGAAAATTAAAGAAGAGAGAGCGCGATTATAAAAAAATATGTGAATTAACTATTCAATGGGAAAATGAAATTAAAGCATGGATTTCAGTTGCAGTTGAATTAGGGTTATTAGAAGAAAATAGTAAAAATATGAGATTTGAAGCACAAATGAGGTTGCTTCAAGAACTTGTAAAAGATAATACGGAAGAAAAAGTAATCAGAGGTAATGCAATAATAAAGAGTTCAGAGGAAATGGTGAAGTTAAGAGAAAAAGAAAATGAACTTGCCATAGAACTTACAAAATATAAAAATCGCTATATTGAAATGACGCAACTGATGAAAAGTGTATCTGAGTATAGAGATGCACTTTCAATACAAGTTGAGAGATTAAATATTACAGAATGGTTGGATGAAAGAGCAAAAAGGGAACATATATGTCCTATATGTCAACAAAAGTGTTCTGATAATATTCAAAGAAATATGTATTTAAGCAGGCTAGAAGATAATAGGAAGAAAAAGAAACAGATGGAAGAAATTCCGGCAGCATTTGAAAGAGAATATGATATGGTAAAGGGACAGATTCAAAAATTGACTGATGAGCTTGCTGCGGCTCAAAGAAGAATTAGAATTGAGGAAAATAAACATTTAAGAGAGGCTGATGAACATAATCCAAATAGATACACATTGGATGGTATATCAAGATTTTTAGGGAAAATCGAATATGCGAGCCAAACTATAGCATCTTTGGAGGCTGATGGTGAGTTGAATGGAGAGATATTAAAGCTTAGGGAAAGAATTGATAAATTGAAAAAGATTGCAGATGAAGTTGTAATTAAAAGAAAAATTGAAAATGCAATTACAAAGATATCAGAAAAACAGATGGAATTATTGAAGTTGATGGATACAGAACGTCCAGATAATCCGTTTAGATTAGATTATAAAAATTTGACAATAGAGATAGATGGAGAAGATGATAGAAAAGATTATTTATGGGAAATTGGTAGTGGTTCAAATTGGTTAGCTTATCATGTTTCCACTATACTTGGATTGCAAGAGTTTTTTTCTACTTTTCAGTCTTCTGTACCTAATTTTGTTGTATTCGATCAACCAAGTCAGGTGTATTTTCCACATGGTGCAACAGATGATAGCCAAGTTAGGGAGTGGAAAGATTTGGATAGAGAGGCTGTGAAAAGTATATTTATAACTATGACCCAGAGTATAGCAAATGTTAACAACAATATGCAGATTCTTGTATTAGAACATGCTGATGCGTCAATATATGGTGATGTGAAAGGGGTCAATGAAGTTTGCGTATGGAGAAATGGTGAAAAACTGATTCCTGCAGAGTGGATTCAATAAAGCTTGAAGTAGTAGAGTTGGGAGAAAATAAATAATGTATATTTAAAAATTTTGATTGAAACAGAAAAATAAAGTTGTAAATTTACAATATACTTTGAAAGTGCGTGAATAATACATAAATGATTAAAAAGCAGAAAAAATAATTAAATAATTTTTTTGGTTGGAGGTGCTTGTTCCATGGCAAAAGAAGAAGATATAGATCCATTTGTTTCTATGCAACAGGAATTGTGTGATATGTGGAGAATTAACAATCAAAAAAAGTATGTCTTCTATTATGATGAAAGTAATAATTGTAGAAAGTTTTGGATTGATGATAGCAAGCAACAGTTTAATAGCGATTACAAAGCTGATTTTGTGCTGGGAGGATTAGTTAGAAAAGAGGAAGAAAAAGTAGAAGCTTCGATAGAAACATTCCGAAAACCTTTAATGTTGCAAGCGAATGTAGAGGAGATTAAGTTTAAAAACTTATATGCCAAAGGTAATTTTTTGCAATGCGTGAAGGAAAGACGATTATTTGAAACTTTATCATGGATAGATAAATCGCCCTTTTATATTCATTACACTAATGTGAACAATTTATTTTATACACTTGTTGAAATATTCGATTCTATTGTAGAATTTGATGAAATAAGTGAATTTGGATATGACTATTTTAAGTTGAAGAGTGTATTTTATTACATGTTTGAAGGAAAAGCAGATACATTACAAGCATTGATGTTTAAATATAAGTATCCAAATATACAGAAGGAAGAGATAGGATCATTTTGCAATGACTTACTGTTTCTGCTTGGGAGAAGGAGAGAAATGAGAGAAGAGGAAAAATTTCTTGCTGGAATGCTTGCTAGGGCTGCCGAGTTAGATGAATTAATATTTTTACATGAAAATGATGATTATGTTATGCAGGATAATTATGTAGAATTCTATATTGACCCTATCCGAAAATATCAGAAGTCAAAGCATATATTTGATGAGGAAACGACAGTGCAGGACATGGTAAAAAAACAGATAGCAATGGGGGATAATATGGCAGATAATTTTGAGTTTGTGAAATCTGAGACTGATGTATTCGTTCAGCTATCAGATGTTATAGCTGGAATTTTAGGGAAAATGTTTAAATATATAAATTCCACAAGTGTAAATCAGCGTAGAAAAGACGTTGAAAGTTTGGCAAAGCTTCAGATTGATAATATTTTATTGATTGATAAGTTGCGTACGGAGGCAAACAGGGAAAATTCTGGGTTTTTATGTTCGATTGGTCCATGTGATGCGATAGGAACACTTGATAGATTTTTTGAAATGGTAAAGGTAGAAAGGAAAAGTAGATTAAATAGGGAGTCTTGATAGTATGAATGCCTTTGCAATAGAAAAAAGGAAGGGTATTGAAAATTTCAGTGGATGAATTTGAAAAGTAGACATGTTGCAGATTTTCTTATTACAGAACCAAGAAAAATAAAAGACTTTCAATATATGTAATTTGCTCGAAGTGCGAAAATTTAATACTAATTGTTAGTTTGCATGGAGAAAAAAGGATATGGTAAAACATATGATAATATTGTTTGAAGTAAATTGTAGATAAAGGAGAGTTTATGAAATGAAAGCAATTAATTTAGCAATACTGTGTTTGGGAAGAAATTTACAGAATTTTTGTGAATATAAAAATTCGATGGCTGAGTGTTATAAGGAAAAAAGGGTTAAAAAGGATGAAATTGAAACTTTAATGGATTTTGTAAAGGCACTATCATTAAAAGGATTAGAAATGTCTGATTTGGATAATTTCTTTTATGGTTTTGCTATTCCTCAAATTTCTAAGGAATTTGATTTACTAAAAATATATGAAGACGGACCGGTTGTAAATATTGAATTAAAAAGTCGGGAGATAGAAAGTGAAAGGATTGAATATCAGTTAAAGAAAAATAGATATTATCTTTCTCATTTAAATAGAAAAATATATACTTTTTGTTATATAAAACATCAAAAAGTATACTTATATGATGGTAATAACTTGGAGAAAGTAAGTATTGATAATATAGTAAAATTGATAAAGTGTAGCAAAAGGTGCATTCAAAATAATATAGAAAAGTTATTTACAGCAAAGGATTATTTAATCTCACCAATAAATATGCCGGTGAAATTTTTACATGAAAGTTATTATTTGACTGCTCAACAAGAAGAAATTAAGAATAAAATTATTAATGGTATTAGAAGCGGAGAACAAAAGATATGGGGAATTTGTGGAACTGCAGGAACAGGAAAAACTTTATTGCTTTATGATATAGCCAGAACTTTAGGGGATGAAATGAAAGTATGTATTATACATTCAGGTATTCTTTCACAAGGACATATTGAACTAAAGTCTAGACAGAAGAAATTTGATATTATTTCAGTAAGGGATTGTAATGAGGATGTAGTATCAAATTATGAATGTGTTTTAATTGATGAGTCACAAAGATTGTATCAAATTGATTTTGATTGTTTAATAAAAGCTTTTAAAGAAAAAGGAATCAAATGCATATTTTCGTATGATTTTTTTCAGGTTCTTTCATATACGGAACAAAACCGTAATATTCCAGAACAATTAAAACAACAAGAGGAATTTGTTGAAAATAAATTGTCTGATAAAATCAGAACGAATGCGGAGATAGTATCTTTTATAAAAAATGTTATTGATTTGAAAAATAAACCCAAACGATATATTGATTATAGCAATATAGAAGTATTATATGCAGATAATTATGAAACCGCAAAAGAAATAGTAAGGCATTATGTAAATGATAAAAACTATAAGTTTATATCATATACACCTTCAAGGATTAGGTCGGATATAGATCAATTTAGAGATTATGTTAATACACACCATATAATTGGACAAGAATTTGATAATGTAATTTTTTCTATGGATAGAAATTTTCGATATACAGCAGAAGGAAGATTGCAAGGTAAGAAGCATCCGAATCCTGACTATATATTTTATAAACTATGGTATCAGGGAGTTTCTCGCGCAAGAGAAAAATTGTGTATTCTAATAATTGATAATGAAGAATTGTTTGAAAAAATTTTAAGTGTTAAATTGCAATTTGAAAATTAGGTTGAGAATAACAGTTGATACAATACCTAGAGTTTTTTATTATGAAAACGTCTGGTGAGGGAGAAAGTGAACGGGTGAAATATACAGTTTCAGATGCAGTACGATGCGGGTGGATAAAATCATATTCAGAAGAGGGAATGGAAAAACAATTATAAACCATGAACACAATTTGCAGAGATATCTTCCGGGCCATTCATGAGAGAAAATGGCTCAGTATAGAGTACAGAAACGGAAAAGATGAAGTAACAAAATATTGGATTGGAATTATGGAGATAGACCCTATCCGGAAATCCATGCATGTAATGGGACTGCATTTGGGGCAGTATACCACAATGAGCCTTTACATTTATATTGATTCCATACTGTCATCGGCAGTAATAGAAGGCTCTTATTTTGAAACAAAGCAGGAGCTGATAGATGATATTACATATAACCAGGGAAAATACCGGAGAATCTTTGATAATATTGCAAATCTGAAGGTGCTCAATTATCTTGTTGACTGCAATAAAATGGATTCTGTACCTTACAAAACAGATTATGCACTCATTGAGCATCTGGATGGTGAATGGCAGGGAGCTTATAAGCTCGCACCGGAGCAGTTTAAGCAGATTGTATCGAAGTTCCAATATGGAGCAAAGGATGCTGCATCCAACAAGAAAATGAAGCAGCTTGCAATAAATGTATTAAGTATACACACGCCGAAGGGGATTTATGTGCTGGCGTACAGAAAGCTGCGGTTGGATGTGTTGAAGAGAACCCTAAGGCAGGATGAAGAAATAACCGTCTGTATGGAGTTTGCGTTGGAGAAGAATAAGCCGGAAGCAAAATTCGGAATAAGGAAATTCCTAGATGCAGATGACTATGAACTTTTAAATGATTTTGAAAAGAATCAGGAGCTGATAAAAGATAAAATAACGAAGTCCAATCCCCAGATAAACGGTGTAGATGATATGCCATATGTAATTGCAGTCGGCAGGGATTTGCTGGTGGATCTTCATCAGGAGTATGAAGCAATTCATAAAATGTATGAAAAAGATGAAGTGACCATTCCGATAAAAGCATTTTTCGGAGAACTGTTAAAACAGGTAGACCGGAGAAAAAATTATCCGATAACACTTTTAGATCGGAAAATCAATCTGGATCAGCTTCTGGCAATTCATAATGCCATGAAATATCCGCTGGCATATATCCAGGGACCGCCGGGAACCGGCAAAACAAATACCATCGTAAATACTATGGTGACTGCTTTCTTTAACGAGAAAACGGTCTTATTTGCGTCTTATAACAATCATCCCATTGATGGAGTGTGCGATAAATTAAAGTCCATTCCTTATCGGAATAAGGGGATGATACCATTTCCAATTATCCGCCTTGGGAATGATAAATGTGTGCTGCAGGCACTGGATGATATTCGGGATTTGTATAAGCGGACAAAGGATATTTCCATATTTGACAGTACCCTTGAGAAGAACAAGGACGATAAGACGAGAAGGACGGAGAAGCTGACCAAGCTTTTACAGAGGCATGAAGAGAGAATCGAATTAAAGGAGCGGGAAGAAGCGATTCTTAAAATGATAGAGACTAATCAGCATCTGACCTTTCAGACAGAATTGCAGGGTGTTCAGCTTCAGGAGGTACGGAAAAAATTAGCAGAAATTGGTGAGATTACAGATGAAGAAGCATTGAAACTTGTAGTGGAAGATGAGGAGCTGTTTAAGAAATATCTCTACTATACGTCTGCAAAATATATCCAGCGTCTGAAGGAACCGAAAAATCAGGATTTAATGGAGATTGTAAACTGTCCGGATGAGGAAAAGAAAGTCAAGCAGTTTAATACCTATATCCGTCAGGAAGAAAATTTGAAGAAGTTCCAGAGAATTTTCCCGATTATTGCAACTACATCCATATCGGCACATAAGATTGGTGAGCCGGGAACTTATTTTGATATGGTCATCATGGATGAGGCAAGCCAGGGAAATATTGCCATGTCATTAGTGCCGATTATCCGGGGCAGAAGTCTTATGTTAGTAGGTGACCCGCAGCAGTTGAGCCCGGTAATTCTGCTGAATTCCATAGATAATGAGAAGCTTAAGCGGATTTATGGAGTGACAGATGAGTATGATTATATAAAGAATTCCATTTATAAGACCTATCTGGCATGTGATGCAGTCAGCGAGGAAATTCTGCTCAGCCACCATTACCGCTGCAATAAGAAAATTATTTCATTTAATAATAAAAAATATTATAACAACAAGCTGATTATCAACAGTCCGGATAAAGAAGCTAATCCGCTGATTTTTAAGAATATTCCAGCAAATACCACCAACTATAAGAATACAGCGCCGCAGGAAGTGGAAGAGATTATTTCGTTTATCAAAGAACATCCGGATAAGAGTATTGGTATCATTACTCCGTTTACCAATCAGAAAGAGCTGATTAACAAGGCGTTGAAAGACAATGGGATGGAAAATATTCCCTGCGGAACGGTTCATGCATTTCAGGGAGATGAAAAAGATGTTGTGCTTTTTTCGCTGGCAATCACCCAGCAGACTTATCAGGGAACTTATGACTGGCTGAAAAATAATAAAGAACTGATTAATGTGGCAACCTCCCGGGCAAAAGACCAGTTGGTAATATTGTCGGATATCAAGGAACTGAAGCGTCTGCATTCCGCTGGGGATGATGATATTTATGAGCTGGTAGATTATGTCCAGACCAACGGTGAGGCGCAGGTGACAGCAAGAGAGACCTCTTCCAGGGCATTGGGAATCAAGCCGTACAGCACGCAGACAGAGGCTGCATTTTTAACCACATTAAATCATGCACTAGATAATGTGCTGAATACAAATAACCGCTGCGTTGTGCAGAGAGAAGTCAGCATTGCACACGTATTTCAGGAAAATGAATCCTATGACGACCTTTTTTATACCGGAAGATTTGACTTTGTGGTATATGAAAAAGGATACCGGGGACAGGACATGCCGATACTCGCCATTGAGTTAGACGGAAAAGAACATAAAGAAAATGCCATTGTACGGGCGAGAGACGAGAAGAAAAATGCAATTTGCCGGGCACATGGATTTGAGTTAATCCGGGTGGAAAATTCTTATGCCAGAAGGTATAATTACATTAAGAATATACTGATACAGTATTTTAAGAGTGTAAGGTAACGAAAAAACCCTTGACATCTCCCACAAAACTAATTATATTTATAACAGTGTTATATAACACTGTTATAAATGAAACGGAGGCATCAGTGACTAAACCAATCGAAGGCGTATCGGAAAGAATTCTTTCCTGCGCAACGGAAGAATTTTTAGAAAAGGGTTATTCCGATGCATCGCTTCGCACCATTGCGGCGAAAGCGGGAACAACCACAGGTTCTATTTATTCCAGATTTAAAGACAAAGAAGGGCTGTTTGCAGCAATTGTAGGACCGGTGGCAGAGTATATGATGAATCTTTTTGTGAAGACGCAGGAAGAATTTCATGCAGTAGAGCCGGAGCGGCAGCCGAAAGAAATGGATGACTATGTAATATCCGGAATGGATGAAATGCTGGATTACATCTATGATAATTTTACCGCATTTCAGCTGTTATTAGAGGCGTCCTATGGAA
The DNA here is from genome assembly GCF_003479605.1 of Roseburia sp. AF12-17LB. Taxonomy (GTDB): domain Bacteria; phylum Bacillota; class Clostridia; order Lachnospirales; family Lachnospiraceae; genus Roseburia_C; species Roseburia_C amylophila. Next base: position 312,514 of record NZ_QUHR01000001.1, read on the forward strand.
CGAAGTTCCAGAATTTTGTAGAACAGTTGGCAGAAGTAGAGGCAGAATATACCTACAAGTTCATGGAGGTTATTCATTTTCAGAATGATGAGGAAAATGAAGTGACGGGAGAATTCATCCATATTATGACAAGGGCATTATTTGACAGCATGTTTGAAGTTGTGCGTCATAAGATGGAGAAAGAAACTGCACGGAAATACGTTCATATGCTGGAAAAATTCAACTATGCAGGCTGGAATACCATTTTAAAATTCGAAGTGTAAAAGATAGTAAGACTGCTTATCTTGTAACAGCAGGAAGCAGTCTTTTCTTAAAAATATTGGTTAGTCAAACCTAATTTTCGTTAGACAGTGCTATATAATAAAAAATATCAAAAGGAGCATTAGAAATGAAAAACAATGCAAAGTTAAAAGGAAAAGATCTGATTAATGTAGGTATTTATGCAGCAATTTATTGTGTCATTATGACAGCTGTTGCCATGCTTGGCTTCATTCCGATTATGATGCCAATGTTATGTGTTCTGGTGCCGTTACTGGGCGGAATTCCAATGATGCTGTTTATGACCAAAGTCAAAAAATTTGGAATGATTACGATTTATTCCATAATCGTAGGACTGTTCCTGTGGGTTACCGGAATGGGATACTGGCCGTTTATCTTTGGAATTGTATTCGGTTTCATTGCAGACCTGATTGCAAAGAGCGGTAATTATAAGAGCAGTAAGAAGACCATTGCAAGCTATGCCGTATTTTCGCTGATTATCTTTGGAAACTTCGTTCCGCTTTTAATCAATGCAGAAGAATATTTCCTGACCCGCCAGAGTTTTGGTGAGGCATACATCACCAGCCTTACTGAAATTATGGGAAATACCTGGCTTGCTCCATTACTGGCAGTTTCCTGTCTGGTCTGCGGAATTATCGGCGGCTTCATCGGTAAAGCAATTTTGAAAAAGCATTTCGTAAAGGCAGGAATTGCATAATGCAGGGTAGCTTATTACAGCCCGATGAGAAAAGAACAGGAATAACCTTTGACCCGCGGACGAAAATGTTTCTGCTTCTTACGGTAGCAGTATTTGTTTTAGGCGGCGCCGGAGGGAAAAATGTGGATTTGCTGGCACCGATGTTGTGTGTGCTGCCTGTTGTTCTTTTTTTACTGGCTGGAAAATGGAAACGGGCATTTACCTATGTCCTCATTTATGCGGCGGCGTATCTTTGTTTCTGGTATTTCGGACCACGCACCACAGGCATTGTAAATTTCCTGCTGCTGGCACTCTGCGGCATCTTATCCCGGTTCCTGCCAGGAATCATGCTGGGCATGTATTTGATTGAGACAACAACGGTAAGCGAATTTACGGCAGCTATGTCGAAAATGCATGTGACAGATAAAATAACGATTCCGCTGTCCGTCATGTTCCGCTTTTTTCCAACGGTAGCAGATGAATTTTCATCCATCAATGCAGCCATGCGGATGCGTGATATCCGGCTGGGCGGCAAAAACGTGACGAAAATGATAGAGTACCGGCTGGTTCCGTTGATGGTCTGTTCTGCAAAAATAGGGGAAGAATTAAATGCGGCAGCGCTGACCAGAGGCTTAGGCGGAGAAGTGCGGCGCACCAATGTATGCAAAATCGGTTTTCATATGCAGGATATATTGCTGTTTCTCATTGCATTAAGTCCGTATGCGGCATGGATTGCAGGGCTTGTAGCATAGAAAGGTGGAACGGACGAATGATAGAGATTTCAAATGTTAATTTTCAATATGGAACCGCTGACATAGGCGCACTCCATAATATTAATCTGTCTGTTGCGGACGGCTCCTGCGTCTTATTGTGCGGAGAATCCGGCTGTGGCAAGACTACGATTACAAGACTTTTAAACGGACTGACTCCACATTTTTATGAAGGTACATTAGAGGGCGAGATAACAGTAAACGGGCTTAAGGTAAAAGAAGAAGAGCTTTATATCATTGCATCGAGGGTCGGAAGTGTATTCCAGAATCCAAGAAGCCAGTTCTTCTGTCTGGATACCAACAGCGAGGTGGCATTTGGATGTGAAAATATGGGATTGCCGGAGCAGGAAATCCTAAAGCGGAGAGAACAGGCAGTCCGTGATTTAAACATGGAAAAGTTAATGAACCGCAATATCTTTCGATTATCCGGAGGTGAAAAGCAGAAGGTTGCCTGTGCGTCAGTGGCAGCCATGCAGCCGGAAGTGCTGGTGTTGGATGAGCCTACCTCAAATCTTGATTTGGATGCCATTGAAGATTTAAAAGAAACACTAAAACTGTGGAAGGCGCAGGGAAAGACCATCGTGATTGCAGAACACCGGCTTTACTGGCTGAAGGAAATCTGCGACCGGGTTATATATTTAAAAGAAGGCAGCGTGTTATTTGACATATCCATGGAAGAATTCCGGACATTTCCACCGGAACGGTTAGAAGAATTGGGACTGCGCCGCATGACAACGGTTGCAGCAGATTTCCCGGAGGAGCCGAAAACTGCAAACTTATGGAAAACAACAAACTTGCATGGAGCAACAGAAAAATCGGCAATAACAGAAGCAGTAGAACCGGGCGTACAGAAGCAGGCAACTCTCCCGGCAATAGAATTCCACAATTACAACTTTTCCTATGAAAAGCTGCCGGTTCTTAAAGTGAAAGATTTTTCGCTCCCGGAGGGAAGCATTGTGGCAGTTACCGGACATAATGGAGCAGGAAAATCCACATTTTTACGGTGTATGTGCGGTCTTGAGAAGAAGTTTAAAGGACAGACAAAGCTGCATGGAAAATGGCAGAAACCGGGACAGATGTTAAAGGAATGCTATATGGTCATGCAGGATGTGAACCATCAGTTGTTCTGCGAGACCGTGGAGGATGAAATCCGCCTTGGCATGAATGAAGCAGAAGAAGCAAAAGTGCCACAGGTATTAAAAGAACTTGATTTATCAGAACTTACAGAACGGCATCCCATGTCTTTGTCTGGCGGACAGAAACAGCGGGTGGCGATTGCATCGGCACTATTGGCGGATAAGTCGGTACTGATTTTTGACGAACCTACCAGCGGACTGGACTACCGCCATATGAAGCAGACGGCAGACTTATTTTTACATCTGAAGAAATACGGTAAAACAACATTTATTATTACCCATGACCCGGAGCTTATTGCAATGTGCTGTACCCACATTTTACATATCGAAGAGGGAGAAGTGGCAGAGTATTATCCGCTGACAGCAGCACACCGGGAGCGGTTTTTAAAACAGTTTTCGTTTCAATAAGTAGAAAGAATCAATTATTTTTAAAGGAGGAGAAGAAAAGTGAAAAAGGAAAGTTCCTTATCAAAGCTTTTTGTCTATGCCGGTAAATTCCGCTATCTGACCATAGCATCCTGGATTTTATCGGTAATCAGCGCATGGCTGGCTTTGGTACCATTTTATTACATCTGGAGAATTATGAAAGAAGTGCTTTCTGTGGCACCGGATTTTGGCAAAGCAGCTCATTTAAAAGAATATGGCTGGGCAGCCGTTGGATTTGCCATTTTATCCATGCTGGTTTATGTGTGCGCGCTGATGTGTTCCCATCTGGCAGCATTCCGCGTCCAGGCAAATATCCGCACCAGCCTGATGCGGCATATCCTGACGCTGCCAATGGGATTTTTAGATAAAGACGGAACCGGCAAAATCCGTAAAATCGTCAATGAATCCAGCGCAGCAACAGAGACCTATCTGGCACACCAGTTACCGGATCAGGCAGGAGCCATCGCAACACCGGCAGGTCTTTTAGTATTGCTTATGGTATTTGATTTCCGGCTTGGACTTTTGAGCCTGATTCCTGTGGTGGCAGCATTTTTAATTATGGGAACCATGACCGGACAGCGTATGAAAGATAAGATGGAAGAATATCAGAATGCATTGGACGAAATGTCCAGTGAGGCAGTGGAATATGTCCGTGGAATCCCGGTAGTAAAGACTTTCGGACAGTCTGTATTTTCCTTCAAACGTTTCCAAACATCCATTCAGAAATATGAGAAATGGACAATTGCATACACGAAGGAAATGCGGATACCAATGACGGTGTATACAACAGCAATCAATGCGGTATTTGCAGTGCTGATTGCAGCAACCTTTTTCTTTACCGGAAAAGGAGGAGATAATACCTTTTTATTGAATCTTTTGTTCTATATTATCATTACGCCGATTATCACTGTGACCATGAATAAAATTATGTATTCCAGTGAAAATCAGCTGATTGTAGCAGATGCAATTTCCCGTATCGAAAGCATTTTAGAAAAGAAACCGTTACCGGAAACCGCCCATGCACAGGAGCCGGAGAACAACTCCATTACCTTTGAAAATGTATCCTTCCGCTATGAAGATGGCGGAAGAGATGCGCTGCATCAGATTAATCTTACCATCAAAGAGGGCGAGCATGTGGCATTTGTAGGACCGTCCGGCGGTGGAAAGACAACATTGGCAAGCCTTGTGGCACGATTCTTTGATACCACGGAAGGACGCATTCTGATTGGAAATAAGGATGTGAAGGAGATTTCTTCGAAGCAGTTAATGGATATGGTATCTTTTGTATTCCAGGACAGCAAATTATTAAAAACTTCCATTTTGGAAAATGTCCGCATGGGAAAGAAAGATGCTACCAGGGAAGAAGTCATGCAGGCATTAAAGGAAGCCCAGTGTGAAGACATCATTGCGAAGCTTCCGGATGGAATTGATACAGTAATCGGAAGCAGCGGAACCTATGTATCTGGTGGAGAAGCCCAGCGGCTTTCCATTGCAAGAGCTATGTTAAAGAATGCACCGATTCTGATTCTTGATGAAGCAACAGCCTTTGCAGACCCGGATAATGAAGCAAAGGTGCAGGAAGCGTTTTCCAGACTGTCTAAGGGCAAGACCGTAATTATGATTGCCCATCGTCTGTCCTCTATTGTAGACGCAGACCGGATTTGCGTTTTAAAGGATGGCAGTATTGCAGAAGAGGGAACTCATGAGACGTTACTTGGTGAAAGTGGTGTATATGCCCATATGTGGGAAGAATACAACAAATCGGTACAGTGGAAGGTAGGTGCATAACATGAGCTGGAAAGAAAAATTACAACATAAATATGCACTTTCAGAGCAGGGTGCAAATGACATGATAAAGGCATTTCTGACAGCAACCGTTTCAAATATCGTGTTGATGTTTCCGGTGGGACTGCTGTATTTTCTGGTAGAGGATTATCTGAATGATAATCTGAGCGGCAGAGGCATGTTCTATCTGATTGGAAGTATTCTCTGTCTGGCTCTGATTGCAGTGACAACGTATATCCAGTATAACTGTACTTTCCTTGCCACCTATGTGGAGAGCGGTGTGCGAAGAATTACGCTGGCAGAAAAATTAAGAAAGATTCCATTATCTTTTTTTGGCAAAAAGGATTTATCCGATTTGACCAGCACCATTATGGCGGACTGTGCCACGATAGAAACGGCATCCTCCCACTATATTCCGGAACTTTTTGGAGCCTGTGTATCCACGGCAATTATTGCTATCAGCTTATTTTTCTTTGACTGGCGGATGGCACTGGCTGCGCTGTGGGTGCTTCCGGTATCATTCCTCATTGTGCTGAGTGCCGGAAAATTTTTAAGATATCTTAGCAGAAAACAGATGAAACTAAAAATGGCCTGCGCAGGTGGCATTCAGGAATGCTTAGAGACGGTCCGGGATTTACGGGCAAATGATGCACAGGAAAATTATATGGTTGGACTTGAGAAGAAAATTAAAGCAGTAGAAAAACATGCAATGGCGGCAGAACTTGGAAATGCTGTTTTTGTATCCGGTGCCCAGATGATTTTAAAGCTTGGAATTGCGACGGTAGCACTGGTTGGCGGAATTTTACTTTCGAAAGGAAGTATTGATTTACTGACTTTCTTTATGTTCTTATTACTGGTATCAAGACTTTATGACCCGATGCAGATTTCCCTGCAGAACCTTGCTGCCATAATCAGTGTGGATGTGCAGTGCGAGCGGCTGGATGAAATTTTATCCCATCCGGTACAGAGTGGAAGCACCGAGATGAAATATGATGGATATGATATTGCATTTTTACATGTGGGATTTTCCTATGACAGTAAGGAAAGTGTGCTGAAAGATGTTACTTTTACTGCAAAACAGGGCGAAGTCACAGCATTAATCGGACCATCCGGCGGCGGTAAGACCACGGTCTCAAGACTTGCCTCAAGATTCTGGGATATCGATAAGGGAACGATTACGGTAGGCGGCATGGACATTTCAAAGATTGACCCGGAAACACTGATGTCTCTTTATTCCATTGTCTTTCAGGATGTTACACTTTTTAACAATACGATTATGGAAAATATCCGTATTGGACGTTCCGATGCAACAGATGAGGAAGTCATTGCGGCAGCAAAATTGGCACACTGTGATGAATTTGCAGATAAACTGCCGGAGGGCTGGCATACCATGATTGGGGAAAACGGTTCTGAATTATCCGGCGGAGAACGTCAGAGAATTTCCATTGCAAGAGCATTTTTAAAGAATGCACCAATTATTTTCTTAGATGAAGCAACTGCATCCTTGGACGTAGATAATGAAACACTGATTCAGGAGGCACTGTCCCGGCTGATTCAGGATAAGACGGTTATGATTATTGCACATCGTATGCGTACAGTGGCAGATGCAGATAAGATTGTGGTATTAAAAGATGGAGTGGTAGCCGAAGAGGGTGCGCCGGAAGAACTTACAGCAAAGGATGGTGTTTATCGGCATATGGCAAAGACACAGCTTCAGGCAGCAGGCTGGAAATTATAAAAAGCAGTTGACCTCCCCCGTATTCCGTCATAAGATAAAAAGGATAGCGGGCATGCTATTGCGGAAACAGATAACGGAGGAAAAAAGAAAATGAGTTTTTCAGAAAGAAAAAACACAAAAGATGGTATGGCAGCAGGTCAGAAAGCCAGCGTAGATAATATTTATGCGCTGGATGGCAAAGTGCCGGTTTTAAATGCAATTCCATTTGGCTTGCAGCATATTTTAGCTATGTTTGTAGCCAATATTGCACCGATTCTGATTGTGGCAGGGGCCTGCGGAATGGATGCAAAGAATACGGCAATGATTATTCAGAGTGCAATGATGATTGCTGGAATCGGAACATTGATTCAGTTATTCCCAATCTGGAGAATCGGTTCGAGACTTCCGATTGTCATGGGAATTTCCTTTACCTTTGTATCCATTGCCTGTGTCATTGGCGGACAGTATGGCTATGGAGCAATCATGGGAGCGGTTCTTGTTGGAGGTATCGTAGAAGGTGTCCTTGGACTTTTATCCAAATACTGGATGAAACTGGTAACACCGATTGTAGCAGCTACCGTTGTAACAGCAATTGGATTTTCCCTGCTTGAAGTAGGTGCAGATTCCTTTGGTGGTGGCAGCAGCAGTGCAGATTTCGGCTCTGCAACCAACTGGATACTTGGAACCGTGACGCTGGTATGTTGTATCGTATTTAATATTGTAGCAAAATCCTATTTCAAACAGTTATCCGTACTGTTCGGACTGATTGTAGGATATATCGTGGCACTGTGTATGGGGGTAGTTGATTTTTCTGCACTTTCCGATACAAGTCTTCTGGCGCTGCCACATCTGATGCCATTTAAAATGGAGTTTCATGCAGATGCCATTATCGCATTTGTTCTGATATTTTTAGTATCGGCAACCGAGACAATCGGAGATACTTCGGCACTGGCATCATCCGGCTTAAACCGTGACGTTACTACAAAAGAAACTGCGGGCTCGCTTGCCTGTGACGGATTTGTCAGTGCATTATCTTCGGTATTTGGCTGTATGCCGATTACATCCTTCAGCCAGAACGTAGGTCTGGTTGCCATGACCAAGGTCGTAAACCGTTTTGTCATTGCAACGGGGGCCATAATTATGATTCTGGCAGGAATTTTTCCGGTAGTGGGCGCAGTACTTGCTACACTGCCAAGTGCAGTTTTGGGCGGATGTACAATTATGATGTTCGGAACTATCGTAATCAGTGGACTGCAGATGATTGGAAAATGTGGATTTTCCCAGAGAAATATTACCATATCGGCACTGTCCTTAAGTATCGGATTAGGCTTTACCCAGCTGCCGGAGTTATTTGCAATCTTCCCAGGCATTATCCGTTCTATCTTTGCAGAAAACTGTGTAGCAGTTGTATTCCTTACTGCCATTATTTTGAATCTTGTATTGCCTAAAAATATGGAAGTAGAACGTCAGGAAAAGTAGCAGAGGAGAGCATATGAATATAGCAGTATATTGCGGTTCATCCGCAGGAAGTAAAGAAGCATATACCATCGGTGCAGTAGCCCTTGGTATGTGGATTGCAGAGAACGGACACACGCTGGTATATGGTGGAGCTCGGGGCGGATTGATGGGAACCATAGCCAATTCCGTCTTATCCAATGGTGGGAAAGTAATCGGTGTACTGCCGCAGGTGGAATCCATTCAAAACCGCAGACACCAGTTTTTAACAGAGTACATAGATACGAAAGACATGGCAGAGCGGAAAGCGAAAATGATAGAATTAGCGGATGCTTACATTGCACTGCCGGGCGGGCCGGGAACCTTAGACGAGTTATCGGATATCATATCCCTGCAGCGTCTTCACATCAATGAGAATCCATGTATTCTTTATGATATTGATGGCTTCTATCAGCCACTGAAAGCATTTTTCGAAGAAATGCAGACCTCAGGCTTTGCAGCAAAAGAAGATTTTAACCGGGTACTGATTTCAAAGGACTTATCGGAAATTGAGACATTTATTCAGAGTCGTTGAAAGAAGATTCTGGAAAGTCAGGGCAGAGGTCAGCAATATAAAAAACAGACAGAAAAGAAAACTTATAGAAAAAAACTCATAGTAAATTCCGACTGGGAATCTGCTATGAGTTTTCTTTTATCCTAGCAACTGTTCTACATAATCTTTAATTGCCATATTGTCTTCCGGCATCTGGCAGCCGACGATATACATGCCTTCGTCGTCGGAACTTCGGATAATATGACCTTCCAAAGCAGCCTGATCTGGTAAATCAAAGGAAAGGATATTTAAGAGAATATCAGTCCCTTTGCTATCTGCAAAGAACGGTGCATCGCAAAGGAAAGCAAATCCGTTGGCACTGATATTTTCCATACGTCCATGGAAGGTTTCTCCGGTGTTCTTAACTGTAATATTACAGAAATTGGAAAGGTCGGCACGAGGATATTTCCGTCTGTTTAAAATATTTGGACTGCCGGTGATTTCTACGACGAAATCAGAGGTTATTTTATCTACATGGATGGAAGCATTATCCCAGCAGTATAGTACATTTCCAACAGTAATCTGGATGGAACAGGATTCACTGTTACGAAGAGAAAGCTTTTCTTCCAGGGAAAGTATGATCTGGTTGGAATACTGTTTCAGAACTTCACCATGGAAAACATGGTCAGGGTTCTCCGTCAGGCGGATGGTTGCTTTCATACCAGGATTGATATCCTCAATACCCATGAAGCCGCCGATTCCAAGCTTGCACATCAACGCCTGGATTTCATTTTCTATGCTGTTAATATTGTTAGCACTTTCATCATATTTACTTACCATACGCTGACTGATATCATCAGAATCATGAATGCAGAGTGTCATGGTATCGACAATTTCAGAAATATACTTCATATTTTCTACTAACTGTCGGTTTGATGTTTCCACTTCTTTGATTGCATTGTCAATGACCTGTATATGCTCACCCATCTGAGATGAGTCAGCGGTAATTTTATTTACGTTTTCGCCGGTCAGTGTGACTTTCTCAAGAGTAAGCTGAATAAGTTTTAAGGTCTCTTCAATGGATTTTGTCATCTTGCCGGAGATTTCATCCAAACGCATCAGCGCATCCTGGATCTGTTTGGATGAAGCCTTGGTTTCAGTGCTCAAGGTACGGATTTCTTCAGCAACAACAGCAAATCCTTTTCCTGCTTCTCCGGCTCTTGCAGCTTCGATGGAAGCATTTAATGCCAAAAGGTTTGTCTGACCGGAAATATTATCAATGGTTCCGGTTTCAGATTTTACTTTTTCAAATTCAGAAGTAAATTCCGTAAGAACCTGTTCTACTTCGCTGGAAAGCTTTGACATAGTGCCGGCAGTTGTAACCAGACCCTCTAAGTCGGCAGAACTAATCTGTGCATGGTGAATGGATTCATCCGTCAAAGATACCATTTCGTGAATCATGGATACAACATGCTCAACCTGGAAATTGATGTCAGTTGTCATATCAAGGGAAGAAGTCGTACGGTTTTGTAATTCCTGATTGTTGTTGGTCAGATTATTCATTCCTTTTAAGACAACGTCAGAACCGTGTTTATTTTCATTAGCCAGTTCCCGGACAACGGTGATACCGTCCATAACGTTATTGCTGGCAGTTTTTACTTTTTCTACGGTATTTACCACACGGTGTAAATCATCCTTGATACTGTCTGTCAGTGCACCGTCAGCCTCATTTAAATGGCGGATGGACATGATATAACAGATATAGCACAGAATCAGGCAGGATATCTGCAGCTGATAATTCTTTACATCAGTAGCAGTGGTGCAGCTTAATACAATATAGCGGTAAATAATACTGATCACTACGCTGATAGTATTTGCAATACCGCACTGCAGCATGAATTTCCGGTCTTTAAAAATAATTAAAAGACTGGTTACCGGCAGAATGTAGGTAAATGCAATTGGGGATGCTGTGGTACATAAAAGATAAGTATAAAAGATACCGTAACCAAGCACCAGTATATAGCGATAGATGTCAGTAGTTTTGCCTTTGATTTTTAGAAATAATTCTCCAATAAAAAATGGAATCCAGCAGAGCAGAACAAAATAGAGATACTGCTTCGATGGATAGAGACCGTTGGACATATCGGCACCATAGTTAGCGGTCAGCAGCAGGGAAAATACAAGCCAGATTCTGCGGGCTTTGATATTGGCCTTGGCTTTAAAAACATTTTCATCATAATTCATAGATATTCTTAATCCTTCTCTTTCGTACAATGATATAATAAGCTAAACTAATTCTAAGCCATTTTTTTGTGGTTTTCAAGGTATTTTATGGAAAACATAGCTTGCTTTTTTGTGGGGAATGTGTATAATGAAAATCGTTGAAAAACGGGGTGCTCGCATAGGCGGGCTGAGAGTAAGCAGAAGCTTTAACCCAGAACCTGATTTGGATAATGCCAACGTAGGGAGATAACGAAACGCAGGTGCGATTACTTAGTGTGCAGGAATCTTTTTTACAGGGGTCCTGCACTTTTGTTTTTGCAGGTGGTGAGGAGAAATCACATATGAATATTACAAGAGAACAGCTTCTTCTTTATGCCATTACCGACCGTAGCTGGCTTAAGGGAGAGACCTTATATGAGCAGGTAGAAAAAGCATTGAAGGGCGGAGTTACTTTAGTGCAGCTTCGGGAAAAAGAATTATCTGAGCCGGAATTTGAAGCAGAAGGCAGAAGCCTTTTGGAACTCTGCCACCGTTATAGGGTACCATTGATCATCAATGATAATGTGGAACTGGCAGAAAGGATAGGAGCCGATGGCGTGCATGTGGGACAGTCCGATATGGAGCTGACCCGTGCAAGAGAAATTCTTGGAACAGATAAAATCATCGGAGTGACTGCGAAAACAATAGAACAGGCACAGGCAGCAGAAAAAGCCGGTGCAGATTACTTAGGAAGCGGAGCCGTATTTGGCAGCAGCACCAAGACTGATGCAAAGCCGATGGAACTAAGCCTCCTGCAGGAAATCTGCCAGAGTGTCACCATCCCCGTAGTCGCAATTGGCGGCATCAACCACGATAACATCCTGAAATTAAAAGGATGCGAAATTGCAGGAGCAGCAGTTGTAAGTGGGATCTTCGCATGTGAAGACATCGAAGAGGGAACGAAAGAACTGTTGCAAAAAGTAAATATGGTAGTAAAAAATCATGAATAAGATAGGACATAAAAAAGTCTTACTTATATAAAGTGCAGATGATGATAAGATGAGTCTTATTTTGAATGAGGAAACACGCTGTCCTTGGAATACCATTTCTTTGTCTTTCCTGGGACACTTGGATTTCCCCTATTCAACAGGCAACGCCGGCATCATGGATGTGCCGGCGAGGCGGAATGGAGCATGGATGCAACTTTTCGCCGTTTGCCGGAAAAAAGATATACTTACGGGAAATTCTAGTGACCCTGAAAGACAAAGAAGGTATGCAAGGGCAGCGGGATTGCTCATTGGAAATATAGTAAGATATATCATCGCCTGCAATGTAATAACAAACCACAGCGGCAGATTGGGGGCACCACCTTAGGTCGCTATACAAAATTAATGCAAAGGAGACAAATGTATGAACACAGCATTAACAATCGCTGGAAGTGATTCCAGTGGAGGCGCCGGCATCCAGGCAGATATTAAGACGATGACCGCCAATGGCGTATACGCCATGAGTGCGATCACGGCACTTACTGCCCAGAATACAACCGGCGTAACAGACATTATGGAGGTAACTCCAGAATTTTTGGCAGAGGAGCTGGATCGTATTTTTACGGATATATATCCGGATGCAGTGAAGACCGGAATGGTCTCTTCCAGTGCTCTGATAGAGACAATTGCGGACAAACTGACAGCGTACCACGCAAAAAATATAGTCGTGGATCCTGTTATGGTAGCGACCAGCGGAGCAAAGCTCATCAGCGATGACGCTATCGGTACATTGAAAACTAAATTATTGCCTCTGGCAACTGTTATAACCCCAAATATCCCGGAAGCGGAAGTGCTTTCCGGTATGGAGATAAAGACAGAAGCAGATATGGAAAAAGCAGCAGAAATCATTTGTAAAACCTTCGGTTGTGCCGTGCTGTTAAAAGGCGGACATCAGTTAAATGATGCCAATGATTTGCTCTGGCAGAAGGACAAAGAGCCGGTATGGTTCCACGGAAAGAGAATTGACAATCCAAACACCCACGGAACCGGTTGTACCTTATCATCTGCCATAGCATCTAATCTTGCCAAGGGACGCAGCCTGGAAACATCCGTGCAGTATGCAAAGAATTACATATCCGGCGCACTGGCAGCCATGTTAGACCTTGGAAAGGGAAGCGGCCCGATGAATCACGCATTTGCAATAGAAGGAGAATATACCAATGAATGAGAAGAAGACATCTGTATTCAGTAACGGATTAATCTGGTTTGGAGCCGGTGTATCCATAGCTGAAATTTTAACCGGAACTTATTTTGCACCACTTGGATTTGGCAAAGCCATGGCAGCTATCTTATTGGGACACTTAATCGGTGGACTGATGATGTTTGCAGCAGGAATGATTGGTGCAAGAGAACGAAGAAGTGCCATGGAAACCGTAAAAATGAGCTTTGGAGAGAAGGGAAGTCTTCTTTTTGCAGCGTTGAATGTATTGCAGCTGGTAGGCTGGACTGCCATAATGATTTATGATGGCGCACTGGCAGCCAACGGTGTCATTCCGGTAGCAAACTGGTTCTGGGCAGCCATTATCGGAGTCCTCATTATCCTTTGGATCCTGATTGGACTTACCAATCTTGGAAAGCTCAATACCGTTGCAATGACCGCATTATTTATCCTGTCACTGGTATTATTTAAAGTGATTTTTATTGGAAATGGAGCCATTCCGGCAATCGTGGATGATGGAAGCCTTACCTTTGGCGCAGCCGTAGAGCTTGCGGTAGCAATGCCACTTTCCTGGCTGCCATTAATCAGTGATTATACAAGAGAAGCAGAAAAACCATTTGCAGCAACCGCAGTCAGCGTTGTTGTATACAGTCTGGTCAGTATTTTCATGTATGTCATTGGTATGGGTGCAGCACTTATTACCGGTGAATATGATATTGCACAGATTATGTTAAAGACCGGATTTGGTATCGTAGGACTTGTGATTATCATTTTCTCAACAGTAACAACGACTTTCTTGGATGCTTATTCTGCAGGTGTTTCCAGTGTATCCATTTCTGAGAAAATCAATGAGAAATGGGCAGCAATTATTGTAACGGTAATCGGAACTGTTGCAGCAATTGTATATCCAATGGATAACATTACAAATTTCTTATATCTTATCGGTTCTGTCTTTGCTCCGATGATTGCCGTACAGATTGCAGATTACTTTATTTTAAAGAAAGCCAATGCAAAAGACATGGCATTTCAGTGGCGTAATCTTGGTGTCTGGCTTATCGGATTTGTGCTTTACCGTGTGCTGATGCACATTGATACTCCGGTTGGAAATACACTTCCGGATATGGTGGTTACCGTCATTCTCTGCGTGATTGTGGAAAAAGTTGCAGAAGCAGTAAAGAAAAACTAAGAGGTTCCCATCCTCTCGGATGGGAACAGAAGAGAGGACAAAATGAATCACAGATCAAACTTAAAGAAATTAACCGTAACCGCAATTTTTGCAGCAATCGCAGTCGTAGGAAGCCTGTTTTCATTTCCGGTATTCGGCTCAAAATGTGCCCCGGTACAGCATCTTGTAAACGTACTGTGTGCTGTTCTGGTAGGACCTTGGTGGGGACTAGCCCAGGCATTTATTGCATCCTTAATCCGTAACCTTTTAGCATTGGGAAGTCCACTGGCATTTCCGGGAAGTATGTGTGGAGCACTTCTTGGCGGACTTCTTTATAAATATGGAAAGAAACTCCCATTTGCATATATCGGTGAGGTAGTAGGAACCGGAATTATCGGTGGAATGCTTTCTTATCCGGTTGCTTATCTGGTAATGGGAAATACAGCAGCTGCATTATTTACTTTTGTAGTACCATTCTTAATCAGTACCTGTGGCGGAACCATTATTGCAATGATTATTACCATTCCTTTAAAGAAATCAGGAATGTTAGCAAAGATGAAAGACAGTCTGGAGAACTAGAATATGGAATTAGAAGCCGGAAAAATTGCAGAACTGCATCATGAGATAAAAAAGAAACGTCCGGTCATTCACTGTATAACCAATGCGGTGACCGTCAATGACTGTGCCAATATTCTGCTGGCAGCAGGCGCATCTCCGACCATGGCACATCATCCGCTGGAAGTGGAAGAGATAACAGAAGGGGCAGCAGCCTTAGTCTGCAATCTTGGAGCTATTGCGGATTTTGAAGCTATGGAAAAAGCCGGAAAGAAAGCGGATGAAATGGGACATGCCATTGTATTAGACCCGGTAGGAATTTCCGGTTCTACTTACCGGCGGATGAAATGCCAGACTTTGATAAAAGAAATTCACCCGACCTGCATTCGGGGAAATTATTCTGAGATTCGTGCACTGTTAAAGGACTGCAATACCGTAACCGGTGTGGATGCATCGGATAAGTCTGTTGATGTGGAAAGCATGAAACAATATGCGAAGGTACAGAAGACCATACTGATTGCATCCGGTGCAGTGGATGTGATTACGGATGGCGTAGAAGTCTTTGAATGCAGAAGAGGCCATGAAATGATGGCGCATATTACCGGAAGCGGTTGTATGTCATCGGTTATGCTGGGTGCATTTCTTGGAACAGAAGCAACCATAGAAGCGGCAGCAGCCTGCTGCAGTTTTATTGGATTGTGCGGCGAGGCAGCCGCAGAAAAAACAAAGGAATGTCAGGGCGGTACCATGACATTCCGAAATGTTTTCATCGATGAAGTTTCACTGATGACACCGGAGAAAATTTATGACCGGTATCAGGAAAAGTAGTTTTGTATACCAGATGATGCATTAATCATTTGGCGTATTGTGGAACCGGCCTTCCAATTCTTCTGTCTTTACAATATTGATAAAGGCATGTGGGTCGATGGAACGTATCATAGGAATTAACTGGCGCTTAGCCTCCGTATTAATGACGGAGTAGATAAGCGTCTTTTCTTTTTCTTCATAACAGCCAATGCCCTGAAAGAGGGTGGCATCGTGGTTGGTGGTTTCCCGGATCGCATGATAAATTTCATTGGATTTATCAGAAATAATAAACAGAGTCTCTTTCTTGTAACGCTTATAAAGCATCTGAATTACCTGTGTGCTGCAGAACTGGTAAATAATGGAATAAAGTGCAATAGACCAGCCAAAGAGAGCACCTGCAATGGCAAGGATAATGACATTGCCAAGGAGAATATAATTCCATGCATCAATTCCCTTCTGGGAAGAAAGATAAATACTGATAAAATCGGTTCCACCGGTAGTAGTTCCAACGTTTAAGCACAGGCAGATGGCAAATCCGTTTAAAAGACCACCGAACACACTGATTAAAAGAACATCCTGTGTAAATACATAAGCCGGCAGCAGGTCTACGAAAATACTGGATAAGAAAATCGTAAGAATCGAGTACCAGGTAAATTTTTTCCCAAGGAACCGGAAACCGATATAGATTGGGAAAATATTTAAAGCCACGTTGAAAAAGGTATATGGAATATCAATATGGAAAAAGGTCAGTCCGATTTCCTGCAAGAGCAGGGATACTCCGGAAAAGCCACCCGGAAATAATCCGGCAGTTTTCGCAAAACAACGCAGGTTCCATGCATACAGAATCGATGCAAAAAATACGACGAAAATCCGGAAGACCTGATAAAATTTTGGATGTTTGGACTCAATGGAAAGAAACATAATGATTACCTCCTGTTATCAGATTTTTTTATAGGGACTGTGTCCATAACACTTCTCACAGACCCGGAACGGATAACCTACCGGCAGCGTTACGCCGCAGTATTTACAGGTGCGGATATAATCCTTCTTATCTTTGGCAAGAAGCTTCATAATTGTATCTTCTGTCTTTTCCCGTTCCCGGTTTAATCGCTCGCTATCAGAAATTTTTCCCATTCTGGTGGAAAACTGATGGTACAAGTCCAACATTTTATAAAAAGTTTCGTAACGCATCAGTCCCTTGTCATTACACATAATCAGTGATGGAAAATGAAGGGAGACATCAGCAGTATAGGTTTTACAGTAATAGAGCCACAAATCAACGATATCCCGGTTTTTGATATCAATGGAGCAGGTCAGCATCCGGTAGAGGGTATGTTTATCCTCAAATCCATCGATTTCTTTACGGGCTTTATATGCCTTATCATATAGAAAGAGAATTTCGTCAATGCTGATTTTCTCAAAAGGAGCAGAGGGCTCTACGGATTTCCATATTTTTAAAATGGCATTTAATGGCTCGTCCATATCTAAAAGGACATGTGGGAAACCAAGGCTTACCTTCTTAATAACCGGTTCCGGCTGGTCAAAACGTTTGGCAATATAATTTCTGGCATCCTCGCCCATGGCATTGACATAACCGGTGTCATACATGCCAAACCGTCCGGCACGTCCGGCAATCTGCCGTATCTCCGGAATATTAAGCGGGCGGGTGGAAATGCCGTCATACTTTTCTGTCTGGATAAAAACAATTCTTCGTACCGGAAGATTCAGTCCCATACCGATGGCATCGGTGGAAACCACTACTTTTGTTTTGTGGCTTAAGAAAAGACGAATCTGTCTTCTGCGGATTTCCGGTGGAAGACTGCCGTAGATGACACTGGCACGAATTCCCTCACGTTCTAATCGTCCGGCAATGTCTAAGACAGCACGCTTGGTAAAAGTGATTAGTGCATCACCTTCTGTGACATCATCCGGAAAAACAAATGCCTCTTGCTCACAGACCAGTGCAGTTTTCCGTTCATAGTGGCGAACCTCAAAGGTATCCTCACAAAGGGCTATGAGGTGGGTAACAACTTCCTCGGCAGCAGGACTCATGCAGATATGGATTTCATCTGCTTTTACCCCCAGAATAGCGCGGGTCCAGGAGTGCCCACGGTCACGGTCTGCAATCATCTGTGCTTCATCAATAACGGCAATATCATAGTGCTGTTCCATGTCCAACATTTCAATGGTAGAAGAAGTAATCCGGCTGTTTTCCTCCGGAATGCATTCTTCTCCGGTAAGCATTGTACAGGCAATGCCGGCATCTTTCATTTTTTCATAGATTTCCAGCGCCAGAAGACGCAAAGGACCAAGATAGACTCCGCACGAAGCCTCTTTTAAACGCTCTAATGCGTGATAAGTTTTGCCACAGTTGGTAGGACCAACATGCAGGATAAAATGCCGCTGCATGCCTCTGGTCTGTGGAAATTCTGTTTCCGGTTTCAACGGAACCATCCCGACAATCTGATGACGCATTCCAAATTGTCCATACTGATGGCACAAATCCTTTAAGGTGCGCCGGCAGATTGCAAGGGGCATTTCCTGATATAAAAAGTTTAAGAAACGCTCTGTAATTAATTCCGGTTCCTCGTCCCGCAGGGAACTGATATCAAGACGGACCAGCTCAGCAACAAGATAAGTCTCAAACTGCATAATATAAATGGGATTGGCATCCCGATAAACAAAATAGGAAAGATTACGGAGCTGACGGTGATAATTCTCCAGCTGCGGCTGTTTTATCTTCGGAGAATGGATAGTCAGCAGTTCCTTGGAAAGCCGCTGCATCCGCTTCGGATAAGGGCCTGTTTCCGGTATCGTTTTTTTATGCTTCTTTTTTGCAAAGGTTTTATACTGGGCACAATAGAATTGTACTAATTTATCTGTCTGTATCATACGACCTCCATATCTATGCTAAGTATACCATTCTTTGGGTATGGTTGCAAAAGACATATTTTTCACTTTACAGGAAATTGCTTTCCTGTAAAGTAAGAAACGCTCCGCGAGGATGCGCACTGCGGCGTATAAGGTAGATGTCGCAAGCGACCGCCGCAGGCGCGAGAATGTGCCAAGGCACATTCTATGTTCTATGAAATCTCTTCCACCGCTGGTTTGACTTCGGAGAAAATGGGTGTTACAATCGTTCGGTATGAAATGCTTTATGCAGGCGATGGGGAAAGCTTATAAGATACAATAAATATCATTGGTATTTAGAGATTGACTGGCTTTGACCTAAAATGCCTACAGTTCTTACACATATGTTTTTCTTGATTGTAAACTGTCTTTTGCCTGCTTTGACTGGAATACTGTACTGTCCGCTGGATACGGATGCCACATAAGTCCTGCAAGGGGCACTAGGAATTTCGATTTACAGCCTGCTTTGTCTGGCAACCGGCACAAATTCACATCCATGTTCATCTGTGCCTCGCTGGTACATCCCTGTACCAGCGTTGCCTGTTGCCAGACGAAATTCCAAGTGCCCCTAACAGTCCTTGAAATGCATCCGCATTTCAGCGAACGGTGCAGTATTACTGTCAAACATGAAAAAGACGGTTTTCATAGCAGAAAGAAAAACATATGTAATAGAACTGTGGTATTTTATGGTCAGGTCAGACAAGCTATGAATACCAAGGATATTTCTTTTAACTTATTGTCTTTCCCCCTCGCCTGAGAAAGAAAGGAGACCATGATGGAACACACAGTAGAAACTACGAAGAATCCGCTGGCGGAAGAAAAAATCGGGAAACTGATTGCCCGCTTTGCAATACCGGCAATCATCAGCATGCTGGTAAGTTCCCTTTATAATATAGTAGATCAGATATTTATCGGACAGGGCGTTGGCATGCTTGGAAATGCTGCAACAAATATTGCATTTCCGGTATCAATTATCTGCACGGCAACGGCATTGTTACTTGGAATCGGAAGTGCATCCAATTATAATCTGGAGACCGGAAAAGGAAATGTAGAAGAAGCAAATAAGATTGCAGGAACAGGACTGGGTCTTCTGTTTATCTGTGGAGTGATAATTGCAGCAATCGTATTGCTGTTTTTAAATCCGCTGCTGTATTTATTTGGTGTAACACCGGATGTGCTGCCATATGCACAGGATTATACATTTATTACAGCCTTTGGAATCCCGTTTCTGGTATCCACAACCGGTGGAACGCATCTGATTCGTGCGGACAGAAGCCCGACCTATTCCATGACCTGCATGCTTGTGGGCGCAATTATCAACACGATTTTAGACCCGTTATTTATTTTTACATTTAACTGGGGAATCAAAGGAGCCGCATGGGCGACTGTAATCGGACAGTTTGTATCAGGTCTGCTTGTTATTATATATTTTGTAAAATTCCGAAAAATGGAACTTCGGTTTTCCATGCTTCGTCCAAGGGTAAAATATATGAAAGTGATTGCAGCATTGGGAATGGCTTCCTGCATCAACCAGATAGCCATGGCAATCGTGCAGATTACCATGAATAATACGCTGCGTCATTACGGAGAAATGTCTGTATATGGAACAGATATCCCCCTTGCCTGCGTTGGAATTATCTCAAAAGTAAATATGGTATTTATGGCAATCTGTATTGGAATTTCCCAGGGCTGTCAGCCAATCTGGGGCTTTAATTATGGAGCGGGAAGTTTTGGGAGAGTAAGAAAAACATTCTGGCGTGCCTTTGAGATATCCGTGCTGGTGGGTGTTGCATTTTTTATTGTATTTCAGATATTTCCACATCAGCTGGTGACGGTATTTGGTGATGGAAGTACAGAATATTTCCAGTTCGCAGAGCGGTATTTCAGAATTTTTATGTTTATGACATTTATCAATGGAATCCAGCCAATGTCTTCTAGTTTCTTTACATCCATTGGAAAAGCCAGACTTGGTATTGTTGTATCACTGACCAGGCAGGTGCTGTTTTTACTGCCGCTGATTCTTATTTTCCCTTTGTTTATGGGAATCGACGGAGTAATGTATGCAGGACCAATCGCAGATGCCGCTGCAGCTGTCGTTGCCATTTTCTATGCACTGCGTGAATTAAATATCATGAAAAATTTAGAAAAGAAAGCAGTATAAAAAATATCAATATAAAAAACGTCAAAAGAATCCCATGGAAAACAGAAATATTCTCCATGGGATTTTTGCTATTGCCGGACATTTGTAAGAATTTGCCGGTGGCAGGTCCTACAGGTTATGAAATAGCGGTATAAAACGGCAAAAGGCAGGTCTTTGGGATTAGAAGCTGTGGCCGCCGCCACCGCCTCCACCGCCACTGCTGCTGCCA
Organism: Roseburia sp. AF12-17LB; assembly: GCF_003479605.1. Lineage (GTDB taxonomy): Bacteria > Bacillota > Clostridia > Lachnospirales > Lachnospiraceae > Roseburia_C > Roseburia_C amylophila. The sequence goes on from NZ_QUHR01000001.1 coordinate 333,503, forward strand.
CCGCCGCCACCGCTGCTGCCACCGCTGCTGCCACCGCTGCCGCTGCTGGAAGGCGGACTGTAGACACGGGATTGCCGGATAAAACGGACATTTGGATTGACAATATTGCACTGTGTAAATACCTTTCCTAAAAGATCTGTTTTCGATGGTCTCTTCGCACGGGAGAAGGAACGTACCAGAAAATAATTTAACAACAAAGCAATGATAACTGCTAAAAAGGCATTACTGATATATTTCATCGGCTGCGCAATTTTTCGCCCTTCGAGCAATGTATTAATCTGACCAAAAGCGGTAAATGCACAGGTGTAATAATCACCATCAGAGGCATATTTGTATACATTATCGGTGATAGTGTTGGCATAACTTTTCGTAATGGTTTCATAAATGGTTCCGTTGCTGTGAATCCAGATGTTCCGATTGTCCATATCAATGAGAAATACGGTTGCACTGGTGGAACCGAAGGTGTCGCGGTAATAGCTTCGGATATAATCCTCAGTAGAATAGTAAGGATTGTAATCGATGGATTTAAAAGCAACACTTCCGTAAGTGGTAATCGGAGCCATCTCTTTTCCAAGGGTGGTTTCTTCCTCGTCTGTTAAAAGGTTGGCATCGTCCTCAACGATAACCTGATAACCGGTGCTTTTATTGGTATAGGTCTTGGTTTCGGCTTTGCAGGTAATACTTCCGTTAAGTAAGAGGAAGAAACATGCAAGCAGGCAGCCAAGAATTATTTTTGCAGAAAAAGAGCTGTATTTCTTCTTATATGTATCAGGCACGGTCATCACCTCCCTGTCGGTTAAACTGCGGCAGTTTCCGCATGGTAAGCATATTGTATTCCTTTAAAATGCTAAGAAGCGTAAAAATAATACCGGCAAAAGATACAATTGCACCACCATAGTAATAAAGGTCGGAAACCGGATGCAGGAAAGTAATCATTCCAGCAGCAGCAATGGAAATTAAAGCTCCTAGGAATCCCGGAATTTTTCCACGGGTGGTTGTTTCGCTGAACTGGGAAAATCCAAACAGCGAAGTCAGAACCCCACCGCCGATAACAATAAGCATGACAATTTTAGAAAATGAAAAACCGCCGGAACTAAAGATTCCCATTAGAACCTGAATTGCAAATACACCTAAAAACAGATAAGGAATTATGTTTTCGAATTTAGATTTCATGCTTTTATGGGGCTTTAAGTTTACTTTTACTTTGGCTTCTTTCTTGACATTTCCCTGTTTGGACTGATATCCCCTGTCATGCTCATAGGTTTCCTGACTATGGATTTCGCTCAGCTCCACAAAATAAATAATGGAGGCAAAAAGTGCCAGTGCCGCAGAAAGTATCAGGGTTGAAGCAGGCCGTATGGTAAAGAAAAGATTTAAAAGCAGAAAAACCGGGATAGCCAGTAGAAAGGAACCGAGTAAAAATTTACGTCTATCTACCGGGATATCAGCAGCAACCTTTCCGGTCTGTCCATTGACCGTAGCGTAGGCAACGCGGTCTTTGTTACGGTAGGATAAGAACCATACCGGAAGCATGGCGCTGGCAGCTTCCTTGCATTCCGTATTTAATGCATAACTCATATAATGGTTTGTTTCCGGATAAATAAAACTAAATTCCTGGAAGGCAGGTATTTTTTTGACTTTGGAATAAGTCTGTTCATTGGCAATGGCTTTTGCGTCCTCCAGATAAATATCACTGTCCACATCGGCAGTATCAGCATAGAAACCACACAGAATGGACGGAGTAAAACTTTTCATGCCGCGCACATCAAAGGGAGCAATATTCTCGCTGATAACATCCGAAAAAGAAGAAGACGCATCATAAGAGAGCCCTTTATAATAGGCATCCGTCTGGCAGAGCAGATTATAGTGGTCGGTTACAATATAGTTACCTTCCCGGTGGCTTTTTTCGGCCGGCAGCTGTACCGTACCTTCGTGGGTAATGTTATATACCCAGTAAGGCATATAAATCCCACGGAAATTGTCTACATTGCGCGGGTCTTTCAGTTCCTTAGGGGCAAAAATGGCATGGTGCATCATTTTGCCATAAGCCTTCTTGCAGTCCTCCTTGGTAATCTGGAAAGGAACAATGTAGTCAGGACGTTTTTCCCTGGCAATCCGGCTGTCAAGAATCGTAGAAGCACCACAGAAACTACAGAATCCGGTTGCAGCATTCTCAGTACTTAAGATTTCACCGCCGCATTGCGGACAGGTGAAAATGTTGACATCATAAGTAGATGTCTCCACAGCATCGTGATCCTTCTGATAGCTGTAAGGATTCAGCTGTGTGTGACAGTAGTCACAGAAAAGTGATTGTGTTGGAATATCAAACCTCAGATTTCCGCCACAATTGGGACATTCATACATAACATTCTCCTCTTTTGATTTAATATACTCAGGTATTGACCGCACAAGGATACGTTGTCCCCGGAAAACTTCTGGTATCGAAGACCTTTGTTTTAGATATAAAAATACCGAATTTCTAATGTGTGTGTTTCACTTTTGGTTATAAAAACTATCTTTCCAATGTTTGACAAAATCACTGTACGGTTCGTCGAAATGCAGATGCCTTATAACGACTGCTAGGGGCACTTGGAATTTCGCCTGAAAACCGGCAACACTGGCACAGGGATGTGCCAGAGAGGTGCATATGAGCACGGATGTGAATTTGCACCGGTTGCCGGATAAAGTGATATATTGTCCGAAATTTCCGGTGCCCCTTGCAGCCGTTAGGTGGCATCTACAATCGACGGACAGTGCAGCGATTCCGTCAAAGCAACGGAAAGACAGTTTACCATCAAGCGAAACACACATATAAGAAATGCAGGTATTTCATATTATAAAAACAAAAGGTTCTTCGATACCAAAGTTTTCCGGTATCAACTTATCTCGTTGACAATGACCTAATGTAATATACTAATATGGTAATAGAAATATAACAGAAAGTAAATACATTTTACTTTATATTTTCAGAAAATTGAGTTATAATATATATATCTAGAAGTAATACGAGAGAGTTGTCATACGACCGTAGAGGAGGGGTGCTTATGAGACAGGAATTTACTTATAACCAGATTGCACACCTGAATGCAGCGTTACATGAACAACGCCTGCCATACCGTATTAGCTTTCATGATGCGGAGACAGCCGTTGTAGAACCGTTAGGATTTTGTGCATGTGATGGTAAAGAGGGTATGCTCAAAGCGGCAATTGAAGCATTTTTTGAAAAAGAGGGAATGACCGTAACATTCTCTGACCATTGCGAAATTATTTCACCGGGATGCCGGACCGTTTCTGTGGCAGCCTGCCAGTAGAAACAGGTGAAACCGGAAAGATGGGCAGATTAGAAGGAAGAAGCCGGAATTCAAAAATCTTTGAGATGGGAACAGATTTTTGAAAATACGTTCTCTTTTAAGTCCTCATCAGAACAGAACATTTGAATCGCTATATCCACTGCTTTCGGAGAGAGAGCAGTGGATTTTTTGAGCCATGAAATATCAGCGGCAGACTCTGTCCCTGTAAGAAAATGATTTACAATTTCATTTAACCGGTGGCAGAATTCCATCAGGGAATGATAATCATGAATCATATCTAAAAGGTTGTGCCCATAAAGTTCCTGTTCAAAGGAACAGGTAGAAATTACCTGCATGCAAAGGTGCAGTTCACCGGTAATATCAGAAGCTTCCATCAGAATGTCCGGGCGTTTCGCATAGCTTTCCATGAAAATGGACTGGGCTTTCTGGTAGTCGCCATTCGCAAAACATTTTGCCAGAGATTCCCGGAGAACTCTTGTTTCATGTTTTTCGCCGGACATCCCCACCATACATTCATAAGTGGAGAGATTCTGCTTCGCAATGTAAACTGTTAACAGAAATTCCGACAGGAATCCAAACAACCGCTTGCAGTAATTATCATAGCTGCTGATATCGACTCGGCACTCCACTTCAAAGAGAATGTCAAACAGCCATTCACAGTAGGCATCAAATCGTTCCTTTGAAGTGATGAAAATATTCCCAAAATAAGTATGTACATCATGAACCATATGGTGAAAAACAGGCACATAGTCCGGGTATTTTTCAGAAATGACCTGCTCAGTAATCAGCAGATCCTTCTGGTGATGGTTCTGGCTGAAACCATTAAAATACGAAGTATTTAAAGTCAGAAGCTTTGGTGTGATCATGTCATGATTCTGAAGCAGCCGCATCAGCTCTTTTTCCGTGAAAATAAGCCCCTGCTTATTTATGAGATAACGGCGGTAATGACAGATGCCGATATAATCGCAGGCATGGTAATTTTTCCAGAGCCAGTAAATGCCGGTCAGCTCGCAGAAACTTTTGTTTTTCCGGGAAATATTGTTTCCGGTATCATCCGCAAGACAGCCCAATCCCGGAGAAATTGCATGTCCGACCTGCAGGGGAACATACATGGAATCAGTGGGAGCTTTAAATTGTTTGTGGGTCATAACGAATATTTTAATGGACATAATACACCTCGCAAAAACATGCTTTTCCTTTACTGTATACGCAATCGCATTCCCTGGCAAGAGCAAATCGGGGAACCAATCAACATTTTTGACATAAACTAATACGAAAGTAAGAAAGAATGGAAAGAGGTCAGCGTGAACTGCAGCAATTCAATCGAACATACCGTGGAAGCCGGGGATACATTATACAAACTTTCCCGGCAGTATAAGACAACGGTATCCTCTATTATTTTAAGCAATCCAAGGATAAATCCTTACAATTTACAGATTGGAATGAAGATAGAAATATGTCCGGGCAGAGAATACACAAGACCGGAAATGTCGGGAAATACAGGAAATTCCGGGATTTCCAATAACAACGGAAAAGGAAATTTAAAAGAACTGATGCGGATGGCATGGCTGAATCATACTTACCTGCTCCGGATGCTTTTGGTCAGCATGGCGGCGGATTTGCCGGATCAGCAGGAGCTGGTTACTGCATTAATTGATAATGCAGAGGAAATAGCAGACCTTTTCGGCAGATATTATCCGGAAAATACGGTGCACAGCCTCAGAGATTTACTGGTGCGCCATGTAGAACTTACCGGTGGACTGATTACCCAGAAAAAAGAAGGGAGAACGAAGGATACGGTGGAGCAGGTACGCCGGTTAAACGAAAATGCAGACCGCATCGCAGAACTTTTAGCATCTGCAACACCGGAATATGAAGAAAGTGCATTAAAAGAAATGTTCCGTATGCATGTAGAACTGATTGGACAGGAAATCAGTGAGCGGCTTGCCGGTAATTATGAAAAAGATTTACAGACATTCTGGAATATCCAGCGGCAGATTATTGCCATGGCAGATTATCTTGCCAGCGGACTGGAAACAGAGGCAAAGGAATCCGGGCTTCGTTAAAGAAAAGGCATTAAAAAGTATTATTTCTTATGGTTTCACAGCAGAAGCGGCTGTGTTATAATAGAAAAACAGGACAAAAATAACCGGGGCTGTCCGAATGCAACTGCGGACAGCCACAACATAAAAGTACCAGTACAAAAAGAATAGAAAATAGAAGAAAATAGAAGGAGACAGCAAAAAATGACACCAGAATTTTTAAACAGTACATTAGAGCATTTATATGAGAGAACCAAAGAAGGAAAGCAGCACTGGAATGTTGAGATGAAGACCAGCGAATATAAAGAGAAATCCGAAAAGCCGGTTGTAGAAGCCGACGGAAAGCAGTGGGTAGTAGATGAGTGTTATACAGCCTATTCCTGCGAAGAGCATGGAAATGAATTTGTAATGATTACTTATGAAAATATTGAGACTTGTGGAGAAGAAGTGCGGAGTACCAACATGGTATTCCTGCCGGATCCGAATGTCCGCTATTTTGATTTGGAACGGCTGGCCCAGTATGCAATTCTTCCAAGCCAGAAATTGATGGAGACCATTCATCAGTTATTTACTCTTCTGCTTTCTCTTCAGAAAGAAGAAAGTGTCCAGGTAGAGTGGAAAATCAGCGAATAGGAAATGGCATTATCAGCAGACTGCAAATATACTCGTTTCCTAATATTTGTTTTAACAATTGGAATAAAACTGAAAATTCAGATAATTTATACAATACATGTAATATAATAAAGTAAATACGAAAAATAATTAAGAAAATTCTAAAAATAGTGTTGACAAATGAACTATAGTTAGATATAATCAAATCATCAAAAGAAACAAATGAACGGAAACAAAGTAAGGAGGAGATTCCACCAGAAAGAGAAGGAACAAACTCATAATAATGTACGAGGAGGTCGATACCACCAGGATATTAAATCAGAATCGGACAAGCGTTTAGATGAAGGAAAACGCAATAGTAAGAAAGGAAGGTATGGTCCAATGCAGAGTTGAGAGATATTATGAAACCTAACATAATAAATAATAAAATCAGATTCAGTTCATGGATTCAGAATCGGAAGGAAAACCTGAGGTAAATACAAAAGAAAAGTGGATGGAGAATCAGAACGGCAACGTAAAGATATGGTTCCAGTCCAACAGGACTCAGAAGCGAACGGATTCAGGAGGAAGGGTTCAGGGATTGAAGACGAAATATACGAAATGAGGTAAAAGTCCAATGGACGAAATAGTATGAAAGGGCATCATCTTAAGAGAATTTAGATGATGCCCTTTTTCACTTTACAGGAAATTGCTTTCCTGTAAAGAAAAAACACTCCGCGGGAATGTGCCAAGGCACATTCTTTGCTCTGTTATGATTCTTTTTTCTGTACTTCAAGGGCTGCTAAGCATGCCTGGGCAAGCTGGTCACCACAGGAAGTGGATTTGAATCCACAGGTGATGCCCCTTAATTTCTCTTCTACTTCTTCTACCGTTAATCCTTCTACCAAAGAAGAGATAGCCTTTAAGTTGCCGTTACATCCGTTGGTAAAGGTAACATGTTTTAAAACATTTCCCTCTAAATCCAAATCAATCTGGGTGGAACAGGTTCCTTTGGTTTTGTATGTGTAATGCATAAGAAACTCCTTTCTATACCTGGACTTGTTGCCAGGCGATTGCAAAATGAAAAATAGTGTATGATATATTTTTTATGAGGTGAAAGGCTCCTCTTCTTTTCAGATATGAAATATTGTAACTCTAAGCACTTTATTTTTCTTTCTGTTATATCAACTGTCTTTCCAATGTTTGACAAGAAATTCCGGAACTGTCCGCCGGAGTGCGGATACCTTGGCAAAGCTGCTAGGGGCACTTGGAATTTCACTGGCAACCGGCAACACTGGCACAGGGATGTGCCAGTGAGGTGTATCTGAACATGGATGTGAATATACACCGGTTGCCGGACATAATCATGATTTCATCGAAATTCCTAGTGCCCCTTGCGGGTTTGGCGTTGTATCCGCAACCGGCGGACAGTTCTGGAATCCTATGTCAAAGCAACCGGAAAGACAGTCTGCAATCAAGAAAAATAAAGTGCTAAGAATTACGGGATATTTCATATCTATTAAAAAGAAGTGAAGTCTTTCACCTATAAAAATATCTTATTCTGTTTTTCCATTTTGCAATCGCCTGTTCAATCTTTGCCTATTATAGCATCTGTTTGTAAAAAGTCCACTGATTTAACAAAAAGTTTATAAAACGTTCATGGGATTAGATATTGTGAAGAAAGGCAGATAGTGGTACAATATTTCATAGTTGCGTAAGCAAAATTATGGATAGGAGCATTATATGAAAGCAATAGAAAAAATCTTTGGAACACATAGCGAAAGAGAATTAAAAAGAATTTATCCGCTTATAGATAAGATAGAGTCTTATCGGCCTGCCATGCAGGAACTGACTGATGAGCAGTTAAAGGATAAGACAAAAGAATTCAAAAAGAGACTTGCTGATGGTGAGACATTGGACGATCTGCTTCCGGAAGCATATGCAACCGTTCGTGAGGCAGCAAAGAGAGTGCTTGGAATGGAACATTACCGTGTTCAGCTGATTGGTGGTATTATCCTGCATCAGGGACGTATCGCTGAGATGAAGACTGGTGAAGGAAAAACACTGGTATCTACCCTGCCGGCATACTTAAATGCATTGGAGGGAAAGGGCGTACATGTTGTAACTGTCAACGAATATCTGGCAAAACGTGATGCTGAGTGGATGGGACAGGTTCATGAATTCTTAGGACTGACTGTTGGCGTTGTGTTTAACGGCATGGACACTAAGGAACGTCAGGATGCATATAACTGCGACATTACCTATATTACCAATAATGAATTGGGATTCGATTACCTGCGTGATAACATGGTAATTTACAAGGAACAGTTAGTACAGCGTGGACTTCATTTTGCAATTATCGATGAGGTCGACTCTGTATTGATTGATGAGGCAAGAACACCGCTTATCATTTCCGGACAGAGTGGCAAATCCACCAGTATTTATGAGGCATGCGATATTCTGGCAAGACAGATGAAACGTGGTGAAGACCAGAAGGAATACACCAAGATGGATGCTATCATGGGAGTGGAAATCGAAGAAGATGGAGACTTCGTGGTAAATGAGAAGGATAAAGTAGTCAATTTGACATTAGAAGGTGTAAAGAAGGTGGAACAGTTCTTCCACATTGATAACCTTGCAGATCCGGATAATCTTGAGATTCAGCACAATATCATTTTAGCACTGCGTGCACACAATTTGATGTTCCGTGATCAGGATTATGTGGTAAAAGACGATCAGGTATTAATCGTAGATGAATTTACCGGACGTATTATGCCGGGCCGGCGTTATTCTGATGGATTACATCAGGCAATTGAAGCAAAAGAGCATGTAAAAGTAAAACGTGAGAGCAAGACCCTTGCCAATATTACGTTCCAGAACTTCTTCAATAAGTATGATAAGAAAGCAGGTATGACCGGTACCGCTTTGACAGAGGAAAAAGAGTTCCGTGACATCTATGGAATGGACGTTATCGAGATTCCTACCAACAGACCGGTTATCCGTGTGGATAAAGAGGATGCTGTTTATAAGACCAAGAAGGAAAAATTCCATGCTGTTGTGGATGAAGTAGAAGAAGCATACAAGAAGGGACAGCCGGTTCTGGTTGGTACCATTAATATCGATACTTCTGAGCTGGTAAGCACCATGTTGAATAAGCGTGGTATACCACACAAAGTCTTGAATGCAAAATTCCATGAGTTAGAGGCTGAAATTGTAGCACAGGCCGGTGTACATGGTGCGGTTACCATCGCAACCAACATGGCTGGTCGTGGTACTGATATTAAGCTGGATGATGAAGCAAAGGAAGCCGGCGGTCTGAAAATCATCGGTACTGAGCGTCATGAATCCAGACGTATTGATAATCAGCTGCGAGGACGTTCCGGCCGTCAGGGAGACCCGGGAGAATCCCAGTTCTTCATTTCGCTGGAAGATGATTTGATGCGTCTGTTTGGTTCTGAGAAACTGCTTAGCATGTTTAATACTTTGGGTGTGCCGGAAGGCGAGCAGATTCAGCATAAGATGCTGACCAGTGCAATTGAAAAGGCACAGAAGAAGATTGAGGGAAATAACTTTGGAATCCGTAAGAATCTGTTGGAATATGATCAGGTTATGAATGACCAGAGAGAGATTATTTATGCAGAACGTCTCCGCGTATTGAATGGCGAGAGCATGCGTGATGTTATCTATAAGATGATTACCGACAGAGTGGAAAATACAGTAGATACCTGTATTTCGCCGGATTTACCACCGGAAGAATGGGACATTAATGAACTGAACCAGTTATTGATTCCAATTATTCCACTTCAGCAGGTGACACCGGAGCAGGCAAAAGAATACAAGGATCAGAAGAAGTTAAAACATGCTTTAAAAGAACAGGCTGTAAAACTCTACGAGGAGAAGGAAGCAGAGTTCCCGGAGCCGGAAGCTGTCCGTGAATTAGAGCGCGTTATTTTACTGAAAGTTATTGACCGTAAGTGGATGGATCATATTGATGATATGGATCAGCTGCGTCAGGGAATCGGTTTACAGGCTTATGGACAGAGAGACCCGCTGGTAGAGTATAAGATGAGCGGTTATGATATGTTCGAAGAGATGATTAACAGTATTCAGGAAGATACCGTCCGTCTGTTATTCCATGTCAGAGTAGAGCAGAAGGTAGAAAGAGAGCAGGTTGCAAAAGTAACCGGAACCAATAAGGATGAGACTGCACAGGGCGTACCGAAGAAACGTGCGGCAGCAAAGGTTTATCCGAATGATCCGTGCCCATGCGGAAGTGGCAAGAAATACAAACAGTGCTGCGGAAGAAAAGCTTAAGAATAAAAATACTAAAAATTAAATCGACTTATAATAATTAAATTACATTATAACAGTAAATATGACAAAAGGAGGAAAATAGATGCATTGCACAAGAAAAGTAACAGAAGATATAATCTGGATTGGTGGAAGTGACAGGAGACTTGCTTTATTTGAAAACGTATTCCCGATTCCAAGAGGCGTATCCTATAATTCCTATCTTTTAAAAGATGAAAAAACAGTATTATTAGATACCGTAGACCGTTCCATTGCAGGACAGTTTTTAGAAAATCTGGCATTTGCACTGGATGGAAGAAAACTGGATTACATGATTGTGAATCATATGGAACCGGATCACTGTGCATTAATTGAAGAAATCGTAAGAAGATATCCGGAAGTAAAGGTTGTGGGAAATGCCAAGACCTTTGGCATGATACAGCAGTTCTATACCTTTGATGTTGCAGAACGTTCCGTTACTGTGAAAGAAGGCGAGACATTAAATACCGGAAAACATACCCTTCACTTTGTGATGGCACCGATGGTACACTGGCCGGAAGTAATGGTAACATATGATGAAACGGACAAAGTATTATTTTCAGCAGATGCATTCGGAACTTTTGGCGCATTGAACGGAAATATTTTTAATGATGAAATTGATTTTGACCGTGACTGGCTGGATGACGCAAGACGTTATTATACCAATATTGTTGGAAAATACGGCGGACCGGTTCAGACAACCTTGAAGAAAGCGGCAGGACTGGATATTTCTATTATCTGTCCGCTGCATGGACCAATCTGGCGTTCCAATCTTGGTTACATTCTGGATAAATACAATACCTGGAGCAGCTATGAGCCGGAAGAGAAAGCAGTTATGATTGCTTATGCGTCCATGTATGGAAATACAGAAAATCTTGCAAATGTACTCGCAGCAAAGCTGGCAGAAGCAGATATCCATAATATTGTAGTATATGATGTATCCAATACACATGTTTCCACTTTGATTTCAGAAGCATTCCGTTGCAGCCATATTGTACTGGCAGCTCCGACTTATAATGGAAACGTTTATCCGGTTATGGAGAATTTCTTAAATGACATGAAAGCACTTGCAGTTCAGAAGCGTACCGTTGCGATTCTGGATAATGGTACCTGGGCAGCAACAGCTGGAAAACAGATGGCAGATAAGATTACAGAAATGAAAGATATGAAGATTATTGAACCAAAGGTAAGTATTAAATCTTCATTAAATAACGAACAGCTGGAACAGCTGGATGAGCTGGTGGCAGAGATTAAGAAAGATTTCTAAAGCACTGGCAGTTATCAGAAGATAAAATGAAATAAAATAAAAACGAACAGAGTAAAAATGAGTACAGAACAAACATTCGATTTTGTTCTGTACTTTTTTACTATGGGGTGCTATAATGAGCGGAGAAACGTGGTAATACTAAAGGAAGAGTAAATGAACAGAGGAGAAATTGAGTGGATCATTTTAAATTAGTTTCCAAATATCAACCCACCGGAGACCAGCCGCAGGCAATTGAGAAGCTGGTGAAGGGATTTAAAGAGGGCAATCAGTTTGAAACACTACTGGGTGTAACTGGTTCCGGTAAGACATTTACCATGGCAAATGTCATTGCCCAGATGAATAAACCGACATTGATTATTTCGCATAATAAGACGCTGGCGGCGCAGCTCTATGGAGAATTCAAGGAATTTTTTCCCGAAAATGCAGTAGAGTACTTTGTCTCCTATTACGATTACTACCAGCCGGAGGCATATGTGCCATCCACGGATACTTATATCGCAAAGGATTCTTCTGTGAATGATGAGATTGATAAACTGCGTCTGTCTGCTACAGCAGCATTGACGGAACGGCGGGATGTTATTGTCGTTTCCAGTGTATCCTGTATCTATGGACTAGGTGAACCGGAGAACTTCCAGAAGATGATGGTATCTCTGCGGCCGGGCATGGAACGGGATCGTGATGATGTTATCCGGCAGTTGATTGATATACAATATACAAGAAATGATATGGATTTCCAGCGAGGCACCTTCCGGGTACGGGGAGACGTTTTGGAAATCTTTCCGGCAGACCGTGGAGAGACTGCTATCCGGGTAGAATTCTTTGGCGATGAAATAGACCGGATTACAGAAATCGATGTATTGACCGGCGAGATTAAGAATAGTCTGAATCATATCAGTATTTTTCCGGCATCCCATTATGTAGTGCCAAGAGAGAAAATCCTGCGTGCATGCGATACCATTGAAGCAGAGCTGGAAGAGCGTGTGAAATACTTTAAGGGGGAAGATAAGCTCTTAGAGGCACAGCGGATTGCCGAGCGGACGAATTTTGATATTGAAATGTTAAAAGAGACAGGCTTCTGTAGTGGAATTGAAAACTATTCCAGGCACTTATCCGGACAGCCGGCAGGTTCGAGACCGTTAACACTGATTGATTATTTTCCAGATGACTTCCTGATTATGGTAGATGAGTCCCATATTACGATTCCGCAGATTCGTGGAATGTATGCGGGAGACCAGTCCAGAAAGACAACGCTTGTGGATTATGGTTTCCGTCTGCCTTCGGCAAAAGACAACCGGCCAATGAACTTCGAAGAGTTTGAAAGCCAGATAGACCAGATGCTGTTTGTATCTGCAACGCCAAATGATTATGAAGAAGAACATGAACTTTTGCGGGTAGAGCAGATCATCAGACCGACAGGACTTTTAGACCCTGACGTGGAAGTGCGTCCGGTAGAAGGCCAGATTGACGATTTGATTGGAGAGGTCAATAAAGAGACTGCGGCAGGACATAAGGTGCTGGTAACGACACTGACCAAGAAAATGGCAGAGGATTTGACAGAATATATGCGTGAAGTGGGTATTCGTGTGAAATACCTGCATTCGGATATTGATACTTTGGAAAGGGCAGAGATTATCCGGGATTTACGGCTGGATGTATTTGATGTGCTGGTGGGAATTAACCTTTTGCGGGAAGGACTTGATATACCGGAAATTACATTAGTGGCAATTATTGATGCGGACAAGGAAGGTTTCTTGCGTTCCGAGACTTCACTGATTCAGACTATCGGACGAGCGGCAAGAAACAGTGAAGGTCATGTTATCATGTATGCAGATAAGATTACAGACTCCATGCGGGTTGCGATTGATGAGACAAAGCGCCGCCGTGAGATTCAGCAGAAATACAATGAAGAGCATGGCATTACGCCGACTACCATTCAGAAATCTGTCCGTGAGTTAATCAGTATTTCCAAGAAGGTAGCCAAGAATGAAATGGAATTCAAGAAAGATCCGGAATCCATGGATAAGAAGGAATTGGAGAAGCTGATTGCAGATATTCAGAAGAAGATGAACCATGCTGCTGCAGAGTTGAACTTTGAGGCTGCGGCAGAATATCGTGATAAGTTAATTGAGTTAAAGAAGATGCTTCGCGATTTGTAAGGTAGAGAAAGAGGAAGAAAAAGTGGCAAAGAAAGAGAGAAAATATATCAGGATTCGTGGCGCAAGCGAACATAATTTGAAGCATATTGATGTGGATATACCAAGAGATGAATTTGTGGTACTGACGGGACTCAGCGGCTCCGGTAAATCCTCACTGGCATTTGATACGATTTATGCAGAGGGACAGCGGCGTTATATGGAGAGCCTGTCATCTTATGCAAGGCAGTTCTTGGGACAGATGGAGAAACCGAATGTAGAGAAAATAGAAGGTTTGTCTCCGGCAATTTCCATTGACCAGAAATCCACAAACCGTAACCCGAGATCTACTGTAGGAACGGTAACGGAGATTTATGATTATTTCCGTCTGCTCTATGCGCGGATTGGAATTCCGCACTGTCCGAACTGCGGCAAGGAGATTAAGAAACAGACCGTAGACCAGATGGTAGACCAGATTATGAAGCTGCCGGAGCGTACCAGGATACAGCTTTTAGCACCGGTAGTCCGTGGAAGAAAGGGTGAACACCAGAAGCTCTTTGAACAGGCAAAGCGAAGCGGCTATGTGAGAGTACAGGTGGACGGAAATACCTATGAACTGACGGAAGAGATAAAGCTGGATAAGAACAAGAAACATAATATCGAAATCGTAGTGGATCGTCTGGTGGTAAAGGAAGGTATTGAAAAGCGTCTGACGGATTCTATTGAAAATGTGTTAGAACTTTCAAACGGACTTCTGATGGTGGATATCATTGATGGAGAGACCATGCAGTTTTCCCAGAGCTTTTCCTGTCCGGATTGTGGAATCAGTATTGATGAAATCGAACCGAGAAGCTTTTCCTTTAACAATCCATTCGGAGCCTGCCCGGAATGCTTTGGCCTGGGCTATAAGATGGAATTTGATGAAGAACTGATGATACCGGATAAAAGACTGAGTCTTGCAGAGGGCGCAATTCAGGTAATGGGCTGGCAGTCTTCTACCGATAAGAAGAGCTTTACTTATGCAATCCTTAAGGCACTTTCTGAAGAATATGGCTTCAGTCTTGATACACCATATAAGGAATTGCCGGCAGAAGTCCGGAATATGCTGATTCATGGAACCAATGGAAGGTCTGTAAAGGTATATTATAAAGGTCAGCGTGGAGAAGGTGTATATGACATTGCCTTTGAGGGACTGATTAAGAATGTGGAGCGTCGTTACCGTGAGACCGGCTCTGATACCATGAAACAGCAGTATGAAGAGTTTATGCGGATTACGCCATGCAAATGCTGTGGCGGGCAGAGGTTGAAGAAGGAGTCACTGGCAGTAACGGTTTCCGGTAAAAATATATATGAAATAACAGCGATGTCCATCCGTAATCTGGATGCCTATTTAAAAGAAATGGAACTGACGGAGCAGCAGCATCTGATTGGTGACCAGGTTTTAAAAGAAATCAGAGCGCGGGTAGGCTTTCTGATGGATGTGGGACTGGATTATCTGTCCCTTTCCCGCGCGACCGGAAGCTTATCCGGTGGAGAAGCACAGCGAATCAGACTTGCAACCCAGATTGGTTCCGGACTTGTAGGCGTGGCTTATATTCTGGACGAGCCTAGTATCGGTCTGCATCAGCGGGATAATGATAAACTTTTGAATTCTTTAAAGGGGTTAAAAGACCTTGGAAATACACTGATTGTAGTAGAACATGATGAAGATACTATGCGTGCAGCAGATTATATTGTGGATATCGGACCGGGAGCCGGTGAACATGGCGGAGAAGTCATTGCTACCGGAACAGCAGAGGAGATTATGAAAAATAAGAACTCTATCACCGGTGCTTATTTAAGCGGAAGAATCAAGATTCCGGTACCGAAAGAAAGACGGAAACCAACCGGATTCATTACTGTAAAGGGTGCAAGAGAGAATAACCTGAAGAATATTGATGTGAAGATTCCACTGGGTATAATGACCTGCATTACCGGAGTGTCCGGCTCCGGAAAGAGTTCACTGACTAATGAAATCCTCTATAAACGTCTGGCAAGGGATTTAAACCGGGCAAGGTGTATTCCGGGTGCCCATGATGATATTGAAGGTCTGGAACAGTTAGATAAGGTAATTGATATTGACCAGTCTCCAATCGGAAGAACACCCCGTTCCAATCCGGCTACTTATACCGGTGTGTTTGATATGATAAGAGATTTGTTTGCATCCACTCCGGATGCCAAGGCAAGAGGATACCAGAAGGGAAGATTCAGCTTTAATGTGAAGGGTGGCCGGTGTGAAGCCTGCTCCGGTGATGGTATTCTTAAGATAGAAATGCATTTCCTGCCGGATGTATATGTTCCGTGTGAAGTGTGTCAGGGCAAACGATATAACCGTGAAACACTGGAAGTAAAATATAAGGGCAAGAGTATCTATGATGTGCTGAATATGACAGTGGAAGAGGCACTGGAATTCTTTCAGAATGTGCCTTCTATTGCAAGAAAGATACAGACCCTTTATGATGTGGGCTTATCTTATATCCGTCTGGGCCAGCCATCTACTGAACTGTCTGGTGGAGAAGCACAGAGAATTAAGCTTGCAACAGAATTGAGCAAACGCAGTACAGGAAAGACTATTTATATTCTGGATGAGCCGACAACAGGACTTCATTTTGCAGATGTCCATAAATTAATTGAAATTCTGAGGAGATTGTCTGATGGTGGCAATACAGTAGTTGTAATTGAACATAATCTGGATGTAATCAAGACGGCAGATTATATTATTGATATGGGGCCGGAAGGCGGAGACGGTGGCGGAACTGTGGTTGCCCAGGGAACGCCGGAAGAGATTGCCAAAGTACCGGAATCCTATACCGGACAATATGTAAAGAAATATCTGGAATAGTAATACCGGATAAGCATAAGACAATGAAAAATGGCATCTGCTAGAAACTGCCAGTGGCGGGTTCGGCAGGTGCTATTTTCTATAGGCACATTCTTTGTTCCTGTTATGTGCACAAAAAAACTGCTGAAACATTCAGCAGTTACTATCTTGGGGAGTACCCTCCGGACATCCCGAAGGACATCCGAAGGGCTGAGTTATGAAAAATTATATTAGCTTAATAGCTAGTACATATATGATACTATAGAAGACGTGTGACTATTATGTGAACAAAAAGTTAAGACAATTAGAAAGCAAAAGAAAGTTAAGAAGATGTTGCGATTTCATTAAAAATAAGTAAAAACAGAAAAAAACCTTTGAAAAATGCCATTTATTGTATATAATGTGATTATATATGTAAGAATATGATTGAATGCGTAGTCTGTCTTTTTTTGAGATAGATTACTCCACATATAATGAAACAGATGAAAGGGGAAACATTGACATGGTTTCAACAGATATTGGAATTGATTTAGGAACAGCCAGCATATTGGTTTATATTAAAGGAAAAGGCGTAGTTTTAAAAGAGCCGTCCGTAGTAGCGTTTGACAGAGATACAAACAAGATTAAGGCGATTGGTGAAGAAGCAAGACTGATGCTTGGTAGAACACCGGGCAACATTGTAGCAGTAAGACCACTCCGTCAGGGTGTTATTTCTGATTATACCGTAACAGAGAAGATGATTAAGTACTTTATTCAGAAGGCACTGGGAAAGAAAACATTCCGTAAGCCAAGAATCAGTGTCTGTGTACCAAGTGGTGTAACAGAGGTTGAGAAGAAGGCGGTAGAGGATGCAACTTATCAGGCAGGAGCAAGAGAAGTTGCAATTATTGAAGAACCAATTGCAGCAGCAATTGGAGCAGGCATCGATATTGCAAGACCTTGTGGAAATATGATTGTAGATATCGGAGGAGGAACCGCAGATATTGCAGTAATTTCACTGGGCGGTTCGGTAGTAAGTACATCAATTAAAATTGCCGGAGATGATTTTGATGAGGCAATTGTCCGTTATATGAGAAAGAAACATAATCTTCTGATCGGAGAAAGAACTGCAGAAGATATTAAGATTAAGATTGGAACCTGTTTCCCGCTGGCACAGCCGGAAACTATGGATGTCCGTGGACGTAATCTGGTAACAGGACTTCCTAAGACAGTAACTGTTTCTTCAGAAGAGACTGAGGAAGCATTAAGAGAACCGACTTTACAGATTGTAGAAGCGGTACACAGTGTTCTGGAAAAAACACCACCAGAGCTGGCAGCAGATGTTGCAGACAGAGGAATTGTGCTGACAGGTGGCGGTTCATTACTTAGAGGACTGGAAGAGCTGATTGAAGATAAGACAGGAATTAATACAATGACAGCAGAAGAACCAATGACTTGTGTAGCAATTGGTACAGGTAAATTCGTAGAATTCTTAGCTGGTAAGAGAGACGACGATTAAGATTTCGGGAGGACTGTAGATGGTAAAAGGATTATATACCGCATGGACCGGAATGCTAGACGAACAGAACCGTCTGGATATTCTGACAAATAATCTGGCAAATGCCGACACAACCGGATATAAGAAGGAAGGTACCACAAACCATACATTTGCTGATACACTGGCAATTAAGATTAAGGATACTTCTGATTATGGGCAGCCGCGGGTACTGGGAAATATCAGTATGGGTGTGCATATTGGCGAAGTATATACCGATTTCAGCCAGGGCAGCTTTAAAGTGACAGACAGAAGTACCGATATGGCATTGGATGGAAATGGTTTTTTTACGGTATCATTTACCAATAAGAATGGTGAAACATCTATGAAGCTTACCCGGGATGGAGCATTT
This sequence comes from Roseburia sp. AF12-17LB, assembly GCF_003479605.1. Lineage (GTDB taxonomy): Bacteria > Bacillota > Clostridia > Lachnospirales > Lachnospiraceae > Roseburia_C > Roseburia_C amylophila. The sequence goes on from NZ_QUHR01000001.1 coordinate 351,921, forward strand.
ACACTGACCAGAGAAGGCTATCTGGTGACCAAAGACGGTGATTATGTGCTGAACCAGAATGGAGCTTCCACTGGCAATCCTGGTGCAGAGAATTATATCCGGATTAATCCGAATCTGGATTTTGAAGTGCTTTCCGATGGAAGTATTATGCAGAATAATCAGGTGGTTGCAAGACTTGGTGTGGTAGATGTAGATAATTATGACTATATCAGTAAATATGGTGAGAATCTCTATGATGTAGTAAATGGCGGACAGCTTGTAGCATCGAATGCGAGAGTAGAGCAGGGTGCATTGGAAGCTTCCAACATTAATGTAGTATCCGAAATGGTAGATATGATTACAATCACCAGAGCTTACGAGGCTGGACAGAAGATTATCCAGACGATGGATTCAACACTGGATAAAGCCGTAAATAATGTAGGTAAAGTATAAAAAGAACTAAAGAAAAGTGCAAAAGAAGCCGATATAAATAAGTAGGAAACAGGTACGTTTCATAAAAGGCTGGCCACGGATGGCGCAAGAGAGATAAGGAGCGCAGGGCTTATGATGAGAGCATTGTGGACTGCTGCATCAGGAATGATTGCACAGCAGACAAATATTGATTCGATTTCTAATAACTTATCGAATGTAAATACAACAGGTTACAAATCCGAACAGGCAGAGTTTAAATCACTGCTGTATCAGACACTGCAGTCTAAAACAACTTCTGCAAATGGTGATGAAAAACCGGTTCCGGTTCAGGTGGGACTGGGAACCAGAGTAGCCTCTATTACATCTGATTTTACCAATGGAGCATTAATTGCCAATTCCAGCAATACAGCATTTGCGTTGGAAGGAAAAGGATTTTTCTCGGTACGTGGAGAAGATGGACAGACATACTATACCAGAAATGGTAAATTTGGCTGGGCAATCGGAACTAATGGAACGACACTTTGCAATGAAGCCGGACTTCCGGTATTAGATAGTAATGGAAATGAAATTGTTCTGCCGGATGGCGTGACTGCATCATCTATCGAAGTATCAAATGATGGAAAGTTCTATTATAAAGATGCGGCAGGCAATACCATAGATATGAACAGACAGATTGGCGTATATCAGTTTACCAATCCGGCTGGACTGGAAAAGGATTCTGGAAGCCTTTTGGTTGCAACAGCAGCATCCGGTAATCCGATGAATGAGCTGACTACTCCGGGACTGACCAGAAGCAAGGTATGCCAGAATTATCTGGAAGCATCCAATGTCCAGGTGGCAGACGAGATGGTTAATATGATTATTGCACAGCGTGCATATGAATTAAACTCTAAGGCGATTCAGGCAGCAGATGAGATGCTTGGACAGGCAAATTCATTAAGAAGATAGTTCTAAAGGCAGGGTAAAGTATGAGTATATCGATGGATAATATTTCGACATTGCTGAATACAACTTCATCACAGGCAAGTAACAGTTCCAATGGACTGGAGAAGACATTGAATTCAGATTTATCAGGTGCAACGGATGACGAACTGATGGATGTCTGCAAGGAATTTGAGGCATATTTCTTAGAACAGGTTTATAAGGAAATGAAGAAAACCATTCCGGAGAACGAAGACCAGGATGTCAGTATGAGTCAGATGACGGATTATTTTGAAGACGAGATGATACAGAAGCTGGCAAGCCAGTCAGTAGAACAGAGTGGCGGAAGTAACAGTCTGGCACAGCAGCTGTATGAGCAGATGAAGCGTAATTATAATATGGAATAGAATTTAAAAAAGACGATAAAAGGGGCTGTCATATGATGACAGCCTTCTCTTACTTTACAGGAAATTGCTTTCCTGTAAAGTAAAAAATGCTCCGCAAGGATGCACACTGCGGCGTATAAGGCAGATGTCGCAAGCGACCGCCGCAGGCGCAAGACTGTGCCAAGGCACATTCTTTATTCTGTTGGAAAGGAAAGACGATGGAGACGATAACCGGTTATGTAGATCATATCATATATCGAAATGCTGACAATGGCTATACGGTACTGGTGCTGGTTTGCGAAGAAGAAGAGATTACCTGCGTGGGAATCTTTTCGGGAATCAGTGAGGGAGAGAATATCGAAGTGACCGGTGAATATACGGCACATCCGACCTATGGAAAGCAGTTTAAAGCTGAAAGTTATGTGGAGAAAGAACCAACCGATGAACTGTCCATTGAGCGTTATCTTGGCTCCGGAGCAATTAAAGGGATTGGTGCGGCACTTGCAGCAAGAATTGTAAGAAGATTTAAAGGCGATACCTTCCGGATTATCGAAGAAGAACCGGAGCGGTTAGCGGAAGTGAAAGGAATCAGTGAACGGAAAGCAATGGAAATATCAGACCAGGTCTCTGAAAAACGAGATCTGCGTCAGGCAATGATATTTTTGCAGCAGTATGGCATTACACTGAATCTTGCGGTGAAAATCTATAAAGAATACGGACAGGAAGTATACGGCATCATTCAGGAGAATCCATATCGTCTGGCGGATGATATCAGTGGTGTGGGATTTCGGATTGCAGATGAAATTGCTAAGAAAGTCGGTATTCATACAGATTCTGATTTTCGAATCCGAAGCGGTATATTGTATACACTTTTACAGGCATCCGGGGAGGGTCATACCTTTCTGCCGGAGGAAGAACTGACAAAGCGGGCAGGAGAACTTCTGGGTGTAACAGAAGAAGCAATCGAAAAGCAGTATATGGATTTGTCGATAGAGCGGAAAATCATTATGAAACAGGAGGGTGAACAGGTTCAGGTTTATGGCGCACCACTCTATTATACGGAAGTAAATACAGCCATGATGCTTAAGAATCTGGATATTGCCTATGATGTGTCAGATGCAGAGATTACCCAGCGAATCCATAAGATTGAGAAGCAGACAGGCATGGAACTGGATGAACACCAGAAAGAGGCTGTTTCGGAGGCAGTAAGAAACGGACTTTTGGTAATCACCGGTGGACCCGGAACTGGTAAGACGACGACAATTAACAGTATTATCAAATATTTTGAACTGGAAGGTCTGGACATTTTTCTGGCAGCACCTACCGGAAGAGCTGCAAAGCGAATGAGCGAAATGACCGGATATGAAGCCAAAACCATACACCGGATGCTGGAATTAAACGGTGGAATGGAAGGAGCGGTAGGATTCGAACGAAATGAAAGTAATCCGCTGGAAACGGATGTTGTAATTATCGATGAGATGTCCATGGTGGACATCAGCCTGATGCAGTCCCTTCTGAAAGCAATGGTAGCCGGAACAAGACTGATTCTTGTAGGAGACGTAAACCAGCTTCCGAGCGTAGGACCGGGAAGCGTATTAAAGGATATTATCGACAGCGGACAGTTCCATGTGGTACAGCTTACCAAGATTTTCCGACAGGCATCCCAGAGTGATATCATTGTCAATGCCCATAAAATCAACCGGGGAGAAGAAGTAGTGTTAGATAACAAGAGCATGGATTTCTTTTTTTTGAAACGATATGATGCAGATGTGATTATCAATGTGGTACTGCAGCTGATTATGCAGAAACTGCCTAAATTTGTAAATGCACAGCCTTATGATATACAGGTGCTGACTCCGATGAAAAAAGGAAATCTGGGCGTAGAACGATTGAATGCCATCCTGCAGCGATACTTAAATCCTCCCGCTCCGGATAAGAAAGAAAAAGAGTATGGCGATAAAGTGTTCCGCGAAGGGGACAAGGTCATGCAGATAAAAAATAATTATCAGCTGGAGTGGGAGGTCTTGAGTAAATATGGATTTGCCATTGACCGTGGAACCGGTGTGTTTAATGGGGATACGGGAATTATCCGTGAAATCAATGATTATAAAGAGACAATGACCGTGGTCTATGATGAAGACAAGGTGGTGGAGTATTCCTTTAAAATATTAGAGGAACTGGAACTGGCATATGCCATTACAATACATAAATCCCAGGGTAGTGAATATCCGGCAGTTGTAATTCCGCTTCTTGGGGGACCGAGAATGCTGATGAACAGAAACCTTTTGTATACAGCGGTAACCCGTGCAAGAAAGTGTGTAACTCTTGTGGGAAATGAAATGTGCTTCTATGAGATGGAACAGAATATTACAGAGCAGACCAGATACAGCGGTCTACGGGCAAGACTGGAAGAAAATGTGTAGAGGTGGTTGGCTGTACAGACATGCAGAACCTTCCACCGACCGCTTCTTACGGGTGTCTGGAAAGAAAGAAAAACCAGCCGAAATTCTGTATTTTGCAGAATTCCGGCTGGTTTTTGCGTGTCTGACAACTTGCAAAGCAAGTCATTTGTCAATTTTCGTTTAAAAACCGGCAGATACCAATTACTTGGATAATAAAGCTTTGTCATTGGCAAATTCTTCGCCACTGATTTCTTCGAATTTCTCTAATAAATCTTCTACGGTAAGATTCTTTTTCTCTTCTCCGGAAATATCTAAGATAACCTGACCTTCATTCATCATAATCAGACGGTTGCCATGAACAATTGCATCACGCATGTTGTGTGTTACCATCAGAGTGGTAAGGTTCTGCTCTGCAACTATTTTATCCGAAAGAGTAAGAACCTTTGCAGCAGTCTTTGGATCCAAAGCAGCGGTGTGCTCATCTAAGAGAAGCAGCTTTGGACGGTTTAAAGTAGCCATAAGAAGAGTCAGTGCCTGACGCTGACCACCGGAAAGCAGTCCGACTTTAGAGGTAAGACGGTTCTCAAGTCCTAAATCCAGCTCTTTTAACAATTCTTTGTAATGTGCTCTTTCTGCCTTGGTAATACCGCTTCCAAGACCTCTGCTTTTGCCACGACGGGCAGCGAGGGCAAGATTCTCATCGATTCCCATGGTAGCAGCGGTTCCCATCATAGGGTCCTGGAATACGCGTCCTAAGAAACTGGCACGTCTGTGCTCGGACATTCTTGTAACATCTACGTCATCAATAGAAATGGAACCTTCATCTACAAGAAAGACTCCTGCAATGGCATTTAATAAAGTGGATTTTCCGGCACCATTTCCACCGATGACAGTAACGAAATCACCTTCGTTTAAAGTAAGGGTAGTGCCGTTAAGAGCGGTTTTTTCGTTAATGGTTCCCGGATTAAATGTTTTGTAAATATGATCAACTTTAAGCATTGGTTTTGGCTCCTTTCTTTACTGGTTTTGTAAAATATTTCTTCTTCCAGTAAGGAACTGCAAGGAAGAAAGCAACCACAAGCGCAGATAACAGCTTTAAGTAGTTAGTATCAAGACCAAGCCAGATAACAATCTGAAGTACAGCGTAGTAAATAACAGCGCCGATAGCGACAGATAAAAGCTTCAACGCAAAGTTGTGGAAAATCTTTTCGAACAATACAGTGCCGATAATAACGGCAGCAAGACCGATTACGATAGCACCACGTCCTGCATTAACATCAGCAAATCCCTGATACTGTGAGTAAAGAGCGCTGGCAAGACCAACAAGACCGTTGGAAATCATTAAACCGATTACGGTATTGAAATTTGTGTTGATACCCTGGGCACGGCTCATATTCGGGTTGCATCCGGTAGCACGGATAGAACAGCCTCTTGCAGTTCCGAAGAACCAGTACAGGATAGCTATAATGGCGATGACAAAGATAGCAACGATAAATATGGTGTTTTTATAAAAAGCCACATTTTTTACATATCGTAAAGATACAATTAAATCGTATTTGTCAGCGCTGATTGCCTGGTTGGATTTGCCGCCAAGAATCTTTAAGTTAATGGAGTATAATCCAAGCTGGGTTAAAATACCTGCAAGGATTACCGGGATTCCCATTTTCGTATGGAAGATTCCGGTAATTAATCCTGCCAGCATACCGGATATGGTAGCGGCAAGGATTGCTACCCAGATATTCTGTCCAGAAGCAATCAGAGTAACACAGACAGCACCGCCAAGACTCATGGTTCCATCCACGGTTAAGTCTGCCACATCCTGTATTTTAAAAGTGATGTATACACCGATTGCCATAATACCCCAGATTAATCCCTGGGCTACAGCACCGGGCATAGCGTTTAATAAATCAGCAATTTGCAATTCCACAATAAGTTCCTCCGGTTTCTAAATAAATAATTCAAAAGTAAAAATTACTCAGACATGTCTAAAGCTTCGTAATCGTCTGGAACAGTGATGCCAAGCTTCTCGCAGATGTCAGGGTTGTACTGTTTGGTAACTGCTGGAGCAAATTCAACTTCCATAGTGGATGGGTCTGCACCATTTACTAAGATTTCGTATGCCATTTTACCTGTCTGATATCCAAGGTCATAGTAGCTGATGGATAAGGTAGCAACACCACATCCTTTACAGATACCGGCTTCCCCTGCAATAATTGGAACACCGGCTTCCCCTGCAATGTTATTGATAACTTCTGTATTGGAAGCTGCAGTGTTGTCGGTAGGAACGTAAAGAACATCGTTATCATTTACAGCACTCTGGACAACACTTGCAATATCGTTGGAATCAACGAAAGAATATGCAGTACAGGTGTAATTTAATTTCTCTAATTCTTCTTTGATAACATCAATCTGATACTGTGAGTTTGCTTCTGCGGAGCAGTAAAGCAGTCCGACATTTTTAGCGTCCGGGAATAATTCATTTAACATAGCTGCCTGCTCGGACAGAGGAGCTAAGTCAGAAGTTCCTGAAATGTTACGTCCTGTTGTGCCTGACCAGCCGGAAATGTCAAGAGCGGTTGCGTAATCTGTTACGGAAGTTCCAAGAATAGGAATATCTGTAGTTGCAGCAGCTGCAGACTGAAGAGGAGCAGTTGCATTTGCAAGAATCAGGTCTTCATTTTTGGAAACGAAGGAGTTGACGATAGTTGCACATGTGGCAGAATCACCCTGGGCGTTCTGCTCGTCAAAAACAACGTCATCACCTAATTTCTCGGTAAGATAGTCTTTGAATCCTTTTGTTGCAGCATCTAATGCCTCATGCTGTACGAGCTGACAGATACCAACGGTGTACTTTGCGTTGGATGAACTTTTCTCTGTAGCGTCAGCGTTTTGGGTATCTCCTGCTTTGGAGCCACAGGCGGTCATGCTGAGCGCAAGAACTGCTGCAACTGAAAGAGAGAGAAATTTCTTCATTTTTTTCATAATAATTTCCTCCTGAAATATGTAATATTTTTTTGATTTAACGCGTTCGTGCGTCTGTGCGTTTATGCATTAAAGCGTTAATTCGAATAGACTAATTATAATAAGTAGAGAAAAATAAGTCAATAAATTAAATCCTATTTTTATCAGGAAAAATTAAGAGAATGTTAATGTTTTTGTAAAAGGGACTGTGCTAATATGTGCAAAGAGAGTTTTGGAAAGGAAATAATGAATATACTGGATATTATATTCCCAAGAAGATGCCCGCTGTGTGATGAGGTGATACCGCCGGATGGAAAAATCTGCCCGGAGTGCATCGGAAAGGCAGAACTGGTGCAGGAACCGGTCTGTAAACGGTGCGGAAAACCCATTGGGAATGCCAGGAAGGAATACTGCGGTGACTGTGACCGGAAAAAACATTTTTTTGATTCGGGAAAGGCAGTATTTGTTTATCAGGGGGCAGTGCAACACTCGCTGTATCGTTTTAAATATGCCAATCGGCGTGAATATGCAGCTTTTTATGGAAAAATGGCATGTATACAGTATGCCCGGTGGATTTCAAGACTGGGGATAGATGCAATCATACCGGTTCCGCTGCATCGGAAACGCAGGAGGGAGAGAGGGTATAATCAGGCAGAACTCTTTGCAAAGGAAATAGGAAAACGTACCGGAATTCCGGTAGAAACGAAATTGCTATATCGGTGTATAAATACCAGACCCCAGAAGGAACTTAATGACCAGGAACGCAAGAAAAATCTGAAAAAGGCTTTTACAATCGCACAAAATATAGTACAATTAAGAAAAGTTCTGCTTGTAGATGACATTTACACAACTGGAAGTACCGTGGATGCAGCAGCAGAATGTTTGAAGGTATCAGGAATACAAGAGGTTTATGTGCTTTGCATTAGCATTGGCAGGGGACATTAGGAGGAGAAAGAATGGACGTAAGAAACTGCAAAGGATGCGGAAGATTATTTAATTATTATGGGGGCGTACCGTTATGTAAAGCCTGCAAAGATAAGCTGGAAGAGAAGTTCCAGGAGGTAAAAGAATATTTGCGGCAGAACCCGAATACTCCGATACAGGTTGTATCGGAAGATAATGATGTTTCTGTAAAACAGATTAAACAGTGGGTGCGTGAAGAAAGACTTGTCTTTTCAGAAGATTCACCACTTGGTCTGGAATGTGAAGGCTGTGGAACAATTATCAAAACAGGACGTTTCTGTGAAAAATGCAAACGTAAAATGGAAACGGACTTCCAGAGTGTAATAAAGAAAAAACCGGTGGAGCCTCAGTTGGATAAGAGACCGAAGGAAAGAGATAAGATGAGATATCTGTAACTGTAGATAAGAACTGCCGCAGTGACTGGTGGCAGTTTTTTCTTTTCAGAAGATAATATCTATGTTATACTAAAGAGAGTTTGTTTAGGAGCAGAGTATGATTAGTAAAGAACGCGTCAGACATATGACAAAGCTGTCAGAATTCGAAAATGAAGAAAGTAAAGCCTGCCAGAAAGCAACACAGTATTTTAGAAGAGATTATGTTGCCATGGAGTTGATAAAAAGCTTTTTTGCCGGAACCATTGCGTTTGGACTTCTTTTTGTGCTGTGGCTTTTTTACGACATGGAGAATCTGGTAAAGAAAATTAATGATATGGATATGATTGGATTTGGCATCCAGATTGTAATGGTGTATCTGGTATTTCTGGCTGCTTATCTGCTTATTACTTATATTATCTATAATCGTAGATATACAAAGGGGAGAAAACAGGTGAAGGAGTATTATAACAGACTGAAGAGGGTGAGCAGTCTGTATCGTGAGGAAGAAAATATATCTAATACGGATGACTGGGAGGTTTAGGATGACGGGTTTACTCGAACTGAAGGAGCGGTTAATCCGCTTTTTTGGAAAAAATGAAATATATGTGGTGCCGGTACTTAAGTTTATTCTGGCAACAGTGGTATTTCTACTGATCAATCAAAATATTGGCTATATGACCAGACTGGCCGGACTTCCGGTAACACTGGTACTGGCACTGTTATGTGCGGTTCTTCCGGTCAACGCTATCCTGTTGTTTGCGTTCATTCTGATTGCTGCACATTTATTTGCACTGTCTATGGATGTATGCGTGGTAGGACTGATTCTTATGCTGGTTATCGCACTGCTGTATTTACGGTTTTCACCAAAAGATGGTTATTATGCAGTGCTGACACCGATAACATTTACATTACATATCCCGTATATCATGCCGATTTCAGCAGGACTGTTACGGACACCGGCATCTGCTGCATCTATTGTGAGCGGAACTGTGATGTTTTATTTCCTGAAGGGAATAAAGGAAAATGAGGCAGTATTAAGTGCGGTGGAAGAGGACAGCAATGCGGCTTCAAAAATGGTGGTAGCAATCAACCAGCTGCTGGGTAATAAGGAAATGTATCTGGTACTGGCAACTTTTATTGTGATTTTACTGGTGGTTTATGTAGTGCGCCGCCTGTCCATAGATCATGCATGGACAGTGGCGTCACTGGCTGGCATTCTGATTGGACTTACTGTGCTGATCAGCGGTTTTGTAATGCTGGGCATCAAGGGACGAATCGTCTGGATTATTGTAGGAAGCGTAATTTCTACGGTGATTGCATTGATACAGCAGTTCCTGTTCTTTAACCTGGATTATAGCAGGACAGAACGGGTACAGTTTGAGGATGATGAATATTACTATTATGTAAAAGCGGTACCGAAGATTTATGTTACAACCAAGGAGAAAAAGGTAAAACGTATCGCAGCCAAGGATGAGGAAAAAGAACGTATTTCCCGCAAAGCATTGGCAGAGGAAATGGATATAGACGAAGATTTGCTGAAATAAGACAGAGAGGAAGTGGAACAGGTGCAGTCATTTTTGACAGTGTTGGAAAATTTTAAAGAAAATTATCTGGCGTGGGTAAGCGTTTTGAACATTACGGTATCAAAGACTGATATTGTAGAAATGCTTATTATTGCGTTCCTGTTTTATCACGTCCTGAAATGGATTAAGGATACACGGGCATGGATGCTGTTAAAAGGAATTCTTGTGATTTTAGCGTTTGTACTTGTGGCAGCAATCTTCCAGATGAATACAATTCTCTGGATAGCAGAGAAGACGATTAATGTAGCGATTATTGCAATCGTTGTTATCTTCCAGCCGGAGCTCCGGAAAGCACTGGAAGAATTGGGACGAAAGAAATTTATTTCATCCCTCTTTTCTTTTGATTTTGGAAAAAACGGAGTGGAACGTTTCAATGACCATACGATTGGAGAACTGGTAAAGGCAAGCTATGAGATGGGTAAGGTGAAGACCGGAGCCCTAATTGTAGTGGAAAATGAAATTATGCTGACAGAATACGAAAGAACCGGTATTGCACTGGATTCCCTGGTATCAAGCCAGCTTCTGATTAATATATTTGAAAAGAACACTCCGTTACATGACGGAGCTATTATTGTACGTGGGGACAGGGTTGTCTCTGCAACCTGTTATCTGCCACTGTCTGACAGCCTGGAACTGAGCAAGGATCTGGGAACCAGACATCGTGCGGCAGTTGGAATTAGTGAAGTGAGTGATTCTCTTACAATTGTGGTATCAGAGGAAACCGGAAAGGTTTCTATTGCGATGGGTGGACAGCTGTACCGTAATGTGGATGCGGAGTTTCTGCGCAGCAAACTGAAATTTCTCCAGAGCAGCAATATCGAACCAAAGCGCTTCCAATTACTGAAGAGGAGGTTACGCAATGTTAAAAAAGCTGACAAAACTGGTGACGAATAATTTTGGACTGAAGGTTGCAGCATTATTCTTCTCTGTTGTGCTGTGGCTCGTTGTTGTCAACATTGATGATCCGACACAGGCGAAGAACTTTACCACGTCTATTACGATAACCAATTCGGATTATATGACACAGCAGGGCAAATACTTTGAAGCAAAGGACAGTAATCTGCAGGTAACCTTTAAGGTTTCTACTGTGCGTTCTGTTATGAAGAACTTGAGCAATACTGACTTCCGGGCAGTAGCAGATATGGAAAATGTTGAGCAGGTAGACGGTGTATACCGGGTACCGATTGAGATAACTGCAACACGATATGCGTCTGCGGTGAACTTCCAGGGCAAAACACAGTATATGGAAGTAAATGTAGAAGATCTGATGCTGTCACAGTTTTCTATTAAGGCAAAAACAGTAGGAGATGCAGCTGAGAATTATGCAGTGGGAGATGTGCGGGTATCTCCGAACATCTTAAAAGTAACCGGACCGGAATCGGTGGTGAATCAGATTGATCATGTAGAAGCAACCATTGATGTAACAGGTGCATCCGCAGACTTGACGGATAGTGTAGTTCCGGTTGTATATAATGCAAACGGTGAGGCGGTAGACACCTCAAAGCTGAATTTTAATATTGATAAAGTGACAATTTCGGCTACGATACTTAATATCCGTAACCTTTCAGTAGAAATTGAACCGAGTGGAACGGTTGCAGATGGATTTGTATGCACCGGAGTGACGATTAATCCGAATAAGATAGCGATAAAGGGAACACCGGAAGCACTGAACGCAGCCGGAAGTATTGTGATTCCGTCAGACCAGCTGGATATCAGCGATGCAACTGGCAATGTAGTGAAGACAATTAATATTTCTTCTTATCTGCCGGATGATGTAGAGGTGGTCGATGCTGACAATCTGAATGTTGAAGTAACCGCAGTGGTGGAGCAGATTGTGTCAGAATCTTATAGCGTACCGGTTGAAAACATTGCAATTCAGAATCTGAAAGAGGGTTATGAAGCAGCCTTTGCAGAGAGTACAGTTACGATAACTTTAAAGGGACTGCGTAATGATCTGGATAAACTTATGGCAGACAGTATTAAGGGAAATGTAAATGCAGCAGGACTGGCAGAAGGCAATCATACCGTAACAGTTACCCTGGAGCTGGATGACAGCTTATATTCGGTAAATGGAACACAGACTGCAGTGATAACCATAACAAAGAAATCAGAAGACACATCAGATACTACAAATACTGGAAATGACAATGGAACCCATACGGGTTCGAATGGTGGTACAGAAACGGGAACGGGCAGTACCAATGGAAATAATACGAATAATGGAAATTCGGAGGAAGATTAGAAAATGAGCAGAATGTTTGGAACAGATGGTGTAAGAGGTGTTGCAGGAGCGGAGCTGACCATTGAACTGGCAACAAAGCTTGGGCAGGCAGGTGCCTATGTGCTGACGAAAGAGCAGGAACATCAGCCGACATTAATTGTAGGATGTGATACAAGAATTTCAGGTGGAATGCTTGCCAATGCACTGATGGCAGGAATCTGTTCTGTAGGAGCCAATGCAATCTATGTAGGGGTAATGCCGACACCGGCGATTGCCTATCTGACCAGAAAACATAAAGTAGATGCAGGCGTTGTGATTTCCGCATCCCATAATCCGATGGAATTTAACGGAATCAAATTCTTTAATGGAGACGGATATAAGCTGTCTGATGCGTTGGAGGATGAAATCGAAGAGCTGATCCGCAATAATATGAAAGATGTTGTACTGCCGATTGGATCCGGTGTGGGAAGAATTGACTATCGTTTTGATTTGCGTGATGAATATGTGAAATTTATGAAGAAATGTGTGCCGGTTGATTTGACCGGTATGAAGATTGTGATAGACTGTGCAGAGGGTGCATCCTACTATACATCGGTTAAGACATTAAAAGACCTGGGTGCAGATCTGGTTGCTATCCATACGAAGCCGGATGGAACCAATATCAATGCCAACTGCGGTTCCACCCATATGGAAGAACTTCAGGCAAGGGTTGTTTATGAAAAAGCAGACGTTGGTCTTGCATTTGATGGCGATGCTGACCGTATGCTTGCGGTAGATGAAAAAGGTAACCTGGTGGATGGCGACCAGCTTATGGCAATCTGTGGATGCCATATGAAGAAGAAAGGAACTTTGAAGAAAAATACCATTGTAGTAACCGTTATGACCAATCTTGGCTTCAGTCTGATGGGAGAGCGGGAAGGCATCCATGTAGAGAAAACCAAGGTCGGAGACAGATATGTCCTTGAAAATATGCTGGAGAATGGCTATAATATCGGGGGTGAGCAGTCCGGACATATTATATTTTTAGATGATAATACAACCGGTGACGGACTTCTTTCCGGACTTCATTTATTACAGGTAATGAAGGAAACCGGCAGGAAATTATCTGAGCTGGCAGAGGTGATGGAAGTATTGCCGCAGGCACTTGTGAATGCCAAAGTGCCGAATCACAAGAAAGAAAAATTCATGGAATATACTGAGATTGCAGAGGCAATCAAGGCATTGGAAGAGAAATTCAATGGGGAAGGAAGGGTACTGATTCGTCCATCCGGAACCGAGCCGCTGGTAAGAGTTATGATTGAGGGAAAGAACCAGAGCGAGATTGAAGAAGAAGCACAGAAGCTGGCTGAATTAATTACCAACACAATGCTGTAATCAGGAGGGGAATAGAAATGGTAAGTCAGAAAGTTAAAATAAAGAATCCAACAGGATTACATTTGCGTCCGGCAGGAATACTCTGCAAGGAAGCAATGCAGTATAAATCGTTAGTAACATTTCATTATCGCGGAAATACTGCTAATGCCAAAAGTGTTTTAAGCGTACTGGGTGCGTGCATCAAATTTGGAGATGAAATCGAATTCGTCTGCGAAGGTGATGATGAGGACGAAGCATTAAAGGCAATGGTAGAAGCCGTAGAAAGTGGATTAGGAGAATAAAAGATGAAGAAGATATTGGTAACTGGATGCAATGGACAGTTAGGAAGAGCTATTCGTAAGGAATATGCAGCAAGTGATGTGGAATTTATCAACACAGATGTAGTAGAAGGAGAAGGAGTTGTCTCTCTTGATATTACTGATGTAGATGCAGTACTGAAGCTGGTACGTGCAGAGAAACCGGATGTTATCATCAACTGCGCCGCACATACCAATGTAGACAAGTGTGAGGAACAGTGGGATCTTGCATATAAGATTAATGCAATCGGACCAAGAAACTTAAGTATTGCAGCAACCGAAGCAGATGCAAAAATGATTCATGTATCTACGGATTATGTTTTTGAAGGAAATGGGACAAGACCATACACAGAGTTTGATGCACCAAATCCGGTAAGTGCTTATGGAAAGACTAAGTTAGAGGGTGAAAACTTTGTAAAGGAATTTGCAAAGAAACATTTTATCTTAAGAACAGCATGGCTTTATGGGGATGGAAAGAACTTTGTCAAGACAATGCTGGCATTGGCAGAGAACCATGATGAATTAAATGTAGTCTGTGATCAGGTGGGAACACCTACCAGTGCAGTGGAATTAGCAAAAATGATTCATTATCTGGAAAGCACAGAGAATTATGGAACCTTCCATGCAACCTGTGAAGGAGATACCAACTGGGCGGATTTCGCAGAAGCAATCTTCAAAAGAGCAGGAAAGAATGTAAAAGTAAATCATGTAACCAGTAAGCAGTACAAAGAGATGAATCCGGCATCCGCTAACAGACCGGCATACTCTATCTTGGAGGATTATATGATTAAGCTTACCAGTGACTTTGTAATGGCAGACTGGCAGGATGCACTGGATGTCTATATGAAAGAACTGTTGGGATAATAGGTGAAAAAATGGAACCATTAGTAAGCGTATGTATTCCGGCATATAATAATGCGGAATACATTAAAGATACGATTGATTCAATTTTAAATCAGACATATCAGAATATAGAGCTTGTAATTGTGGATGATAATTCAAAAGATAATACTTATGAACTGATTCAGGAAATCGGGGATGAGAGGATTAAGCTTTATCATAATGATAAGAATCTTGGAATGTCAGGAAACTGGAACCGCTGTCTTTCCTTATGCACCGGTAAATATGCAAAGCTTGTCTGTGCAGATGATATTTTATCACCGGATGCATTGAAGCGGGAAGTAGATGCTTTAGAGGCAAATCCTACAGCAGTGATTGCAGAAAGTGATACCAAGCTGATTGATTTAAATGGAAAAGGAAAAGGCTTTTATAAACGCTATAAGAAGAGCGGACTGGTAGATGGAAAAGAAATCTGCCGGAAGGGCTTCTTTTCACAGGATTATTTCGGAGCACCACAGGCAAATACTTTCCGGAGAGATGTGGCAGAGAAAATCGGAGGATTTGATACAGATTATACCTATATCTTAGACTATGATTTCTTTGTTTCCCTGGCATGTGAAGGCGATGTTTATATCATACACGAAC
The DNA here is from genome assembly GCF_003479605.1 of Roseburia sp. AF12-17LB. Classification (GTDB taxonomy): domain Bacteria; phylum Bacillota; class Clostridia; order Lachnospirales; family Lachnospiraceae; genus Roseburia_C; species Roseburia_C amylophila. Next base: position 367,298 of record NZ_QUHR01000001.1, read on the forward strand.
CACTGAATTTCTTCCGTGTGCGAAAAGGTTCAAATACTGGAGAAGTTATGGGGGGCAACAAGGAAAAAACAAAAGTATATGTAGAGGAACATCTGCATTTACTGGAGAAAAACAAAGAACGCTTGAAACTGACACCGAAAGATATCAGACGCAGTGTTATGATTCGCAAGTTCCGCTGTTTTGCGGCATCTGTATATCTGAAACTGTTTGTGCATAAATAAGCGAAAGGGGACTAAAATGGATAAAATTGCAGTATTGATTCCCTGCTATAACGAGAGTAAAACAATCGTAAAGGTAGTAGAGGATTTTAAACGGGTAATTCCGGAAGCTGTTATTTATGTATATGATAATAATTCCAATGATGGAACGGACGAGCTCGCAAGAAGTGCCGGTGCGGTCGTACGTTATGAATATCAGCAGGGAAAAGGAAATGTTATTCGAAGAATGTTCCGTGAAATTGATGCGGAATGTTATATCATGACAGATGGAGATGATACCTATCCGGCAGAATCAGCACCGGAGATGATTAAACAGGTGCTAGAGCATGGAGCAGACATGGTAGTAGGAGACAGACTTTCTTCTACTTATTTCCAGGAAAATACCAGACCATTCCACAATTTTGGTAATTCCCTGGTGCGTAAATCTATCAATCTTTTCTTCCACACGGATATTAAAGATATTATGACAGGTTATCGAGCGTTCAGTTATCAGTTTGTAAAATCATTCCCGGTATTATCCAAGGGATTTGAAATTGAAACAGAAATGAGCATTCATGCAGCAGATAAGAATATGCAGGTAGACAATGTGATTATTGAGTACCGTGACAGACCGGAGGGAAGTGTATCCAAGCTGAATACCTATTCAGATGGATTTAAGGTACTGCGTACCATTGCAAGACTGTACCGGACCTATAAGCCAATGTCATTCTTTGGCATTATTGCATTTATACTGGCTGCTCTTGGAGTTGGTTTCCTGATACCGGTATTGGTAGTATATGCAAAGACCGGAATGGTGCCGAACTTCCCGACTTTATTTGCTTGCTGTTTTACGATATTGGCAGCAACCCAGGCATTCTTCTCGGGACTTATCCTGCAGACCATTGGACAGAAGAACCGGCAGGATTTTGAAATGGAACTGCAGGCAATCGAAGAGAGAAAGAAAAGACTGGATAAAGAATAGAACTGTTAAATTATGTACAAAAATGTGCACAAACTTCTAAAAAGTTGACAAATAAATGAGGACTGTGTCATAATAAAACGATTTTTAAATCAGGAGGAGAATAAGATGAGAACTTATTTAGTAACTGGAGGAGCCGGATTTATTGGTTCAAACTACATTCACTACATGTTTCGTAAATACGACAATGAGATTCGTATTATCAATGTAGACGCATTAACTTATGCAGGAAACTTGGAAAATTTAAAAGACATCGAGAACAGAGACAACTATACATTTGTAAAAGCAGATATTACAGACAAAGAAGCAATCCGCAAAGTGTTTGCAGAAAATGACATTGACCGCGTGGTACATTTCGCGGCAGAGAGTCATGTTGACCGTAGTATCAAAAACCCTGAAGTATTCGTTCATACAAATGTAATGGGTACTGCAGTTATGTTAAACTGTGCAAAAGAAGCATGGGAACTTCCGGATGGAAGCTTCAAGGAAGGTAAGAAATTCCTTCACGTATCCACAGACGAAGTATATGGTTCCCTTCCGGATGATGGAAAGAGCTTCTTCTATGAGACAACACCATATCAGCCACACAGCCCATACTCTGCAAGTAAGGCATCTTCTGATATGTTAGTAAAATCTTATATTGATACTTATCATTTCCCAGCAAATATTACCAATACATCCAATAACTACGGACCTTACCAGTTCCCGGAGAAACTGATTCCGTTAATCATCAACAATGCTTTACACGGAAAGAAACTCCCGGTATATGGTGATGGAATGAACATCCGTGACTGGTTATATGTAGATGACCATGCAAAGGGAATCGATATGGTTCAGGAGCAGGGACGTCTTGGACAGACTTATAACATCGGTGGGCACAATGAGAAACGTAACATCGAAATCATCAACATTATTATTGAAACTTTACAGGAGATTCTTCCGGATGATGATCCAAGAAAAGCAAATGTAAGCAAAGATTTAATCACTTACGTAGAAGACCGTAAAGGACATGACAGACGTTATGCAATCGCTCCGGACAAAATCAAAGCTGAGATTGGCTGGGAGCCGGAGACCATGTTCAAAGATGGTATCAAGAAGACAATCGCTTGGTATCTTGAGCATGAAGACTGGATGAACAATGTAACCAGTGGTGACTACCAGAAATATTATGCAGATATGTATAAAGATAAATAAATAGAAGTATAGAAAGAGAAGCGGATAGGAAAATACAAGACCTGTCCGCTTTTTTGTGCGTTTTCGCCAGTATTTCCATGGGTACTACAGAAATTATTAAGGAAAATATGGATGAAAAATACGATGTAATATGTTATAATTAAATGATTTATTAGGTGAAAGAATGCGTTGGAGAACGTAAACAATATGATTAAGGAGGATTTTTCCATGAAAGGTATTATTTTAGCCGGAGGTTCCGGAACAAGACTTTATCCATTAACCAAGGCAGTATCCAAGCAGATTATGCCGGTATATGACAAACCAATGATTTATTATCCATTATCCACACTGATGCTGGCAGGAATCCGTGAGGTACTGGTTATCTCTACACCAAGAGACCTTCCGGTATTTGAGGAGTTATTAGGAGATGGAAGCCAGCTGGGAATGTCTTTCTCTTATGCAGTGCAGGAACAGCCAAGAGGACTTGCAGATGCATTTATCATCGGTGAGAAATTCATTGGCAATGATGCAGTGGCATTGGTATTAGGCGATAATATTTTCTATGGACAGAGTTTCTCTAAAGTGCTTCGCAGTGCAGCAGAGCGTACAGAGAGCCAGCCGGGAGCAACCATTTTCGGATATTATGTAAAAGATCCAAGAGAATACGGTGTAGTAGAATTTGATGAGAATGGTAAAGCATTGTCAATTGAAGAAAAACCGGCTCAGCCAAAATCCAATTATGCAGTTCCGGGACTCTATTTCTATGACAATGATGTAGTAGAGATTGCCAAGAATGTAAAACCATCTGCAAGAGGTGAAATTGAAATTACAAGTGTTAATAATGAATATCTGAACCGCGGAACCCTTCAGGTTGAGACCTTAGGAAGAGGATTTGCATGGTTAGATACCGGAAACCATGACATGCTTCTTGATGCAGCGGACTTCGTAGCAGCATTCCAGAAACGTCAGGGATTATATATTTCCTGTATCGAAGAGATTGCATACAAGAGAGGATTCATCGATAAAGCACAGTTAGAGAAGCTGGCGCAGCCATTACTTAAGACTGCATATGGTCAGTATCTGATGGATGTTGCTAACGGATTATAAAATAGAGTTGGGTATTATTGTAGAAAAGCGAGGAAGAGAAAAATGGGAAAAATTAAAGTAACAAACGACTGTAATGGAATCAAAGGATTAAAAGTAATTGAACCTGCAGTATTCGGAGATGCAAGAGGATACTTTATGGAGACCTATAACTATAATGATTTCAAGGAAGCGGGAATTGACTGCGAATTCGTACAGGATAACCAGTCTGCATCCAAGAAAGGTGTACTTCGTGGACTTCATTTCCAGTTAAACTATCCACAGGACAAGCTGGTGCGTGTAGTAAACGGTGAAGTATTTGACGTCGCAGTTGACTTAAGAGAAGGTTCTGAAACCTTTGGAAAATGGTTTGGAGTTACTTTGTCTGCTGAGAACAAGAAACAGTTCTTCATTCCAAAGGATTTTGCACACGGATTTATCGTATTAAGTGATTATGCAGAATTCTGCTATAAAGTTACTGATTTCTATCATCCAAACGATGAGGGCGGACTTCTGTGGAATGACCCTGACATCGGAGTAGAATGGCCAATGCCGGAAGGAATGACAGAGGCAGATTTGATTTTATCCGACAAAGATAAAGTATGGCATGGCATCAAGGCATATGCAGAGAATAAGAATAACTGCAGGAAAGACTGATAGACAGTTGAAGTAACATAAGGAGTAAATGATATGTCTAAGAAGAGACTCGCAGCCAGCCTGCTGGTGGTACTGTTTGGTATATTGGCGAACATCCTGGTTTTCAGATATGAACCGGCTTTAAGTGAGAAGAAGGTTACGGTAAAGGTAACACTTACATCCGATGAAGAAAATTATATGGAGATGTTCTATCTGACAGACGGACAGAAAATGCCGGATGATTTCAAGGCAGAACAAAGCAGCGGAGTGAATTATAAAAAAGCTGGAACAGAGAAAACGTTAGAATATACCGTGTCGGCAGATGCTTCATATCTTCGCTTTGATTTGGGAAGCGGAGCATCCGAGACAACTATTTCCGGCATAACCGTTGAAAGTAATGGAAAAACTGCGGTAATAGATCAGAATGTTTTTTCAGAAACAGTGCGTCTGCAGGAAGTAAAACAGAATAATGTTTCGGACGGTATTGCCCTGACAGCAGAAAAAGAGGATCCTTATCTGGTATGGAATACAGAGAACTGGGGAATTGCGAAGCTGGTAAAGGACAGCCTGTGGCTTCGGTATCTTCTGGTTAAAATCCTTGCGTGTGTTGTATTAGATATCATTCTTATTGTTGCATTAAAAGCAGGTAAAAAGCTGATTGTTCTTCCGAAAGAAGTGTATCAGAACAGAAAGCTGCTCTGGAATTTGTCAAAGAATGATTTTAAAACTAAATTTGCAGGTTCCTACCTTGGTATTATCTGGGCATTTATACAGCCGATTGTAACGGTAGTGGTATACTGGTTCGTATTTGAAAAGGGATTAAAGGCTGGCGGAATCAACACCAGAGCCGGAATTGATGTTCCGTTTGTACTCTGGCTGGTTGCAGGTCTGGTGCCTTGGTTCTTCTTCCAGGATGCATTAAATGGTGGAACCAATGCACTGATTGAATACAGCTATCTGGTTAAGAAGGTTGTATTTAAGATAAGTATTCTCCCAATTGTGAAAGTAGTATCTGCACTGTTTGTACATGTATTCTTCGTAGTATTTACGCTGGTGCTGTATAGTGCATATCACTATTATCCGGATTTATATACATTGCAGATTGTGTATTATACCTTTGCCATGTTTATTATGGTATTGGGAATCGTGTATGCAACCTGTGCGATTGTAATCTTTTTCCGTGATTTAACACAGGTGATTAACATTGTTCTGCAGGTTGGGATGTGGATGACACCGATTATGTGGAACATTGATACCATGGAATTATCTCCAGTGCTGATTACCATATTCAAACTGAATCCGATGTACTATATTGTGGCAGGATACCGGGATGCGTTGATTAATAAGGCGTGGTTCTGGGAAAATGCCCCACTGACTTTATACTTCTGGCTTCTGACAGCAGTATTATTCGGTATCGGAACCATGATATTTAAGCGGTTGAAGATTCATTTTGCAGATGTATTATAGGAAGGCATAGGATATGAGCGAAGTAGCAATTAGAGTAGATGATGTAAGTAAATTATATAAGCTTTACGATAAACCTTCAGACAGACTGAAGGAATCGTTAGGCTTGACACGAAAGAAATTATATAAGGAACATTATGCACTGCATAATGTTTCTTTTGATGTAAAAAGAGGAGAAACCGTTGGCATAATCGGAACCAACGGCTCCGGAAAATCTACGATTCTTAAGATTATTACCGGAGTCTTGAATCCATCCGGTGGTCATGTAGAGATTGATGGAAGAATTTCTGCACTGTTGGAGCTGGGTGCAGGCTTCAATATGGAATATACCGGAATTGAGAATATCTACCTTAATGGAACCATGATTGGTTTTTCCAGGGAAGAGATTGATGCAAAGATGCAGGATATTCTTGATTTTGCAGATATCGGTGACTTTGTGCATCAGCCGGTCAAGACATATTCCAGTGGTATGTTTGTGCGGCTGGCATTTGCGGTAGCGATTAATATTGACCCGGAAATTCTGATTGTCGATGAGGCGTTGTCGGTAGGAGACGTATTCTTTCAGGCAAAATGCTACAAGAAATTTGAAGATTTTAAGAAAATGGGAAAAACCATCCTTTTTGTCAGCCATGATCTGGGCAGCATCAGCAAATACTGTGACCGTGTTGTACTTTTAAACAGAGGAAAGAAGCTGGCAGAGGGTACACCAAAAGAAATGGTAAGCATGTATAAGCGAATCATGGTCAATCAGGATAAGGCGGAGGAAATCGCAGCACACCAGATGGACATGAGCTCCTTGGAAGAAGATGATGAAAAGGAAATCAAAGAGGCTGCCTGCGAAGGACAGTGGAAGAATCATTACAATCTGAATCCGGATGTGGATGAATATGGCAATGGTGCCGCTGAAATTGAAGACTTTGCCATAATAGATGAGAATGGTAATTATACCAATGCAATTGTAAAAGGAACACGATTCCGGCTGAAATCCAAAGTAAAATTTAAACAGGATGTTCATGATCCGATATTTACCTATACCTTTAAAAATATACAGGGTGTGGCAATAACCGGAACCAATACCATGTATGAGAAGAAGGATGTTCCATTGGCAAAAGAAGGGGAGACTTATGTTGCAACCTTTGAGCAGGATATGTTCCTGCAGGGAGGCGAATACTTATTGTCCATGAGCTGTACCGGATATCGTGACGGTGAGTTCCAGGTATACCACAGATTATATGATGTATGCAATGTGACGGTGGTTTCAGATAAAAATACCGTAGGTTTTTATGATATGAATTCTGTTACAACAGTGGAGAAGATAGAAGAGTAAGAGAAAGTTGTAGGGTCAGGATTTGAATATAGTAGAAAAGGTAGGAAAAAATAATACTGAAAACCAGAAAATGAAAGAACTGCTCAAAATAGTGCAGCAATATACTGAGGATGATTTTCAGAAAATTATATCTGAAAAGAAGGACTTCTTTTTTCTATATCATCTTTCGCCTATGCGAAGAAATATTCTGGAATGGTATCCTTTTAAGAAAGATGCAAAAGTATTAGAAATAGATGCAGAATGCGGGGCTGTTACAGGATGTATTGCTGATAAAGTATTACAGGTGACAAGTCTTGAAAACAATGATTTGCAAAGACAGATAAATGAATGCAGAAATAGTAAAAAAGAAAATCTCAGAGTGTTTACAGGAACATATGATAAAATGGAAAATGAGTTAGAGAGAGATTATGATTATATTGTAATGGTCGGCTCATTTTCGAAAGCACCTGATTATTTTGCTGATGAAAAACCATATCATACATTTATAAAAAGTGCATTTAATCATCTGAAAGACGGTGGAGAAATACTAATAGCGTGTGATAATCGTATAGGAATGAAGTATTGGTCAGGTTGTCAGGAAGAATTATATTCTGATTATTTTATTGGAATACAGGACTATATAGGTTTTGATAACCATAAGATGAGAAACTTTTCAAAAAAAGAAATAGAGAATATATTACAGGAAATAAGCAATCTGGAATATAAATTTTATTATCCATATCCGGATTATAAGTTTCCGATGGCAATATATTCTGATGAATATCTGCCTAAGAAGGCGGAATTAAGTATGAATATAAGAAATTTTGACAGAAGCCGTCTGCTTTTATTTGATGAGACAAAAGCATTCGATGGAATTATTGGTGCCGGACTTTTCCCGGAGTTTTCCAATTCTTTTTTGCTTAGGATAAAAAAAGGAGACTAAAAGAGAATGGATAAAATTCTTTTTGTTAAATATTCTAATGATAGAGCCAATCAATTCGCCATTTGTACAGAGATTTTTGCAAATGGGGATAAGAAGCTTTTAAAAAAAAGAGCGACAACGGAGAGCGCAAGAGAACATATAAAAAATATAGCATCATATTATGCACCTTTAAAAAGACAATTTGAAGGAGCCCTTAATGTTGCCGGATGCCAAAAAGAGTATAATGAAATAAACTTTGAGATGGTAGAGGGGAATGGATTAGATAAAATTATTGACTCATATTTTGAAAAAAATGAGATGGACAAAGTTTTTCAAATCATATCAGAGTTTGCTCAAAAAATATATGGATTAAAAGATAAGGATGTATTTACAATTACACCCTCTTTTGAAAAAGTTTTTGGTATGGTGCATTTTGAAGAAACACAGTATGCTTTAAAAATAACAGATATTGATATGCTGTTTGATAATATTATCGTAAAGGATAATAACTGGACAGTTATTGATTATGAGTGGAGCTTTCAATTTCCTATACCGGTAAAATTTGTTGTATATCGTACATTGGCTTATTGGTATGCCCGCCTGGAAAATAGAAGAAATATGGAACAGGATTTTTTGATGGAAATGGTTGGAATAACTACACAAGAACAGATTCAATTTGCAAAAATGGAAAAGAAATTTCAACAGTATATCATGGATGATAATATTCCATTACGCGATATGCCGAAAATGATGAACCATAAAACTGTAGATTTAAATCACATCCTTTCCGCAGTTGAACTTGAAGAAACTATGCAGGTATTCTATGGAAAGGATAGAAATTTTAAAGAAGAAAATTCTTACTTTAAAAAAGTGCAGGAATTAGAAGATGGAAACCTGAAGGTGAAAGTAGAAATTCCAGAGGGAATGCAGCAACTCCGACTAGATCCGGTTGAGGAGCCATGTATCATTAGCATAGAACATATTTATAATGCACAGGGCGAAGAAAAAGAAAAGATAGAAACAAATGGTGTTGAACTCTCCAATAAGATTTTTTTCTTTGAAACGAGTGATCCGCAGATTTTATTGCAGGCAAGAGAAGAAGATGGATGCTTAAATATCGTTTATAGAAAAATAAATTTAAATGCTTTTTCAAAAGATATCGTTCATAATATAGATTTTATCATTAGGAATGAGAGAGAAAAGAATCGACTGGGACAAGCTGCATTACAATTAGAAGTAGAAGAAAGAAAGAACAAAGAAGCTTTATTGAAGAACCAAATAGAGATAAATAATGAACTGTCAAAAAACAATGAGAATTTAAAACTTGAAAAGGAAAATTTAAATTCCCAGATAGAACAATATAAAGAAATGTATGAAGCAATCATAAATTCAAGGTCATGGAAAATAACAAAACCTATCCGTGATATGGCAGATAAAATGAAAAGGGTTAAGAAAAAATGATAAGAGAACATGTTGCAATTGAAGAAAAAGAATATATTTATAGTATTGATAAAATTTGTTGCTATGTCAATGATGATAATAGGGCATATTTACAAATTGTAGGTTGGGCATTTCTTAAAAGTGGCAAAAACAAAAATTTGCAGGTTTATATAAATAATAAGCAAACTGAAATGTATATGAAATATATAGACAGAGCAGATGTCCAAAAAATGTATAAAGACTATAATATTAACTTAAATTCCGGCTTTGTAATAGATGTGGAATTTGAGGTGGAGAATCAGAACGAGTGCAATATAGGTATTGGATATGAAAGTGGACAAATATTGTTTGAGGCAAATTTAAAGGAATATATGGAATTCGAGGTAGAGCCTGAAATCAAGTATTATATCGAGCAAACCGTATATAATAATGAAATTATATCTATTGATGGCTGGGGATTTACCACATCAGTTATTGATATGCAGAAAATAGACAGTGTACCAGTAGAGTTGAGCGTTATAAATGAAGATGGTCAGCAGGAAACGATTATGTTGAAAAGAAAGTATCGGGCTGATGTAAATGAAAATTTTGGGTTAGAGAAAAGTAAAAAAGAATTTGGATTTGAGGTAAAGTGGAAAAATACGCAAAAAAATAAAGGCATTTATACTGTTGTTTTAAAAGGCGGAAAAACTTCTGAAAAATTTATTGTGGAATGCAATAAATTAGTAGATCAGGCCAGGGAAGAAAACAGAAAATATGAAAATTTTTTCGATATGTTAAAGAATAGAGATGAAGAATTGTTCATAGATGATTGGCATTATCTGGTAAACTTTGGATGGAAGAAGTATTGTGACAGAATAAAAAAGCGGTTTCAGGATACAGAAGAGGTTTATAATGTCTGGAGAAAAAAATATATCCCGAATGCCAGAAAATTGAAAAAGCAGAGGGCAGAAAAGCTGGATTATGAACCATGTATCAGTATTATAGTGCCTACATATAAAACACCGGAAAAATTCTTGAAAGAGATGATTGATTCCGTAAGAAATCAGAGCTATGAAAACTGGGAATTGTGCATTGGAGATGGCAGCGTTACAGAGGATACCGTTAAAAATGTTGTTGAAAGTTATCAGAAAAAGGATAAGCGGATAAAGATGCTTTGCCTTTCAGAAAATCTCGGAATAGCAGGAAATACCAATGCGGCGTTGTCTATCGCAACGGGAGATTATATGGCATTACTGGATCATGATGATATACTGGCACCAGATGCACTTTATGAAGTCGTAAAATGGATGAATGAGCATTATAAAGATGAAACAGATGTCATTTATACCGATGAAGATAAAGTTTCTTTTGATTTAAAGGATTATTTTGAACCTCATTTCAAATCAGATTATAATTTGGATTTGATTCGGAGTAATAACTATATCTGCCATTTATTTGTGGCTAGAAAAAGTATTGTGGACCAGGTGGGTGGTTTCCGAAAAGAATATGACGGTTCACAGGATTATGATTTTATATTGCGTTGTATAGAACAAAGCAAGCATGTAGAACATGTTCCGAAAGTATTGTATCATTGGCGTTGTCATCCGGGCTCAACAGCAGCAAATCAGGAAAGCAAAATGTATTGTTATGAAGCTGGAAAAAGAGCAATAGAAGACCACTTAAAACGCATGGGAGAGGATGACTGTCAGGTTGTAATGACAGAGCACCTAGGATTTTATCATGTGATATATCCAATACGTGAACAGAAGAAAGTATCAATTATTATACCGAATAAAGACCAGAAAGAAATACTGGAGCGTTGCATAGAGTCGGTTATACAGAAAACAGATTACAAAAATTACGAGATTATTATTGTAGAGAATAATAGTACAACAAATGAAATATTTGAATATTATAAAACAATAGAGCAGCGTGAAAATATTCGGGTTGTAATATGGAAGGACAAGTTTAATTATTCTGCAATAAATAATTTTGGAGTAAGGTATGCGAATGGAGAGTACCTTCTGTTTTTGAATAATGATATAGAAGTAATCAGGGAAAACTGGTTGAGTGAAATGCTTGCAAATGTTCAACGTAAAGAAGTTGGAATCGTAGGAGCAAAATTGCTTTATCCGGACAATATGGTGCAGCATGCCGGTGTTATTATTGGCATGGGTGGAATTGCCGGGCATCCTTTATCCAGACATCCGGCAGATGATTGTGGTTATTTCGCAAGAGGAATTATCCAGCAGAATCTGAATGCTGTAACAGCAGCGTGTATGCTCACGAAAAAAGAAGTTTATGAGAAAGTGAAGGGATTTGAAGAAAAGCTGGCAGTGGCTTTTAATGATATCGATTTATGCCTGAAAGTAAGAAAAGCGGGCTATTTAATCGTATATGATCCAGAAGCGTTATTGTATCACCATGAGTCTATTTCCAGAGGAAAGGAAGATACTTTGGAAAAACGTAATCGTTTTGAGGGAGAAGTAGATTATATGGCGAAAAAATGGAAAGATGTTTTAGAAAAAGGTGACGAGTATTACAATCCTAATTTAAGCTTGTTATCCGGAAATTTTGAACTGAAGAAAGAATCGGAGATGCAATGAAGAGAAAAGTAAAGAAAAGAGTGCAAAGGTTATTAACATTAGTGCTGGCAGCATGTTTCATGATGGCACAACCGACAGAAGCTACGCAGGTAGTAAATGGAGTCAATTCTACCATAAATACATATTATGACGGTGGATACAGTATTATGGGACCGACAACGGTTACCATTGGACAGATGATTAATTATTATCAGGCAAATCAGGCTTATCCGGCATTTTACGCCAATACGGATGCACCAAATATTTATGTATTCTGCATGATGTATATGGAAGAATGTAATGCCGAGGGCGTCCGTGCCGAGGTGGCATTCGCGCAGGCAATGAAGGAAACAGGATTTCTCCGTTACAGAGGAGATGTCCATATTGAGCAGTTTAACTTTGCAGGACTTGGTGCTACCGGTAATGGCAATCCGGGTAACAGCTTTCCAACCGTTCGTATGGGAATCCGTGCCCAGGTGCAGCATTTAAAAGCATATGCGACATCAGAACCATTGAATCAGGAAGTCGTAGACCCGCGTTACAGCCTTGTAAATAAAGGCAGTGCACCATATGTAGAATGGCTTGGCAAACATGAGAATCCAACGGGAATCGGCTGGGCAACTGCATGGGGCTACGGAAACAGTATTGTCAATGATTATATTGCAAGAATGCGGAATTATTCTACCTATTCCACCTGGTATCAGGGAGTGAACTATGAGGCAGTATACAATCCGGATTATTATATGTTACATAATCCGGATGTGGCAGCAGCCTGTGGCGGAAGTTCCGACAGTCTGCTTTCCCATTTTCTGAATTATGGAATGAAGGAAGGACGGCAGGGAATTGTATATTTTGATGTAAATTCTTATAAACGCCGGTACAAGGATCTTCGAATGGCTTTTGGGAATGACCTCAAATCATATTATCTTCATTATGTATATTATGGACAGAGTGAACACAGAATTGCATCCGGACCGGTTGACAACTTTGATGCGGTAACGGTTTATAATGGAGTGGATTATTCTCCTGTCTATGATTATAATTATTATGTAAATAAGTATCCGGATATCCGGGCAGCCTTTGGAGATGATGATATGGCAGTTCTTGCTCACTTTGTAAATTATGGAATGAGCGAAGGACGGCAGGGTAATGAGGCATTTGATATAAATTCTTATCGGAATGCGTATTCTGATCTTAGGGCAGCTTTTGGAATGGATTTAAAGCAGTATTATCTGCATTATCTATATGCCGGCAAATCGGAAAAACGTGTAACCAGTGGCGTAACAGAACTGGTTAATCCGTTGACTGTATATAATGGGGTAGATTATTCTTCTGTATATGATTATAATTATTATATCAATTTATATCCGGATATAAGAGCAGCCTTTGGAAATGATGACAGAGCAGTCCTTGCACATTTTATAAATTATGGAATGACAGAAGGAAGAAGAGGAAACGCAGCCTTTGATGTAGCCGCTTATCGTAATAAGTATGCGGATCTGCAGCAGGCATTCGGAAATGACTGGAAGGGGTATTATGGACATTATGTTCAATATGGAAGAGCAGAAGGCAGATAAGAAAGCGATGTAGATGAAATGGGCAATATGAAGAGTAGAAAACGAGCAGCAATTCTTATTTTGATAAGTGCATTATGCTTAAGTGGATGTGGAAAAGAAGTACATGAAACTGCATTTACAGACAGTATTGCACCGGAAGATTATGGCTTGGAAATGGAGACAGTTCCTATTTCTATAGATGGAGTAAAGGGAAGTTATGTTTTTCTTTATATGACAGATGACCAGGCAATCTTTGAAGATAGAGAAGACTTAGGTTGGTTTGGAAATACAGAAACGAGGGCTTTTCGTGATGAGAATGGGATACCATCTGGAGAAAATATAGAACATTGGATACAGTATGCCAATGACAGTAAAGTCGATGCATTTCTTACCGGCGGAGACATGATTGATTATGGTTCTGCAGAAAACATACAGACCGTTCAGAAAAAAATGTCAGAGCTTACGATGCCATACTTATATACCTACGGAAATCATGATTCCTATATTCCGTGGGAGAATACCTTTGCGGATACGGATGAAACATTCCTTAAAGTATTTAAAGATAACAACTGCGAGTTCCAGAGCCTTGATATGGGAGAGTTCTATGTTGCTTCTATCCGGAATTATCAGGTAGATGGAATTGCACAGATTTCAGCAGAAGCTCTAGAGGGCTTTCAAAGCTTATATAAAAAGGGAAAACCGATTATTTTAATCTGTCATGTTCCAATTTATACAGCCGGGGCAGAAGATTTGAGGAAGACACTTCAAAATGAGTATGGAGAACTGGTTGTGCAGTATGATGCCGGTGATTTTGGAACAGTAAATAAATCGCTTCTTTTAGGAGAAGATTGTGGCTATGAATTAACGCCGGAAACAGAAGAATTTTTAAACCTGCTGACTGCAGATAACAGTCCGGTGGTAGCAGTTCTGGCGGGACATCTGCATGCCGGATGGAGTGGAAATCTGACAGATAAGATATATGAGTATGTTGGACAGCCTGCTTTTTTAAATCAAGGGGCATTAGTTAAGGTACAAGGAAGTGAGTAGAAAGGATTGGGATAGATTTATGGAATGGATGATACAATGGACAGATAAAAAGAAAGAGAAAGTTGCAGTTGGTCTGGCGGTTCTGCTCTGCTTTATTGTACATCTCCTTACAAGCACACAGTTTACTGGCTGGTTCTCAGGTGATGTATATGGGTATCTTTCCCATGCAGCAACGTTCACTGGAAGAAACTGGTCAGGCGTATTGAGAAATGCAAGTTCTTTTTATTCATGGGGATATAGTGCCTTGCTGGCAATTCCGATGGCATTTAGCAGCAATATAATAACAGTCTATCGGGTGGCAATGCTTTTCAATGTGCTGATAAGCTGTGGAGTACTGCTTTTGTGTTATAGTATTGCAAAAATGTTGGCGCAGGATGTAAATAAGTACCTGTTACTCTTATGTGCAACAGCAGTATCACTTTATACCAGTTATATTTTCCAGGGAGCAGTTATGCTATCGGAGATGTGGCTTTATTTCTTTGTACTATTAAGTATTTATTTTGTGCTTAAATATTTAAAAACATATGCTATACGGTGGGGAATCTGCGCAGGGTTGGCAGTTGGATACACTTATATTATTCATAACCGTTCATTGGCAGTTGTGATTGCTTATGCAATAGTTGTGCTGGCACGAAGTATCCGGCAGAAAGATTGGAAGAGCTTGCTGATTCTTCTGTTGCCGCTGGCATTTATGCTTGCACTGAATCAGGGAGTATTGCAGTACCTGAATGTGCATGAGAAACAAGGACGTTCTTATACATATAATACATATGCAAGTCAAGCACAAAATGTTGGAAGCAAAGTTAATTTTTATTTTTTGATTTCCGGAATACAATGTATATTGGGAGAAATTTGGTATGCAATAATAGGGTCATTTGGCATTGTTTTGATTGGAATTTGCAGTGGAATAAAAACGTACATTAAAGAAAAAAAAGAAAAGAATGATTTGAAATATTTCTATGTATTTGTTGGACTGGCATTGGTCGGAACAGAGATGGTTTCAGTTTTAGATTTGGCATTAGCAAAGGTACCGCTTGATACATTGAGATATGATGTTTACATATATGGAAGATACTGGGAAACAGTATTTGCTTTCTTTTTGCTGCTAGGAATGATAGAATGTTGTAGAGGCATTGAAAGAAAAACCTGGATAGCGATTATTTCAGGTAGCGTTGTATTGTCTGTTTTTGTAGAATATATGACGAGGATATATCAGAATAATGCATTTAATTATTGGGCAATCCCAGCAGTGTTATTGCCATATTTCTCGACACAGAATCGCTTTACAGTAATGCAAAGCAGTATTGTTGGAATTACGTTTATGATATTTATTGCAGTCATATATTATAATTATAAAAAAATGGGAAAAATCGCTTTGATAGGCATATGGACTGGTATGTGTGTATTTAGTGGATATAATGCAAATTATCATGTAGCGGAATTGTATAAGGATACACCAAATGTCATTAATATGCCGCTTTATGAGACTCAGTTTCAAGTAGCGTGTGATTATTTGAATGAGAATGGAATAGAAGAGTTTGCTGTGTGTGCAACAGATGGTTATCGTGCAGTTGCTTTCCAGATAAAATTTATGGAAGCAAAAGTTACTGGAATCACGGAAGGTGAGCTGGATGAAATAGAAAGTGGAAAGACATATGTTGTGGATAAAATGGCGTGGGCAGAACCAATGGAAGGTACCGTGTTATATGAAAATGAAAATTATTACATTATAAGAAAAAAATAAAGTGAGGAACTAAAAGATGAAACTGATTATACAGATTCCCTGTTATAATGAAGCAGAGACACTTGAGGTAGCATTAAATGATTTACCAAAACATATTGATGGAATTGATAAAATAGAGTATCTGATTATCAATGATGGAAGTAAAGACAACACCGTTGAAGTAGCAAGAAATTGGGGCGTGCATTATATTGTGAGCTTTAAGAGAAATAAAGGACTTGCAAAGGGGTTTATGGCAGGTCTTAACGAATGCCTGAAACATGGAGCAGACATAATAGTGAATACGGATGCGGATAATCAGTATTGCGGTGAAGATATAGAGAAACTCGTAAGACCTATTATTGATAAAAAAGCAGATATAGTCATAGGGGAAAGACCTATTGATCAGACAAAACATTTTTCGCCGCTTAAAAAGAAATTACAGCATTTTGGCAGCTGGGTTGTGCGTAAGGCTTCTAATTCAGATATACCAGATGCACCATCTGGATTCAGGGCATATAGCAGAGAAGCAGCGCTTAAGATGAATGTAGTGAATGAATATACATATACACTGGAAACAATTGTACAGGCTGGGCGTGGTAAGATTGCCATGACATCAGTGCCGATACGTACGAATGCTGAACTGAGACCGTCAAGACTGTTCAGCAGTATGTTTGGTTATATAAAGAAATCCATGCTTACAATAATCAGAGCTTATATGATGTATAAACCATTGATGGCATTTACTACACTTTCTACAATTCCTATTTTAGGTGGAATTATATTGGGAATCAGATATATTGTTAGATTAGTGAACGGTGTAGGAGGAGGAAATGTACAATCGTTGATTTTATGTGCTATGCTTATCATTATAGGGGTACAAACTTTTGTAATGGGTATGCTTGCTGATGTAATATCTGCAAATAGAAAAATAATGCAGGATGTACAATATAAGGTAAGAAAAATGTACTATTCTTCTGATGCATGCATGGATAATACATTTGATGAGGCAAAAGATGAGGCTCCATTATCATAAAGAAAATTTTATTTATGCATAGGATTATGTATTTAATCTAAGAAAGTAGGAAGGAAAAATAAAATGAAAATAGTAATGGTTGGCCCTGTGTATCCTTATAAAGGCGGGATAGCACACTACATGGGAATGATGTGCAAGACTTTTGCGAAAAAGCATGAAGTGATTGCGTTATCATATAAGATGCAATATCCTAAATTTATGTATAAAAAAGAACAAAAGGATTATGAAAGCGATACATTTAAAGTTGACGGTACGAACTATTGTATAAATACAGCAAACCCTTTTAACTGGGTTCATGTTGCAAAAAAGATAAATAAGTTATCTCCGGACTTAGTGGTTTTTCAGTGGTGGCATCCGTATTTTGCACCTTGTTATCAAATAATATGTAGCTTATTAAAGACAAAGGAAATTTTATTTGTGTGTCATAATGTTTTTCCACATGAAAGATTTCCTATGGATAGACTGCTAACTCAAGCTACTCTGAAGAAAGGAAAGTATTATATTGTTCATTCCAAGTTAGATGAAGTGGACTTACTTTCGGTAAAAAAAGATGCACGTTATAAAAAGGCTGTAATACCCACATATAATGTTTTTAATAAGAGTCAACTGGAAAAAGATGATGCAAGAAAAATATTAAATGTTGCTCAAAATGAATTTGTGTTATTATTTTTTGGATTGATTAGAGAATATAAGGGATTGAAGTACTTATTAAAAGCATTGAGTATTATAAAAAATAAAATACCTAATGTTAAGTTATATATTGTAGGTGATTTTGGAGGAGAAAAGGATCATTATTTAAAAATAATAAAAGATTTAAACATAGAGAATTATATATTAATAGAAGATGCATATGTCTCGGATGATGATGTAGAAAAGTACTTTACAGCAACAGACATGGTTATTCTACCATATGAATCTGCAACACAAAGCGGAATTGTTCAAATTGCATATGAGTTTTTAAAACCTGTAGTTGTTACAAATGTAGGGGGATTGCCAGAAGTTGTTGCGGATGGAAAGACAGGCTATGTTGTTCCGCCATTTAATGCAGAAGAACTTGGACAAGCGATAGTTAAATTTTATGAATGCAATGATAAACGGCATTTTGAAAAGGAAATAGAAAACGAAGCGTACAAATTTAGCTGGGATAGAATGAACGAAATATTAGATGAAATCGTAGAAGGAGGCAATTAATGGTTATATCACAAACTCCGTTTAGAATGTCATTTTTTGGCGGGGGAACGGATATGGAAAATTATTTTAGAAAGTATGGAGGGGCAGTTTTGTCAACAACATTCGATAAATATTGTTACGTTACTGTTAGACATCTGCCGAGATTTTTTGATTATAAAACCCATTTAACATATTCTAGAATGGAATATGTTAATACATATGATGAAATTCAACATCCTGCAATTAGAAATGCAATGAAAATGTTGGATATGCATGAATTACGATTGACATATGAAGCTGATTTACCAGCACAGTCAGGATTAGGTACAAGTAGTTCATTTGCGGTGGGAATGTTAAATGCCTTTTATGCATTAAAAGGAAAATATGTAGATAAGAAAAAATTGGCAGATGAAGCCATTTACTTAGAAAGAGAATTATGTGCGGAAGCTGGAGGCTGGCAGGATCAGATAGCGGCAGCATTTGGAGGCTTTAATAGAATAGATTTTAATGAGGATGGATATAAAGTAAGTCCGGTTATTATTTCACCAGAGCGAAAAAGTATGTTGAATTATAATTTAGTTATGTTTTTTACTGGATTTACGAGATTTTCATCTGATATACAAAAAGCGAATAATGCAGGAGAGTCGAATGAAAATAAAATAAAAAAGTTAAAAGAAATGTATTCTTTAGTAGATGAAGCTGAAAAGATTTTGGTGGAAAAGAATAGCGATTTAGATGAATTTGGCAGACTGCTTGATTACACATGGAAACTCAAAAGAACTACCGGGGAAAAGGTTAGTACAGAAAGCATTGATGCATTATATAAGAAAGGAATCGAAGCAGGTGCATTAGGAGGGAAACTACTTGGCGCTGGTGGAGGAGGTTTTTTGATTTTTTATGTTAAGCCAGAAAATAAACAGAATTTAATTAATGCAATGAGTGGTTTATTGCATGTTCCGTTCGAATTTGAAAATGGTGGCTCGAGAATTATACAGTATACAGCAGAAGATTATGAGGGATAAAAAGTGAACATAGGAATAGTTGGGAGCACAGGATATATCGCACAATTCTTAATTGAACATTTTGAGACTTGTAGCAATATTGCCAAGGTGGTAAAATTTGATAAAAGCGATTTGGCTGATATATATTTAGATTTACAAGATTGCGAAAAATTTAATTTTGATTTATTGGATGGATTATCATACCTTATTTTTACAGCAGCAATTTCTGGACCGGATATGTGTGCAAAGGAATATGAAATGTGCTGGAATATAAATGTGATTGGAACAACAAAATTTATAAGTGAAGCAATAAAAAGAAATATAAGAGTACTATTTTTCTCAAGTGATGCAGTATTTGGAGATATTGATGGATTCATCTATAATGAAAAAAGTGAAACAATGGCAAAGACTCCATATGGTAGAATGAAAAAAGCGGTTGAGGATGAATTTAAACAATCAGCTTATTTTAAGGCTATTAGATTATCATATGTAGCTTCGGGCAAGGATAGATTTGTATCGTATTGTATGTCATGTATGGAGAAAGGAGAGATAGCAGATGTTTATCATCCTTTTTACAGAAATTGTATTGTGGTATCGGATGTTGTCAAGGTTGTAGAGTGGATGATTAATAACTGGGAGAAATTTACGGATTTTGTGTTGAATGTTGCTGGAAATGAGCTGGTAAGCAGAGTGAGAATTGCAGATGAAATCAATAGAATTAAGAAAGGTAAGCTAAAATACACAATATCTGTACCAGATGAAAGTTTTTATCAAAATAGGCCAAGCATAACTCAGATGGAAAGTTTATATCTATATGATATGAATATATTAAAAAGAGAAAGTTTTACAACAAAAATACAAAGAGAAATGGAGAATGAATAAAAATGAAAAAGAAGGCGTTAATAACAGGAATTACAGGAATGGTAGGTTCACATTTGGCAGATTTTCTATTAGAAAATACGGATTGGGATGTTTATGGTGTCTGCAGATGGAGAAGCCCATTAGACAATGTTAGTCATTTGTTAGAAAGGGTAAATGAGAAAGACAGATTATTTTTTGAGTATGCCGATTTGAATGATCAGGTATCATTAATTACTGTAGTAAATAAAATAAAGCCTGACTATGTGTTCCATTTAGCTGCACAGAGTTATCCATTAACCAGTTTTACAGCACCAATTGATACACTTAATACTAATATACTGGGGACTGCCAGACTGTTAGAATCAATACATTTGGCAATGGAAGAAGATTCTTCATATAAGCCGATTATTCATGTATGTG
Source organism: Roseburia sp. AF12-17LB (assembly GCF_003479605.1). Lineage (GTDB taxonomy): Bacteria > Bacillota > Clostridia > Lachnospirales > Lachnospiraceae > Roseburia_C > Roseburia_C amylophila. Next base: position 387,876 of record NZ_QUHR01000001.1, read on the forward strand.
CATCTTCAGAAGTGTTTGGAAAAATTCCAAAAGAAAAAAAACCAGAAGCAGGAATTAATGAGGAATGTCCATTTCATCCAGCTTCGCCATATGCAATATCAAAAGTTGGAACAGATTTGTTAGGAAGATATTATGCAGAGGCTTATGGGATGACAGTTATGACTACTCGCATGTTTACTCATACAGGACCACGAAGAGGCGATGTATTTCATGAGTCCACATTTGCAAAGCAGATTGCTATGATTGAGGCTGGATTAATAGAACCAAAAGTTATGGTAGGAAATTTGCAATCACTTAGGACATATGCTGATGTCAGAGATGCTGTAAGGGCTTACTATATGTTAGTTACTGTCAATCCTATTGCAGGAGAATATTACAATATAGGTGGATCATATACATGTGAAGTTGGTGACACATTGAATACTTTGATTTCATACTCGACAATGAAGGATAAAATAGAAGTTGTTACTGATCCGGAAAGATTAAGACCGATAGATGCTGATTTACAGGTGCCTGATTGTAGAAAATTTAAAGAGCATACTGGATGGGAACCTCAGATTCCATTTGAACAGACAATGCAAGATTTGCTAAATTATTGGAGAAAAAGAATCAGCAATGGAGAAAATTTTTTGACAAGATAATATGTATTATTAATGGAGATCATAATCTTGAAGAATTTTTTGATAGTACTGAATTATAACGATGCGGAGACAACGTTGGAGTTTGTAGAAATGGCAAAAACGTGTAATGCAATTGATAAAATTGTTGTTGTAGATAACTGCTCGACGGATTGTTCATTTTCTAAATTAACCTGTTTGAAATCAGACAAAATAGATGTTATACAGACTGATAAAAATGGTGGATATGCATATGGAAACAATTTTGGATGCAGATATGCTGAAAAAAATTATAATCCCAAGTTGTTCTTTATATCAAACCCAGATGTTCGGTTTGAGAATCATGTATTGCAAGAAATGGATAAGCTATCTAATAACCACAAAGATATAGGGGTTGTTGCACCGATAGTAAATCAAGGATATAATATTTGGAATTTACCGAAGTTTTGGGGGCTGATAGAATCTATTTTTTTGGTTTGGTTCAATCTGGACAAAAGAAAGATAAAAAGCAAAATGCTAGGTAGTAAAAATCATTTTGAAACAGTTGGTGTAGTTGAAGGCTCTTTTTTTGCTATTTCGCGTGAGGCATATGATAAGATTGATGGATTCGATGAAAAAACATTTCTTTATTGCGAAGAAAATATTTTGGCAAGACGGCTTCTGTGGAACGGCTATAAAGAGGCCGTTTTGCCAAAATGCAGGTATGACCATTTTCATTCGGTATCAATAAAAAAACATTACGGTGGAAAGGTAAAGGCATTTAAAAATTTTCATAAAAGTATGCTTATATATTTGCAAGACTATTTAGACGGAGGCATTGTTGAACGAATAATATTTGAGATATGTTTTGGTCTGGGATACATTGAAAGATATATGTATGATATATATATGAAAGTTAGAAAGTAAGTTACGGAGGTTAGTGTAAGTATGAAAAAAGTCTTATGGGTTTCGCTAATGGTTCCATATGATTCGGTATCACATGCAAGCGGTAAAACACAAAATTGGTACTTAAAACAGATGGCAAAAGAAAAAAACATTAACTTAAGGTTAGCTACTTTCTGCAAACCAGATGAGATAGGTAAAATAGATTTGGATTTGTATGGAATAAATTATAATATGTATGTCAGACCTAGAGGTGGAATTGTTAATGAATTAAAAAGAGGATTGGCATGGATATCGAAACTGGAAATTTGCAATAAATATGCGGGATTGACAACAATTGATTATAGAATTGGAATGCGAAGAATGCTCCGGGAATTGGAGAACGAAAATTATGAACCGGATATAATAATAATGCAATGGACAGAAATACTATTCTTTTTGCCGATTTTCAAAAAAAAATGGGTAAACGCGAAATTTGTTGCTATAGAAGAAGATGTTTCTTATCTGGGAATGCAGCGGAAACGTGATTTCTATAAAAATGTGTTTCAGAAGGCATTTTTTGCATGCAAAGCTAGACGAGTAAAAAAATTAGAAATACGGTATTTAAATCAATGTAATCTTGTGGTTTTTAATAATGAAAAAGATTATAAATTATCTTGTGGCGATGGATATGTGGGAAAGAGCATGGTATGGTCTGTTTTTTACCAAAATTTGTCTGACAGAAAATTATGCAATAACGGTAGTAACGAAGTAGTTTTTTATGGAGCAATGGCACGGGAGGAAAATTGGAAAAGCTGCGTATGGTTTATAAAGAATGTTTTGCCTGGAATTGAAGACAAAGAAATTAAATTTGTTATTGTTGGAAGCGGACCAAAGGCTAAACTATTATCATATGCTGGTGACCGGGTCGTAATCAAAGGATTTGTTGAGGATGTAGGTAAAGAACTAGCGCAATCCATGTGCCTGGTGGCACCATTGGTTATGGGAGCGGGAATAAAGGTGAAAATATTAGAAGCAATGAGTTTGGGACTCCCCGTATTGACTAATGATATTGGTATAGAGGGAATTCCAATGATTGATCAAGTTGACTATTACCATTGTGAAAAACCTCAAGATTATATAGATACTATTAATAGAATATGTAAAAAAAGAGAAGATGCAAGTTACATTGGGTGCAATGCAAAACAGAAAATAATTAGTAAATTTAATTATGATAATGATGCAAAAAAATTCATAGAACAAATCTTAGGTTTGTAGGAGAGAGGATGAAGATAATAAATGGCTTAAAAGTTAAAGAAAAAAAATATAGTGGAGTTTTAATGGTATTAATTCTGAGCTTTTTATTACATTTAATTCCGATTTTTATTGTTAAGACTCCAACATCAGGACCAGATGAGGTGCTTTCTTTAGCATCAGCCGCAAAACTGGCAGGATATGACTGGAGCTATTTAGTTACAAAATTTGGCACAAAATATGGATGCGGCAGTGCCTGGTATTTAGCACCATTATTTTATTTTATAACAAATGGGAAAATTATATATAATCTTGCAAGAACTGTATTGGCTTTCATACTGGCGTTACAGTCGGTCGTTTGTTGGTTAATCTTGAAAAAAATTTTTGAATATGATAATGAACTTGAAATAGCTGTGGTTTCATTAGCGGGTTCTTTTTTTTCAAATGCTACTGCTGATATTTTCTGTAACGAAGCCATATTAACACTTAGCACATGGTTATTTATTTATTTTATCCTAAAAATTTATAAATATGGAAGCAATTTAAAATATTCTCTTATATTGATAGGCGTATTTTCATATTGTTGTATCTGCCATGCAAGGACATTGATTTATTTACCTTCAATCTTGGTGGTTGTATTTTTTTTGTCTTTAAAAAAGAAGAAAAGTTTTCTTGATTATCGAGCAATTATTATTGGTAGTGCTTTTCTGCTTATTGCATGGAAAATTAACCGATATGTTGGAATGCAACTGTATAGAAATGAACAAGCTCTTAATGAATTGGCTTCGGCAGCAATCGGTCAGAGTGGTAATGTGGGATTAGTAAAAAATTTTATTCTGACGATTAAAACGTTTGGAATACGAGATACTTTAAAAGGAATATTAACCGTATCCGCTACTAATGCATATGCAATCTTAATTTTTACTGGTTTTGGTTTTGCAGCTTCAATTGTATGTTTTTTCTTTTTCTTGAAAAAAAGAAAAAACACAGAGGAAATGGCGAATATTGTTAGTATGTTTTGCATGATCGGTCTGGGCGTTAGTATTTTGGCAATGGGAGTTATAAATTGCTGGCATGGAATAAATTTAATGCAAGGTGATGTTTACAATGATGGAAGATTTTTTTTCTATTTAAGGTATTATATTAATTTTTTACCGCCAATGGTTATATCTTTATATGTATACATGAAAGAAAATGACACAAAAAAATTACTTACAAAAGCTATATTGCTTGCATTAATTTTATATTTATTATTTAGAGTGGTATTTTTAAGAACTTTTGATATAAATGGAATGGAAGAATTTGATGTTGGAAAATTCTTTGAAGCATTTTCAATGGGCAAAGTAATTTCTTATTCTTTAGCATTTAAGATAAGCTTGCTGATAAGTATTATTTTGATAATGGTTTGTAAAAAATCGAACAGTATTTATATTTATTTTACATTAATAGTCAGCTTGCTTTTTTATCAACAGTTGTATCAGTGTATATTTTTCAGGGGAAATATTTCTGAAACAACACAAGAATATACTGACAAATTTGTGGCATATAGCGAAAATGAAACATTAAGAACATATTTGGATAATTTCGGCAAGATTTATGTACATTCAAATAAAGTATATAAATTAGAATACTATATACAATTAATTATTCCGGAAATACAAGTTAAGCGATATGAAGAGAACTATGAGGATGATAATGAAGTAAAAATAGTATTTTCTAACGAAGATTTAACTACTTTTTTGGATAAAAAGTTATATTGCGTTAAATTAGATACAAATGAATATCTTTATACAGATACATATAAGGTATATAAAGATATAAATATGATAATAGCACAGATAGAGGAAGGATAAATGAATATAGGAATTTTAACATATGCAGGTGGATTGAATTATGGTGCACAGGCACAACTGTATGCGATGACAAATTATTTGAAGGAAAAAGGACACAATATTACAGTATTAATGTTTAAACCCAAATATTATTTTGTAAAAAATATAAAAATTGCATTGAGGGTAGAACCAAATTGGCAGAGGCATCCAAAGCATATTATGCAATCAATAAAAAGAATGAAAGCATTTAATAATTGGATAAAAAATATTCCTAATCAAATAGAGGTGAAAGACGGAAAAGAAGTAGATGGTTTGGATTTAGATTTAGTGATAGCAGGCAGCGATGAGATTTTAAATTGCAAACATCCTTTTTATGATGACATATATATAGGAAAAGATATAGATAAAACTGCATTGATTTATTATGCTCCAAGTACAGGAGCTTTATCAGTTGATTATGTGTTATCAGATGAACAGATAACGTGGTTTCAAAAATTTAAAAATTATTCCGCTAGAGATGTAGTTACAAAAAAATTTATTGAAAATAATGAACATCAAGAAGTTACTGTTGTATTGGATCCTACATTTTTATGGGAATTTAATGAAATTACATGTAAAACAAAGCTAGGGGAAAAAAGTATTGTATTATATTCATTTGATTCAATCGCTGATTATGCAGACGAAATAATTGATTATGCAAATAAACATGAATATGAAATTGTTTCTCTTGCAAGAGAATATAGATGGGCAAATATTAATTTGCCAGCAGCAACCGAGCAAGAGTGGATAACGTGTTTTCGTAATTGTGAAGTTGTTATTACGGATTCGTACCATGGCTTAGTTTTTGCTTTGAAAAATAAAAAGAAAGTTGTTTTAATATCGAGAGAAGACAAATTAAATAAGAATAATGGATTACTGGAATTTTTAGGAATACAAATGAGTTATTATAAAAAAGGCAGTATTGATAGATATTTACACACTGAGACTCTTGATTATTCAATAATAAATGAAAACATAAAAAAAAGAAAAATTGAATCTGAAAAGTATTTAAGTGAGGCATTGGAAAATTTATGAATATAATATTAAAGATAATAATAGTTGTTTTGTTAATATATCTATTAAACATTTTGTTTTTATCGGTTTATTGCAGAATAGAACGAAAAATAGATAGCATGGTAAAACAAAAAACTAAAAATTCTAATCAAAAAACAGAAGAAATAAAAAATAGCAAGTCTTCTTTGAAAGAAAGAAAACTTGTGAATGCATTAAAAACTTTTTATAAAAATGCGGATCATTATTTTTATGGATGGATGCGGTATTGTCAGATGCGCATGAGTAAATATCCGAGTAATAGAATTAGAAAGATATTATATAAAAGAGTTTTTTGCATGGATATAGACAAAAAAACTGTTATAAGTGCAGGCTGTGAGATTCGTTCTCCGTGGAATGTGCACATGGGAAATTGCATAATTGCGGGCAACTGCATAATTGATGGAAGATCAGGAATTATAATAGAAGACAATGTTGTTTTAGGCATGAATGTACATATTTGGACGCAAGAGCATGATGTCAATAGCCCAAGCTTTGCAGTTACACCTGAACATAGAGGTGAAGTTGTAATTGGTGAACGGGCGTGGGTGTGTTCGGATTCTACCATATTGCCAGGGGTAAAAATAGGAGAAGGCGCTGTAATAGCAGCAAAGGCATTAGTCTGTAAAAACTGTGAACCATATGGCATATACGGAGGAGTACCGGCAAAAAAAATATCTGATAGGACAAGAAATTTGACATATGTTTTGTCAGGAAAACCGCATTGGCATTTTAATTAAGCATAATCATAAGGAAGGTGTATTTTGGAAGAAGCATTTACTTTTAATTATATAAAAAAAATAGAATGCACTGGATGTGAAGCATGTGCGAATATATGCCCTGTTGGAGCTATGGAGATGCGAAAAGATGAAAGTGGTTTTTTCTATCCATATACAAATTATAAGAAATGTATTGCATGTGGAAAATGTACTAGTGTATGCCATAGGGCAAAAGATAAGCAGGAGAATAACATAGATGAAATTGAAACTTATGCAGGATACTCAAAAAAGAAACAGATAGTATATAGTAGTTCTTCAGGTGGGTTATTTAGAATTTTTGCAGATGAATTCATGAAAATGTATCCCAATGGAAAGGTATGTGCCGTTATTTGGGATGAAGATTTTAAGGGAGTTCATCATGAATTGGGCGGAGAAGAACTTCTAGAAAGGATGCAACGCTCGAAGTATGTGCAAAGCAGGAAGAACCTGATATATAAAAGAATAAAAGAATGTTTAGAAAGAGAGACTCCTGTATTATTTGTGGGATGTCCTTGTGAAGTTGCAGCTTTATCAACATTTTTGGGAAAAGAATATGACATTTTGTATAAGATTGATCTTGTGTGTCAGGGACCAACGGCACCTTCAGTTCTAGAAAACTATATAGAAAATTTAGAAAAAAAATACAAGTCTTCTGTAAAATCTATTAATTTAAGATTGCCTGCAGGAACAAATTGGATACCTCAATGGAGTGATATTAGATTTGATAATGAGAAGAGATATGTCAGGGTATTTTATGAAACTGATTTGGGGATAGCGGTTCATTATATGCAACGGGAGTCATGTTTTTCTTGTAATGTACGAGGAAAAAATAGGTATTCAGATATTACATTAGGAGATTATCATGGGGTATCGCCGCAAGAACCATACTATAACGCTAAAGGAACATCAATTTTATGTATAAATACAGTTAAGGGAAAGACATTGCTAAATCTTGTTAAAGAGCAGGTTTATCTGGAAAAAGTAGAATATTCAAAGGTTGAAAGACATAATAAGCGTTTGACCGAACCAAGGGTAAGAGATGAATCGGATAAAATTTTCTTGGATACTTATAAGAAAGAAGGCTTAAAAAGAGCAATTAAGAAAACCTTGTCATGGAAGCAAAAGGTAAAATATTACTTACCAACGGTATTGGCAAATAAAATTAATGGCTATAAAGGTTGTGGAAAAAATGAAGAATAAACAGATAGTATATGGAACAGTCATTAACTATGCTACAGTTTTTGTGCAAATGATCAGTACAGTTGTAGTAACACCCTATTTGATAAAAATATTTGGCGATAATGATTATGGAATATATAAAATTATAGTGTCGTTAGCGGCATATTTGATTATTTTAAATTTTGGCGTAGGAAACACATTGATACGTTTTTTGTCAGAATTAAGAGCGAAGGGTGAAGATAAAGGAGATGCAGCAAAAGCATTAGTTTCATTTTCAACAGCATTGAATTTTGGGGCGGGATTATTTGCTGTTTTAGTTGGATGTCTGATATTCCGTTTTATCCCTAATTTTTTTTCTACCAGCTTATCAACGAGAGATTTGCAGCTTGCCAGAAATATTTTTATTATATTGTTAATTAGCGCTGTTTTTTCAATTCTAACAGATTTATATATGTCTTATCTGTTTGTATATGAGAAATATACATATGTAAAAACAGTGGATTTGTTGAAATATCTGTTGAGGGTAGCATTGATTTTTTCGTTGATAAACAAAGGAAAGTCGGCTACACTTATAGCGTATATAGATTTGTATGTTTCAATATTTACATTTGGTGCAAACTTTTTATATGCGATTTGTAAAGGAAAAATGAAAATTGGTTTCTGCAATCTAAATAAAAGGATGCCTATTTCACCTAAAAAATTCTTTTCGTATTCACTATTGTTTTTTTTAAATCTTATTATTGAACAGCTGATATGGAATACCGATTCGATAATAATTGGTATGCGCTTAAATGCATCAATGGTTTCTATTTTTTCATCAGGAGCCATTATTTCAGCAGCTTTTAACAGTATGACACAAATTGTTAGTACAATGATATTTCCAAAGATAGTTATGAAATTTAGTGAGAACAACCCGAAAGAAAAATCTACAGAAGTGATGATAAAGATAAGCCGGTTACAAGCATTTATTGCGTTCTATATACTGGGTGGATATTTAGTGGTAGGGAAGTTTTTTGTAACAGATATCTGGCTTGATTCTAGGTATGAATTGGCATGGACTACTAGCATGATAGTGATGGTAGGAACATTATTTAGCTCATTAATGGGAAGCGGACACTTGATTTTAAGAGCTATAAATAAACAGACATATTTTTTGGTGTGTGAGTTTGTGATATTTTTGGCTAATGTTGTGACAACATATGTATTAGTTAAACCATTAGGAATAAAAGGCGCAGCCTATTCTACAACAGCAGCGTATGTTATAGGAATGTGTGTATTTATAGTCCCATATCTCAAGAAAACGATTGGCTTGGATGTAAAAAGATATTTCCAAAATATTGTGCCAATTGTTGCTTCAATGGTATGTATGAGCATAGTATTATATGCTATTTCTAATAGAATTGGTATTACAAATAAGTTTGAAATGATTATATGGGGAATAATTTATACAGTGTTATATATAGCACTTGCTTATATGGTAAGTTCTGATGAGGAAAAAAAGGCATTAAAATCCATATAGATGAAGGAAGTAAATAAATGATAGTTTTAGGAATATTATGTTTGATAATAATGGTATTCATGTTATTGAATTATAGATATAAGAATTCGTTTTATTATCAAAATTTAGTTGAATTTGAGAATCGTCCTGTGAGAAAAATATATTGGTCCGACAAAATCAAAATGGTTAATTTGGGAAGTGTACATGCCAGATTTGCATTTCAGTACTTTAAAAATGAGGGAGTTAGTCTGGCCCGTGCACCACAATCTTTATATTATGATATTCAGTTACTGGAAAATTATTCGAAGCATATTCCACGAGATACAATTGTGGTTGCTTTTTTTCCTATTGGTTTATTTGCTTTAAAAAATTATACATCATTGAATCAAATTGCAAAGTATTATTATGAGCTGCCCAAAGATAGAATAGAAAAATATTCGCTTCTCAAGTATATAATTGCGGTAAAATATCCAATTTTGTATGCAGGGAAAAAAGCAATATATAGCATTGTAAATAGAAAAATTGACTCCGAATGGTCATATCAAAATTGTGTTGTATCTGAAGACAGATTGAAAAAAATAGCACAGGAACATTGTGATGTATGGAAGAAACAGTTTCAATTAGAGAATTTGACGGATGCAGATACAACTCATTTAATACCATGCTTTGAATATAATCGAAAGTTATTAGAAAGATTGGTGGATAAATGTAAAGCACAGGGATGGAAACTTGTTTTTGTGACGGGCCCTATGGCACGGCAGATGAATGAAATGTTTTCTGAAAAATTTTTACACAATTTTTACTATTCGAATTTTCGGGATATAGCAGAAAAAAATAATGTTTTACATTTAGATTATAGACTGGATGATACATTTCAAGATGATAATAATTTGTTTTGGAATGGAGTTGATTGGTTATCTGAGACTGGAAGACGAGTTTTTATGGAAAAATTAGAGAATGATTTATATAAAAATGGATATTGGAAAGGAGACCAGCCATGAATAAAATTAGCCGTACTTTAAAAAAAATGTTTGGTAAAAAGGTTTATGTAGATATTTCAACAACTCAAAGTGGAAATTTGCTAAGAGATAAATGCGTGGTTATTACTGGCGGTTCTGAAGGGATTGGAGCAGCTATTGCCCGCAAGTGTATTAGTCAAGGGGCAAGAGTTTTGATAACAGGGAGAGATGAGGTAAAATTACATAACTTTGCAGATGCAGTGGATAGAGATAAAGTCAGCGTTTTGAATTGGGATATATCCGATTGCACAGTTATAGAAGAAAAATTCAAACAAGTACTTAATGAATTGGGACAAGTTGATATTTGGATTAATAATGCCGGAATATATAGGGATGTTAATTACAGTTCATGCAGGTTACGGGATTGGGATGAGATAATGTCGACCAATATCAGAGGACCATATTTCGCGACAAACAGAGTGGTTAATTATTTTATAGAAGAAAAAATCAAAGGGGTTATATTAAATATTTCGTCTGAGACAGGAAAAGTAGCAGGCACAAATCCATATGGTTTTTCGAAAAATATAATTATGCAATATACAGAGGGGCTTGCGGTAGAATTAGGGAAATATGGAATTCGTTCGAATGCAATTGCCCCAGGTGGAGTTGCTACAAAGATTGCGGGAAGGACAACAGGTGACGAATTATCATTTCCTGCATTAGGTGGAAGATTAATTACATGTGAAGAAATTGCGGAGTTAGCATTGTTTTTAGTAGCACCTTTAAGTTCATGCATTAATGGACAAGTGATTTATGCTAACGAAGGTAATACTATTGTTATACCAAGTGGAAATATTTATTAGGAGAAAAGAATAAATGTTAGCAATCATAATGGCAGGTGGTAGAGGAACTCGTATTTCAGCTATTGCCCAAGATATACCAAAACCAATGATTCCAATATGTGGAGTGCCGGTATTGGAGAGAGAAATAGTCTGTCTTAGAAATCAGGGATTTACAGATATTATCCTTACTGTGAGTCATATGGGAGAAGTAATTATGGATTACTTCAAGGATGGAAGTCAGTTAGGAGTGCATATTAATTATTACTTTGAAAAAGAGCCGCTGGGCAATGCTGGGGCATTATTCCGGTTGAGACAGGAAATAGAAGAATCTGGAGATGATTCGTTTTTACTATTAAATGCAGATGCTATATTTGACGTTGATTTTAATAGAATGGTAACATTTCACAGAGAAAAGAAGGCTGAAGTGACTTTATTTACTCATCCGAATGCACATCCTTATGATAGTGGACTTATTATTGTTAATCGCAACGAACAGGTGGACAAATGGTTGGCAAAAGAGGATAAGAGACCTAGGTGGTATCAGAATAGAGTGAATGCGGGTTTACATGTTATTGCGAATAGGGTTATTGATGAATATTTGAAATTATTGGCAGATGATGAGAAGATGGTTGTCTCAGATGCAGGGGTGCATAGTGATAAGACGGCAATCGTACCTATTGGAAAAATTGACCTTGATCGTCAGATTTTGAAACCATTATCTGGAACAGGAAAGATGTATGTATACGATAGTCCGGAATATGTAAAAGATATGGGGACACCAGAAAGGTATTATGGTGTATGCAAAGATTATGAAAAAGGAATTGTTCAGGCAAAAAATTTGTCAAATAAACAGAAGGCTATTTTTTTGGATCGGGATGGTACAATAAATAAATATGTAGGATTTTTGAGAAATATTGATGAATTTGAATTGTTACCAGGCGTGATAGAAGCAATCAAAAAAATTAATGCATCAGGTTATCTGACTATTGTAGTGACTAATCAACCGGTAATTGCACGAGGCGAAGTGTCTTATGGAGAACTGGAAGAGATTCATAATAAGATGGAAACACTTTTAGGAGAGAAAGGTGCATATATAGATGCAATTTACTATTGCCCACATCATCCAGACAAGGGATATGATGGTGAAATACCAGAGTTGAAGTTTGAATGTGATTGCAGAAAACCAAAACCTGGGATGTTGTGGAAGGCAGCAACTGATTTTAATGTTGATTTGTCAAAATCATGGATGATTGGTGATGGAGAAAATGATGTATTGGCTGGAAAAAATGCTAGGTGTAAGACTGGATATATAAAACGTGAAAATAAGCTGATAGAAGCTGATATAACAGGTGAATCTTTGCTTGAGGTAATTACGGAAATTCTTAATTAGAATTTTATGAAGGAGAAATATGAGACATTTAGAAAAAAAATTAGGGAAACATATTGATTTGTTAATACAGCGATATCCTGTTTTAGAGTTGTGCAGGCAGGATATAATAGATGGTTATTTAGTTATGGAGGAGGCTTATGAAAATAACCATAAGCTTTTGATTGCAGGCAATGGTGGCTCGGCTGCTGATTCAGAACATATTGCGGGAGAGCTTATGAAACGTTTTAAAACTCCGCGAAAAGTATCAGCAGAATTTGCCAAGAAACTTTGTGAGGTGGATTCAGAGAGAGGACCATCTTTAGCTGAAAATCTGGAATGTGGTCTGATGGCTATTCCACTTGTTGCACATGAAGCACTTACTACTGCGTATATTAATGATGTGGATGGACTTGGTGTATTTGCACAGCAATTATTCGGATATGGAAGAGAAGGGGATGTTTTTCTTGGAATTTCTACATCAGGGAATAGTAAAAATATTATAAGTGCAACTGTTGTTGCAAGAGCATTGGGAATTAAGATTGTTGGACTTACGGGGGCAAAAGGTGGAGAACTTGCAAGTGTTTCGGATGTGGTAGTAAAAGTTCCAGAGACAGAAACCTATATGATTCAAGAACTGCATTTACCGGTATACCATTGCTGGTGCTTGATGTTGGAGGAACATTTTTTTGGATAGTTATGTTTGTTATAAAAAAGGGTTCAAGTACGAAATTAAAAAGTAAGTTTGTAAGGAAGGAAATATGACATGAGGGAAAAAGTTGTGAATAGTGCAGACTTTATTGTAAAAATATTGTCTGTTCTTGTATCAGTATACTTTGTCAGTTCATTAGTATATAGAAATATATATATATGTGTTTCACTGGACCTGTTAATGTATCTAATGTCAGCTATTGTAATTGTAGATTATGTAATGTATGCACTTGATACATATAAAATAAATTATGCAGAAAATAAAATAATAAGAGGATGTATATGGACGATAACAGCCTGTGTATGTAATGTAAAAATATTGGCAATATTATTTGCTGTTTCATTGCTATTTTGGCTTTATATATCCAATGAAAAAAGAAGAAAATTTGATTTTTCGTTTACATTTATGGTGGCATGTTTTGGCATGGAAATCATTAGCGTTATTGATATAATGTATGATTGCGAATATAGACATGGCGCAAAAATGCTGAATAGCTCGCTGGCAGTAGATATTTTGACAGTAATATCAGTATTGATGTATATATATTCAGACAAGATATTTACATGGATGGCAAAATTACCGGCAATTGAAAGAATGACAAATTATAATAGTGTGAATTTTAATGAGGAAACACTTTGGCAGAAGAGGATGACATATGTTGGAGTAATACTTATTGGGTTATTATTGGGATTACATACGTATAATTCTTTTGTCATTAATAAAGATATTTCGAGAATATTTATATTATCATTGATGATGATACTACAAATTGTAATTGTGTATTTTTTATATGACAAGATATGCAGTGACCTAGGCAGAACAGTCAATCTGTTTATAGCAGTAATTACGGTTTGCTTGCCATATATTAATTGTAAAAATTACAGTTTGAAAATGTCTCTTATATATTGTTCAGCGTTTGCAATTTGGTATTGCTGTTTCAAGTTTATAAAGAATAAGAAATGGAGTTGGATAATTGCTACAGTTTTGGCGATTTGTGCGGTTGCTTTTTTGGTTGTAAATGGTTATTATATTATCCCTTTCATAAATGTTGGCATCGGGATTCTTTTGGGAAAGATATTTAAAAAGAAGGAATGTTATTTAATTATTTTATGCATTATATTGATAATATGTGGTCAGGTGTTGTTTGATTATAAATATATAACACCAATGAAAGAATATGATGAAGTAATTAATACTTGCTATGATATCAATGAAAAAGTGGATGTTGACATGTTTTATGTGGGAGAAGATTCTCATATGATAAAGATGTTAAAAGATGGAGATATAACATTTAATTCAACAACCTGCGATAATATAACGGAAAGTGGAGTGATTATATTTGATGCCGCTATTCCAGAAAAATATATTATACATAAATATGTTGTGTTAGAAGACAATCAATTTATTGTTTGCTTTAACGATGAAAGTTTAGCGGAAAATTATCAAAATATGGGAGGAAAATATTCGAAGAAAGAATGTGATGCTCAATTGAATATAGACTATAAGCAGAAAACACACATGGCAGAAGTAACAGTCTCAAATGTAACGGAAGGGTATCATGACCTATCTGTGGCAGTCTGGAAAGGTAATGAGGAGCCAATATGGTATAATTTTGTGGATCATGGAGATGGACAGTTTCAAGTTAATGTAAATTTGAAAAAATATAAGGAAAATGAAAGGATTAATTTTCATATATATGGGACATTTGAACAGGAAGACCCAAATATTATAATAGGAAGTGACTATTTAATCCCAGCGATTGAACAATAATCAGAAGTATAACAATAACAACAGAGAGGATAAGATAATGGTCTTGGCAGTAATACCGGCTCGTGGCGGCTCAAAAGGAATACCACGGAAAAATGTCCGTTTGATGAATGGAAAACCACTTATTTATTATGCAATTCATAATGCAAAGAATTGTCCAAGCATTGATGATGTTGTAGTTTCATCTGATGATGAAGAGATTTTGAAAATAGCTTCTTCTTATGGTGTAGAGACCATGACCAGAGATAGTGAACTGGCAAAGGATGCCGTGACATTAGACCCGGTTATCTATGATGCAGTCTGCACCATGGAAAAGAAGAAAGGGATTCAGTATGATGTGGTAATTACCTTACAGGTAACATCACCGTTACTTTCTTCTGATACCTTGGACAAGGCTTTGGAAAGCTTTTTGGCTTCTTCCGATGATACTTATATCAGTGTGGTAAATAAGCCGCATTTATCATGGACGAAGAAGGATGGCTGCTATGTACCGAATTATGAGAAACGTCTGAACCGTCAGCAGTTACCGCCGAACTATCTTGAGACAGGTGCATTTCTGATTACAAGAAGAGAATGTATGGAGGTAAACAGCCGTATTGGAAAGAAGGTTTCTGTCTATGAGATGCCGGAGCGTGAGGCGGTGGATATTGATGCAGCTTCCGACTGGGTATTGTGTGAGCATGAACTAAAAAAGAAACGGATTATTCTTCGGGCAGACGGATACAAAGAGCTAGGAATGGGACATATTTATCACTGCCTGACACTGGCATATAATCTGACCGGACAGGAGCTTCTCTTTGTAACAAAAGAGCAGCATGAGCCGGGACTGAAGAAACTGCAGGAAGCAAATATGCCGGTACATACCATTAAGAGTGACGAAGAATTCTTGGAATTCGTGCAGGAATGGAAGCCGGATGTAGTAGTAAATGACTGCCTGAATACCAAAGCAGATTATATCAAAGAATTAAAGAAATATGTAAAACGTGTCGTAACGATAGAAGATCTTGGTGAGGGAGCCGATTATGCGGATGCAGTGATTAATGCTCTGTATGAAGATCATACCAGAGGAGATAATTATTACTGGGGATCCAATTATGTATGTCTTCGGGATGAATTTTTCTGTGCCACACCATCCGTATTTCATGAACAGGTGCAGAATATAGTGGTTATCTTCGGTGGAACAGACCCTTCGAACTTTACCAAGAGAATCTATGAGATGGCAAAGCGGATCCATAAGGATTATCCGGAGATTAAATTCCATTTTGCACTGGGCGTAGGGTATGACCAGAAAGCAAATCAGATTGAGACAGATGAGACAGCAGGCATCTATGTAGAGCAGAATTTAAAACACATCAGCGACCTTTTTGGCAAGGCAGACCTGGCATTTACTTCTCAGGGCAGAACCGTCTATGAGCTTGCCACCATGGGCGTACCTGCAGTGGTTATGGCTCAGAATGAGCGTGAGATGAAGCACACCTTTGCACAGATGAACAACGGTTTCTTAAATCTTGGACTTGGAATCAACGTGGCAGATGAAACCATTGAGACAACCTTTCGCTGGCTGGTTGAGACACCGCAGATTCGAAAGGAAATGCAAAGCCTGATGATGCGTCATGACCTGAAGTCCGGTATTAAGAGGGTAATTGGATTGATTTTGGAGGACGAAGAATAGATTTTGGTAGCAAGAGTGAGACCATTGAGACTAAAAATGAGACCATTGAGACCAAAGTGAGACTAATTGGAGAACAAATATGCAGAAGAACATAGCATGGCTTTCGAGCCTGCGTGGAATAGGCTGCCTCTTCGTACTGGCGGCACATCTTGGCGCAAGCTCGACAAATTATGGAATGTATTTTAACGGCTGTGGCAAAATAGGTGTCTGGCTGTTTATGATTTTCAGTGGATTCTGGTTTCTGTATCCGCTCTGCCAGAGGCAGCAGGCTTTGAAGGGGCGGAATCTTATGGGCTATTATGGCAAGAAAATCATCCGGATTATGATACCATATCTGGCAGTTCTGTTGATTTCCATGGGACTGGGATTTATTCCGGATGGAAAGGAACTGGTGCGGCATTTGTTGCTGATAGATGGATTTGGGCATTTCTGGTATATGCCGGTTATTATGAAATTTTTCCTGATTGCACCGCTGTTCTGGCTGTTGCAGCAGATGATAAGGAATAAAAAATGGCTGTTTGCAATAATCGCAGGAATTGGCATTGCACTGTCAGTAGTATTTCCGTTTACCACATACACAGAAAATTCCACGCAGTTGCGGTGGTATGTTCCGGTATTTTTAATGGGAATGCTTCTTGCAATTATCTGGGACTTCTGGAATAACTGGAAGGAAAACAGCGTAGGAGCAGATGTAATTGTACTGGTGTTGGCAGTAATATTATTTTCCTTTACACCATGGTTCCGGCAGAAACTGTGGGGAATCGAGCCATCTGCTTATCTGCAGAATAAATATCTGCTGATGGGGGGATTGTGGTGCCTTATTATTCTTGGAATCGTAAAAGGAAAAATATGGAAAGCATGGCTTAATAAGAGCCGCATCCTGCAATGGATTGGAGAAATCAGCTTTCCGCTGTACCTCATTCATTTCCCAATCTTAATGCGGTTAAATACTACGGAAATGGGATGGACGAAAAAAGTGATTATTGTATTGGTTACAAGTATTTTACTGGCGGCAATTCTCCATTGGGGCGTGGAAAAGCCATGCATCACATTGGCAAAGAAACTGACAGAATATAAAAAGTCAGAGAAGTAAAGGAGAAATGAATATGAGTAAAATTATAGAACGTGCTCTGACACATAAAGCAGTACTGATTGCAGAGATTGGTGTAAATTATTATGACATTGCAAAGAAAATGAACATTTCCAATATGGAAGCTGCGAAGTTAATGATCAAGAAAGCCAAGGATGCCGGAATCCATGCAGTAAAATTCCAGACCTATAAAGCTGATACGCTGGCAGCAAAGGATTCTCCTTCTTACTGGGATACCACGGAAGAGACAACAACATCCCAGCATGAGTTATTTCAGAAATTTGACCAGTTTGGCGAAAAAGAATATCAGGAGCTGAAGGATTACAGCGACGAAATCGGCATTGAATTTTTATCCACTGCATTTGACATCGAATCTGCAGATTATCTCGATAAGATGATGGATGTCTATAAAATATCTTCATCAGATATGAACAACCTTCCGTTTGTGGAATATCAGGCAAAGAAAAATAAACCAATGCTTATTTCTGTAGGCGCAGCCAATGAGGATGAGATTGACCGCATGATAGCAACAGTCCGTAAGGTAAATAACCAACCGCTTTGCATCCTGCATTGCGTACTGGAATATCCGACTCCGTATGAGCATGCCAACTTAAATAAGATAGCAAGCCTGAAAGAAAAGTATAAGGATCTGATTATCGGATATTCAGACCATACGAAGCCAGATGCCTGCGCAGATGTAATCAAAACAGCGTACAATCTGGGCGCAGTAGTGATAGAGAAGCATTTTACCCTGGACAAGACCTTAAAGGGAAATGACCACTATCATGCTATGGATCCGGATGATGCAAGAAAGATTCTTGCTGGACTGGAATTTATTGATACCATTCGTGGCAAAGGTGATTTATGCTGCTTAGAGACAGAGCAGACTGCCAGAAAGAATGCGAGACGTTCGTTGGTAACAACCTGCGATATTGCAAAAGGAACCGTAATCACAAGAGAAATGCTGACCTTCAAGAGACCGGGAACTGGAATTTCTCCGGAACGGATGGAAGAAATTATCGGATGCACGCTGAAGGTGGATGTGGCAGAGGATACGATTTTGAAGGATGAAATGTTAGGATAGAAAATTCTGAAATGCATAAACTACATCATAGTAACAATTTGACAGTTGCCGTATTTTTTTTACGGCAGCTATTGAAAAGGACTGAGAAGTAAGTTATTATGGATGTAATGAGAGAAAGCGAGGAATCTATGTTATTAGAATTTCACGTAAAGAATTTTAAAAATTTTAAAGACGAATTGATTTTAGATTTAAGCAGAACAAACAATTATGAATTCAGTGAAGAGGCTGTCCAGGATGGTGTTGTTAAGACCGCTTTGATTTACGGTGAGAATGCCAGCGGAAAGACAAATCTTGGTTATGCCATTTTTGACTTGATTCTTCATTTGACAGATAAGGAAAAAGCAAGTGAAGATTATTCTCCATATGCGAATTTAGAGCATCGAGGATACGTGGAATTTTATTACAAATTTCGGTTTGGTGAGCATATTCTTGAGTACAGTTACAGAAAAAGCCCAACAATGCTTCTTGTGAAAGAAGATGTAGAGATAGATGGAAAGAGAGTCATCTTTTTTGATTATAGAGCAAATAAGGGAGAAGTTCTGCTGAAAGGTGCAGAGAATCTTAATACAGATTTGGCAGAGAAAAACATTTCCTTTGTGAAATATATTGCCCGCAATACGGTTTTAGATGATAATGATGAGAATAATACGTTTGAAACTTTTATTGATTTTGTTGAGCATATGCTGATGTTCAGTTCTTTGGCAAAGAATAGTTACCAGGGATTTACAGTAGGAAGTGAAAATATTGGAGAAGGAATTATTGAGAGAGGCTATGTGAAAGAATTTCAGGAATTCCTAGCATCAGTGGGAATTAAATATGAATTGGTGGCAAAAGAGAGTGATGGAAGCAAGCGGTTATTCTGCCGGTTTGGAAAAAGGGATGTAAGCTTCTTTCGGATTGCATCAAGAGGAACCAGTTCACTGGCATTGTTCTACTATTGGCTGATTCAGATGAAAGAAGCATCCTTTGTATTTATTGATGAGTTTGATGCATTTTATCATGATACATTAGCAGAGCAGGTAGTGCGGGAGTTGTTGGCAATGGAACATACTCAGGCATTATTTACAACACACAATACTGCAATTATGACGAATGATTTGTTAAGACCGGACTGCTATATGCAGATTGTCGATGGACAGATTCGTTCTTTTGCAGATTCAACGGAGAAGGAGTTACGCAAGGCACATAATCTGAGAAAGATGTACCAGGCGGGGGCGTTTGATGGAAAATAATTGTATTGCAGTTATCTATGAGGGGAATAAGACAGAACGGATATTGATTGAGAATTTGAAGAAGATTTTCTTTTTAAACAGAGCCAATATTGTTTTTGTTGGATTTCCTGCAGGTCAGAATATTTATATGCTGTGGAAACAAATCCAGAAAGATGAGTACGAAACAGATTTAATAGAGCTGATTCGTGAATATAATAAGGATGCAGCAGAAAAACTAAAGGGATATAGCCGGGATGATTTCTCGGAGATATATCTCTTTTTCGACTATGATGGACATAATTGTAATTTGAGTGCAACAGATCCGGATGGAACTGCTGTACTGGGGGAGATGTTAGAGACCTTTGATAACGAGACAGAATTAGGAAAGTTGTATATCAATTATCCGATGGTAGAAGCAATACGGGATAATAAAAAAGAAGACTGCTGTTACAGAAGGTGCAGCGTATCTTTGGAAGAAGCAGGAAAATATAAGAATATAGTTTCAGATATGAAAGAGTTTCAGGATTTTCGGAAGTATACATATGAAGACTGGCAGTATCTGTGCCAGCAGGCAATAAAGAAAGCAAACTGTATTGTTCAGGGAAAATATGAAACTGCATCTTATAAGGAATTGTTTCAATATTTGTCACAGAAGGATATTTATCAGAGTCAGCAGAAAAATTTTGTAAGCAAAGGGGAAATAGCAATTTTAAGTTCGGTTCCGTTATTTTTGCTGGAATACTTTCCGGGAACCTTTTATGAAAAGATATTAGAGCAAGCATTGTGTTGAAAAAAGTCATCAAAACAAGTAACATGAGATTATATAAATGTGTAAACAAATAAAAAATTAAGGAGGGCACCAATGAAGAAAAAAGTGGGAAACAGATTAATTGCCTTGTTACTGGCATTATTTATGGCAGTAACCATGATGCCGGATATGGTGGTTGGGGCAGAAGAGACAGACAATGGGGTGGCTGATGAAGCACAGAAGTGTGGCTATGAGCAGCCAAAGGCCATCAATGTCGGAGAACTTGATGAGGATGAAGCAGAAGATTTACCAATAGTCAGGGCACAGTATAATGCAGCAGATGCATCTTACTGGGCAGTATATGGCTCCGACTATTATTATAGTAAGATGTCTGGTGCAGAGAAGCAGTTCTATCAGGCACTTTATGATGTGAATATGTCATTCCTTACAGGAAATAAGAGCGCCGGCTATAAGACCTTTGATTCTACGAGACATTATCATTCGGGCTTTGTTTCAATCGGCAGTCTGGATTTGGATACTGCACTGGAAGTAGCAAAAATTCTCCAGATGTCCAATCCGCAGTTCTATTTTGTAAATGATGAGATGCTTTATGGTGTGAATTCAGATGGTAAATATCAACTGGCATTAGGCGTTTACAATACCTGCTCAAATGGAAGTGCAAGAGCGGATAAGACGAATGGAATTAAAAACAAGCTGGATTCATGGATAGCATCGATTAAGAGCAAAGCGACAATTCTTGATATGGAGCAGGAAGCACATGACATTATTATGCAGAATTGCTGGTACTCTGAGAAGGGAAGCTATCATCAGAGCAGTGCCGGAGTTCTGTTAGAAGGTAAAGCAGTATGTGCCGGTTATGCGGAAACCTTTGAAATGCTTTGCAATGCAGTTGGTATTCAGACGGTATGCGTTACCAGCAGCAGTCATGAGTGGAACAAAGTAAAATTATATGGCAGATGGTATGTGGTGGACTGTACCTGGGATGATGATGCAGATGATACAACCGGAACTGCCTATAGTTATTGGTGTTTTAATGTATCCGATAATTTCAGTGATGAATATGGCAAGTGGTCGCATACAGCAGAAAGCTGGTGGAGCAGCTATAGTGTTCCGGTCTGTGAGAATGACAAAGTAATTACAGATAGAGACTATAACTATCAGGGAGTGGATTATTCGTCAGTATTTGATGTGGATTATTATTTGAAAACCTACCCGGATATTAAAGCAGCTTTCGGTGCAGATGAGAATCAGGCATTTATGCATTTTATTAACTGCGGAATGGCAGAAGGACGTCAGGGAAAATCAAGCTTTAATGTAATCTCTTATAAGAACAGGTATAAGGATTTAAGGATGGCATTTGGCAATAATTTACGCTCTTATTATTTGCATTACATATCAAATGGTAAAGCAGAAGGACGTAAGGCGACTGGTGATGTGGCGATTACGGATGGTGTCTTTGTATATAATGGAGTAGACTATTCCGCAGTATATAATTACAGCTATTATATTAAGAAGTATCCAGATATTGCAAAGGCGTTTCCAAATGATGATATCAGTACACTGGCTCATTTTGTGACATGCGGCATGAATGAAAAACGTCAGGGAAATATGAACTTTGATGTGAATTCTTATTACAATCAATATGCAGATTTACGGAGTGCGTTTGGTACAAACTGGAGAGCTTATTATCTTCATTATATACAGAATGGCAAGGCAGAGGGTCGGAAAGGAACCGGAACTAAAACTATGCAGGGAACTACTGTATACAATGGAGTAGATTATTCTGCAGTTTATAATATGAGTGATTATCTGAACAAGAATACAGATGTGAAGAAAGCTGTTGGTGGGGATGACCTTGCTGCGATTGCTCATTTTGTGAATTATGGAATGAAAGAAGGACGTCAGGCAAGCAGTAAATTTGATGTGAATTCTTATCGTATGCGCTATAAAGATTTGAGAAGTGCATTTGGTTATGATTTGGCAAGTTATTATTACCATTATATGAGTTCCGGTAAAGCAGAAGGTCGTCAGGCAACCGGAAAAGTAACAGATATTGACGGGGTTACAGTATATAATGGAGTGGATTATGCTGCAGTTTATAATTTTAATTATTATGTGGACGCAAATCCGGATATCAAGGCAGCATTTGGAAATGACGATCTGGCTGTATTGTCACACTTCGTGAATTATGGAATGAAGGAAGGCCGCCGTGGTTGTGAAGCATTTAATGTGTTGACCTACCGTGAGAAAAATGGAGACTTAAAAGCCGCATTTGGCGATGACTTGAAACAGTATTATATCCATTATATAAACTATGGTAAAAATGAAGGAAGAAAAGCAGCATAGATTGGAATGCAGATAAGAAAGGCTGTTGCACAGGCAGATGAAATTCGGCGGTGCAGCAGCTTTTTCCATTTTGTGACAAAATTCTTAAGATTTTCATAATGACAAGTAGTAATTCTTTAAAGTAGATTCATATCGTGTTACAATACAAACAGTTGTGCAGATAGAAAAATATGGAGAAAATACTTATGAGAAAAACATGGAGACGACAGCTTGCCTTGGGGCTGGCAGTGGTAACAATATGGACGGGTGGAAATGCAGAACATTTCTATGCGGGGCAGAAAAATTGTGAGACTTTGGCAATCAGTACAGAGAGGCTGACAGATACAGAACAGAAAATCAATCTGGATAAAGTCAATTATCAGTTGAAGAAAAGTGCGTATGCACCTGTTTTTGATGCGTCCTATTATGCAAAGAATAATAAGGATTTAAAAATAGCATTTGGAAATGATGAAAATGCACTTTTTCAACATTTCTTAAATTACGGAATGTCAGAAGGCCGTCAGGCAAGTGCGGAATTTAATGTAAGGTCTTATCGGAATGCTTATGCAGATTTACGACAGGCATTTGGAAATGATTTAAAGAGTTATTATCTGCATTATATGAATTGTGGTAAGAGGGAAGGACGGAAGGCAGCCGGTGTTGCAACCTTGCAGAACCCGGTTACAGTATATAATGGCGTAAATTATTCGTCTGTATATAATTACAACTACTATATCAGCAGAAATCCGGATGTTGCAAGGGCATTTCCGGATGATGATATCAGTACTCTGGCACATTTTGTGAATTATGGAATGGCAGAAGGACGCCGGGGAGCACAGAATTTTGATGTAGCATCATACCGGAATGCGTATGCAGATTTGAGACAGGCATTTGGAAATGATTGGAAAAGCTATTATCTGCATTATATGAATTGTGGTAAGAGGGAAGGAAGAAAGACAACCGGTGTCACTTCATTGCAGAATCCGGTTACAACATATAATGGGAAAGATTATGCAGCCGTATATAACTATAATTATTATATTTCAAAATATAGTGATTTAAAGAAAGCATTTGCCGGAGACGACAGAGCAGCAATCCGCCATTTCGTGGAATGCGGAATGGCAGAGGGCAGACAGGCAAGCAAAGATTTTGTATTAGGCGTGTATAAGAGCAATTACAGTGATTTAAGAGCTGCATTTGGCAATGATAATAAGAGCTATTATCTTCATTACATAGATTGTGGTAAAAAGGAAGGCAGAAATGCAGTAACGAAGATTGGTACACCGCCGAAGCCAGAACCAAATCCGGAACCGGAAGAGCCGGCAACAACGGAGGATAAGATTAAAGCAAAGGTTGCAAAAATCAGTAACGATTATGGCGTGACAGTCCTGACTGGAGATTCGGCAGGCTTCTATTGGACGGATACTTATTGTTCCGGAGAGACAGACCCGGAGACAACGCTTACATGGATTACAATGGTGGATGAACAGATGGCAAGATATCCAAAAGGTTTTTTTACAGACATGCAGGATATTACTACAGTAACCATAAAGCTGGTACATAATTTGGATGCCGGTGGAGGTTCTTTTGCAGGAGTGACAAGCAGGGAGTATGGAGATCAGATGTTTATTGCACTAAATACATCTCAGTCCTTTTTATTGTCTGATAGAACCTTTAATCATGAAATGATGCATCTGATAGAATATTATATAGAAGCAAAATCATGGAATGCTTCTACACAGCAGTATGAATCACCATTAAAAGCAACGGAAGCAATCAAACCGGATGCAGAAGTGAATAGTACAAATAATGATTATACCACATCGGACTATAACAGAGGGTGTGAAGAACAATATTATATTTCTGCTTATGCCAAGACCAATGGAAGGGAAGACCGGGCAGAAACATTCACAGATTATATGTTCCGTGCCTATAAGAAGGACTATATGATAAGGGCAGACTATCCTATCCCAAAGAAACAGCAGATTATTGCCGACTGTATCAGACAGTATTTTCCATCAGCAGCAAGCCAGCCGGCAGGCAGTCTTTCATGGGAAAAGTGGTTGCCATAATCAGATAAAGTGTTAAAATAGATAGTTAGTAAAAAGAAACAAGTAGTAAAGCAGCAAAGGAGCAAAGACAAAATGAAAAAGAAATGGAGCAGAAAAGCAGCCCTTTTGCTGGCAGCAGTAACAATTCTTACCAGTCTGCCTACAGAATATCTGTATGCAGCACAAACGCAGGAAACACAGGATACTGTAACGCCAGAAGAGCAGAGCAATGAGGAAACAGTAATAGACACAGCCCTTACCGGACAAGAGAGTATTACAGACACTGAGCAGGAAACGACAGAGGCAGTAGAAGGAACAACCGCTACAGAAGAAACTGCTGATGGAACAGAAACTGCCGGAAAGTCAGAAATAGAAACACAGAGTGCGGACACACAAAATGCAGTGACAGCAGATATATTGGCAGCAGAAGATTTACTGAATTATCTGGTATTAGATAATGCGTACATAGCAGTTGGCGGTACACAGAATGTAGTTGCCAATATCGGAAATGAAGATTTAGCTATTGGTGGTGGCAGATTACTGTATCACAGAGTATCTGATGGAGCAGCTTATGAGATGGCAGCTACAGAGACAGATGGAAACGGTCTCAGATTTTCAGAGACTTTTGCAGATGAGAGCCGTACCGGTGAATATGCACTGGATGCTATCATTTATGAAAAAGATGGTCAGGAATATCAGATTAATTTATCTGATGCAGGAATGGACGTTAGGTTTGGTGTCAATACAGAAGTAGAGACCAA
Organism: Roseburia sp. AF12-17LB; assembly: GCF_003479605.1. Classification (GTDB taxonomy): domain Bacteria; phylum Bacillota; class Clostridia; order Lachnospirales; family Lachnospiraceae; genus Roseburia_C; species Roseburia_C amylophila. Next base: position 413,573 of record NZ_QUHR01000001.1, read on the forward strand.
TCCGGATGCAGAAGTAGTAGATGAAGCGACCACAGATGTAGATATGGATGTAGTAAGCTTTGATGAAAATGGCAATCAGACATCAGAAGATTCGATTGCAGATGCCATTGCAACCCAGAAAGCAGAAGCAGCAGAATCCGGAATAAGCACAGCACGTTATAATGGAAATGTGGTTGTTGTCTTAGACCCGGGGCACGATGGAACCCATGGCGGAAGTTCTGCAAATGGATTCGTGGAAGCACAGCTGAATCTGAAAATTGCACAGTATTGTAAAGCGGAACTGGAAGAATACTATGGTGTGACTGTATATATGACGAGAGATTCTGCCTCCTGCCCGAATGGTGGGGGAGATAATAAATCCTGCCTCCAGCGGAGAGCTGATATAGCAAGAGATATGGGAGCAAATCTTTTTGTCTCTCTACATAATAATTATTCCAGTGCATCCAGTGCATCCGGTGCAGAAATCTGGTATCCGAACCAGAATTATAACCCATGGACCAGTCAGGTGGGTGGCTCTGCAGCATCCTGTATATTAGAACAGTTGACCAGCCTCGGATTAAAAGGCAGAGGGACACAGATAAGAAATGCAAATGAGGATAAATATCCGGATGGTTCGGCAGCAGATTATTATGCAGTAATCAGACACTGTAAGGAATATGGTATCCCTGGAATTATTGTAGAGCATGCTTTTATGTCTAATTCTTCAGATGCTGCTAACTTTCTTTCCAATGATGAAGGATTAAAAAAACTTGGTGTGGCAGATGCAACCGGAATTGCACAGTATTTTGGGTTAAAGAAAGAGAAACCGGAAGAATATTCAGCAGTATTTGATGCTGCATATTATGCAGACCGCTATCCTGATTTAAAGACAGCATTTGGCAATGATGACAGTGCATTATTACAGCATTTTATACAGTATGGTATGGCAGAAGGACGCCAGGGAAGTTCCCAGTTTGATGTATATTCATATAAGAATCTGTACCCTGATTTGAGGGCAGCATTTGGTAATAATTTAAAGAGTTATTATATGCACTATATTAGTAGTGGAAAGTCAGAAGGCAGAAAAGCCACAGGTGTAAATACATTACAAAAGCCGATAACGACGTACAATGGAATAGATTATTCTGCCGTATACGATTATAATTATTATCTGAAAAAGCATAGCGATTTGGCGAAGATATATACGAATGATGATATAGGATTACTTGCTCATTTTGTGAATTGTGGAATGAGTGAAGGCCGTCAGGCCAAAGACAGCTTTGATGTTTTCTCTTATCGTAATCAATATCAGGATTTGAGAGTAGCTTTTGGAAATAATTTAAAGAGCTATTATATGCATTATATTAGTAATGGTAAAGCAGAAGGAAGAAAAGCTACAGGTGTGAAATCTATTCAGAATCCAATAACAACATATAATGGAGTAGATTATTCTGCGGTATATGATTACAATTTTTATATCAAAAAATATAGTGATTTAGCAAGAATATATACAAATGATGAAGTAGGATTGCTTGCCCATTTTGTAAACTGTGGGATGGCTGAGGGACGTCAGGCAAAGGCTGATTTTGATGTTTTCTCTTACCGGAATCAGTATCAGGATTTAAGACTGGCATTTGGTAAGGACTTAAAGAGTTATTATTTTCATTATATGAATAGTGGCAAAAAAGAAAGGCGGACTGCTGCCGGTGTCAAGGTACTTCAGAATCCGGTAACAATTTACAATGGAACGGATTATTCTGCGGTATATGATTACAACTATTACAACAGTAAATACAGTGATTTGAAATCTGCTTTCAAGGGAGATGACATTGACCTTTTAGCCCATTTTGTAAATAATGGAATGAAAGAGGGACGTCAGGCAAGCAAGAAGTTTAACGTTCAGATATATAAAAACAATTACATGGATTTGCAGCAAGCGTTTGGCAATGATTTAAAGCCATATTATATGCATTATATCCAGAATGGTAAGGCAGAGGGCAGAAATGCAGAATCACAGATATATCATTCTGTAATAACAAAATCAACTACAACAGTAAATCAGATGGTAAATTATTATAATGCCAAAGCTTCTTATCCGGCATACTACGGAAATGCCAATGTTCCTGATATCAGAAGCTTTTGCCAGGTTTATTATGATGAAGCAACGGCAGAAGGAGTGGATCCGGCATTGGCATTCACCCAGGCAATGAAGGAGACTGGTTTCTTAAAATTTACCGGACAGGTAAAAATTGATCAGTTTAATTTCGCAGGAATGGGTGTAACAGATGCAAGCACGAATGGAGATTCTTATCAGAATGTAAGAGAAGGAATCCGGGCGCATGTGCAGCATTTAAAAGCGTATGCAGTAAAGAATCCAACCTTTGCGAATCCTGTTGTAGATAAACGTTACAGTTCCTGGTTTGCAGCAAACCGCTCTGGTACAGCTCCATACATCGAATGGCTTGGTATATCAGAAAATCCATCTGGATTTGGTTGGGCTACAGAAAAAGGATATGGTTATAGTATTTTAAATGATTATATGAATCAGTTATATAAATATTAATAAGAATAAAGAAGATAGGAACCGGATGGTCGTTATTTGACCATCCGGTTTATTTTTGGTACAATATAGAAAGCTATGATTTCTTTTAAAATGGAGGCAACTATGGCAGAAGTAAACTTTATAGTAGAATGTATCAGATTATATGCCCGGGAGGAAAGAACATTGATTATTCGGGGATTTTTCCCGGAAGATAATCCGGAAAACCGAACATTAAAAGTGTATCTGAATCAAAAAGAAATTCCAGTGGAATATACGATTACCAGTGGTGCAGAGGTAAGACGAAGACACTTGCAATACCGGATGAATGTAGGAGAAGAAATCACTGGAAAATTATTGTTACCGGAAGAAACTGTAGTAGATTTTAAAATATGTAGTTGCCTTGGAACAGAAGAGACAGAAGTATATCATGTTAATAAAAAACAGTTCGAGAAGATGATAAATCATCTGGATGGAAATTTGGAGATGGAACGCCTGGAAGATGGGCAATTTGTACTGACAGGATGGTGTGTGGCTGGAGAACAGACAAAGTGCCAGGCACAGGTAGATGGAAAAAATGTTCCGATAGATGTTCAGTGGAAATATCGAAAAGATGTTATGGATGTATTTCCTGAGTTAGAAGAAACGGTAAAATGCGGATTTGAAATTTATGTACCGGAACAAAATGGCAGAAAACTCAGTTTACATTTATATGCAAATGAAAAAGAAAATAAGTATATCGTGTCTCTGGATAAAGTGAGACATGGTGAAAGTGGGCATGATACAGTAAGCCTGTTTCAAAAAGGGATATGTTATTGGAAACAGTATGGTGTGAAACGTACAATACGTAAAATAATTAGAAAAATGCAGGGAAAAAAGGATACTGTATCATACGAGGATTTTCTGAAAAAATATGGTGTGAAGGAAGAAGAACTGGCTCGTCAGAGACAGGAAGTATTTGAAAATGGTCCATGTTTCTCCATTGCAGTTCCGCTGTACCAGACAAAAGAAAAATATCTGCGGGAAATGATAGAATCGGTACAGGCACAGACTTATACGAATTGGGAGCTTTGCCTTGCGGATGGAAGTGGCAGGGAGCACAGCCTCCAGCCTGTTGTCGGGGAATATATTGCAAAAGATAAACGGATTAAATATTGCCTTTTAGACAGCAACGAGGGAATTGCCGGCAATACCAATGAAGCATTGAAAATGGCAGACGGTGATTTTGTTGTGCTGACAGACCATGATGATTTACTTTCTCCGGAAGCACTGTATCAGTGTGCAAAAGCGGTACAGAAGGAGCCGCAGACAGATGTGATTTATTCGGACGAAGATAAAGTGGATATGAGTGGAAAGAAGTTTTTTGAGCCACATTTTAAATCCGATTATAATATTGATTTGTTGTGTACCATGAATTATATCTGTCATCTCTTTGTTGTTCGCAAAGATGTGATGGAGCGGGCGGGGCTATTTGAAAGCTGTTATGATGGTGCACAGGATCATGATTTTATTTTACGCTGTACCGAGAAGGCGGAGCATATCGTGCATATTCCCAAGGTGCTGTATCATTGGCGGTGTCATGCACAGTCAACCTCCGAGAATCCGGAAAGCAAGTTATATGCCTTCGAAAACGGATGCAAAGCGGTAAAAGCACATTATGACAGAATCGGAATTCCAGCAGAAGTGGAGCAGGGACCCTTCTATGGGATGTACCGTACCCATTATCTCTGGAAGGAGCAGCCGCTAGTATCTATTTTGATTCCAAATAAGGATCATGTTGCGGATTTAAAAAAATGTATGGATTCCATTGAAGAGAAATCCTCATACCGGAATTTTGAATTTATCATTGTAGAGAATAACAGTACAGAAGAAGAGACCTTCGCTTATTATAAAGAGATTGAGAAAAGGGATAATGTCAGAGTTTTATATTACAAGGAAGAGTTTAACTATTCAAGAATTAATAATTTTGGCGCAAAAGAGGCAAATGGGGAATATGTCCTGCTTCTGAACAATGATACAGAAATGATTGAACCGGACAGCATCAAAGAAATGCTGGATGTATGCATGCGTCCTGATGTTGGAATTGTGGGAGCAAAGTTAATATTTGAAGATAATACCATTCAGCATGCCGGAGTTATCATTGGATTTGGCGGTGTTGCAGGACATGCCTTTATCGGACAGGACAGAGATGATAATGGATATTTTTCAAGAATTATAAGTGTTCAGGACTTGTCAGCAGTAACGGCAGCCTGCCTGATGGTAAGACGAAGTGTATTTGATGAAGTAGAGGGCTTAAATGAAGAATTTAAGGTAGCCTTTAATGATATTGATTTTTGCCTGAAGGTAAGAAAAGCGGGCTATCTTGTAGTATATAATCCATATGCCCAGTTCTATCATTATGAGTCAAAATCCAGAGGGCAGGAGGATTCCGCAGATAAAGTAGCAAGATTCCAGCAGGAGATAGGTTTATTTGGAGAACGATGGGGAGAACTTTTAGAAAATGGAGATCCGTACTATAATCCGAATTTAACACTGGATAAAGCAGATTTTTCTTTGAAAGAGTAGCGTATTTATTGTGTTAAAGAACAAAAAGTCATATAATGACGTTAATATACAATGGAGGATGAAAAATGATTAATTTCAACGAACCACCTTATATGGAAAAAAGCATGGACTATATCCGTAAGGCGGTAGAAAATAAGAAAATATGTGGGGATGGAGAATACACAAAGAAGTGTAATGCCTGGTTAGAAGAACATACAGGAACAAAAAAGGCATTACTGACAACATCCTGTACCCATGCAACAGAGCTTGCAGCAATTCTGTCAGAAATTAAGCCGGGAGACGAAGTAATTATGCCGGCTTATACCTTTGTGTCAACAGCAGATGCTTTTGTACTAAGAGGGGCAAAGGCAGTATTTGTAGATATCCGGCCGGATACCATGAATATCGACGAAAAACTGATTGAACATGCAATTACGGATAAGACAAGAGCAATTGTTCCGGTACATTATGCCGGGGTATCCTGTGAAATGGATACTATTCTTGCAATAGCAAAGAAATATAATCTTCTGGTGATTGAAGATGCAGCCCAGGGTGTGATGTCTTCTTATAAGGGAAAAGCACTTGGAACCATGGGAGATTACGGATGTTACAGTTTTCATGAGACGAAGAATTACAGTATGGGAGAAGGCGGAGCACTTTTAATCCGGGATGAGAAAAATGTAGAGAATGCAGAAATTGTCCGGGAGAAAGGAACAAACCGTAGTAAATTCTTCCGGGGGCAGATTGATAAGTATACCTGGGTAGAAGCGGGGTCTTCTTATCTGCCAAGTGAATTGAATGCAGCATATCTTTATGCACAACTTGAAGTAGCGGATAAGATTAATGAAAAACGTCTGTCTATCTGGAACCGCTATTGGGATGGATTGGAAAAATTATCTGATGAGGGTAAAATTGCCCGCCCAACGATACCGGATGGTTGTGTACATAATGCACATATGTTTTATCTCAAGGCCAGAGATTTAGAAGAAAGAACAGCTTTAATCAGTTATTTAAAGGAACAGGGTGTACAGGCGGTATTTCATTATATACCATTACATACAGCACCGGCAGGTCAGCGTTATGGTGTATTTGCTGGAGAAGACCGTTATACAACAGTGGAAAGCGAGAAGCTGGTTCGATTACCGTTGTATTATAATCTGTCATTGGAGCAGGCAGATTATGTAATTGATAAGGTCAATGCATTTTACAAAGAGAGATAAATGAAAATACAGGAAAGAGGATTAAGGATATGGTTGTTATTATTGGGGCAACAGGATTTATTGGAATGTATACGGTAGACCGCTTTTTAGAAGAAGGCTATGAGGTGCTGGCAACTGGAAGAAATGCAATCATGAAGCAGGAACTGGAAGCAAAAGGCGTTACCTGTGTGTCATTGGATATTTCGAAAAAAGAAGATTTTGATAAATTACCGACAGAAGGTGTAGAGGGTGTCATTTTACTGGCAGGTCTGCTTCCGGCAAATGCACCGGTGGATATCAGTGCAGATGAGAATGCCGCAGACTATATCCGTATCAATGTAGAGGGAACCATTAATGTGCTGGAATACTGCCGGAAGAATGGCATTAAGAAAGTGATTGCTACCAGCAGCTATGCAGATGTAAGAAATGCATGGAAAAAAGGCGTTGCCTTAAAAGAGACAGAGCCGAGAGATTTCATGTATACTGGAGACCATGCGGTATATGTGATTTCCAAAAATGCCGCCAATGATGTGATGGAATATTATAATGAGCAGCATGGCATGCAGTGTGCATCTTTCCGCCTGCCACCGGTATACGGAGTAGGACCTCATTCTGAGATTTATGTGAATGGTAAATATTATAAGACCGGAATCCAGACCTTTATTGAGAATGCAGAAGCCGGAAAAGATATTGAAATCTGGGGTGACCCACAGATTTCCAGAGACATTATTTATGTAAAGGATGTTGCGAGAGCATTTGTGCTGGCATTACGCAGTGATAAGACCTATGGTCTTTATAATATGACATCCGGTACAGAACTTACTTTAGAGGAGCAGGTGCAGACCGTTATTGATGTATTTGGACCGGGTAAGGGTTCTAAGATTGTCTATCGCCCGGACAAGCCAAATAATACACCATCCTTTTTGTTTGACATGACAAAGGCGAAGGAAGATTTCGGCTTTGTACCGGAATATCTTTCTTATCGTGCAATAATGGAAGATTATAAAAAAGAATTAGAAAGCGGAAGATGGGATAAGTTCATCGCAAGCCGCCGCAAGGATAAATAAGTGCCGGGAGGATGGCAATATGAAGAAAATTGTAATTATAGGAGCGAATTCTTTTCAGAATCCGCTCATTTTAAAGGCAAAAGAGATGGGATATGAGACACATGTATTTGCATGGAAAGATGGCTCTATCGGAGAGAGGACAGCAGATTATTTTTATCCTATCAGCATTGTGGAAAAGGAAGCAATCTTAGAAGAATGCCGGAGGATTCAGCCGGATGCAGTTGCAACAATAGCATCTGATCTTGCCAATATTACCGTGCAGTATCTGGCAGAGCAGCTTGGATTACCACATAATTCTGACAACTGTATCTATATATCTACCAATAAATTTGCTATGCGGGAAGCTTTTTCGAAGCATGGTGTGCCTACACCGGGCTTTGTCAGTGTATGTGAAGGGGATGATTATGCGGCGGCTGTAGCAGATATGCAGTTTCCAATGATTGTAAAACCGACCGACCGTTCCGGAAGCCGCGGTATTATGAGGGTGGAACGTCTTGAAGAGATTGCTCCGGCAGTGGAAGAGGCAGTGCGTAATTCCTTTGAAAAGAAGGCAATTATTGAGGAATATATCGAAGGCAATGAATATAGCTGTGAATGTATTTCTTATCAGGGCAGACATCATGTACTGGCGGTGACAAAGAAATATACCACAGGATATCCTCATTTTATTGAGACCGGACATATGGAGCCGCCGGAGCTTTCTGAAATCGAAATGAACCGGGTGAAGGAATTTATTCCGAAGGCACTGACAGCCCTTGAGATTGAAAATGGTGCTTCTCATTCAGAATTTAAACTGGATGCCGATGGTAATGTACGAATCATTGAAATCGGTTCCCGTATGGGTGGCGACTGTATTGGCTCCCATCTGGTATATTTATCTTCCGGATATGACTTTGTCCGCATGGTAATTGAGACTGCTTTGGGACAGGAACCGGAACTGACACCGGCACATGAGCCAATGTGCGCGGGAATCCGCTTTGTGTTTACAAAGAAGGATCTGGATGTCTTGGAAGAGATTAAGAGCAAAAGTCCGGAACTGCTTCAGATGGTCAGTGAAATGGAGCCGGTAGGAGAACATCAGGTAGTAGACAGTGGAAGCCGTTTTGGTTATTACATTCTGGCTGGAAAAAATCAGGCAGAGATTAAGGATTGGTTGGAACGATGAGTAAAGTAGAAGGAAAGAAAAAGTGGATACTGCTGATTTTACTGCAGCTGGTAATTATGATATACACATTATCCGGTGTGGCAGCGAAGTTTGCAGCAGGATATGAGTTTTTATCCATGGGATTTATTCTGTGTTACGGAGTGGAAATCTGCATCCTTGGATTGTATGCCATTTTCTGGCAGCAGATTATCAAAAGGGTTGATTTGTCGGTAGCATATGCAAACCGGAGCATTGCGATTCTATGGTCTATGATCTGGGCAGCGCTGATTTTTGGAGAACATATTTCGGTACAGAATATTATTGGTGTCCTTCTGGTAATTGCCGGCACCATGATTGTGAATAAGGAGGGTTAAAAGATGATATACTGGCTTTTTCTGGTGGCATCCGTAGTAGTAGCTTCCTTTTCGCAGATTTTGTTAAAGAAAAGTGCTGCAAAAAAATATGATAATGTAATAAAGGAATACTTAAATCCATATGTCATCATCGGATATGCCATGATGGTAGGAACTACCGTATTGACGATTCTGGCATATCATGGAATTGAATATAAGAATGGCCCGGTCATTGAATCCCTGGGCTATATCTTAATTATGATTTTAAGCTTTTTCTTTTTTAAAGAGCCGATTACAAAACGTAAAGTATTTGGAAATGCACTGATACTGCTTGGCATTATCGTGTTTTACTTATAGGAGGGTATGAAAATGGATATATCAGTTGTAGTTCCGGTCTATGGATGCCGGGCAGCACTGCATGAATTGCATAGACGTCTGGTGGAATCAGTAAGCACCATCACCGATGATTTTGAAATTATTCTGGTAAATGATGCCTGCCCGCAGAATTCATGGGAAGTAATCGAAGAAATCTGTAAGGAGGACAGCCGCGTAAAAGGGATTGAATTATCCCGGAATTTTGGACAGATTATGGCAATTACTGCAGGACTGGATGCCTCAAAGGGAGACTGGGTAGTGGTGATGGACTGTGATTTACAGGACCGACCGGAAGAAATCCCGAATCTTTATCGCAAGGCTCAGGAAGGTTATGATGTGGTCTTTGCCAGACGAGCACATAGAAAAGATTCTTTCTTAAAGGTATTGGTATCTAAAATATTCTATAAGATTTATTCCTTTGCATCGGATGGACACTATGATCCGGCAATCTGTAATTTCAGTATCAGCAAACGTGTGGTAATCGATAATTATTGTAAAATGCGGGAAATGCACCGTGCCTTTGTTATCTATGTAAAATGGCTTGGCTTTAAACAGACAGCCATTGATGTAGAGCATGATCAGCGTTTTGAGGGAAAATCTTCTTATAACATGAAGAAGCGTTTTAAGATGGCGGGAGAGATTTTAACTTCCCAGTCAGATAAACTTTTGAAATTCACCATGGGCTTTGGATTCCTGATGTCCATCATTTCAGCAATGATAATTATCGGACTGATTATCTATTATTTTACCGGTCATGTGGCAGCAGGCTGGACTAGTATCGTAGCAACCAACTGTCTCATCGGAGGAATTATTATTATGGTAGTCGGTCTGGTAGGCATTTATGTAGGAAATATCTTTATGCAGTCAAAACAAAGACCATTATATGTGGTGCGCCAGATGCTGAATGAGGAGAAGGAAGATGCAGATTCAAGTCGATAGGAAGAAATGGTTAAAAAATGCAGCAGTATTGTTTGCAGAACTGGTTCTGATTCTTGCAGGGCTGGTTCTGGTGGGAACAGTTGGAGCAAGAGGTTTTGACAATCTGAATGTATATACCACCATCTTCCCACAGTATCAGGATATGGATGAAGTGTTAGCAGGGGCTAACGACCTGATTCCATCGGAGGATGGAAATGGTTATGTGACAGGGAAAGATACTTATTTTGTAATTCCGGTGGATTCGGATAAGTTAATTGATCTTGAGATGAGTCGTATTGAGGGCGAGGGAATCTTAGGAGAAATCTGGCAGTCGGAAAACGAGACCTTTGCAGAAGAATCGTCTCCGTATACTTTTGAACTGGGGCACAACCCGGTTCAGGTAAAGAAAACAACAAAGTATATCCGGGTTAAGATTTCTTCACAACCCGGAGTTCATTATAATCTGTCAAGGATATCTTATCGAAATCCATTTTCTGTTTTTGCAAGAATAAATAAAAGTTCAATTATAACAACAGCCTTTGCATTATGGGGGTTATGTATTCTTTTACAAGTTATGCAATTAGTATTCAAAAATTGCAAAAAGGGTCGCAATTTTTTGCATATAGTATTATACACTGGTTTTGTTGGAATAACTATAGCATATGTATTTCATGATTTTATCTGGGGAGAGAAATTGTTCTTATATATGGATATAGGTTCGGATACGATACAACAATATTATCCATATTATATGAACTGTGTAAGAAGAATATCGGAAGGTTCATTTTCTATCTGGAACTGGGATTATGGATTAGGAACCAGTTTAATCAATAATATTTCTCAGACATTGGATTCTTTTGGTTTATTTGTAATTTTAGGTGGAGTTGTTTTCGGAATAGGAAAAGTAAAACGACTTTTAGTAGTTGCACAGATATTGAAAATTATTCTCTCGGCATTGTTGTGCCGGTACTTCTTAAAACTCTTTCATGTAAGTGAGAGGGCTGCTTGTATTGGTGGATATTTATATGCATTTAATGGATATTTGATGCTTTGGGGACAGCATTATCTCCTGGGAACAATCTGCATTTATCTTTTGTTAATATTGATTTTTTTAGAGAAGCTGATACAGGAATTCAAAGTAAGGTATGTTATGGGACTGGGTATTTCTGTTGCAGCATCAATAATTTACAGTTATTACAATACTTATATGGCGTTGCTGTTTGTTGGCATTTATTGTGTCTTGCGCCTTTTAAACCCAAACTTGAATTGGCCTTTAAAAGAGCGTATAAAACGTGCATTTACAATTTTGGGAAGTATTATTTGTGGGGTACTGGCAGGGGCAGTATCATTACTTCCGGCAGCATCATATCTTACATCCAGTTCATCAAGATTAGATTCAGATATGTCGGCGTTGACAAAATTCTTTCATGGATTATTCTCCGTATACTCTATAGAACAGAATTCAGAAATAGCGGGGCGGATGATATCAAATAATCTATATTACATCAATGACATAAATGCTAGTAGTGGCTGGGGAAATTATTATGAAATGCCTAATATATGCATTACAATTTTTATTTATTTTTTCCTTGGGCAGTTATTAGTACAGAGTATAAAAAAATGTAAGAGTTATAAGAATGCATTATACGGTATTCTTATAACTTTTGTTGGAATTCTACTGGTGTTTAATCCGGGAATGGCAATTGCATTTAATGGATTTGCTTATGCACAGGCAAGGTATACATTCGTACTTATGCCGGTTGCAGCATTACTTGTAGCAGTAGAATGGGATAGACTGACAAGAAAAAAGGAATTTAGTTTTATTGGTCTTGGTCTAGGACTGATAAGCAGTTTGTATATTGCTATAAAAGCGTATAACAAGGCATCATTAGAGGTAAGGAGTTATGATGCAGAAATCATAATGCTGCAAATATGTTTTGCACTTCTTTTGCTGGTAATGTTTCTTTGGAAAAATAAGCAGGGGCGTAAGATTGTAGAAAGCTTACTAATAGTGTGCGTGCTGCTTTCAACATGCACAGAAACCTATATGACAACTAGCCAGAGAGGTACTGCTTATACAACGACAGAGGCAATTGGCTATGATGGTAAAACAATGACGAATGATACTATAGAAGCAATCAGATATTTAAAAGAGAATGACAACACCTTTTTTAGAATGGACAAAACATATACATTTTTATCAACTTTTGGGGATTCTCAGGTAGCAGGTTATTCTGCTGTGACAGACTATAACAGTACGATTAATCGCAATCTGTCAGAATTTTATAATATGTTATATACAGGAGCCATTGTGTTGGATGCACAACGCTTCTTCATATACTCTGATGAGTCTGAAGTATATCCAATGAGTTTGATTAATTTAAAATATGTATTGACAACAGAAGAAGTGGGATATCCATGGGGAAAATTGATTAGGAAAATTGGCAGTGTTTATATTTACAGAAATAAGTATGCTGATTCTGCGGCATCCTTTTACACCAATACAATTTCTCAGAGTGAATGTGCTGCAATGGATGAGACAGACCGGCGTATGCTGTTAAAAGATACCTTGATTGTGCCGGATGAGCAGGCTGCTTTACATGAAACAGAACGTGGAGAAGTAAAGCTTGGAGATTTTGTGGCAGATGGAAAATATTTTACCGGAACTATTTCGAATGAAAAGGAAGGCTTTCTGCTTCTTACAATTCCAGACCAGGATGGATGGGAAGTTTATGTTGATGGTAAGAAAACGGAGACTATCAATGGAGATTATGGTTTCATGGCAGTAAAACTTACTGCTGGCAATCATGATATTAAAGCAGTTTATCATATTCCATATATGAAACAGGGAGCGGTAATGAGCGTATTTGGTGTATTGCTGCTGGTAGGATATTGCTTATGGTTATATCGTAGAGATAGAAAGAAAAAACAGGGGTAAGGTAAATGAAGGAAAAGTTAAAGAAGATACCACCAAAATATATCGTGGCAGGGGTAATCCTCATTGTTATGTTATTGCTATTGATAAAACATCGCAGTATTTTCTATAATTCAAGGCAGGACAATTACAATGACATGAGTGGTGAAGAGGAAAATATTGCAGCAGAGAATGCTGTGATTTCTCAGTATTTTACTGTTTCCGGTAACATGCAGAATATTGCGCTTCTTATGACGAATGATTCAGGAGAAGACGTTACGATTCAGGCGATGCTTAGGGATGCAGAGACGGATGAGGTATTAAGTGCAGTAAAATGTAATGTGCCAAAGTCTACTGGAACAGAAGAAGTAGTAAGCATGGAACTGACCTTAGATGGGGTAGAGGGAACACGTAGTGTTTATCTGACGTTAGAAGAGGAGACCAAGGCATCGGAGGTATATTATTGTGCCTTGGCCGGAGATTATGAACAGACACTTCTTGTTAATGAAGAGGCAACGGCTGCAAGACTTCGTATGTCGGTAGTCTATGGTGGTGGACTCAATAAGACATTTTTCATTCTGTTTGCGCTGGGAATGGCAGTGGTAATCGGAATCTTTGTAATGCCGGTAAAATGGGCAAAGCCGGAAAATATGGTACTGATACTGGTTTTTGTGATGGGACTTAGCATGGCAGTAATCAATCCGGCATTTCAGGAATGTGACGGACCTTCCCATTTCTACCGGAGTATGGACGTGTCCTATGGAAATATACTTGGTTCCTTTGCTAATCTCACACATGAAGATGGTGTGATTTATGTGCCGGAAAATGTACAGGAAATTGCTTATCGTAAGCTGACACCAAATGGCAGTGAAGGAACAGGGTATCTGGAGTATTTACAGACACATAAGTTTTCTAAAAATAAGATAAAGATGACTTATTATGACAGTGTAACTTCAGTAGTGTACTGGCCACAGGGACTTGGAATCTTCCTTGGAAGGACGTTCAATTTCAGTATTTATGGTGTAATATTGATGGGACGTATCTTCAATTTGCTGGCATATATGGGTTTGGCATATGCGGCGGTACGGTTAATGCCGTTTTATAAGAATCTTATGGCAATGTTTGCAGTGATGCCTTTAAGCATTTATCAGGCATCCTCTCTTTCCCAGGATGCAGTATTAAATGGTGTGGGCTTCTTATTTGTAGCACTGTGCTGTTACTATGCTTTTGATGAAAAAGTGAAGCTGAACTGGAAGAAGACACTGGTGCTTGGACTGTTATTATTGACTATGTTCTTAAGTAAATATGTCTATGCGTGTCTTGGCCTTTTGGTATTTATGATACCGAAAGATAAGTTTAACAGCAGAAAAGATTACTGGAAATCCTTTATAATCGCATTACTTCCGTTCGTCATCTTAGGCGGCTATGTCATGTTCCGGGTATCCTCCGGAATCAGCGGGTTACAGGCCGGTGCTGGTGGCGGTGCAGACACCATGACACAGATGCAGTATCTGAAAGCATATCCAATTGCTGCGATAAAGGTAATTATTTCAACATTAATAGTAAACCTGAATGACTATTTACAGCAGTTGAATATGCTTGGAAGCATGAATTATCCATTAACTTTGCTTGCGGTAATAGGACCTTGCTTCCTTTTAGGTGTTGGTCTATTAGACGGTCAGGAAGTAAGAGGACGGATTAAGATACGACACCGGATTATTATGCTGCTTGCTTTTATAATCACTTTTGCAGCAATTATGATGGGACTTTATATCGGGGATGGCATTGCCAATCCGGTAGGTTCTTCTGTCATCAATGGTATTCAGGGAAGATATTTTATTCTGATGCTGATATTACCGTTTCTGGCGCTGGGAAGTGACCATGTGAAACAGGACATCAGACATTTTACGGTAAAATGTTCCGGAATCATGGGCATCATGCTTTTATATGCAGTATTTATGCTGGTGAACACCTGTTACTAAAGGAAGATAGAATAAAGAAAAGCTAGAATAAAGAAAAGTTGGAACAAAGAAAAACAAAGGAAGACTTAAGGAAAAGGGAGAAAACATACGATGGGATGGAACTTTGGAACTACAATTTTTTATGGAATAGCAGTGATTTCACTTTTAAGTGGTGCATTCTTTAGCTATAAGTCAGAGCGGAAGCAGGCAGGAATGACATGGATTGCATTGTTGTTGATTCTGATGAACTGTTATCACACATTCTGGGCAGCAATCCTGAATGTAATTCATATTCCGGTTAATATTATTTCAATGGGAATCATTGACTTGCTTACCGGCGGATTGCTCTGGTTCTTTATCGTAAAGAAAAAGAAATGGCAGAGGTATGAATTTGCCATAGCAGATGCAGCATTTCTTGTAACCGCAGTGGCAATTATTGCAGTATTTGCCAAGGTAAGATATGGCGGAATGGCATTAAATATCAATTTCCTGACCATTGACCCGGCAAACCATTTCCGGGCAGCGATGGATTTAGTAGAGACCGGAACCGTAACCAGTATGTTTTATGAGACGGTGTTAAATGGACTGCTTTTTGAATTCTTAGCTCCATTTGCACCGGTGGATTATTTCTATCGATTCTTCGTCTTAAGTGAACTGATTCAGCTATTGATGTCGGCATTTATCTTCTATGGAATTGCAAGAAGGTTAAGCAAAGACCGGTTTGGCAGAGTGGCAGCTTATGTCCTGTCCTTTATCTATATGATAGGCTATCCGATGTGTTCTATGCTCTATGGCTTTGTTTACCTTGGCATGGGCGTAACGGTTATCGGAATGATTATTATTTTGACAGACGTTTATTTAAAGGATGATATGCCAAAATGGCAGAATATTGTATGTCTGATGTTAGGCTGTCTGGCTATCTTTGAATGTTATGTGATGTTTATGCCGGTTACCTTCTTTGCTTTGATTACCTGCATTTTTGTAAAACAGTTTAAAGTAAAGAAACTGGTATCCAAAGATACCGTGGCAATCTGTCTGACGGTATTCCTGTTCCCATGCATCGTAGGCTTTTATTATACGTATGCAGGTATCTTTACCAATGGCGTGACGGTATCTTCTGCACTGGTAAATGAGGGAGCCTGCTACCGGGATTTGTTTTCAAACTTTGTACTGTTTATTCCATTGATGCTCTTTGGATTCTATGGGATGTGTAGGAAGAAGGAGAATAATCTGGTATTGTTTTTAGCACCGTATACGCTACTGTTTGCTTTATATCTTTTCATGAAGACAGTAAATGGACAAGCATCTACCTATTATTTTTACAAGATTCATTTCCTGTTGTGGCTGATTGCGTTGGTATTGGTCTATTATGCAGTTGTCTATGCAGAAAAGCAGACAAAGGTACTGATAACCGGAAGCTTTGTGATGTGGGCATTTTTAACAGGAATGTACCTTGGCAAGATAGAGGAGAAAATTGCAATCCATAATGATTTGATGATTTCTACTTATAAGGCAGAGGATTTTAATGATATTTTGCGTTATAATTATGTGTCATTTGGCATGCCGGGCTATTCTAAGGAAAAGGAAGAACTTTATCACTGGGTATATAATGAATTAATCAGCAAGGGTGAAGAAATTGTGCCGATGGCAGGATACTGGGAAGATGATTTATGGTATCAGGCAATTTCAGACCAGCGGTATTATGGCTGGGGACAGAGTGACCCGGATCATACAGATTATTTCAATCACCTGAATGCATCTGATGCCAGCTATATTCTGGTATTAAAAGACAGCCAGATTTATGCGGATGAACAGGCTTATTTTGATTCATTAGAGAGAATATATGATACCGGGATAGGTTTTGTGGCAAGAAAGGAATTGTATGAGTAAAAAAGTAAATGTATTACTGTCTGCTTATAATGGAGAAAAGTATATTAAGGCACAGATTGACAGTATTTTAAATCAGTCCTATACCAATGTGGAACTTTATGTCAGGGATGACGGCTCTAAAGATGGAACCCTTGCAATTGTAAGGGAATATGAAGAAAAAGGACTGCTTCATTTGGAAGCAGGAGAGAATGTGGGCTTCGTAAAAAGCTTTGAATGGCTCATTGCAAATGGCGGCGAAGCAGATTATTATGCTTTCAGTGACCAGGATGATGTCTGGTTTGAAGACAAGATTAAGATGGCAGTGGAAAAATTAGAACATGCAAGGGAAGATGTGCCGGTATTGTATTTTTCCAATTATGATTTCTATGACGGAGATTTAAATTTCATGGCGCACCGGGATGGGAAGACGCCGAATATTTCTTTTGTGAATTCATTGGTGGATTGTGTGTCTCTTGGCTTTAACAGTGTATTTAACCGCAAAGCAAAGGACATGGTAACAGAGCAGATGCCGGAGAAATCTACCGGACATGACTGGTGGATGTATATGGTCTGTGCTGGAATGGGCGAAGTAATCTATGATGAGCGTCCGACGGTAAAATACCGCAGACACAATAATAATGTCAGTGATGGTGGGGACAGCTTTATTAAGTTTCAGATCTGGCGTTTTAAACGTTTTTTCCTGAATCATTATTTCCATCATATTCATGAGCAGATTAAGGAATATGGCAAGCTTTATAAGGACAGGATGACACCGGAGAATCAGAAAATCTTAGACCTTTTTACCAAAGACGGCTTTCATCCGCTGATTGCACTGCGCAAGGTTTTTTATCCGAAAAAGTTAAGACAGAAGGTAGTAGATGAGATATTTGTACGTCTGGTATTCCTCATCGGCAGACTGTAAGTTGCAAATTTTAAGAAAACATAGTAAACTGTATAAGTTAACAAGAAGGAGCAACGATGAAATTTACTGTTTTAATTGTAACTTATCATCCAGACTGGACGAAATTGTTAGTAACTCTGGATTCTGTCATGGCACAGACCTTTAAGGATTATGAAATCGTAGTCTCAGATGATGGTTCAGAAGAAAACTGTTTTGATAAGATAGAAGCATATTTTGCAGCACATCAGTTTGCAGATTATACCCTTGTTCCTCATGAGAAGAATCAGGGAACGGTAAAAAATCTCATAGATGGTCTGGCAAAAGCAAAAGGAAAATATGTCCGGGATTTTGGCCCGGGAGATGCATTCTATAATGAACATACCCTGCAGCAGGTGTATGACTTTATGGAAGAGAACCGGTATGAGTCCTGCTTTGGTCTGATGCGGGGGTATTGCCGCAGGAAAGATGACGGTGTAGATTATGTGGAATTTCCGCATCCCTTTGATTTATCTCCGTATAAGAACTGGAATGAGGATAAGATTGTAAAGAATCTGGTGCTGTATCGGGACAATGCTTCCGGTGCATGTACCTGTTATACCGTAGACTATTATATGACTTATCTTAAGAAGATAGAGGGAACGGTCATTTATGCAGAAGATATTTTTCAGATGATGGCAGGCTTAGATGGCAGACCGATGCATTTCTTCCCGGATTATCTGGTATGGTATGAAGCCGATACCGGAGTATCCACTAAGAAGAAAAGCAGCTTCTCGGAGCTTCTTGCACAGGATGTAGACCGTTTCTATGCCATGATTCAGGAGCAGTACAGCGATAATCCATATGTGAAGAAGCAGAAAAAGGTATTGGGATTATATAAAATCAGAAACCTTTATCTTCGTACTTTGTTACGGCTGTTCCGCAATCCGGATGCCATCCGTTATCTTATAAGCCATATGCTGCAGGCACGAAAAGGCGCATACCGGCCATTACATCAGCAGAAGGGATTTTTAGATAATCCGGAATTCGGCAAAGAAAAAGCAGAGTAAGAAGAGAATTGAAACAGGAACTAAAATAAGAGCGAAAATAGAAAGTAACATAGAAAAGAAACGAGAAAAGCAGAACACAGGAATGTGGAAGAAGGAGAATGTCCATGGAAGTGATTAAGTACAGATTTCAGCAGCATGGGGATGAACGCGGTCAGCTGGTAGCATTGGAAGAGATGCGTGATATTCCATTTGAAATTAAGCGTGTTTACTATATGTATGATACCGTCGATGGTGTACGAAGAGGCTATCATGCACACCGGTGTTTAGAACAGATTCTGATTCCGATTCATGGAACCTGTAAGATTCATCTGGATAACGGCAGTGAGACGGCAGAGGTCTTATTGGACAAGCCATATGAAGGCTTATATATTGCAAATAATATGTGGCGGGAAATGTATGATTTCTCCGAGGATGCAGTGCTGATGGTACTGGCATCAGAATATTATGATGAAAATGATTATATCAGGGATTACGATAAATTCCTTGCATTTGTAAAAGAGGAAAATAAGGATAAGTAAAGGAGAATTGCCATGAAAATACCATTTGTGTCATTTGAGAAAATGCATGATGAAATTAAGGACGAACTTACCGGAAAATTTCAGCAGGTTTTAGCGAAAAACTGGTTTATCCAGGGAGAAGAATTAGCAAAGTTTGAAGAAGAGTATGCCGCATATTGTGGCGTGAAATACTGTGTCGGTGTAGGCAACGGACTGGATGCACTGTTCCTTCCACTGAAAGCATATGGAATCGGGACAGGCGATGAAGTCATTGTTCCATCCAATACCTTTATTGCAACTGCACTGGCAGTTTCTTATACAGGTGCAACTCCGGTATTTGTAGAGCCGACTTTAGAGTCCTTTGACATTGACCCGGCAAGAATCGAAGAGAAGATTACCGATAAGACCAAAGCAATTATGGCAGTACATCTTTATGGACAGCCGGCACCAATGGATGAAATCATGGAGATTGCAAAACGTCACAATCTGAAAGTAATTGAAGATTCTGCACAGGCACATGGTGCACTCTATAAGGGAAAACATGTGGGAAGTCTTGGAGACGGAGCCGGATTCAGCTTTTATCCGGGCAAGAACTTAGGCGCATTAGGAGATGCAGGAGCTTTTGTAACCAATGATAAAGAGCTGGCAGATAAAGTACGTGCCCTTGGCAACTACGGTTCTGATTATAAATATCATCATATCTATCAGGGAAATAACTCCAGACTGGATGAGATGCAGGCAGCTTTCTTAAGAATTAAATTAAAGAACTTAGACCGCTGGAATGCAAACCGTATTGAGACAGCAGAGAAATATCTTGCCGGAATTAAGAATCCGGAAATCGCTCTGCCAACTATAATGCCGGATACGAAGCATGTATTCCACATCTTTGCAATCCGCTGTGCACGCAGGGATGAATTAGAGAAGTTCTTAAATGAAAAGGGAATTGGAACCAATAAACATTATCCGATTCCAATGCATCTGCAGGGCGCATATGAAAGCCTTGGCATCAAAAAGGGAGAGCTTCCACTGGCAGAAGAGATTTCTGCAACAGAGCTTAGCATTCCGATGTACTATGGAATGACAGAGGAAGAAACCGGATATGTCATTGATGCAATCAATGCATTCAAATAGAAGAGGAGAGACTATGTTTCGATTTGAAAAATATGAGGACAGTTTAGAGGAACAGTGGGATAAATTTATCACAGAAAAATCCATAAACGGAACCTTTTTACAGAGCCGCCGGTTCTTCAATTATCATCCGGCAGGCAGATTTAAAGATGTATCTTTGGTAGTATATAATGAGAAAAATAATATCGCAGCCCTGATTCCTGCATGTGAATTGGAGCAGGATGGAAAAAAGGTATTTTTCTCCCACAAAGGAACCACCTTTGGCGGTATCATTATCGACAAGAAGCATCACAATGCCAAACATGTAGTGGTATTAGTAGAAGAATTAAAAGATTATCTTAAGGAGCAGGGCTATAACGAGGCTTATCTTAAGATGACTTCCGATATTTTCTCAGAAGTAGAAAGTGATTTATTCCAGTATGCATTCCAGCATGCAGGCTATACGGAGCATAAGGAACTGAGCACTTATGTAAACTATGCTACCTATAAAGAGGCAATTCTATCTAACTTTGCACAGGGAAAACGTACCAATGTACACAACTGTGAGAAGGAAGGTCTGGAATGCAGACCGCTGACGACAGATGATGAGATTAAAGAATTCTATGATATTCTCTGTGAGAACCTTTCCAAGTATGATACCAGACCGGTACATACTTTAGCAGAGCTCTTAGATTTCAAGAATGACCGTTTTCCGAAGGAATGTGGCTTCTTTGGCATTTTCAAAGAGGATGAAATGTTAGCTGGCTCCATGATGTTTTATTTCGATAAAGTAGGCTGTGCCCATACACAGTATCTTGCTGCAAGACAGGCGTTTAATAAATTAAGCCCGATGACCTTTATGTATTATTCCATGATTGTGGAAATGAAGAATCGTGGCTATAAACGGATTTCCTGGGGAACAGCAACCGAAGATTTAGGTAATTATCTGAATATGGGACTGATTACCAGCAAAGAAGACTTCGGAAGCTCCTATTGTAATAACCTGACCTACTCCATTACATTGTAGGCACTGGAGGATAGTATGAAAGTAAGCGTCCTTGTGACTTTTTATAATCAGGAAGATTATGTGGATGAGGCATTGCAGAGTGTCTTTGACCAGAAATGTGATTTTGATTTTGAGGTGCTGATTGGTGACGATGGTTCTACCGATGGCACCATGGCAAAATTACAGAAATGGAAGCAGAAATATCCGGACAGAATGGAAATCTATGTGATGGACCGGGAACCTGGTGTGAAATACAACAGCAGCCAGCGGGCATCAAGAAACCGTCTGAATCTTTTGCAGTATGTAAAGGGAGAGTATTTTGCTTATCTCGATGGGGATGATTTCTATATCGATGACCATAAACTGCAGAAGCAGGTAGAGATTATGGATCAGCCGGAAAATGCAAAATATGCAGTCTGTGCCCACAATGTCTATGCCTATGATGAGAAGACGAAAGAAAATACACCATTTTTAAACTGCAATCATACGATGAAATTAAAGGGAACAACCTATTGGGGACGTTTCTATTTCCATCCGGATTCTATTCTGATGCGAAGTGCCTATATCAAGGATATTCCGATGGATGTGGTAGCAGATTATTTTAATGATAATACCATTACGTTCTGTTTTATCAAGCATGGGGATGTATATTATATGCCGGATATTATGGCGAGCTATCGTCAGACCGGAGACGGCATCTGGACGGGAAATTCCAGGTTTATCAACTATCTTAGAAATTTGATGGACTATGACTTGGAGCAGAAGATTGCACCGGAATTTATCCGCTACAGTCTCGTACGTCACCGGGCAGATATGAGTTTCATGCATAAATGTAAGGAACAGCCAGCCGGAGAAAAGGTGGCTTTCTATGAGGAAAAGATAAAAAAAGACGGACTTACAGTATCCGAGGCGTGGTTAGAATATTGCAAGACCGGAAAGATGTCTGATAAAAAGGCATTAAAATTATACCGGAAGGCAATGCTTTGGTATTTTGTATGCCATGTAAAATGGCTGTTCATTGACAGTTTATTATTACACAATTAGGATATCTGGAATGGATGGAATCAAAGATGAGTGAGAAGAAAAAATTTGGCTTTGTGGTATTGCATTATTGCACTCTTGATATGACAAAGAAGTGTATTGCGGCAATTCAGGAGAAAATGGCACAGGCTGATTATGAAATTGTGGTAGTAGATAATGCGTCCGGCAACGGAACCGGTAAAGATTTAGCAGAGTGCTATAAAGACACAGAGCATGTAAGTGTTCTTTTGAGTAAGGAAAATCTCGGCTTTGCCAAAGGCAACAATCTTGGCTATGTATATGCAAGAGAAGATCTGCACTGTGATTTTATCTGCGTGATGAATAATGATGTGATTTTATTGCAGGATAACTTTGCACAGCTGGTGGAGGCAGCCTATGAAGCACATCAGTTTGCAGTAATGGGACCGCATATTGAATTAAAGGATGGCAGGGAAAATGCCATGTATTATGAAATTGCATCCATTGAGGGTTTGAAAAAAGAACGCCATGTATATGAGACGAGATTAAAACACATTACCTCTTCCATTTATCCGCTTTGGAATCTTTGGGACAGAGCAAAGCTGCTGCTTCGCATCTTCCTTGGAAAGATTCATGTCATGCCGGAATTAAAGAAACATGAAGACTGCACAGAAGGCTCCTTGGAATATCAGGATGAGCTGGTACTGCATGGCTGCTGTCTGATTTTCTCGCCGATTTATCTTACAAAATATAAAGATGCATTCGTACCGGATACCTTTATGTTCCGGGAAGAGGAACTTTTATATTTAAGATGTAAAGAAGCGGGAATACCGATGGTATACTGTCCGGAGGTAAGAATTCTTCATCTTGAGGATATCTCTACGGATTATATTTATAAGACCGAGCGCAAAAAAGAAATCTTTAATCTGGAGAATCAGATTAAATCGCTTGGAATTCTCTTGGAACATTTAGAGGCAATGCAGAAGTAACAGCGAGGACATATTGTGAAAGAAGTAAAATCAATCAAATTTAACTTTATAATGAATCTGATTCGGGTTTTGATGACAATAGTATTCCCGCTGATTACCTATCCATATGCAACGCGGGTACTGAATTCTGCCGGAGTGGGACGGGCTGCCTATGTAGCATCCATTGTCAGCTATTTTCAGCTGGTAGCATCCTTTGGTGTTAATAATTATGCCATTACAGAGGGTGCAAAAATCCGTGACGATAAGGCAAAATTAAATAAATTTGCTTCGGAGATGTTTTTCATCAATCTGGTATTTACGGTGCTTGCTTATATCGGATTTGCAGGTGCGTTGTTCCTGCCGAAGTTTGACGGCTATGAAATGCTGCTGTTAATCAGCAGTTCTACGGTTCTATTTACCACCCTTGGTATGGAATGGCTCTATGAACTGTTGGAAGAGTATGAGTATATTACGATTCGTTCTGTCATTTTCCAGGTAGTAGCACTTGTAATGCTATTTGTGCTGGTACGGAATGAAGGTGATGTGGCATGGTATGTGGCATTGACTGCGGTATCTACCGTTGGCTCCGGTGTGCTGAATTTTATTCACAGCAGACATTACATCCATTTATTTGAAACAAGAGTCCATTGGGCTGATATCAAGGTTCATATGAAACCGATGGTATATATGTTTGGCGTTTCGATTGCATCTGTTATTTATCTCAATTCCGATATTACAATGTTGGGATGGATGAAGGGAGATAAGGATGCGGGAATCTATACAACGGCATCGAAGATGAATCAGGTTTTGTGTACGCTGATTAAATCTCTGAGTACGGTTATCATGCCCCGGATGGCATATTATCTTGAAAATGACCAGAAGGATAACTTTGACCGACTGTTAAAACAGGCATTCCGTTTTATGATGATGTTAATTGTACCATGTATGGTGGGTATGCTTTTGATTTCGCCGGAAGTCATTCATCTGATATCCGGTAAGAATTACAGCGAGTTTTTCCCGAGTGTTACAACATCGAGAATTCTTGCCATCAATTTGTTCTTCTCGCCGATTAACGGCTTTATTGCATATCAGATATTTATGCCAAAGAAGAAAGAGAAGATTATTTTCTGGGCAACCTTGGGTGGCGCAATCAGTAACCTTATCATTAACTACCTGCTGATTCCGGTATTAAGCTACGATGGAGCAGCAATTGCTACCGTACTGGCAGAGGCAATGGTAATGTTAATCTGCATTATCTTAGGACATAAGATGATACCGTTTAAGGGAATGATGCAGGGTGTCTGGAAATATGTCATCGCATCCGTTCCGATGGTCATTGCATATGTGCTGTTTCAGAAGGTAACTTTCAGCAGTTATTTGATTTATATGTTACTGATGATTATAATTGGAGTAGTAACCTATGGCATTATGCTTTTAATCTTAGGGGATGAACTGGTGCGTGAAGAAGTACGCATGATATTTGGAAAATTGAAACACAATGAAAAATAAGGAGGATACACATGAAAATTGCAGTAGCAGGAACCGGTTATGTGGGATTGTCAAATTCCATTTTATTAGCACAGAATAATGAGGTATGGGCAGTCGACATTGTTGAAGAGAAGGTCGATCTGATTAATCATAAGAAATCTCCAATCGTCGATAAGGAGATTGAAGAATATTTAGCAGAGAAACCATTGAATCTGCGGGCTACCACAGATGCAAAGGCAGCATATGAAGGAGCAGATTTTATTATCATTTCCACTCCGACCAACTATGATGAGAAGAAGAATTACTTTGATACATCATCCGTAGAAGCCGTAATCAAGCTGGTTATGGAATATGCACCGGATGCAATTATGGTTATCAAATCTACAGTTCCGGTTGGCTATACCGAAAAAGTAAGAGCGCAGTTTGGCAGCAAAAATATCATCTTCTCTCCGGAATTCTTAAGAGAAGGAAGAGCATTATATGATAACCTCTATCCATCCCGTATCGTAGTGGGATATCCGAAAGAGGATGAAAGCTTAAGGGCAAAGGCAGAAGAGTTTGCCGGCTTATTAAAACAGGGTGCTATCAAAGAGGATATTCCGGTATTATTAGCACACCTCACCGAGGCAGAAGCAATCAAATTATTTGCAAATACTTATCTTGCACTGCGTGTTTCCTATTTTAATGAGCTGGATACCTATGCAGAGGTAAGAGGATTAAATACCAGACAGATTATCGAAGGCGTAGGCTTAGACCCACGAATCGGTAATTATTATAACAATCCATCCTTCGGATATGGCGGATACTGCCTGCCAAAGGATACCAAGCAGTTACTGGCAAATTATGCGGACGTTCCAAATGATATTATCGGAGCAATCGTTGCAGCCAATACGACAAGAAAAGATTTCATTGCACAGCAGATTTTAGATAGAAATCCTTCTGTAGTAGGTATTTATCGTCTGACCATGAAGACCAATTCCGATAACTTCCGCCAGTCTTCTATTCAGGGCGTTATGAAACGTCTGAAAGCAAAGGGCATTGAAGTAGTGATTTATGAGCCAACCTTAAAGGATGACAGCTTCTATAATTCCAAAGTAATCCGTGACTTAGATGAGTTCAAGAAGATGTCCGATGTTATTGTATCCAACCGTAACAGTGCAGACTTAGAGGACGTGCAGGACAAGGTATATACCAGAGATATTTATGACAGAGATTAATTTTAGAAAATAAAGCTGCCTGATTAGAACGACGAGATTAGCGCAGTGAGATTAGAGCAGTGAAAAAAGGAGACAAGATGAAACTGAGCCTTTATAACCTCAGAAAAGGTTTCCGATATTTAAAAAATTATGGTTTAAAGGAATTCTTCATCCGCCTGAAAGAAAAAGGAGAACCGGAGCAGATTTCCTATGCGGAATATGCAGTAGGCCATAAGGTAACAGAAGCACAACTTAAGATACAGACAAAAGAATCTGATAAGTGGTCTTATCGACCGCTTATCAGTTGTGTTTATATGGGAGAAAATAGAGAAGATGCGTTGGCTATGTTAGAACAGCAGAGCTATACCAACTGGAATCTAACCTGTATCGATAAGCTTTGTACCGGAAAAGAAATAGAACTTTCCGGGGAATATACAGCGCTTATTGAGGCGGGTGACACCATAGAACCGGATGCTTTATACGAGCTTGCCCATGCCATTGCTTTTCCAAAAGAGACAAAGCAGTCAGGAATTCACTGGGAAGAAATCGGAAAGCCGGATTTGGTTTATACGGATGAAGATGTCAGATGTCCGGATGAATCAAAGACAACGGAGACAGCAGAGCCTCTTTTAAAGCCGGACTTCAGCCCGGATTATCTGGAAAACTACTGTTATATCAGACATTTATGCTGCATCAGAAAAACGGTATTCCTGCAGGCACTAAAAGAAAATGACGGAAATCCTGCAATAGAAGAACTGATCTGCCGGGCGGCAAAGCAGTCCGATAGTATCATCCATATTCCCAAAGTGCTTTATCATACAAAGGCGGAGCATGCACCGAGAGTAGAGCATGCATCTATGGCAGCAGGCAGTCACAAAAAGAAGCAGCCATTGGTATCCATTCTGATACCGAATAAAGACGAAAAAGCTTCTTTGGAAAAATGCATCACATCCATTCGGCAGGGCAGCTACCGGAATTATGAGATTATCATTATAGAAAATAACAGTAAAAGCGAAGAAATCTTTGATTATTATAAAGAGCTGCAGATGCAGTATCCGGATATCCGCGTGGTAGAATGGAAACCTGAGATACCGGGTACTTTTAATTATTCAGCCATTAATAACTATGGAGCATCCTATGCAAAAGGAGAATATCTTTTATTCTTAAATAATGATATTGAGATTATAACAAAGGATTACATGGAACGGATGCTTACCCTGTGCGGAAAAGAAAATACCGGAGCAGTGGGAGCAAAGCTTTATTACCCGGATGATACGATACAGCATGCCGGAATTGTCATAGGCATCGGTGGACATGCCAGAGGAATTGCAGCCAATATGTGTGTAGGACAGGTACGCAGCGATAGTGGGTATATGTATAGAGCCAGCCTGCGGCAGAATTTAAGTGCAGCAACAGCAGCATTTCTTATGGTGCCGGCAAAGGTGTTCCGTGAGGTGGACGGATTCTGCGAAGCTTTATCAGTAGCATTTAATGATGTGGATTTGTGTCTTAAAATCCGGAAGAAGGGTTATCTTATTATATATGAACCATTCGTAGAAGCGTACCATTATGAATCAAAGTCCAGAGGACAGGAGGATACAGAGGAGAAAGTACGCCGTTTTCAGGAAGAGATTGAATATATGAGAACCCGCTGGATTGATATTTTAAAGCAGGGAGATCCCTATTATCATCCCGGACTGACCCGTTACCGGACAGATTATTCCTTGGGACAAAAGCACTAAGGCATTGCAGAATTTGTAAGAAAGTGGTAACTTTGTAACTGAGTATAGAGAAAAACAAGTAACAGGGAGGTAGAGTTACACATGATGAAAGTTTATATTTGTCCGAAATGTGGCTGGATACGGACGGTTTCAAGAAGAAATGAAGTGGAATGTTTTAAATGTGGAAATGAAAAGATGGTTCTGGCAAAGATTCCTTATGAGAAATATGGGAAGATGAGTGAGAAAGAACGGAAAGACTATTCGGAAAGCTGGCTGTATATTCACAGAAACAGCATTTGACAGAAGAAGAACATACTTTTTTCACAGAAAATTAAGAAAGAATTCGGTTGTACCTGCCAGGGTAGGACTGGTATAATATTCCTAAAAAGATGGCTTGTATTGCATAAGAGGGAATAGATTATGTATAAAAAAGAACGAAAAAGCTGGATGAAGCATCTTGACTTTACGATTCTGGATATTATTTGTCTGGAACTTGCATATGCCTTATCCTATTTTATGCGTTTTGGAAGAAAAAATGAGTTTTTAAATGAGGAATATCAGCGATTAGCGGTAGTCCTTATTTTGATTGATATCTGCGTGGTATTTTTCGGCGAATCCTATAAGAGCATTCTGCGGAGAAAGAATACGCAGGAATTTAAGCATGTTGTTGTTCATACAACAATCATTGTTGCCGGAATGATGGTATATGGATACTGGACCAGACAGTCTGACTTTTCCAGACAGATTTTCCTGATGTTCTGGGGACTGTCTATGATTTTTGAATTTGTCGGCCGTTCCGGGCTTAAGAATTTTATTAAGAAAAAGATGATGAATGACAGAAATCTGTCTGCCATGATAGTGGTAACGACGGATGAACTGGTGGAGAGTTGTCTTAAGGAATTTGAAAATCTGCCATACCGGGAATTTGCCGTGCGTGGAGTTGTTGTAGTGGATGCAATGCGTAAGGGAGAAACTATACGGGGCATTCCGGTGGTGGCAAATGCAGATGATTTCTTTGAATATGTAAAAAATAATGTGGTAGATGAAGTATTTATCAATGGCAATACGATAGCCAGCAGCCAGGCACTGGCAGATGATCTGCTGGAAATGGGCGTTACGGTACATTTTAATCTGGTACATGCTTCCAAGCTGATGCCGAATAAAGTAATCGAGCAGTGTGGAAATTATATGGTTTTAACTTCCAGTATGTGTATTGCAACACCACGTCAGTTGTTTTTTAAACGTCTGATGGACATTGTAGGCGGTTTTGTGGGATTGGTGATTGCCGGTATTGCTACCATTATTTTTGCACCGATTATTAAGAAACAGTCACCGGGACCGATTTTCTTTTCCCAGATTCGTGTGGGGAAAAATGGCAGGAAATTCCGCTTTTATAAATTCCGTTCCATGAATGTAAATGCAGAAGAACAGAAAAAAGAGCTGATGGGGCAGAATGAGATGTCAGGGCTGATGTTTAAGATGGAAGATGATCCGAGAGTATTTCCGGTTGGCAGGTTCATGCGGAAGTTTTCCATTGATGAACTGCCACAGTTCTGGAATATTTTAAAAGGGGATATGAGTCTGGTAGGCACAAGACCGCCAACGGAGGAAGAATTTGCCGGATATGAGGCAAGGCACCGGGCAAGACTCGGAATTAAGCCGGGGCTTACCGGAATGTGGCAGGTCAGTGGAAGAAGTGACATTACGGATTTTGAAGAAGTGGTACAGCTGGATACCTACTATATTACAAACTGGTCACTGGCATTGGATATTAAAATCTTGTTTAAGACCATTCAGGTTGTTATAACAGGAAAAGGATCGAAGTAAGCAATGGGATTAACGAAAAAGGCTGCATATGCAGTTGGAATGATACGCAAGCATGGACTCCGGGGACTGGCGATTAAAGTAATGGAAACAAAATATGAGCCCATAGACCATGAATATACGAAAAACTGGCAGAATTATATGGTGACAAAAGAAGAATGGAAGGTGCAGCGGAATACGTTGTTTGAACATATGCCGCTGGTTTCTGTTGTAGTACCATTATATGAGACACCGGAATGCTTCTTACGGGAACTGATAGAGGGCATGCTGGGACAGTCCTATGAAAACTGGGAACTGTGTCTTGCAGATGGAAGCCCTACCGATAAAATCGAACGTTTTCTTGCGGAAAATTATAAAGAGGATGCAAGAATACGTTACCGCAGACTGTTGGAAAATGGTGGGATTTCAGAGAATACCAATGAGGCAGTTGCGATGGCAATGGGCGAATATATCGGATTATTGGATCATGATGATGTGCTGGCTCCCAATGCCCTTTATGAAGTGGTGCGGATGTTAAATGCCCATCCGGATGCACAGGTGATTTATTCCGATGAAGATAAGATTGATGCAGAATCCGGGATACACAGCCGGCCACATTTTAAGACGGATTATAATCCGGAATTGCTGATGCATTATAATTATATCTGCCATTTTCTGGTGGTAAAGAAGACCATGTTAGAGAAGGTGGGGGATTTCAATCCCTGCTATGATGGTGCCCAGGACTATGAACTGGTGCTCCGCCTGACGGAGCAGACGGATGCCATTTATCATATTCGAAAGATTCTTTATCATTGGAGAATACACAGTGGTTCCACGGCAGGCAGTTCCCTGTCAAAGGATTATGCCTATGATGCGGGAAAGCGGGCATTGGAAGCTTACGTGCAGAGGCGGAAAATCCCGGCAGAGATTAAAGAAGCCCAGGGGCATAATTCTTATGAAGTGATTTATGAACAGGAAGTTCCGGAGCCGGAGCTTATTAATCTTGCGGAAATAAAGGAAAAAGATGCTTTAAATGAATTGGTAGAAAACAGCACAAGGGAATATCTTTTCATTTATGACAGCCGTCGCACCAGATTGCTTGGGGAGAGAGAACGAAAAGAACTGGCACAATATGCCTGCTTAAATAAAGTGGGACTGACAGGTGTCCGGTTTAAAAAACACCGGAAGTTAGTTTCGGCAGGCATTGGCGTATTACCGGATGGAAAGATGGGATATCTTTTTGAAAAACTTCCGGTCTGCTTCAAGGGATATTTCAACCGGGCAGTGCTTCCGCAGAATGTCAGCGCCGTTCCGCTGGAACAGTGTATCATAAAGAAAGAAGCATATCTTAAGGCTGGCGGAATTGTGCTGGATAAAGAACCGTTAGAGAGAGCAATAGATTTTGCCGGACGTCTGAAAAAAGTGGGATATCAGATTATGCTGGATGCAAAACTTACAGCAGTTTATAAGGGATAGAAAATGAAACATGTATTTATTATAGGCAGTAAAGGAATTCCTGCGGCTTACGGCGGGTTCGAGACATTTGTAGAGAATCTGACCGGACAGGCAGTCAGTGAAGACATTCAGTACCATGTGGCGTGTATGTCCGACCATAATGAAGAATTTACTTATCATAATGCGAAATGCTTCCGGGTGAAGGTGCCGGATATCGGACCAGCGAGAGCCGTGTATTATGATTTGGCAGCATTTCGTTACTGCATTCAGAAAATTAAAAAAGAAAAGATAGAGGATGCCGTTGTCTATGTGCTGGCATGCAGAATCGGACCATTTGTGGGGCACTTTAAAAGGCAGCTGCACCGGTTGTCTGGTACACTTTATGTAAACCCGGATGGACATGAATTTATGCGGGCAAAATGGAATAAATGGATTCGTAAATACTGGAAATATTCGGAAAAGGGAATGGTAAAGCACGCAGATTTATTAGTCTGTGATTCAAAGAATATTGAACAGTATATCAGGGATGAATATCATAAATATCAGCCGAAGACCACATTTATCGCATATGGAACACTATCTTATAAAGCAGGTGAACCAACAGAGGATTTACTTGTATGGTATCAGAAGTTTGATATCAGAAAGGAAAATTATTATCTTATCGTCGGGAGATTTGTTCCGGAAAATAATTACGAGACAATGATTCGGGAATTTATGGCATCTGATTCCACAAAAGATCTTGTAATTATTACAAATGTGGAAGAAAATGCTTTTTATGAAAGCTTAAAAGAAAAAACCGGCTTTTTAAATGATAAGCGGATTAAATTTGCAGGAACCGTGTATGATGCTGCATTGCTGGCAGAAATCCGCTACTTTGCTTATGGATATTTCCATGGACATGAGGTGGGAGGAACCAATCCATCCCTTCTTGAGGCACTCAGCACCACAAAACTGAACCTGCTTTTAGATGTGGGTTTTAATAAAGAAGTGGGAGAAGATGCCGCACTGTACTGGAATAAGGAAAACGGAAATCTTGCCACACTGATTCAGAAGGCGGATACTATGGATGAAGCAGAGCGGGAGGAGCTTGGCCGGAAAGCGAAGGACAGAATGAAGAAATGGTATAGCTGGGAAGCAATTGTACAGCAGTATGAAACACTGTTTCTTACAGGAGAGGAAGAGAGAGAATGATATCGGTCTTAGTAGTAACCTATAACGGAGAAACCTATATCAGAGAACAGATAGACAGCATACTTAAAAATATCGGACTGGGTGATGAACTGGTGGTATCGGATGATGGTTCACTGGATACTACGAGGGAAATCCTTATGTCCTATCAGGAACAGGATGCCAGAATCCGTGTTATGGAAGGACCGGGTGAAGGCGTTATTGCCAATGTGGAAGCAGGACTTAGGGCGTGCCGGGGCGATTATATTTTCCTTGCAGACCAGGATGATGTCTGGATGCCGGATAAAGTAGAGAAAGTCATGGAAGTATTCCGGAGGAAGAAAGCCATGGTTGTGGTTCATGATGCCAGAGTGACAGATGCTGCATGCAAAGAGACACTGATGCCGTCCTTTTTTGTTTACCGCCACAGTGGAAGAGGTGCGATTAAAAATATGATTAAGAATACCTATATGGGCTGCTGCATGGCATTTCGGAAAGAGGTATTGGATGCAGTACTTCCGATTCCGAAGGATGTTACCATGCATGATCAGTGGATTGGTGTGAAATGTGATTTGAAATATCACCGCACGGTATTTTTAAAGGAACCATTGATTCTTTACCGGAGGCATGAAAAGAATGTATCCGATTTTTCCCATAACAGCGTGGGTGTAATGATTAAGAATCGCTTAATTTTTCTGAAACGGATCTTAAGCTATCATGGATAATATTGACACAAAAAGTGTTTTGTTATATATTAATTTCAATTGTTTTGAAAAATGAATAAAAACTGTTTAACATCAGGAAAATAAGATAATGGAGATGACTTATGAGTACAAGTAGTAATAATAGAAACCGTAAAAGAAAGAAAATGACCAGACGTCAGAGAAGAAAGAGAAAATTGATGCTTTTTATAGTAGAAGTACTGGTTATCTTAATTCTTCTGGCAGCATTATTTGTAATTATTAAATTAAATAAACTCAATAATACAGGTGATTTGGATGAAGATAAGCTGAATATTAATATTGATGCCAAAACCCAGGAATTGTTAGATGGTTATACGAACATTGCATTATTTGGTATTGATAACCGCAGTACCGGTAAATATGAGTCCGGAAACAGTGACTGTATCATGATTGCAAGTATTAATAATGATACGAAGGAAGTGAGACTGATATCGGTTTACCGTGATTCTTTCCTGGCAGTAGATGATGATGACGATTTAAGAAAACTCAATGCAGCATATGCAAAAGGCGGTCCGACCGGTGCAGTTGCAGCATTGAATAAGAATCTTGATCTGGATATTAAAGAGTATGTAGCTGTGGACTTTAATGCAGTTATGGAAGTGGTAGATGCACTGGGTGGAATTGAACTTGATATTAGTTCCAAAGAAGCAGAAACCATGAAAATATATATCAATGAGATGAATGAGGTAATGGGAACCAATGGAACAGCAGTTTCCGGACCTGGACTTCAGACAGTGAACGGAATCCAGGCATTGGCTTATTGCCGTGACCGTTACAGCGGTGGTGATGACTACGGCCGTACCGAGCGTCAGAGAACTGTTATCAGTAAAATAGTCGAGAAGGCAAAAGCAGCCAGTCTTCCTACATTAAATAAGGTGATTGATAAATTATTCCCGGATATTTCCACAAGTCTTAGCAGTTCTGAAATATTGGGACTGGCAGCAGGCATCAAAGACTACGAACTGGCAGATACACAGGGATGGCCATTCCAGCTTACCACAGAGCGTATGGGAGGAAAGCTTGGCGATGTAGTAGTTCCTACAGATCTGGAAACTAATGTAAATTTACTGCATCAGTATTTATTTGATGTAGAAGATTATGAGACAACACAGACCGTAAAGAATATCAGTAAATCCGTAATCAATGAGACTGGAAAGACTGCTTCGGATACAGTAAGGGATACAAATCCGTTTACGGCAGAGGACACAGAGGCGGATACCCAGACACAGTAAAGAAAGATAAATAAAAATATTCATAAGAAAAGCTGTCTGGAATAGGACAGCTTTTCTTTCGCAGGAAATAAGGAAGAGACGAAAAAGAGACGGAAAATGAATTCAGAAAAGTTGTTTCTTATATCATGACAGGAGGTTCTCCATGGCGGGAAGAACATCGGAAAAAGGGAATACAACAGGAAAAACAATATTCTGCTTTATCGGAAAGGTGATAGGAGCCGGAATTACAGCATTTGCAATTCTGGCGCTTTTTTGCGTATTTTATTACAACCCTCCGGTACATGAACCATGTGGAAATGGAGTGACCAGCTATGTAAGACAGGCAGATACGTTCTGGGCGAGAGGAACGGAAGGTTTTGCCATGGGAACTACCGATAACAATGGTTATAACAACAGTTATCCTTCTGAGGGAAGAAAGACTGCTATTTTAATGATGGGTTCTTCCCAGACGGAAGGACTGTATGTCAACGAGGATGATTGTGTATCTTATTTGCTAAATGAGAAATACGACGAAGATGGAAGCAGCCGCTATGTATACAATGTGGGAATGTCAGCCCATACCATTTACCGTAATATCAGTAATTTGGAAAATGCCCTTAAGGTTTATCAGCCTGCTGAATATGTTGCGTTAGAGACCGGAACACTGGCAATGAATCCGGTAGAAGCTGCTCAGGCATTAAATCATGAAATGCCGGAGCTGACAGCGGGAAGCGGAATACCGGCACTGGAAGTATTAGAAAAGAATCCTTATATCAAGCTATTGTATCAGCAGTATAAGAATCTGCAGAGCCAGAACAATGGAGAAGCAGATGTAACAATTACGGAAAATGCCGGATATGATGTATTTGGTGATGACACCTATGCGGCCACGGAGGAACTGCTTTCTTATATCAGCAGGACAGCGGAAGAAGCAGATGTTCAGGCGGTGATTTATTATATTCCGGATATGACATTGACAGAGGATGGCAGTTATGAATGCTCTGCAAGTGTGGACACCAGAGATACTTTTGCAGAATTATGTGGAAAATATAATATTATTTTTGCGGACATGACAGATTCCGTAGAGGAAGCTTATGTGAAAGAGCATATTGTAGCCAGTGGATTTGATAATACAACAGTTGGCTATGGGCATCTTAATGCATATGGACATGAGCTTCTGGCACAGTGCATTTATGATGCAATCGGAGAGGAGGAGCAGAGATGAGTTTTGCAAGTGTAAGCTTTTTACTGTTTTTTCTTGTAGTGCTTCTTCTTTTACTTCTTGTACAGAGGGTGCTGCCTTTTGCGGAAATAAAGTGCCGCATCATATGCCAGGGAATCCTTCTGATAGCCAGTTATGTTTTTTATGGCTGGTGGAATATGCGGCTTTGCCTGCTTTTAATGGGAATTACATGGATTTCCTTTTTTACCGCGGTAAAAAAAGATGAAAAGCATCTGCGGCAGAGCCGGATTTCTCTTCTGATTGGAGTAGGCACGCCTTTGGCGGTCCTTGGAATTTTTAAATATTATGATTTCTTTGTGACTTCCTTTTGTGATGTGTTTCATCTGACACCGGGAGTACTGAATCTGATTCTTCCGGTAGGAATTTCCTTTTATACCTTTCAGGCATTGAGCTATACCATTGATGTCTATACCGGGAAGATAGAAAAAGAAAAAAGCTTTTTGCAGTTTGCATTGTACTTAAGTTTTTTTCCACAGCTTGTAGCGGGACCGATTGTAAAAGCATCGGAGTTTCTGCCACAGCTTAAGGAGAACCGGAAGGTTACACTTGTGGGACTGGAAAGTGGAATACAGATATTTGTATTTGGTATGTTTAAGAAAGTGGTACTGGCGGACAATATTTCTGTATTTGTGGATGAAGTATATCGTAGTCCTCAGATATTTGGTTCCGGAACGGTTGCACTGGCAGTAGCAGCCTATTCCATTCAGATTTATATGGATTTTTCCGGTTATTCGGATATGGCAATCGGTTGTGCAAAATGTATGGGCTATGAATTACCGGTGAACTTTAACCTTCCATATATATCCCATAATGTCAGCGAGTTCTGGAAACGGTGGCATATCAGCCTTTCAAGCTGGCTGATGCAGTATCTTTATATTCCGCTGGGTGGTAACCGCAAGGGACGTATTCGTACTTATGTAAACCTGATGATAACGATGCTTTTAGGGGGACTCTGGCACGGTGCAGAATGGAGCTTTGTATTGTGGGGTGGTCTCCATGGACTGGCTCTTTGTATCCATAAGGGCTTCCGGAAACTGGCTGGGTATCAGAAAGGGCAGGAGAGAAAGAAAAATGTTCTGGTGGATACCTTATCCATCCTCGGAACGGACATTTTTGTCTGCATCTGCTGGATATTCTTCCGGGCAGAAAATGTGCCGAAGGCATGGCTGGTATTAAAACAGTTATTTGGCTTCCGGGCGGGCATTACACATCCGTACAGCTTTGCCATTGCAGCAATTATTATTCTTTGCATTGCAACAGTGGCTGCATATCTTAGGGCAGCAAAGAAAAAAGAAAAGACCGTCAATGGTTTTTATCCGGTTATGGATTTAAATCATTTCTGGTCTCTTGTGATTTTCTTTGTTGAGATAGGCCTTATCCTTGGTCTGGCTTATGTGAAGGGCAGTCCGTTTATTTATTTTCAGTTTTAGGTAAGGCAGTTTGTGTGTCTGCCATGGAGGTCTTTGGTGTCATCGGTTCATCAATAATGAATGGTGGACGGTTTCTGGTGGCATCATAAATACGCCAGATGTAGGAACCAATAATACCGATGGAAAGCATAATAATTCCCATACCCATTAAAAGTACGATTAATAATGAGGTATAGCCTTCTGCAGTTATAATTCCGGTCATTTTCCGGTAAATTGTAATAAAGAACAGAATGAGTGCAAAGAGAAATACTCCGGCACCGGCTGCAGTGACCATGGTAATCGGAAAGCTGGAGAATCCTATCAGGGAATCCGTGGCAAGTTTTATTTTTTTGTGAAGAGTCCATCGGGAATGTCCGATGGTTCTTTTTTTCCGGATATAAGGAACAGTTGCAGTCTGAAAGCCACTCCACAGGACCTGTCCCATAAGAGAGGTATTTTTTTCCTTCATTGCGACCAGCAGGTCAATGATTTGGCGGTCAATCAGAAAACTGTCAAATCCACCTTTGGGCATGGTGGGAAGTGCAACCTCCTTCATAATATAGGCATAAAGGGAAGAAACAGCTTTCTGTGTAAGAGGTTCTTCACGGTCAGCACGGGTAGCAAGTACTACTTTATTACCATCCCTGTATTTTTCTAACATACTTAAGATTAATTCTGACGGTTCCTGTAAGTCTGCAGCTTTGCGGACAGCACAATCGCCACTGCAGCGGGAGAGTCCTGCAAGAATGGCAGCATGTTCACCAAAATTACGGGATAATTTTAATGGGATAATATGTGTATCCAGGCGGGCAAGCTCGCAGATGACATCATAGGATTTATCTTTGGAACCATCATCAACCATGAGAATTTCATAGTCACAATCTAGTTTACATAAAACCTTTTCCCGCAGATCATTGTAAAGTGGAAGAAGGTTATCATGGTTAAAATACACTGGTATTACAATGGATAGTTTCATAACATTGGCTCCTTTCATAAAGTATTACTTCTTGATTCTTTATTATGATAACGTATGTTTTTGTAAAATCAATAGGGTAAAGAAAGTCTTAAGAAAATAGTAAGAGAACTCTTAGTTGTCTGGATAAGTTTTCAGGAGTATAATACCAACGATTCATCATGAAGAAGAAATTAATAATGAAAAGGAAATGAGAATGGAAAAGACAAATCAGACTCTGAAAAGAGGGTATTTAATATGTTTATTTCTGGCATTGACAATTTGGAGTATGGCAACTACTTCCGGAAGCGGGCCGGATGAAGCAATGAAATATGATATCTGTAATTATATAGCGTCCCATGGAAAGCTTCCTGATGGAACGGACCCGGCGCTAAGAAATCCAATCTGGGGAATATCATATGGATTTACTCCGATTCTGTCATATATGATAAGCGGAGTTTTTTTGAAAATAGCTTTTTTATTTACCACAAATGCGTATTGGCTGTATGTGGCAGTCAGATTCACCAGTGTACTTTCCATAACCGGAATGGCATATTTGATGTTTCAGATAGGAGAGTACTTATTTCAAACCAATAGAAGCAGATTTTTGTTCGTAATGTCTGGAACCCTGCTGCCCCAGGTAATGTATCTTGGAAGTTATCTGAATAATGATTCCTTTGCATTATTTACAATTGCATGGATTATTTATGCCTGGCTTAGGGGCAGGGACAGACACTGGGACTGGAAAAGCTGTATCCTATTAGGAACTGGAATAGGGTTATGTGCATTATCTTATTATAATGCCTACGGTTATCTTTTGATGAGTATACCGTTTTTCTTTATTTCCTACTGGAAGGAAAGGCAAATAGAAGGTGAAGGAAAAAGAACTGACATGCATCGGATGTTCAGGATGGCAGCAGTAATTGCTATTGTAGCAATACTTTTAGCTGGCTGGTGGTTTATCCGGAGTGCAATATTATATGATGGTGATTTCCTTGGACTTCGAACAACGGATAAATATGGGGAAATGTATGCACAGCCGGGATTCCGTCCGTCAGAACGGCCGACGCCATATCATCAGGGCTGGTCATGGTACCAGATGTTATTTACTTCCGGCTGGCTGAGAACATCACTGATCAGCTTTATTGGAATATTAAGGACCTGCGACTGGAATCTGATGGGCAGGGGCTATCTGGGGATTGGAATACTTTTTCTTGCTGGAATCATTGGCTATCTGGCAGGCGGGTGGAAAAGAAAAATATTTTCGTCAGACAGACTGCTGCATATCACATTTCTGATATGCATGGTAATTCCATGCGGATTGAGTATTTATTATTCTTTTTATAGTGACTATCAGCCACAGGGGCGGTATCTGATGCCGATGCTGATTCCGTTTCTTTATTTTGTCACGACAGGACTGACTTTGGTACTTGAAAAGATACCACAAAAAGTAAATCGTATGTTATACGGTGGAATTTATATGTTTTTCATATTGATATCTGCAGCAAGTTTTTATTATGTTCATGCGCTGATATAGATTTCAAAAAAGGGCTGGATAATCCCCGGTTATTCTTATATAATGTCAAAAGGACGATAAAGACAGTTCTATAAAAGATAGGATGAAACAACAGCAATTGGAATAGAATGTAAAAGAAAAGCAGGAGGAAGAATTATGTGCGGAATTGTTGGATATATAGGGAAGAAACAGGCTGCACCAATTTTGTTGGATGGACTTTCAAAACTGGAGTACCGTGGTTATGATTCGGCAGGTATGGCAATCTTTGATGGGAAGAAGATTAACATGGCTAAGGCGACCGGAAGATTAAAGGTATTATCTGAGCTGACCCATGAGGGTGCTACCTTGCCGGGAACGGTTGGAATCGGTCACACACGCTGGGCAACCCATGGTGCACCGAGTGATATCAATGCGCATCCACATTTCAATGAAGCCGGTACGATTGCTGTGGTACACAATGGTATCATTGAAAACTATATGAAATTAAAGAAAAAGTTATTAGAAAAAGGCTATAAGTTCCAGTCAGACACGGACACTGAGGTTGTGGCCCAGCTGCTGGATTATTACTATACCGGGAATCCATTGGAGACCATTACCAAGGTCATGCATCGTGTGGAAGGTTCTTATGCACTGGGAATTATCTTTGCAGAGAATCCGGATGTTATCTATGCAGTCCGTAAGGACAGTCCTCTGATTGTAGGAAGAGGTGAGGGGGAGAATCTGATTGCATCCGATGTCCCGGCAATTTTAAAATATACCAGAGATGTATATTTTATTGAAAATGAAGAAATTGCCTGCCTCTCCGAGGAAAAAATAGAATTCTTTAATGTAGACGGGGAATCTATCGAAAAAGAATGCAAACATATCGAGTGGGATATTCATGCAGCAGAAAAAGGCGGCTATGAGCATTTCATGTTAAAAGAAATGAATGAACAGCCAAAGACCATAAGAGATACCATCAGTCCGCGTATCAAGGATGGCAGAATTGTCATCGATGAGCTTGGAATGAGTGACGAAGAAATCAGAAATATCAGCAGAATTCACATTGTTGCCTGCGGTTCTGCTTATCATACCGGATTTACCAGTAAGTATATTTTCGAGGGAATGGCAAGAATTCCGGTAGAAGTAGATGTGGCATCTGAGTTCCGCTACCGGAATCCGATTTTAGAGGACGGAGCCCTTGTCATTATTATCAGTCAGTCCGGAGAGACAGCAGATTCCCTGGCGGCACTCCGTATGGCAAAAGAGCGTGGCGTTAAGACCCTTGGTATTGTAAATGTAGTTGGAAGCTCCATTGCAAGAGAGGCAGATAAAGTAATGTATACCTGGGCTGGACCGGAAATTGCAGTTGCAACTACAAAGGCATACAGTGCACAGCTTGTGGCACAATATCTTCTGGCAATTAAATTTGCACAGGTTCGTGGTAAAGTTTCAGAAGCAGAAGTAGGAGAAATGCTTCGTGACCTTAAGAAACTGCCGGATCAGGTAGAAATGTTACTGAGCCATAAAGAGAAGATCCAGAAATTTGCCAACCGTTTCATTGCAGCTAAGGATATTTTCTTTATCGGAAGAGGAATTGATTATGCGATTTCCATGGAAGGCTCTTTAAAATTAAAGGAGATTTCCTATATTCATTCTGAGGCATATGCAGCAGGTGAGTTAAAGCATGGAACCATTTCTCTGATTGAAGATGGTACACCGGTCGTTGCAGTGGCAACACAGGATGCACTGCTGAAAAAGACCATCAGCAATATTGTAGAAGTGAAGACCAGAGGCGCATTTGTCATGGCAGTCACCAATGAAGGCAATACAGAGATTGAAAAGACAGCAGATTATGTCATCTATATTCCACAGACCAATGCATATTTTGCCAATTCACTGGCAATTATTCCATTACAGCTGTTCAGCTACTATGTAGCAGTTGGAAAGGGCTGTGATGTGGATAAACCAAGAAATCTTGCAAAATCTGTTACGGTTGAGTAATTCCAGTGCTTTGACTTAAGATAGCTCCACCGTCCGTTGAATACGGATGCCACATAATGCCTGCAAGGGGCACTAAGGATTTCGGATAAAGTTTAATTCATCTGGCAACCGGCGCATATTCACATCCATGTTCAGATGCGCCTCGCTGGCACGTCCTGTGCCAGCGTTGCCGGGTGCCAGACGAAATCCTAAGTGCCCCTAACAGTCCTTATCAGGCATCCGTACTTCGACGAACGGTGGAGCTATCTATGTCAAACATTGGAAAGACTGTTTTTATAGCAAAAAGCAAAACGAAATATTAAGAACGGTGGTATTTCGGTGTGAAAATAAAATGTCCTTTTTTATAGAAAAAATTCTAATGTAAAATATATCCTCTTTTGCAGAGCTTTTTACAAATTAAACATAAAAGAAACATATTTTTCTCAATAAATAAACACAGAACTGACACAATTTATGGATATTATCATAATCAGAAAGTAACAAAGAGATGAAAGGAGTAATCTTTATGGAAAACAATTATAACAACAATTTTAACTCCAGCTCTCCTTATTCATATAATCAGACGAACCAGCAGACAGGAGACGGAACAAATACTTCATGGAGCAGTCAGGTGAACGGAAATACTTCACAGGGCTACAGTCAGGGAACCCAGTATGGACAGGGAAATGCCTATTATAGTCAGGGAACCCAGTATGGACAGGGAAATGCCTATTATAGTCAGGGAACACAGCCATATGGACAGAATCAGCAGAAGAAAAAACGGAAAGAAAAAGTAAAGAAAGAACATGGTAAAGGTGGATTTGGTGTAAAACTTGCAAAATGTGCAGCTATTGCATTAGTCTTTGGATTGATTTCAGGAAGCGTATTTGCGGGAACAAATCAGCTGCTTGGAACGAAGTGGAGCAACTCTGAATCTGCTAAGACAGAGGCTTCCCTGAATAAGAGCAGCAGCGGAGATACCGTTAAGGCAGCAAATACTTCATCCAAAGCAGTAACCGATTTGACGGATGTCTCAGATATTGCAGATAATGTAATGCCATCTATTGTTGCAATTACGAATATGAGTGAAAAACAGGTAAGCACCTGGTATGGATATACTGCATCACAGCCACAGGAAAGCTGTGGTTCCGGAATCATAGTAAGCCAGGATGACCAGTACATCTATGTAGCAACGAATAATCATGTGGTATCCGGTGCCCAAAGTATTACCGTGCAGTTCTCAGATGACAGCACAGTAGCCGCAGAAGTAAAAGGAACAGATGCAGGAAGTGACTTAGCAGTCGTTGCAGTTCCGATTTCCGATATCAGCGCAGACACCTTAAGTACCATTAAGGTTGCAACCCTTGGCAATTCTGATGACTTAAGTGTAGGTCAGGCAGCAGTCGCAATCGGAAATGCGTTAGGTTATGGGCAGTCTGTTACAACCGGTGTTATCAGTGCATTGAACCGAGAGGTGTCCGTAGAAAATGATGACGGTTCTACCACCACCAATGAACTGATACAGACTGATGCGGCTATTAACCCTGGTAATAGTGGTGGCGCATTACTGAATGCCAAGGGTGAAGTAATCGGTATCAGTTCTGTAAAATATTCTGATACCAGTGTAGAAGGTATGGGCTATGCTATCCCGATTAATACAGCGTCTCCGATTATTGAAAAATTAATCAACCGGGAACAGGTGGATGAATCCCGTTCCGCATATCTTGGAATCTCAGGTGTAGATGTATCCTCCACCGTTGCACAGACCTATAATATGCCGGAAGGAATATATCTCTATCAGGTAAAGGAAGGTTCACCGGCAGAGCAGGCAGGCTTACAGGCAGGAGATATTATCACATCCTTTGATGGAAGCAAGGTTTCATCTACAACAGAATTAAATGATGCGATTAAGTATTGTGCAGCAGGTGATTCTGTAGAAGTTGTATTTGAACGTCAGACAGATGGACAGTATCAGGAACAGACGGTAACCGTAACTTTAGGGCAGAAAAACTAAAAACGGATAACGAAATGTAATCCTTAGTCATCTATAAAGCAAAGCTACCGATAAGGCAGATAAAACAGCAGTGTCTTAAATATGTTGAAGAAAACATGGACACTGCTGTTTTTTTACTTTACAGGAAATTGCTTTCCTGTAAAGTAAAAAACGCTCCGCGAGGATGCACACTGCGGCGTATAAGGTAGATGTCGCAAGCGACCGCCGCAGGCGCGAGAATGTGCCAAGGCACATTCTTTGTTACGCAAGTAGCGAGAAAAAATCTAGCAGAAAAGAAGGAGCCAGGTTTGTTTGAGCGAACTTCTTTTCTGCCAGACTTTGGTAAGCGCTGCGATAACTTTAGAAAAAATTAATAGTTGTTTCGGGTATTTTCTGATATGATAGAAAAGTAAGAAAAATAAACTTATGAGGAAAGTAAAAGATGAATCCATTAGATTTTAGCAGAATAAAAGACGAGGCACATCCGGAGGATTTTTTAAGTGAGATGAAACCCTTTGGGGATTTGATGATGTATTACCGATGTGCCATGATGGAAGTGGAAACAAAGTTTAAGGTATTAAATGAGCAGTTTTCCACACAATATAACAGGAATCCGATTGAGTCCATAAAAACAAGACTGAAGAAACCGGCAAGTATTATTGAAAAAATCAAACGGAAGAACATTGGATTTTCCATGAAAGCAATTGAGGAGAATATGTTTGATATTGCGGGAGTGCGTGTCATCTGTTCTTTTCAGGAAGATATTTATACTATGGCAGATTTGCTGCTGCAGCAGGATGATATCATTCTGGTAGAGAAGAAAGATTATATTGCACATCCGAAGGATAACGGATACCGTAGTCTGCATCTGATTGTAGATGTGCCGATATTTTTATCGAACGAGAAGCGCCATATGAAAGTGGAGGTGCAGCTCCGGACCATTGCCATGGATTTCTGGGCGAGTCTTGAGCACAAGCTTCGCTATAAGAAACATATTAATAATTCAGAA
The DNA here is from genome assembly GCF_003479605.1 of Roseburia sp. AF12-17LB. Classification (GTDB taxonomy): domain Bacteria; phylum Bacillota; class Clostridia; order Lachnospirales; family Lachnospiraceae; genus Roseburia_C; species Roseburia_C amylophila. The sequence continues at coordinate 457,827 of NZ_QUHR01000001.1, forward strand.
GAAATAGCAGATAAATTAAAGCATGTTGCAGATGTAATTACAGAAATGGACTGCGAGATGCAGGATATCCGTCATATGATAGAATTTATAGACGATAATACAGAATCGTAGTATACTATAGATATCTGGCACAAGGAGGAGGTAATAAGATGACAGAGGGTGGACTTCTGATTTTCCTTGGAATTTTAATCTTATTTGTAATAATTGTAGCTGTAATAGCGGTAGTAGCCGCAGTATCCGGGGCCGCAGCGGCAATTGCAGATGAGGACAAAGAAGAAGAGTAGAGAAAAAGAACGTTCCTGAATGGAAATTATTCCAGACGGGAACGTCCTTTTTTGTCTTTTACAATGTTATAAATCGATACCAAGTCCTTCAAAAAGCACTTTCATAGAGTCTATTTCAAGAATCAGAATCATGGCACTTTTAATCTGGGTATGGGCAAAACTTAACCGTTCATCAATAAAGAGAACCTGATAATCCAGTTTTGTAAATTCTTTTTCCGGGACAGCCAGAATTTCACCAATGGTACCAAGATGGTTCTGCGGTGGTTCAATATCAATAAAGGTATTTGTCATTTTTGCAATAGAATTTACATAAGCAGCAGTTGTGATGTTTGCCATTTCGCGCAATACGGATAAATCCATATCATCCAGTGAATCAATGGAAGCGACATTTTTTTTATAAAAGGTGTTGATAAGCCGGCTGGCAAATTCTTTCTCCACAATCTGAAGCATAACACCATTCATATCACCTTTTACATTTACAGTCATACCAATAGCAGTTTTATCTGCCCCACCAAGATAATCTGCAGCTTTGGTATAATCCATCAGGCAGATATTTGGCACTTCAATATCTACCGGTGTATTTAAGAGGCCTGCCAGTGCAGTAGCAGCATTACCGGAACCGATGTTTCCAATTTCAGCTAGAACGCTTAAATGCATAGAATCCAGTTCTTTTAAATTTAGCATAGACATAAAAACTCTCCCTTTGTCATTACAGTATAAATTTTTCTCGTTTTCGTTTATTATAACATAGGATACAGGCAATGAGAATGGATTTTTATGGCATTTCGAAAGGAATTATAAAGAATTTTGAAGAATAAAAAACTCACCCTTGACAAAAGTGCCTGGCAAATTTAATATAATGCCTAGAGATAAAGGTAATGAGAAAGAGGAGTACATCGGTACGGTTCTAAGAGAGGACGGCTCATCGGCTGAAAGGTTGTCTGAATACGACAGATGGAAGGTAGCTTTCGAACCGGAAGACCCAGAAAGCCTGTAACCGGAATCATATAAAGAATTTCAACAAGGCATAAGTTTTCCCGGCACTCCACGTTACGGAGAAGAGATATGCATAGATACTATGTATAACGAAGGTGGTACCGCGCTGATTCGCCCTTCTTATCCAGCTGGATAGGGAGGGCTTTTTAACTTTACAGAAAATTGCTTTTCTGTAAAGTTAAAAACGCTCCGCGAGGATGCACCAAGTCCTATACCTTTCAGATAACTGAAATGTCTACTAATAAAGATAGCACTTTTATAAATTACGAAACGTCCAATTTAGAAAAAGGAGAACAATTATGAGCAAAGAACTTGCAAAAACCTACGACCCAAAAGGGATTGAAGACCGACTTTATAAGAAATGGGAAGACAATGGATATTTCCATGCACAGGCTGACCGCAGCAAGAAACCGTTTACCATTGTAATGCCGCCGCCAAATATTACCGGACAGCTTCATATGGGACATGCATTGGATAATACCATGCAGGATATATTAATCCGTTACAAGAGAATGCAGGGATATAATGCATTATGGCAGCCGGGAACAGACCATGCAGCCATTGCAACAGAGGTAAAGGTTATTGATTCCTTAAAGAAGCAGGGAATTGACAAGAATGACCTCGGAAGAGAAGGCTTCTTAGAAAAATGCTGGGAGTGGAAGGATGAGTATGGCAGCCGCATCATCAACCAGTTAAAGAAAATGGGTTCTTCCGCAGACTGGAGCAGAGAACGTTTTACCATGGATAAAGGATGCTCTGATGCAGTTCTTGAAGTATTTATAAAATTATATGAAAAAGGTCTTATTTATAAAGGCTCCCGTATTGTAAACTGGTGTCCTGTCTGCAAGACATCTATTTCCGATGCCGAGGTAGAACATGAAGAACAGGATGGCTTCTTCTGGCATATCAATTATCCGGTAGTAGGAGAAGCGGGAAGATTCGTAGAAATCGCAACCACCCGTCCGGAGACTTTATTTGGTGATACTGCAGTAGCAGTAAATCCGGATGATGAACGTTATCAGGATATTATCGGAAAAATGTTAAAGCTTCCGATGACAGACCGTGAGATTCCGGTTATTGCAGACTCCTATGTAGATAAAGAATTTGGAACCGGATGTGTAAAGATTACACCGGCTCATGACCCGAACGACTTTGAAGTTGGAAAACGTCATAATCTGGAAGAAATCGTTGTTATCAATGATGATGCAACCATGAACAGCAAAGCCGGCAAATATGCGGGCATGGACAGATACGAATGCCGGAAAGCACTGGTAGAGGATTTAGAGAAGGAAGGACTTTTGGTAAAAGTTGTTCCGCATTCCCATAACGTAGGAACCCATGACCGCTGTGGCACAACCGTAGAGCCAATGATTAAACAGCAGTGGTTTGTAAAAATGGATGATTTAATCAAACCGGCAGTAGAAGGTGTAAAGAATGGAGATATCAAGCTCCTTCCAAAACGTATGGAGAAAACCTACTTCAACTGGACGGATAATATCCGTGACTGGTGTATTTCCAGACAGCTCTGGTGGGGACATCGTATTCCTGCATATTACTGTGATGAATGCGGAGAAATGGTAGTATCTAAGAACGCACCGGAGAAATGCCCGAAGTGCGGCTGCACCCATATGACACAGGATCCGGATACTCTGGATACCTGGTTCTCTTCTGCATTATGGCCATTCTCAACCTTAGGCTGGCCGGAGAAAACAGAAGACTTAGATTATTTCTATCCGAATGATGTATTAGTAACCGGATACGATATTATTTTCTTCTGGGTAATCCGTATGATTTTCTCAGGATATGAGCAGATGGGCAAAGCACCATTCCATACTGTATTATTCCACGGACTGGTTCGTGATTCCCAGGGCCGTAAAATGAGCAAATCTCTTGGAAATGGAATTGACCCGTTAGAGGTTATTGATAAATATGGTGCAGATGCCTTGAGACTGACGCTGATTACCGGAAATGCACCGGGAAATGATATGCGTTTCTACTGGGAGCGTGTAGAAGCATCCCGTAACTTTGCCAATAAAGTGTGGAATGCATCCCGTTTCATTATGATGAACTTAGAGGGCATGGAGGTAACAGAGCCTGCAATTTCTGACCTGGCACCGGAAGATAAATGGATTCTTTCAGCAGTTAATACATTGACCAAAGATGTAACAGAAAATATGGATAAATTCGAACTTGGTATTGCAGTACAGAAAGTATATGACTTTATCTGGGATGAATTCTGTGACTGGTATATCGAGATTGCCAAAGTTCGTACTTATAAGAAAGACGAGGATGCCAGGGCTGCCAACAGTGCACTCTGGACACTTCGTACTGTATTAGGACAGGCATTAAAATTATTACATCCATATATGCCATTTATCACAGAAGAAATCTACTGTACCTTAAATCCGCAGGAAGAGACCATTATGCTGGCTGACTGGCCGGTTTACAAAGAAGAGTGGAATTTCTCGGCAGAAGAAGAGATGCTTGCTCATGTAAAAGAGCTGGTAAAAGGCATCCGTAACTTAAGAACAGAGATGGATGTTCCACCATCCAGAAAGGCAAAGGTATTTATCGTATCTGAAGACAAAGCACTTTGTGAGACCTTCGAGAGCATGAAGAAAACATACCAGAATCTTATCAGTGCCAGCGAGATTGATGTCCAGTCCGATAAGGCAGGAATCGGAGAAGATGCAGTATCCGTAGTTATTCCGGGAGCTGTTGTATACATGCCGTTGGAAGACTTGGTAGATATGGAAAAAGAAAAAGAGCGTCTTTTGAAAGAAGAAGAGCGTCTTAAGAAAGAACTTGCCCGCTCCCATGGCATGTTAAATAATGAGAAGTTTGTAAGCAAGGCACCTGCTGCAAAGATTCAGGAAGAGAAAGATAAGCTTGCAAAATATGAGCAGATGATGGCTACCGTACAGGAGCGTCTGGCTCAGATGAAATAGTTACAAAAGTTAAAAGACAGGTATTGTCGATTCGCCGCAGTTTCTGCGGCGAAAACTTTTTATGGAAACAGGATAACCTCTTGAAAAAATTTTCCACTATATTATACTTAGAAAAGTGGTGACAAAAATGACTTATGAAGAGATTTGCAATTATATATATGAAATACCAAAGTTCACAAAGAAAAACAGTTTAGAGCATACGAAAGAAATGCTGCAGAGACTTTCTATCAGAGAGCATCAGTTTGAAATCATCCATGTGGCAGGAAGCAATGGCAAAGGAAGTGTCTGTGCATTTATCAATCAGGTGCTGGTGGAACATGGATGTGAAGTGGGACTCTTTACTTCTCCGCACCTTGTATGCATGGAAGAACGTTTCGTAATCAATGGCGAAAAGTGCAGCCAGGAAGAATTTGTAGAAAGCTTTGAGGCAGTGCAGAAGGTGGTAGAGCAGATGGAAGCAGAAGGACTGCCGCATCCAGCATTTTTTGAATATCTTTTTGCCATGGGCATGTATCTTTTTCAGAAGCGGAAAGTACATTATCTTATTTTAGAGACCGGACTTGGCGGAAGGTTAGATGCAACGAATGTATTTGAGGAACCGTTGCTTACGATTATTACATCTATCAGTCTCGAGCATACACAGATTTTAGGAGATTCCATTGAAGCAATTGCAGGAGAAAAGGCAGGGATTATCAAAGAAGGCGTTCCTGTTATCTTTGATGGAAGTAATGAAACAGCGGCAGAAGTGATAAGGCAGACTGCAAGGGCAAAAAGAGCACCTTATTACTGTATTTCTTTAGAAAGTCTTAAAATTCATAAAATAACCGGGAAAACTATTGATTTTTGTTATACCAATGGGTATGATGTTGTTGATTTGAAAATCCCGTTTCCGGCAGAATATCAGATGATGAATGCGTCACTGGCATATCGGGCGTTATCTGTCCTTCAGGTGGAAACCGGAATTGGAAAAGCAGAGATTATCTCTGCAATGGAACATACCAGATGGATGGGCAGAATGCAGCAGGCAGAGCCATTTATCTATTTTGATGGAGCACATAATGCAGATGGTATTGCCCACTTTGTGAAAAATGTGCAGAAGATTGCGGAAGAAAAGCCAGTTCTTCTTTTTTCCATGATGGAAGAGAAGAATCATAAAGAAGCAGTAAAAGTACTGTGCAAGGAAGTTTCGTGGGATAGTATTGTACTGACCCGCATCCCGGACAGCCGTGGAATTGACCCATTGAAATTGCAGGATGAATTTATGGCAAACGGCCGGGAAACAGTAGTAATAGAAGACTGTGCACAGGCATACAGATATGTAAAGGAATACAGGAAGGACAACCAGATGGTATTCTGTGCGGGTTCCCTGTATTTGATTGGAGAATTGGAAAAGATAGCAGGAGGAAATGAAGCATGATAGATTTTGAAGAAGAATTAAAGAAATTCAAACCAAGCCTGGAAGTAGAAGAGGCAGAGGAAGCTATTTACAATCAGGACTTAACGGATATGACAGACATTTTAAGAGAAATGATGAAAGAAGCAAGACGACAGTAGAATTCGTTAAGTGAGGTAAAGTATGAAATGTTATAATTGCGGAGCAGATCTGACAGGGGACAACCGTTGTCCGAACTGTGGAATTGATGTAAAAGTATATAAGAAAATTGTGATGACCTCTAATTATTATTATAATCAGGGATTAGAGCGAAGCAATGTCCGTGATTTATCCGGAGCGATTGAAAGTCTTAAGAAGAGTCTTCGGTTTGATAAGACGAACATTCAGGCAAGAAATCTCCTGGGACTGGTACTTTTTGAGACCGGTGAGGCGGTATCTGCCATGGGTGAATGGGTAATTAGTAAGAGCCTTCAGCCAAAGGATAATGATGCAGGACGTTATCTGGACGCTGTGCAGAAGAATCCGGCACAGTTAGAAACGGTAAATCAGACCATTAAGAAATACAATCAGGCATTGTTATATTGCAGACAGAATAGTACAGATCTTGCAATTATCCAGTTGAAGAAGGTATTGTCCTTAAACCCGAGACTGGTAAAGGGACATCAGCTGCTGGCTCTTTTGTACATGAAAGAGAATAAATTCGAGCAGGCAAAGAAGTCATTGCGGGCAGCTATGAAAATTGATTCCAGCAATACGATTACACTGCGTTACATGAAAGAGACCAATCAGATGCTGCGCAGTGCCAACAGCGGTAAGAAGAAAAAGAAAGAAGATGACCTTATTTCCTATAAGAGTGGAAATGACCTCATTATCCAGCCGACAAAATTCAAAGATACTTCAGGTTTTGCCACGATACTGACCATTTTGCTTGGGGTGGCAATTGGTGTTGCAGTCACCTGTTTCCTTGTAGTGCCAAGTGTAAGACAGAAGGCAAAGAGTGATGCCAATACATCAGTGGTTCAGGCAAATGATACCATAACCACGAAGAATCAGCAGATTACCAATCTGGAAAATCAGATTGATGACCTGAACCAGCAGGTGTCTTCTGCAAAAAGCGATTCCGAGGAGACTTCCAATAAGATTAACAGCTATGACCAGCTGCTTTCAGCATATAAATCCTTCCAGGAGGGAGATATTACAGCAGCAGGAGATGCACTTTCCGGTGTGAAGGAAGAAAACCTTTCCGATACCGCAAAGGAAATTTATCAGAATATCAACGCAACTGTAAATGACCAGTATCTTCAGGTGACTTATGCAGACAGTTATCAGGCATACAGTAATTATAACTATGAAGAAGCGAAGAACGGATTTGAAAAGGTAGTAGAGATGGATGAGGCATACCAGGATGGCAATGCGATTTATTATCTGGCACAGACCTACCGGAATTTGGGCGAGAATGAAAAAGCCATCGAATACTATCAGAAAGTGATTGATGGTTATCCGAATACGGAACGTGCAGCCAATTCTTCCCGCTATCTGGAAGAATTACAGAATGCAGAACAGTAACAGAATAAAGAAAAACAGTTTACAAAAGACGTCAGGCAGATTGCCGGGCGTCTTTTGTAGTTTACAGGAAATTGCTTTCCTGTAAACTACAAAACGCACCGCGAGGATGCACACTGCGGCGTATAAGGTAGATGTCGCAAGCGACCGCCGCAGGCGCGGGAATGTGCCAGGGCAGATTCTTTTTTCGTAATGTATATGGAGGATAGAAGAATGGAATTTAAGTATGAATTAGAAAATGGATGTCTTACCATCCGGGTACCAAAGGAGTTGGATCATCATTGCGCCACACAGCTGCGGGCAGAGGCAGATTTACTGATTGATTCTTACCGGGTTAACAAACTGGTTTTTGATTTTGCCGGTACAGAATTTATGGACAGCTCAGGGATTGGCGTGGTAATCGGAAGGTGCCGGAACATGAATTACAGCGGCGGAAAAGTGGTGGCAGAGAATATGAATGAGCGGATCCGGAAAATTTTTGTGGTATCAGGTCTGCATAAACTGGTTCAGATGAAAGAAGGGGAGAAGAAGGAGGTATGAAAATGGAGGCTGTAAATATGGAAAGAAGAAATGAGATGAAACTGGAATTTGAGGCATTATCCGTAAATGAAGGATTTGCCAGAGTAGCGGTAGCAGCATTTTGCGCCCAGATGAATCCCACACTGGATGAGTTAGAGGATATTAAAACTGCGGTATCGGAGGCGGTAACCAATGCCATTATCCATGGCTATGAAGAAAAGGAAGGAACGGTAGTGATGCAGTGCTGTCTTTCCGGAAGTACCGTACATATTACCGTAAAAGACAGCGGGAAGGGAATTGCGGATATTGAACGGGCAAAGGAGCCGTTTTTTACGACAAGGCCGGAGCTGGAACGGTCCGGTATGGGCTTTTCTTTTATGGAGGCTTTCATGGATGAAGTAGAAGTACGTTCAAAGGTCGGAGAAGGAACTGTTATAAAAATGAAAAAAAATCTGGTGCGGGAAAGTTAAGTGGAGAATGGAACAGACAATTGCTTATATCAAACGGGCACACAAAGGGGATAAGCAGGCAAGAGATACGCTGGTGCTTGGAAATCAGGGACTGGTCTGGAGTGTGGTACAAAGATTTTTAGGAAGAGGACATGATAAAGAAGAACTGTTTCAGATCGGATGCATTGGACTGATGAAGGCAGTGGATAAATTTGATGTAAGTTATGAGGTATGCTTTTCCACTTATGCAGTGCCGGTGATTATGGGAGAAATCCGCCGCTTCCTGAGGGATGATGGCATGGTGAAGGTCAGCAGGAGCATGAAAGAAAAAGGCTATCTTATCAGCAATGCAAGAAAGGAACTGACAGACATGCTTGGAAGGGAGCCGGAGTTAAAGGAACTGGCAGAAAAAACCGGGCTTTCGGAGGAAGAGATTGTCCTTGCAGTGGAAGCCAATGGAGAAGTAGAATCCATTTACCAGAGCGTCTATCAGTCAGATGGCAGTGAAATCTATCTATTGGACCGGTTAAAGGATAAGAAAAATGCGCAGGAAGAACTGGAAAATAAGCTTCTGATAGAAGAATTGCTGCAACAGTTATCCGGAAGGGAGCAGCAGCTGATTAAGATGCGTTATTTTGAAAATGCCACGCAAAGCCAGATTGCAGCAAAGCTTGGCACCAGTCAGGTGCAGGTCAGCCGCATGGAGAAGAAAATATTACTGCAGATGAGAAAATACATGAGTCAGGGTTGACAAACAAAGGGGGTGGAAATATACTAAAAAAGGATTAAGTGAGATTCCCTTGTCAAAGTGTTCCGGCTTTGATGGGGATTTTTTTTACAGGAAATGAAGAGAAAGGAAGTGGAAAGATGATTAAGTACTATTGCAGTGAACAGAACCGTATCACCGAAATTGAATCACCAGGGGAGGATTGCTGGATTTCCCTTGTAAATCCAACAGAGGCAGAAGTCGCAGCAATGGTAAATCAGTATGGAATTGATGCAGATGCCATGCGTTCTGCACTGGATACGGACGAGCGCTCGCGTATTGAAACAGACGAGAATTATACCATGGTATTGGTTAATATCCCGAATATTGAAACCCATAATGATAAGGAACTTTATGATACCATTCCACTTTCTATTTTTGTGGTAAAAAAAGCAGTCATTACAGTAAGTCTTGAGAAGACTCCGATATTAGAAGCATTTGCCAATGGCACGGTGCGGGATTTTAATCCTGCCATGCGTTCCCGCTTTGTGCTTCAGATTTTGTACCGGACATCCTCTCTTTTCTTACAGTACTTAAGAAGTATTGACCGCCAGAGTGAAATTGTGGAAAACAAGCTGCACAAGTCCACACAGAACCGGGAGTTAATCGAGCTTTTGAAACTGGAAAAGAGTCTGGTTTACTTTACGACAGCACTCCGCTCCAATGAGGTGGTACTGGAAAAATTATTTAAAAATGACAATATTAAAAAATATCAGGAAGATGAAGAACTTCTTGAGGATGTTATTGTTGAAAACAAGCAGGCAATTGAGATGGCAAATATTTACAGCGGCATTTTGAGCGGAATGATGGATGCTTTTGCATCAGTTATTTCCAACAATCTGAATGTGGTAATGAAGGTGCTTGCCATAATAACAGCTGTACTTTCTGTTCCGACTATGATATTCTCAGCGTATGGCATGAATGTGGCTGCAAAGGGAATGCCGTTCGCAGAGAGTCCTTATGGATTTGTTGTTATCGTATTAATTGCAGTGGTATGCAGTCTTATTGTTGCATTAATCTTTGCTAAGACAAAGATGTTTAAATAAAAGCAGGAAATGGAAGGTAATATGTACGACAATTATGTGTTTGACCTGTATGGAACACTGGTAGATATCCATACAGAGGAAAACGATGCTAAGGTATGGGAAAAACTGAGTCTGTTTTACGGATTTCATGGAGCTTTATATGCCCCGCAGGAATTACAGGAATCTTATCTGGCATTGATTCAAAGCAAAGAGACAGATTTAAAGGGAGAGTTGGAAAAGGAGCCACACTATGCCCATGAGGCATTTCCGGAGATTCGCATTGAAGAAGTATTCAAAGAGCTTTATGCGAAGAAGGGGATAAAGGCTGAGGATGCGCTGGCAGTTCATACCGGACAGTTCTTCCGGGTACTGACCATGGAGTATGTGCGGATTTATGATGGCGTAAGAGAATTATTAAAAGCATTGAAAAAATGTGGTAAAAAGGTATATCTTTTATCCAATGCCCAGAGAATCTTTACGGAATATGAGATGAATTATTTGGATATTACAAAATATTTTGACGATATTTTAATTTCATCCGATTATGGAACCAAGAAACCAGACATCCGCTTTTTTGAACAACTGATAGAGAAGTATCATCTGGATGTGAAGAAAACACTGATGATAGGAAATGATGTGCGCTGTGACATCAACGGGGCCAAAGAGGCAGGCCTTGACACTTTTTACATTCATTCGAATATTTCTCCAAAAGATGACCAAAAGCCGGACAGTACCTATTACCTGCCTGCAATGGATATGAAAAAAGTAAAAGAACTTATCCTGCAAAACGCTTTCGGTACTCACGGGGTGTAACATAAAAGCGTTTCTTAAACAGCCGGTTGAAGTAAGAGAGGTTGTCAAAGCCTACTTCAGCGGCAATGTCTAATATAGAAGCTTCAGACGAAATAAGCAGCCGGCTGGCCATGGTCAGCCGGTAATCATTTAAATATTCTGTAAAAGTAGTTCCCATGGTATTTTTGAAAAACTTCATAAAATGAGACTGGCTTAAGTCCAGCGCATCTGCCATTTCTTCAATGGAAATTTTACTGGCATAATTTGTCTCAATATATTTAATGATGCGTTTCATCTTTTCCAGGGATTTCTGGTTCTTGCGGGAGACGCTTGTTTCGCAGCAGTTAGAGATCAGAATGGAAAAGAGCAGGAAAAGCTGTCCTTTAATCACAAGCTGGAAGGCCGGGGGATTGGTCCTGCAGACTGCATCCGCAGCATTGATACAACCGGCAACCTCGTTATAGAATGGCATACCCGGTGTAAAATGTGTGGTAAGCCGCAGTGTGCCGTCTAAAAGCGGTGTAAAGTAGCGGCTGTTACAGATGTCTGTCTGTTTGGCAAGGAGCATTTCCAGTTTAAAAATAATATTAATATATTCCATTTTGTAATCGAGATACTGTTCAATGGAATGAACCTGTCCCGGAAGAATCAGAAGAATACTTCCTTCCTGAACCGGGTATTCTTCCAAATCTACGGTAATCAGTCCGCAGCCTTTTTTGATGTAGATAATTTCCGTTTCATCATGCCAGTGGGCAGGCACCCGCTCAAAATCTAAGGGAATTGAACAGGGATAGGTGATATATGGGAAACTTTCTGAACCATGTGATTTTTTTTCCTGGTAATTTTCATATTCGAGAATATTCATGGGAAACGCCTTTCGTCAAAATGTACAAAAAAGTGATTTTTTCTAAAAATATCGAAATATGATAGTATTGTACCACTTTTGACCGGTATATTACAAGAAAATGTAAAAGAAATGTTAGATAATGCATACATAAGAGAACGAACTGAATTCAAATTTTACGGAGGGTCAAAAATGAATTTACAGGAAATCGTAACAAAGAAATATAACAAGGGAATTGCTGATTGCTCTAATGAAGAATTATACTTCGCATTATTAGAGATGACAAAAGCAATGGCTGAGAAGAAAGAAAACCACAACGGAAAGAAAAAATTATATTATATTTCCGCAGAGTTCTTAATTGGAAAACTTCTCTCCAACAACCTGATTAATTTAGGCGTATATGATGAAGTGAGAGATGTACTTGCAGCAAATGGCAAAGACATCTGTGCAATTGAAGAGGTTGAACCGGAACCATCACTTGGTAACGGTGGTCTTGGAAGACTTGCAGCATGCTTCCTTGATTCTATTGCAACATTAGGATTAAACGGTGATGGAGTTGGACTTAACTATCATTACGGATTATTCAAACAGGTATTTGAAAACAACCTTCAGAAAGAAACCAAGAATCCTTGGATTCAGGATGAAAGCTGGCTGACAAAGACAGATAAGAGCTATCAGGTACAGTTTGGTGGATTTAATGTAACTTCAAAATTATATGATATTGATGTTACCGGATATGAAAACACAACCAACAAGCTTCATTTATTCGATATCGAAACAGTAGATGAGAGCATCGTTGGGGATGGAATTGACTTTGACAAAGAGGATATCAGGAAAAACCTGACATTATTCTTATATCCGGATGACAGCGATGACAAGGGACGTCTCCTTCGTGTTTACCAGCAGTACTTCATGGTAAGCAACGCTGCACAGTTAATCTTAGATGAGGCAGTAGAAAGAGGATGTAACTTGCATGATCTTGCTGATTATGCAGTAATCCAGATTAATGATACCCATCCATCTATGGTAATCCCGGAGATGATTCGTCTGTTAATGGAAAGAGGAATCGGCATGGACGAGGCTATTGCAATCGTTTCCAAGTGTTGTGCATATACCAATCACACCATCTTAGCAGAAGCATTAGAGAAATGGCCAATCTCTTTCTTAGAGAAAGTTGTTCCACAGTTAATGCCAATCATCTACGAATTAAACAACCGTGTAGTTGCTAAATATGATGACAAGTCTGTATACATCATTGATGATGAAAAACGTGTACACATGGCTCATATGGATATCCACTACGGATTCAGCGTAAATGGTGTTGCATACCTTCATACAGAAATCTTAAAAGATTCTGAGTTAAATAACTTCTACAAGATTTATCCTGAGAAGTTCAATAACAAGACAAACGGTATCACATTCCGTCGTTGGTTATTACACTGTGATAAGGGATTGACATCCTTAATCGAAGAACTGATTGGACCAGGATTCAAGAAAGATGCAATGGAACTGGAAAAATTAGGACAGTTCGTAAATGATGATGCAGTATTAGATAAATTACTTGCAATCAAGACTGAGAACAAAGTTGTTCTTAAGAACTACTTAAAGGCAACACAGAACATCGACTTAGATGAGAACTCAGTATTTGATATTCAGATTAAGAGATTACATGAGTACAAGAGACAGCAGATGAATGCACTCTATGTAATTAACAAATATTTTGAAATCAAAGCAGGAAAGAAACCGGCAAGAAAGATTACTGCAATCTTTGGCGCAAAGGCAGCTCCGGCTTACATTATTGCAAAAGACATTATCCATTTAATTCTCTGCTTACAGCAGTTAATTGCAAATGACCCGGAAGTAAGCCCATACTTACAGGTTGTTATGGTAGAGAACTACAATGTTACTTTAGCTGAGAAATTAATCCCGGCAGCAGATATCCATGAGCAGATTTCCTTAGCTTCTAAAGAGGCATCCGGAACATCTAACATGAAGTTCATGTTAAATGGTGCAGTAGCAATCGGAACCATGGACGGAGCAAACGTAGAAATGCATCAGTTAGTAGGAGATGATAACATCTACATCTTCGGAGAGTCTTCTGACGAAGTAATTGAGCATTACGCAAAAGCTGATTATGTATCACGCAAGTATTATGATAATGATGCAGATATCAAACGTGCAATCGACTTCATCGTAAGTGATGAAATGAAAGCAATCGGAAATGCAGAGAACTTAGAGAGACTTTTCAATGAGTTAATCAATAAAGACTGGTTCATGACTCTTCCGGATTTCGAATCTTATCGTGCAAAGAAAGATGAAATGCTTGCAGATTATGAAGATAGAAAAGCATGGGCAAAAATGATGCTGACAAACATCAGCAAAGCCGGCTTCTTCTCATCTGACCGTACAATTGAGCAGTACAACAAAGATATTTGGAAATTAGACTAAATTTTGATAAAAGTATTCTCCAACCTTTAAAAACAATGAGGGACAGATAGAAATATCTGTCCCTTGTTGCGTTTTATGAAATACGACTTAGAGCTTCAATCCTTTTAACAGTGCGCCAAGGCTGGTAGAAGCACTTTCATCAGAGGTGTAGGCGGATAAGTCTTCTTTTTCTTCTGCAGAAGTATCTATCATTTCTTCTTCCAATGCGCGCATGCTTAAGCTGATTTTGCCGTCGTTGGTATTTAAAAGTTTAGCCTTTACATGCTGGCCTTCCTTTAATACTTCGGATGGTTTGTTGATACGGCGTTCACAAATCTGGGAAATGTGGACAAGTCCCGTAAGTCCGTCCCCAAGGTTGATAAATGCACCATATGGCATCAGGCTTTCCACGGTTCCTTCTACAATACTGCCCGGAACTAACATGGCAATCTTGTGATTCCTCTCTTCTGCTTCTTTTTCAAGAGCAACGGATTTACCGGAGAGCACCAGACGGTCATCTTCCTCATCTACAGTAATGACACGGACTTCTAATTCCTTTCCAACATAGCTTTCGGTATCTTCTACATAGGCTGTGGTAATCTGTGAAGCCGGAATAAATCCGCGAATGCCATAAAGGTATGCAACCACACCGGCTTTTACCGCTTCACTGACCTTTACGGTAACAACGGTTTCGTTTTCCAACAGCTCTTTTAACTTATCCCAGGCAAGCACTTCGTTGGCTTCTTTCATGGAAAGTAAAATGTTGCCTTCTCCATCATCCCGGCGGATGACCGTTGCTTCTAAGATATCTCCCGGATGAATGTGTTCGTCAATGACAAAGGATGGGTCGTTGCTGACTTCATCTGCTTTGATGATTCCCGGGGCATAATACTTTAAGTCCAATGTGATGGCGTCTTCATCCACAGAGATAACGGTTCCGGTTAAGATGTCTCCTTCGTTGATTTTCCGGAAGGAAGCCTCAAGCTCTGCTTCAAAGTCCTGCATGGTTTCTTTTGCTTCGTTTTCTGACATAGTAAAACCTCTTTTCTTATCTGATTCTGGTTGGGCGATTGCGAAAGGGGACAGGAGCTGCCAGTAAAGAAGTTTTACGGTATTCCAAGACACTGATTTTCAGATGATGAAATACCACCGTTCTAAGTGGTTCGTTTTTCTTTTTACGATAAAAACAGTCTTTTCCATGTTTGAGCAGAATCGGGACACTGTCCGTCAAAGTACGGATGCCTGATAAGGGCTGTTAGGGGCACCGGAATTTCGCCTGGCAACAGGCAACGCTGGTACAGGGATGTACCAGCGAGGCACAATTGAACATGGATGTGAATTTGTGCCGGTTGCCAGATGAAAGAAAAAGTATGCCGAAATTCCCAGTGCCCCTTGCAGACATTATGTGGCATCCGCCCTTGATGGACAGTGCCCCGATTCTGTCAAAGCAAGTGAAAAGACAGTTTATAATCAAGAAAAATAAACCACTAAGAACGGTTGGCATTTCACATCAAAGAAAATCAGATTCCCTTGGAATGCCGCAAAATTTTTTTGCCGGAATCCTTTCTGTCCCGCTTCGCAATCGCCTAACCATATGCATGAGAATAACTCATGATTTTTCTTGCAGTGTATCACAGGAAACGAAGAAAAACAAGCCGGGGCGAGGTTGAAAGAAGAACCTTAATTTGCTATACTAAAGCGGATGAAAGCGAGGCAATTATGAAGAAAATAAAATATATGGCAGTTGTACTTGCCACAGGACTACTGTTGGCCGGCTGTGAGGAGGATGAGACACAGAATAATAAAGATGCATATCGGCAGATAGGCATCAACTGTATGCAGGAGGGTGACTATGAAGGCGCCATTGATGCATTTCAGAATGCACTGGACCAGTCGCTGGCAGTTGTGGGAGAAGAAGAAATAGATACCTGTTATTATAAAGCAGCAGCACAGTATGACGCAGGAAAGAAAGAGGATGCCATTGAGACCTATCAGGCATTAATCAATTATGACAAGAAAAATGCCCAGGCATATTTCCTGTTAGGAGAACTGTACCGGAAAGAAAATGACATGGATAAAGCAAAAGAAAATTTTAATCTGGCAGCACAGTATGCCGGCAGTGACTATGAAATGTATATTGCTTTGTACCAGGAGTGTTATGCCGCAGGAATGCAGACCGAAGGTCAGGAGTATCTGAAAAAAGGTATTGAAGCAGGTGGTAAATCAGCGGAGGACTATGCCCAGAGAGGCAGAATTTATCTATTACTGGGAGATTATGATAATGCGGAAACAGAGCTTACGACAGCTATTCATAAAAAGAGCACGGAAGCTTCTTTGTATATGGCACAGCTCTATGAAGTGAAAGGCGAAGATGAGAAGGCAGCCGGATTATATAAAGAATATATTGATGAAAATCAGGATAATCCGACAGCATTGATTTGTCTGGGAGGAATGGAATTAGAAAAAGGTAATTATGACAGTGCAATAAACTATCTTAAGATGGCACTGGATTTAGATGCAGGCTCACAGAAGCAGGAGGCGCAGCGTAATCTGATACTGGCATATGAACAGAGCGGAGATTTCGCATCTGCAAAAAGCGAGATGGAGGATTATACAAAGAATTATCCGAATGACGAAGAAGCTGCCCGGGAATACTTGTTTTTGATGACACGTTAAGCAAAAAGGGCAAAATGTATGGGACAGGAAAACGAGGGAAAAAGGCAGAGAGGAACAATACGAAAATGAGCGAAACCTATGAGATTATCGTGCTGGATTTAGATGGCACCTTAACTAATTCAAAGAAAGTCATTACACCAAAGACGAAAGACGCACTGATGCGGATTCAAAAGGAAGGGAAAAAAGTAGTGCTGGCATCCGGCCGTCCTACCGGGGGCATCGTAAAGCTGGCAGACGAACTGGATTTGAAGAGCTATGGCGGATTTGTACTGGCATTTAATGGTGGAAAGATTATTAATTATGAGACCGGAGAGATTGTATACAATAAGACAATACCGGTAGAACTGGTGCCGGCAGTGTATGAGCAGGCATGCAGACTGGGTGTGGGCGTGCTTACTTATAAAGGAAATACCATCATCCATGGAAACGGAGTGAATGAATACAGCAGTATCGAGGCAAAAATTAATGGAATGCCGATGGAAGAGGTAGATAATTTCGCAGAATATGTAGATTATCCGGTAAATAAATTCCTGATGACAGGAGAACCGGAAAAGATTGCAAAAGCACAGGATGTGATGCGGCAGACCTTTGGAGAACAATTAAACATTTTTCGCTCAGAACCGTTTTTCTTAGAAATTGTTCCACCATCCATTGATAAGGCATATTCTCTTGGAAAACTGTTAGAATATCTGGGAGAAAAGAAGGAGCAGATGATCTGCTGTGGAGATGGCTTTAATGACAAGTCTATGATTGCATTTGCCGGGCTTGGTGTGGCAATGGCAAACGCACAGCCGGAGGTAAAAGAGGTCGCAGATTATATTACCACTTCCAATGATGAAGACGGAGTGGCGCTTGTAATAGACAGATTCATGTAAGGAAGGCGTATGGCATGCAGAAAATAACAGAACTATTGTCAAAGGGAAAATCACCATATCATGTGACAGAATGGACAGGAAAGCAGTTACAGGAGGCAGGGTATGAAGAATTAAAGCTGCAGGAATCCTGGCAGCTTCATGCAGGCGGTAAATACTATGTAAGACCGTATTCCGGTATGGTAGCGGCATTTGCTGTTCCAGAACAGCTGGATAGAAAGACGGCGCTCCGCCTGATGCTGGCCCATACAGATTTCCCATGTTTTAAAATAAAACCGAATCCTGAGGTGAAGACGAAGGATTACAGGCAGTTAAATGTGGAGCCATATGGCGGTATGCTCAAAAATACATGGTTTGACCGTCCACTTGGAATTTATGGGAAAGTGGTATTAGAATCGGAACATCCATTTGCACCGGAAGTAAAGCTTTTCGGAAGTGAGGAACCATCAGCAGTGATTCCGTCTTTGGCACCACACCTGAACCGTGAGGCAGGCGGAAAACAGGAATATGATGTGCAAAGAGAACTGCTTCCACTGCTTGGAATAGGGCAGGACGGAGACGTTACAGAGAATTTTTTTGCGGATTACTTAAAAGAACATCTTGGGGCAGAGGCAAATGAGATTTTAAGCTATGATTTATTCCTGGTCAATATGGATGAACCGGAATTAATAGGAAGTGATAAGAAGCTTCTTTCTTCTCCGAGAATCGATAATCTGGCATCGGTAGCAGCAATTGTGGAGACAATGTGTGAAAAAACGACCGGAGATTCACTGGTTGTGGCAGGATTATTTGATAATGAGGAAATCGGCAGCCGCTCCAAGCAGGGAGCAGACAGCAGTCTTCTTAAGGATATCATAATGAAGATTGGTGCAGCCTTTGGAATGGCAGAAACAGAGGTAAATGATATGCTCCGGGGAGGCTTTCTCTTGTCTATAGACGGAGCTCATGCCGTACACCCGAATTACACAAATAAATCAGATATTACGAATGATGTGATATTGGGAAAAGGAATTACCGTAAAGACTTCTGCCAGCCAGCGGTATCTTTCTGACAGTGAGGCAACAGCGGTGGTGATGCAGCTTTGTAAAAAGACAGATATTCCATATCAGGTGCAGGTAAACCGTTCTGGAATGCCGGGTGGACAGACCCTTGGACCAATTGCGGTTTCCTACCTGCCAATGCAGGGGGCGGATATTGGAATTCCAATGCTTGCCATGCATTCAGCAAGAGAACTGGCAGATATGAGAGATTATCAGGCATTGGTAATGTTTTTGAAAATATTTTCTGCATAAAGAAATTGCAAAAAAGGTTGGACTTTTTGGAAAAATATCACAAAATGTCGTTGACAATCGGCAGGATTCAGTACAAAATTAGTAGTATAACGTAATGCACAGAAAGTGCATTGATTGGAGGAAATATATGGCGTTGGGAAAGAACAAAAAAATTGTAAATCTGGTTCAGTCAATCAGTGAGATGAAAGAAGAGAATTATGCTGCAGGTTCACCGGAACTGCAGAATATGTATGAGCGAATGAACGCTGGCAGACGTCAGCTTGCACAGGTATATGGGGAAGATATGCAGGCAGTTATGACAATGAGTGCCTTAGGTCTGAAAGTTGAACATGATACCGTAAAGATGACAACGGCAGCAGAGGATGTCAATACAGCAACAAAGGCAATCCATGATGCAACAACAGAAACATCCAGTATTGCAGAGGAAGTAAGAAATGCCCATGAGGGTCTGACCAATACAATTATTGATGTATCAGAGAAAACTACGGATATTTATAAGAAGATAGAGAATGGCCAGGAAGAACTGACCGCTATCCGTGATTTATCCAAAGATGCAATCTCAGAATCCACAGAAATGAAGAAGAATATGGATGCATTGATGGATGTTATCAATCATATGAATGAAGTCATTGAAGGCATCAATGCAATTTCCGAACAGACCAACCTGCTGGCATTGAACGCATCAATTGAGGCAGCAAGAGCAGGAGAAGCAGGAAAGGGATTTGCCGTTGTAGCGGAAGAAATCCGTCAGCTGGCAGAGGGAACCAAGCAGTTAACCGGAAATATGGGTGAATTCGTAGAAGGAATCCGCGATGCTTCTGAGAAGAGTTCTAAGAGTGTGGATGTTGCAATTACATCTCTTGACAATATTGATCAGAAGATTAATGCTGTATGGAATATTAATGACGAGAACAAGAAAAATGTTGGAACCATCAGCGAATCGATTGGTTCCCTTGCTGGTATCAGTGAAGAAATCAGCAGCTCCATGAATGTGCTGGAAACCCAGGTGTCCTGTATTGAGGACCAGTGCAGTAATCTCAGCAATGATGCAGAATTGCTGACCGTTATAAATGGAAATTTAAAAGGTTCGGTAGAACCATTAACCCAGGTTGAAACGGGTATGGATAATGTGGCGAAGGTTATAGGAGAAATGAGCCGTGATGCATTTTACCGTATGGATAATGCAGTTTTTGATGCTTATGTACAAAAAGCAATGGAAGCACATAGGGCATGGCTTGAGACTTTACATACCATGGTAACTGAGAAGAATGTCCTTACGTTACAATTTGATGATACAAAATGCGGCTTTGGTCATTTTTACTATTCCATGCATCCGGAAAATCCGGCAATTGCACCGGCCTGGAATGCACTGGCAGAGAAACACAGAAGATTCCATGGATATGGAAAAGAAGTGCAGCAGGCACTGTTTGATGAGAACGCTGAAAAAGCAGAAGAAATTTATCTGGAAGCAGAGAAATGCTCAAATGAATTACAGAATGATTTTGCTGCAATTTTAAATATTTCTGCAGGATTATCCCAGAACGGACAGAGTGTGTTTGCATAAACAGAAAGTAAGAAAAGGATATTTTATGCCTGAATTTTTTGAAAACAATGAAATGGAAGAAAGAGTCATCCTGGTTGGCGTAAGCAGCCAGGATGGCGATGATACAGAAGACTCCCTGGATGAATTGGAGGAGCTGGTGAAGACTGCCGGAGCAGTAACGGTGGGCAGGGTAATCCAGAACCGTCAGACAATACATCCGGGGCTTTATATTGGTAGCGGAAAAGTAGAAGAGCTGCTGGATGAAATTGCATGGACCAATGCAACAGGAATTGTCTGCGATGACGAACTAAGCCCGGCACAGCTTCGGAATCTTTCAGATGCCCTGAACGTAAAAGTGATGGACAGAACCTTAATTATCCTTGATATTTTTGCTGCCAGAGCATCTACCAGTGAAGGAAAGATACAGGTGGAACTGGCACAGCTTCGTTACCGCATGAGTCGTCTTTCCGGCATAGGAAAGAGTATGTCAAGGCTGGGAGGAGGAATTGGAACGAGAGGTCCGGGAGAGAAAAAGTTAGAGGTAGACCGTCGTCTGATTGCATCAAGAATCAGCCAGCTCAAACGGGAGTTAGAGGAAGTGAAAAGGCACCGGGAAGTGAATCGTGTGGCAAGACAGCGGAATCATGTTCCGGTGGCAGCGATTGTAGGGTATACCAATGCCGGTAAATCAACCCTTTTAAATGCTCTGACCGGAGCTGGAATTCTTGCAGAAGATAAACTTTTTGCAACCTTAGACCCGACTACCAGAATGTTAGAACTTCCGGGAAGCCAGAAGCTTTTGCTTACGGATACGGTAGGGTTTATCCGGAAACTGCCGCATCATCTGATTGATGCCTTCCGTAGTACTTTAGAGGAAGCTAAGTATGCAGATTTTATCATTCATGTGGTGGATGCATCCAATCCACAGGCTGCCAAGCAGATGCATATTGTATATGAGACATTGCACCAGTTAGAGGTTACAGATAAAAAGATATTGACATTGTTTAATAAGCAGGATGCTATTACAGACCGGGAACCATTGCGGGATGGCAGGGCAGATATTACTTTACGGGTATCTGCAGCAAGAGGTGATGGACTAGAAGAACTGAAAGACTGCCTCGCCCGGATACTGCGGGAGAACAAGCGCTATCTTGAGACAGTGCTGCCATATGACAAGGGTGGATTGCTGCAGCAGATAAGAGAAACAGGAGAATTAATAGCAGAAGAATATCTGCCGGAGGGAATCCGTATAGAAGCATATGTACCTCCGGCGCTATTTGAGAAAATACATGCATGAGCAGATTGCCCCAGAACTGCTTGTATGCTAAAATAGGAGCAACAGGAGGTATTCCACATGACAATCTTAATAAAAGGTGGCCGCATTTTAGATCCGGCTACGAAAACAGATGATGTAATGGACCTTTTCATAGAAGATGGAGTCATTACCAAAAGAGGGAAAAATATTAAAAAAAAGGCAGAGAAGACTATTGATGCCAAAGGACTGTATGTAATGCCGGGACTCGTTGATATGCACGTGCATTTGCGGGATCCAGGATTTACCCATAAGGGCGATGTTGAAACAGAAACCCGTTCCGCAGCAAGAGGCGGATATACCACGGTACTTGCAATGCCAAATACCAAGCCGGTGGTAGATAATGCTGATGTGGTACGTTATGTACATCATAAGGCAGAAAGTGTCGGACTGGTGCATGTATTACAGGTTGGCGCTATAACAAAAGGACAGCAGGGAGAGGAATTAGCTGACATCAAAGAGATGGCGGAGGCAGGAAGCCCTGCAATCAGTGAAGATGGCAAATCAGTCATGAATTCACTTCTTGCAAGAGATGCCATGCTGGTAGCAAGAGACTGTAACATTCCGGTACTGTCACATTGCGAAGATAAGAATCTGGTTGGCTCCGGCGTGGTCAACGAGGATGAGAATGCAAAACGGTGGGGACTGGCTGGAATTACCAATTCCGTAGAAGATATCATGATTGCAAGAAATATCCTGTTATCCAAAGATACCGGTGCACACCTGCATCTTTGCCACTGCTCCACAAAGAACAGTGTAAACATGGTAAAATATGCCAAGTTAGAGCATATTCCGGTATCCGCAGAGGTATGTCCGCATCATTTCACACTGACATCAGATGATATGGTAGAGGGAGATACCAATTATAAGATGAATCCGCCACTTCGCCGTAAAGAGGATGTGGAGGCATTGAAAAAGGGACTTTCCGACGGAACCATGGAAGTCATTTCTACAGACCATGCACCGCATACAGCAGATGAAAAAAATAACAGCATGGTAAAGGCTCCATTCGGAATTGTTGGAATGGAAACTGCAGCAGCACTGACTTATACAGAACTTGTGCTGGGGGGATACTTAACACCGATGCAGATGGTAGAGAAGATGAGCTATAACCCGGCACAGATTCTTCATTTGAAGAAAGGAACTTTGGAAGAGGGAAGTATGGCAGATGTCATGCTTTTTGATCCGGAATGCACTTATGCCATTGATAAGAACAAGTTCTGGTCGAAAGCAAAGAATACACCATTCCACGGCAGAAAAGTAACTGGTAAAGTAATGATGACTATCTGTGAAGGCAGAATTGTATATGATGCAGCAGAAGAATAAGAAAAAGAAAGGCTTAAAGATATGATTAACAAATTAATTAAAAAAATCGAGAAAACCCATGCACCAATCGTTGTCGGCTTAGACCCGATGTTAGATTATGTTCCGGAACATATTAAGGCAGCAGCATTTAAGGAGCATGGTGAGACTTTAGAGGGTGCAGCAGAAGCAATCTGGCAGTTTAACAAAGCAATTGTAGATGCCACTTATGATCTGATTCCTGCTGTAAAACCACAGATTGCCATGTATGAGCAGTTTGGAACAGAGGGTGTGAAAGCATATCAGAAGACAGTAGATTACTGCCACTCCAAAGACCTTGTGGTAATTGGAGATGTAAAACGTGGCGATATCGGTTCTACATCCGCAGCTTATGCAGTGGGACATCTTGGTAAAGTCCAGGTGGGAAGCAAAAAGCTTTCTGCTTTTGATGAAGACTTTGCAACCGTTAATCCATATCTGGGTTCAGACGGAATCAAGCCTTTCCTGGAAGTATGTAAAGAAGAGAAAAAAGGTATCTTCATTTTAGTTAAGACCAGCAATCCATCCAGTGGAGAATTCCAGGACAGATTAATTGATGGCAGACCACTGTATGAATATGTCGGTGAAAAGGTAGCGCAGTGGGGCGAAGAAGTCATGGGAGATAACTACAGCTATGTGGGAGCAGTAGTAGGAGCAACCTATCCGGAGATCGGAAAAGTCCTTCGTAAAGTAATGCCAAAGAGCTTTATCCTGGTTCCGGGATACGGTGCCCAGGGTGGAAAAGGAGCGGACTTAGTACATTACTTCGACGAAAACGGACTGGGTGCAATTGTCAATTCATCCCGTGGAATCATTGCCGCATATAAGCAGGAAGCATATGCATCTTTTGGAGCAGAACATTTTGCAGATGCATCCAGAGCAGCAGTAGAGGCAATGATAAAAGATATCGATGGAGCTTTACAGGCAAGATAGGAGAAGAAGATGGCAGAGAAGTTTAAGGAACAGGCGATTATTATCCGCCAGGAAGAAATTGCGGATGACATTTACAGTATGTGGCTGCGTACGGAAGAGATTGCAGCACATGCAAAAGCAGGTCAGTTTGTATCTGTATATTGTAATGAAGGAAGCAGACTGCTTCCAAGACCAATCAGTATCTGTGAAATTGATAAAAAGGATAATGCCATCCGTCTGGTATACCGTAAAGTTGGAAAGGGAACAGAAGAGTTTTCCGGTATGCATACCGGCGGAATTCTTAATATAACAGGACCGCTGGGAAATGGATTTCCGAAGAAAGAAAAGAAAGCGTTCTTAATTGGTGGTGGAATTGGTATTCCACCAATGTTAGAGCTGGCAAAAGAATTGGACTGTGAAAAGCAGATGGTACTTGGTTTCCGGGATGAGCTTTTCCTGATGGATGAATTCCGTGAAGAAGGAGAAGTCTATGTGGCAACTGAGGACGGAAGTGCCGGGACAGAAGGAAATGTATTGGATGCCATCCGTGAAAATGGGCTGACAGCAGATATTATCTATGCCTGCGGACCAAAGCCGATGCTGGCAGCTATTAAGGAATATGCAAAAGAGAAACAGATTGAGTGCTGGATTTCCATGGAAGAACGTATGGCTTGTGGAATCGGAGCCTGCTTAGCCTGCGTGTGCCAGTCTAAGGACAAGGACGAACATTCCAATGTCAATAATAAACGTGTATGTAAAGAAGGACCGGTTTTCCGGGCTGAGGAGGTGGAACTTTAATGAATACAAGAGTGAATCTGGCAGGAGTATTATTGAAGAACCCGATTATGACAGCATCCGGAACCTTTGGCTCCGGTCAGGAATACAGTGAATTTGTAGATTTGAATAAACTGGGTGCAGTAGTGACGAAAGGTGTTGCCAATGTACCATGGCCGGGGAATCCGACCCCTCGTGTGGCAGAGGTGTATGGTGGAATGTTAAATGCTATCGGTTTACAGAATCCTGGTATTGATGTATTTGTACAGCGTGATATTCCGTTTCTTACCCACTATGACACACGCATTATTGTAAATGTATGTGGTAAAACAACCTCCGATTATATAGAAGTTGTGGAAAGACTCTCCGATCAGCCGGTAGATATGCTGGAAATCAATATTTCCTGTCCAAATGTCAAAGAAGGCGGTATTGCCTTTGGACAGAATGCAGCTTCTGTAGAAGAAATTACAAAAGAAGTGAAAAAATATGCAAGACAGCCGGTTATTATGAAATTGAGCCCGAATGTAACGGATATTACAGAGATGGCAAAAGCGGCAGAAGCAGGCGGAGCAGATGTAATTTCCCTGATTAATACACTGACTGGAATGAAGATTGATGTAAACCGCAGAAAATTTGCTTTGGCAAACAGAACTGGTGGGATGTCCGGACCGGCAGTGCATCCAATTGCAGTGCGTATGGTATATCAGGCAGCTCAGGCAGTGAATATTCCGATTATCGGAATGGGAGGTGTACAGAGCACGGAAGATGCATTGGAACTGATACTGGCAGGAGCAACCGCAGTATCTGTGGGAACTGCAAACTTTACCAATCCTACCGCAACGATTGATATTATCAATGGTATACAGGATTATATGGAAAATAATGGAGTTGAAGATATCAATGAACTGATTGGTGCAGTCACTGATTAATGGGACTGTTTTTGATGCTGCCGGAAGAATATCACGGGATTCACAGGGGATTATCTTTTGCTACGAAATACCGCAGTTCTAAAATGCGTGTTTTTCTTTTTGTTATGAAAACAGTCTTTCCAATGTTTGTCAGAATATCGACACAGTTCGCCGAAACACAGATGCTTGATAAGGGCTGTTAGGGGCACTGGGAATTTCGTCTGGCAACAGGCAACGCTGGTACAGGGATGTACCAGCGAGGCACAATTGAACATGGATGTGAATTTGTGCCGGTTGCCAGACAAAAAGCAACGCATACCGAAATCCCCTGTGCCCCTTGCAGGCATTATGTGGCATCTGTACCCGGCGGACAGCGTCGATATTCAGCCAAAGCAACCGGAAAGACAGTTTATAATCAAGAAAAACACGCATTATAAGAACTGTTGGCATTTCATACCGGATAAAGATAAATCTCCTGTAATCCCGTGATATTATTGGGGCAATCATCTTTTTGTCCCCTTTCGCAACCGCCTAAAGGAATGTAATTGCCAGAAAGGATAGAAACAGTGGAAAAGATTTGGAATTTCTTTGAAAATCTTGATGAACTTGTATATGTCTCAGATGTTGATACATATGAGCTTGTGTATATGAACCGGAAAACACGGGAAAACTTTGGATTTCAGACCCAGGAGGAAATAAAAGGAAAGAAATGTTATGAGGTGATGCAGCATAATGCCGCCCCTTGTAGTATGTGCAATAATCAGGAACTGGTAGAAGGTGAGTTTAAAGAATGGAAGTATTATAATCCGGTTCTTGGCAAACATCTGTTGTTGAAGGATACTATGCTGGAACAGGATGGTCGACGTTACCGGGTAGAAATTGCACTGGATGTCAGCAACGAAGAAAAACAGGGAAGTCTGATTCAAAACTATGAAAATATGGAGGCTATTATAAATGAGGGCATAAGAATTTCGTTAAATGCCCCTACATCAGAACAGTCGCTGGAAATTATCCTGGAATATCTTGGAAAGGCATTGAATGGAGAACGTACCTATATTTTTGAAAAAAACTTATTGGGAAATGACGATAACACCTATGAATGGGTAGCGAATGGTATCAGGCCTGAGAAAGATAATTTGCAGAATGTTCCGGCTGAAGTATGCGAGAACTGGTACCGCAATTTTAGGGAAGGCAAAAATATTATCATTGGTAATCTGGAAAATATACGTGAGAGTGATCCACTGCAGTATGAGAATCTGAAACAACAGAATATTTCAACGCTGGTAGTAGTTCCACTGTATGAAGGTCAGAAAATCATCGGTTTTTATGGAGTTGATAATCCTCCCGAAAAAATGTTGGATTATACTTCTAATATGCTTCAGATTATGGGATATTTTATTGTCTCCAGCATCAGAAGGCGTAATCTGGTGCGGGAATTGGAACGGATGAGCTATAGTGACCAGCTTACGAAACTTGGAAACCGGTTCGCCATGGAACAGTATGTTACAGATGCATCAGGGACTTCATGCTTTGGTGTGGTGTATTGCGATATTACAGGACTGAAAAGGGTAAATGATACTTTAGGTCATCAGGCAGGTGACCAGCTCATTCTGCGTGCCGGCGAATTACTCCGTGAGGAATTTTCAGACTATGGACTGTTCCGTATTGGAGGGGATGAACTTCTGGCACTGTGTGCAGGTATCGGAGAAGAGGAACTGAAGCAGCGGATAGAACGTATGAAGGCTGGCATGAAGAAAAAGGATGTAGTAATGGCAGTCGGATCAGTATGGCAGGAAAGCTGGGAGCGTGGATTTGACCTCTTGCTGATGGAAGCTGAACGCAGAATGTATCAGGAAAAAGCAGCTTATTATAATAATGCAGGTATAGACCGGCGCCATTAAGAAAAATGCATTGAGGTTTTCAGGGAAGTATGGTAGCATAAAAAATTAGGTAAAAGAAAAAAGTGATATTTCACTGTTGACATATTCAGGAGGTTTCATACATGGAAGCATATAAGAAAGAGTTTATTGAATTTATGGTGGAGAGTGAGGTTTTGAAATTTGGTGACTTCACATTAAAGAGTGGAAGAAAGTCTCCATTCTTTATGAATGCAGGTGCATATGTAACCGGTTCACAGTTATCCCGCCTTGGAGAATATTATGCAAAAGCAATTCACAACCACTATGGTACCGATTTTGATGTGCTGTTTGGACCGGCATATAAGGGAATTCCGCTTTCTGTTGCAACAACAATCGCATTCAGCCGTCTTTATGGCAAAGAGATTCGTTACTGTTCTAACCGTAAAGAAGTAAAAGACCATGGCGATACCGGAATTTTGCTTGGAAGCAAAATCAAAGATGGTGACCGTGTTGTTATTATTGAGGATGTAACGACATCCGGAAAATCTATTCAGGAGACATTCCCAATCATTCAGGCACAGGGAGATGTAACCATTCTTGGACTGATGGTATCCTTAAACCGTATGGAAAAAGGACTTGAGACAGACAAATGCGCATTGGATGAGATTCAGGAGAAATATGGTTTTCCTGCAAATGCAATTGTCAGCATGGCAGATGTGGTAGAGTGTTTATACAACCGTCCTTGTCAGGGCAGGCTTATCATTGATGATAAGATGAAAGAAGCAATTGATAAATATTATGAGCAGTATGGGGCAAAATAAACAGCAAAAATGAAATGGGGAAAAGGAATTGAGTCAGAAGACGAGAAAACTGCTTCGTATCGGAGCATGGATTTTATTCGTAATATATCTGGGTCTGCTTTGCTATTTCCTGTTCTTCTCAGAAATGATGGGAAGAACCTATTCCGAAAGAAGCTACCATTATAATCTTATGCCCTTAAAAGAAATCAAGCGGTTTATTATTTACCGGAAGGTACTGGGGACGAAAGCAGTCTGCTTTAACCTTCTGGGAAATATTGTCGCTTTTATTCCTTATGGAATGCTGCTGCCATTACTGGCACATAATCAGAGAAAGTTCTACCGGATAGTGCTTTTGAGTTTTGACTTCAGCCTGCTGGTGGAACTGGTACAGCTTGTATCCAAGGTAGGAAGCTTTGATGTAGATGATCTGATTTTAAATACCATCGGCGGGGCAATTGGATATGTTGGATTTTTGCTGGCAAATCATATCCGGTGTCACAAATTTGAGCAGAAAGAATAGACTTCGGTACAATATGGTATCGGGAGAAAGAACATGAGAAAAAGACGAAGAGGATACAGAAAATATAAATTTACAGAAAAAACACTTTCGAAAAGAGGAATTACAGCACTTGTTCTGGCATTACTGTCACTGGTCAGTTTTGTGGTGATGGTAGTTCTTGCATTCAGAAGTGCCGGTAATTTAAGCATATACATAGCCTGCTATGGAATCCTCGCTTTTTTTGCAGCATTAGCCGCAGTGATTCTTGCAATTATAAGCCTGAAGGAGGAAAATTCATTTCGCAGCATTCCGTATGCTGCTACATTTTTCTCGATTTTTTCACTGCTTATCTGGATAGCTGTCTATGCAGGCGGTATTCTGTTGTAGGCAAAATTAGAAATATAAAGGATATAAAGTATGGAATATCAGAATTTAAACGCAGAAGAAAGAGAAGCAATTACAGAACGACTGGATTTGGTAACGGAACGGATACATGAACTTGCGGCAGAACCGGAGGTTTGTGAGCCGTTCCGTGCTTATTTTAAAGGAACGGCAGCATTTATTGTAAAAACGGAAGAAGTATTGCGGCAGGTATTAAATGACAGCTTCTGCAGCCAGAGCAGGGAAACATTACAGAAGATAAATGAAGCATTGTATGAGGATATTTTGCCGGAGCATTATAAAGAAAGCTATGCCAACCCGGATTATGCCTGTGAAACATTGGGAGAGGAATACGGTACACTGCTTAGTATGCTTTACGCAGAGCTTCGGAGCCTGATTCCTTATGCTTATGAGGGCGATGTGGAAGCCTATACCTGCTTCTGTGAATTGTTTATCCAGGTTTATACCTGTTTTAATGACGAAGAGGGAACAACCCCGAAAGAAGTGCAGCAGGCAATTTACTGGTTCTTCCACGATTACAGTGAATTATTTACAGAGCGCAGCGTCTGTGAAATGGTAGATGCCAGCCGGGATTTCTTTACCCGGATTGTAATGGATTCTGATTTACAGGATTTAAAATACCTTTATTATTATGGAGAACCAGTCGGAGAAAATGAAATCCGTATGGCAGAGTATATGAACCAGCTTCCGCAGGAGAAGATTCAGGCAATGGCAGATACTTATACGGAAGGCTACCGGATTGGCTTTGTTACCACTGGAAAAGACTTATCCATAAAATCTACCGTAAATGTGGAATATGCCATCGGAATGGAACGCATGGTGCGGGCAGCGATTGTAAATTTTGAGAAGATGGGATTAAAACCGACGATTTACCGGGATGCGTTTT
This sequence comes from Roseburia sp. AF12-17LB, assembly GCF_003479605.1. Taxonomy (GTDB): domain Bacteria; phylum Bacillota; class Clostridia; order Lachnospirales; family Lachnospiraceae; genus Roseburia_C; species Roseburia_C amylophila. The sequence continues at coordinate 487,909 of NZ_QUHR01000001.1, forward strand.
CTTCCTTCCGTAACCGCGGCAATTCCAAGCGGGGCTGCTATGCGGTTTCTGTGAACCGTCAGTTTGATTATGACCATAAAGCAGATAAAGCAGTATATTTAGATAAAGCCTTTGTGGAACGCCGATTAGAGACACTCCGGACCGTATATGAAGATAAGAAAAATCTTGCAGCAGGCTACGCAGGCCCGGCAGTAATCGAAGTGTTTGGAGAACCGTTATTTGAACCGGAAAATAAAAAAACTGCCTGCCATTACAGCGACAAGCAGAATGAATTAAATGTCTATTATGCGTCACAGGCTGGGCAGATTACCAATCAGTATATTAAGGGAGAGGAAAGAAGCTTTACGATTATTGCTTATCCGCTCCCGCAGATTGGCAGCAACTTTGAAGAAATCTTTGATAAGACGGTAGAATTAAATACACTGGATTATACCCTGTACCGGGATATGCAGGCGAAAATTATTGAAGTATTAGACCAGGGAGTCAGGGCACATATCAGAGGAAAAGGCGATAACGAAACAGATATGACCGTGGAATTATACCACCTTAAGAATCCACAGAAAGAGACTATCTTTGAAAATTGCGTGGCAGATGTCAATATTCCGGTAGGGGAAGTGTTTACTTCACCGGTGCTGACCGGAACCCACGGAGTACTGCATGTATCTTATGTCTATCTTAACGGACTCCGGTATGAGAACCTGAAAATGACGTTTAAAGATGGAACAGTTGTGGATTACAGCTGCAGTAATTTTGACAGTGAAGAAGAGAACCATAAATATATTTATGATAATGTGCTGATGCACCATGATACGCTGCCGTTAGGGGAGTTTGCTATTGGAACCAACACCACGGCATACCGGATGGCAAAGGACTTTGATATTGCAGATAAATTGCCGATTCTGATTGCAGAGAAGACAGGTCCACATTTTGCAGTGGGAGATACCTGTTATTCCCAGGCAGAGGATACGCCGGTTTATAATCCGGATGGCAAAGAAATTGTGGCAAGGGATAATGAAATCTCAATTCTTCGGAAAGAAGACGAAAGTAAGGCATACTTTAACTGCCATACGGATATTACGATACCGTATGATGAATTAGACTGCATTTATATTGAACGGGCAGATGGCAGTACCGGGGATATTATAAGAGATGGCAGGTTTGTAGTACCGGGCACAGAAAAACTGAATGAGCCGTTGGAAAATAAGACTTCATTTCCGGCGTAAAACAGTGTATACTAAAAGGACAAGTATCTATGAGAAAAGGAGAAAGAAAATGGCAAAAGTAGGAATTGTAATGGGCAGTGATTCAGATATGCCTGTAATGGCAAAAGCAGCAGATATTTTGGAACAGCTTGGAATCGAGTATGAGATGACAATTATTTCCGCACATCGTGAGCCGGATGTATTTTTTGAATATGCAAAGAGCGCAGAGAGCAAAGGATTTAAAGTAATTATCGCAGGAGCAGGAATGGCAGCACATCTTCCGGGAATGTGTGCAGCAATCTTCCCTATGCCGGTAATCGGAATTCCAATGCATACCACATCTTTAGGCGGAAGAGATTCTCTTTATTCTATCGTACAGATGCCGACCGGTATTCCGGTAGCAACCGTTGCAATCAATGGTGGCGCAAATGCAGGAATTCTTGCAGCAAAGATTCTTGCAACATCAGATGATGCATTATTGGCACGATTAAAAGAATATTCTAAGAATTTAAAAGAGCAGGTAGAAGCAAAGGATAAGAAGCTTCAGGAAGTCGGCTACAAAGAATACATGAAATAGCAGGCGTAAGTGAGTCAGTATGCCTTTATCGTTGACGAGCGGCGAAATCATTAGATAAGAATAGTGAAATAGAGGAAAAAGAAAAGGGTAGAGAGAAAAAAGTTTTAAAAATAAGGTTGAGGAGAATACGAATGAAAACAACACTGATTATTATGGCGGCAGGCATTGGCTCCCGTTTTGGCGGCGGAATTAAGCAGCTTGAGAAAATGGGACCAAATGGCGAGATTATTATGGACTATTCCATTTATGACGCGGTGGACGCAGGTTTTGATAAGGTTGTATTTATCATTCGCAAGGATATTGAGGCGGATTTTAAAGAAATCATTGGAAACAGAATCGGAAAACAGGTAGAAGTAGATTATGTATTCCAGGATATCAATGATATACCGGAAGGCTTTACAGTGCCGGAAGGCAGAACAAAACCATGGGGAACCGGTCAGGCAGTATTATGCTGCAAAGGCGTAGTGAAGGAACCATTTTTAGTCATCAATGCAGATGATTATTACGGAAAAGAAGCATTTGTAAAGATGCATGATTTTCTGGTAAATCATGAAGAGGATAAGGAAAGATTCCGCCTTGGAATGGCTGGATATATCCTGAAGAACACACTGAGTGATAACGGAACCGTTACCCGTGGTGTCTGTGTGGTAGATGAAAAGAGTGGCTATCTTGAAAAAATTTTAGAGACACACAGCATCTATGCCGATGAAAAAGGAAAAGTACATTGTGAAGAAGCTGATGTGGCAGAATGGATTCACCCGGATGTAAATGTATCTATGAACATGTGGGCTGGCTATCCGGATTTTATTGATTATCTGGAAGAGGGCTTCCGTGAGTTCTTAGCACATATTGAAGACAATCCGATGAAGAAAGAGTATCTGCTGCCAAATATTGTGGAATTGCTTTTGAATCAGGATAAGGCAACCGTAAAAGTTTATGAGACAGCAGACCGCTGGTTTGGAGTTACTTATTTAGAGGACAAACCATTTGTTGTGGATTCCATCCGCGGACTGATTAAAGACGGTGTCTATCCGGAAAATCTTTGGGCATAGAATTGGAGGATTGTAACATGAAAAAGAAGAGAATTGTGATTGCATTAGGACATGAAGCATTGGGAACAACACTTCCGGAACAGAAGAAAGCAACCAAGCTTACCGCAAAAGCAATCGGAGATTATATTAAGGATGACTGTCAGGTAGTTCTTTCCCACAGCAATGGACCACAGGTGGGAATGATACATACTGCAATGGCTGAATTCGCAAGAATTTATCCGGAATATACTGCTACTCCGATGTCTGTCTGCTCTGCTATGAGTCAGGGCTATATCGGATACGATTTGCAGAATGCCATTCGTACCGAATTATTAAACCGTGGAATTTACAAACCGGTATCTACTGTTTTAACACAGGTAACCGTAGACCCATACGATGAAGCATTTTATCATCCAACCAAAATTATCGGCCGTGTCATGACAGAGGAAGAGGCAGAAGCAGAAGAGAAGAAAGGTAACCATACGGTAAAACAGGGCGATGGATACCGCCGTATCGTAGCAGCTCCAAAGCCAATGGACATCGTAGAAATTGATGCCATCCGTGCACTTTCCGATGCAGACCAGGTAGTAATTGCCTGTGGTGGTGGCGGTATTCCTGTATTAGAGCAGGATAATAATCTAAAAGGTGCCAGCGCAGTCATTGAAAAAGACCTTGCAGCAGGCAGACTTGCAGAGCTTTTAGATGCTGACCAGCTCATTATCTTAACTAGTGTAGAGCGGGTATGCTTAAATTATGGTACAGCCAATGAACAGCCATTGGATGAGATGACCGTAGAAGAAGCAAAACAGTATATGGACGAGGGTCAGTTTGAAGAAGGAACCATGCTTCCGAAGATTCAGGCAGCAATCGATTACATCGGCAATTCTGCAGTCCGTTCCGTACTGATTGCCAACTTGGAGGAAGCATTAGATGGTGTCAGCGGATTAAAGGGAACTTTGATTCATAAGTAAGATGATATAGGGAAATGTGAGGGAATCTATGAGAACATCAGAAAGAAGCACATTCCATAAGGGCAGCAGGCACTCGGCAGTTACCGTATGCCTGTTGCTTGTTATGTGTCTGGTATTTCTGACCGCTTGCGGGAAGGATAAAAAAGACGATACAGTTGCGAATGTGAATACCGAAGAAACATTAACAAATACAGAGGTACCAACAACAGAAAATGTAATTGACACCGAAGAAGTTGTAGATACGGAAACAGAAACAGAGACGGAAACAGAGCATGTTCCGGCAGTATTGAATCCGGATACGGTAGTTTATGCAGAAGAGACTGTTTATACGACAACAAGAGTCAATGTGAGGGTAGAACCTTCTACCGATGCAGAGGTTTATAAGAAATTATCTGCGGGAAAAGAACTTACCCGCACTGCAAATGATGGAAGCTGGAGCCAGGTTTCATTGGATGAAGGAACTTATTATATAGCATCCGATTATCTGACCACAGAGAAGCCGCAGGAGCCGGTAGCATTGACTGGAAGTGCGGGAACCGGAATTACATCCGGAAGCGGTGGACATGTCATCTGCATTGACCCGGGACATCAGAGCAGAGGAGACAGTACACCGGAGCCGGTAGCACCGGGATCTTCTGAGACCAAGGCAAGAGTAACAGGAGGAACATCCGGCGTTGCAACCGGACAGACAGAATATCAGCTTAACTTATCCGTCAGCTTAAAATTGCGGGATGAACTGGTAGCAAGAGGTTATACCGTAGTCATGACAAGAGAAACCAATGATGTGAATCTCAGTAACAGCGAGCGGGCAGCCATTGCAACCAATGCGGGAGCAGAAGCATTTGTCCGTATACATGCCAACGGATCTACCAACAGCGGAGCCAATGGGGCTATGACAATCTGTCAGACCGCATCCAATCCATATGTAGGAAGCTTTTACAGTCAGAGCCGATCCCTTTCCCAGAATATACTGGATAGTTTGTGTGCCCAGACAGGTGCAAAGAAGGAATATGTGTGGGAGACGGATACCATGAGTGGAATTAACTGGAGTACCGTGCCGGTAACGATTGTAGAAATGGGATATATGACAAATCCCACCGAAGATTCCAACATGGCAACGGACTCTTATCAGACTCAGATTGCACAGGGAATCGCCAATGGGATTGATGCTTATTTTGCCGGTAATTAGGCAAGATAGTTAATGACAGCAAAGAGAATGAGATCTTCTTTTGGAGAAGCATTTGCAATGCTGTGGGACTCTCCGCTTTTGCAGACGCAGGTATCACCGGCTTCTAAAGCAACGATGGTTCCGTTATCGTCATAGGCTGCATGACCGGAGAGAATGGTGATGATTTCTTCTTCCCCTTCATGCATATGCTTTCCGAGAGAACAGCCCGGTCTTAAGATGAGTTTTGCAATCATCTTGGCTGGGCTTTCATAGTCTATAGGATTGACGGAACGGATAATCTCAACGGTGCCGGTTCCGCCTTTCATATTTTCGTTAAAAATATGTTTTAATTCAGATGTTCTATGATACATATATTACCTCCTGAATAGTTGTGCTATGCATTACAGTATAGTCAGTGAGCAGTCAAATGTAAATATGTATTGTGATAGAAAATTATTGCCAATAAGAATGAAAAAGAAATACAGGAGACCTTTATGAATTTATTATCAGCAGAGAATATAACCAAGACATTTACCGGAAGAAAGTTATTTTCCAATGCCTCCTTTTATTTGCAGGAAGGAGAGAAAGTCGGAATTGTGGGAATTAACGGAACCGGAAAATCCACTTTACTGAAAATGCTGGCAGGCTTAGAAGAACCGGATGCTGGAGAAATCACCAAGGCAAATCATGCGGTAATCCGCTATCTTCCGCAGATGCCGGAATTTGGAGAAGAAGAGACTGTTTTAGAAAGTGTACTGGTAACGGCACACCGGAAAAATCAGGCAGATGCTTCCGGGGAAGATTATCAGATGTGGAATTTAGAGAGCAAGGCAAAATCCATGCTCACAAGACTTGGCGTATATAATTTTGAGGAAAAGACGAAAAACTTATCCGGTGGAGAAAGAAAACGTCTGGCTCTTGTGGCAGTGCTTTTAACACCCTGCGATATTCTGCTGTTAGACGAGCCTACCAACCACCTGGATGCAGATATGGCAGAGTGGCTGGAAGGATACTTAAAGGGCTTTAAGGGAACACTGATTATGGTAACCCATGACCGGTATTTTCTGGACAGCGTATGTAACCGTATTGCAGAAATTGATAAAGGCTCCATTTACAGTTATCAGGAAAATTATTCCGGTTATCTGAATTTGAAGCAGGAGCGTATGGATATGGCAGTTGCCGGGGAACGGAAGCGGCAGTCCATCCTTCGCAAGGAGATCGCCTGGATGCAGCGGGGCGCAAGGGCAAGGTCTACCAAGCAGAAAGCACATATCAGGCGCTATGAGAATCTTAGAGACCAGGCGGGACCACAGTTTGATAAGCAGGTGGAATTAAGCTCGGTTTCCAGCCGTATGGGAAAGACGACGGTAGAGCTTCATCATATCAGTAAATCCTATGGAGAAAAAAAGCTGATTGAGGATTTTTCCTATATCTTTCTTAAGAATGACAGAGTCGGATTTGTGGGACATAATGGATGCGGTAAGACCACTTTGATGAAGATTATCGATGGCAGGGTAAAGCCGGATGCCGGAGAACTGGTTATCGGACAGACCATAAAGATAGGCTATTATTCCCAGGAGATTGAAAAGGATGCATCGGCGGGAGTTGCCTATATGGATCCGTCTTTAAAGGTTATTGAATATATCCGCAATACTGCAGAATATGTCCGGACAGAGGATGGACTGGTGTCCGCATCAGCCATGTTGGAGCGTTTCTTATTTCCACCGGAAGAACAGTATGGCGTTATCGGAAAACTTTCCGGTGGAGAAAAGCGGAGACTGAATCTGCTTCGTGTATTGATGGAAGCACCGAATGTACTGATTTTAGACGAGCCGACCAATGATCTTGATATTACCACACTGGCAATCTTAGAGGATTATCTTGATAATTATGATGGAATCGTCATTACGGTATCCCATGACCGGTATTTCCTTGACCGTATCGCAAAGCGGATTTTTGCATTTGAACAGGGAAACATAAGACAGTATGAGGGCGGTTATACGGATTATCTTGCCAAGCGGCCGGAGGAAGAGACTGCAGCAGGAAATGCAGGCACAGAGACTTCCAGGAAAAAAGCAGATCAGGAGGAAAATGCGGACACCATAGAGAATACCGAAAAGAAGGATTCCAGGGCGACCTGGAAGAGCGGCAGGAAGTTGAAATTTACCTGGCAGGAGCAGAAGGATTATGAGACCATTGAGGACGATATTGCAGCTTTGGAAGCAAAGTTAGAAGAACTGGATGAGAAGATGGGAAGCTTTGCCAGTGATTTTGTAAAGTTAAATGAGCTGACCCAGGAGAAGATAAAAGTGGAAGATGAATTAGAGCATAAGATGGAACGCTGGGAGTATTTAGAAGAACTGAATGCCAGAATAAAGGCTCAGGACAAGTAGGAGATAAGGCTATGGAGAAGGAAAAAAACAGTAAGAATATTATGGATTATGCAACGGTTACACTCTTAGATGCAGAGAATGCCATTGAAATCATCGACCAGACAAAGCTGCCGGGAACGATAGAACTGATCCGGTTAAAGAGTGCACAGGAAATCTGGGATGCCATTTATTTATTAAAAGTCCGTGGCGCACCGGCAATTGGTGTAGTAGCAGGCTTTGGCATTTATCTTCTGGCAAAAGAAATTGAAACAGAGGATTATGAAGTCTTTTATGAAACTTTTCAGAAACAGAAAGAATATTTGAATTCTTCCCGCCCGACCGCAGTCAATCTTTCCTGGGCATTAAACCGGATGGAGAGAGTCTGCATTGCAAATAAAAATAAGCCGGTTGCAGAGATAAAAGAATTGCTTCATAAAGAAGCCCTTGAGATTCAGGAAGAAGATATCAGGGTCTGCAAAAGCATCGGAGAACACGGGCTGACATTGGTGAAGCCGGGTGATGGTATTTTGACCCATTGCAATGCCGGACAGCTTGCCACCAGTAAATATGGGACTGCTACAGCACCGATTTATCTGGGGGAGGAAAGAGGTTATCATTTTCATGTATTTGCAGATGAGACAAGACCTCTTTTGCAGGGGGCGAGACTTACTTCTTTTGAACTGCATGCAGCAGGGGTGGATGTGACTCTGATTTGTGATAATATGTCTGGCACCGTTATGAAACAGGGACTGGTACAGGCAGTATTTGTAGGCTGCGACCGGGTGGCAGCCAATGGAGACACCGCAAATAAAATCGGAACCTCCGTTGTGGCAACGGTAGCAAAGCGGTATCATGTACCTTTTTATGTCTGTGCACCGACCTCTACCATTGACTTAAATACAGCAACCGGAGATGATATCTGCATTGAAGAGCGTCCGGCAGAGGAAGTGACGGAGATGTGGTATCAGGAGCGGATGGCACCGGAAGGCGTCAAAGTATACAATCCGGCATTTGATGTGACAGATCACGATTTAATAAGCGGAATTGTAACAGAGTATGGAATCGCAAGAGAGCCATATACGGAGAGCTTAAAAGAAATCCTTTCGAAGAGAAATGCATAAGGTATCAATTTTTGTGCAAACTGATATCTTGAAAAGTATCTATCAGTAAGGTATGATAGTAATAATGAGGTTTAAATAAAAATATAGGCGGTGTCGATCACGTACACCGCCTGTTTAGCGAAAAGAGGGAATAGAAATGGCAATAAAGTTTCAGAAAGAGCCAATGAATGCACATTCATCCATAAAGCATGTAATCGGCGTAGTCAGCGGTAAAGGTGGTGTTGGAAAATCTTTTGTCACAGCATCCATGGCAGCCGCTATGCGTAAGAAAGGTTATGAAGTAGGTATTATGGATGCCGACATTACCGGACCATCCATTCCAAAGATGTATGGAATTCACGGAAAAGCAGTCGGAGATGGAAAAGAGATTCTTCCGGCAGTGGCAGAAGACGGAACCAGGATTATGTCTGTAAATTTATTGGTTGATACAGAAGAAACACCGGTTGTATGGCGTGGACCAGTCGTTGCCGGCGTAGTAAAGCAGTTCTGGAGTGACGTGGTATGGGGTGACATTGATTACCTTTTCGTAGATATGCCACCGGGAACCGGAGATGTTCCACTGACTGTATTCCAGTCTCTTCCGGTAGAAGGAATCATTATCGTAACTTCTCCGCAGGAACTGGTTCAGATGATTGTAAAGAAAGCATATAACATGGCAGGGATGATGAATGTTCCTGTCCTTGGAATCGTTGAAAATTACAGCTATTTAAAATGTCCGGATTGTGGAAAAGAGATTTCCTTATTTGGAGAAAGCCATATTGATGAAATCGCAGCAGACCTTGATTTGTCCGTTCTTGGAAAACTTCCATTGGATCCGGCATATGCAAAAGCTGCCGATGCAGGACAATTTTATACTATGGACAACCCATATATTGCCAAAGCAATTGAGACGTTGGAACAAATTTAGATAATAACAGGTAATCTGCCATTTCGGTGGGTTACCTGTTTTATGCGGGAAAATATGTTTCCCGTAGTTAAAGCGGATGCAGCATAGCAACAGAAAAATGCATGAAAAGCACCGCAGAAGTGGAAAATAAAATTCCACGGATATCACACATTATATTTTAAGGAGGAGCTTTCGTTATGAACGAACGAAAAGACGCAATTCGCGACGCACGGACACTTGGTGTTCCGAAGATGCTGTTGTTAGGACTTCAGCACATGTTCGCAATGTTTGGCGCAACCATTCTTGTGCCGATTCTGGTGAACAGCTATTTTGAGGGAGAAGGCCTTTCCGTACAGGTTACTTTAATCTGTGCCGGTCTTGGAACTTTATTCTTCCACCTTTGTACCAAATTAAAAGTACCTGCATTCTTAGGTTCATCCTTTGCATTCTTAGGAGGATTTTCTACGATTGCACAGTTGGATACCGGAGTCTTTGCAGACATGACCATGGGAGAGAAGCTTCCATATGCCTGTGGTGGTATTGTTGTTGCAGGAGCTTTATATCTGATTCTTGCACTTGTTATCAAGGTCGTAGGAGTAAAGAAAGTAATGCGTTTCCTGCCACCTGTTGTAACAGGACCAATCATCATCTGTATCGGCCTTTCCCTTGCACCATCTGCAGTAAACAATGCATCCACCAACTGGATTCTTGCACTGATTGCACTGGCAGTTATCATTATCTTTAACATCTGGGGAAAAGGAATGTTCCGCATTATCCCGATTCTTTTAGGTGTTGTCATTTCCTATGCAGCAGCACTGATTATGCAGGCAGCAGGACTGACTAATCCGGATGGAAGTGCTATCTTAAACTTTACCGAAGTAGCATCTGCAAGCTGGGTAGGACTTCCTCCATTCCAGTTATGCAAATTTAACCTGACTGCAATCCTGGTTATGGCACCAATCGCACTGGCAACTATGATGGAGCATATCGGAGATATGTCTGCAATTTCTGCAACTGTTGGTGAGAACTTCATCGAAGATCCGGGACTTCACAGAACCTTAATCGGTGACGGACTTGCAACCGCATTTGCAGGTATGGTTGGTGGTCCTGCAAATACTACATATGGTGAGAATACCGGTGTATTGGAATTAAGCCGTGTGCATGACCCTAGAGTGATCCGTATTGCAGCTGTATTTGCAGTTATATTAAGCTTTATTCCGAAAATGGCTGAAATCATTGGCTCCATGCCATCTGCAATCATCGGTGGTGTCAGCTTCATGCTTTATGGTATGATCTCTGCAATCGGTGTCAGAAACGTAGTAGAAAATCACGTTGATTTTACCAAATCCCGTAACTTAATCATTGCAGCAGTAATCTTAGTCAGCGGACTTGGATTTTCCAATGGACTTACCTTTACCATTGCAGGAACCAGCATTACCTTAACCGGACTTGCAATCGCAGCTTTAGCCGGAATTATCTTAAATGCAATCTTACCTGGTAAAGATTATCATTTCGGAGATGATCCAAAGGCAGATGCCAACCGTGGACTTGACATGAATCCGATTCAGGAAGAAGATATTCAGTAAGTAATAAAAAGCAATTTATGTAGAAAGAAACAGGTCATATTCAGCTTGTGAGGGCTGGGATGACCTGTTTTGCGTTGCTTGGGAATGGCTGGAGTTTAGTTTTTTAATATTTCATTAAGTTGTTTCGAAATCAAAGGAAACACGGTATACTATAAGCAGCAGTAAAAGTGATGAAAACGTACGGAAAGAAGAGGAACATATCATGTTAGAACAGTTATTACATATAGATGGGCAGATTTTATTATGGATACAGGAGTATCTGCGATTCCCGGCACTGACTTCCGTGATGAAGGATATTACAAATCTTGGAAATGCTGGAATCTTATGGATTCTGATAACCATTGTGCTTTTGTTGGACAAGAAGACGAGGAACGTAGGCTATATGTCGGCACTGGCTTTAATTGGTTCGTTAATTGTAGACAATATTTTACTTAAAAATCTGGTGGCAAGAACCAGACCCTATGAAGTGGTTGATGGATTGAAGCTTTTAATTGAAAAGCAGCCAGATTATTCTTTCCCATCGGGACATACCGGAAGTTCTTTTGCATCAGCAATTGTATTATGGAAAGAGCTTCCTAAAAAATATGGAGTAATGGCATTAATTGTAGCTGTTCTGATTGCATATTCACGGTTATATGTAGGGGTGCATTATCCGTCGGATGTGTTGGCAGGAGTGGTGATTGGAACCGTACTGGCGTTAGTTTCGGTATGGCTGGTAAAAAAGATTCAGGGACAGAAGAAACTTGTGAAATAAAAAATGTTTCTAAACCGGATGAGAAAAAAGTAGAGTCAGGAAACAGACTCAAGGCAGGAGGAGAAGGATGGAATTACAGCAGGCGGTGGAATTATCAAAGCGGGTTCAAAATGAAATCAAAAAAAGCGTAAAAGGAAAAGATGATTGTATCCGGAAGGCATTCTGTGCAATTTTAGCAGGAGGACATATTTTAATTGAAGATGTACCGGGAGTGGGAAAGACAACGCTGGCACTGGCTTTTTCGAGGGCATTGTGCCTTGAAAATCACAGGGTACAGTTTACACCGGATGTACTGCCGGCAGATATTTTGGGATTTTCTATGTATGATAAGGAGCAGTGCGGCTTTTATTATCATCCGGGTGCAGTCATGTGCAATCTGTTTTTGGCAGATGAAATCAACCGGACTTCTCCAAAGACCCAGTCAGCCCTGTTAGAGGTTATGGAAGAGGGAAAAGTGACGGTAGATGGCATCAGTCATCCGGTTCCGAAACCATTTCTTGTAATGGCAACCCAGAATCCGAAGGGAAGTGCCGGGACACAGATGCTGCCGGAATCCCAGTTAGACCGTTTCATGATTTGTATGAGCATGGGATACCCGGATTTGAAAAGTGAGATTGAGATTGCCAAAGGAAAGAGCATCGGACAGAGCTATGAGAGCATAGAAGGTGTGATGACAGGGGCGCAGCTGCAGGCAATGAAAGAAACCGTAGAAAATATTTTTATACATGACAGAATTTATGAATATATGATGGCGCTGATTCATGCCACCAGAAAAAATCCTTATATTGAGCTGGGCGTCAGTCCGCGTGGAATGGTGGCTCTGACGAAAATGGTGCGTGCCAATGCATTTTTAAATGAGAGAGATTATGTGATTCCGGCTGATGTAGAGGATGTTTTTTATGATGTCACAAAGCATAGAATCGTATTAAATACCAAAGCACGGGTCACCGGGGTGTCCGGGGAAGCAGTTCTTGAAAAAATTATGGAAGATACCACAAAACCAACTTCATTTAAGGGAAAAGAGTAGCCTATGGCAACAGGACTGATACTTGTACTTATTGTTGGTGCATTAGGATATCTTGGAATCATTTATACCAGCCCGGCATTGATGCTTTTGTCGATTTGCTGCGGAGTAATGCTGTTTTTAGGCTATGGCTATATTTTATATATGATGCTTCGGGTAAAATGCCGGATTCAGATTCCGATTGTTATGGCAGAGCAGGAAGAAGGCGTTATGATCTGTGCGGTGACGGAAAACCGGAGCAGGCTGCCATTGCCGAAGGTGGTATACCGGATGGATTATCAGAACTCCTTTGGCAGGAAAAAGAGAAAGTTATCCATACAGACGGCGGCGGATGCAAAGAGCAGCAGCCGGATGAGCGTGGAGGTAGCAGCAAAAAGCAGTGGAAATTATACATTCCGGCTGGTTCGGGTAAGATTTTATGGCCTGCTTGGAATCGGCTATCTGACCAGGTATGTGCGCTATGAGGAACGGCTTTCCATTATGCCAAAGATAACACCGGTAATGATAGAGGTGGGATTAGCTTCCCGGTATTTTCAGGGAGAATCGGAAGTATATGATGATAAAACCGGGGGAGATGACGTATCTGAGGTATTTCAGATCCGTTCCTTTCAGCCGGGAGATAAAATCCAGAATATTCACTGGAAATTATCGGCAAAAGAAGATGAACTGATGGTGCGGGAAAACAGCCAGCCGATGGGCTGTCCGGTGGTGATTCTTCTTGACATCAGCGGAGGACAGAAAGAGACGGAGAAGCAGAGAAACCACTTTTTTGAAATGGTAATTTCGATTTCTTTTGGACTGGTGGAAAAACAGTGCCCTCATTATATCGCATGGTATGATGAAAAGGAACATGACCTCATCCGGGTAAGGGTAGATAAGGAAGAGAAGGTATATTATTTTATTCTGCTTTTGTATGGAGCGGTTCAGAGCCGGGAAAAGATGGATATTGCACTTTTATATCAGGAGAAATACCGGGGTGAGACAGCAGTTACAAAGATAGAAATGAACCTTGCAGGAAAACTTATTGTGGCAGGAACGGAAATAGAAGATTTCGCAAAAGCGGAGATTAGAGTATGAGAAAAAAGAAGAAAACATATGCATCGGTTATGAAAAAGACCGGAAACATACGGTATTCGCAGAAAGGACGGCGGGCAGGAAAAATTGCATTGCCGCCGCAGGTCATGCGTGTGGGAATGCAGAGCCTGCTGGCTGTACTTTGGGAGCTTTCCATGTTCTTTATATTTGGAGACATCTTTCTGACTAACCGGTTTGGAAAGCCTGTATTGATATGGGTTTCTGTTTCTGCGGCAGCATTGACGTTTTCTTTTTCCTATTTTAAGAAGGCGGACAAGTGGCTGCTGCCTGTGGGAGAACTGCTGGTGGGACTGGTGCTTGGCAGGAAGGAACTTTATCCCGGGATGGCAGGACTGATCCGGCTGGTAGTGCAGAAAATCAATATGTACTATAATGTGCAGATTGTATCCGGATTTGAACGGTATCTTGATTTAAATCCGGTGGTAGCAGTAACAGCATGGCTGTTAGTTATCTTGTCTATTCTGCAGATTTATTTTCTGGTGGTAAGAAAACGGCTGGCTGGAGTGTTGATTCCACCGCTACTTCTTATAATGCTGGATTTTGCGGTGGGCTATGCACCATCAAAGCGGGCATTGATTTGTTTCTCACTGGCTGCAGCAGGAAGCTTTGGTTACTGGGCTGCCGGCCGGGTGGAATTAAAGCAGTTGGAATATCTAAGGCAGAAAGCAGTATGCCTTTTTCTGGTGGTGGCGGTAGCTGTTTCTTCGCTGGTATTTAGAGTGGCAGAACCGAAAGCCAAAGAAATGGTGGCAAGAAGAAGTGAAATTGAAAAAACGGCACAGGATATGGTAACAGAAATGGCAATGACAGCTGCCAATCTTTTGGCAGAAATTCCTTTTGGTAAAGATATTTTCTCCTTCCATCAGCCGGGACGGGTCAGCAATATGGCACCGGAATTTGAGGACAAGCCGGTTATGGAAGTGACTGCTTATCAGATACCGGATGATACGGTATATTTAAGAGGTTATGTAGGCGATTATTACAAAAATGGAAACTGGAAGACTTATGATTCCAGTGATTTTGTATCTGCCATGCAGGAAGCGGACAGCAGTCTTAAGGAACAGACCGCGGGACAACAGGTACAGAATATTCTGGCATATACCCAGAGCTATTATACCTATTACTGGGATACCATTTACCGGGTGCAGTATTTTGATAAGAAAGACCCCTATGCATACTTGCCATACTATACGTTGGCAAGCTATTATCAGGATGAACGGCAGCCCGCCGGGGTTCTTATGGATGGAGACCGTACTGTGCTCCGAAATGGCAATGACGTTCTGGAAGTAGACGGAACCATAAGAAACAGCATGTCACATCTTTATATGAATGCTTTGTTTACAGCAGATTTGGCAGATGGTGCTTATGTGGACCGGAATGAGACACTGAGCGAATCGGAAGTAAATGAAATTATAGAGAATATGAATAGCTGGCGGTATGATTTGGCTGGGTTTAACAGCAAATTACCGGAAGACGAATGGGCATTTATAAAGAAATATAATGAGTATACGGAAAAATATACGTATGTGCCGGAAAATCTCACAAGAATCCGGGAACTGGGAAATCAGTTGGAAGCGGAGTATGAAAGAGATTATTCGGATTTTGTAGATAACCGATTTACTGAGAATGGTACTTATTATGATAATATTTATAACTTTAAGGAAATCTATGCAGTCTATCTGGTGAAACGGGAACTGGCGAAGTGTAACTATAATCTGGATTTGGACAATGTGCCATGGGGACAGGATGTAACAGAACATTTTCTGTTTGATACGAAGGAAGGCTTTTGTCAGCATTTTGCCAGTGCTGGAACACTGCTTCTGCGGCAGATGGGAATTAAGGCACGGTATGTCAGCGGCTATGCTGTAAGTACATCAGAGTTTAAAAAGGACAGTGATGGGAATTATACGGCAGAGGTTCTTGATAATCAGGCACATGCATGGACGGAAATTTATATAGACAGTGTTGGCTGGGTGCCGGTGGAGATGACGCCGGGAAATAAAACCGGCATTGACCGTCTGGAGATTCAGCAGGAAAGTGACAGCATTACCATCCGGATGAATGATGGCAGAACAGCAGACCTAATTACGCTGGAGCGAAGTGATTATCAGGACAGTTCCAAAGATGACAATCAGTCGGATTTATCCGGCAGCGGAATGCAAAATACGGAAAATCAGAATACAAAAAATCAAAACATAGAAAGTCAGGATACAGAAAGTCAGAACACAGAAAACCCGGATACGGAAAATCAAAATACAGAAAATTCCATGCAGGATGGCAATAAGGCAGGAAAACAGAATCAAAAGGGAAACAGTTTAAAGGTCATTTTGATTGCTGTGGTAATCATCATTCTGCTTCTTGCAGCAGGTATCTGGTATTATTTAAGAGAGATAGAAGGAAAACGGAAGAAGGGAACACATAGTTACAAGCGTATCATCCTTTGGAATTCAAACCAGATTTATCGCATTTTACGGCGGAAGGGCATTGTAAATGCAAAAGTACAATCCGACCGGACATTCAGGGAACAGCTTTTAAATTATGGGGGCTGGAGCATGGAAGAAAAGGAGCGTTATCTTCAGATTCTTGAAGTGGCAGCGTATAGCCATAAGAAACTTACCAGAGAGGATGTGCAGTTTGTACAGAAGCTTTACCGGAAACTGAAAGAATAAAAAGAGAAGCTTTGCAAAAAAACAACAGCCGTGCCAGTGTATACACTGATACGGCTGTTGCGATGGCATTATACGGTTTTCGGTTCGTCGTAATCAACACCAAAGGTTTCTACGGTAACGGTTTTCATTCGCTGGTCTTCCATTGGACGGTCGCTGTAGTCGGTTGCAACTTCTGCAATTTTATTTACCACATCCATGCCTTCGATGATTTTACCGAAAGCAGCGTAAGCACCATCTAAGTGTGGAGCATCCTTATGCATGATAAAGAACTGGGAGCCGGCAGAGTTTGGCATCATGGAACGAGCCATGGAAAGAACGCCTGCAGAATGCTTTAAGTCATTTGCAAAGCCGTTCTGTGCAAATTCACCCTTGATACCATATCCTGGACCGCCCATTCCGGTTCCTTCCGGGTCACCACCCTGAATCATAAAACCGTTGATGACACGATGGAAGATAAGTCCATCATAAAATCCCTTGTTGACAAGGCTGATAAAGTTATTTACTGTGTTAGGAGCAACCTGCGGATATAATTCCGCTTTCATAATATCTCCGTTTTCCATTTCAAATGTAATAATAGGATTCTGAGCCATTGTAAGATACCTCATTTCTGTTCATTGAATTCATCCTGCATAACAGAATGTAGTTCTACTATAGCGGAAAAAGGCTTTTTTGTAAAGAAAGAGAGAAGGAAATATGTGTCACTGGAATACTGTAAACTGGAACTGTATCATACGAAAAGAAACATTAGAAGAAAAAATTTCTGAAGAAGAGAAACATGCATTAAGCCGCCTGCAAAAAGAACTGTCAGAGCAGAAAAAAGTGGAACTTCTTTTTACAGATGCTGATTTGGAAAAAGATATCACATTTTTCCTGAGCGGACATCATGTAAAGCCGGAGGAATGTATGCTGCTTGCAACAGAACCGGAAGAAGTGGCATGGGCGAAAAAGGATGCAGATGCAGACTCAGACTCAGACCAGCTTACCATCATTGGCTATGAAGTACCGGATTTTTCAAAACAGATGCCTTTAAGCAATGTGGATATGCTGCTTCTTGGACTGGAAGAAGTGGACACAGAATTTTTACTTCGGACATTTCAGCGGAAGCATCACCTGCCGTGGCGGATACTAGAGACAAAGCGGTGCTATCTGAGAGAGATTACGTTAGATGACATGGACGATTTATTTGATTTATATAATAAGAAGGGAATCACCGATTATATCGAGCCCCTTTACGAAAGGCAGGAAGAGGAGGAGTACCAGAGAGCATATATTGAAAATATGTATGGCTACTATGGATATGGCATGTGGCTGGTAAGGGAAAAAGATACCCACCGGCTGATTGGAAGAGCCGGAATCGACTATCGCATGCTAGGAGAAGAAGAAATTATTGAGATGGGCTATGTCATTGCACCGGAATACCAGAGGCAGGGTTATGCATATGAGGTCTGTCAGGCAATCATGGCATGGGTAAAAAATAATCTTGAATTTCGAAGAATTGACTGTCTGGTGGAGCCGGGGAATGAAGCATCGTTGGGACTGCTTCATAAACTTGGCTTTCAGGAAACAGAGAAGATAAAACAGGATGGAAAAATATTCCGGCATTTCTGGTATTTTTATCCGTGATTGGAAAGTTAAGCGGCAGGAGACATTTTTATACATAATATAAATCTTTTTTTCATATATAGTACAAAGCGAAAATGTATCCGGAACATGATATAAAAAATAAGTTACGGATGCAGGCACAAGGTACGAAGATGGATGGAGGATATATGGGAAAAGAGAAGGTGGCAGGAAAAGGAAATCTTTTTACGACAATGGGCAAAGTGTTGCTGGTCATGTATATTCTGACGGGAATACTGCTTTTTATTCTGGCGGCAGTCTTATATAAAATGGAATTAAGCGAAGCTGCGGTAAATATCAGCATTATCATAAGCTATATTGTAGTGGGATTTGTCGGCGGCTTCATCATTGGAAAGATTAGGAAGAGCCGGAAATATCTGTGGGGAGCCGTGATGGGGCTATTATATTTTGCAGTGCTGCTCATTGTGTCCCTGATATTGAAAAAGGGACTGGATTCCGGAATGCAGCACATCCTTACAACACTGATTTTATGCACTGCTTCGGGAACTGTGGGAGGAATGCTCAGTTAAAAAAAGTGCTTTTCTTATGAAAGACTATGTGTTATACTAACTAGAGGTATTTTTTCGAAAGGAGATAACGAGATGAAACATATTAAGACCCTGAATACAAGAAAGTTACAGAATACAGTAAAGAAGGGCGGATGCGGCGAGTGCCAGACATCTTGTCAGTCAGCATGCAAGACTTCCTGTACTGTAGGAAACCAGACTTGCGAGCATTGCAAATAATTACCCAAAGTTCAGATTGAGAACGAACGAAACGACCGTACGCCTGCGCGGACGGTCGTTATAATGTTGTAAGAAAGTGAGGAAATATTGTAGTGGTTCACCAGTATAAAAACAACGGCTATAATATTGTCCTGGATGTAAACAGCGGCGCCATCCATATTGTGGATGACTTAACCTATGATGTCATTGCATTGTGGGAAGAGACAAGCCGTGAAGAAATCATACAGAGACTGAATAAGACCTATGATGAGGCGGAGATAAAAGAAGCAATTGAAGAGATAGAGGAATTGCAGAAGAACGGAGATTTGTTCACACCGGATGATTATGAAGAATACATCGGTGATGTAACAAAACGTCCTACTGTAGTAAAAGCACTGTGTCTGCATATTGCCCATGATTGTAACCTTGCCTGCAGATACTGTTTTGCAGAAGAGGGAGAATATCACGGCAGACGTGCGTTAATGTCCTATGAAGTAGGAAAAGCTGCATTGGATTTCCTGATTGCCAATTCCGGCAACCGCCGGAACTTAGAGGTGGACTTCTTCGGTGGAGAACCTACCTTAAACTTCCAGGTGGTAAAAGATTTGGTAGCATATGGAAGAGAGCAGGAAAAAATACATAATAAGAATTTCCGGTTTACACTGACCACAAATGGCGTTCTTTTAAATGATGATATTATGGAGTTCGCTAATAAAGAGATGGACAATGTTGTATTAAGTATTGACGGAAGAAAAGAAGTCAATGATTATATGCGTCCGTTCCGTGGTGGTCAGGGAAGCTATGATGTGATTGTTCCGAAATTCCAGAAATTTGCAGACAGCAGAAATCAGGAACGCTACTACGTGCGTGGAACCTATACCCATCATAATTTAGATTTTTCCAAGGATGTACTGCATCTGGCAGACCTTGGGTTTAAGCAGATTTCCGTAGAGCCGGTTGTGGCACAGGAGACAGATGATTATGCCATCCGTGAGGAAGACCTGCCACAGCTTTTTGCAGAATATGATGCACTGGCAAAAGAGATGGTAAAACGGAAAAAAGAGGGAAAAGCATTCAACTTCTTCCATTTTATGATTGATTTGGAGGGCGGTCCTTGTGTTGCCAAGAGACTTTCCGGATGTGGTTCCGGAACCGAGTATCTGGCAGTAACACCTTGGGGAGACTTGTATCCATGTCACCAGTTTGTTGGAAATGAAGATTTCCTGATGGGAAATGTTTTTGAAGGCTTAAAACGTACCGATATCCGGGATTCCTTTAAGAGCTGTAATGTTTATTCCAAGGAAAAATGCAGAGAGTGTTTTGCAAGATTCTACTGTAGCGGTGGATGTGCAGCGAACTCTTATAATTTCCATGGTGATATTCATAATACCTATGACATTGGTTGTGCATTGCAGAAGAAACGTGTGGAATGCGCAATTATGATAAAAGCCGCAGAGGCGGAAATTTAAGTCAGGAGAAAGGAAGAAGAAAATGAAGAAAAGTAAGGGCGTAGCCATATTACTTGCAGTTCTCTTGGTTTTAGCAGGACTGTCGTATTATGCGTCTATCATCTTATCTTCAACCGGAAAAGGTGAAGATAAGAACATTAAGCTTGGATTGGATTTGGCAGGTGGTGTCAGCATCACATATCAGGTGGAATCCGAGAATCCGACTTCCGAGCAG
This sequence comes from Roseburia sp. AF12-17LB, assembly GCF_003479605.1. Lineage (GTDB taxonomy): Bacteria > Bacillota > Clostridia > Lachnospirales > Lachnospiraceae > Roseburia_C > Roseburia_C amylophila. Next base: position 508,393 of record NZ_QUHR01000001.1, read on the forward strand.
ATGAAGGATACTATTTACAAGCTTCAGAAGCGTGTGGAAGGCTACAGTACAGAAGCATCTGTATATCAGGAAGGTGATGACCGTATCACCGTTGAAATTCCAGGAGTAAAGGATGCAAACAAGATTCTGGACGAACTTGGAAAACCGGGTTCCTTAGAGTTCCGGGATCCGGACGGAAATGTTTACATGACTGGTAATGATGTAAAGGATGCACAGGCTGCAACACAGCAGGACAACCTTGGCAACAAGCAGTATGTGGTCCAGCTTACACTTACCGATGAAGGCGCACAGAAATTTGCAGATGCAACCACTGCCAACGTTGGAAAGGTCTGCCCAATTGTATACGATGATGAGGCAATCAGTACACCTCGTGTAAAAGAAGCAATTACCGGCGGAAGCGCAGTAATCGATGGAATGAGTTCCTATGAAGAAGCAGAGACTTTAGCTTCTAATATCCGTATCGGTTCTCTTTCCTTAGAGTTATCTGAGTTACAGTCCCAGATAGTGGCAGCACAGCTTGGTACAGAAGCAATTTCAACGGCATTAAAGGCAGCAGCAATCGGTCTTGCCCTGATTGCGGTATTCATGATTGCTTACTACTGGATTTCAGGTGTGGCAGCAACCATAGCACTTGGAATTTATACTACAATGGTAGTTGCAGTTATTTATCTTTTTGAAATTACACTTACCCTTCCGGGTATCGCAGGTATCATCCTTTCCATTGGTATGGCGGTAGATGCAAATGTTATTATCTTCGCCCGTATCAGGGAAGAAATTGCATCCGGCAAGACTGTTTCGACAGCGATTAAGACCGGATTCCAGAAAGCGTTATCTGCAATTTTAGACGGAAATATCACCACCCTGATTGCTGCAGCAGTGCTGGCATTTAAGGGAAGCGGTTTCGTAAAAGGATTTGCTTATACACTGGCAATCGGTATCGTATTATCTATGTTTACTGCATTAGTTGTAACAAGACTGGTATTACATGGACTGTATGTAATTGGTTTCCGTGATGCAAAATTCTATGGAAGACAGAAAGACCGCCGTCCAATGCATTTTATTGCAAAACGCCACGTATTCTTTATTGTTTCAGCAGTAATTATCATTGCCGGATTTGTGGGAATGGGCGTAAACAAAGCCAATGGCAAGGGCGCATTGAACTTAAGCCTTGAATTTGTCGGTGGTACATCTACAACCGTAGATATGGGTAAAGATTATACTCTTGCAGAATTAGATTCTGAAGTAATTCCTCTGATTGAGGATGTGACTGGAGATTCCAGTGTACAGGCTCAGAAGGTAGAAGGAAGTACACAGGTTGTATTTAAGACCAGAAGCCTTGATTTGGACGAAAGAGAGCAGTTAAATACTACATTAGAAGAAAATCTTGGTGTAGATACTTCAACTGTTTCCTCTACTAATATCAGTTCCACTATCAGTGGTGAAATGACAAAAGATGCAGTCTGGGCAGTAGTAATTGCAACAATCTGTATGCTGGTTTATATCTGGTTCCGGTTTAAAGACATTCGTTTTGCAACCTCTGCTATTTTAGCACTGATTCATGATGTATTGGTTATTTTAACCTGTTACTCTCTGCTGCGGCTGTCTGTAGGAAGCACATTTATTGCAGTAATGCTGACAATCATCGGATATTCCATCAATGATACCATCGTTATCTTTGACCGAATCCGTGAGAATATGCATCTGGTAAGAAATGTGGATAAGGAAAGCTTAACCGAAATAGCTGACCGCTCCATTTCCCAGACAATTTCCCGAAGCTTAAATACTTCAATTACAACCTTTGTAATGGTATTCCTGCTTTATATCCTTGGAGTTGCATCCATTAAAGATTTCTCACTTCCTCTTATGGTAGGTATTGTGAGTGGAACTTATTCTTCTATCTGTATTGCAACAGAGCTGTGGTTTGTATTCAAAACACGCTTTGCAAAGAAGAATGCATAAGTAACAGAAATGATTTCCCCTCTTCTGATTTGGAAGAGGGGATTTTTACATTTGGGCGTTGTTTAAAAATTAATATCCGGGGATTGCAAAAGGATAGAAGAGATTTGTTACAATAATATTACGTTGATTCGCAGCAGATTATCTTTCGTTATGAAATACCACAGTTCTAAAATGCGTGTTTTTCTTTTGGTTATGAAAACAGTCTTTCCAATGTTTGCCAGAATAGCTACACGGTTCGTCGAAGTACAGATGCCTGATAAGGGCTGTTAGGGGCACTGGGAATTTCATCTGGCAACAGGCAACGCTGGTACAGGGATGTACCAGCGAGGCACATTTGAACATGGACGTGAATTTGTGCCGGTTGCCAGATGAAAGTATAATTATGCCGAAATTCCCTGTGCCCCTTGCAGGCGTTATGCGGCATCTGTTCTCGACGGACAGTGCAGCTATTCAGTCAAAGCAACCGGAAAGACAGTTTATATGCAAGAAAAACACGCATTCTAAGAACTGCTGGCATTTCATAACGGATAAAGATAATCCGCTGTAAATCTCCGTAATATTTTCCAGCAAAGATTATTTCCGTTTGCAATTGCCAAAAATTAATATTTGAAAAAGGAGAAAAGAATGACTACAATTCAGAAAATAGCAATTACATATGCAATAATTGCAAATATTGTCGGGCTATCCGTCATGGGAATAGATAAACGCAGAGCCATCTGTCATAAATGGCGTATTCCGGAAAAAACATTATTTCTGGTAAGCATACTGGGAGGAAGCATTGGGACATGGGCAGGTATGTATCTGTTCCGTCATAAGACAAAACATTGGTACTTTGTAATAGGAATGCCATTTATACTGATTGTGCAACTGGTTTTATACTATTATTTTTGGTAAAAATATTTTCAAACCGGGATAGGCGTGATAAAATATATCAAACAGAAATGAGATATGGATAATAGGTGAACAACAGTATCAGGGAGAAATGCAAATTATGGCAGGAATGATGGAGTTAAATGGCTGCCGGATTATTGTAAAGGAAATTGCCGGCGGGAAGAGGGTATTAGATACAAGAATTAAATCTTATGATCCGATCCGTAAAGTAGTAAAGGTTAGTGCAGGAAGCCTGGACAACCGGATGGAGCATGCAGTGACGGTTATCATATTTGGACCGAATGGGAGCCTGGTAGAAGCTACCGGTAATCTTCGGAAGGTTATAATTGCCAATGAAGTAGAAATCGAGCTGGGCAGGAGTAAGAATGGTGAGAAGCGGAAGCATGCCCGTTATCCATTAAAAGAAAAGGGATATATAGAATCTGTTATTGTGGATGGAACATTAATTGAATTGCAGAAGCCAATTGAAATGGAAACCTGTAATATCAGTGGAAATGGAATTCTGATTCAGACAATGGCAGGAAGCGGGACAGTTGGAACGGAACTGCGGATTTGCGTGAAACTTGGAGATACAATGTTACAGAAGACATATCGGATTGTCCGGATACAGAATGCAAATCTTAAGACAGAAGAGTATGGCTGCATGATGATTCGTGACAGGAATATATAAGGGCGGAGTGACAGAATGAGACTTAGAAAAATTCCAATTGATTTTTTATGGGAAGGCCTGGAACTTTCCGGAGATATTTATAATGACAGAGGTTCGGTGCTGCTTTTGAAACGGGGCGAAGTCCTGACACAGGACCGGTTAGATAAACTTTCCAAGTTTGAACGTGGTGGATATATTACAACCAGTGAGGAAACTTATCAGGAAATTCTCAACAGTGGAAAAGCACCAAGAGCTGCATTGCAGAGAGTATACGAAGAAGCAATCGGCTATACAGCATTAAAAAACGATGTAGACAGTATTTTTTCTGTAACCAGAAATGCTTCCGAAATTAATATGGAAGCAACGGAGACTGTTACAAAGGATATTTTTACTAAGATTAAGGTATTGGATTTTCCTAAAATATTTCAGTGTATTGATGCACCGAGAGAGATGGATGAGAATTTGCAGCGCCATTCCCTGAACGTAGCATTTACCAATGGTGTTATCGGGCAGTGGCTGAAGCTTCCGGAACCGGTGATTAAAAAGCTGGTATGCGCCGGATTAGTGCACGATATCGGAAAGACGAAGATACCGGAAGAAATCTTAAATGCACCGAGAAGACTTACGGAAGAAGAATTTGAAATCATAAAAGCTCATCCCGTTTATTCATATGAGCTGCTTTGGGATAATGTAGATGAAGATATCCGGTTAGCGGCAAGACATCATCATGAGCGGCTGGATGGCAAGGGTTATCCGGATCAGATTGCAGGAGATGAGATTTCTCTGCTGGCAAGGATTACCGCCATTTCCGATGTGTATGATGCCATGATTTCCCAGAGAAGTTATAAGGAATCCATGATTCCTTTTGATGTGTTGGAGAAATTTAAAAAGGGTGAATTTCCGGGACTGGATGAACGCCTGGTAGACTTATTTGTGAAAAATATGGTGGAAAATTACCGGGATGTAAAGGTACAGATGTCCGATGGAAGAATCGGTGTGGTGCGTTACATTCCACCAAATGACCTGAATCATCCGATTATCAACTGTAATCATGATGTCAGTCAGACAGATGATAAATGGTATTGCGTCTGCATTGCAAATCAGACAGGAAAATAGATTTTGCATAAATAAAAACCTCTTTACCAGAAAACTGGTAAGGAGGTTTTTGTTTACAGGCTCTGTTTCAGACAGGTTTTGATATCATCGGAAGCATTGCTGATTGGTTTCAGGTGGAAGGTATCGGTAAGATACTGCAGCACATTTGGACTGATGAAGGCAGGAAGCGTTGGACCTAAATAAATATCATGAATGCCAAGGCTTAAAAGGGCAAGCAGGTCAGCAACCGCTTTCTGTTCATACCAGGATATAATCAGTGACAGTGGAAGTCCGTTTACGTCCGTTTCAAAAGCATCTGCAAGTGCAGTAGCAATGCGGATGGCAGAGTAGACATCATTACACTGTCCCACATCTAAAAGGCGTGGAAGCCCTGCTACTTCACCAAAATCTAGTTTATTAAAACGGTATTTTCCGCAGGCAAGCGTTAGAATCATACAGTCAGATGGAACCATTTGGGCAAAGTCAGTGTAGTAATTTCGACCCGGACGGGCACCGTCACAGCCGCCGATAAGGAAGAAATGGCGGATTTGTCCGCTTTTAACAGCTTCCACAAGCTGTGGGGCATAGCTTAAGGCAGCGTGGTGTCCGAAACCTACCAGAATCTCTTTTGCCGGCTGGTCTTCCTGAAAACCGCCAAGTTCAATTGCCTGTTTTATGATTTCACTGAAATCTTTGTCTCCATTTTCTTTCCGACCGACATGTTTCACACCATCCCAGCCCACTACATTCGTGCTGTAAATCCTGTCTTTGTAGGAATCTCTCGGGCGCATCAGGCAGTTGGTGGTCATCAGGATACAGCCTGGAATGTTGTCAAACTGTTTCTGCTGATCCTGCCAGGCTCCACCGAAGTTACCTATAAGATGAGAATATTTTTTCAGTCCATCATAACCGTGGCAGGGCAGCATTTCACCATGGGTATAGATGTTGATGCCGGTGCCTTCCGTCTGCTTCAACAGCATTTCCAAATCCTTTAAGTCGTGGCCGGAGACAATGATAAATGGCCCCTTTTTAATAGTAACATTTACCTTATGCGGGGAAGGATTGCCATAAATAGTGGTATTGGCATCGTCCAGTTTTTTCATGACTTCAATAGCCATTTCACCGGTACGCATGGTCAGACGGATCAGGTCTTCGACAGTCAGCCGGTCATCGGTAATGGCTTCTAATGCCAGTATATAAAAGTCATCCACTTCATCACTGAAGTAACCTAATTCTCTTGCCTGATGACCATAGGCACTGATACCTTTTAAACCGTAGAGAATAGTCTGACGGAGGGAGCGGATGTCTGGGTCTAAGGATTTGTCATACATAATGCCCGCCATAGGAGCATCCTTTAACATATCCGTTTTTGAATCCGGCAGATGATAGGTGGCATGGAGTGTGGAATTCGAAATTTCACCTACCAAATTGTGAAGTTCTTCTTTGATTTGCTGTGATTGCCGGAGCAGTGCCACATGTACATCTGCATCAAAATTTACATTGGTAAGTGTCGTAAAAAGTACATTTTCAATAAAGCTTACAATCGATTTGTCCATATGTTGTCCCTGCTCCACCAGCACTTTTCCGTAGCAGCTGATTCCCTTTATCTGAAAAATAAGTAAATCCTGCAGGTTGGCAATTTCCGGTGTCTTTCCGCATACGCCAAGCTTTGTACAGCCTTTGCCACCGGCTGTCTGTTCACACTGATAGCAGAACATTTCATAATTTAAATCCATGTTATTTCCCATACGATAATCTCCTTTTATAGAAAATTTTTTGGACGATTGCGAAAAGATATATTTTTCTTTCAAAATTTTTACTATAGAAGGGCATTTCAGCACAAATTACTTCCAATGCCCTTCTATATTTAAAATTTTTGAAATAAATTCTTACGTTCTTTTTCATAATCGCCTAAGAAAAGTTTATATATCGGCATTAGCATGAGCCGGGAAAAGGAATATTATGCATGAAGAAATAGAGTAGATAAAATAGAAAGTTGACAATGGAATAAAATCTGACTAAAATACTTAGGAACCGAACTAATTAGAAATAGTAATAAGTTTAAAGAAAGGAACAGATTTGCCATGGAAACAGGAAAGGTAATTAATAAAATATCCAACCGGCTCCGCAGACGTTCTAAGAAAATACAGGAATCTATCGGAATCAGCGGAGCAAAGGGTAACATCTTAAATTATATTCTGGTGGAATCAGAAAACCATCCGGTATACCAGAAAGAGATTGAGGAAGAATTTGGCTTGCGTCCGTCTACTGCAACAGAGACTTTAAAGAATCTTGAGCAGGCAGAACTAATCTGTCGGGTGCCGGAATCAGAGGATGGAAGATATAAGAAGATTGTTTTTACAGAACAGGCGCGGAAGATTGAACATATTCTGCGAAAGGAAATTACGGAATCGGAAGAACTTTTATTACAGGGAATTAAGGAAGAAGAAAGAAAAGAATTTTTAAGAATTGCCGAGAAGATGCTTCGGAATCTGGAATGAGAAATTTAAAGTTACAAGAGGCCAATGAGTGTCTTTGGGAAGCAGATTTTACCGGCAGAAAGGAAGGGTTACAATGGACGAAAATGAATTAATGGGCAGCATGAAGGTGTCGAAGGCAGTAGCAAAGATGGCAATTCCAAGTGTCATCAGCAGTCTGGTTACTGTCGTTTATAATATGGCGGATACATTTTTCGTAGGGCAGACAGGGGATCCGTTGCAGGTGGCAGCAGTCAGTCTGACGAATCCGATTTTTATATTATTCATGGCATTTGCCAATATGTTTGGTATGGGCGGAAGCGCAGCGGCATCTATGGCATTGGGCGAAAAGAAGGAAAAAAGAGTAAAGCAGGTTTCTTCTTTTATTACCTATGCATCACTTATCGTGGGAATTGTTTTTGCTGCAATTTTACTGGTTGGAATGCAGCCGGTTTTACAATTGTTTGGAGCAGATGCAGATACTTATGAACTGGCGAAAGGATACACAACATACATTTCTTATGGTGCACCGTTTATTATCTGGTCTGCGGCAGCAAGCTTTGTTGTGCGTGCGGACGGAGCCAGCCGGGAAGCTATGACAGGAAGTATGATAGGAACCGTGGCCAATATTATTTTAGACCCGATATTTATCAGTGGATTTGGTATGGGTGCAGCAGGCGCAGCCATTGCAACGACTATTGGAAATATAATGGCGAGTGTATATTATCTTTGGTATTTCTGTAGAAAGAGCAGGAACATGTCTATGGCATTCCGGTATTTTAAATGTGGGGACAGAATTCTGTCCCAGGTATGCTCGGCAGGACTTCCAACAGCTATTTTTTCTGCATTGATGAGCATTTCTACGATTATTTTAAACCAGATTCTGGTGGCATATGGAAATGCACCGGTAGCGGCTATTGGAATTGTATTTAAGGCAAATATGTTTATCACATTTTTACAGATGGGACTGGCAAATGGAGTACAACCGTTATTAGGCTATAGTTACGGTGCAGGGAACAGGGAGCGTTTTATTACAGTGGAACGTTATACGAAGAAATGCTGTCTGATTGTAGGTGTATTGGCGACAGCACTGTTTTTCTTTTTCCGGGAGCCGATTATCCGCCTGTTTATTTCTGATACAGAGGTCATAAATTATGGTGTGGAAATGCTGATTGCTTATATGATTTCCGGTCCGGTCATTGGCATTTTATTTATGAATATGAACTGTATGCAGTCTACCGGAAATGCACTTCCGGCAACGATTCTTTCTATATTGAGACAGGGCGTACTTTTGATTCCGGTGCTTTACGGCTTGAATGCATTGCTCGGTCTGCACGGTGTTATCTACGGACAGGCATTGACGGATTATGTGGCAGTTCTCCTTTCTATTGTAATCTGGCGTTGGAAACGCAGGAAAACTTTATAGGCGAAAATGGTCAGGTTGCCTTTTTCACAGGTTGGTGCTATGCTGACGATAGTAGATTGGCAGAGTAAGTGGAGGAGAAGGCATGGAGCAGAATGTTCAGAAAGCAGAACAGATGAAATACCGGCTGGCAGATGCCATGAAGCAGTGTATGGCGAAGATGCCGATAGAACGGATTACAGTCCGGCAGATTGTGGAACTGAGCGGAACGACAAGACAGACATTTTACCGTCATTTTCAGGATAAATATGATCTGATAAACTGGTATTTTGACAAAATTTTAGCAGAATCCTTTGAACATATGGGAGAGGGAAAGACGGTATGTGAGGGGCTGGTAAAGAAATTTGAATATATTGAGCAGGAAAAATTATTTTTCCGGGCTGCATTTAAATCAGACAGCCAGAACTGCTTAAGAGACCATGATTTTGAACTGATTACCCGGTTTTATACGGATAAAATAGAAAAGAAATCAGGACAGAAATTATCGGAGCATCTTCATTTCCTTCTGGAAATGTATTGCCAGGGTTCAGTTTATATGACAATTCAGTGGGTGCTTGGAAGAAAGAAGACTACACCGAGGGAACTGGCAAAGGCACTGACGGAAGCGGTGCCGGCAGAACTGAAAGCAGTATTTGAAAAATTGCAGATGATATAGTGGTGACGGATGATGATTGAGAGTGGAATTTGCCCATGACAGATATTGAAAAATCAAGTGACAGAGTTGCCTTTTTGTAACTTTTTATTTGTCTTTTTCATTGGTAAAATAGAGGTATCAATAAAGGACAAAGGAGAAGATAAAATGGCAAACAGAATTATGTTAAACGAGACTTCCTACCATGGCGCAGGAGCAATTAAAGAAATCGCAAACGAGGCAAAGGCAAGAGCATTTAAGAAAGCATTTGTCTGTTCTGACCCGGATCTGATTAAGTTTGGTGTAACATCCAAAGTAACCGATGTATTGGATGAAGCAGGACTTGCTTATGAAATCTATTCAGATATTAAGGCAAATCCTACCATTCAGAACGTACAGCATGGTGTGGAAGCATTTAAAGCATCAAAAGCAGATTATATCATTGCAATTGGTGGTGGTTCATCTATGGATACATCAAAAGCAATTGGTATCATTATTGCAAATCCGGAATTTGAGGATGTCAGAAGCTTAGAGGGTGTAGCTCCGACAAAGAAGCCTTGTGTTCCGATTATTGCTGTACCGACAACAGCCGGAACTGCAGCAGAAGTTACCATTAACTATGTAATTACAGATGTAGAGCGTAAGAGAAAATTTGTATGTGTAGACCCGCATGATATGCCGGTTATCGCAGTAATTGACCCGGAGATGATGTCATCTATGCCAAAGGGACTGACAGCTTCCACCGGAATGGATGCACTGACACATGCCATTGAAGGATATACTACAAAGGCTGCATGGGAAATGACTGATATGTTCCATTTGAAAGCGATTGAAATTATCAGCAGATCTTTAAGAAGTGCAGTTGCAAATGAAAAAGAAGGCCGTGAAGGAATGGCATTAGGACAGTATATTGCAGGAATGGGATTTTCTAATGTAGGACTTGGAATTGCACATTCCATGGCACATACATTAGGTGCTGTATATGATACTCCACATGGAGTTGCCTGTGCAATGATGCTTCCAATCGTAATGGAATATAACGCAGAATGCACTGGTGAGAAATATCGTGAGATTGCAAGAGCAATGGGTGTAAAAGGCGTAGATGACATGTCTGTAGAAGAATACAGAAAGGCAGCCATTGATGCGGTACAGCAGTTATCTGTAGATGTTGGAATTCCAACAAAATTAGAGGCGTTAAAGGAAGAAGACTTAGAATTCCTTGCAGAATCCGCTTTTGCTGATGCCTGTGCACCGGGCAATCCAAAGGATACAAATGTAGAGGATTTGAAAGCTTTATTCCGTAAACTGATGTAATCAGAAGCTTGGAAAATATATTGTAGAAGAAAAAGATAACGGACTCCCGGAGCATCGGAAAAGCGATGTTCCGGGAGTTCTTTATGAAAAATTTATTTGCGTCTGATAGGATGGAACCGTATAATGAAATTGGATTGATATTCAATAGAGCATACTTTGTGAAGGGTTTGAGAGAGGAATCGGAAACAAAGGAGGCTATTAATCTGAACAGCGAAATTACAAATGCAGTAAAAGCTGCAAGAAATCGGGCACAATATGATGAATGTGCCAAAAGACTCTTAGGACAAAAAAGTATTCTGGCGCATATTTTGGTGAATACTGTGGATGAATTTAAAGGTATGAATCCCAAGGATGTGATACCGTATATTGAAGGAGAACCACAGGTTGGTGTTGTGCCCATAGAACCGGGCGATATTCTATGTAAGCAGGCTTATTTCATCCCAAAAGGAACGTGATTTTTGGCATTCGGATTATGATGACATAAAACGGGTATTTAGTATCTGGATTTGCATGAATATGGATATGAATTCGATGAGTTATATTCATCTGATGAAAGAAGATATCGTAAATGAATATGACTGGGAAGGAAATATAGACCTTTTGAATATTGTATTGCTTGGTGTAACAAATGAAGTTCCCAAAAGAGAGGAACGCTATGAGCTGCATCGGCTGATAAGCACACTTTTGTCAAATGAAATAGAAGCAGAAGAAAAATTAAATATGATAGAACTGGAATATCAGATTCCGGTAAGTGAAGAATTGAGAGAGGAAGTGAACCTGATGTGTAATCTGAGTGAAGGAATAGAAGAAAGAGCAGCAGAAAAGACATTAAGAGAAACAAATAAAAAAGTAATTACCAATATGCACAGGAAGGGCTATACCTTAGAACAGATAGCAGAGATTGTGGAAATTAAACCGGAGGAAGTAGGAAAAATCATAGAAGAAGAATCTATGTCAGTATAGAATAGAGAGAGGAAGTAGAAAAATGGCAACACAGTTAGCGTTTGCAAGTGATTATATGGAAGGAGCACATCCGGCAATTCTAAAAAAGTTAGCGGAGACAAATCTGATAAAAAGTGCCGGATACGGACTGGATGAATATTCGGAGGCTGCAAGGGAAAAGATACGAAAAGCCTGCAATGCACCGGAGGCAGAGGTGCATTTTCTGGTGGGAGGAACACAGACCAATGCCACGGTAATTGATGCCCTGTTGGCATCTTATCAGGGAGTGATTGCGGCAGAGACCGGACATGTCAGCTCCCATGAAGCAGGAGCTATTGAAGCAGGTGGACATAAAGTATTGACGATTCCACAGACAGATGGAAAAATCAGCGCAGAAAAGGTGGAAGAAGTCTTAAATACATTTAAAGAGGATGGCAACCGTGCTCATATGGTGATGCCGGGAATGGTATACATTTCCCAGCCGACAGAATATGGAACCTTATATAACCGGCAGGAATTAGAAGCATTAAGTAAAGTATGCCGCAGCAATGGTATTCCACTTTATTTAGATGGAGCAAGACTGGCTTATGCACTGGCATGCCCGGCGAATGATGTGACATTAGAAGATATTGCAGCATGCTGCGATGCCTTTTATATCGGAGGAACAAAATGCGGTGCATTGTTTGGAGAGGCAGTGGTATTTCCGAAGCCAGGACTTATTCCGCATTTCTTTACCATCATAAAACAGCATGGAGCACTGCTTGCTAAGGGACGGATACTTGGCATCCAGTTTGATGTCTTATTTGAAAATGATTTGTATGAGCATATCGGAGAGCCGGCAATTGCAGCGGCAGATAAGATTCGGGAAGGCTTAAAGGAAAATGGAATTGAGCTTTATCTGGATGCTCCCACCAATCAGGTATTTTGCGCGGTAGACAATGCATTTATGGAAAAGCTTGCGCAAAAAGTTGAATTCAGCTTCTGGGAGAAAAAGGATGAGACGCATACGGTAATTCGTTTTGCAACCAGCTGGGCAACGACAATGGAAGACGTAGATGAGCTGATAAAATTGATTAAACAGATAAATGAGTAGATGAATGATAGACGGATAAACAGATAATGAATAAAAAGGATGGAATGAGGATTTAAAAGATGTGGGCAATACTAATGATAGTACTGTTTTTCAGTGCGTTTGCAGGAATCATCTATCTGATAAACCGGATTGGAAAATTTGGTTTCCTGAATAAAATAACAAAAGGAAAAAAGTGGCTGCGCATCCTAATTAGTGCGGTTTTGGTATGTGGAATCACCGTAATACTCTGGGTAGCGTGGGGTTCGATGAATGCTATAGTATGCATTCTGCATCTGATTATATTCTGGCTTATCAGTGACGGAATTTTTGCACTGATAAAAAAACGCCGGAAGAAATCTTTGAAAAGATATTATGCCGGAGCTGTGGCACTTGTATTTACCATAGGATATCTTGGAAGCGGCTGGTATCTGGCACATCATGTATGGGAGACGGACTATCAGATTCAGACGGATAAGGAAGTAGGAAGCCTTCGGGTGGCAGTATTTGCAGATTCCCATGTAGGGACAACTTTTCATGGGGAAGGCTTTGCCGAGCATATGAAAACCATAGAGGAGCAGCACCCGGATGTGGTTCTGATTGTGGGAGACTTTGTGGATGATGATACGACAAAAGAAGATATGATAGCCTGCTGCAAAGCATTAGGAGAGCTTGATACGACTTATGGTGTATATTATGTCTTTGGAAATCATGATAAAGGATATTATCCGCCGGAATACCGGGGCTATGATGGAAATGATTTGATAGTGGAATTAGAAAAAAATCAGGTACATGTTCTGCAGGATGAGGTAGAACTGATTGCGGATAAATTCTATATAATAGGAAGACAGGATAAATCCGAAGAATATGCAGAAAAAAAGAGCCACAATGGAAGAACTGACGGCAAACCTTGATCCGGATAAATTCTCCATTGTATTAGACCATCAGCCACAGGATTATGCAGCGCAGCAGAATGTCAATGTGGATCTGGTTCTTTCCGGACATACCCACGGTGGACAGCTATTCCCGCTGATGACCATTGAGAATCTTACGAAAATGACACCGGATGACCGTGTCTATGGATATGAGCAGAGAGAAAATACGAATTTTATTGTAACATCAGGAATTTCCGACTGGGCGATTAAGTTTAAAACGGGATGTAAGTCGGAGTATCTTATGATTGATATTGAAGGAAAATAAAAGAGGTGTATATGAAAAAGTTATTTTTGTATTTGACGGAATTTTTTGCAGGAATGTCAGTGATGGCAGTAGAGTTAGGCGCAAGCAGATTACTTGCACCATATTTTAGTTCTTCCCAGATAGTCTGGACAATCATTATCGGAACCATTATGATTGCCATGGCATTGGGAAATATTTATGGCGGAAGGACGGCAGACAAATCACCGAACCCGGATAAACTGTATGGAAGAATTATCATTGCCGCAATCTGGATTGCATTAATTCCGGTAGTGGGAAAATATATTATCATAGGAATATCAGCCCTTTTAATCTTTGCGGTAAATAATAATTTCCTGATTATTGCAGCTTTTGCAGCCTGCATGGTAATTTTCGTATTTCCGCTGTTTCTGTTGGGAACGGTAACACCATCCCTGGTAAAATATTCTGTTGATAATTTAGATGACAACGGAAAGACAGTAGGTACCTTAGGGGCATTTAACACCATCGGAAGCATCATTGGAACCTTTATCCCAACCTTTGTGACAATTCCGGCAGTAGGAACATCCGTTACATTTCTTATCTTTGCGGGAATTTTACTGGCATTATCCATCGTATATTTTATCAATGCGCATACCGGAAAGAAGAAAATAGTTGCATCTATTCTGATATTTGCACTGTGCTGCGGGTTTGGATATTCCGACTCATTTGCATTCTGGGAAAATAATCTGACCTATGAGGGGGAATCCGTATATAACTATCTTCAGGTATACGAAAATCAGGACAAGGTGTCCTTATCCACCAATGTGTTATTCGGTGTGCAGTCTGTGTATATGAAGCAGGATGAACTGACCGGCATGTATTATGATTATGCCATGGCGGCACCGCTTATGTTAAAAGACAAAGAAATATCAGACATGGATGTGCTGATTCTTGGAATGGGAACCGGTACTTATGCAACCCAGTGCCGGAAATATTTTGGAGATATGAATGTGGAAGGTGTTGAAATTGATGAGAAGATTACAAAGCTTTCCAGACAGTATTTTTCACTTTCGGAGGATGTGCCGGTAACGACTTATGATGGAAGAGCATTTTTAAATGCATCCGATAAGAAATACGATGTCATTATGGTAGATGCTTATCAGGATATTACGATTCCGTTTCAGATGTCTTCCGTTGAATTTTTTACGCTGGTAAAAGAGCATTTAAATGAAAATGGCGTAATGGTGGTGAATATGAACATGCGTGGGCAGAAAGAAGGAAATATTAACCAGTATCTTTCCGACACCATAGGAAGTGTATTTGGAACAGAATATACTGTGGATGTGGCAGGCTCTACAAACCGGGAACTGTTTGCATCCGACAATGGAGAAATTTTAAAGAATCTTTCTAACAACATTTCCAAGCTTGAAAATCAGGAGTTAAAGGGAATGATGACAGAGGTATTGGCAGATACCGTTTCCTATGAAAAGGGCGATTATATTCTTACAGATGATAAGGCACCGGTGGAACTTCTTGGAATGCAGGTGATTGATGAGATGATAAAAGATGAAGTTGCATATTATAAGGGAGTTTATAAAGAGGAAGGGCTGAAAGGACTGCTGAATTCCTTTTAAATATAAGAAAAATAGTAATTAACAAAAATTGTCTGAAAATTTTAGCACTCACCTCTTGACAGTGCTAATAATGCGTGCTATATTTATGCTTGGAAACAGAAATAACAAGAATTCGTTCATAGCACAGTGGGAAATGAGGTGAAAGATATGAACATTCAGAAATTTACACAGAAGTCAATGGAAGCAATCCAGGATTGCGAAAAATTAGCATATGAATATGGCAATCAGGAAATCGAGCAGGAACATCTTTTAGTGGCATTACTGCAGCAGGAAGATGGACTGATTTTAAAACTGATCGAGAAAATGGAAATCCAGAAGGAGCATTTTGTAGACAATGCAATCCGCCATCTGGAAGCAAGAACCAAGGTGTCCGGCGGCCAGGTTTATGTCGGCCAGGCATTGAATAAGGTATTGATTAGTGCAGAGGATGAGGCAAAGCAGATGGGAGATGATTATGTCTCCGTAGAGCATCTGTTTTTATCCTTGTTAAAATATCCGAACCCTGCATTAAAGGAAATTTTTAAGGAATATGGTATTACAAGAGACCGTTTCCTGCAGGCACTGTCTACGGTGCGTGGCAACCAGCGTGTGACCTCCGATAATCCGGAAGCTACTTATGATACCTTAAATAAATATGGTTATGATATGGTAGAGAGGGCGAGAGACCAGAAGCTGGATCCGGTCATCGGACGTGATGCAGAAATCCGGAATGTAGTGCGAATTTTGTCCCGTAAGACGAAAAACAATCCGGTACTGATTGGCGAACCCGGTGTAGGTAAAACCGCAGTTGTAGAGGGACTGGCACAACGGATTGTACGTGGTGATGTTCCGGAAGGATTAAAGGATAAGAAGCTCTTTGCACTGGATATGGGTGCATTGGTAGCCGGAGCAAAATACCGTGGTGAATTTGAGGAACGTCTGAAAGCAGTATTGGATGAAGTAAAGAAATCTGAAGGACAGATTATCCTCTTTATCGATGAGCTGCATACCATTGTCGGTGCAGGAAAAACCGATGGAGCCATGGATGCCGGACAGCTTTTAAAACCAATGCTTGCCCGTGGAGAACTGCATTGTATCGGTGCTACCACATTGGATGAGTACCGGGAATACATTGAAAAGGATGCCGCATTGGAACGAAGATTCCAGCCGGTTATGGTAGACGAACCAACGGTAGAAGATACTATTTCTATCCTGCGTGGATTAAAGGAGAGGTATGAAGTATTCCATGGAGTAAAGATTACCGACAGTGCACTGGTTTCCGCAGCAGTGCTTTCAAACCGTTATATCTCAGACCGGTTCTTACCGGATAAGGCAATTGACCTGGTGGATGAAGCCTGTGCACTGATTAAGACAGAGCTTGATTCCATGCCGACTGAGTTAGATGAACTGAACCGTCGTGTCATGCAGTTAGAGATTGAAGAGACTGCATTGAAAAAAGAGGATGACCGTCTGAGCCAGGAGCGTCTGGCAGACTTACAGAAAGAGTTAGCAGAGCTTCGGAGTGAGTTCCAGAATAAGAAGGCACAGTGGGACAATGAAAAGAAATCCGTAGAGAAAGTCCAGAAGCTGCGTGAGGATTTGGAAAGCCTGAAAAATGAAATCCAGCAGGCAGAGCAGAGCTATGATTTAAATAAAGCGGCAGAATTAAAATATGGTAAGCTGCCTCAGTTACAGCAGCAGTTGGAAATTGAAGAAGAGAAAGTCAAAGGTGAAGATTTATCACTGGTACATGAAAGTGTCAGCGAAGAAGAAATCGCAAAGATTATCTCCCGCTGGACCGGAATCCCGGTAGCCAAACTGACCGAGAGCGAACGAAATAAGACACTGCACCTTGATGAAGAACTGCATAAACGTGTCATTGGACAGGACGAGGGCGTTACCAAGGTAACAGAAGCAATCATCCGTTCCAAAGCCGGAATCAAAGACCCGAGCAAGCCAATCGGTTCTTTCCTGTTCTTAGGACCAACCGGTGTAGGTAAGACAGAGCTTGCCAAAGCATTAGCAAGCTGCCTTTTCGATGATGAATCCAATATGGTCCGTCTCGATATGAGCGAGTATATGGAGAAATATTCCGTCTCCCGTCTGATTGGAGCACCTCCTGGATATGTAGGCTATGATGAAGGTGGTCAGCTGACGGAGGCAGTCCGCCGGAAACCGTATTCCGTAGTCCTCTTTGATGAGGTGGAAAAAGCACATCCGGATGTCTTTAATGTACTGCTTCAGGTACTGGATGACGGACGAATTACCGATTCCCAGGGACGTACCGTAGACTTTAAGAATACCATTATTATCATGACTTCTAACTTAGGCTCCATGCATCTGTTGGAGGGCATTGACGAAAATGGCGAGATTCGTCCGGAAGCAGAAGAAGCTGTTATGGAAGAACTGAAGGGTAACTTCCGGCCGGAATTTTTAAACCGTCTGGATGAAATCATTATGTTCAAGCCGCTGACCAAAGACAACATCGGCAACATTATCAAGTTACTGATGGAAGATCTGAATAAACGTCTTGCAGACCGTGAACTGAAAGTGGAACTGACTAAGGCTGCTGAGGATTATATTACCGAGAAAGGTTATGACCCGGTATATGGTGCAAGACCGCTGAAACGTTTCCTGCAGAAATATGTGGAGACATTGGCAGCAAAATTGATTCTTGCAGATAAAGTCAGAGAGGGAGATACCATTCTTATCGACCTTACCGATGGAGAACTGACTGCCAGCGCAAAACCGGCGACCGCCTGAAATGGTTCAAGTCTGACATAATAAGAAATGCAGTTGCTGCATATATTGTCAGGAGAGCAGAAAAGTAACGGTGTAAAATGAGTCGAATCCGAAAAGCATTGATATGGATGAATCTGGCACTGGCGGTATTGGTAATTGCCGCCGGAGCCTGTCGGATCCGTGTCAATCATCTGGTAAATGCAGAGAGTATGAATACAAAGAAAACAAGTGGAATAAAAGAGGTTGCATTGACATTTGACGATGGACCAAGCCCGGAATGTACGAAAGATTTACTGGAAGGGCTGAAGGAGCGCAATGTCAAAGCAACCTTTTTTGTGATCGGAGAGAAAGCAGAGGCATATCCGGATTTGATAAAGAAAATTCAGGATGATGGGCATATCATAGGAAATCATTCCTATACCCATGTGAACCTTGGCATCTTATCGAAGAAAGATGCCTGTGAGCAGATTCGAAAGACCAATGATGCCATTTATCAGATTACCGGGGAATATCCGCAGTTTTTGCGTTCTCCTTTCGGAAGCACCCAGAAGAATCTGGACTGTCAGATGAATATGATAGAGGTGCTCTGGGATGTAGACCCAAGGGACTGGGAGGTGCAGAATAAGGAAAAAGTCGTCAATAAAGTAATGACGGATGTCAAAGATGGTGATATTATTTTATTACATGACGGTTATGACAGCAGTATGCTGGCAGCCTTTGAGATTATTGACCGGCTGCAGGCACAGGGTTATGAATTTGTAACGGTAGATAAGCTGATATTTGAGTTACCTTGAGAAAAAAGAATGTTTCAATGGATTTTTGGTGTGTTTTCACTGGAAAATCGAGAAAAAATACCAGAATAGACTTGTCAAAAGACAAAAATTAAGGTATGGTATCTTAGGATGAAATGAATTATTTTAAAGCTCAAATGTCATTTTGAAACCAAAAAAGTATAAAAATGAAGAAAAATAAGAGTAAAAATGCAAGATTCGTTTTGAAATTATGCAAGGAGCAAAAATGGATTTATTTGATTACATGCGGGAACAGAATATGGAAAAAGAGTCTCCCCTTGCGGCAAGACTTCGTCCCACGACCTTAGACGAAGTAGTCGGGCAGGAACATATTATCGGAAAGGACAAGCTGTTATATCGTGCCATTAAAGCAGATAAGTTAAGTTCTATTCTTTTCTATGGACCGCCGGGAACCGGAAAGACCACGTTGGCAAAAGTGATTGCCAATACCACCAGTGCTGAATTCCTTCAGATGAATGCTACATCTGCAGGAAAGAAGGACATGGAGGAAGTGGTGCAGCAGGCAAAGAACAATCAGGGAATGTATGGAAAGAAAACGATTCTTTTCATCGACGAGATTCATCGTTTTAATAAAGGACAGCAGGACTACCTTCTGCCTTTTGTAGAAGACGGAACGATTATCCTGATTGGTGCCACAACGGAAAATCCATATTTTGAAGTCAATGGAGCTTTACTATCCCGTTCCATTATTTTCGAACTGCATGCACTGGAAAAAGAAGATATTAAGAAGCTTTTGGTGCGGGCAGTTACCGATAAGGAAAAGGGAATGGGTGCATATCAGGCAGTCATCGACGAGGATGCACTGGAATTCATGGCAGATGTTGCCAATGGAGATGCAAGAGCAGCCCTTACCGCCATTGAACTTGGAATCTTAACCACACCACGAAGCGAAGACGGACTTATCCATATTACAATCGATGTGGCACAGGAATGTATCCAGAAGCGTGTAGTGAAATATGATAAGGCAGGCGATAATCATTATGATACGATTTCTGCATTTATCAAAAGTATCCGTGGAACAGACCCGGATGCAGCCCTTTATTACCTCGCAAGAATGTTATATGCAGGAGAAGATATCCGTTTCATCGCAAGAAGAATCATGATCAGCGCGGCAGAGGATGTTGGTACAGCAGACCCGATGGCATTGAATGTAGCGGTTTCTGCAGCACAGGCAGTAGAACGTATCGGTATGCCGGAGGCACAGATTATTCTTGCAGAAGCAGTTGCCTATGTGGCAAGTGCCCCAAAGAGTAATGCATCCTATATGGGACTGAATCGAGCGATGGATGTGGTAGAACATACCAAAACGGCACCGATACCAAATCACTTAAAGGATGCACATTACAAATCCGCTGGAAAATTAGGACATGGTCTGGGTTATCTTTATTCCCATGATTACCCGCACCACTATGTCAGACAGCAGTATCTTCCGGACGGGCTGACGGATTCGGTATTTTACGAGCCGACCGACAATGGAAAAGAAAAAGAAATCGCCCAGTGGCTTCACTGGTTAAAAGAAAATGATGAATGATACAGGAGGAAGGAATAAGATGCAGTCTTATCAGGAAATGTCAAAAGAAGAATTGTATAAGGTAAAGGAAGGCCTTGAAAAAGAATATGCAAAATACAAGGGAATGGGTCTTTCTTTAAATATGGCAAGAGGAAAGCCGGCAGCAACCCAGCTCGACCTTGCTATGCCGATGCTGGATGTATTAAACAGCAGCAGTAAATTAATTGCAGAAGATGGTACAGACTGTAGAAATTATGGAGAATTAAAAGGAATTCCGGAAGCAAGAAAATTAATTGCAGATATGGTAGGAAGCACACCGGACCATGTCTTTGTATACGGTAATTCCAGTTTAAATGTTATGTACGATACCGTATCCCGCTCCTTTACCCACGGTGTCATGGGAAGTACACCATGGTGCAAACTGGATAAAGTAAAATTCTTATGTCCGGTACCGGGTTATGACCGTCATTTCGGTGTAACAGAATTCTTTGGCGTAGAAATGGTAAATGTACCGATGACTTCTGAAGGACCGGATATGGATATGGTAGAGCGTCTGGTAAGCAGTGATGATTCCATCAAAGGAATCTGGTGTGTACCAAAATATTCCAATCCGCAGGGAATTACTTATTCCGATGAAACTGTCCGCCGTATGGCAGCATTAAAGCCGGCAGCAGAAGACTTCCGTATTTACTGGGACAATGCCTATGTAATTCATCATCTCTATGAAGATGAGCAGGACAGCCTTTTAGACATCATCAGCGAATGTGAGAAAGCCGGCAACCCGGATATGGTATATGAATTCTGCTCTACATCAAAGGTAAGCTTCCCGGGAAGCGGTATTGCCGCAATCGTAACTTCCAAGGCAAACCTTGATTTCATTGAAAAACAGTTTACGATGCAGACTATCGGACATGATAAGATTAATCAGCTTCGTCATGTACGTTATTTCAAAAATATTGACGGAATCAATGCACATATGATGAAACAGGCTGCAATTATGCGTCCGAAGTTTGAAATGGTAGAAAAAACATTACAGGATGAATTAGGCGGGCTTGGAATCGGTTCCTGGATTAGCCCGAAGGGTGGATACTTCATCTGCTTTAATACTTTGCCGGGATGTGCAAAGAGTGTTGTTGCCAAAGCAAAAGAAGCAGGCGTTGTTATGACACCGGCAGGAGCACCTTTCCCTTATGGAAAAGACCCGGAGGATTCTGTTATCCGTATTGCACCAAGCTTCCCGACTATGGAAGAACTTGAGACAGCAACTAAAATTTTTGTACTTTGCGTCAAACTTGCAAGCGTAGAAAAACTGCTTGCAGAATAGAAAGAATCATATGAAACAGGAAAAAAGACAGGGAATTTTATTTATTATAGGAGCAGGGTTCTTTTTTGCACTGATGACATTTTTTGTCCGGCTGTCAGGAGACCTGCCTACGATGGAAAAGGCTTTTTTCCGAAATGCAGTAGCTGCCGTTGTGGCAGCTTTTCTGCTCATCCGGGCAAAAGAGCCATTCTATGCACCAAAGAAAAGCTGGGGCGGACTGTTCATGCGAAGCTTCTGCGGAACGGTAGGATTAGTCTGTAATTTCTATGCCATTGACCGGCTGAATATTGCAGATGCCAATATGTTAAATAAGTTATCGCCTTTCTTTGCAATTATTATGTCAACCTTTATTTTAAAGGAAAAGGCAAATAAAGTAGAATGGGGAGCAGTCGTGCTGGCATTTACCGGAGCCTTGCTTGTCATTAAGCCATCCTTTGACATACAGTTTGTTTACGGATTAATTGGAGCACTGGGCGGACTGGGGGCAGGAATTGCTTATACCTATGTGCGTAAATTGGGGAAAATGGGAGTGAAGGGACCGGTTATCGTCCTTTGTTTTTCACTCTTTTCCTGTGTTGTCACATTGCCGTTTTTTATCATCGGATATAAGCCCATGAGCATGACACAGTTTGTCTGCCTTATGCTGGCTGGTGTATGTGCAGCAGGCGGACAGATCTGCATTACCACAGCATATACGAAAGCACCGGCAAAAGAGATATCTGTTTTTGATTACACCCAGATTATCTTTGCGGCACTTCTTGGCATTCTGTTCCTGGACCAGATACCGGATGCCCTCAGTGTTGCAGGCTATATTGTAATCATTGGAACTGCCATATTTAAGTGGCAGTATAATATGAAACACGACACCTAGAAAAGGGAACTGGAAAAGATATCTGAAAATGCACTTTTTTACGGTAATGCGTAAAATTACAGTTGCGTTGAATCAGGCTATCACTTATAATGATACTCAAAGTAAATATATTGGGCGATTGCGAAATTGGATAACCAGTCTTTCCAATGTTTGACATCGTCGCTGCATTGTTCGTCAACTTCAGATGCATGATAAGGGCTGTTAGGGGCACTTAGAATTTCGTCTGTTCTTTGGCAACGCTGGCACAGGGACGTGCCAGCGAGGCGCAATTGAACATGGATGTGAATTTGCGCCGGTTGCCGGAATGTACGATGTCCATGCCGAAATTCTTAGTGCTCCTTGCAGGCTTTATGCCGCATCTGCAGTTGGCGGACAGTACAGCGACCCCGTCAAAGCAACGGAAAGACAGTTTACAATCAAGCAAAACATACACTTAAGAACTGCTGGCATTCCAGTACAAATAACTCCAAATCCCCTTTCATAGCAAAATTTTGAAAGAAAAGCTGTCCCCTTTCGCAATCGCCTAAAGAAAATCACATAGAGAAGGAGAAGAAACATGTATACATTAGAAGATATTCAGGCAGTGGACATGGAAGTTGCAGATGCCATTACCAAAGAATTTGACCGTCAGAACAGCCACATCGAGCTGATTGCATCCGAGAACTGGGTAAGCCCGGCAGTAATGTCAGCAATGGGCAGTGTAATGACCAATAAATATGCAGAAGGCTATCCGGGAAAGAGATATTATGGTGGATGTGACTGCGTTGATATTGTAGAGAACCTGGCAATTGAGAGAGCAAAAGAACTGTTTGGCTGTGACTATGTAAACGTACAGCCACATTCCGGTGCTCAGGCAAACATGGCTGTACAGTTCGCAATTTTAAAACCGGGTGACACCGTAATGGGAATGAACTTAGACCACGGCGGACATTTAACACACGGAAGCCCGGTAAACTTCTCTGGAACTTATTTCCATATTGTACCTTATGGTGTAAATGATGAAGGCTTCATTGACTACGATAACGTAATGAAGATTGCAATGGAATGTAAGCCAAAGATGATTATTGCAGGTGCGTCCGCATATGCAAGAACCATTGATTTCAAGAAATTCCGTGAAATCGCAGATGCCTGTGGTGCAGTTCTTATGGTTGATATGGCACATATTGCCGGACTTGTTGCAGCCGGACTTCATCCAAGCCCAATTCCATATGCAGATGTTGTAACAACAACAACCCATAAAACCTTAAGAGGACCAAGAGGCGGAATGATTCTCTGCAATCAGGAAGCAGCAGATAAATATAACTTTAACAAGGCAGTATTCCCGGGAATCCAGGGCGGACCTCTGATGCATGTCATTGCAGCAAAGGCAGTCTGCTTGAAAGAAGCATTACAGCCGGAATTCAAGGTATATCAGCAGGGTATTATTGATAATGCCCAGGCACTTTGCAAGGGATTATTAAGCCGTGATATCAAGATTGTATCCGGCGGAACTGACAACCATCTGATGTTAGTAGACCTTACTAATTATGATTTGACAGGTAAGGCAGTAGAAAAATTATTAGACTCTGTAAATATCACCTGTAATAAGAATACCATTCCGAATGATCCAAAGTCTCCATTTGTAACCAGTGGCGTCCGTCTCGGTACTGCAGCTGTTACATCAAGAGGCATGAATACAGAGGATATGGATAAGATTGCAGAAGCAATTGCCATGATGATTAAAGAGGGTGAAACAGCTTCTGAAAAAGCAAGAGCAATCGTATCAGAGTTAACTGCAAAATATCCTTTGAAATAAATCACAAAAAATTTCGTCAGGAAATTAATGATTTCTTAAGAAATCTTAGGAATTATCCATGCTGTATTTCAGATAAGAAAATGATAAAATAGTCGTAAAGTATGAAAGCTTTACGGCTATTTTTTCGATTGTCAGGCATTCCTGAGAAACTGCCAACGGCAGCTTCTACAGGTAAAAGGCAGAAAAAAGGAATTATTCAGGAGGAGACAGATGAGCAAAAAGAAGGTAGGCATTATTATTGGAGTTATTGCAGCGGCAGTAGTTGCAGCCGGAGTAGGATTCTATTTCCTAAAGGGAAGAAGCAACGGTGGAAATTCTGCAGACAAGGTATATGTAGAAAAAGTATCTGCAATTATGAACCAGTCAGCAGGAATCAATAATCGTTACAGTGGTGTGGTAGAACCACAGGAGACCTTAGAGATAAATAAGGATTCCGAACGTAAAGTAAAGGAAGTATACGTTTCTGTTGGTGATGAAGTAGAAGAGGGAACCGTATTATTTTCCTATGATACAGAAGATCTGCAGATGCAGATAGACCAGGCAAAGCTTGAGATGGAAGGCATTGCAAATGACATTTCCAATTCAAATGCACAGATTGCAGAATTGCAGAAAGAAAAAGCAAGCGCACCGGAAGACCAGCAGTTTGAATATACCACACAGATTCAGACACTGCAGACTTCCATTAAGCAGTCAGAATACAACAAGAAAAGCAAACAGGCAGAGATTGACAAATACCAGAAATCCATCGACAACTCAGAAGTAACCAGTAAGATGGCTGGTGTTGTAAAAGAAATCAATGAAAACGGGGTGGATCCCAATGGAAATACTGCAGCATATATGAAAATATTAGCGACAGGCGAGTACCGTGTAAAAGGAACAATTGATGAGACTTCTGTAGGAACAATATCTGAGGGAACACCGGTTATTTTACGTTCCAGATTAGATGAGACGCAGACCTGGACAGGAAGTATTTCCAAGATTGATACTGAAAGCACGCAGACTGACAGTAATTCTTCTTATATGTATGATGGAAGCAGCTCCGGAGATTCTGCGTCCAAGTATTCATTCTATGTTACTTTGGACAGTACAGACGGACTGATGTTAGGACAGCATTTATATATAGAGCCGGATTACGGACAGGGCGAGGTTGAAGAAAAGGAAGGACTCTGGCTGTATGACTATTATATTGTGCAGGATGATGGAGACCCATATGTGTGGGCAGCAGATAAGAAGAACCGTCTGGAAAAACGTAAAGTGGAATTAGGCGAGCATGATGAAAATCTGGGTGAATATGAGATTAAATCCGGACTTTCTGAAGATGACCTGATTGCATTCCCGATGCAGGGACTGTATGAGGGTGTAGCTGCAGTTACCAATATGGAAGAAGTAGATTATTCTTCTCCGTTATACAATCAGGAATCTACAGATGATTCCGGTATGGATGAGGGAATGTATGATGAAGCCGGAACTGAATCTATGGATGAAGGCATGTATAATACTGACGGAACCGAATACATGGACGAAGGAATGTATGATGAAGCCGGAACTGAATTAACAGATAGCGGCGAGTCAGGTGCGACAGATTCGGAGGTGGTTGAATGATTCTGAATCTGCAGCATATCTATAAAGATTACAATCAGGATAAACTGGTAGTTCCGGTATTGAAGGATGTATCTTTACAGGTAGAAGAAGGAGAATATGTTGCTATCATGGGACCGTCCGGTTCCGGGAAGACAACATTGATGAATATTATCGGGTGTCTGGACAGACCGACTTCCGGAACCTATGAACTGGCAGGAAAGGATGTCTTAAACTTAAAAGACCGTGAGATGTCTGCTGTCCGACTGAACAGTATTGGATTTGTATTCCAGAGTTTTCAGCTGATGCCAAGGGAAAGTGCACTGGATAACGTATCACTTCCGCTGAGCTATGCCGGTGTAAAGAAGAAAGAACGGAAAGAAAGAGCACAGAAGGCATTGGAGCGTGTAGGATTAGGAGACCGTTCCGGGTTCCGTCCGACACAGCTTTCCGGTGGACAGAAGCAGAGAGTAGCAATTGCCCGTGCCATGGTAAATAATCCGAAGATTTTACTGGCAGACGAGCCGACCGGAGCATTGGACCAGAAATCCGGTAAACAGATTATGGAATTGTTCCAGAGCCTGAATGATGAGGGCGTTACCATTGTCATGATTACCCACGATATTAACATTGCAAAACAGGCAAAGAGAATCCTCCATATAGTAGACGGAGAAATATTTACAGACGATGAGGAGGGCAAGGCATGAAAAAGAAAGTTGTAATTGCAATTCTAATCGTAGTTTTAGCCGGAGGTGGAATCACCGGAGGAATAGTAGGATACCGGGCATACCAGAATAGTAAGCTGGTAGCAGAGGTACAGTCAGTATCCATGTTAAATACTGGTTCCTGGGGTGACAGCATGGAAAGTGACGGAACCGTGACCAATGGACAGCAGCAGGATGTTTATGTCAGCACAGAGCAGACCATTCAGAAAGTGTTTGTAACAGAAGGACAGGAAGTATCCGAAGGTGACCCGCTGTTACAATATGATATGACCAATATTGACCTGGCAATTGAGATGAAGAAATTAGACATCCAGACAATCGAAAATAATAGTGCTGTAGCACAGAAGGAATTGGAAAAGCTTAAAAATACCAAGCCAATCAGCAATGCCACAACAAGTACACCGTCTGTAGACAGTGTGACGCCATCAGCACCGGAAACACCATCTACGGATACTTCTGTAACCACACCGGATACGGTAGAAGAGAAGAACGGAGATGCCTATAATTATATTTCAACAACGGCGCAGCCATATACCGGAGATGGAAGCCAGGAGAATCCATACCGCTTCTTATGTACAAAGGAAGCATATGTCTATGGAAGCTATCTGAATACATTGAAAAGTGAGGGGAAGGTTGCGGTATTTGAAATTCATGACGGAAATACCGTAGCCGGAACCTTAATCAGTGCATGGACAAAAGTCGGTGCAGCTTTAGAGGAAGCAGACCCGGATGCAAAATGGTATGTTATTGATGGAAGTAAAGTAATTAATGAGCCGGATGTCCCGGATACCCCGGTCGAACCGGTTGTACCGGATACACCATCTGTACCGGATGATAACCAGCAGAGCGGATATACGGCAGATGAACTGGCAAAAGAGATTGCGGATAAAGAAAAAGAACTGACTAAGCTTGATCTGGATAAAAGAAAAGCGGAGCTTGCGTTGAAACAGATGGAAAGCCAGTCAGAAGATGGAATGGTTTATGCTGAGTTTAATGGTACCGTAAAGAAAGCAGGAGATCCGGATAATCTTCCAAATGATGGAAGTGCATTTTTGACACTTTCCGGTTCAGATGGTCTATATGTAAAAGGAACTCTAAATGAGCTTGCATTGGAACAGGTGAAAGTCGGACAGAGTGTTACAGCAACCTCCTGGAGCACCGGAATGGTATTTGATGCAACAATAACAGAGATTAATGATTACCCGGAGGATTCCAATGGCTATTATTATGGCAATGGCAATCCGAATGCATCCTATTATGGCTATACCGCATATATTGAAGACAGTACTGGACTTAGCAATGGAGACAACTTAAGTCTTTCCATTAATCTTGGTGGAGATGAAGATGCTTCTGATAAGATTTATCTGGATAAAGCGTATGTGCGTAAGGAAGATGGTAAGAGCTATGTCATGAAGGATGATGGAACCGGTCATCTGGTAAAGCAGTATGTGAAGACAGGAAAGACCATATACGGATATGCAGTAGAAATCAAATCCGGAGTTACAATGGATGATTATCTTGCTTTTCCATATGGTAAGACAGCAAAAGAAGGAGTCAAAACCAATAAGGATGAAGATTCCGGAACTGTAATGTATTAGTAGGAGGGACGAACATGTTAGAAAATTTAAGATTATCTTTTCAGGGTATCTGGTCACACAAGATGCGTTCCTTCTTAACTATGCTGGGTATCATTATTGGTATTGCAGCGATTATTGCAATTGTATCTACGATTAAAGGAACGAATGAACAGATTGAGCAGAACCTGATTGGCGCAGGTGATAACAATGTTACAGTGCAGTTGTATCAGGGAGATTATTCTATGGATTTTTCCTATGGAAGCGTACCGGGTGGAATTCCGGTAATTACAAATGAAGCACTGGAGCAGATTAAAGATCTGGATGAAGTAGAGGATGCATCTTTATTCCTTTCCAGACAGGATTATGATGGAGCATACTATAAAAATACTTCTCTTTCCGGCGGTTATATTATGGGTGTAGACAATGGCTACTTTAATACTGCGGGAATGATTATGAAGAGCGGACGCTGCTTTACCGAAGAGGACTACAGTGATTTTGCAAAGGTCGCAATCTTAGATGAAGATTCTGCAGAAGCATTATTTCAGGGTGAGAATCCAATTGGAAAGACCATTGAGATTAAGCAGCAGCCATATATTGTTGTAGGAATTGTAACCAAGAGCGAGCAGTTCGAGCCGGTTATCAATTCCATTGATGATTATTATACTTATTCCCAGGACAGCAGTGGTAAGATTTATGTACCATCTGTAACCTGGCCGATTATCTATCGTTATGACGAACCACAGCAGGTCCTCATTAAAGCAAAGAGCACCAGCGATATGACCAATGCAGGAAAGAAGAGTGCCGATATTTTAAATGGCTATCTTGCAACATCGGATGATACCATTAAGTACAAATCCGAAGACTTACTGGAGCAGGCAAAACAAATTCAGCAGTTGAGCCAGTCCACCAATACCATGTTAATCTGGATTGCCGGAATTTCCCTTCTGGTTGGCGGTATCGGTGTAATGAATATCATGCTGGTATCCGTAACGGAGCGTACCAGTGAGATTGGTCTGAAGAAAGCAATCGGAGCAAGAAAGTCTGTTATCTTAGGACAGTTCTTAACCGAGGCAGCAGTACTTACCAGTTTAGGCGGATTGATTGGAGTTCTGGTGGGAATCATATTAGCTGAGATTATCTCGAAACTTAGTACCACACCGGTTGCCATCAGTGCACCGGCAGCCGTAGGCGGCGTGGTATTCTCCATGATTATCGGAATTATTTTCGGTCTTCTGCCATCCTATAAGGCAGCAAACTTAGACCCAATCGAGGCATTGCGTCACGAGTAAAAAATAGAAAACGTGTAAAAAAAGAGGAAAATTCAGATTTCATTGAATTTTCCTCTTTTTAGGTTTTACTGTCATGGTGTAAATGAGCTGTTTTTATATCAGAAAGACCAAGAAAATAATCGGAAGAAACACTATAGTAATGGCAGAGCTTCAGAAGATGGCGGATAGGAAGCTCATTAGCACCACGCTCATAGCGGGCGTACATGGTCTGGGAAGTTCCGAGAACGTCGGCAATTTCCTGCTGGGTTTTGTCATGGTCTTCGCGTAAATTACGCATTCGCTGTATATAATCCATATAATCTCCAAATCTAAAAAATAAATCCGGAATTCTTCAAAAATAAATTTATATAATTCTCAAAAAATCCAGAATATATCCTAAAAATAATAGGTCTTGCAGAGGACTTTTTTAATTTATCATAATAAAGATGTTTACTATTGATTTTAGTAAATATATGTACTAAAATAGAGGGCAGTTCAAATGATAAAAGGAAGATAAAAAGGAAAGGCGGACATTTATGAAAAACAAAAAGATTTCAACAGCAATAGCGGAAAAAGTTATGACAGGAGTATTAACGATACTTATGGCAATATCAGTTACAGCCTGCGGCAGCACGAAGGAGCAGGCAAATTCAGCTGCTACAGAAGTGACCGAAGCAGTTGTCACAACTGAGGCAGAGAGTGAGACGGCAACGGAGGCAAAGGTAGAAAATGAGGTCGTGACAGAGACCGAGGCTGTGACGGAGACAGAAACGGAGGAGCCGGTGCTGTTTCGGGTGAAGGTTACAAGTGAAAATGGAGCATATTTAACAGACCAGCCAAGTAGTGAAGTATATAGTGAATACTTTTTAGTGGAAAATGGAACCGAGTTTGATGTATTAGAAGTTTTTGAAAATGATACAGAGGCGGATACCTTTTATGGGGTTAATTGGAATGGACATAGAGAGTTTTTGTGGGATAAAGATGTTACAGTTATCGACTAACCATACATTCATCACATTTTTCAGCAACACAGTATTTTGAATATAAAGAACTGCAAAAAATTTTTGAAGAAAAATCGCTTAGACCGTGAGGTTTAGGCGATTTTTGCTATTACCAAGCATCCAGTGAATAATTGAATAATTGATTGGAATTCAAAAAACTGGAATTAAAAATTTCACTTTACGATAAGTAAAAAAGGGAAAACTTGATAACATAGTCAAATTATGATATGATGTGACTATAATATAGGCGGAGGTGTTTTTTATGCATGCATTACAGGAAACAATACGACCATCTGCAGATTTAAGAAATCATTATAGTGAAATTTCAAAACAATGCAGAGAAGAAAATGAAGCGGTTATAATCACAGTAAACGGTCGGGGTGATACAGTCTCTCTTTCGTATGAGGAATATAAAAGAATGAAGTCAAGAATAGAACTTTTGGAAATTCTTACAGAAGCGGAAGATGATGTAAAGAATGGTAGAGTAGCACCGGTTCGTGAAACATTTGATGATTTAAGACAAATGCTTGGGGAGGAATAGAATTATTGAAATATGAAGTTGTTCGTACAGAAACGGCAGATGCGCAGATTAGAAAAATCGTATTGTATATAGCCGAAAATTTTGGTAATAAGGTTGCACTGGAAAAATTAGAAGAACTGGAACAGAATATTCTTGATTTGGCGGTTCGTCCATTAAAGGGGGGAGAACCGCATTATCTGGTATTGAAAAGACAAGGGCATCGGGTGTTGATATTGGAAAAAAATCTGGTTTTCTATAAGATAAATGAAGAAAATAAAAGAGTTATAATCTATGCTGTTGTTGACCAACGCCAGGATTACTTAAATATAATCAGAGGATTGTAGAATCCCCTTGCGTAAATCTAATCCCCGCGCTATAATAGGAAACAGAGTAAAAACAGCGTTTGACGAAAGCTAAGATTGACGGAATAATTCAGAGAGCCGGCGGCTGGTGTGAGCCGGTATTAGGAAGCAATTGGTCCACTTTCGGAGGCTGGTGGTGAAAGCCACGGGTTCGTACCCCTTATGATACGCAATGAAGTGGTCGCAGGCAAAGAAGAGAAGACGTAAATGTGATGCGGCAAAATGGGTGGCAACGCGGAACGGTAGATAAGCCTTTCGTCCCATGTATGAAAATGCATGGGATGGAAGGCATTTTTTACGCGAGTAGCGAGAAAAATCGCATGCTTACGAATCAATCCTATAAAATTTTCAAAAAAAGCACATGATATCAAAGAAGGAGAACAAAGATGATTGATTTAAAATTCTTACGGGAAAATCCGGACATCGTAAAAGAGAACATTAAGAAGAAATTCCAGGATCACAAATTGCCACTGGTAGATGAGGTAATTGAGTTAGATGAGCAGGCAAGAAGTGCACAGCAGGAAGCAGATGCATTACGTGCAAACCGTAACAGTATTTCCAAGCAGATTGGTGCATTGATGGGACAGGGCAGGAAAGACGAAGCTATGGCATTAAAAGAGCAGGTAAGCAAAGATGCAGCCCGCCTTGCAGAGTTGGAAGAGCAGGAAAAAGATTTACAGGAAAAGATTACCAGGATTATGATGACAATTCCAAACATCATAGACCCATCCGTTCCGATTGGAAAAGATGATTCCTATAACGTAGAAATTGAAAAATTTGGTGAGCCGGTTGTTCCGGATTTTGAAATTCCATATCATACCGATATCATGGATCGTTTCCATGGTATTGATTTGGACGCAGCAGGAAAAGTTGCGGGAAATGGCTTCTACTATCTGATGGGAGACATTGCAAGAGTACATTCTGCAGTTATTTCTTATGCAAGAGATTTCATGATTGACCGTGGATTCACATACTGTGTACCACCATTTATGATTCGGAGCAATGTTGTAACCGGTGTTATGAGTTTTGATGAAATGGATGCCATGATGTATAAAATCGAAGGCGAGGATTTGTATCTGATTGGTACTTCTGAGCATTCCATGATTGGTAAATTCATTGATACCATCAATGATGAAGAAAAACTTCCATATACTCTGACCAGCTACTCTCCATGTTTCCGTAAAGAAAAAGGAGCACATGGTATTGAAGAACGTGGTGTATATCGTATCCACCAGTTTGAGAAGCAGGAAATGATTGTTGTATGTAAGCCGGAAGAGTCCAAAGAGTGGTATGACAAGCTCTGGAAGAATACCGTAGATTTGTTCCGCAGCTTAGATATTCCGGTACGTACCCTTGAGTGCTGTTCCGGTGACTTGGCAGACTTGAAAGTGAAATCCTGTGACGTAGAAGCATGGTCTCCACGTCAGAAGAAATACTTCGAAGTAGGAAGCTGCTCTAACTTAGGCGATGCACAGGCAAGAAGACTGAAAATCCGTGTTAAAGGCAAGGATGGAAATAAATATTTCGCACATACCTTAAATAATACTGTAGTTGCACCACCTCGTATGCTGATTGCGTTCTTAGAGAACAACCTCAATGCGGACGGAAGCGTAAATATTCCAAAGGCATTGCAGCCATATATGGGTGGAAAAGAAAGACTGATTCCACTGGATTAATAGAAAATAAGAATTTTGGAAACTGATTTTAGAAAATGAGTTTCAAACAGTGAGAAAATCAAAAGAAACAGGAAACTGTGTTTTGTGTATAAAATTCACAAGACACAGTTTCTTTTTTATGAAGAACTATTGTGAAAAGTGTGATAATTATTGATAAAAATAACCGAATATTGTATAATATATACAAATACTGTGATGAATCACGACAAAAAACAACCTGTGAGGGGAGCAATACAGGTATCATACAAAGGAGGGGCACATGGCAGAACCAAGAGAATTGATTCTGAAACTCGGTCAGAAAATTACAGACCGAATCGGAGTGAAAGTTACGGAAAATGACCCGGAATACTGGGGACTTGCCGGAGTGGTAACGGATGAGATGGCAGAAGTTGCACTGGCAATGAAAGTCAGAGTACCGGCTACCGCAGCAGAAGTAGCAAAGAAATGTAAGAAGAGCGTAGAACGGACCGAAGAACTGTTAGAGCAGATGAGTGTCATCGGACTGATTGAATACAACCGGGAAAATGAAGATCATCATAAGCAGTACATACTGCCAATGTTTGTTCCGGGCTGTGCAGAATTCATGGTAATGAATAAAGAGCAGGTGGAAACACATCCGGAGATTGCAGATTTCTTTGAACAGATGTCAAAACTTCCGCTGGAGAAAGTAACACCGATGGTTCCGCTGGGTGGAGCAGGAATCGGAATGCATGTTATTCCGGTAGAGAAAGCAATCCCGGCAAACCAGCAGTCGGCAAGCGTGGAGCATATTTCCCACTGGCTCAATAAATATGATAAATATTCCGTTGGCGCATGTTCCTGCAGACGGCAACAGCGAATCCGTGGGGAGGGAACCGGAGACTTAGAGGATGATTTATGTATTGGTGTCGGTGATATGGCAGATTACTGTGTAGAGACTGGAAAGGGCCGTTACATTGATTATGATGAAGTAATGGAGATTCTGCAGCGAGCAGAGGATAATGGCTATGTCCATCAGATTACGAACATTGATGGAGAAGATAAAATCTTTGCAATCTGTAACTGTGCAGTCGGTGTATGTAATGCATTGCGTACATCCCAGCTTTTCAACACACCAAATATGTCACGCTCCGCATACCGTGCCAGTGTAGAGCCGGAGAAATGTGTAGCCTGCGGAAGATGTGTAGAGTACTGTCCGGCTGGTGCAGCAAAGCTCGGACAGAAATTATGCACCAAAGATGGTGGACATATTACCTATCCGCAGCAGGAGCTTCCGGATACCACCAAGTGGGGACCGGAAAAATGGAATCCAAATTACAGGGATGATAACCAGATTAACTGTTATGACACCGGTACCGCACCATGTAAGACAGCATGTCCGGCACATCTTCCGGTACAGGGATATATTAAAATGGCATCTCAGGGAAGATATCTGGATGCATTGAAGCTGATTAAGACGGAGAATCCGTTCCCGGCAGTATGTGGAGCAATCTGTAACCGCCGCTGCGAAGATGCATGTACCAGGGGAACCATTGACCAGGCAGTAGCTATTGATGAAATCAAGAAATTCATTGCGGAACAGGAGCTCCATGCAGAGAAGCGTTATATTCCACCAATGTTGAATTATTCTGGAAAGCCTTTTGAGGAGAAGGTAGCAGTAATCGGAGCAGGACCGGCAGGAATGTCAGCCGCATTCTATTTAAAGAAAATGGGTTATCCGGTTACTGTATTTGAAAAAGAAAAAAGACCGGGTGGTATGCTGATGAACGGTATTCCATCTTTCCGTCTGGAAAAAGATGTGATCAATGCAGAAATCGATGTGCTGCG
Organism: Roseburia sp. AF12-17LB; assembly: GCF_003479605.1. Taxonomy (GTDB): domain Bacteria; phylum Bacillota; class Clostridia; order Lachnospirales; family Lachnospiraceae; genus Roseburia_C; species Roseburia_C amylophila. The sequence continues at coordinate 543,181 of NZ_QUHR01000001.1, forward strand.
CGAGATGGGGGTAGAATTCAAGTGCGGCATAGAAGTTGGCGAGGACATCACCATAACACAGCTGCGTGAACAGGGGTATAAAGCATTTTACATAGCAATTGGTGCACAGGGCGGACGTATGACCGGAGTACCGGGAGAAGATGCCGTAGGCGTAGAAACCGGAGTAGACTTCTTGCGTCGTGTCAATTTAAATGAAGAAGGCGTGAAATTATCTGGCAAGACCGTAGTAATCGGTGGAGGAAATGTAGCAGTAGACGTTGCAAGAACCGCACTTCGTACCGGATCTTCCGATGTATCCATGTTCTGTCTGGAATCAAGAGATATTATGCCGGCAGCCGATGATGAGGTGGCAGAGGCAGAAGAAGAGGGCATTGTGGTAAATAATTCCTGGGGACCAAAGGAAATCCTTACCGAGAATGGCAAAGTGACCGCAGTGGTATTCAAAAAATGTATCGCTGTACTGGATGAGAATAAACGGTTTGCACCAAAATATGACGAAGAAGAATTATTAACGGTTCCTTGTGACCAGGTATTATTATCCATTGGACAGTCTATTAAGTGGGGGGCTTTATTAGAAGGAACCAAAGTGGAATTTAATCCGAACGGAACCTTAAAGGCAGATCCGGTAACATATCAGACCGCAGAGCCGGATATTTTTACCGGTGGAGATAACTATACCGGACCAAGATTTGCTATTGATGCTATTGCAGCAGGAAAAGAAGGCTGTGTATCTATTCACCGTTTTGTCCATGAAGGACAGAGCCTTACTTTGGGACGTAACAGAAGACAGTTCATTGAACTGGATAAAGACAATATTAAAGTTGAGACCTTTGACAATGCAAAACGTCAGGTGCCGGGACATAAGGCTGGAGATGCAAAGCATACTTTCCGTGATTTACGAAGCACCTTTACCGAGGAGCAGGTACAGAAAGAAGCAAACCGCTGCTTAGGCTGTGGTGCTACCGTAGTAGACCCGAATAAGTGTATCGGCTGCGGAATCTGTACAACGAAGTGCGAATTTGATGCCATCCACTTAAGCCGTGACCTGCCGGATGCAAGCCGCATGGTAAAATCAGAAGACAAGTTAAAGGCAATCTTCCCATATATGTTAAAGCGTGAGATTAAGATTAAATTCAAAGGCAGGAAGAAATAAAAAGCAGGATGTGAGTGTATGCATGAACTGGGAATTATCATTCATATTTCCAAAACATTAAAGGAAGTAGCAGAAGAAAATGAAGTGACGAAGATAGGTTCTGTTACTTTGGAAATTGGAGAAGTCAGCGGAATTGTCCCGGAATACCTTTTAGACTGCTGGGACTATTACCGGAAGAAATCGGACCTGTTATCGGAATCGGAATTGCGTATCGAGACGCTTCCGGCGGTAACCATGTGCGAGAATTGCAAAAAGACTTATCCGACTGTAAAATTCGGCAGACAATGTCCGTACTGTAAGAGTGATGACACCTATCTGCTGACGGGAAATGAATGCAGTATCAAAGAAATGGAGGCCTGCTGAGGCAGGCTTTCCAATAAATAATTTACCAAAGAAAGAAGGGGTTAAAATGTTGTTTCATGTTTATGGAGGAAATGGAATTTATCAGTGGATTGCCATGCTGGCAGTCTTAGCCGGACTTATTTTATTAAATGAGTTTGCAAGAAGAACCAAGTTTGGTGGACTTATGATGTTTGGAATTATTCCGCTGGCACTTACCGTTTACTTTGTTGTAATTGCAGTATGCGCAGGACAGGGCGTAGAATGGGCCGTAAATAACCAGACACATCTTTATATGAATGGATGGTTCCATTACGCAAAACTGTATGCAGCACTTGCCGGATGTATCGGCTTTATGATGATTAAGTATGAATGGGGTATTGGAAAGAAACAGTGGTTCCGTGCATTCCCATTTGTAATCGTAGCAATTAATATTTTGATTGCAGTAGCCAGCGATTTCGAATCCGCAATCAACGGCTGGTATTCCTGGTGGTTATCTTCCGAAGATGTATGGCTCTATGGTGGCTGGCACAACGTAATGAACGGAATCGCAGGAATCTTAAATATCCTTTGCATGACAGGCTGGTGGAAAGTATATTCCTCCAAAGACAAGAAAGATATGATCTGGCCGGATATGATCTGGGTTTACATTGTAGTATATGATATCTGGAACTTCGCTTATACCTACAATTGTCTGCCAACCCACTCCTGGTTCTGTGGTGTAGCACTGCTTTTAGCACCTACTATTGCAGCATTAATCTGGAACAAGGGTGGCTGGATTATGAACCGTGCAAATACACTGGCAATCTGGTGTATGTTTGCACAGATTTTTCCACTGTTTCAGGAGACTGCTGCCGATGGAACAACCTATTATCCATGGGCAACCATTTCCAGACAGTATGCAGACGGAACGGTAAATGGCATTGTAGCAGGAACTTCGAACAATGCAGATCCGACCGCAATGACAATCGTCAGCGCACTGGCACTGATTGTAAATGCCATTGCTTTAGGATACATCATTTACAAATCTGTAAAGAATAAGAAGAATCCGTATACCAACGAAGTATTTACAGACTTCAAGTATTATAAAGATGCACTGGCAAGAGCAGATGTAAAATAGGGTATAATTGAGGAACTGGAAATGAAAGTAATTGAAGTAAAAAGAAGTATATTTGAAAATAATGATAAGGATGCTGCCAGCTTAAGAGAACAGTTAAAGGGAGAGAAAACATTTCTCTTAAATCTGATGTCTTCACCGGGAAGTGGTAAGACTTCTACCCTGGTGCCAACGGTCAATGAACTATTAAAGGACTACCGGGTAGGAGTCATGGAAGCGGATATTGATTCCGATGTAGATGCATGGACGATTGCTGATAAGACAGCAGCAAAGGTTGTACAGCTTCATACCGGCGGTATGTGCCATCTGGATGCAGACATGACCAGACAGGGCTTGAAGGAGCTTGGCACTGAGGATGTAGATATTGCTATCCTTGAAAATGTGGGGAACCTTGTCTGCCCGGCAGAATTTGATACCGGAGCAGTGAAGAATGCAATGATTTTGTCCGTACCGGAAGGACACGACAAGCCATTGAAATATCCATTAATCTTTACCGTATGCGATGCACTTATTATCAATAAAATTGATGTGCTGCCATATTTTGACTTTGATATGGATAAGGTAAAGGAGTATGCATGGAAACGGAATCCGAATCTTAAGATATTCCCAATCTCCGCAAAGACCGGAGAGGGAATGGAAGCATGGTACTCCTGGCTGAAAGAAGAGGCAGATAAATGGATGAAATAAAGTATCCTTTTGGGTGAGAAAACAGCCGGAAACATCACAAAAAAACTAGCAAAAGAACAAAAAATAATTAATTGATTAAAAAATGCCCTTGCAATAGGGATAGAAAAGTGCTATAGTCCTAGCTGTAGACGAAGATGTCAAAAACACGAAAACGTGTTTTTGGCATCTTTTTTTACTTTACAGGAAATTGTTTTCCTGTAAAGTAAAAAACGCTCCGCGAGGATGCACACTGCGGCGTATAAGGTAGATATCGCAAGCGACCGCCGCAGGCACGAGAATGTGCCAAGGCACATGCTTTGCTCCGTGCGCTACTCGCATAAAGAGTTTCTCAAGTGAAAAGAAGGAGGATTAGATATGAATACTGGAGATACAGCCTTTATGCTGATTGCAACAGCACTTGTGTTTTTTATGACACCGGGACTTGCATTTTTCTATGGAGGTCTTGTACGAAGAAAGAATGTATGTAACACGATGATGGCATGTGTGGCAATCATGGGATTGTCGGTAGTGCTTTGGACACTGTTTGGTTATTCCCTTGCATTTGGTGGCAATCACGGAGGTATCATTGGAGATTTCCGTTGGATAGCCTTGAATGGTGTAGGCTGGGAGACAGGACCTTATGCAGATACCATTCCACATCTTGTATTCTGTGCATTCCAGATGATGTTTGCCATGATTACACCGGCACTGATTACCGGTTCCTTAGTAGGAAGAATGAAGTTTAAGGCACTGTTTCTCTTTGTAACACTATGGTCCTTTGTTGTATATTATCCACTGGCACATATGGTCTGGGGAGAAGGCGGACTTTTAGCAGCGATTGGTTCTGTTGATTTCGCCGGAGGAGATGTGGTACATATCAGCTCCGGAGTCAGTGCATTGGTTCTGGCAATCATACTTGGAAGAAGACGTGGCTATGAGCAGGTAACTTATCGTATTCATAATATCCCGTTTGTTGTATTAGGAGCATCTCTTTTATGGTTTGGCTGGTTTGGATTTAATGCAGGAAGTGCACTGGCAGCCGATGGACTGGCAGCCCATGCATTTATGACATCTGCAATTTCTGCAGCAGCAGCCTTATTATCCTGGATGCTTATTGATGTTGTAAAAGAAGGAAAGCCAACTCTGGTAGGTGCATCCACCGGGCTTGTGGTAGGGCTTGTGGCAATTACACCGGGTGCAGGATTTGTTCCAATCTGGTCAGCATTTATTATCGGAGCTTTGGTCAGCCCGATTTGCTACTTCGGAGTTGCACTTATTAAGAAGAAACTGAAAATTGATGATGCGTTGGATGCATTTGGATGCCATGGAATTGGTGGTATCTGGGGTGGAATTGCCACCGGAATTTTTGCACAGAAATCCATTAACAGTACTGCAAAATGGGATGGACTGGTGTTTGGAGATTACCGTCTTTTCCTGGCACAGATGGAAGGAATTTTAATTACAATTGTAATTGCAGTGGTTGGTACCCTGTTTTGTGTGGCAGTGGTAAGGATCTTTACACCGCTTCGTGTAAGCTTAAAAGAAGAACAGCTTGGACTGGATGTAACCCAGCACGGTGAAAATGCTTACCCAAGCTTCAACGGATTAGACCAGTAGGATAGAAAAGGAGATAATCAGATATGATGATTAAAATAGACGCAATTGTGCGGGAAGAAAAATTCGAAGATGTAAAAGCAGCATTAAATGCCATCGGAGTCAACGGTATTACAGTATCGCAGGTTATGGGATGCGGTGTGCAGAGAGGATATAAAGAAATTGTCCGGGGCATGGAAGTGGCAGTGCAGATGCTTCCGAAAATCAAATTTGAAATCGTAGTATCTTCCGAAGAATGGGAACAAAAAACCATCGAAGCCATACAGAAGGCAGCCTTTACCGGGGAGGTCGGCGATGGCAAAATCTTCAGCTATGAGATTCGCTCCGCCCAGAAAATCCGTACCGGGGAGACCGGCTATGACGCATTGCAGAGCAACGATTAAAGGAAGGATAGATTAAAAAAGTAATATAAAATTGATTAAATTTAGACCTTGACATTAAATTTAAAAGGGAGTAAAAACAATAATTAAATAATTCATATGAGGAGGAATTTGAAAATGAATGGTTTAGTTATTGTATTAATAGCCATCGTATTGTTGGCTGCCGGTTATTTGCTTTATGGACGCTGGCTGGCTAAGAAATGGGGAATCGACCCGAAAGCTGAAACCCCTGCAGTAAAATATGAAGACGGAGAGGACTTTGTTCCTTCATCCAGATTTACCGTATTCTCACATCAGTTCTCATCTATTGCTGGTGCAGGCCCTGTTACGGGACCAATCCTTGCCAGTGTATTCGGATGGGTACCTGTATTCTTATGGATAGTAGTTGGTGGATTGTTCTTCGGAGCAGTACAGGACTTTGGTGCTCTGTATGCATCTGTTAAGAATGAAGGAAAATCCATGGGTATGATTATTGAAAAGTACATCGGTAAGATGGGAAGAAAGCTTTTCATGTTATTCTGCTGGTTATTTACCCTTTTGGTAATCGCAGCATTTACTGATATGGTTGCCGGAACTTTCAATGCATATCCGGCAGGAGATGGTAATGCTGTATATGCCAACGGTGCAGCAGCAACCGTTTCCATGTTATTCATTGGTGTTGCAGTTATCCTTGGTATTATCTTAAAGAAAGCACCAAAGATGAACGAAATCGTAAAAGGTATCGTTGCAATTGCATTAATTGTAGTAATGTTTGCAGTAGGTATGAAACTTCCTATCTATACTGATAAGACCATGTGGATTTACATTATTATGATTTACTTATTCTTAGCATCGGTACTTCCAATGTGGCTTTTAATGCAGCCAAGAGATTATATGACAACATTTATGCTTCTTGGTATGATTATCGGCGCAGTTGTTGGTGTAGTAGTTGCACATCCTGCAATGCAGTTAAATGCATTTAACGGATTCGTTTTAACCGGAGCAGACGGAAGTAAATCCTATCTGTTCCCGACCTTATTTGTAACCATTGCCTGCGGTGCTGTTTCCGGATTCCACAGTCTGGTATCTTCTGAGACATCATCTAAGACCATCCGCAATGAAAAAGATATGCCTATGGTTGGTTATGGCGCAATGGTAGTAGAGTCATTACTTGGAATTATCGTATTGGTCGTTGTTGGTGCAGTAGCTGTAAATGGTACAAAACCAGATGGAACACCATTTGCAATCTTCTCATCCGGTGTTGCTGGCTTCCTTGAGATGTTAGGTGTACCAAATGATGTGGCAACTGTATTTATGACCATGTGTGTATCTGCATTAGCACTTACTTCACTGGATTCTGTAGCACGTATCGGACGAATGTCCTTCCAGGAATTATTCTATGAGGATACAACAGACCCTGCAAAAATGGGTGGTGTCCGCAGAGTATTAACCAATAAATATTTCGCAACAATCGTGACCTTATTCTTTGGATACTTATTAACACTGGGCGGATACAACAATGTATGGCCGCTGTTTGGTTCTGCAAACCAGTTACTTGCAGCACTTGTTCTGATTGCACTGGCTGTATTCTTAAAGACTACCGGACGTACCGGCTGGACACTGTATGTACCAATGGTAAGCATGCTGGCAGTAACCTTTACTGCACTGGTTCAGAAATTCATTGCACTGGTAAGCAATGTAATGAATGGAACTGCAGTATTTCTGATAGATGGTTTGCAGCTCATTGTTGCAGTTCTTCTGATGGTATTAGGTGTTATGGTGGCAGCAAGCTGCTTTACCAAACTGTTAAAGACCAAAAAACAGGAAGAAGCATAAATTGAATAGAAATTAAATTGAAATTTTTAAATGGAAATTACATTTACTTCTTTTCAAATGGGGAAAAATAAGATACAATCTTGAGTTATGAGATAGTAAAGGAGCAAATGACGATGATTAAGGTAGTTAAATTTGGTGGAAGTTCACTTGCAAGTGCAACACAGTTTGCAAAAGTAGGCAGGATTATCACATCAGACCCGGAACGCCGCTATGTTGTACCAAGTGCACCGGGAAAACGAAATTCCAAAGATACCAAGGTAACGGATATGTTATATGCATGTTATGCTCTGGCGGAAAATGATGAGGATTTCGATAAGGAATTAAAAAAGATTGCAGAACGTTATGATTCCATTATTAACGGATTGAACTTAAAGCTTTCTCTGAAAGATGAGTTTGAAGTAATTGAGAAGAACTTTGCAGCTAAGGCAGGTTCTGATTACGCAGCTTCCAGAGGCGAATATTTAAATGGTATTGTAATGGCGAACTATTTAGGCTATGAATTTGTGGATGCAGCAGAAGTAATTTTCTTTGATAAAGATGGTAACTTTGATGCAGACAAGACAGATAAAGTGTTGAGCAAACGTCTTTCCAAGGTTGAACGTGCTGTAGTTCCTGGATTTTATGGTTCCATGCCGGACGGAAGTGTTAAGACCTTCTCCAGAGGCGGCTCTGACATTACAGGATCTATTGTTGCAAAGGCTGTTCATGCTACAGCATATGAGAACTGGACTGATGTTTCCGGTTTCCTGATTGCAGACCCAAGAATTATTGACAATCCGGAACCAATTAAAGTAATTACATACCGTGAGTTAAGAGAGCTTTCCTACATGGGAGCAAGCGTATTACATGAAGATGCAGTATTCCCGGTTCGTAAAGCCGGTATTCCAATCAACATCCGTAATACCAATGCACCGGAAGATGAGGGAACATGGATTGTGGAAACAACCTGTCACCAGTCCAAATATACCATTACCGGTATTGCCGGAAAGAAAGGCTTCGTATCTGTAAATATTGATAAAGATATGATGAATTCAGAAGTTGGTTTTGGACGTAAAGTGCTTTCTGCATTTGAAGAAAACGGTATTAACTTTGAACATATGCCATCTGGTATTGATACCATGACCGTATTTGTACATCAGCCGGAATTTGAAGGCAAGGAACAGGCAGTTGTATCTGCAATTCACCGCCTTGCAAAGCCGGACAGCGTAGAATTGGAGTCTAACATCGCCCTGATTGCAGTTGTAGGACGCGGTATGCGTTCCACCAGAGGAACATCCGGAAGAATTTTCTCAGCACTGGCACATGCAAATGTCAATGTTAAGATGATTGACCAGGGGTCATCTGAGTTAAATATTATCATTGGAGTAAGTAATTCTGATTTTGAAAATGCCATCAAAGCAATTTACGATATTTTCGTAACAACACAGTTATAAGAAAACTGAAGAAAATATATAAAGAAGATGTAGAAAAAGAGACCTGTTATTTTGCAGGTCTTTTTTTGCTTTACAGGAAATTGCTTTCCTGTAAAGTAAAAAATGCTCCGCGAGGATGCGCACTGCAGCGTATAAGGTAGATGTCGCAAGCGACCGTCGCAGGCACGAGAATGTGGGATAAATGTCTGGTAAATAAATTTAAAGAGTTTCATAAAAAGCAGGTGGAAAGTCGGAATATTTGTGGTAAAATAAAAGAAATATGCTGGAGGGAATATAATGGAAGAACTGGGTAATATTGCAGTCTTTTTAGCTGGATGGAATAGTGAATATCAGACCAGATTAATTAATGGTATTATTCGTAAGGCAAAGGAAGCAAACTATGCAATCTCTATTTTTACCTGTCAGGCAGGGAGTGAGATTTCGGATAAGCATGTGCTTGGAGAAAATAAAATATATTCGCTGGCTAATCTTTCACGTTTTGATGGCGTAATTTTTGCGACAAATACAATTTGGGAGAAACCAACAAAAGAGGAAATTATTCGAAGAATACGTCACGCTGGCATTCCTGCAGTAAGCTTTGAGGAAAAGGTAGAAGGCTTAAGCCTGATTGGAATAGATAATTATAAGGCAATGCGGGAGATGGTAGAACATGTTGACAGTCATGGCTATCATCCGATTCATTTTGTAGCTGCAAATGCAACAAATGAAGAGAGTAATATCCGCCAGAAGGCATTTGAAGATTTTGTGAAAGAAAAGAACTATTCTGCAGAAGATTATGCGGTATGGCATGGAGATTTTTCCTTTGACAGTGGCGTACAGGTAGTGGATGCCATGGAAGAGGCTGGAAGGATGCCACGAGCACTTTGCTGTGCCAATGATGAGATGGCATTAGGTGCCTGCAACCGTTTGAAACAGTTGGGATATCAGGTGCCACAGGACATAGCAGTAACAGGATTTGATGGCTCTTATGATACCCGGCGCTATATTCCGGGAATTACTACGGTAGACAGACCAAAGGAGACACTGGGATATACCGCTATGCAGTTGCTTTTGCAGGAAATTGAGACAGGGAAGAAACAGGAACTGATTTTGACATCCCGTGTTGCAGTGGATGAAAGCTGTGGCTGTGTTTTAGAGGATAAAAAGCGCGTGGTATCTGCGATAGAAACGTTATACCTTGAAAAAAAAGAAAATGAAAAATATACTTATCAGATACACAATATGGAAGATGAGATGATGGAGTGCGAATCATTGGAAGAATTAATCTTCTGTATCCGCCAGAATATTGGAAAGTTTACGACAGAGGATGTATATCTGTGCCTGAATAAGAGTATTTATTATGAGATGACCGGCCGTGGTAACAACATTTTACGCAACCGCACAATTACCCGGGATTATGAAAACAAGATATACATAACCAAATTAAGTAATGAGGACGGCATGCCGGAATTTTATTCTTTTACCAGTGAGCAGATGTTCCCGGCAATGTGGAATGGCAGAGGTTCAGGGGAATATCTCTATATGCCGGTTCATTTCAGGGATAATTGCCTGGGATATATGATACTGACCGGTACATTGGATACAAAACATATTCCAAATTATTATGTCTGGATTCGTAATATCAGTAATGCATTGGAAAAGTTAAAGAATGTATCAGAACTTCGGAATGCTGCCCGTAACATTGATAATATGGCAGTCCGCGACAGCCTGACAGGAGTTTATAACCGGATGGGAATCAACCGTTTTGTGGTAGATATGGTAAAACAGGCAAATACCAGCAGACGTCGATTGTTATTTATCTTTGCTGATATGGACGGGTTAAAGAAAATCAATGATGAGTTTGGTCATGAAGCGGGTGACCAGGCAATCTGCCTTGCAGCAGAGGCATTGCAGGAGGCGTTCTGTGAAAAGGAACTGATTATCCGTTATGGAGGGGACGAATTCTTAGTGGTTTCTGATGCTTTAAGCTGGGAACAGGCTGAAGAAAAGAAAGCTCAGATAACAGCCTTGTTAAAGCAGTGGCAGAGGGATGAGAAGCTGCCGTACCGTCTGTCTATGAGTATCGGTTATTACCAGAAGGAGCCGGATACCGAGGCATCCATGGAACAGTATATTAACTGGGCAGATGAGCGAATGTATGAGATGAAATGTAAGAACCGTGAGCAGCGAAAATAAATAATAAGTATAAAAAGCATGAAAGGCATTGGAGCAGAAAAATTTCCTGTTCCGATGCCTTTTTGACAGTTGCAATGCATCTGCAGGTTAAGCCATCTGATTTGCAGTTTTATAACGGTAAATCATTTCTGCATGCTGCTGTTCTTCCGTCTGGATATGGTTTAAAATCTGACGGACTTTTGGAGAAGCAAAGCTGAATAAATCGTTGTTGTATGCGGAAGATACATACTTTTCACTGGAAATGGAATCGCTGCACAATAATGCATCGTGCTTCTTGTCGGCATTTTCACTGGATGCATGGTAAGCAGCGTTTGGCTGATAGTTCTTCGGGGCAGCTATACCAACATCAGGCGTATCACCGGAAAGCAGACTGCTGATGGTGTCATAGTGTTCTGCTTCTTCTTTCTGAATGACCTCAAATAACTGTTTTAATTCAGGGTCTTTTGCTTCGCTGCTGTAAAAGGCATATTTGTCGCGGCAAAGTTCTTCCTGCTGTTTTAAATCATTTAACAGCATAGTCTCTTGTTCGGTTAAAATCATTTTGTCATCACCTCATCCGTAATATAACCCGAAAGGAGTATTTTTATACAAATTATGCGAAAAAAAAGATAGAATTATTGATTGCACTTGATAACTGTGCTATGCTAAAGTGTATTTAACAATTTAAATTGGAATCAAAAGAGAATAGGAGCGAACAAAAATGTTAGACCAGATTAACAGCATTCTTGGTAAAATTGATAATTTTGTCTGGGGTGTACCACTTATTGTATTGATCCTTCTGGTGGGAATTTTTCTTACCATCCGCCTGAAGGGACTTCAGATTAGAAAATTACCATTAGCAGTAAAATATTTGTTTGAAAATGAAAAGAGTGGCGAATCCGGCGAAGTATCCAGTTTTGCAGCACTTTGCACTGCATTATCAGCAACCATAGGAACCGGAAATATTGTCGGAGTAGCAACTGCATTGGTAGAAGGTGGACCGGGTGCGTTATTCTGGATGTGGATAGCAGCACTGGTTGGAACTGCCACAAAATATAGTGAGTGTCTACTGGCAATCAAGTACCGTGTGGTGGCAGAAGATGGTCATATCATCGGCGGACCATTCTATTATATTGAAAATGGAATGGGATCAAAGTGGAAATGGCTTGGAAAATTATTTGCCTTCTTTGGTGTGGGCGTAGGTTTATTCGGAATCGGAACCTTTACACAGATTAATGGTATTACCAGTGCAGTAAAGGGTTTCTTTGACCCGGATACCACCTGGACAGTTGACCTCTTTGGAAGAACTTATTCCTGGACTGTAATTATTGCAGGTATTATTCTTACCATCTGTGTGGCGCTTGTTATCATCGGTGGAATTAAGAGAATCTCTACAGTATCACAGGTCATTGTACCATTTATGGCACTGACTTATGTGGTTGTTGTATTAATTATTATTGTGATGCATATTACAGAGGTTCCAGCAGCATTTGCAACCATTATAAAGAGTGCCTTTGGATTTAAGGCGGTAGCCGGTGGTGCAATGGGAAGTATTATTGTAGCAATGCAGAAAGGTATTGCCCGTGGTATTTTCTCAAATGAAGCAGGACTTGGTAGTGCACCAATCGCGGCTGCAGCAGCCCAGACCGATTATCCGGTAAAACAGGGACTGGTTTCCATGCTTGGAACTGTAATTGATACACTGATTATCTGTACCATGACAGGTCTTGCAATCGTACTTACCGGTGCATGGGACATGGGCTTGGAAGGTGTTGCTGTTACAACCAAGGCATTCCAGCTCGGACTTCCGTTCCCAAATCAGGTAGCATCCTTTATCCTGATGGTATGTCTGGTATTCTTTGCATTTACCACAATCTTAGGATGGGATTATTACAGTGAGCGCTGTCTGGAGTATCTGACCGGACATAAGAAGGCTGTTGTAAAAGCATACCGCTGGTTATACATCTTAGCGGTATTTATCGGACCGTTTATGACAGTATCTGCTGTATGGACCATTGCAGATATTTTCAACGGACTGATGGCTCTGCCGAACCTGATTGCAGTTACTGCATTGAGCGGTGTGGTTGTGGCTGAAACCAAAGTTTATATGGATGGATTAAAAAAAGATAAGATTCAGCCATAGAAAGATAGGAAAAAGGGAATATTAGATGATCACTAATTAGGAGCAGGTACAGTGAGAAAGTTATTGCGTTTTTTAAAGGATTACAAAAAAGAGAGCATTTTAAGTCCATTATTTAAATTATTAGAGGCATCCTTTGAATTGTTTGTGCCTTTGGTTATGGCAGCAATCATTGATACCGGTATTGGCAATAAAGATGGCGGATTCATCTTGAAAATGTGTGGAATCTTGATTTTGCTGGCATTAGTGGGACTGACCTGTTCCATTACTGCACAGTATTTTGCAGCAAAAGCGGCAGTAGGTTTTGCAACTAAGGTACGTCATGCATTATTTGACCATATTCAGAAATTGTCCTATACAGAGATGGATACCGCAGGAACGGATACCATGATTACCAGAATGACCAGTGATATCAATCAGGCACAGTCCGGTGTCAATATGGTACTCCGTCTGTTTTTGCGTTCTCCTTTTATTGTATTTGGTGCCATGATTATGGCATTTACCATTGACGTAAAGGCAGCGCTTATCTTTGTGGTAACGATTCCTGTTTTATCCGTTGTGGTATTTGGAATTATGATAATTACAATTCCGTTGTTCCGCCGGGTGCAGGCATCTTTAGATAAAGTCCTTGGAGTAACAAGGGAGAATCTGACCGGAAGCCGTGTTATCCGTGCCTTTAATAAAGAGCAGGAAGAAATTGCAGATTTTGATGAGAGTAATGAGAGGCTGACGGATGTACAGCTCTTCGTAGGAAAAATTTCAGCATTGATGAATCCGCTTACCTATATTATCATCAACGTGGCACTGGTTATTCTTATCTGGACAGGTGCAATTCAGGTAAATATCGGAAAGATTTCACAGGGTGAAGTAGTAGCACTGGTAAACTATATGTCCCAGATTCTGGTGGAATTAGTAAAGCTTGCAAACCTGATTATTACGGTAACCAAGGCAATTGCCTGTGGAAACCGCGTGCAGAGTATTTTTGAGATGGAGACTTCCATGGTGGATGGAAATGGAAGCAAAAAGGAAGATACCGGATATACCGTAGAATTCCGCAATGTTTCCATGCGTTATAAAGGTGCCGGAGCAGATACCTTAACTGGCATTGATTTTAAAGCAAAGCCAGGAGATACCATTGGTATTATCGGTGGAACCGGTTCCGGGAAGTCCTCTGTGGTCAATCTGATTCCTCGTTTCTATGATGTCACGGAGGGACAGGTTATGGTAGATGGCATGGATGTCCGGGAATATAAGATTACGGATTTAAGAGATAAGATTGGTATTGTGCCGCAGAAAGCAGTTCTGTTTGCGGGAACCGTCCGAAGTAATCTTGCCTGGGGCAAAGAGGATGCGACGGAAGAAGAGATGCAGCAGGCACTTTCCGTTGCACAGGCAGCAGAAGTTGTAGATAAGAAAGACGGTAAGCTGAATGCGGAAGTAGAACAGGGTGGAAAGAATTTCTCCGGTGGACAAAAGCAGCGTCTTACAATTGCCAGAGCACTGGTAAAACAGCCGGAAATCCTTATCATGGACGACAGCTCATCTGCACTGGATTATGCTACTGATGCTAAACTGCGTCAGGCAATTCATAATATGCCAAACCGTCCGACCGTATTTATCGTATCACAGCGTGCCGCATCCATTATGTATGCCGATAAGATTATCGTATTAGATGATGGAACTGTTGCAGGAACCGGCACCCATGAAGAATTGTTAAAGGATTGCAGCGTATATCAGGAAATCTATTATTCGCAGTTTAAGAGGACGGAAGGAGGACACTGATATGAAAAAGAAATCAAGACAGAAGGAAACCCTTGGAAGAATCCTTAAGTATATGAAAAAGTACTGGTTATTCTTAGGTTTGTCCATTGCATTAGCGGTGATCAGTGTAGTTTTAACCTTATACATTCCGATTCTTACCGGAGATGCCATTGATTATATCGTAGACAAAGGAAAAGTAGATTTTACTTATATTACACCAATCCTTAAGAAAATGGTGGTAGTCATTCTGATTACGGCAGCTGCCCAGTGGATTATGAATGTCTGCAACAATAAGATGACTTATAATATTGTCCGGGATATCCGTAAGGATGCTATCCGCAAAATAGAGATTCTTCCACTGAAATATTTAGATGCTCATTCCTACGGTGAAATAGTCAGCCGCGTAATTGCAGATGTAGACCAGTTCGCAGATGGACTTCTGATGGGTTTTACCCAGTTGTTTACCGGTGTGGTAACAATTATCGGAACCTTAGGCTTTATGTTAAGCGTAAATGTAAAAATCACCGCAGTGGTCGTATTTTTAACACCGTTGTCTTTTGTGGTAGCAGGATTTATTGCAAAGAAAACATTCTCCATGTTTAAGCTGCAGTCGGAGACAAGAGGAGAACAGACTGCTTTAATCGATGAAATGATTGGAAACCAGAAAATTGTCCAGGCATTTTCCCATGAAGATGAGGCGTTGGAAAGTTTCGATGAAATTAATGAAAGACTGGAAAAATATTCCCTTCGTGCCTTATTCTTTTCCAGCATTACCAATCCGAGTACCCGTTTTATCAATGCGTTAGTTTATGCAGGTGTTGGCGTGTTTGGCGCAGTTTCGGCTATCCATGGTGGAATCAGTGTTGGGCAGTTATCCTGTTTCTTAAGTTATGCAAATCAGTATACGAAGCCTTTTAATGAGATTTCCGGTGTCGTAACTGAGTTACAGAATGCACTGGCTTGTGCAGCAAGAGTATTTGAGCTGATTGATGAAGAGGCACAGGTACCGGATGCAGAAGATGCAGTGGTATTAGAGGAAGTAAAGGGAGATGTGGATT
The DNA here is from genome assembly GCF_003479605.1 of Roseburia sp. AF12-17LB. GTDB lineage: Bacteria > Bacillota > Clostridia > Lachnospirales > Lachnospiraceae > Roseburia_C > Roseburia_C amylophila. Next base: position 558,811 of record NZ_QUHR01000001.1, read on the forward strand.
TAGAGCATGTTTACTTCTCTTATGAGCCGGGGCAGAAGCTGATTGAGGATTTTAATCTCCATGTCAATCCGGGTGAGCGTGTGGCAATTGTCGGACCGACCGGATGCGGTAAGACAACATTGATTAATCTTCTAATGCGGTTCTATGATGTCAACAGCGGAACCATCCGTGTCAGCGGCGTGCCGGTTAAAGATATGACAAGAAGCAGCCTGCGCAGCAGCTATGGTATGGTATTGCAGGAAACCTGGTTAAAGGAGGGAACCATTCGTGAGAACATCTGTATGGGAAAACCGGATGCTACCGATGAAGAAATCATGGAGGCAGCAAAAGCTTCCCATGCCCATAATTTTATCAAACGTCTGCCCAAGGGCTATGATACGGTAATTGCAGAGGACGGTGGCAATCTTTCCCAGGGACAGAAACAGCTTCTTTGCATTGCCAGAGTTATGCTTTGCCTGCCGCCAATGCTGATTTTGGATGAAGCAACTTCATCGATTGACACACGAACTGAGATGAAGATTCAGGAAGCTTTTGGCCGGATGATGAAGGGAAGAACCAGTTTTATCGTTGCCCATCGTCTGTCTACCATTGAAGAGGCAGACATTATTCTGGTTATGAAAGACGGACATATTATTGAACAGGGCAATCATGAAGAACTGCTTCAGAAGAATGGATTCTATGCAGCCCTTTATAACAGCCAGTTCGCACAGTCATAGAATTGATTTATAGTGTTACATGTTGTAACAGCATTTCATACGTTACCCCAAGTTCCGGATTAAAATTCCATGGAACGAGAGCTGCCTGGCAGCCGGGGTAACGTTTTTTGATGTCTAAAATGCATTCCATGGCGCCGCTTACGGGAGAATCGTTAAGGGAAGAAGTCCGTTCATTTCCAAAGAAAGCGTCTTTCCCGGTAGAAAGTAAAATGGTATCATTAACCCGTTTTACGATTTCATCGGTCTGGAAAGCAATGTATTCCGTTACCCGTTCATCCTGCCAGCGAAAGCTTTCTGCAATGGTATCCCAGATCCATGCAGCCATATTATTAAGCTGGCTGTGAAGACCAAAAGCCACAGAATAATCAAAAGCATGACTGCCATAGCGTATGACATGCTTTTTGGCTTTCTCATAAGTCTGATGCAGATATGCCAGTGCCGTACTGACCGGAAGCTCCGTATCGATGGAAGCACCAAAGAGCTTTTTCTGCTCAAAGAGTGTATCACAGAATTTTTCGTAATCACTGTCGTATAAACCGGTAAGATTGCATTCGTCAAGGTGAATGGTAGGATAAGATTCCAACTGATAGCGTTTAAGAGCCTGTTTCATGGCAGGAAGATTATTATCAATTAAAGTAATCGATGAAAAGTGTCCGGCAAGGAGCGATAAATCCCAGTCGTTACAACCGCCGGCACCAAAGATGGCAAGGGAGCTGTCAGCAGCAGTAGAGGCAATCAGATAATTGCTGATGGCATTGCGATAATCTGTCCAGTCTTCGTAGGCGTGGGGCAGAAACTGTTTTTGCAAGAGGTCTTCGTAAAGTGACATGGGATACTCCTTTCATTATGTGTATCGGAACGGTTGGTATAAATGTGGTTATTTTTGATGCTGAGAGGGAAAATGTCCTCCCTACCGCCACAACAGACCATATTTATACAAACTGGTTTGTCTTCTCGTCATATTCATAGTCGATGGCGGAAAGCTTATTGCAAAGCTCGTTCCTCGAAAGATTTAAGGCAGAGCAGAGTTCATCCAAGGTAGGGTAGAAATCCCGAAGCTGTGTATTGATGTAACTTAATAACATGACTGGGTCATTTGGTATATTCATGGTGTAATATCTCCTTTTATCATTGATTGCATAGGTGCTTGCGAAAGGGGGAGAGGATTTCCTGCAATAATATTACGCCGATTCACAGGGAAATTTCTCTTTATCCGATACAAAATGCCAACAGTTCTTAGAATGCGTCTTTTGCTTGTTTGTAAACTGTCTTTCCTGTTGCTTTGGCTGAATAGCAGTACTGTCCGTCGAGGGCAGATGCCACATAATGCCTGCAAGGGGCACTAGGAATTTCGGTATAATGCTGTTTTCATCTGGCAACCGGCACAAATTCACATCCATGTTCAAATGTGCCTCGCTGGTACATCCCTGTACCAGCGTTGCCTGTTGCCAGACGAAATTCCAAGTGCCCCTAACAGCCTTTATCAGGCATCTGTACTTCGACGAACCGTGCTGCTATTCTGACAAACATTGGAAAGACGGTTTTAATAATAACAAGCAAAAGATGCATTTTAGAATTGTGGTATTTTGTATCGAAAGAGAAATTTCCCTGTGAATCGCATAATATTTTTCGCAAAAACTCTCCCCATTCGCAAGCACCTATGGATTATTCATGTATATGCCCAATTTTAGTCTAAAATTTATCGGCTGACAACCTGAAATTAATATAGAAAATGATTTACATTACTGATTTATCATGGTAGTATACTAAAGTGATGGAAAAAGAACTTAATAAAAAGATATTACAAAAAGAGGAGGAACTCTATTATGAAGAAGAAAATGTTGACTGTTTTACTGGCAGCTGCAATGACCGTGTCACTGGCTGGCTGTGGAAGTAAGGATGCAGATAAAAAAGACAATGCATCTGTCCAGAATACTGAAAATGTAAAGAGCGACAATGGTTCAGACCGTACCCAGTTTGTTGTAGGATTTGACGCAGAATTTCCACCATATGGCTATATGGATGAGGATGGAGATTATACCGGATTTGACCTTGAACTGGCACAGGAAGTATGTGACCGTAACGGATGGGAACTGGTAAAGAAACCAATTAACTGGGATTCAAAAGATATGGAATTAGAGTCAGGTTCCATTGACTGTATCTGGAACGGATTTACCATGAACGGAAGAGAAGATGATTATACATTCTCTGATCCATATGTAGACAACAGTATCGTTGTAGTTGTTGCAAAAGATTCGGATATTAATAAATTATCAGATCTGGCAGGAAAAGTAGTAGACGTTCAGGCTGATTCTTCAGGACTTGCAGCATTACAGGGAGATGATGCAACCGATGAAAATAAAGAGCTGACTGCATCTTTTGCTGAACTTCAGCAGGTAGCTGATTACAATACTGCATTTATGAACTTGGAGTCCGGTGCTGTAGATGCAGTAGTATTGGATATCGGAGTAGCAAAATACCAGATGTCATCCAGAGGAGATGCTTTCCGTATGTTGGATGAACAGGTATCCAGCGAGCAGTATGCAATCGGATTTAAAAAAGGTAATACAGAGTTAAAAGACCAGGTTCAGAAGACCTTGGATGAGATGGTAAAAGATGGAACATTTACTACTATCGTAAATAACTACACAGATTATAATTTACCAGAAATGGTTTGCTTAGGAGAATAGATATGTCATTTATTGCTGTAGCACAGCAGCTGGGTTCCGGTATGCTGGCATCACTTTCTATATTTGTATTAACATTGGTATTTTCACTGCCGTTAGGACTTTTAGTGGCATTTGGAAGAAAGTCACGGATTAAGCCGGTGCAGTGGCTTGTAAAATTATACATATCCATTATGCGTGGAACTCCGCTGATGCTTCAGCTTTTGGTGGTGTATTTCGGACCATATTACCTATTTGGAATCCGAATCTCCAAAGAGTATAGCTTTTATGCAACAATCATTGGTTTCTCCATTAATTATGCGGCATATTTCGCAGAGATTTATCGTGCAGGAATCGAAGGAATCCCGGTAGGACAGTATGAAGCAGCCAAAGTATTAGGATACTCTAAGGCACAGACCTTCTGTAAAATCATTTTCCCGCAGATGGTAAAACGCGTGGTGCCGCCGGTAACCAATGAAGTTATTACACTGGTAAAAGATACTTCCATGGCATTTGTACTGGCTTATGCAGAAATGTTTACCATTGCAAAACAGATTGCAGCCCGTGTCAGCAGCATCATGCCATTGTTTGTAGCAGGACTTTTCTACTACATCTTTAACTTTGTAGTGGCATTTATCATGGAACGAATTGAAAAGAAACTGAGTTATTATAAGTAAGGAGAGGAAAAGAATGAAGCTGTTAGAGATAAAGAATGTAAAGAAAAGCTTTGGGGCTGTAGATGTACTTCATGATATTTCACTCTCCGTGGAACAGGGTGAGGTTGTAGCAATTATCGGTCCTTCCGGTTCCGGTAAATCAACACTGCTGCGTTGTGCCACACTTCTTGAGACTATGGATGAAGGAGAACTGGTTTATCTCGGTGAGCATGCGGTGTCAACCGGTGCGGATGGAAAATCCCAGTATGTGGGAAACGCAGAATTAAAAAAGATTCAGGGATATTTCGGACTGGTATTTCAGAACTTTAATCTGTTTCCACATTATTCCGTGTTAAAGAATCTGATGGATGCACCGGTACACGTGCAGAAGCGGAATAAAGAAGAAGTAAAGAAAGAAGCAATGGAGCTTCTTGAAAAAATGGGGTTATCCGATAAGGCAGACTGCTATCCATGCCAGCTTTCTGGTGGACAGCAGCAGAGAGTTGCCATTGCAAGAGCGTTAGCACTTCATCCACAGATTTTATTCTTCGATGAGCCAACCTCCGCATTAGATCCGGAGCTTACCGGAGAAATCTTAAAAGTAATCCGTCAGCTGGCAAGTGAGCATATGACCATGGTAATTGTAACCCATGAGATGGCATTTGCCAGAGATGTGGCTGACCGTGTCATTTTTATGGATGGCGGTTATATTATTGAACAGGGTGACCCGAAGGAAGTAATCGAGCATCCGAAAGAAGAGAGAACAAAGCAGTTCCTGGCAAGATTTGCCCAGAATTAGGATTGGGTAAAACCGGGATTGCATTATTTATAAAGTCTGCTATAATTCGTCATAGGTATTTGCTTCAACGACCAATAAATATGTATGAGAACAAGCATAGGAGAAGCTATGAAGATAATTATAGTGGGCTGTGGTAATGTAGGTGCAACACTTGCAGAACAGCTTAGTAAAGAAAAACATGATATTACAGTAATTGATTGCAGACAGCAGGCTGTAGAGGCAGTGACCAATGTATGTGATGTAATGGGAATTATTGGAAATGGTGCAAGTTTTAATGCACAGACAGATGCAGGGATTGCAGATGCAGACCTTATGATTGCAGTGACAGGTTCAGATGAACTGAATCTTTTATGCTGTCTGATCGCAAAAAAAGCAGGAGGCTGCCATACGATAGCAAGAGTCAGCAATCCTGTATACAGTAGAGAAATAGGTTTTATTAAAGAGGAATTAGGGTTGTCCATGATTATCAATCCACAGCTTGCAGCAGCACGCGAAATGGCGAGACTGCTGAAATTCCCTTCCGCGCTCAAAGTGGATTCATTTGCCAAGAGCCGGGTGGAATTAGTCAACTACCGGATTGAGGAGGACAACCCTCTTTGTAATATGCAACTTAAGGATATGGGAAGCAGACTGCATTGTGACGTACTGATAGCAGTGGTTGAGCGTGGAGATGAAGTATATATTCCGGATGGTAATTTTGAGCTGAAAGCCAGGGATGAGATTTCCATTGTAGGAACACAGGCTAAGACGATTGAATTCTTTAAGAAGTTAGGAGTACCTACTTCTTCTGCGAGAGATGCACTGATCGTCGGTGGCGGAAGAACTTCTGTTTATCTTGCAAAGCAGCTTTTGGAAATGGGTATCCGTGTCAAAATTGTAGAACGTGACGAAGAACGCTGCGAAGAATTAAATGAAATGGTTCCAAAGGCGATGATTATCTGTGGCGATGCAACAGATAAAGACCTTTTAATCGAAGAGGGATTGTTAGAGACAGAAGCCTTTGTAGCGACCACTAATTTTGATGAAGAGAATATCATGCTGGCATTGTTTGCAAAGAGTTTATCTTCTGCAAAACTGATTACTAAAGTTCATCGTATTTCTTATGATGACATTATTGACCAGTTAGATGTAGGAAGTATTATTTATCCGAAATTCATTACTTCCGAGAGTATTATCAAGTATGTACGTGCCATGAAGAATTCCATGGGAAGTAATATAGAGACATTGTACCGGCTGAACGACAACCGGGTAGAAGCATTGGAGTTTCTCATTAAAGAGGGCTCTCCGGTGGTTGGAATTCCACTGCAGGATCTTCGTTTGAAACCCAAGATGCTGATTGGATGTATCACCCATAAAGGAAAAGTGACCATTCCAAAAGGACAGAGTGTAATTGAAGTGGGAGATACGGTAATTCTTGTTACCACAACAACAGGGTTACATGATATCCGGGATGCATTAAGGTAGGAGGCTTGTCATGAATTATTCCATGATTCGATACATATTAAGCAGTGTTATATGTTTCGAGGGAATCTTTCTTCTGCTTCCGGCAGCAACAGCAGGTATTTATCAGGAAAAGGAAGGCTTTTTATATCTGATGATCGGACTTGCCTGTATGCTGATTGGGTTTTGGGGCAGAAGAAGAAAACCGAAGAGCAGTGTATTTTATTCAAAAGAAGGATTTGCAGCAGTTGCATTAAGCTGGATAATCCTCAGTCTGATTGGCGCATTGCCAATGTATTTAACCGGAGAATTTCCATCTTATATTGATGCGTTATTTGAGACAATTTCCGGCTTTACGACAACAGGCTCAAGTATCTTAAGTGATGTAGAGGCACTTTCACGTGGAACAGCTTTCTGGCGTTGTTTTACCCACTGGATTGGTGGTATGGGTGTGCTGGTATTTATTATGGCAGTCATGCCCCTTTCCGACAGCTCCAGCATGCATCTGATGCGTGCAGAAAGCCCGGGACCATCTGTTGGAAAACTGGTTCCAAAGGTAAAGACTACTGCAATGATTCTCTATGGAATCTATGTAATCTTTACGGTGATTGAGATTATTGCGCTGTTAATAGCAGGAATGCCACTCTTTGATTCCATGACATTGACCTTTGGTACCGTGGGAACCGGTGGATTTGGACTATTGAACAGTAGTATAGCATCTTATAGTACAGCGGTGCAGATTATCATTACGGTATTTATGATTATCTGTTCCATTAATTTTACTGTATATTATATGTTTTTGATTAAGCGGCCGAAGGAAGCACTGATGTGTGAGGAAATGCGTTACTATCTTTTGATCGTATTCGGTTCGGCACTGCTTATTGCATTTAATATCAGAGCCAGCTTTGCTTCTTTTGGAAAAGCATTCCAGCAGGCAATCTTTCAGGTGGCATCTGTTATCAGTACTACAGGATTTGCCACGGCAGATTTTAATCTCTGGCCGGAATTTTCAAGAATGATTCTGGTGCTTTTAATGTTTGTCGGAGCCTGTGCCGGAAGTACCGGCGGTGGATTTAAGGTTTCCCGTCTCATTATTATGGTAAAATCTGTCCGTAATGAAATTATGTCTGTGACCCATCCGAGAAGTGTGCAGAAGGTACATATGGACGGAAGACGAATACCGGATAATGTGGTAAAGACTGTGTTATGCTATCTGGCAGGCTATGTTGTTATTCTTATCGTATCAGTGTTGTTAATCAGTCTTGATAATTTTGATATGACAACGAACTTTACAGCAGTTATGGCAACCTTTAATAATGTCGGACCGGGACTTAACCGGGTAGGACCGACCGGTAACTTTGGTGGGTTCAGTGTTTTATCCAAGCTGGTATTGATGTTTGACATGCTGGTTGGTCGATTGGAATTATACCCGATGTTAGTGATTTTTGCACCGGGTTTATGGCGGATTCATCCTCACCGCCATGTTGGCAAAGTTCAGTAAATCTTAATAAATAATAAGGAATCCCTCCTTTGCCTGTATGCTATAATGTGTTTGGAATAGCAGACAGGCAGGAGGGATTTTTATGAAAAACCGTATTCTTGTGGTGGATGATGAGAAGGAGATTGCAGACTTAGTAGAGATATATTTGGTAAGTGAGAAGTTTGACGTAATCAAGTGTTACGATGGAGATACAGCAATAGATGCAATAGAGCATGAGAAAATTGACCTTGCAATTTTGGATATTATGCTGCCGGGGATTAGTGGACTGGAGCTGTGCCGCCGGATTCGAAAAAAAGAGAATTATCCGGTTATTATGTTAACTGCAAAAGATTCCGAAGTGGATAAAGTAACCGGACTTACCATAGGAGCAGATGATTATGTGACAAAACCGTTTCTTCCGCTGGAACTGGTTGCAAGAGTGAAGGCACAGTTACGCCGTTATGAGCGCTATGGAGCAAGGACGGACCAGCCGGCAGAGAATATGTCTTTTGACGGTAATATAATAGAAAATACATCTGCAAATGGTTCATATGATGCGGCAGATGGAACGTATGCATCAAATCATGCAGGAACGGAATCGGATGATACTATTATATGCCGTGGAATTTTGTTAAAGAAATGTGCACATGAATGCTATCTGGATGGAGATGAGATTTCACTTACACCGACAGAATTTACGATTTTGCAGGCGTTGTGTGAAGCAAAAGGCAGGGTACTCAGTGCGGAAGAGCTGTTTCATATTATCTGGAAAGACGAATATTATAGCAAAAGCAACAATACCATAACCGTTCACATCCGGCATCTGCGGGAGAAACTTAAGGATACCGGTGAACGTCCAAAATACATTAAGACAATATGGGGAGTGGGATATAAGATTGAAAGATGACAATAATAAGAAAAAACTGGATTTTGCACCGGTAAGACGAAAAATATTTTCCCGGATTGTATTACTGATGGCAGGAGCTTTCTTTGGCATCTGGTTTCTCTACCAGTATGTGCTGCAGGGCAGATTTGCGGATGGAATTGTAAGGTTTCTTTATGATTTTACCAGCATGACTTATGAAGATGCGAGAGATTTCTATTGGCATAATATCGGAAATCACTTCGAACTGATTTTCTTTGGGGCAATTGCACTGGTATTCTGTCTGATGTTTTATTTCTTTTTAAATTCATTTACAAAATATTTTCAGGAAATTGATAATGGAATCAATGCATTGGTGCATCATGATGGCAGACAGATCCGCATGTCGAAGGAAATGGCTGCCATGGAAGAAAAGTTAAACAGCGTGAATGCAACTTTAAACCGGCAGCTTTATGATATTCAGATGGCAGAGAAGAAGAAGGATGAGTTGGTATTGTATCTTGCCCACGATATCCGGACGCCGCTTACCTCTGTGATTGGGTATCTGAAATTATTAGAGGAGATGCCGGATATTTCAAAAGAGCAGCAGGATAAATTTATCCATGTCACCCTGGACAAAGCACTGAGACTGGAAGTTCTGGTGAATGAATTTTTTGACATCACCCGTTTTAACCGGCAGGATATTGAACTGGCAACGACAGAGATAGATCTTTATTATATGCTGATGCAGCTGTCGGATGAAGTGTACCCGCTTCTTGCACCGGAACATAAGAAAGTGGAAATACAGGCTGATGAAAACTGCAAAGTATATGGGGATGCAGATAAGCTGGCGCGGATTTTTAATAACATATTAAAAAATGCCATTGCCTACAGCAATCCGGACAGTACCATTGTCATTTCCGCATGGGAGGAGCCACCGGGAACCGTTATCCTGTTCAGTAATCAGGGGCAGACAATATCACCGGAAGAACAGCAGCGTATTTTTGACAAATTCTATCGGCGGGATGAAGCGAGACAGACCAACAGCGGAGGAGCGGGTCTGGGACTTGCCATCGCAAAAGAACTGGTGGATCTGCATGGAGGAACCATCCGTGTAATGAGTGAAAACGGCCGGACAACATTTAAGGTCTGCCTGCCGAGACGAAAAATGCCGACAGCTTAGAAACGCCGGTTGTATTTTTAGGTGTATTATTTTATAATATTCGTTATGAGTAAAGAAGAAAAAAAGCTAAGACAACAAAATAAAGAGAAGATAAAGCAGGAGAAAGCTTTCGCTAAAGCAGAAAGCAAACAGGAGAAAGCCGCTGCCAAAGCAGAAAGCAAACAGGAAAAGCAGGCTGTCAAAGAGCAGAGCCGGCACGAAAAAGCCGCTTCAAAGGAATTGGAAAAGCAGGAGAAGCAGCAGCGGAAAGCAGAAGATAATAAGCGCCGTCATACCGATATCAAATGGGACCGGCTGGATAATACGGCACATCTTTTTCCGGTCATTGCAGGAGAATCAATGAGCAATGTGTACCGGATTGCAGTTACCTTAAAGGAAGAGGTGCAGCCGGAGTATCTGCAGCAGGCACTGGATATCGTACTTCCAAAATTTCCGGGCTTTAACTTAAGACTGCGTCAGGGGATTTTCTGGTATTATTTTGAAGAAAATGGCAAAAGTGCTCCAAGAGTACAGGAAGAAAGACATTTTCCATGCCGTTTTATCAGACAGAATAAGAACCACAGCTATCTTTTCCGGGTAACTTATTATAAATGCCGGATTAACCTTGAGGTTTTTCATGTACTGACAGATGGCATGGGCGGAATCAATTTCTTAAAGGAGCTGACCTATCAGTATTTAAGACTGGTGCATCCAAAGCTTAAGGAGAAACTGGGAGATAAGTTAAGCAGCGACACATCCATGAATCGTGAGGACAGCTTCCTTAAAAATTACAAGCACAGCTATGCCAAGGGATATAAGACAAAGAAAGCATATCTTATCAAAGGGGAAAAATTACGAACCGATGAATTTGGAGTGATTCATGGATTTGTAAAGATTCCGGCATTGAAAGGGGTATGTCATAAATATGGTGTCAGCATCAATGAGTATCTGGTTGCGGCATTTGCTTACAGCGTATATCGGGAATATCTGCATGGTATGCCGGACAAACGTCCGATTCGTGTAGCGGTTCCGGTGAATTTAAGACCATATTTTAATTCCATTACCACCAAGAACTTTTTTACGGTAGTATCTGCAGAGTTTGAACCGGTGGAGGATTCCTATACGTTTGAAGAAGTATTGAAGATTACTACAGAGAGTCTTCATCAACAGATTAATAAAGAGCATTTAGAGGAACTGTTTTCCTATAATGTTTCCAATGAAAAATTATTGGTTGCAAGAGCAGTACCGCTGTTTTTGAAAAATATTGCCATGCGTTATGTGTATACATCGGCAGCACTGGCAAATACATCCACTGTAACCAACATTGGAAATGTGAAAGTGGAAGAGGATTACCAGCCATATATCAAGATGTTTTATGCATTCCTTGCCATGTCAAAGGGACAGAATATCAAAGGAACGATTTGTTCCTATCAGGATACGCTGGCATTTACCTTTAGTTCTGTTTTAAAAGATACATCCCTGCAGCGTGGATTTTTCCGAAAACTGTCAGAGGATGGTCTGAATGTGGAAATAGAAAGTAATGGTGTGTATTATGAGTAAATGTAAGAACTGTAATGTGGAAATCTTAGACGACAGCCAGATTTGTCCGCTGTGCCACAGTGTATTAGAAGAGGGAAAAGAGGGCTGCAATTCCTATCCGGATGCATGGATTCCCACCAGAAGATTAAAATGTGTGACAAATATTATATTCTTTCTGGTGTTATTAGGCAGTGTGGCAGCAGGCTATCTTAATTATATCTGGTATCAGGGAAAACTCTGGAGCCTGATTGCAATCGCAGGTCTTTGGTATCTGTTCCTGATTTTCCGGCTGGATATTTTAAGCAATAGTGGATACCGGACGAAAATCATAGCAACTACATTATCCGGAATTTTATATGTGATTCTGATTGACTGGATAGTGGGATTCCATGGCTGGTCGGTTAATTATGTGCTTCCAGCAGGCATTATGCTGTTAGATGCAGGTATTGTTCTGCTCATGATTATCAATTCCAGAAACTGGCAGAGTTATCTGATGTTCCAGTTATTTGGAATTGTATGCAGCCTGATACCGCTGCTTTTGATAGCACTTCACATCGTGACCCATCCGGGCTTAAGTGAACTGGCATTTGGAATATCGGTATTTTTATTCCTCGGAACGCTGATTATCGGTGACCGCAGAGCCAGACTAGAGTTAAAGAGAAGATTTCATGTAAGGTGATTATGGAAGAAAGTAAGACGAGTGTACAGGGCAGAGTCATCCGTGACCTAATTGCCCGTTTTGCAAGTGATAACTTGATAGGAAGAAAATTAAAGACCGGAGAGCTTCGTAAGAAAATGGTGGAACCGGCGTGGAAATGCCCGGACTGTTTTCTGATGCAGAAAATTAAGATGCCACAGTTTGAAATGGAGCTTTTAACCTCCATGCAGAATCCAAGGGAAGATAAAGTAGTTCTGCAGCTGCATGGTGGCGGGTATATTGGAAAAATGCGAAATGCCTACCGTACCTTTGCCGGACTTTACAGTGAGGTGGGAAAAGGAATCAGTGTGCTGACCATCGATTACCGCGTGGCACCAGAGCATCCTTTCCCGGCAGCATTGGAAGATACGGTGGAAGCCTATGAATGGCTGCTAAGCTGTGGATTTAAGCCGGAACAGATTATTGTGGCAGGTGATTCTGCCGGAGGTGGACTGGCATTGGCACTTTGCATGTACTTAAAGGATCATGGGAAAGCACTTCCCTGCGGACTGATTGCCATGTCTCCCTGGACAGATCTGACTGCCAGCGGTGAATCCTATGATACGAATTATGAGCGGGACCCGTTATTTGGAAATACAAGGGACAGTCTCATTTATAATAAGGATTATGTGGGAGACGCAGACGAAACGAATCCTTATATTTCACCGTTGTTTGGTGACTTCATAGGATTTCCACCAATGCTGATTCAGGTTGGTTCTTATGAGATGCTTTTAAGTGATTCCACATCCGTAGCAGAGAAGGCAAAGAAGCAGGGCGTAAAAGTCCGCTTAAGCATTTACGAAGGAATGTTTCATGTGTTCCAGATGGCAATGCTTATGATGCCGGAATCCAAGCGGGCATGGGCTGAAGTCGGCAAATTCATTGAGATGATTTCGGAATAAAAATCCGCTGTATCGGAAAAGACTGATTAAAATGTCTTAACCGGGACAGCGGATTTTGAATATGCGGGTAACTAACGTTTGTTAGTCAGGTGTGACACGTTCATATAATTTGGCAGTCCATTTTCGTAGGAAATGGAAGTCTCGCCCTGAATCAGTGGGAGAAGATATTCAACCATTTCTTCAGTAACATCATTTCCGCGCTCGTTAATCCATGCTCTCGGAACGGATTTTGCTTCATTCGCAATGTTCTTGATTTCTGCATAACCATATTCGATGGTATATGGTGCATTGGAAGTACGGTTCATGGTTACCATGGAAGCGGTAATGCCCTGTTTTGCAAACGCAACAGCATGTTCACCGGAAGCAACTGCTTCATTTAAATCGGTGGCAGAAGAAAGGTGGGCAGCGCAACGTTGTAATACATTTACTTCTACAGAACGGACTTTTACGTTGATATTGTCTTTGATCAGATATTCCAATGCTTTACCGGCACCGCTTAACTGGCTGTGACCGAAGGTATCTTCCATGCTTTCTCCAGCACAGATATAATTGCCTTCTGCATCATGAATTCCTTCAGATACCGCAATGATAATATTGTTGTGTTCCTCTAAGAGCGCACGCACATCTGTTAAGAACTCCTCCTTGTCAAAATTGCATTCCGGAAGATAAATAAGATGCGGTGCATCGCTGTATTCATTTCTGGCAAGGGCGGAAGCGGCGGTCAGCCAGCCGGCATCGCGTCCCATAATTTCTACGATTGTTACACTCTTTACGGCATAGATAAATGTATCATGTGCAATTTCAAGTAAAGAAGATGCAATATATTTGGCGGCGGAACCAAATCCCGGAGTGTGGTCTGTTACCATCAGGTCATTATCGATGGTCTTTGGAATACCAATAATGCGGACATTGCTTCCGATTCGCTCGGCATATTCGGAAAGCTTTAATACGGTATCCATGGAATCATTTCCGCCGATATAGAAGAATGCACCGATATTCAGCTTTTCAAACTGCTTGAAAATATAGTTATAAGAAGAATCATCATCCATAAAATCCGGCAGCTTAAAACGGCAGGAACCAAGGTACATTGCCGGTGTGTGAATCAGACGCTCTAATGCATTTTCGTCCGCTTCCATAATTTCGGAAAGGTTAAGATAATGTTCATTTAAAATACCTAAGATTCCATTTACGGAACCGTAAACAGTGCCATAGCAGCCGGCAGCACCTTTAATGACACCGGCAAGGCTTGCATTTATTGCAACAGTTGGTCCGCCGGACTGGGCAACCATGCAGTTTTGAATCGATGTATTCATAGTCAGACTCCTTTGTGATTTCAAAGATTTGTGTTAGGATATATAAAAAAGTTATAGTTATTATAAGAAAATATCCTACAAGAATAACTATATATGATAGAATCGGAAAAGGCAAGACTAATCCGGCGGGAGTGGGAAGAACCGCAAGAAAAAATAAAGGAAAGGCAAAAGAGATGGAAAATTGTATGCTCTGCCCAAGAGAATGTGGCGTAAATCGTAAAAAAGGTGAAATGGGAGTCTGCGGTCAGACAGCAGTTATAAAGGCTGCAAGAGCAGCACTTCATATGTGGGAAGAACCGTGTATTTCCGGGCAGAATGGCTCCGGAACGGTATTTTTCAGCGGCTGTAATTTAGGCTGTATCTTCTGCCAGAATCACAATATTGCCACAGGAAAAGCTGGAATTGAAATAAGTATAGAGCGGCTGGCAGAAATTTTCCTGGAATTGCAGGAAAAGGGTGCAAATAATATCAATCTGGTAACGGCAGGACATTTTGTACCACAGGTGGTTGAAGCACTGAAGCTGGCAAAGCAGCAGGGACTTTATCTTCCGGTTGTTTATAATACCAGCTCCTATGAAAAGGTGGAAACACTTCGCCTGTTAGAGGGTTATGTGGATATTTATCTTCCTGATTTAAAATATGTTGACAGCGCAATCAGCAGCAGGTATTCCCATGCAGCGGACTATTTTACTTGTGCCAGTGCAGCAATTGCAGAAATGGTGCGGCAGGTAGGCGAGCCGGAATTTGTTTTCGAACGGGCAGCAGGCAAAGAAGGCAGCAGCGTAGAATTTCCGGCAGATGAGAAAAAGAAAATTTCGGAACAGCAGAATAATATGATATTTGACGCAGCAGAATATCAGGAGCGCAGCGAAGCCGGGGAGCCTCTTCTGATGAGAAAAGGCGTCATTGTGCGCCATCTTGTTATGCCGGACTGTGTGGAAGATTCCAAGCGTGTGATATCTTATCTTTTTAAGACCTATGGCGGTCAGATTTTTATCAGCATTATGAATCAGTATACGCCGCTGCCACAGTGCAGGGAGTATCCGGAATTAAGCCGCCGGGTAACGGAAGCGGAATATGATGCGGTGGTGGATTATGCGATTGAACTTGGTATTGAGAATGGTTTTATCCAAGAAGGGGATGTGGCAGAGGAGAGTTTTATCCCGGAGTTTGATGGAGAAGGGATTGTACGGAAAGATGAAGATAGATAATTAAAAACGAACTTATTGAACATATGTTCTTCACATGGTATAATATTAATGTATAATTGAAAAAGAAAGCAGGATGTGTTTTCCGATTATTAGATGCCCTCTAGTTGGTAAAGGAGGGTGATGCCCTATGAACACAATAGAAGTTCTTACTTTGTTGCTAGTAATATTCGCGGCGCTATCTTACATAGATAATCATAATAATAAAAAGAAATAGCATCCCACTCGTCCAAAAGTAGATGCTATTTCAAAAATAGTTTTCACTGAGGGCAAATCGGAGCATATCCGATTACCTTTCTAAGTAAATTATACACTAGGGTACTTGGCTTTTCAAGTACCCTTTTTTACTTTACAGGAAATTGCTTTCCTGTAAAGTAAAAAACGCTCCGCGAGGATGCGCACTGCGGCGTATAAGGTAGATGCCGCAAGCGACCGCCGCAGGCGCGAGAATGTGCCAAGGCACATTCTTTATTCTCGGGCAGATTCTCCCTAAATGATAAAAAATCTTGACATCTTCCGCAAAAGTTCTATAATACATTTTCGGTAATGCGAGGATGTAGAAAGATGAATAAAGAAAGAGACTATTTTTTTGATAATTTAAAAGCGGTATTGATATTCTTAGTTGTGCTTGGACATTTCCTGCTTCCAATCCATGGAGATAATCCACTGGTGGTAGTGAAACGGCTCATCTATGTATTTCATATGCCGCTTTTTGTATTTATCTCCGGCTATTTTGCCAAGAAAATTTATAAAAATGGACAATATAATTTTAAGAAAATATTGTATCTGCTGAAAGCATATGTTGTGTTCGTTGTGGCAATTCAGATAGTATATGCCATTGCGGGATTTGAAAAATTTACGGAGATAGATTTCCTTTCCCAGAGTGGTGCACCGTGGTATTTATTTGCAATGATTGTATGGTATCTGACGATACCACTTGTCCGTAAATGTAAAGCGGTGCCGGTTCTTTTGCTTACGGTAGTGCTGGCATTAACAGCTGGCTATTTTAAAAATGTGGGGGACTTTTTATGTCTGTCACGAATTCTGGTATTTGGACCGTTTTTCTATCTGGGCTATTTTCTGGAGCAGAAGACACTGGAAAAAGCATTGCAGCCAAAGTTTCAGAGACTGGTGGTTCCATGCGCGGAGGCAATCTGTATCTTTATTCTGGCATATGGAGCAAGGTTGAAAGATTCCCTGGGAATGGTATATGAAAATATATCCTATTATGAACTGGAAGAAGTGTGGAAAGGACCGATGGTCCGCCTTTCCCTGATGATTGCAGCATTTCTTATTTCCTGGGCAATTATGTTTTGCATTCCGAGAGGAAAGACAAGGTTGTCAGTAATCGGACAGAATACCATGCCGGTATATATGCTGCACCGGATTTTACGGGATATTCTGATGTTTGCCGGAATCTATGATTATCTGGGTGACTGGGGCTGGATAGCATTTTTTATCCTGTTAGGATTAAGTGCTGGAATCGTATATGTGTTAAATAATTCACATGTTGTCAATCAGGTCAACCGGATACTGGCATTACATACGCCGCAGTTAATCAGAAACTTAAAAAGGCAACGGGCACGTTAGTCTGGATGGAAGAGATTGATACCATTGGAATGATAAAGAGAGGTGGTCGTATGTCAGAAAATAGAAAAATTCGTGTTTTTTATCAGTTTAACGGATATGTCCAGGGTGTGGGATTCCGCTATCGCATGTCGCATCTGGCGGGGCATTTTGGTGTGACCGGCTGGGTACGGAATGAATATGACGGCTCGGTACAGGCAGAATTGCAGGGACTGCCGGAAGAAATTGATATGATAATTCAAAGACTCTGCCAGGACCGTTACATCGAAATCCGCAGCATGGACAGAAAAGAACTTCCACTGGATGAGACGGAACGGGGCTTCCATGTAAAATATTAAAATGCAAAAAGCAGCTTCTGGCATACTTTGTCAGGAGCGTTTTTACTTTACAGGAAATTGCTTTCCTGTAAAGTAAAAACGCTCTGCGAGGATGCGCACTGCGGCGTATAAGGTAGAGGTCGTAAGCGACCGCCGCAGGCGCGAGAATGTGCCAAGGCACATTCTTTGTTCAGAAAAGTTGCAAAAAATAGCAAGAAATAGTAAACTGTGGGATATGCGAGTATACTACTATGAAAATGAATTAGAGGATGAATTTTCGGAAGCAAAGATAACTGCGAAGAAAATTGATGGAACATATCAGTACAGCCAGGACAGCTTGGGAAGGAAATTATTACATTTTATCTGTTATAATCTCATTGCAAAACCGGTGGCATGGTGCTTTTTAAAGATAAAATACCGTCATAAGATAGTGGGACGGGAAAAAATAAAAGCGTTAAAGGGACAGGGATTTTTCCTCTACGGAAATCATACCAATGCAGGAGCAGATGCACTGATTCCCACAATGCTGGCACATCCGACGGACGTATATGTGATTGTGCATCCGAATAATGTTTCTATGCCCTTTTTCGGAAAAGTAACGCCATATCTTGGGGCGTTGCCGCTGCCAGATGATAAGGATGCCATGAAACATTTCTTAGAAGAAATCGGAAAGAAAATCACTGCGAAAAAATGCGTGATGATATATCCGGAGGCACATATCTGGCCTTATTATACGAAGATACGTCCTTTTAAGGATTCTTCCTTCCGTTATCCGGTGCAGTATCAATGCCCGGTAATCTGTTTTACCAATACATATCAGAAACGGAAGCATAGTAAAAAGCCGCAGATAGTAACCTATGTGGATGGTCCGTTTTATCCGGATGCGAAATTGCGAGGAAAAGAGCAGAAAGCAGACCTTAGAAACAGGGTTTATGAACAGATGAAAGAAAGAAGCAGCAGGAACACCCTTGTACTTGCTACTTATATCAAAAAAGGTGATGTATGAGAAATATTCTATTTTCGGGGAATGTCAAAGTATTTGATGGAATACTGACCGGGATGCTGTCCATTTTTATGCGGACGAAATCGACAGAGCCATACCGCATCTACATTTTTACAATGGATGTATCACATTTAAGAGACGATTTTCTGCCGGTGAGTGATGAGCAGATTGCATTTTTAAATGAGGTAGCAAAGTCCTATAACAAAGAAAATATTGTAATCAAGATTGATGTGACAGATATTTATAAAGAAGAATTTGCAGGCTGTCCGAACGAAGGTGCGTATTGTTCACCATATACCCTGCTTCGTCTGTTTGCAGATAAGATTCCGGAAATCCCGGATAAGCTTCTTTATCTGGATGCAGATATTTTATTTAACCGGGAGCCGGAGCTTTTATATGACATTGATGTAAAAGGGTATGAGTATGCTGCAGCAAGAGACCACTATGGAAAATATTTAATCAATCCAAACTATATCAATGCGGGAGTATTGCTTTTTAATATGGCAGAGATTAAGAAAACAGGTCTTTTTGAAAAAGCAAGACATCTCATTAAGACAAAAAAATTACTGTTTGCGGATCAGGATGCAGTATACAGAAGTACCACGGCAAAGAAAATGCTGCCGCAGAAATATAATGACCAGAAGTTCTTACATAAGAGTACAATAATCAGACATTTTTCCAAACGGCTTTTTTACCTGCCATATCCGCATACGGCAAATATTAAGCAGTGGAATGTCAGTGCAATTCACAGAATTTTTAAGTATGAAGCGTTTGATGATATTCTGTTCGAATATATTTATCTGAAAAAGAAATTTGAACAGGACACTAAGAGGTAAGGAGTTAATTTATGGAAATGAAGAGTTTATCACAGTATGGGAAGAAAGCGGAGATACCGATTTTCTTTGCCTGCGATGAAGGATTTGTAAAATATACGATGGTTTCCATGAAGTCCATCATGGAAAATGCAGACCGCAGCCGGAAATATCATATTTACATTTTACATATGGGAATTACGGAAGCAACCCAGGCAAAAGTGCTTGCCATGGCAGATGAAGAATTTGCAATTGATTTTGTGGATGTTACAGACAAGATGAGGAGCATTGCAGATAAGCTTCCGATTCGTGACTATTATTCCAACACAACATATTTCCGGCTTTTTATTCCGGATATGTTTCCACAGTACCGCAAGGCACTTTATATTGACAGCGATACCATCGTAGTGGGAAATATTGCAGAATTATATGACCATAAGCTTGGTAAATTATATGCCGGAGTCTGTCCGGACCGTGTGGTAGCACAGACAGATATCTTAGGTGATTATGTAGAAAAGGTATTAGGCGTAAAGCGTGCCAGATATTTCAACGCCGGAGTAATGCTGATGAACTGCAGTCAGTTCCGTGAAAATCATCTTTTAGATGAATTCTTAGAGATGCTTCACATCTATCTTTTTGTGGTAGCGCAGGATCAGGATTACCTGAATCTGATTTGCAAGAATCAGGTGCTTTATATGGAACCGAAGTGGAATGCACAGGTATTTGGAGAACTTGCCTGCCCGGAAGAAGAGGTGGGATTATTCCATTTTAATATGGCAGCCAAACCATGGCATTATGAAGACTGCCGTCTGGCAGAGTATTTCTGGAAATATGCGAAGATGACAGCGGATTATGATGCCATAAAAGAAGGACTTGCTAATTATACCGATGAGCAGCGCCGCAATGACAGTATGTCTGGTGAAAAATTAATCCAGCTTGCGGTATCTGAGATTAACAGAGAAGATAATTATCTTCGCAAGATGGAAAAAGCCGGAAAATCAGAAAGTAAGCTTGCGCTGCTTGCTCACATAGAGGAACTGGAGCTGGAAGGAAGATTTTCAGAAGATGCAGAAGAAAATCCACCGGCACCGGTTCTGATGCCGGAAGATATTAATTATCTTCCAAGAAGTTTAAAGAGCAAGACACAGACCAAATATGCATTTAAAGTAGCAAGATGGTTTGTCAATATGCTGATAAAGAAAAAGCAGTTGATAATCAAAGAATACAAAGGCATTGAAAATCTTGAAAAAGTAGCAGACGGAGCAGTCATTACCTGTAACCATTTCAATGCATTTGACAGCTTTGCCATCCAGCTTGCCTTCGAGCAGGGTAAATTGAAAAAGAAAAAAATGTACCGTGTAATCCGGGAAGGCAATTATACCGGATTTCCGGGATTTTACGGAGTGTTAATGCGCCATTGCAACACACTGCCGTTAAGCTCTAATTTTAAGACCATGGAGAAATTCATTGCTGCCGTAGACAGGGTATTAGAGAAAAATCAATTTGTACTTGTCTATCCGGAGCAGGGAATGTGGTGGAATTACCGGAAACCAAGACCGCTGCAGAAGGGCGCATTTACCTTCGCTGCCAGAAATAATAAGCCGGTACTTCCCGTATTTATTACCATGGAAGACAGTGATGTTTTAGATGATGACGGATTCTATGTGCAGGAATATACGGTGCATTTCTGTGAACCGATTTATCCGGATCCGAATAAAAAGCGTGCACAGAATTCCTGTGAGATGCGGGATAAGAATTATGAAGCGTGGAAAGCTGTTTACGAGCAGACCTATGGAGAGAAACTGACCTATAGTTGTGATGAAAAACAGCCGATTAAAGAGAAGAAAGCACTCTAATAAAAGTTGCAGGAAATGTAATATGTATTGAGAAAGGGTAAAGGGATAAATTATGAATAATCAGTGGAACCAGATGCCACCAAACATGCCGTCACAGCAGAGACCGCCGATGCCACCGAATATGCCGCCGCAGCAAGGTGGACCAATGCCGCCGAATATGCAGATGCAACAGGGCAGACCGATGCCACCAAACATGCAGATGCAGCAGAGACCGCCGATGCCAACGAATATGCCGCCACGACAGGGAAAAATGCCACGACCGGAGCTCTCTCCGGAAGATAAGAAGCAGGCAGACAAATTATGTATTATTTCCATGATTTTGATGTTTGCACCGATGGCAGTAATTTTTATTAAGAATATTATTCTGGGACTGTTGTTTGATGCAGGAAAAGAAGAAATTTATTATAATATCGCAAGCAGCTATGTATTAGGTTCAATTCTGACTTTTCTTATGGCTGGCTGTGGAATTGCAGCACTGGTACTTATGATTTTGGTCCGTGTAAAATATCCGCAGAGTGTATTTGGTAAAGTGCTGATGTGGCTTTATATTGCACTTGCCATTCTTGTAGTAGTATTTATAGCAGTAACAATTATTGCCTGTGGGCTGGCATTCATAAGCTGTGTCCGAAACTGTCCGGGCTGATGAGGCAGGAAAATAAATGATAGATATTACGATTTTGCACTGGAGAATTTCGCCGTATTTTATCTGTTTTCTCTTAAGCTTTGTACTGGCATATCTTTATGTCACATGGTATTTGAAAAAAGCAGGAGTAAGGGGCAGTCATATCTTTTATTCAGAGCTTTTGAATACAGTCCTGGCATTATATTTTGGAGCATTTTATACCTTTATTGTGCAGCTGGCAGAACAGGGTAAAGTAGAAACATTTGGTTTTTCCAGTCTTGGCGGTATGGCGGGCATCCTGCTCGGTGTGTGGATTTTTACAAAAATCAGTAAGGAACATAAGATAGAGCTATGGACTGCATATGTGCTGGCATTGGGACTGATGTATGCGGTTTCAAAGCTAGGCTGCTTTTTTGCAGGCTGTTGTGTTGGCATGAGATATCAGGGACCTGGCAGTATCCGCTATCTTGATAATGGAGCAGCGGGGGAATACCTTTTTCCGGTCCAGCTGGCAGAGACGATCTTATTTCTGCTGGCGTTTTTGTTGCTTCACAAGATGGCAGAACGAAGAAGGAATGGTATAATTCCAAAGAGTCTGTTGCTGTATGCGATATTAAAATTCGTACTGGATTATCTGAGGTATTATGAAGACAGAAAGATTTTCAGTGCGAACCAGTGGGGATGTCTGCTGGTAGCTGTAAGCGTATTGCTCTATGAGGCAGTACGGCAAATTAGACAAAGAGCGAATAATAAAGTAATATAACGGATATGAGAAAAGAGTTTTGTGGGTGTTGTGCCGGCAGAACTCTTTTGCATTGTTATGCATCCAAAGAAGCTGACGGACAGGTTATGGTGTTTATCAAGCGTTATATTTATTGTAAAAGGTTGGATTCGGAACAAAGTATTTAGAAAAAATTGGGAAATAAGTTTACATAATATAGGTACGAAATATGGGACACATCCTGTTGTAACATGATCTTATCAGAGAGCAAAGCCACTGAAAAATACCAGAAAAGTGGCAGAAAAGCGAAGAAAAAGATAAGAAAAAAGACACAGGGAGGTCACAATTATGCGTGATAATACAGTACATGTAAGAAGAGGAAAGAAACATCCGTCAAGAATGGAAATGATAGTGCTTGCAGCTCTTGCAGCCCTTATGGTAAGCGGCGGAACATTATTACTGCTGGCAGCTTTGCTGGGACAGGATATTACAGACTGGAACCACAGAGCAGCAATTACAGCAGGTCTTTCTCTTGCCGGAGTTGTGTGGGGATGGTTAATCAGGGCAAACCGTTAGACATATCCGTGGGATAAGTACGACATGGTTTTTCGAATTGAGGTTGACGCATTCCCGATAGTTTTCTATAATGAAACTGATTATATTGTACAGGAAAATCAAAAGAAGATTTTCTGTTGTTTTGGAGAAAAAGGGAATTGAAGGAGACGGAAAATGAAGAAAACAATTCGTAAGATAGAGATACTTTTCATGACATTGATTTGCATTTTTGCCATGTCAGGAATGCCGATGCAGGTATATGCAGGTCCTGCGGATAATTCGCTGGAGACACTGACAGTAGCCGAGGGTTCATTATCACCTGCATTTGAAGGAAGCCGTATGTACTATACGGTACAGGTAGGACAGGATGTAAGCAGCGTGACGGTAAGTGCAAAAACGGTAAATCCGGCAGCAACGATTCAGTCCGGGGTGGGAACCACTACCTTAAAAACAGATGGAGATACAAAGATTGACGTAGTAGTGCAGGCAGAGAATGGAAATCTTGCAACTTATCATCTGACCATAACCAAGTCTGCAACAGGTGCTACAACAAATACAGATACTACAACAAGCACAGACACAGGCAATACTCCGGCGGACAATAATACCGGAGCAGATAATGGCACAGATACAGCCACACCGGACGATACTGTATCTGCCTATACCGTGTCAGAAGATTTCGCAGCAGAACAGATTCCGGCAGATTTTACAGAAGCACAGGTGCCTTATCAGGGAGCTGAATACCGTGGTGCTGCTTTTAACAATGGTAATTTATCTCTTTTATATATGACAGATGCAGCAGGAAATGCAGGCTTTTATGTGGTAAATGGCACCGATGGCAGTGTGTGCCCATATATTCGTATCGATAATGGGGATAATTATCTGATTTTAATGACACCTTCGGCAGTGACTTCCTTTGTACCGGGCGAAGCAACCACGCCTATTCAGGTTGGGGACAGTACATTTGAAGATGCATACGCAACAGATACAGAAAATATTTATACCGTATATGGAATGACAAATGATGGACAGGAAGGCTGGTATAATTACAATACCAGTGATGGAACCTTCAGCGAATACCAGTACAGTGACAGCACGGAGGAGGATGCCGATACCACCTATCTTCAGAATGCATTAAATGACTTAAATGACAAATATACCGCTAGAAAAGACCGGGATTTAAAAATTATTGCCGGATTAATTGTAGTAATCGTAATTCTTATTTTTATCATTATTAATCTGTTGCTTCGTGGAAGAAGAGGTTATGAAGAAGAGGACGATGATGAAATCGAAGAAGCAGTAGATATCTTTGAAGAAGAAAAACGCAGAAAGGCAAAGAAGAAACAGAAATTCGTAGAAGATGCCGGTAAAGTCGAAGAAGAACCGGTCGAAGAAAAAGAGACCAGTGCAGTGAAGGATTTACCGGAGAAAGCAGAGTCAGAAGAAAAAGAAGAAGCGGATTCCGCCGCTCAGTTACCGGAAGAAGTGGCAGAACGGTTAGGTGAAACTGACTTTATGGAAGAATTTGAAGAAGAACCGGAATTTATGTCCGGCAGAAAGAAACGTGAAAAGGAAAAGAGAGAAAAAAAAGAGAAGAAACGGCGGAGCAAAGATATTTTTGATGACGATGATGAAGATAATGGAATCTTTGCAAGCCATGATGACTTTATTGAAAAAGAATCATCAGATGATGATATTGAAGTAATGGATTTAAATGATTTATAAGAGAATTGGCGCGTAGTGACAGGAGGATTTTATGCATAAACCATATACAAAACAAGCGCAAAAAGTAATAGAACTGACGACAAAGGCAGCCAGAAGCATGCATCATAATTATATTGGAACAGAGCACCTTTTACTGGGATTGCTAAAAGAAGGCAGTGGAGTAGCTGCCTGTGTTCTGATGGATGCGGGAGTAGAAGAAACCCGTCTGGTAGAACTGATAGAAGATTTAATCGCTCCATCTTCGGATGTGGCAGTATTAGATCGGAAAGGTTATTCTCCAAGGATTCAGCATATCATTGAGACCGCTGACCAGGAGGCAGAGCGTTTTGACAATGAGAATATCGGAACAGAACACCTTTTAATTGCATTATTGAAAGAGGCAGACTGTGCCGGTGTACGTCTGTTGAATACACTGGGTGTGAATATCCAGAAGATTTATATCGAGACTCTGGTAGCCATGGGAGAAGACGCAAACCGCTATAAAGAGGAGATTGCGGCAAGCAAATCCGGAAAAAAGAAAGCAGTAGAAGTAACGCCAACCTTAGACCAGTATTCCAGGGATTTAACTGCTATGGCAGCCTATGGTGAGATAGACCCGGTGATTGGCAGAGAGGCAGAGATTGCCCGCGTGATTCAGATTTTAAGCCGCAGGACGAAAAATAATCCATGCCTGATTGGAGAGCCAGGAGTTGGAAAGACAGCTATTGCAGAAGGACTTGCCCAGCGTATTGCATCCGGACTGGTTCCGGATACAGTCCGGGGAAAACGAGTGGTAACACTGGATTTATCCGGAATGGTAGCAGGCTCTAAATACCGTGGAGAATTTGAAGAGCGGATTAAGAAAGTCATTCGTGAAGTGACAGAAGCAGGAAATGTACTTCTTTTCATAGATGAACTTCATACCATTATCGGAGCAGGTGGAGCGGAAGGCGCTATTGATGCATCCAATATTTTAAAGCCATCCCTTGCCCGTGGAGAAATACAATTAATCGGAGCAACCACATTAGAAGAATACCGTAAATATATTGAAAAAGATGCAGCCCTGGAACGTCGTTTCCAGCCGGTAACGGTGGAAGAACCGACGGAAGAGCAGGCAATAGAAATATTAAAGGGATTAAGAGAACGCTATGAGAAGCATCATCATGTACAGATTACAGATGCCGGAATTGAAGCCGCAGTGAAGCTGTCTATCCGTTATATTGCAGACCGTTATCTGCCGGATAAGGCCATTGATTTGATGGATGAGGCTTCCTCGAAGGTTCGCCTTGGCGGATTTAAAATGCCGGAGAAGATTGGTGAACTGGAACGTAAGGTTGCTCAGTTAGAGGACAATATGGAGACGGCATTGATGGAA
Source organism: Roseburia sp. AF12-17LB (assembly GCF_003479605.1). Classification (GTDB taxonomy): domain Bacteria; phylum Bacillota; class Clostridia; order Lachnospirales; family Lachnospiraceae; genus Roseburia_C; species Roseburia_C amylophila. The sequence goes on from NZ_QUHR01000001.1 coordinate 584,803, forward strand.
CAGCGGTTTGAAGATGCCGGGGCAATCCGCAAGGAGAAGGAAGCTGCCCGGAAGAAATACGAAAAGCAGGTGGAAAAATACCATCGGGATGCAGACAAGAAGAAACTGGTTGTCGGAGAAAATGAAATTGCAGAAATTGTATCTGACTGGACAAAGATACCGGTGAAGAGACTGGCAGAGGGCGAGGCTGCACGTCTCAACCGTCTGGAAAAGACACTGCATAAGCGTGTAGTAGGACAGGAAGAGGCAGTCAGTGCAGTGGCAAGAGCAGTCAGAAGAGGACGGGTAGGATTAAAAGATCCGCATCGTCCGATAGGTTCCTTCCTTTTCTTAGGACCGACCGGAGTTGGTAAAACAGAGATAACAAAGGCACTGGCAGAGGCTGTCTTTGGCGATGAGCAGGCAATGATTCGTGTTGATATGTCAGAGTACATGGAGAAGCACAGTGTTTCTAAAATGATTGGTTCACCGCCAGGTTATGTAGGTTATGAAGAAGGCGGCCAGCTCAGCGAAAAGGTCAGAAGAAAACCATATTCTGTTATTCTTTTTGATGAAATTGAAAAGGCACACCCGGATGTATTTAATGTATTGCTTCAGGTACTGGATGATGGACAGATTACAGATGCTCAGGGCAGACGGGTAGATTTTAAGAATACGATTATCATTATGACTTCCAATGCAGGGGCGCAGTCTATCATTGCACCGAAGAAGCTTGGATTTGCTGCAGGCGAAGATGAAAAGAAGAATTATGAATACATGAAAAATGGTGTAATGGAAGAAGTCCAGAGAATCTTTAAGCCGGAGTTCTTAAACCGAATTGACGAGACCATTGTATTCCGGGCTCTCAATAAAGAGGACATGAAGAAGATTGTCACCATTTTAAGCAAATCTTTAATTGACCGGTGTGAAAAACAGATGGGTATCCATCTGACCATAACCGGCAGCGTAAAAGGATACATTGCTGAGAAGGCATACAATCCGAAATATGGAGCAAGACCATTGCGGCGTATGATACAGACACAGATAGAAGATATGCTGGCAGAAGAGATTTTATCCGGTAAAATCAAGCCGGGAGATGATGTGGAAATCCGCATGGTAAAAAAGGAAATAAAAACCGTTGTGAATTCATCAAAATAACTGGAAAAATGTGTCGAGATAAGCTATAATATTTTCATAAAATTTACGAAAAAGCCATCGTGGGATAGTGGCTTATAGGAGGATAAAAAATGGCTGTAGTTGCAGAATTAATTCGTTCAGAAGCAAACGGAACAATCAGTTTTGGAGATTATACACTGGGAGCAAAATCCAAACTGGACAATTTTGAACATGCGGGAGATTTGTACAAAGTTAAGACATTTCGTGAGATTACCAAATTAGAGAGAAATGGAATGTTTGTATATGAATCTGTTCCAGGAACTGCAGTTACAAATATGGCAGCATCCGAGAACGGAGTGGAATTTGAAGTAGAAGGACCAGAAGATGCAGAGATTACACTTGGCTTAATGGAAGAGACAGAGTATGATGTATTTGTAGCAGGAAAATCAATTGGTCAGATGAAGACTAATTTAGGTGGCAAATTAACACTTAGCGTAGAATTAGACCCGGAGACTCCGGTTGCAGTAAAAGTATCCAGAGTATAAATGAATATATCAATAAGATGATAAGAAAGAGAATCCAATTCCGGCAGATTGGGTTCTCTTTTTACGCAAGCAGCAAGCAAAGCGTGTTTCTCGCAGTTGCCGGCAGGTAAGAAAGACAGTTATTGCAAGAATAAGGGGGAAAACAGATGGCAAAGGGAAAAACAACCGTATTTTTCTGCCAGGACTGTGGCTATGAATCATCCAAATGGATGGGACAGTGTCCGGGATGCGGCGGGTGGAATACTTTTGTAGAAGAAGTGATAGACAAATCAGCACCTGCAAAAGTGCGGAAGGAAGCAGCAAAAGCAGAAGTTGTAAAAATTGCAGATATTAAAACAGGGCAGGAAGAACGGCTGACTACCGGATTAAAAGAGTTAGACCGGGTTTTGGGCGGTGGAATCGTAAAAGGTTCCCTTGTTTTGGTTGGCGGTGATCCGGGAATTGGAAAATCCACGTTGCTTTTACAGGTGTGCCGGAATCTTTCCATGCAGAAGACAGATGTATTATATATTTCCGGAGAGGAATCCTTGCAGCAGATAAAGATTCGCGCAGAGCGTATCGGAGAGTTTGGAGATACTTTATCACTGCTTTGTGAGACAAATCTGGATACCATCAAAGAAGTGATTAGCAGAACAAAACCGGAAATCGTGGTCATTGACTCAATTCAGACCATGTATAATGAAAATATTACATCGGCGCCCGGCAGTGTTTCCCAGGTCCGGGAAGCAACCGGAGTTCTGATGCAGATTGCAAAGGGGCTTGGTATTTCTATTTTTATTGTCGGCCATGTGACCAAAGAGGGTGTTGTGGCAGGCCCCCGTGTGTTAGAACATATGGTAGATACGGTATTGTATTTTGAAGGTGACCGTCATGCGGCATATCGTATATTGCGTGGCGTGAAGAACCGTTTTGGTTCCACGAATGAGATAGGTGTATTTGAAATGTGTAATGAAGGGTTAAGGGAAGTGGAAAATCCTTCAGAATATATGTTAAGTGGAAAGCCGGAAGGAGCATCCGGTTCTGTAGTGGCATGCTCTATGGAGGGAACCCGTCCGATTCTTTTGGAAATACAGGCACTGGTGTGCCACAGCAATTTTGGAATGCCAAGAAGAACAGCTGCAGGAACGGATTATAATAGGGTCAATCTTCTGATGGCTGTATTAGAAAAGAGACTGGGACTGTCTTTAAGTTCCTGCGATGCATATGTAAATATTGCCGGGGGTATCCGTATGAATGAACCCGCAATTGATTTAGGTATTGTGCTTGCGATTGTATCCAGCTATAAAGATGTTCCGATTGATGAGAAGACCATCTGTTTTGGGGAAGTAGGACTAAGTGGTGAAGTACGCGCAGTCAGTATGACAGCACAGCGTGTGCAGGAAGCTGAGAAGCTTGGCTTTACCACCTGCATTCTACCTGAAGTTTGTAAAGCAGGATTGAAGAAGAATTCAAATATAAATGTAGTGGGTGTCAGCAACGTACAGGATGCCATCCGCTATATTTTATCCAAAGAAAAATGAATTGAGCACACAATTCAAATAATTTAGATAAAAAACGACAAATGACCTACTTTAATAAATATGGCAAAATCGTGTTGACATCCAGAAAATGACGTGCTATTATAAAACTCCACCGCGCAGGAAACGCCTGTTGCGGCGGGAGATAAGAATTAAAAAAATAAAAAAAGTTGTTGACAAAAGCTGACAGACATGATATTCTGTAAAAGTTGCAGGTCAGCAACGAAACACAAAGAACCTTGATAACTGAACAGTGAAATAACCTTGAAAGATTTTGAGAAAAACGTAATCAAAAGATTACAAAATCATTCAGGACAGCATCTCTATTTAATAGAAGAATGCGACCTAAAACAGTAAACTTTAGG
>NZ_QUHR01000010.1:0-12320 GCF_003479605.1 Roseburia sp. AF12-17LB
GCAGCCAATAAAACTGCTACGCTTAAAAGTCTAACTTTTTGGGGTCACATCATATTATAGAGGTTTCCTTATTTTTTGTTATTATAATGTCTGAACACTGTTGAACACGTTATTCATCTTGCTACCGATAGCTGTTTCGTAGGCACTGGAACGATTGTCCATAGTATCAGTGACATACATATAATGTTTGGCAGTTGTAGAAAAATCTTTATGTCCAGCAAACATTCTGATTTCTTCATCTGTAAGAACTTTAGATGCTCCCATGTTAGAAATGCAAGTTTTGCGAATGCTATGATTTCCCTTTTGTGGTGTTTTTAACATACGATTTAATCTTCGCAGTACATTATTGATTGCATCATTGTTCATTCTAGTTCCATCTTTCGTAAGCATCAAATATTCAGATTTAAAACCACGCATTTGGTTTGCTTGAACAATCATTGAAAAGAATACTTTTGCTTCTTTTATCAAATAAAGTTCTCTATCCGAATTTATACTTTTTAGATATGGAGAAATTTCATATCCATTTCTTCTGATTTTCCCATTCGACAGTTTTTCATATACTTTAATTTCTTGTCTTTGAATATGTACTGTATCTTCTTCAAAATCAGAAACCTTTAAAGCTACAACTTCTCCGACTCGTAAAGCTAATGCGAAGTTTAAGCACACTGCTAAGTAAGCTGTATTTTTTGTTTTATAGTATTGCTTTATTGCTAATTCTATAAGTCGTGTTTCTTCGTCATTGACAAATACTTGTTCAGTTACAGCTTTTGTAGGGTTAACAGAAAATTTTTTTCGTGATATATTACGAATTAAACGTGATATATTTTGGGTACAAATTTTCTTTTCAATAGCATAATCAAAAAGCATATTCAACAATGACTTCATTTCTTTAAACTGACGTGCAGTCAAATTATATTGTGTAATTTTATTAAGATACCAAGTTTTTAAAGTTGGCACATCAATTTTTAAAATTTCATTTTTTATGAATGCATCATTTCGACGTAATTTTTCATTGCGGAATATATAGTTTTTTTCAATATTATCACCTCACAAATGATATAAAAAATGTTTATTAATTTCTCTAACAAGCTTGCAATGCTAATATTATATGGTACTAAAATTGAGTAGTCTATTAGCAAAAGAAAACGAAAATTTTAAGTTGGAAATCAAATAGTCGAGTTGGTTCTCGAAATAATAGAGTGCAATAATTTTTTTTTAATGAATATAGAAATCATCATTTTATTAAAAATCGTTAATGCTGTGAATTGTCTTTGTGCAATTTGCACAAAGCAAACTTACGATAATGTATCAGTTTGAAATTCATCTAGCAAATAGAACATCATTAGTGTATACTTGCTCTATAAATTGTTATTTGTAGAGAGAAGATGATTGTTAAATGAGAATTGCTGCGTATCAATTTGCTGTATCTGGAAATATTAGTGAGAATTATAAAGAAATAGAAAAAGCAATATATATCGCAAAAACTGAAAAGGTTCAGTTGCTTATATTTCCAGAATGTTCATTAACAGGGTATCCTCCGAGAAATATATCTAATGCGTCATGTGTTGATTTTAATCTTGTTCAGATAATGTGTGATAAACTTCAATCAATAGCTAACAAAAATGACATTTCATTTATTATTGGAACTATATTTAAAGAAAAAGAAATATACAATAGAGCAATGTTGTTTCAGCCTAATAGTCAAATTGAGTTCTATGATAAGCGTGCCTTGTGGGGATGGGATAAGGATAATTTCACAAAAGGCAGTAATAATGGAATATTTGAAATGGAAGGGATAAAATTTGGAATAAGAATTTGTTTTGAAATCAGATTTCCTGAATTCTTTCGAGAACTATACAAAAGAAATACAGATATAAATCTAGTTCTATTTTATGATGTAGCAGATATAGATGATAACGAAAGATATAACATGATTAAAGGACACTTACAAACTCGAGCAGTTGAAAATGTTACTACCACTATTTCTGTAAATGCTATTTCACCATTTCAAACGGCTCCGACAATGGTCCTTGGAAAATCGGGGCAGTGTATAAAAGAATGTGTTAGAAATAAACCTGAACTTTTGATTTATGATTTTGAAAAGACAGAGAATGATTTCGGCGAAAATGGAAGGATATCAATATCTGATATGTTGATTGAATAGAGTGCAATTAATATTTCAAGACAATGAATTGGTTAACTTCCAGTTTGTGAAGTTGAACACCTTTTTGAACACGTTACGATAGAAGTACACTGAAAGCCTTTCTGTTATTCGGTTGGTTTGTGGGGCAATGGGTTCAAGTCCCATCTTCCGCATTATTTAATGGAGCGGGAAGCCTGATAAATCAAGGCTTCCTGTTTTTTTGCTTATAACCAGATTTTAGTTACAGCATGTATCTACGCTTTAAAAATATTATGTAAAAAGCTTCTTTCGCCAGCCAAATACAACTCTGGAAAAAGAAGCTTTTACATTCTTTTCTACTCTTTTATTTTTGCATACACAACCTTCAACAGCTTATTGTGTGGATTCTCAATCGGGTTTAATTCAATGCTCCTAAACTTCTTTAAGAAGGTAGAAAGTTTACTACACTGGTAATTTCGTGGGTCAAAGCCCGGAATACGTTTGCTCAGATTGATTCCAAGCTCAGAAATATTAATCCAGCCATTTTCCTCTGCATTGCTCCGGATAATGGAGATTACCTCCTTTTCAATATCCGAAAGCTTCGGAAGGTTGTCATTGTCCCCGGCATCCTTTTCCGAAGATGCATTCGTATTTCTTCTTGTGGTGGCTGTGCGCTGTTTTTCCTCTGCTTCTTCCTTATTATAAAGTAAATCAAGATACTTGAAATTCTCACAGGCATTTACAAAGGACTTCGGTGTCTTCTCTTCTCCCATTCCGATTACCATCATACCAGCTTCCTTTAAGCGCATGGCAAGTTTGGTAAAATCACTGTCTGACGACACCAGACAGAAACCGCTGACTTTGCCGGAATAAAGAATATCCATGGCATCTATAATCAATGCTGAATCAGAAGCACTTTTTCCTGCAGTATAATTACACTGCAATTCCGGTGTCAGAGCATACTCCTGCATATTTTTCATCCATGCAGATACGCTCGGATTCGAATAATCTCCATAAACCCGCTTATAAGTAGCCACCCCGTAATTGCTGACCTCATCCATAATTAGTTTCACATATTTATTGGATACATTTTCTGCATCAATCAGCACTGCTAATTTCGGTTGTTCATTCATACTATCTGCGCTCCTATTTCTTTAAGTGTCCCGTCACTACTACACGAATCAGATTGGTGGTACCGGAAATACCCAATGGAATTCCAGCTGTAATAACCGCCAAATCTCCATGCTGTACATATCCATGCTGTTCTGCGGATTCCATTGCATTATTAAACAATGCTTCTGTATCCGTCTCTTCCTGTATCATAAGTGGTGTTACGCCCCAGGAAAGATTCATCTGATAATAACTCTTTTCCGATGGGGTACAGCCGATAATTGCACATTTCGGACGATATCTTGAAATCATGCGGGCAGTCTTGCCGGATTTGGTTACCGTAACAATTGCTGCCGCATTGATGTCAATGGCAGTCATACAGGTTGCATGGGAAATGGCATCGGTTACATCCGGATTATCAATCTTCTCCAGCTGGCGGAAACGTTTCTCATAGTCAATATCATTTTCTGTATATTCTGCAATCTCTGTCATGGTTTTTAATGCCTCCACCGGATATTTTCCGGCAGCAGTCTCACCAGACAGCATAATTGCACTGGTTCCATCATAAATAGCATTGGCTACATCGGTTGCTTCTGCTCTGGTCGGACGCGGATTCTTCATCATGGAATCCAGCATCTGTGTTGCCGTAATAACAACCTTTTCTGCATGGTAAACCTTTTTTATAATTTTCTTCTGAATTGCCGGAACTTCACGAATCGGAATCTCCACTCCCATGTCTCCTCTGGCAACCATAATGCCATCTGACACTGCCAGAATCTCATCAATATTATCTACACCCTGACGGTTTTCAATTTTAGAGATAATCTTAATGTCATTGCAGCCCTGCTCTGCCATAATTTTCCGTAACTGCAGCACATCATCTGCACAGCGTACAAAAGATGCTGCAATAAAATCTACACCCTGCTCAATTCCAAATAGAATATCGGAGCGGTCTTTCGGGCTGATATAAGGCATGGACAGATTTACATTCGGTACATTAATTCCTTTGCGGTCTGAAATCACACCGCCATTTTCTACTTTACAGGTAATCTCAGTTTCTGTCACATTGGTTACCAGCATTTCAATCAGTCCATCATCGATCAGAATTCTGGTTCCGGCTTTGACATCATGTACCAGATTCTTGTAAGTAATAGAGACCCGCTCTTTATTTCCCATAATATCATTGGTGGTGAGTTTAAAGGTATCTCCCGGAAGCAGTTCTGCTCTGCCACCCTCCAGCTGTCCAATCCTGATTTCCGGTCCACTGGTATCAAGAAGAATTCCAACCGGTCTGCCCAGTTCCTTACGCATCTTTTTTACACGATCCATGGTTACTTTATGTTCTGCCTGTGAGCCGTGGGAAAAGTTAATTCTTGCCACGTCCATTCCATTTTCCATTAACTGTTTTAATACTTCATCATCCTTTGTTGCCGGTCCTAATGTACATATAATTTTTGTCTTTCTCATATTCTGTCCTTTCCTGCTACAAGCCCTCTATCTTCTTTTATTCATTTATACTTCTTTCGTCTTTTCCTGTTCCTCTTTAGAAGAAGTCGCATCCTCTCTGCCATGATGCTCATACCACCAGCATGCAGCAACTGCTGCCGCTGCCATAATGCCCATAAGCGCTACTACAATATCCTGTGCCATATTTTATTATCCTCCTATCACAGTTATGACCTGATATTGTACGCAAAGAAACCTATGCTCCTCTGCGCACAGGTAAATTGCTTCTAACTTGTGATAGTCAGCCCTTCGCTCCATCCTGATGATGGATATAGCCTATAATGACACTCCTGCTGTCCAAAACATCCTTTGATTTCCGTAATTCAAAGTTCCAGCCGTCTTTTGCCTGATTTTCAGGCAATACTGCTGCCAGGGATAATGCTGCTCCTTCCAAATCGTTGTTTTTCTCCGACAATCTGCGGTATCCTGCTGTAATCCTGCCGGTCTCACGATTTCCCAAAAGTTCTTCAGTACAGCTCTCTGATGGTCTGGATAAATGTGCTGCCTGTATGAAATTCTGGTTCGCAGTATCTTCACATACAAAGGAAGAATCTATGTTGATATTTTCAACATACATTCCTGAAACCGTCATAATAACAGCCACTATGAGACTTATCAGCTTTTTCTTTAAACCTGTTATCCTCATTGTATTCTCCCTGCTTACTGTGCAACTGCGAAAACACGCTTTACAGGAAAGCAATTTCCTGTAAAGTAAAAAAACTGGCAGGAGTAACTCCTGCCAGTTGCGTTGCTACCCGTCTGCTTACGCTCATTATAAGCATTTCGCTATTGAAATGCAAGAAACGAATAGACAATTATTCTTTTTTTACATAATCTTTACTTATTAACTACCGGATACGACACCAAGTTCCAAAAGCCTTCTCTTTGCCTGCTGCTGATTCTGAAACTGTATGCCTGTAATGCCAAGCTTTTCTGCCGTCTCTATGTTTTCCGGACGGTCGTCTATGAATACACATTCCTGTGGCACTAAATGGTATCTGTCCAGCAATAGCTTATAAATTTCCACTTCCGGCTTGATGCACTTCACCTGATAGGAAAAGATTGCTCCGGTAGTCTCCTTTTCAAAAGAAAGTTCTTCTGTTGCTTTTTCATAAGTGCTCTTTGGAAAATTAGATAATATATAGGTATGATATCCATTTTTCTCAAGGCTTCGTATCCACCGCACCGTATATGGATAAGTACGAATCGTCTCTCCTACATGGTCATAAAAGAGTCTGATTTCTCTTTCATAATCCGGTGTTTCCTTGATGCATGCAGCAATAATCTCTTCATCCGGCTTTGCTCCCCGGTCGAATTCGTTCCAGGTTACGGAACGGACGGTAGCATCCGCCACACATTCAAAAGTTTCCCCCTCAAAACCGAGCTTATGAAATACTTCTTCCCAGCAAAAGTCTACCAGCACTTTTCCTACGTCAAAGATTACATTTTTTATCATCACAATCTGCCTTTATTCTTAACGATAAATGATATCATTTCTTCCCGGTCCGTTAGAAACCATGGTAATCGGATATCCAATCTGTTCTTCAATGAATTCTACATATTTACGGCAGTTTTCCGGAAGGTCTTCGTATTTCTTAATTCCACGGATATCTGTCTTCCAGCCCGGAAGTTTCTTTAATACAGGTTTTGCTTTTTCAAGCTTTGTGGTTACAGGGAAGTCTGTGGTTACTTCTCCGTCGATTTCATATCCTACGCAAACCGGAATCTCATCTAAATATCCTAAAACATCTAACACTGTAAATGCTACATCGGTAGTTCCCTGCATGCGGCAGCCATATTTACTTGCCACGCAGTCAAACCATCCCATACGTCTTGGACGTCCTGTGGTTGCACCGAATTCTCCGCCGTCTCCGCCACGTTTTCTTAATTCATCCGCTTCTTCGCCAAAGATTTCGCTAACGAATGCACCTGCACCAACAGCAGAAGAATATGCTTTACATACAGTAACAATTTTCTTAATCTCATATGGTGGAATTCCTGCACCGATTGCACCATATGCAGCCAATGTAGAAGAAGATGTTACCATCGGATAAATTCCGTGATCCGGATCTTTTAAGGTTCCAAGCTGTCCCTCTAAGAGAATGTTCTTTCCTTCTTTGATTGCTTTATCAAGATATAAAGAAACATCACAGACATACGGAGCAACCATATCACGGTACTCATGTAATGTATTTAATAATTCAGTTTTATCCAGTAATGGTTTGTGGTACATATGCTCCAACATAATATTTTTCATTTCACAGATACGGTCTACCTTTTCTGCCAAAGTATCTTCATCGAAAAGTTCACTTACCTGAAAACCGATTTTAGCATATTTATCTGAATAAAATGGTGCAATACCTGACTTGGTTGAACCGAATGATTTCTTGCCAAGACGCTCCTCTTCGTACTGATCAAAAAGCACATGATACGGCATAACAATCTGTGCACGGTCAGAAACCAAAAGCTTAGGTGCCGGTACATTACGGTCTGTAATAGACTTCATCTCATTGAAAAGCTTCGGGATATCAAGTGCAACACCATTTCCGATAATACTTGTGGTATGTCCGTAGAACACTCCTGATGGAAGGGTATGTAATGCAAATTTTCCGTAATCATTTACGATAGTATGTCCTGCATTTGCACCACCCTGGAAACGGATAATAATATCTGCTTCCTTTGCAAGCATATCAGTAATCTTGCCTTTTCCTTCATCTCCCCAGTTTGCACCAACTACTGCTGTAACCATTTTTATTTCCTCCTTATAATAAGAAATATGTTCTTCTCGCTGCTCGCGTAACTATGAGAAACACGCTTTACGAGCTACTCGCGGAGCGTTTTTTACTTTACAGGAAAGCAATTTCCTGTAAAGCAAAAAAGAACCGGTGTAAAAACCAGTTCTCTGCTTCTTACTTTCTGATTATAACGAATCAGATATTATAAGTAAAGTCAATATTCCTTATACTCGGTATAAGTTTTACTTATGTTGTAATAATTTCAACAATTTTTCTGCTGCTGCAGTCAACGGAACCCTGTCATCTGAAACAATACAGAACTGTCTGGCAGGAATCTTCTTATTAAATGTAATCTGAAACAGTTCCCCCTTTTCAATTTCTTCCTGAGCAAAGTCCCTGACCACATTTGCTATGCCAAGGCTCCTTTTCGCAAACTGTATCAGCATATCGCTGGTGGCAAGTTCTATCTCCGGATGAATCACAACGCCTTCTCCCAGCAGAAATTCCTCTACATATTTTCTGGTAGAGGTATTTCCCTCCAGGCACATAACCGGCAGATGTTCCAATTCTTTATAGCTTAATTTACCGCCCTTTAAATATTCAAATTTTCGTCCTGCCACAAAGACATCTTCTATCTCACGCACCGGAATCACATGCATATTCTTCGTTGTCTCCATGGGCGTGCTGACTACACCAAAATCAATTCTACCGCTCTGCAGATATTTCAGTGTCTCCGGTGTCGGTGCATTGGTAACTGTAATTCTGATTTTCGGATACTGCTCATGAAACTGTTCCAGATAAGAAAGCAGATAAAACTGCAGTGTCATATCGCTGGCTCCGATACATACTTCTCCGCTGGTCAGCTCCTGCATTTCAAGGAATTTGCGTTCGCCTTCCCGGATGGTCTCATAGCCCCGCTGCACATAGCCGTAAAGTGTCTGCCCCTCTGCAGTCAGACGCACCCCTCTGGATGTCCGCATGAAAAGGGTGGTTCCCAGTTCCCGCTCCAAATTACGGATTGCCTGGGACACTGCCGGCTGTGAAACATTCAGTTCTTCTGCTGCCAATGTAATACTGTGAAGTTTTCCTACATAATAAAAAAATTTGTAATATTCTAAATTCGTATTCATGAGCGAATTATACCATAATTAAATTGATTTTTACATTGTCATTTTTATTTTACCAATGTATACTAATCCCGTTTCCAAAGAATATAGTACTTTTTTCTCATATAGTGCAGAACATTTCTGCAAAAAATTATGAAAGGAGCTTATAATTATGACGAAAGATATGACAACCGGAAATCCACTGAAATTAATTCTTTTCTTCTCACTTCCTGTATTGTTCGGAAATCTGTTCCAGCAGTTCTACAGTATGGTAGATACCATCATTGTAGGACAGTTTTTGGGAGAAGATGCCCTGGCTGCTGTAGGTGCAACCGGTTCTATTATGTTTCTGGTACTTGGTTTTGCATCCGGACTTGCCCAGGGATTCGGTGTTATGGTATCACAGGCTTTCGGTGCAAAGGATGAAAGCCGTTTAAAGCATATTGTTGCTTTATCCTTCCTCTTAACCATAATCATTTCCGTGGTTCTTACCGCATTGACTGTTACTACTTCCCGGGAGCTTTTAATCTTTATGAACACACCGGATAATATTCTTGATATGGCAGACTCTTATATCCGGGTTATCTTCTGGGGTATCATTACCAGTATGATGTACAATGTTGTTTCCGGAATTTTAAGAGGTGTTGGTGACAGCAAGACTCCATTATACTTCCTGCTGTTTTCCTCCGCTCTTAATATTGTGCTGGATTTATTCTGTATTGTAACTTTAAAACTAAATGTTGCAGGTGCTGCATATGCCACCGTAATCTCACAGGGTATTTCCGCTGTTCTCTGTCTTATTTATATGTACCGTAAATTCACGATTCTCCGCACCAGAAAAAGTGATTACTACATCGACCGCGTGACAACCGCCCAGATGATGGGACTTGGTATCCCGATGGCTTTGAACTACTCTCTGATAGCTGTTGGTTCCATGATTCTTCAGTCTGCAGTAAATGTATTTGGTTCCAGTGCTGTTGCAGCCTTTACTGCTGCATCCAAGGTAGAACAGATTTCTACCCAGCCAATGCCGGCTCTTGGAACCACAATGTCTACTTACTGCGGTCAGAACTTAGGTGCCGGAAAATACGAACGCATCTTCGATGGCATGAAGAAGGCCTTTGGAATCGCCCTTGGAACTGTTGCAATTGCTGCATTCATCTGTACTGTATTTGGCCGTTCCATTGTTTCCCTTTTCTTAAGCGAACCGACGGAAGCCATTTACAGTTATGCCACACAGTACTTAAATACCATCAGCTGCTTTTTCTTCTTTCTTGCTCTTATTTACCTTTATCGTACTTCTTTGCAGGGACTTGGAAAAGGTATCATGCCTATGGTCAGCGGTATCTTTGAAATGATTTGCCGTGTCGGTGTCGTATGGCTCCTTTTAAATCCATATGGATACTGGTCAGTCCGTCTGGCAAGCCCGGTAGCATGGATTGGTGCCGGTGTACCACTTATGATTTCCTATCTTGTTTGGAAGAACCGGAAAAAGAAACAGCTCTGCAGTCAGGCTGTATAAAATCCTGTGCCTGCAATGCTGCAGCAGAAAAGAAGCCCCATTCTGAATAATCAGACGATGGGGCTTCTACTTTACTTATTACTTATTTCCTATTCCAGTTTATGCAACCGGATTTCCGCACTTGGTACAAAACTTATTTCCAGCTACAAGCGGAGCACCACATTTACTGCATACCGGCTGTACTGGCTGCTGTGGCTGTACTGGCTGGCTCTGGAACTGCCCCTGCTGTGGCGGCATTGGCTGTCCCTGGAACTGTCCCTGCTGCTGTGGCGGCACTGGCTGTCCCTGGAACTGTCCCTGCTGTGGTGGCACATTTCCATACATATTCTGCTGTGGCATTCCCTGATATCCGTTCATCATTTTCTGTCTGATTAATGGTTTCTCAGCCTGAAGTACGTTGATAATAATCAACAGATCCAACACTACAATTGCCAGAATAAACAATATATTAAATATAAATCCGGCTGTAACTTTCGCTGTACAGTAATTATCTGTTGCCTCCTTATTTACTCCGACGCAAAGTGCAATCCAGAAAATAAAGTCAACAACAGCACAGCTTCCGGATGCGATTGCAGCAATTTTATCTTTTAATACGCTCTTTAAGCACCAGAGAGCCAGCATAGCGATTGGAAGCAGCAGCATTATGATGCAGATTATTTTCGGGTCTGTTACACTTTCACCCTCTATCTTAATACCTGTCATAGCTTTAAAAGCGCTGATTTTAATATTTCCATATCCTGCACAGGATACCATAAATGATGGCACAAAGAAAAATACCATTAACAAAATAGATAACAGACGAATGATATTTTTCACATGAATGTGCTTTGTAAAATTATTTCCAGAATTCATTTTCTTCTCCTTTAGTTTCCAAACTGAGTTAAATTATCAGTTACTTCGTAAGTATAATCAACCTTCTGAGTTACAACCAAATCATTAAACATCTGTGCCCCATCTGTATAACCCTCAACATTATCCCATCCATCATCATACTCTAAATCAGTATATCCTTCGATATCACCATATGTATTAAAGTTCTGGCTTCCATCGGATAATGCCATAATATTTGTATATTTTACCGGGAAGTATACAACAGTTGGCTCAAATGCATTTTCTGCACTGGTTACAGTTGTCGAAAATACCAGATAAAGGACGTTCGTATCACCCCATGTATCACTGTTTTTTGCAACCAGATAATAAGAACCTTCATAACTGAATCCGGAATTTCCAATATAGGAATTGTTATTTGCAAAATATGCATCTAACGCATCTGTTGCTTCATTTTTCATGGAATCCAGATTGTCTGCTGAAATATCTGCAGCAGATGTTACATAAGAATCTACTCCGGATACAATATATTCTTTTGATGTCTGTGTGAATTTGTAACCATTTGCCAATGCATTCTCTTCTGATTCATCAACTGTTAAAGTTACGGTATCTCCGACATCAAGACTGTCATAATCTTCAAAATTGAACCACAGATAACGTAAATAGTCATCCTCTGAATTATTTGTCCAGTTTGGATATACATAAGGTGGTGTTCCCGAAAAGGTTACTTCGATATCTTCAAACGGATCAACTTCTTTTACTTCTTCCAGTCCTTCTACTGTAAATTCCTGTTCTTTGGAAAGAATTTTAACTCCTGCTTTTTTCTCATAATCTTCATCCCATGAAGCAGTAACAGTTACCACATCCCCATTTGACAGGTCTGAATCCGGTTTCACATCAAAAGTAATACTGTCAATCAAATCCCAGTTACTGCTTCCCATCACATCAGCAAGGTCACTCCAGTCAAGGTCATCAAGAGATTTTACATTTTTAAGTTTCTTTCCCTGTGCCTTGATAACAGCTTCACTGAATCCGGTCTCGTCGAAATCAACATATGCTGTTCCTGCTGTTTCATATCCGTTATACTCTACAGAAATATAATCGTTGATATTTACTTTCTTTTTCTGATTCTTCACTACCACAAGTGCAACAATTGCAACTACTACAACTGCAATGACCGCAATAAGCAATGCCCATAACTGTTTCGTCATCTTAAATGGTTTCTTAGGCGGGCGTGCCTGCTGTGGCTGTCCCTGGAACTGTCCCTGCTGCGGCTGTCCCTGGAACTGTCCCTGCTGTGGTCTTCCCTGGAACTGTCCCTGCTGTGGTCTTCCCTGGAACTGTCCCTGCTGCGGCTGACTCTGGAACTGTCCCTGCTGCGGCTGTCCCTG
>NZ_QUHR01000010.1:12398-110097 GCF_003479605.1 Roseburia sp. AF12-17LB
GGCTGACTCTGGAACTGTCCCTGCTGCGGCTGACTCTGGAACTGTCCCTGCTGCGGCTGTCCCTGTACTGGTGTTTCCTGCTGCGGCTGTTCCTGTACCGGTGCTTCCTGTTCTGCCGGCTGTTCCTGTACCGGTGTTTCCTGCTCTGCCGGCTGTTCCTGTACCGGTGTTTCCTGCTCTGCCGGCTGTTCCTGTACCGGTGCTGCCTGCTCTGCCGGCTGTTCCTGTACCGGTGCTGCCTGCTCTGCCGGCTGTTCCATCTCCCCTTTTAATTTCTGGCCACAATTCGGGCAAAAATCTGCATCATCACCCACTTGTGTGCCACAATTACCACAAAATGCCATTTTCATTTTCCTCCTTCGTTTTACCATGATATGTTACTTGCTTTTATACATTAACAAGTTAAACTATTTCAATTCTACACAATATTTTGTGGTTGGTCAATCAATTTTACCGAGAATTTACACTTTAAATCTTATAATTTTCTTGCACAGGCAAGTGCTAATGCTCCCGGTCCGATATGGCAGGATACATTCAAAGAAAGCGGATCCATCATAATGTCTGTAATCCCAAATTCCGCTTCCACTTCTTTGCGGAATTCCATTGCTGCACTTATATCTCCCGTATATGCAATACAAAGCTGCATCTCGTCCTGACACTCCTTAAAGCGGGATGCATAATCATCTTTTACTGCTTTTATCATAATGCTTTTTGCCTGCTTTACCGTTCTTGCTTTTGCAAAAGCATCCAGCTTTTCACCCTGAATCTGTAATACCGGTTTTAATTTCAACAATGTTCCCAGTGCTGCTGCTGCCGGTGTAATTCTTCCACCTTTTTTCAGATAGTAAAGGGTATCTACCATGATATAAATGCTGGACTGGAATTTTGCATCCTCTAAAATATCTTTAATCTCTTTTCCGCTCTTGCCACTCTCTGCCAGCCTGATTGCATCAAATACGGACTGCTTCTGTGTTACGGAAATTCTCTGATTGTTTACTACAAAAACCCTGCCCTCATACTCTTCATCTGAAGATAATGCTGTTGCTGTCTCACAGGAACTGCTCAATCCACTGGATAAAGGAATGTATACTATTTCATCATATTCTTTTAAAAGCTCATCCCAACGGTCTGTAAGGTCTCCTACTGCCGGCATGGATGTTGAAATCTCTGCTCCATCTGTCAGATGCTCATAAAATGTATCCTGTGTCAGATTGATATCCTCAAACAGTGTTTCACCATTTATAAAAAAAGGCATTGGTAATACGCTAATCCCTAACTGCTGCGCTTCTACCTGACGAATTCCACTGGAACTGTCTGTAAGAATAACTACCTTTCCCATTTTTCTTCCTCCTTGCTGTTCAGACTTCATGTTACACAATGAAATAATTGTAACATATTTTGCAAATCAAAACAACTGCCCCCAAAAAACTAACATCAGGAAAAAAACTGCATAGCAAAACTCCTGACTGCATTATCTGCAGTCAGGAGCTCTCTACACTTACTTTTCAGTAATATATTTTATTTTCTTATTACATCATTCCCATACCTGGGTTTCCTGCCGGCATTGCAGGAGCATCTTCTTTGATATTTGCTACAACAGATTCCGTTGTAAGTAATGTAGATGCTACAGATGTTGCATTCTGCAAAGCACTTCTTGTAACCTTAACCGGGTCAAGGATACCAGCTTCTACCATATCTACATATTCTTCTGTTGCTGCATTAAATCCGATACCAGGAGCGGACTCTTTTACTTTATTAATAATAACTGCACCTTCGAGACCTGCATTTGCGGAAATGTAATACAATGGAGCCTCCAATGCCTTTAAGATAACCTTTGCACCGGTCTTCTCATCACCTTCCAATGTCTCAGCAAGCTTTGCAACCTCTTTGGATGCATGGATGTATGCAGAACCGCCACCTGCGATGATTCCTTCTTCGACTGCTGCTCTTGTTGCATTCAAAGCATCTTCCATACGAAGTTTTGCTTCTTTCATTTCTGTCTCTGTTGCAGCACCAACACGGATAACTGCTACGCCACCTGCCAGTTTTGCAAGTCTTTCCTGTAATTTTTCTTTATCAAATTCAGATGTTGTCTCTTCAAGCTGTGCACGAATCTGGCCGATTCTTGCCTGAATTTCTTCTTTATTTCCTTCACCATCAACGATAACGGTGTTCTCTTTCTTAACCTTAACAGATTTTGCACGGCCAAGCTGTGCCATAGTAACATCTTTTAATTCCAGGCCAACTTCTTCTGAAATCACCTGACCACCGGTAAGGATAGCGATATCTTTTAACATTTCTTTTCTTCTGTCGCCATATCCTGGAGCTTTTACCGCTACTACGTTAAATGTTCCACGCAGTTTATTTACAATCAATGTAGTTAAAGCTTCACCCTCGATATCTTCGGCAATGATAAGAAGTTTGGAACCGGACTGAACAATCTGCTCTAACAGTGAAAGGATTTCCTGAATGTTGCTGATTTTCTTATCGGTAATTAAGATGTACGGTTCATCTAAAACTGCTTCCATCTTATCCATATCTGTGCACATATATGCGGAAATGTATCCACGGTCAAACTGCATACCTTCTACCAGGTCAAGCTCTGTCTGCATGGTCTTGCTCTCTTCAATGGTAATAACACCATCATTGGAAACTTTTTCCATTGCGTCTGCTACCATGTTGCCAACGCTTTCATCACCTGCGGAAATAGATGCAACTTTTGCAATCTGGTCTTTTCCGGTTACTTTAGAAGACATTGCTGCGATTGTTTCAACTGCTTTTTCAGTTGCTTTCTTCATACCACGTCTTAAAACGATTGGGTTTGCACCAGCCTCTAAGTTCTTCATTCCTTCCTGAATCATTGCTTGTGCAAGAACAGTTGCTGTTGTAGTACCATCACCGGCGACGTCATTGGTCTTGGTTGCTACTTCTTTTACAAGCTGTGCGCCCATATTTTCGAATGCATCTTCCAATTCGATTTCTTTTGCAATGGTAACACCATCGTTTGTGATTAATGGAGCTCCATATGATTTATCCAGTACAACGTTTCTTCCTTTTGGTCCGATTGTTACTCTGACTGTATTTGCCAGTTTATCAACTCCAGCCTCTAATGCTGTTCTGGCTTCTGTTCCATATTTGATTTCCTTTGCCATAATTTCTTACCTCTTTCTTCTATTTTCCTATTTTATTATTTGTTTTATTTACCAATTATCAATTCGATTATTCTACTACTGCAAGAATATCATTCTGCTTTACGATGATATATTCTTCGCCATCCAGTTTTACTTCTGTTCCGGCATATTTAGAATAAATAACCTTCTGTCCTTCTTTTACCTGCATGGTAACTTCTTTGCCATCTACCACTCCGCCAGGACCAACTGCGATTACTTCTGCTTCCTGTGGTTTCTCCTGTGCAGCACTTGCTAAGATAATTCCGGATTTGGTTTTTTCCTCTGCTTTTAACTGTTTTAATACAACTCTGTCTGATAATGGTACTAATTTCATGATTCATTGCCTCCTTGATTCGGTCTCTTTGTTTTCTTTCTTTTTTATTAGCACTCATTCAAGCCGAGTGCTAACCGATAGTCATATAATAGTTTCTGCGTCTCTTTTTCGCAAGCCTGACCATTTTTTATTTTTCTCTTGTTTCCTTATATTTACTCTTAATATCTCGTTTTTTCTCTCGTTTTCTCACTTTCTGCAATTTGTAACGATTTAATACTTTTTTTAGATTTGTTTATGAAATCAGTCCAAAATGCTCCAATCCCTTATAAATGCCGTCTTCGTGCAATGGTGCTGTGATATAATCCGCTGCTTCTTTTGCTGCTTTGGTACCATTTCCCATGGCAATTCCATGCTGCACATGCTTTAACATTTCCACATCATTGATACTGTCTCCAAATGCATAGGTATCTTCTTTCTCAATACCAAGAAGCTCACAGGTTTTTTCGATGCCGGACGCTTTGGAAAATCCTTTTGGAACAAACTCTGCGCATGCCGCATCATGCACCAGCGGTGTGAAATTCTCTTCCAGATGGGAAAGTACCTTAAGATAAGCATCATCCGGTGTGGAGCAGGAAAACTTACTGATTTCCATAATTGCTTCATTTCCCGTTACCGGCAGCAAATCCTCTCCCAATGTCTCTTTTAGTCTCAAGCCATAAGGGTCTTCTTCAAATTCTTCCAGATCCATATACAAATTCTGGCTTCCCTCATATACCGTAGGAATTCCATACTCTTTTAATATATGTATGGTATCCTCTATCAATTCCTGTTCTAATTTTTTATAAAAAAGTGTTTTTCCATCCATCTCTATCCAGGTACCGCAGCCTGCCACAATTCCGTCGAATCCCAGTGCCAGCAGTCTTTCATCCTGAATAAATGCTCTGGTTCTTCCGCTGCAGAGAAATGCCAGATGTCCATTTTCCCGCAGCTTCCGGATTGCTTCCTTTGTGCTCTCCGGTATCAAAAAATGTTCGTCCCACAATGTTCCGTCAATATCAAAAAATACTGCTTTCCTGCTCATTCTCTTTATGTCCTTTCGCTGTTTCTTCTTCTCGTTCTTTTTGTCACAAGGATTATTTTATGCCCCGGATACAAGATATGTCAACTACGGGAAACACTCTTTGTGATTTTCTCTCGCTGCTAACGTAAATTCAAAAAAGCCGCCTGCCACAGCTCACCTTCCGGCGTCACCATAGTCAGACGACTTTCTTCTATCATTATATTGTAATTTTCATTACTGTACGGAAAGATAAGAATATCCCATCAGACTTTCGTCTACTTCACGGGCTGCTTCTCTTCCTTCACGGATTGCCCATACAACCAGGGACTGTCCACGATGCATATCTCCTGCTGTAAAGACATTTTCCACGTTGGTCTTGTAATGACCGGCTTCTGTTGCCACATTGGTTCTGGCATTTAAGTCTACGCCGAATGCTTTGGCAATGTAATCTTCTGTTCCAAGGAAGCCTGCTGCAATCAGAACCAGATCACAATCTAACTTGCTTTCAGAGCCTGGTACTTCCACCATCTGCATCCGTCCGGTCTTTTCATCCTTTTTGCCCTCTAATTTTACGGTTTTTAATCCGCAGAGCTTACCGTTCTTGTCTTTTAAGAACTCTTTTACGGTTGTCTGGTAAATACGAGGGTCGGAGCCGAACATGGCAATTGCTTCTTCCTGACCGTAGTCTGTCTTGCAGACTCTCGGCCACTCCGGCCATGGATTGTTCTCAGCACGTTCATCCGGTGCCTTTGGCATCATTTCAAGCTGGATGACACTGGCTGCGCCGTGACGGATAGAAGTTCCGACACAGTCATTTCCGGTATCTCCACCACCGATGATAACTACTTTCTTTCCCTTGGCAGAAATATATTTGTTATCTTTAAGCTCGGAATCTAAAAGGCTCTTGGTAGTTGCCTTTAAGAAATCTACTGCAAAGTAAATGCCTTCTGCATCTCTGCCCGGAGCTTTGATGTCTCTTGGATTCTTTGCTCCACAGGCTAAGATGACACGGTCATATTCTTTTAAGAATTTTGCCGGCTTGATGTCTTTTCCAACATTGGCATTGGTAATAAACTCGACACCCTCTTCTTTCATTATATTAATCTTACGGTCAATAACCCATTTTTCCAGCTTCATATTCGGGATTCCATACATCAAAAGTCCACCGACACGGTCATCTCTTTCAAATACGGTAACGGAATGTCCTCTTTTATTCAACTGGTCTGCTGCTGCAAGTCCGGCAGGACCGGAACCGATGATTGCAACCTTCTTGCCGGTACGTACTCTAGGAGGTTTTGCTACAGCATATCCTTTTTCATAGGCATTTTCAATGATTCCATGCTCATTTGCCTTACAGGTTACCGGGTCTTCCCAGTGTCCACAGGTGCAGGCAGCTTCACAAAGTGCCGGACATACTCTTGAAGTAAATTCCGGGAAGTTGTTGGTCTTGGTCAGACGGTTATATGCCTGCTCCCAGTTGTTGGTATACAAAAGGTCATTCCACTCCGGTACCAGATTATGCAGCGGACATCCGCTGGTCATTCCCATAATATTCATACCAGCCTGGCAGAACGGCACGCCGCAGTTCATACAACGTGCTGCCTGTACTCTTTGTTTCTCTTTTGAGAGAGGGGTATGGAACTCGTTAAAGTTCTTGATACGCTCCTTTGGTGCAACCGCTGCTGCATTCTCTCTGTCATATTCCATAAATCCTGTTGGTTTTCCCATTTTGCGTCCCCTCCTTAATTTCTTGTATTCGCATAAAATGCTTCAATCTGTGCCTGTTCGGAAGACAATCCTTTTTCTTCCATCTGAACAATTGCCATTAACATACGGTTATAATCGTATGGAATTACTTTCTTGAACTTCGGCAGATACTCACTGAAGTTATCTAAGATTTCTTTTCCCTTTTCAGAATTGGTCAAAGCTACGTGTTCTTTAATCATATCTTTTAATTCCATAACATCATATTTGTTTCCGACTTCTTCTGAGAATACCATTTCCTTATTGATTCTGGTATAAAGGTCGTTGTCCTCATCTAATACATAAGCGATACCACCACTCATTCCGGCTGCAAAGTTTTTACCAGTCTTACCAAGGATAACCACACGGCCACCGGTCATGTATTCACATCCATGGTCACCGACACCTTCTACTACTGCAGAAGCTCCGGAATTTCGTACACAGAAACGTTCTCCTGCTACACCACTGATAAATGCCTTACCACTGGTTGCACCGTAAAGTGCTACGTTACCGATGATGATATTCTCATCCTTCTTATATTTCACACCTGCCGGAGCGTAGACAACCAGTTTCCCACCGGAAAGTCCTTTTCCGAAGTAATCGTTGGAATCTCCTACCAGCTCTAAGGTAAGTCCCTTTGGAATGAATGCGCCAAAGCTCTGTCCGCCGGCACCGGTACATTTTACGATAAAGGTATCTTCCTCTAAAGTATCATCATATTTCTTTGTAATCTCGGAACCAAAGATGGTACCAAAGGAACGGTCTGTATTGCTTACTTCTACATCAATGCTTCTCTTCTGTTTCTTATCCAGTGCAGAAGAAAGCTGTTTTAACAGTACAGTTTCGTCCTTGGTCTTCTCCAGTTCGAAATCGTATACATGTTTTGGATCAAATGTAACTTTCTCCTTTGGTCCTGCAAACGGGTTATTCAAAATCTTGGAAAGGTCGATTTCTTTTTCCCGGTCTGTCAAATCCTCTCTTACCCGGAGAAGGTCACTTCTTCCTACCATTTCATCAATGGTACGGCAGCCTAACTTCGCCATGATTTCTCTTAATTCTTCTGCAATAAACCGCATGAAGTTTTCTACATATTCCGGTTTTCCCGCGAAACGTTTCCGAAGCTCCGGATTCTGTGTTGCGATTCCGGCAGGGCAGGTATCCAGATTACATACACGCATCATCACGCATCCCATGGTTACCAGCGGTGCAGTTGCAAATCCGTACTCTTCTGCTCCAAGCAATGCAGCAATTGCTACATCACGACCGCTCATCAGCTTACCATCTGTCTCGATTCTTACCTTATTACGAAGTCCATTCATAATCAGAGTCTGGTGTGTCTCGGCAAGACCAAGCTCCCAAGGAAGTCCTGCGTTATGGATAGAACTGCTTGGTGCTGCACCGGTACCACCGTCATATCCGGAAATCAATACTACCTGCGCTCCTGCTTTGGCAACACCGGCTGCGACTGTACCCACACCTGCTTCTGATACCAGTTTTACGGAAATTCTTGCATCACGGTTGGCATTCTTCAAATCATAAATCAACTGCTCCAAATCCTCGATGGAGTAGATATCATGATGAGGTGGCGGCGAAATCAAGGATACACCCGGTGTGGAAAGTCTTGTCTTTGCAATCCATGGATATACTTTCTTGCCCGGAAGGTGTCCACCTTCACCAGGTTTTGCACCCTGTGCCATCTTAATCTGAATCTCTTCTGCACTGACTAAGTAACGGCTGGTTACACCAAACCGGCCGGACGCTACCTGCTTGATTGCAGAACATCTGTCTAAGCTTGTATGTTTACTTGCGATACGGTCCGGATCTTCTCCACCCTCACCGGTATTGGATTTACCATGTAAATGGTTCATGGCAATTGCCAGTGTTTCATGGGCTTCCTTGGAAATAGAACCATAGGACATCGCACCTGTTTTAAATCTTGTTACAATAGAATCTACGCTTTCTACTTCTTCAATCGGAACACCTTTTTTCGGGAAATTGAAATCCATCAGTCCACGAATATTTGCATCACGCTCTTCGCTGTTCACAAGATCTGTGTACTGTTTGAAAAGGTTGTAATCTCCACGTTTGGTTGATTCCTGCAGAAGATGGATGGTTGCCGGATTGTAAAGATGGCTGTCTGCGCCACTTCTCATCTTGTGACGTCCCTTGCTGTCTAAAGTAAGGTCTGTCTCTAATCCCAATGGATCATAGGCTGCAGAATGCAGAGTATCTACATCTTTTGCAATGTCTTCCAGTGTAATTCCACCGATACGGCTTACGGTATTTGTGAAATATTTATCAATTACTGCGGAGTCAATACCAATTGCCTCAAAAATCTTAGAACCCTGATAAGACTGAATGGTTGAAATACCCATTTTGGAAGCAATTTTTACGATACCACTGATAATTGCCTGATTGTAATCATGGATTGCTGCATAGTAATCCTTGTCTAACATATGCTCGTCTACTAACTGCTTTACGGTATCCTGTGCCAGATATGGGTTGATTGCACAGGCACCATAACCAAGCAATGTTGCAAAATGATGTACTTCTCTTGGTTCACCGGATTCCAGAATCATGGCAACTGCAGTTCTCTTCTTGGTCTTTACCAGATGCTGCTGCAAACCGGATACTGCCAGAAGGGATGGGATTGCCACATGGTTCTCATCAATGCCACGGTCGGAAAGAATCAGGATATTTGCACCGTCACGGTATGCACGGTCTGCTTCTACAAACAGATGATCCAATGCTTTTTCCAGGCTTGTATTCTTATAATATGTAGTAGGAAGAACCACAACCTTGAATCCTTCTACTTTCATATTTTTAATTTTCATCAAATCTGTGTTGGTAAGAATCGGGTTATCTACCTTTAATACCTGACAGTTAATCGCCTTTTCTTCCAGCAGGTTACCATCTTCTCCGATATATACGGTAGTGGATGTAACCACTTTCTCACGAATGGAATCAATTGGCGGGTTTGTTACCTGTGCAAATAACTGTTTGAAATAATTAAACAGTGGCTGATGGTCTCCTGCCAGTGCTGCCAGCGGAGTATCAATACCCATTGCAGAAGTTCCTTCTCCTCCGTTTAATGCCATCGGAAGGATTGCTTCACGTAGTGATTCGTAAGTATAACCGAATGCTTTCTGCATTCTCTGACGCTCTTCTTTGGTATATTCCGGAACACGCTGATTTGGAATCTTTAAATCCTCCAGTTTAATCAGGTTACGGTCAAGCCATTCACCATAAGGCTGTTTGCTTGCGTAATACTCTTTTAATTCATCATCATTGATGACTCTTCCCTGGATGGTATCTACTAAGAGCATTTTACCCGGACGAAGTCTTTCTTTTACAACAATCTTGGTCGGATCAATATCAAGCACTCCAACCTCGGAAGAAAGAATCAGCTGGTCATCATCGGTAATATAATATCTGGAAGGTCTTAATCCATTACGGTCAAGAACGGCTCCCATGACATCTCCATCTGAGAAAAGAATGGAGGCTGGTCCATCCCACGGCTCCATCATGGTTGCATAGTACTGATAGAAGTCTTTCTTCTTCTGGGACATGGTATTGTTATTTGCCCATGGCTCCGGAATCATAATCATAACTGCCAGTGGTAAATCCATTCCACTCATTACTAAGAACTCTAAGGTATTATCTAACATTGCTGAGTCAGAACCTTCGGAATTAATAACCGGAAGGACTTTCTGCAGTTCCCCTTTCAGTTCTTCGGACTCCATGGTCTCTTCACGGGCAAGCATCTTATCTGCATTACCTTTGATGGTATTAATCTCTCCGTTATGTACGATGAAACGGTTCGGATGTGCTCTCTCCCAGCTTGGATTGGTGTTGGTTGAGAATCTGGAGTGTACGGTTGCGATTGCAGATTCATAATCTTTATCCTGAAGGTCTGCAAAGAACTGACGCAGCTGGTCTACTAAAAACATTCCCTTATATACGATGGTTCGGCTGGAAAGGGATACTACATAAGTGTCATCATTGGACTGCTCGAATACCCGTCTTGCCACATACAGCCGGCGGTCAAAATCAAGTCCCCTGGCTACTTCAGCTGGACGTCTTACAAATCCCTGCATGATATATGGCATACAGTCTACTGCTTTCTGTCCCAGTTTATCCGGGTCAGTCGGAACTTTTCTCCATCCTAAGAATTTCATTCCTTCCTTTTCCACGATAACCTCAAACATTTTCTTTGCCTGATTCCGTTTCAGCTCATCCTGTGGGAAGAAAAACATTCCGACACCGTAATCTCTTTCTCCACCAAGTTCAATTCCTGATTCCTTTGCTACTTTGGAGAAAAATTTGTGTGATACCTGAAGCAGAATACCAACACCGTCACCGGTTTTTCCTTCTGCATCCTTACCAGCTCTGTGCTTTAAGTTCTCTACGATTTTTAAAGCATTTTCTACCGTCGCATGGGATTTGATACCTTTGATGTTTACCACAGCTCCGATACCGCAGTTATCATGTTCAAAATTCGGATTATACATACCCTGTGCTACTGCTGTACTTTCATTCCACTGTTCTGTCATAATCGTTCCCTTTCTGCTTTCTCTTTATTTTCTGTCTTACTTTGTTACCTGCACTCTGCTGCTTTAAAGTGCTTTTATTTTCTGAACTAAGTTTACACCCGGCATAATATACTTTGCAATAGTTTTTTTCTTGCTATTGTCTGATTATTAGACAATTCATTTTATATTCTTTTATTGTATTTACATTTATCATTTTTTTGCATATAAAAAAGGCTTATCAAAACAATTCAACGTGTTTTTTGTTGAAAATATTTTTTCATAAGCCTTTTAAATTTGCCTGTTATTTTAAATTGTGTCTGAATTGTTTCTATGTTATTCTGGAATTTCTTAGGAAGGTTTTGAGTGTATCTGCCTTTTCATCGAATACGGATATTACATAAGGACTGTAAGGGGCACTGGGAATTTCGATATACTTTTTTACCTATCCGGCAACCGGTGCAAATTCACATCCATGTTCATATGCACCTCGCCGGCACATCCCTGTGCCAGCGTTGCCAGTATATCAAACGAAATTCCAAGTGCCCCTAACAGCCCTTATTATATATCTGTATTTCGATGAAAAGGCAAATAAGCATCAATATCCATAAGATTTACCATGTTTTTAATACCATCTGCAGTAGCTGCATTCCCCTTAAAGGCATCAGAATCATCACTACAGCCATCATACACCCAGGATAAAGCCATATGAGTAATTACATAAGCATAAGGACGAACATTCTCCTGCATCATGTTATACATACCCTTATCACTTTCATATCCCGGTCCACCATATCCATAGTAGGCTACTGCTGAAAGCAATGCATCATTGGATACCGAAGCGGTATATTGTCCATTGCTCGGATTTGCTTTACTTGGTTCCAGACAATAAACTACAGTTCCATCCGAAAGACTATACTGGTGTGTCTGATAGCCATTGTAATTAATCGTCTTTCCTACGGTTAAATCTACATTAAAATCATAGTTTCCAGAGGCATAAGTTTTAACTACCAATCCCTCATCGGCACTGTTAAGAGCAATCTGCTCCGCTTCATGCTCTTTGTTTTCTTCTTCCGCCTTGCGTACCAGTTCATCAAAGTTATCTGAAAGAATCGATTCTTCCTGCTCCGGTAAACTTTCCGCAAAAGCAGTCAGCGGACTGGCTGCCATACAGACACATAATGCTACAGCTATGGACGCTTTTAACTTCTGTTTTACGCTAAATTTCTTCATACTTTCCGTTTTCCTCCTTCCATTTGCTAAAAGAAAGCATATCCTTGTGAAAATACTTTTCACAAGATGTTACGGTATTCGTCAAAGTCCTGTACAAGTACAGACTTTTCCTCATTACACGCACAAAAAAAGAACCGATATCATTATCAGTTCCCAGTTACCTTTATATTTTGTTTTCTATCCTCCCTTCCGCTAAGCTATACGTACCGGATTCCGGTACAAATATCTATAAAAAAAGGACTCAAAGTAAAATCACCTTGAATCCTTCTCTTACCATCTTTATATAGAATCTATTCCATTAATTAATGGATATGCCGGAACCTACCGGTCCGATTTCTCCACATCCACTGCACTGTGCATAAGGTGCCACATCCTGCACCCATACCTGCTTGGTTTCTGCGTCATGGTGCTTTGTTCCGGTCTGCACTCTTTCTCCGGTGCTATAATATCCGCCTTTATCTTCTCCAGCAAGTATATGTGCTTCAATGTGGTCTCCAATTTGTTCCTCTGACCAACTGCTTATATCAGCATTACAAGTGCTGCAGCGTGTAATCTCACGCATTTCATATACTGGCTCGTCCCAGGCTTCTTTAACAACCTGTGTCTCATAATGACCGCTGCCCTCATGCAGCACCCACTTATGTTCATGCGCCGGAGCTGCATTATTGTTAGAAGCATTGGTGTTGCTATTGCTGCTTCCAGTTGTTCCACTGGAATTACTGGTAGTTGTTCCGGCTGATGCAGTGCTACCTGCACTTGCCTTATTGCCGGAATTGCTGTTGCTCTTATTTGATTTGCTTGTATTATTGTCAGATGGCTGTGCTGCAGTATTCTCTGCACTGGAAGTATTGCTCTCCAGTTTTCCAGTGGTCTCCTGCTCTGCAACTGCCTCTGTTTCCGGCTCTTCTGTCTCTGTAGCTGCTTCCAATTCTTCCGTTTCCGGCTCTTCTGTCTCTGCCACCCCTTCGGTAGCTTCTGTATTTATAACAGATTCCTTATCAGCGGTAGTATCTTTTTTCCCGCCGCAGGCTGCCATACTTACTGTTACCATCAACATTGTTACAATCATCGCTAATCTTTTCTTCATAATGATTCCTCCCATCAGCTTTTCTTTTTTTGTCAATTATAATATAACAAACACTACAGCTTAACCATATTGTCGATTGCCTCTTCCACCGCAGCATTTAAACTTTTTCCATGCTCCATAGCATAGATTGCAATAGTTCTATGCAATTCCGGACTAATTCTTACATTAAAAGTCCCCTTATAAGGTTGCTCTGGCTCAATATTTCTCTCCTTACAATCCTCAAGATATTCATCCACTGCATTATGGAAATCCTGCTCTAATTCCTTTACGGATGCCCCTTCATAGGAAATCAGCGATTTAATACCGATTACTTTACCAAATAAACAATTATCTTCTTTCGAAAACTCTACTGTACCATTATAATTTTTGTATGATAGTAAGTCACTCATAATATGCCATCCTTTGATACCATTTCATCAAATGTAAAGTCTTTTAGTTTCTGCAAAAGTTTCTCTAATAATTTGTCCTTTCTGCTCATAAATTACTTCTCTTTTTATATTATACTCCCTGCTCACAGCAGATGCGACTAAAATTAGTTGCACTCACATATCTACCTTTTATACCTTACCATTAAAAACATTCTGTTCTGACATCATCCCAGCAAAACTCTGGATGTATTATTTTCTGATGTTCATCTATTTCACATATTCTTGAATAGATTTTATTCCCATACATTTCTTTTATCTCTAATATCTCTTCCGACATTTCATATTGACCTACCTTAAATTGTGTACCATACAATTTCTGACAACAGGCTACCGCTATATTCAAATTTTGAAAACGCGAAGTTTCACGTACCTCGGCTATAAGTGTATTAATATTCTTTTCTAATGGATATTTGTTTTGCGTATCCGAAAGATATGCTGTTTCGTTATTAAATATCGGGCAATATAAATAACATCCATCCTCTTTCCGAATTAACGAAATATCGAAAAAATTTCGGTCCACATTTAATGTATAAGTATTTAATTCCAATAAAAAAGTTAAATACTTTCCAAAATCATTCAATCTTGTAATACTTTTTACATCATCCACAAATTTTTCTATTCTATTTTGCAAAGGCAATGCTTCCAATCTTTCTTCTACAGACTTTTTATACTTCATCTCATATAAATTTTCTGCAGTAACCAATTGCTGTCCTGATTGCAAAAAATCAATGGATACACAACCATTAAAAGTATCTCCATTATAATTAATAATTTCTAACTGATATGACACATAATCCTTAATATTTGAATATTTCAATATTTTTGATACTGCATATTCCACTGCACCCTCATACCCTAAGTAATCTGCTTTATACCATTTACCACCCATGCCTAACTCTAATCGTTTTCCTTTTAACGAATATCCAGTCCCTGTGGATCCTGCCATATTATTAAACACATGCATAATTTTTACCTTTACTTCTCTTTTTCGCCCTGGAATGCCAGCAGCAATAACACCACAATCAGCACGCTCTCCACCACGGTGCATATGACACTTCCCGTCATGGATGCATCCATGAAATGAAACAGCTTTGTCTCACTTCGAAGTACCGATACCAGATTCGTTACCATATGGGCTGCCATGGCTGCGCCAAGCCCTTCCTGTTCCATGATGACTGCCAGCAAGAGTCCTACCGCTGTGGCATATAGGAACTGCACCAGATTAAAATGCATGGCTCCAAATAATACTGCCGATAATACAATTGCCGTCTTCACTCCCAAAAACGCTTTCAAACGCTGGTAAACGATGCCGCGGTAAAGAAGTTCCTCTAAGAACGGAATTATGATACAGGTTCCAAGTATTTCCAATGCCAGGCTGCTGCCGTAAAATGCAGCACTTACTTCCTGATAGCTCTGCGATGTTTCTTTTAAGCCGGTATATCCGATAAGATTATTTAACACTACACCAAATAAGCCTGCAGCTGCTGCAAATAAAAAGGTTCGTAGCAGATTTGCCATTTTCCCGCCATCCTCTTTCCGATAGAAAGCATAGATAAAGGGAAATGCTATCACCGTTGCAATAATCTGATAAATCATATAATTTTCATTGGTCATTGCATGGATGATATTTAACACAAACATCACAACGTTGGTTACTACAAAATAAATACCAATGGGATAAATCACTTCCCAGATGCGAAGTAGCTTATAATCTTTCAATATATTCTGCCGCCTCCTCAATACTGTCACAGATTGCTTTTGCACCAGCCTCCTGCAACTCTTCTTTCGTTCCGAATCCATAAGTGATGCCGATGCAGTCCATATGTGCTTCTTTGGCTCCTGATACATCAAATCTGGTATCTCCAATCAATACTGCCTCGGTAGTATCATAAATATGCATCCGCTTTATCGTTTCCTGCAACACCTCATATTTGCTGTCTATTCTGCCATCCATTGTGGCTCCCACCACTTCATCAAAATAGGAGAGGATGTGGAAATGCTCCAAAATACGCCGGCAGGATTCTTCCGGCTTGCTGGATGCCAGTCCGATACGATAGCCTTTTCGCTTGAGAGATTTCAAAGCATCCTCAACACCATCAAAAAGGCTGCATTCAAAGATACCGGTTGGATGATAGCGTTCCCGGTACTTGGCTACTGCCGCTACTGCGGTCTCTTCATCCATGCCATAATGTTCCATAAAAGTATTTTTAAGTGGCGGTCCGATAAAGAATTCAAGCTTATCTGCATCCGGTTCGTCAATACCATATGCCTTTAGGGCATACTGGGCACACTTTGTTATTCCTTCCTTAGAATTGGTAATGGTTCCATCCAAATCAAATAAAACAATGTCTTTTCTGCCCTTCAGTTCCTGTTTCATCTGAAGCACCGTCTTTTTTAACACCGGATGCCAGAGATATGGTGCGATTTCACACAACGGTTCTAACACAAACAGGCGGTTTGCCATATCAATATGCGGAATCGTAAGTTCCGGGGTAGATATCACTTCATCATCATAAAATAAAATATCAAGGTCTATCGTTCTTGAGCCCCAGCGCATCTTACGCTCCCGGTTGCCATGAGCTTCTATAGCATGAAGCTTCTCCAATAATTCTTCCGGTGTATACAGGGTTCGAAGTTCCAGACATCCATTAAAAAATGCGCCTTCTGCCACGCCGCCATAAGGTTCTGTCTCGAGGATATCAGATACCTTTCCTACCTTGCAGTCTTCTAAGTTCCGCAGTTCTTCAACGGCATCTTCAATATATTTTCTCCGGTCGCCCATATTGGAACCAAAGGCAAGATATACCTTATGCCAGCCCCGTTCTATTTCCACTGCCACATCTGATAAAGGCAGTCCCACCGGTGCCCATGGTTTATGTATGGAAAATTTTAATTTCTGAATCAATGGAAAATGCAATAACACTGCCCGTGCTGTCTGCTCTGCTGCAGCTTCAATCAGCTTATAGGTATGTGTCGTCAGAAATTCTGTTACAAAATGGCTGACTTCTCCATAATTTACCGATTCTGTCAAATCATCCGAATATCCGGCTTTTCTGGTTGGTAAATAAAGTTCCATATTGATTAGAAACTTCTGTCCAAGCTTTGTCTCCTCCGGAAACACTCCATGATTTGCAAATAGTTCAAGATTTTCTATGATAATCTTATCCATGTAATCCTCCATCCCTGATTGCTTCTGCCATCTTAATTGCCTCTGCATTGGCACGCACATTGTGTACGCGGACAAATCCGCAATGTGCCCATACGGCATAAGCACTGGTTACTGCTGTGGCTGTATCACGTTCCTTTGCCGGAACATCCAGCGTCAGACCGATTACCGACTTCCGGGATGTGCCAAGCAGCACCGGATAGCCCAGTTCATTCAGTTCTCCCACGCATCGGATAGCTTCTAAATTATTCTCATAAGTCTTGCCAAATCCTACACCCGGGTCTGTCATAATACCATCTTCACGAATCCCCGCTTCCTTTGCAAGACGTAATGTTTCCCGTAGATCATTTTTCATATCTTCCATAAAGTTCTTATAATCTGCTTCGTTGCGGTTGTGCATCAGACAGCATGCGGCATCATATTTTGCAATCACGCCAGCCATTTTATCATCTGCTTTCAGTCCCCAGATGTCATTTAAAAGATGTGCTCCTGCCGCAAGGTTAGCCTCTGCCACCTTACTTTTATAGGTATCTACGGAAACCGGCACATCAAAACGGCTTACAATTGCTTCTACCACCGGAACAGTACGTTCAATTTCTTCTTCATCAGAAATCTTTGTATAACCCGGTCTTGTGGATTCTCCACCCACATCGATGATATCTGCCCCCTGTGCCATCATTTCTTCTACATGCTTTAATGCAAGGTCTAACTGGTTATAACTTCCCCCATCCGAAAAAGAATCCGGTGTTACATTTAAGATTCCCATTACATAAGTATGATTTGCTGTGTCAAATGTCCGATTTCCTATTCTCATTTTTCTTCTCCTTTTATGCTGTCTGTAGAACCTGCTACCAACAGCTTCTTGCGGATGCCTGGCAGCTTAAAACCAGGTCTCCGGTTTATTTTTCTCTTTTTCACTCCACTTGCAACTGTCTGCTGCTTCACAGGCAAAGCACATACGGGATGCCTTATCCGCCCATTTCATAAGCTGTGTAAATGCTGTCTGCCATAATTTCTCCCCGTGCAGCTCACTGCAGGCCTCCCTGCGGTGAGCCAGAATTGCCTGGCAGATGATAGCTCCTTTTTCCTTCGGATAGCCTATAGTCGCAAAAATCTCTCCTGCAAATTCGGCAGATGCCGCTGCATGAGAGATTCCCTGTTCATATTCTTTCATACGACCGATATCATGAAGCAGGGCATAAAGATATATCATCTCTTCATCCAAACCAAGCTGCTCCTTTAAATTGCGAATCTGTGCCAGCCGTGCCACATCCATAAAATGTTCCATATTATGTCTGCAATAGATTCTGTCCGCTTCCAGACGGGCAATTTTCTTTACGTTTTCCCGGTATTGCTCCTGATGCAAAAGTCTTACTACATATTCCATTTCATCACCATATCTAACGCACCATCTGGAAAAATTTATTTACCAGACGCTCATCCTCATTAAAGATTCCACGGGTCACATAAGTAACCGTCCTGCTGCCCGGCTTCTTAATACCACGCATCGTCATACACATATGCTCTGCTTCCATCATAACCATGACACCCTTCGGCTTTAACTGCTCCATCAGTGCATCTGCCACCTGTGCCGTAAGCTGCTCCTGAATCTGAAGCCGTCTTGCATAGATTTCCACGGTTCTTGCCAGCTTGCTGATGCCGACTACTTCTCCATTTGGAATATAAGCAACGTGGGCTTTTCCATAAAATGGAAGCATATGATGCTCACAGGTAGAATAAAAAGTAATATCCTTTTCTACTACCATCTCATTGTTGCTGGCATGAAATCTTTTCTTTAAAGGCTCTGCGGCATCCATGTCCATTCCGCCAAAGATTTCTTCATACATCCGTGCAATACGATCCGGAGTCTCAAGTAAGCCCTCCCGGTTCACATCTTCGCCAATGCCTTCTAATATCAGCCGTACTCCTGCTTCCACTTTCTCTTTATCTATCATTCTTCTGTCCTTCCCGATACTGTATGACAGCCTGCTTTGCCTCTGCAAGATATGACAAGGAGCCAAATATCAGCACCACATCTTCTCTCGAGCTCTCAGCAATTGCATGTCTTACCGCATCTTCAATCAAAGGTTCTGTTATTACTGTTTGATAGCCTGCTGCCTTCGCTTCCTCCGCCAGCTTCTCTGCCGGAAGTGCCCTGCCATTATGCGGCGTTACCGCATATACAGTTTCCGAATAAGGACGCATTATCTTTAAAATCTTCTCATGTGCCTTATCAGCAAGCACCCCTATTATATAGGTTATCTTACGATTTGTAAAACAGTTTTCCAGCGTTTTTGCAAGTTGCAGTGCTGCGCCCTCATTATGGGCACCATCCAGAATGCATAATGGTTCCTCTAAAACACGTTCAAAACGCCCATTCCAGCAGACCTTCTGAAAGCCATTTTGTATCACCAATAAGGTAAGCTGCGGAAATGTTTTCTCTTTCAATACTTCTATTACTTTAAGCGCACAGGCTGCATTGGCTGCCTGATAGGCTCCGGTCAGCGGAAGCTTTATCTTCCACTGTGAATTATCTTCTCTTACATAATCAAACTGCATTCCATTCATATCATACAAAAGATTTCTTATGGCATCCTTCCTCGGCTGGTACAGCTGTGCTTTAAGCCGCTCTGCCTCCTTGACAAGAACCTCTGTCACAGCATCTTCCTGCCAGGCAGATACCACCGGGCAGTTCTCTTTTATGATTCCAGCCTTTGCAGATGCAATCTCTGATAACGTATTTCCCAGGAACTGCATATGATCCATGCTGATAGAAGTAATGACACTGCAAATGGGATGGGTAATCAGATTGGTTGCATCCTCTCTTCCCCCCATGCCGGTTTCCAATAACACCACATCACAGGCTTCTTCTTTAAAATATAAAAACGCTGCTGCAGTCTCTACCTCAAAGGACGTCGGATGCGGAAGTCCTTTTTCTGTCAGTGTAAGACAGGCTGTCTTTACTTTTTCCATCAAGGCAGCGTATGCTTCTTCGGAAACTGCTTTTCCGTTTATCTGCCAGATTTCCCGATAGGAAAAGACTGCCGGCGAGCTGTATCTTCCCACTTTTAATCCTGCTTCTGAAAGCACCGCCTGAAGCATTGCACCAACAGAACCTTTTCCGTTAGTTCCTGCAATGTGAATAATAGATAAGTCTTCCTGCACATCGCCCAATTCTTTCATCAGTGCCCGGATACTGTCCAGTCCTAATATACTGCCATATTTTTTTGTTTCTTCTACAAATGCAAGTGCCTGCTGATATGTCAATTTATTTCTTTACTCCTTTGGTTGCACGGTTTCCAATATGAAGCCGGTTCAATGCAATTTCTTTATCTTTTACCATGACCACTGGCGGTTCTTCCTCACCCAGTGCATAGATGTTGGTCAGTTCATCCCCTGCTGCAAGCTTCATTCCGCAGACCCCGATTGCCCCCTTCTTCTTCTCAGGAATCGTATCTGCTGCAATCCTAAGGAACATGTCCTTTGCCGACTGCATAACAATAGTCATATTTTCTTCTACCGGTGCTACGAATATAACTGCATCATCATCTGCAAGCTTCGTGGCAGCTGTGGTACGTTTTGCTACGTCAAATTCTTTTCCGTCTACCTGCTTTAGCATGGCTGTCTTAGTTCCAAACAACAGTTTCTGTGTGCAAAGTGTTGCCAGATCCGTAATATAAACCAGCTGTTCTTTGGAACTGTCATAATTACTTACATTATCAATCGGCTGTCCCTTGTCACGGAATTTTCCAAACGGCAAATCGACTACCTTCAGCAGATGCATCTGTCCGGTATTGGTAAAGATGCAGATTTTTCCGGTATTCATACAATGAAGTACATAACGGTTCTCTGTATCTGCAGCTTCTTTGTTACGCTCATAAGCCGCCACATCAATGGTCTTCGCATAGCCAAAACGATCCATCAAGAAGACCACTTCCATCTCTTCCATCTTCTTTTCTTCATAAACAGCAGCTTCCACATTGTCTATATGGGTACGGCGTTCTCTGGAATAGTTTTTCTTAAGACCATCTAATTCCTTCATAATTACCTTCGCCATTGTACTGCGGTTGGTAAGAATATCTTCGTATTCTGCGATATTCTTTAATGTGGTATTATGCTCATCCATCAATGCTTCCACTTCCAGGCCAATCAGCTTATAGAGGCGCATCTCTAAAATTGCTGTTGCCTGACGTTCTGTAAAGTTTAACTTCGAAGCTTTCTTTTCGGATTCTTTTGTCTTGAATTTAATATTTTCTGTTACACCGTTCATCAGGCAGTTTTTCGCATCCTTGATATTACGGCTTCCTCTTAAGATTTCAATAATTAAATCAATAACATCACAGGCACGGATTAATCCTTCCTGAATCTCTTTCTTGTCCAGTTCCTTTGCCAGTAAAGTCTTATATTTTCTGGTTGCAAGCTCATACTGGAACTTTACATGGTGGCGGATAATCGGAACCAGTCCCAGAGTCTCCGGTCTTCCGTCTGCTACTGCCAGCATATTGACACCAAAAGTATCTTCTAATTTTGTCTTCTTATAAAGAAGATTGCAAAGGTTCTGTGCATCTGCTCCTTTTCGAAGTTCGATAACAATGCGGATTCCCTCCTTGGATGACTGATTGGAAATATCCACAATATCATTTGTCTTCTTGGTCTCAACCAGACTGTAGACATCATTTAAGAATTTTCCAATATTGGCTCCAATCATGGTGTATGGAATTTCCGTAATAATCAGGCGCTCTTTTCCGCCTTTTACTGCTTCAATCTCTACTTTTCCCCGAACCTTAATCTTACCGATTCCAGTCTCATAAATGGAAAGCAGTTCATCCTGGTTGGTCACAATTCCACCGGTCGGGAAATCCGGTCCCTTGATGTATTTCATCATTTCTTCTGTTGTAATATCCGGATTCTTCATATATGCTTTGACACCATCAATGACTTCGCCAAAATTATGTGGTGGAATGCTGGTTGCCATACCAACGGCAATACCCTCTGCTCCGTTTACCAAAAGGTTCGGCACCTTTACCGGAAGTACTTCCGGCTCTTTTTCTGTCTCGTCAAAGTTTGGCACAAAATCTACTACATCTTTATCCAGATCCGCAAGGTATGCTTCCTGGGTAATCTTCTGCAGACGCGCCTCGGTATATCGCATCGCCGCCGCTCCATCTCCCTCGATGGAACCAAAGTTACCATGGCCATCTACCAGTGGCAGTCCCTTCTTAAATTCCTGTGCCATTACCACCAGTGCATCATAAATGGAGCTGTCACCATGCGGATGATATTTACCCATGGTATCTCCCACGATACGGGCACATTTACGATAAGGTTTATCATAACGGATGCCAAGTTCGTGCATATCATAAAGTGTTCTTCGCTGTACCGGCTTCAGACCATCTCTGACATCCGGCAATGCTCTTGCGATAATAACGCTCATGGCATAATCGATATAAGATTTCTGCATTACTTCCGAATACTCGGTGCGGATAATCTGTTCTTTCGTTTCCATAATCTATCCAATTCCTTCCTGATTTTCTGCTTCTATCATTTCCCATACATCCATAAAAATATGCCGTCAGCAATTCCTTACGGATTCATGGAAATTTATATGTCAAGTTCTGCGTCCTTTGCATTATCATAAATAAATTTACGACGCGGCGGTACATCCGTTCCCATCAGCATCTCTGTTACATCCGATGCCATTCTGGCATCTTCGATTTCCACCTGTTTTAACATCCTTGTCTCAGGATTTAAGGTTGTCTCCCATAGCTGGTTTGCATCCATCTCTCCAAGACCTTTGTAACGCTGCAGGGTAAAAGAACCTTTATGTGTTTTACGATAACGTGCCAGTGCTGCATCATCATAAAGATATTCTTCTTCCCCTTTGCTTGGCATCGCCTTATATAATGGCGGCATTGCAATATAAACATGTCCTTCGTAAATCAGTTCCGGCATAAAACGGTAAAATAAAGTCAGAAGCAATGTTGAAATATGTGCTCCATCCACATCCGCATCTGCCATGATAATTATCTTATCATAACGAAGCTTGCTGATATCAAAGTCATTTCCATATCCTTCAGAAAATCCGCAGCCAAATGCATAAATCATGGTCTTAATCTCTGCATTTGCCAATACTTTATCTATACTTGCTTTCTCTACATTTAATATCTTTCCACGAATCGGAAGAATTGCCTGGAACATTCGGTTTCTTGCAGTCTTAGCAGAACCACCCGCAGAATCTCCCTCCACGATAAAGATTTCACATTTGGAGGCATCACGGCTTTCGCAGTTGGCTAATTTTCCATTGGAATCAAAGGAGAATTTCTGCTTGGTTAAAAGATTGGTTTTCGCTTTCTCTTCTGTCTTACGGATTTTTGCTGCTTTTTCTGCACATCCGATAATTGCCTTTAAAGTATCCAGGTTACGGTCAAAGTACATCTGAATTTCATCATTGGTTACTTTTCCGGTGGCTCTTGCCGCATCCTGGTTATCAAGCTTGGTTTTCGTCTGCCCCTCAAATCTTGGGTCCGGATGTTTCACAGAAATAACGGCAGTCATTCCATTTCTTACGTCTGTTCCGGTAAAGTTTGCATCCTTTTCCTTTAAAATGCCAAGCTCTCTTGCATAGGAATTAATCACCTGGGTAAAGGTTGTCTTAAAACCGGTCAGATGGGTTCCGCCCTCTGCATTGTAAATATTATTGCAGAAGCCCAGCACATTCTCATGGAATTCTGTTGTATACTGGAATGCCACTTCAACAGAAATGCCCTCAGATTCTCCTTTGTAGTAAATCACATCATGAAGGCACTCACTGTTCTGGTTCATCTCCTTTACAAAGCCAATGATTCCATCCGGTTCATGATATTCAATATGTTCTGTTTCTTCTCCGCGCTTATCTTCATAAATAATAGTTAAAGCAGGATTTAAATATGCAGTCTCATGGAGACGGCTCTTTACTTCATCCTCTTTAAATCTTGTCTTTTCAAAGATTTCCGGGTCCGGCAGGAAATTAATCTTTGTTCCGGTCTTTTTCGTCTTTCCAATTGTCGGCAGCAGTCCGTTTACCAGCTCTACCGTTGGCACGCCACGCTCATAGCGGTCATGATGCACATAACCATCTCTGCTTATTTCTACATCCATATAAGTAGAAAGTGCATTTACAACAGAGGAACCTACTCCATGAAGACCACCGCTGGTCTTATATGCTGCATTATCAAATTTTCCGCCGGCATGGAGGGTTGAAAATACCACACGGGCTGCCGATACGCCCTTCTTATGCATTCCCACCGGAATTCCCCGTCCGTTATCTTCTACGGTACAGGAGCCATCTGCCTCTAATGTAACACGGATGGTATCACATACACCAGCAAGATGCTCATCTACCGAGTTATCCACGATTTCATATATTAAATGGTTCAATCCTTTTCTTGAGACGCTTCCAATATACATTCCCGGTCTCTTCCGGACAGCTTCCAGTCCTTCCAGTACGGAAATACTGCTTGCATCATATGTTTCCTGTTTCGCCATTGTTCCATTCCTTTCTTTCTAAAAACTGCTTCAAAAGAAGCCCTGCGGCTAGTATAACACATGGAGATTTTTTTGGCAAACATGTGTTTTCTATTTTGTTTGATCAGGAAGGAAATGGGCTTCTCATATATTTTATTTGGCAAATTGGTCAAAAGCATATCTATTTGTTCCACTGTATGCAAATAGATATGTTTTTGTACAATTTTGCCATATCCAAAATTTGATTTCTCCATTTGGCACCTGATCTTTCAAAAAAAACAACTACCGGGCGAACCGGTAGTTGTCTGAAATCTCTTTTATAAAATTGTCCTGTCTTATTTAATTGAACAGATTCTTAAAGAAATCTGCAATAGAGGAAAACAGGTTGGAGAAAAAGCTTCCTATCTTATCAAAGATGCCGTCTGCACCAAGGTTTTCAATCTTGTCATAAATGGATTTCGCCTGATTTACAAGGCTGTCTACATCAAGATCCAGATTGCCAATCTTCTTTAACAGGTCTAATAACTGCTCTTTCTGCTCTTCTGTCAGTGCAACATCAAATTTATCTGCTGCTTCATCAATGGCATCACGGATACTTGCATCATCCGTAAGATTGTTTTCTGCCATCTGCTGTTTTAAGTATGCAACCAGTCCTTCTACGGATTCTGCATCTGCACCAGTGCTGCTCTCTAACTGTCCGGTTAAAACCAGCTCATTTAATGCAGTATCTACATTTTCCTGTGGAAGTTCTTTTCCGGTAATCTCCTGGTATGCCTTAAACACACCTACCAGAGCTGCTGTTCCGGAAATATTCTGTGGTCCTGCAACAATTATGTCCGCATCTTCAATTCCGGCTGTTACCAGTGCATTCTTATACATACCAACTGTACAGTATGAAATATTCTTGGTGGAAATATTGATTCCATTTCCTTTATCTTTCTTTACGATTACTACAGAAGACCAGGATTTACTTCCAATCTGTGAAGATGGAATATATGCATCCAGATACTGGTGTTCTTCGGAATTGTTTACTGTAACTACATCATAATTATCAAGCTGTGCAGGATCAATGCCCATCAGACTTAATACTGTATTCTTCTGCTCCTCAGACAGATCAGCACCCAGTGCCAGATATGGTTTATCGCTTTCTTTGATCACGACATTGTCATCTGCCTTATCTTCTGCCGCTGCCGGATTATCTGCAGCTGCTCCACTTTCCGGAGTGCCGGCTGCTGCTCCACTTTCCGGAGTGCCGGCTGCTGCTCCATTATCTGTATTGGCTGCTGCATCGGAACCGTTGTTCTCTCCGCCTGCTGCAGTACCATTTTCCGATGATGTCTCTGTAGACAGTGTTCCGGTCACTTCTGCTGCGGATGCCTGAAATGGCACTCCAAGAAACAGCATACATGCCAATCCCATTCCCATTATTTTTTTGATATGTTTTTTCATTTTTTCCTCCTTTTCAGGCAAGGTGAACATTCATCCATGCCAGAATATCATGATATACAACATCACGGTCTGTCTCATTTAAGATTTCGTGACGGTCGTTGTCATATAATTTCCAGGTAATATCCTCTTTGCCGGCTGCGTCAAATTTATTATATACCTTCTTTACGCCGCTGCCGCAGCCGCCCACCGGATCCATTGTTCCCGATATAAAGAATAACGGAAGACTCTTTGGAACTGCTTCAATATTTTCCTGCTGGTTGTCAAATAGAACTGCCTCAAACAGTCCCATATAAGCATTTACTGTAAAT
The DNA here is from genome assembly GCF_003479605.1 of Roseburia sp. AF12-17LB. GTDB lineage: Bacteria > Bacillota > Clostridia > Lachnospirales > Lachnospiraceae > Roseburia_C > Roseburia_C amylophila. Next base: position 38,349 of record NZ_QUHR01000010.1, read on the forward strand.
ACAAACGTGCATTTCGGGTCTGCATAATAGGTTTTTACTATTTCTTCATTCTTGGTCAGCCAGCTATTGGAAGCATCTTTTCCTGTCAGGTCAAACTGATGATAGTATTTATCATAAGATAATTTCTGTAATAATTTACTTCTGTGATGCCAGCCGAAAAATGCTGCCTGCAGCTTTGCAATAAACATGGCAAGCTTTGTGGTATTGTCCGGAATACAGCCAGTTCCCATAATTATAGCACCGGTAAGCCCCTCTCCATGTATCGCCAGATATTTCCGAAGCATATAAGAACCCATGCTGTGTCCTAACATAAAATAAGGCACACCCGGATGCTCTTTCCGTGTTATCTCCCGGAGTGTATGCATATCGGCAACCACCGTATCGCTGGGATGCTCTGCAAAAAAACCCCATTCATCCTTAGATACAACGGATTCGCCGTGTCCGATATGATCATGACCTACCACCAGAAAACCATTGTCATTTAAAAATTCTGCAAAAACCCGGTAGCGTTCAATATATTCCACCATACCATGTATTATCTGTAAAACCGCACGATACTTTCCATCCTCCGGAGTCCATCGTACTGCATGAACTGTGGTTCGCCCATCTGCGGAAGGGAAAGAAAACACTTCCTCTTTCGTCATATAATATACCCCCTGTATGTTATAAATCCCTTATATTTTACAATGATTCTGCGTTTTTTACAACCGAAGTGCCCTACAAAAAACATAATACTCTATTAAATTTTTCTTAAATCCCTAAAGTTTTACCTAAAACGCCGTATTATTGCCTGCACACTTTCTCTTCCACTGTAAGTGTCCACTGCCGGCTCATAAACGGCTGCAAACTGTATGCTGTTTTCTTTTCCATGCATAGCTGCATCCACTTCTTCACTGCCAAACTTTTCACTGAGAAATGTAAGAAATTTTTCCACTTCTCCAAAATAGACTCCTGCCACCGGATTCCCCTTTGAATCCAACAAATGAAGCTTTAACACATTCCGGTTTACGCCCACTATACCGGCTCTCGTAATCTTAATATTACGGTCTGCAAATACCGGTCTGGTATTGGACTTTCCGCAAGGCTCCAGCACACTTAACTGCCGGATGGTATCTACCGTAAAATAGGACATCGGAAGCACCGCATCCAGCCTTACCACCTCTGCCATATCTTCTTCAGAAAGTTCTGCCTTCTGATTAAGCTGTTCCCGCAATTTATCAATATCTTCTTCCCGCATGGAAAGTCCTGCTGCCATAGGATGTCCGCCGTATTTTGTAAACAGCTCCGCCACTTCCGTCATTTTATCAAACATGGAATAGGCTTCGATGGAACGACCGGAGCCTTTGACTCCTTCTTCTCCTCTGGTCAGTACAAATACCGGTCTCTGATAGGCTTCCCGGATTCTTCCGGCAATGATTCCAGCAAGGCTCTCATGGCATTCCGGAAGGTAAACCACTAATACTTTATCTTTTTCCCGGTCTTCCTTTTCAATCTGTTCCAATGCCTTCTGTGTCTCCTGCTGTGTCATATATTTCCGGCTTTCGTTAAGCTCCACCAATTCGCCTGCCAGTGCAGAAGCCTTTACTTCATCCCGCTCAAGCAGCAGCTCCAGGGAACGTTTTGCCGTATCCAGTCTGCCGCTGGCATTGATACATGGCCCCAATACAAAGCCGATATGATATGCACTCAACGGCTTGTCAGAAAGCTTGTTTTTTGCAATCAACGCTTTCATTCCGGGATTCTTCGTATGCTCTAACGCTTTTAACCCAAGCTTTACCAAAATACGGTTCTCTCCGGTTAAGTCCATGACATCCCCCACCGTTGCAAAGCCTGCATTTTCAATAAAAATATCCGCTTCTTCCACCGGAATATCCATTCTCTCATAAAGCACCTGCACCAGCTTCCACGCCACTACTGCTCCGCAGATTCCTTTGCAGGGATACGGACAATCCGCCTGCTTGGGATTTACAATGGCATCCGCATTGCTCCGTAGAAATCCCTTTCCCTGTTCTGTATTACGATAAGGAATCTCATGGTGGTCTGTTACCACAACGGTCATTCCTTTTTCCTTTGCAAAATTAATCTCGTTGATTGCAGCAATTCCATTGTCACAGGTAATCAAAAATTCTTTTCCATCGGACAATGCCTGCTCGATTAAATGCTCATTGATTCCATAACCATCTTTCATCCGGTTCGGGATTGCAGCATCCACATTGCCGCCGCACCGGCGGATTCCCTCTAACAAAATATAGGTTGCATTGACACCATCAATATCATAATCACCAATGATACGCATGGCCTTTTTCCCTGCAATGCCCTCTGCAATAATTTCTGCAGCTTTATCCACATCCTTTAATAAATGAGGATTATGTAATGCCTCTTTTCCACCATACAAATATTCTGTAATTTCTTTTTCATCTATTATATCCCGGTTTCTTATAATCCGGGCAATCAGTGGGTCAATTCCATATTTCTTTGCCATTTCCATGAAATTGCCGCCTTTTCTGATTTCAATCCATTTCTCCATGAAGCTTTCTCTGCCTTATCTATTCATATTCCACATTTATGAGCACCAGTCCCTTTGCTGCTGCCATTGGTCCTGCCAGACTGCGGTTTCTGCCCTCTAATATTTCTTTCATCTCACGAACTTCCCGCTTTCCCGTTCCAACTTCTAACAGTGTTCCGGTAAGGATTCGCACCATGTTCTGTAAAAATCCATTTCCGGTAAAAGAAATGTCAAGTTCATCCTTTTTCTCTTCCAAGCGAATCTCATAAATCGTCCGTACTGCCGATTTTTTGAAATGACGGTTGCCGCAAAAAGAAGTAAAATCGTGGGTTCCAATCAGCACTTCCGCCGCTGCCTTCATTTTGTTAATATTCAGGTTTTCTGCCACCGGTGTTACATATTTTCTCCGGAATACATCCGGCTTCTCTCCTAAAAAAATGCGATAGCAATAAGTCTTTTTTACTGCGTTTAATCTGCTGTGAAACCGGAGTGGTACTTCGGATACCTCCAATACCACAATATCCTCCGGCAGATACTGGTTGCAGTACCTCTTTATCTCTTCCGGTTCATATGCACTCTGAAGTTTAAAATTTGCCACCTGTCCCATGGCATGCACGCCCGCATCCGTTCTTCCGGAGCCATGTATCTCTATTTCTTCTCCTGTCATTTTCTCCAATACCGACTGCAGCTTTCCCTGAATGGTCTGCTCCGTATTTCCCTGCACCTGCCATCCGCTGTATCTGCTGCCATCGTATTGCAATATCATTTTATAATTTGTCATGTTATTTCTCCATTCATTATGCAACAGTATAACACGTTTTTCTCCATTCCGGCATATACTTTATGGAATAAATATCATGAGGTTTCCATATGTCAAACCTTTCTTATATGCAAAAAACCACGGACATGGGGCAACTGCGGATTCATGTCACCACAGAGCGTGGCTTTTTCCCTATTAAAGATGCCTCCATCCGTCTTTCCTATACGGGAAATCCTACTGAAATCATTGAAGAACTATCAACTGACATTTCCGGTCAGACTGCAGCAGTTGAACTGCCGGCTCCCCCCTTAGAATATAGCATGGAACCTTCTGAATTCCAGCCTTACTCGGAATATACCATTCAGGTAAATGCGTCCGGCTACCGTCCCATCAACATTTCCGGAATCTCCGTTCTGCCGGATAAAACTTCCATCCAAAATGTCCGGATGGAAACTGCCACCGTGGAAAATCCCCCGGAACGAAATATTGTTATTACTGCCAACACTCTCTATGGGAATTTTCCGCCGAAAATCCCAGAGGATGAAATCAAGCCGATGAATGAAAGCGGCGAAATTGTCTTAAGCCGTGTTGTCATCCCGGAATATGTTATTGTCCATGACGGACCGCCAAGCGATTCTTCCGCCAACGACTACTATGTCCGCTACCGGGATTACATCAAAAATGTTGCCTCCAGCGAAATCTATGCTACCTGGCCGGATGCAGCTCTCCGTGCAAATATTTTAGCGATTATGTCCTTTACCCTGAACCGGGTGTATACGGAGTGGTACCGGAACAAAGGCTATGATTTTACCATTACTTCTTCCACCGCCTTTGACCACAAATTTGTCTACGGCAGAAACATCTTTTCCAACATTTCCAATATCGTCGATGAGATGTTTAACAGCTACCTTTCCCGTCCGAACGTCCGCCAGCCGATTCTGACACAGTACTGTGACGGGCAGCGGGTAAGCTGCCCGAACTGGATGACTCAGTGGGGGTCGAAATACTTAGCCGACCAGGGATATTCCACCATTGAGATTCTGCGCTACTATTACGGCAGCAGTATGTATATCAACACGGCGGATGAAATCAGTGGTGTACCTGCTTCCTGGCCGGGCAGCAACCTTGAGATTGGTTCTACCGGGGATAAGGTGCGGATGCTGCAAGAGCAGCTGAACCGGATTGCACGTAACTATCCTGCGCTTCCGACTATTACCGTGGATGGCATTTATGGTCCTGCCACCAAAGCTGCCGTAGAAAAATTCCAGTCCATCTTTGGGCTTCCGGTTACCGGAATTGTGGATTTCCGTACCTGGTACCGTATTTCCGAAATTTATGTGGCAGTTTCCAGAATTGCAGAATTGTATCAATAAATTTCATAACTTAAACCTTTTCGGGAATTCTTTTTACCACAAACCCATAGTAATTATGAAAATACAATGCTATACTAAATGCATATTACGAATTTACTGGAGGGAAAAATAATGCATACATTTCAACCATATCCAATTGACCTCGTGGAAATGAATCCGTTTACTAAAATCGGCAAAGAATGGATGTTAATCACAGCAGGTGATGAGAAGAAAGCAAATACAATGACTGCAAGCTGGGGCGGTGTTGGTGTCCTCTGGGGCAAAAATGTTGTCTACATCTTTGTAAGAGATACACGCTATACCAAAGAATTTATTGATAATGGAGAGACATTTTCACTGACCTTTTTAGATGAGTCCAATAAAGGAGCTTTAAAATATCTTGGAGCTGTTTCCGGACGTGATGAAAATAAAATTGAGAATGCAAGAATGCATCTTGATTACTGCAAGGACACACCCTATATTGACGAAGGAAATCTGGTCTTCATCTGCCGCAAATTATCTGCCACAAAGATGACTCCGGACCAGTTTATTGATTCTTCTATCGAAAGCAGCTGGTATGCCGATGGCAACCTTCACACCATGTATGTAGGTGAAATCTTAGAAGTACTTGCCCGCTAAGCTACTCGCGTAACCATAGGAAACATGATTTGCAAGTTTCTACAGTTATCGCGATGCTCGCCAAATCTGCATGCAAGCATGCGATTTTTCTCGCTACTCGCGTAAAAAGCCCGGCAATGGTTCTTTTCAGACTCATCTAAAAAGGAACCACTGCCGGGCATTTTTTTACCATCATTTTACTTATGAATAATATCATAATGTGCCTGTACGGCAGCATCGATTTTTCTCTGATCTCCCGTTTCAATTGCTTCTGCAATTTCTACATGAAGCTTCCACATTTTTTCAAATTTCTCGGCATCTGCATTTTCCCAGCCTTTTCGGATACTTTCCTTATAAATTTCTGAAAATACCTGCATAATCGTAATCATGAAGCGGTTGCCGGAACCTAATATTAATTTCTGATGGAACTCCCGGTCAATCTCATAACTTCTCTGCTGGTCAGCATTCTGCATAGATTCTGCCAGTGCTTTTAACTCCGCAATATCCTGTTTACTCATGTTTTTAGCTGCCAGAAGACCTATCGCATGTTCTAAAAGGCAGCGTGCCTCTGCAAGCTCATCCTTATCTATCTGCTGCAATAGCAGCATCATATTAATTACTTCTGAAAGGCTTTTTTCCATGTTGCAGCAGATATAATTGCCGGAGCCCTGCTGGCTTTCAATCAATCCGATATTCTCCATACTCTTTAATGCTTCCCGGATAGATGGACGTGACATACCAAGTGTTTCTGCCATTTCACGTTCTGTTGGCAGCTTGCTGCCTACCTGAAACTCCCCACTCCGTATTCCATCTTTTACGAATGCCATTACCCTCTTATACTCTCTGTCCTTCATCTGAATCTCCTTTCATCCCTTGCAAAATTATTGTATCATAAATACATCAATAAAAATTAGCAAATACAGTTGCTGCTGCTACTGTCAGAAGTCCTGCTACTGCAATGGCAAGGCTGCTCATTGCTCCTTCTACTTCTCCCATTTCCATGGCCCGGGCGGTTCCGATTGCATGGGCGGAAGTACCGAGTGCCAGTCCTTTTGCCACCGGCTCTTCTATATGAAATACACGGCATACCACTTCTGCAATCATATTTCCCAAGACTCCGGTAATGATAATTACTGCCACCGTAATCGTTACGATTCCTCCAAGTTCTTCAGATACTCCCATTCCAATTGCTGTGGTAATGGATTTTGGCAGAAGGGTTACATATTCCTCATGATTCAGATGAAATATCACCGCAAAAAGAAGCACACTTCCCACACTTGCAATGACACCGGATATAATTCCTGCTACAATGGCACTTTTATGTTTTTTTAACAATTCCAGCTGCTCATACAACGGAACAGCAAGACATACCGTTGCCGGGGTTAAAAGATAGCTTAAATACTTTGCTCCTTCATAATAACTGTCATAGTCAATCCTGCCTACACTTAATACAACCATAACAAAAATAATAGAAATCAAAAGTGGATTAAACAGCGCCAGCTTTAATTTACGCTTTAACAGTGCTCCGATTTCATATCCAATGAGACTGATTACTACACCAAAGAAAAGGGTATCTCCTGCAAAATTATTCATTTTCTTCTTTCTCCCTTCCCTTTCGTATCACATTCTGTGTCACTCTTCCGGTCACGACCATAACAATAATCGTCGTAAGTACTGTAATGACAATCACCGGCACAATAGTCGGACGCAGAACGCTCCAGGAGTCCAGAAGTCCTACTGCTGCCGGAATAAACATCACCGGCATAATTTCAATTAAGAATATCGCAGTGTCCTTCACCTGTTCTATCTTAACGATACCCGTTACCAGAGCAAGCAGCATTAACACCAGTCCGTAAATGCTTGCAGGAACCGGTAATGGCAGCACCATATGCAGAATTTCTCCAGCAAAAGAAATTGCCAAAATTAAAAAAAACTGTCTAAAATACTTCATTTCTAAATCCTCCGATTGGTATTACCAATCAAAGAGTATAATACAAAAGAAGTAAAAAGACAAGTTTTATTTAAGAATTTTTTCTAAGAATTAGAAGCAGCGATTAACTCATCCAGAGTACCAAAATGGTAGCCCATCTCTTCCCACTTTGTAAGTAGTTCATCTAATATTTCACCATTGGTCTTCGAAGTATTGTGCAGCAGCACAACAGCTCCCGGATGAATACGTCCGGTGAGTTTTTCAAAGGCCTCTTCTTTTGTTGGCTGATTATCCGGATCCCAGTCCACATAGGCAAGACTCCAGAAAAAAGTATAATAGCCTAATTCTTTTGCCATTTTCAGATTTGACTCACTGTATTTTCCCTGAGGCGGCCGGTAAAATTTTACCATCTCCTTGTCTGTAATCTCTTCATAAAGTGACTTGACATCCTCAACTTCCTTTTGAAATGACGATACATCTGCAATTTCTGACATATCCGGGTGATGATAAGTATGGTTTCCTACAGTATGACCTTCTTCCACCATTTTATTTACGAGATCCGGGCTGGTCTCTAAAAAATGCCCTACCACAAAGAAGGTTGCCTTTACATCATGCTTTTTCAATGCTTCCAGTATCTTCTCCGTATTTCCATTCTCATAGCCGCAGTCAAAGGTCAGGTAAATCACCTTATCATCGCCATTACCAATAAAATATGTATTATATTTCCGCAATTCTTCCGGTGTGGCATTTCCGGTTGGCTGTGTCCCCGATTCACCAAATCCAAGTCCCCAGTTCTCTGTTGTAAATGCCACTGCATTTACTCCCAGTAAGTCGCCATTCTGCCAGTTTTTTACCAGCACTGCACTCCCACGGCCTGCACAAAATACCAATGCCAGCATTACCGCCACTGCCAGTATCCTTTTCCATTTTTTCATAAAAAAAGCCTCATATACTCTTTCTAAAGTATATGAGACTTCTTTTATCTCATGCTTTTCATTTTAGTTCTTTCAGTCATTTACTCTACTGCCTTGAATGCTTCCTCTAAGTCTTCAATAATATCGTCGATATTTTCTGTTCCGATAGAAAGGCGGATGGTATTCGGTTTGATTCCCTGCTCTTCTAATTCTTCTGCGCTAAGCTGGGAATGTGTGGTTGATGCAGGATGAATCACCAGGGATTTTACATCTGCAACATTTGCCAGTAAGGAGAAGATTTCCAGATTGTCGATGAAATCTTTTGCCTTTCTGTCATCACCTTTGATTTCAAAGGTAAAAATAGAACCGCCACCGTTCGGGAAGTATTTCTTATATAATTCCTGCTGCTTTGGATCTGTACTTACTGCAGGATGATTTACACGCTCCACCTGTGGATGGTTATTTAAGAACTCTACTACCTTCAATGCATTCTGTACATGACGTTCTACTCTTAAGGATAATGTCTCTAATCCCTGTAAGAAGATAAATGCATGGAACGGAGATAAAGTTGCTCCGGTATCACGAAGTAAGATTGCACGAATCTTGGTTACAAATGCTGCCGGTCCTACTGCCTTGGTAAAGCTGATGCCATGATAACTTGGATTTGGCTCAGTTAAAGATGCAAATTTTCCACTTGCCTCCCAATCAAATTTTCCGCTGTCTACGATAACTCCACCAATTGTTGTTCCGTGTCCACCAATGAATTTTGTTGCAGAATGTACCACGATGTCTGCGCCATACTCAATCGGACGAACCAGATAAGGTGTTGCAAAAGTGTTATCTACGACTAATGGAATCTTGTGTGCATGTGCTACTTTTGCGATGGCTTCAATATCAGCTACGTCTGAGTTAGGATTTCCTAATGTCTCAATATATAAAGCTTTTGTATTGTCTTTGATTGCTGCTTCAAATGCTTCCGGCTCCGGCTCAACGAAGGTTGTTGTAATGCCGTACTGTGGAAGTGTATGCTCCAACAGGTTATAAGAACCACCATAGATATTCTTTGCAGCTACAATATGGTCACCATTCTGTGCAAGATTTTCAATCGTATAAGTAATTGCTGCTGCTCCAGATGCTACTGCCAACGCTGCAACTCCACCCTCTAATGCTGCAATTCTCTTCTCAAATACATCTTCTGTCGGATTCGTAAGTCTTCCATAAATATTTCCTGCATCTGCAAGACCAAATCTTGCTTCCGCATGGTCGCTGTTGCGGAATACATAGGATGATGTCTGATAAATAGGGACTGCTCTTGCATCTGTCACCGGATCCGGATTTTCCTGTCCTACATGTAACTGTAAAGTTTCAAATTTTAAATTACGTTCTGCTCTGCTTTTCTTTGTGCTCATCTTCTTTTTCTCCGTTCTGTTATTTATTTCTGTCACTCTGATGTTACATCAGATTTTTTCTATTCTACTGCAAATTACTCTGTAAATAAAGCTGTTGAATAATATCTGTCTCCATTGTCCGGTAATAAAGCTACAATTGTTTTTCCTTTATTTTCAGGTCTCTTTGCCAGTTCAATTGCTGCATAAGCTGCTGCTCCGGAAGAAATTCCTACTAATACGCCCTCTTTGTGTGCAATTTCTTTTGCCACACGGAAAGCATCTTCGTTCTCTACCGGAAATACCTCATCATATACTTTGGTGTTTAATACATCCGGTACGAATCCTGCACCGATACCCTGAATCTTATGTGCTCCACTCTTACCTTCGGATAATACCGGTGAAGATGCCGGCTCTACTGCTACAACTTTAACATCTGCTTTCTGCTCTTTTAAGTATTCACCAGTTCCTGTTACGGTTCCACCTGTACCAACTCCTGCTACGAAGATGTCTACTGCTCCGTCCGTATCTTTCCAGATTTCCGGTCCTGTTGTCTCTTTGTGTACTTTTGGATTTGCAGGGTTTACAAACTGTCCCGGAATAAAGCTGTTTGGAATCTCTTTTGCAAGTTCATCCGCTTTTGCAATTGCACCTTTCATTCCTTTGCTTGCTTCTGTCAGAACAATTTCTGCACCGTAAGCCTTTAAGATGTTTCTACGTTCAACACTCATGGATTCCGGCATAGTAAGAATGATACGGTATCCCTTGGCTGCTGCAAGTGCTGCAAGACCAATTCCTGTATTTCCGGATGTCGGCTCGATGATAACAGAACCTTCTTTTAACTGTCCTTTTGCTTCTGCATCTTCAATCATTGCTTTTGCAATACGGTCCTTTACGCTTCCTGCCGGATTGAAATATTCGAGTTTGAAAAGTAATTTTGCTTCTAAGTTATATGCCTTTTCTAAATTAACTGCCTCGATTAATGGTGTATTTCCAATCAGTCCTAATGTTCCTTTATAAATGTTTGCCATGATAATAATCTCCTTTTCCCTAAATTCATATATTTCCTATCTGTTTGATATGGATTAAGTATAATATAAAACGATGTGTACCAATTGTCAAGACTTTTTTCAAATAAATTATTTAAAATATTTTGTTTCATTGGTACACATCGACCTCGTCCATTTAAATGACATAATCGCTGCTGATATCCTGCTGCCATTCCATCAAATCCTCTAACGTATACTTGTCTACTACACTCTTAATCGCATCGTTTAATTCTTTCCAGATACGAAGTGTTACACATTCTGACTGACGCTCACAGGTGTTCACATCATCCTCAAGACACGATACCGGTGCAAGACTTCCTTCTACCTGACGTAATATCATCCCTATCGTATATTCCTTCGGTGTCTTTGATAAACGATATCCTCCCTGGGGGCCTCTGATGCTCTTAACAAACCCTGCCCGTACCAGTGTAGAAATAATCTGTTCCAAGTATTTCATGGAAATATCCTGACGTTCCGCAACATCTTTAAGACGTACCGGTTCAACTTCATCATTCATTGCTATATCAAGAAGAAGTCGGACAGCATAACGTCCCTTTGTTGAAATCTTCATACTGTACCTCCATTTCTATTTGTCTATGGGTACAGTATATTCCTTTTTTCCTACTATGTCAATAGGGATATGTTGTTTTTAATATTCTTCCTCTTCTTCACCCTCAGAGATGTCGTTCTTCGGCTTCTTTAAGCCTTCAATGACAATGCCATTCTTCTCAGCATAATCCCAAAGTGCAGCATGAATACCTTCTTCTGCCAGAAGGGAACAATGCACTTTAACCGGTGGAAGTCCGTCTAATGCTTCCATTACTGCTTTATTGGTTACAAGTAATGCTTCCTGTACGGTCTTTCCCTTTACCAGTTCTGTTGCCATACTGCTGGTTGCAACTGCAGCACCACAGCCAAAGGTCTTAAACTTACAGTCCTGAATCACACCATTATCATCAATATCAAGATAGATTCGCATGATATCACCGCATTTTGCATTTCCTACTGTTCCTACTCCGCTGGCATTTTCAATCTCCCCTACATTTCTCGGATTCTGAAAATGATCCATAACTTTTTCACTATACATAATCGTTACTCCTTTTCTTCTCTATTACTGCTGGTTCTTTACAAAATCTTCGTATAACGGTGACATGCTACGTAAATGTGCAACAATCTCTTTGATTGCGTCTACCGTGGTGTCAATCTGCTCTTTGGTGGTATCTGCGCCTAAAGTCAGGCGGAGTGAGCCATGTGCAATCTCATGTGGCAGACCAATTGCCAGCAATACATGAGACGGGTCTAAGGAACCGGAAGTACATGCTGAACCGGAGGATGCACAAATCCCCTTCATATCTAACATAATCAGCATGGATTCTCCCTCCACAAAACGGAAGCATGCATTGACATTATTGGCAAGACGATGCTCTCTGTCTCCATTGATTTTCACATATGGGATTTCCTTTTCAAAACGGGAAATCATGTAATCTCTCAATTCTCTTTCTCTTGCAGTACGCTCTTCCATGGAAGCAAATGCCAACTCTGCAGCTTTACCGAAACCTACGATTCCCGGTACATTTTCCGTTCCGGCTCTTCTCTTTCTCTCCTGCGCACCACCATGTACAAAGGAGCGGATTTTTACACCTTTTCTGATATAGAGGAAACCGATTCCCTTTGGTCCGTTTAATTTATGGCCACTGCTGCTTAACATATCAATATTCATTTCATCTACCTGGATCGGCTCCTGACCAAATGCCTGTACTGCATCAGTATGGAATAAAACTCCATGTGCCTTGGCAATTGCACCAATCTCTGCAATCGGCTCGATGGTACCGATTTCATTGTTGGCAAACATAATAGAAATCAGAATGGTATCCGGACGGATTGCAGCTTCTACATCTGCCGGATTGATACGTCCATTCTCATCCACATCAAGATAAGTTACCTCAAAGCCCTGTCTTTCCAACCATTCACAGGTATGAAGAATTGCATGATGCTCAATCTTACTGGTGATGATATGTTTTCCTTTTTCTTTATAAGCTTCTGCTGTTGCTTTCAGTGCCCAGTTATCAGATTCACTTCCACCTGCCGTAAAATATATTTCTTCCGGTTTCGCACCGATTCCTGCTGCAATAATATCTCTGGCCCTTGTTACTGCCTTGCGGCTTTCCTCACCTAATGCATAAATGGTAGATGCATTTCCATAATACCGGGTAAAATAAGGGAGCATTGCCTCCACTACCCGCTCGTCCGTTCTTGTTGTTGCCGCATTGTCCAGATAGATTAATTCCATCGGTTTTCCTCCTTTATCAATTTGCTTTATCAGCTATTTTCGTCCTATTTCCAAGTAATTCAGTCGGAACTAAGAATAACACCTTAGGAATAGTATGTCAATCTTCTGCCTGGATTTATTCCTTTTGTACTTTTATTTATCCAAGAGGGTTAAAAGGGGAAAGGGCAGCTTTCGCTGCCCTTTCCATCTATCCTCTTATTTCAGACGATATACATTATAAAAACTAAACTCTCCTGTTTGCAGTTTTGCTCTGCTTAGACTCTTTTACGTCTTCTGTAAAGTACAACTACCGCTGCTCCTGCAACGAATAACAATACTACCATGCATGCAATCGGAGTATTATCTCCTGTCTTAACCTGCTTCTCTGCTGTTACAACAGGTGTTGCATTCGGAGTTGTAGATGCTGCTGGTTTCATATCTGTATTGCTAAGTACAATAACATACTCAGATGCATGTGAGAATTTGAAATCAACGGTTCCGTCTGCATTTACCTTTACAGCCTGAACATATTCTAATGCTCCGGTCTTTTCATTGTAATAGTAAAGGTTTGCATATTTTCCACTGTTCTCTGCACCAACGTTGACACGAAGTGTAGCATCAAATCCAAATGCTCCGTCATGTGCCAGTGAAAGTTCAATGGTCTTGTTGTCCCCAGCTAATGCTTTAATCTTATCAGCCGGGATGCTGCTCTTACCTACGGTTACACCGAGGTCTATTGCATCTTTTAATTTACTTACAATGTTCTTTCCGTTTACAATCCAGCTTACGTTGTCACTCAGCTTGAAGGTAATGGTAATATCTTTTCCAATCATGCCATTGAATACTTCTGCCGGAACTTTTGTTGTATCTGGCATTGTAACATTAATCTTTGCTGTATCTCCCACAGCATCAATGGTATCAATTACTTCCTGGAAATCTTTACCCGGAACAGTAATGTCAAGATTAATCTTTTTATCTGCTCTCAGCACTACAGTACCGCCATCCTTTGCTGCCGGAATGGTAACTGTTACTGTCTTATCAGAAGAAACAGTATATGTTTTACCATCATAAAGATTTACAACTGTATTTCCTGCATATGCATTAACCGGAACTTTTACTTCTTTTGCGGTATCCTTGATATTCATACCAACATATAAGGTTGTTCCTCCATAGGATCTTGAAACTACATCATAGCCTTCCTCATCAGAACTTGCCACAACCTTTCTGCTTCCTCTTGCAAATACATCTGTGTATGCATTACGGATGCTCAGCAGATTCTTATAATGCTGATAAGTTACATTGTCCTCTGTTGCCAGAGAGAAATCCATGTCATATCTATTAGTCTGGTATGGATAATTATTTAATCCGCTTAAACCAACTTCTTCACCATAATAGATCACCGGAATACCCTTTGCAGTAAGCTGTAAGGTAGCTGCAACTAACGCTGCTGATGTTGCCTCATCCTCGGTATATCCTTTTCCGTTCATTAAGGACGCCTTAAATCCATCTTCATCATGACTGCTTAAGAACTGACCTGTCATGTATGCGTTATTAAGTGCTGTATTTCTGGAAGAAAGGAAGCTTTCTACAGAAGAAATATTACCACTGACAAAGCTTGTTGCCTGGTCATTAAAATCAAAATCAAGGTCTGCATCCATCTGACCGGTACCTAAGGTACTACCATTTGACGCATATCCTGCGCCATAATATTCTCCAATCATCTTGAAAGACGGATTTACTTCTGTTGTAGAATTTTTAAGTGCTGCCCATGTTGTGCTGTCAACATGCTTTACTGTATCTACACGGAAGTAGTCAACACCATAATCCTTCATCCATGATGTCTGCCATTCTACTAATTTTGCTCTGACATCTGCCTTCTCTGTTGCAAAATCCGGCAAGCCAGACTGCCATGATTTAATATCGCCTTCACTGACACTCTTATCCCTTAGCATATCAGCAAATGTTGATTCTGTACCATATCCGGCATGGTTTACAACAATATCAACCATAATACGCATGCCACGATTATGTGCTTCGCTAATCATAGTTTCAAATTCTTCTGTTGTACCAAGTGTAGGATTCAATTTTGTAAAATCACTTGCCCAGTATCCATGGTATGCTGCATTATAAGGAACATCTTCTGAACCTTCATCTGTTACAGCTACACCTTTCACATTCTCTACTATTGGTGTAATCCAAATTGTATTTACACCTAAATCCTGTAAGTAATCTAACTTAGCTGTTACACCTGCAAAATCTCCACCATGATACAGTCCCGGATTGTCTCCATATGTATCTGCACCACTTGCTGTATTATTAGATTCATTACCATCAAAGAAACGGTCTGTCACCATAAAGTAGACAACAGATTCATCCCAGTCGAAATCATTTTTGTTTTCCTTCACACGGTCTGTAATTTCAACATCCACTGTAGTACTGAATTTATTACCGTACTGGTCTGTTACAGTAATTGGTAATGTCTTAATTCCTAATGTTGTATCTGTTGTAGCAGAAATGGTAACTGCCTGCAATTCCGGTTCAATCGGCATTGCATTGCTTCCGCCAAGGGAAGAAACATCGATACTAGCACTAGCTACTTCTAATGTTTTCGTATCTGAACTATCCTGTTCAACCTTAAACTTAACAACATCATTTTCGTTGTAGTTAAAGGATTTATTCATAACTTCTGCTGTAACTGTTGCATTTAATTTATAGTATTCAAAATATGAGTAATCTGCTTTCTTGTACTCTTCACTGTTTGAATTGAATGCATCTACAACATAAGTTCCATTTGCTTTGTAACGATAATGTGTTTTACCATCTGTCAAGCCGCTCTTTACATACTCAAAACGCTTTGTTGTATCATTGTATGTCATTGGATACTCTGTTCCGTTTACGTCAACAGCTACAGTCATATCCTTTAAGGTGCCATCTACAAATGCTGCATCATCACGATAGTAGTATGATACCTGTTGTTTTTCTGCATCTACTTCATAGCCAACATTATATGGCATAGCAATTTCCGGCTCACTGCCGGCTTTCATGCTGGCATAGATAACCTTCTGGTCAGAAGGGAATGTAACTGAATGGTCTCCACCATCTTTAATCCACGGATCAACTGTTGAATCTAATGCGATACAAAAATCAACCTTTGTACAGGATGGTTTTGCTGGAATTGTTATTGTCCATTTATCTCCACCTACGTATGTAAAATCGGTTAATGCTGAAGCATATCCTGATGACCATGTATAGAACTGTGGTGTAATTCCTTTTTCTTTTAATCCTGGATTCTCATAATCCAATACAAGGTATCTCTTTTCCATTGGTACGATTACAGGCTTCTCATGAACCGGATCTGAACCATCCACATAATATAATACTTCATTCTCATCACCGCTTATTGTAAAAGAACGGTCTGCGGTATCAGAGCCGCCATCCCATCCCTGTGTTATGTCATAACGTGCCTTTAATCCTACTGTTTTTCCCACATTACTGCCGGCAACTGTAATGGTCTTTTTAAACCATGTCACATTATTTGCAGCATCATATTCTGTTTCATCAAAAACATATGATCCATTTAATCCGGCATTCCACATCCACATATCAACTTTTCCCAGGTCTGTGTCTGTTGATAAATCTTCATTGTAATAATACATTGTAAATGTATGGTCTGGAACCGGTGCCTCCCAGCTGTCCGGTGCTGTTTTATATACGGTTGTATCACCTTTTGTTCCGGTAACCCAGAGCTCAGTACTTGTTGATGTTACAGAGACATCAATATTATCCGTCTGTGCCCCACTGTTATTATTAAAAATGCAGCTGAAATTCTGTTTTACATCCTGTGTATATACTACATCATACCATCCGGAATGGTCAGCATTTTCTGAAATCTGTCCGCCCGGCCATTCTTTTCCAACACCTGCTCCTGTTGCAGAGGCATCTGCTCCCCACATATGATTGTAAATAGTACTTCCCATTCCTGATGCAAGATAATGAATGGTTGTTACATATTTCCAATCAGCAGGTTTTGTCTCTGACAAAGAACCATCAAACCAGTACTCTGCTTCTGCCTTTCCTTTTGTAGAAAGTGTTACTCCGTCTAACTGGTTTCCATGTCCATCATCATTTAAAATGAGATCATAATCTGTGCTGTTATCTAATGTCAGATGCATTGTATACCAGCCTTCATGACCTTCTGCTGCAGTCATGGTTTTTCCCGGCCATTCACCTGCCGGCTTATTGGTCTCATGATATATATATGCAGCAACATCATTGCCTAATGTGCTCTTATAATTAATTGTCAGATCACATTCTGTTGGTACAGACTCTGGAATCAATGTTTCATTCTTTGAAGAATCCTTATACCACTGATATTTTCCCTTATCATCCAATAAACAATAAATGCTTGTATCAGAAGTAAAAGTCTTAATCTGCTCAATTGCAGCTCCTTCTGTCTTTATCTCCGGTGCAGCCTTCTCAGTAGAACCTGCATCAACAAACTGAAAACCTGTCCACTCACTGCTCTGTACATCTACATAATAGAGTCCAGAACTTTCCTCATATGCAAGCTTTGGTTTTTCCTGATCCCCCCATTGTGAAATGGCGGCATTTCCTGCGCCAGCGTTATCTACCGTAGCACCGGCAGCCCAGACATTGACAACCGGTGTATTCCATGTACTTGGTTTGTCCAGGTACAACCGGATTGTCGGGCTCGCAGCATATGCAGTGGTTGCACCACCGATTGCCGGAACCATGGTCACAATCATGGCAAATGCAAGAACCATACTGAAGATTCTGCTTACAATACCATGTTTCTTGTGAAAGCGTTCTTTTAACTTTCTCATCTTTCCCTCTCCTTTTCGTCGTTTCATTTTATACTTTCCTGCGATTACGTTTTCCCTCTGAATACGTTTTCGCAGTTTTTCGATAATTAATTATATTCTAATTTTTTTACTTTCGCTATCCGCAAATAAACTAAAAAAGAAATTCTTTTTTGTGCATTTTAACTAATTTCTGTCTTGAAGTGCATTTTTACAATTCATTTTATACAATTTTCGCATGATGTTTTTTTCGAAAAAAGGACAGCACCGATTGGTACTGTCCCCTACAATTTACATAATTGAATTTTCATGATTCTGCAAAATAAGGCAGCTAATTCTGGTAATCCATATGCGCAATGACCATCATAGCAATCTTAAAAGTCATGGCATCCTCGAATTTGCGGATATCAAGTCCAATCATCTTTTCCAGACGTTCTAAACGGTATACCAGCGTATTCCGGTGGATGTACAGCTGCCTTGCTGTTTCTGAAATATTCAGGCTGTTCTCAAAAAATTTCTGGATTGTCACCATCGTTTCATCATCTAAATCAATATTCCGCTCACCAAAAATCTCTTTGATAAACATTTCGCAAAGGCTCATCGGAAGCTGGTAAATCAGTCTGCCGATGCCAAGCTTTCCGTAGGAAATGGTTTCCTCTTCTACATTAAAGATTCTTCCTACTTCCAGTGCCATCTTGGCTTCCTGATAAGATTTCGCAATATCCTGCAGGGTATTTACCGTATTGCCATAACCCACACGGACACGCACCATCGCTTCTGCATGCAGATTGTCTACAATTGTTTTCGCCAGATTCAGTGCTTCCTCTTCTGTTTTCAAATCTGTTGCATCCTTAATCAGGATAATGTTCTGCTCGTCTAACTCTGTCACAAAATCCCGGTTGCGGTCTGCAAAAAGATTCTTCACCATTTCTACAATAACAGAATCTTTTCTGCCATCCACTTCTATGACATAAACCAGACGCTTTGCCTGCTCAATATGCAGCTTCTTTGCTTTATTATACATATCTACAACCAGCATATTTCCAAGAAGGATATTCTGCATAAAATTGTTCTTATCCGACTGTTCCCGGTTAGAGGCAATCAGATTTCGAATCTGGCATACTGCAAGTCTTCCCACCATATATGCTTCATCATTAGTGGAGCGTGCCAGAAGAATATATTCCACTTCCTGTTCAGCAATTACTTTAAAGAAATGAAAGCCCGACAGCATCTGGCTTTCTGCCATGGATGCTGCAAAATTCACAACCTCTGCACGCATATCTGTCTCAATCTGAAATGTTGCTGCAACCTGCTTCCCGTTTTCGTCATAAAGGGCAAGTCCGATTTTGGATATATCACTGATTTCTTCTAATGTTGTCTGTAGCTTATGATTTGAAAGCATTCTGCGCACTCCTTACTTATATATAATGTGAGAAAAGACTTTTACTGATGAACAAAGAATGTGCCTTGGCACATTCTCGCGCCTGCGGCGGTCGCTTGCGACATCTACCTTATACGCCGCAGTGTGCATCCTCGCGGAGCATGTTTTACTTTACAGGAAAGCAATTTCCTGTAAAGTAAAAAACCCGGATGCATATAGCACCCGGGTTATTGCACTATATTCAGTTCGATTGTACCGAATTAGTTCGTAATTGTCAATTCAGTCTCTTTGTCGAATACATGAACCTTCTCAGGATCAATAGCAAGTTTGATGTGGTCACCTAAACGAGCCGGTGTTCTGGAATCAACTTTAGCTGTCATCTGAGCTCCTGCTGCTTCGAAGTATAATAATACTTCAGAACCAAGTAACTCATATCCGGTTACATCTGTCTCAATGATGCTGTCTTTGAAGGTTTCAATTGTAATCTGGGAATCATCGATATCTTCTGGTCTGACACCCATAACAACTGTTTTTCCGTTGTAGTTGCCTTCGATTAATTTCTTAGCTTTTGCTGGTGGTAATACAACAGTTGTATTGTCAAATGTAAGGGAAACTTTCTCTCCTTCAATATTACATTTAGCATCTACGAAGTTCATCTGTGGGGATCCGATGAATCCAGCTACAAATAAGTTATCTGGCTCATTGTATAATTTCTGTGGAGAATCAACCTGCATGATAACACCATCTTTTAATACAACGATTCTGGTTCCTAATGTCATAGCCTCTGTCTGGTCATGTGTTACATAGATGATTGTAGCACCTAATCTATGATGCAGAGCAGAAATCTCAGAACGCATCTGTACTCTTAATTTTGCATCCAGGTTGGATAACGGCTCGTCCATAAGGAATACCTTAGGATTACGAACAATTGCACGACCCATAGCAACACGCTGTCTCTGTCCACCGGAAAGAGCCTTTGGTTTACGGTCTAATAATTTTTCAAGGTCAAGAATCTTAGCTGCTTCTTCAACTTTTCTCTTAATTTCATCCTTCGGAACTTTTCTTAATTTTAATCCGAATGCCATATTGTCAAATACAGTCATATGTGGATACAGAGCGTAGTTCTGGAATACCATTGCGATATCTCTGTCTTTTGGTTCTACGTCGTTAACGAGTTTTCCGTCGATGTATAATTCTCCGGAAGAAATCTCCTCAAGACCTGCAATCATACGAAGTGTAGTAGATTTACCACATCCAGATGGTCCTACGAAGATGATGAATTCCTTATCTTCTACTTCAAGGTTGAAATCCTTAACAGCTTCAAAGCCGTTTGGATAAACTTTACAAATGTTTTTTAATGATAAACTTGCCATTGGTTTAACCTCCTAATGTTTTGTTCGTTTTTAACTGTCCTTATCATACAGGATATTGCGCACTTTGGCTATGCGAGGATTCCACAAAGATTTTTCTTTTTTTTGTATGTTCTGACTGATATTCTGTGCATTTTTTTATCTCTTCGTCAGAGTGACGAAAACCCATCTCTTTCTTGTACAATCCGACGAAAGAAATGGGTTTTCACTTTAGAAAATGTTTATCTTTTCTTTATAATTTAGAGTATCCGTAACCATTTACCATGGCCTCTAACTTCATGCCTTTTGCACAATACGGACAGTCATGCTGCTCATATGCCTGATAGCCCGGTACATCTTTCTCGGTAAAGAGACTTTCTACTCTGTGACCGTCTACTTCCTTAACAGTGGAGAAGATTGCTACTACATCTTCAATAATTCCACCGTAATACCGGATGCACTCTAAGCATCTTCTGATTGTCTCACCGGTTGTTGTTGTATCCAGCAAAAGCACGATATGTTTTCCGGTAATCATATTTTTGGTATTATCACGGAAAATCATCTGACCGCTGCTGTTCATCTCCGGAGAAATAACATAAATAGTCTCATGCAGATTGGTTGACATAAAATCTCCCTGTTCAAAACGCTCTGCTAAAAATCCGCCAATCATTTCTGTTCTGTCCATACATACAACGGTATCTACATAGGATGGATTACCGGTCTTCTGGTAAAGCACTTTTGCAGCTTCTTTTGCCTCTTTCACGCGGGCTTTCATACTGGTTACATCAATATAGTAATTGATGTGCGAATGACTGGTGGCAAAATGCCCCGGTATTGCATGTAATGCAAGATTGTTGTTTTCCTTTGAATAAAATTTGACCATACGTTCTTCCATTTGATTTACCCCCTGTTTGATAATTTACTGGATTCCGGTACTTCCGAAACCACCTCTGTCCTGGTTGCCCAGACTTTCTACTTCTTCAAAATGAATCTGCGGCTGATTCTCTACAATACGGAACTGTGCGATACGGTCATTAACATGAATCACGGTATCACGCATTGCAATTGCAGGCAGTCTCCACATATCATTGTCTCCACAGTAGGAACCGTCTACGATTCCGCAGCTGTTTGCCTGGATAATTCCGAAATTCTTATAAGTAGAACTTCTTGGCATAATGTGTGCTTCATATCCCTTTGGCAGCTCCATTGCCACACCAAGAGGAATCAGTTTAAATTCTCCTGCTTTCATTTCGACTTCTTCGGATGCACGAAGATCAATCCAGTCGGATTTGCCATCGATATATGTAAGCTTTTCGATTTTATCTGTAAAATATTTGATACGAATCTTTTCCATTCTGCTAAAAACTCCTTTTCTCCTACTGCCATTCCAGGTCGTCATGCTCTACCTTTTTATCTCTGAGCATCAGTTCTTTTACTGCATCTTTCGCAGGTTTATTTTCAAACAATACTTCATTGACCTGTTCAATAATCGGCATATCTACATGATATTTCTTCGCTAAAGCAATTGCTGCTTTGGCAGAATAGACACCCTCAACTACCATCTTTACTTCATCCATTGCCTGCTGCATGGTATATCCCTGTCCCATCAGATATCCGGCACGACGGTTTCTACTGTGCTTGCTGGCACAGGTTACGATTAAATCACCCATTCCGGTCAGTCCGCTTAAGGTCTCATATTTTGCTCCCATGGCAATAGCAAGTCTTCCCATCTCGGATATTCCCCGGGTAATGAGTGCTGCTTTGGTATTATCTCCATAGCCAAGCCCATCCGCCATTCCGGCTGCCAATGCAATGACATTTTTTAAAGATGCGCCCAGTTCCATGCCAAGTACATCCGGGCTGGTATAAACTCGTAATACTTCACTCATAAAGGTGTTCTGAACCAGTTCTGCTGTGGCACGCTTCTTTGCTCCTGCTACCAGGCTGGTCGGAATTTCTTTTCCTACTTCTTCCGCATGGCTTGGTCCACATAAAACCGCCACCTCACATTGTGGAATCTCTTCCATAATGATTTCAGATAAAGTCATTAACGTATTCTCTTCAATTCCCTTTGCCACGCTGACAATAAGCTGTCCCTCTGCTACGAACGGGCTCATTGCTTTTGCTGTGCTTCTGGTAAATGGAGAAGGCACTGCTAAGACGAGCATGTCTTTTCCCCCGATTGCTTCTTTTAAATCTGTTGTGAACATAATATCATCCGGTAAAATAACGCCCGGAAGTTTTTCTGCCTGCTCATGCTTTTCCTTTAACATTTCAATTTCCGGTGCAAGTGCAGACCAGATTGTAATCTTATGACCGTTTTTATGTAATACCACCGATAAAGCAGTTCCCCAGCTTCCGGCTCCAATGATACTGATATCAGACATTTGTTTTTTCCTTTCCTATGCTTCCTGCTTCTTTGAATGAAAACTGAATTTGTTCTCGGTTCCCTTAAGAAGTCTTCCGATGTTGGCATGATGTAAAATGATTGCCAGTCCCGCCACAAAACCGAATACAATATACACCTCCATCAGATACTGCTCCGGTACGGAAAGCAGTCCCATCTGGCCAAATACGATAATCTGTATTTCAAGACTGATTACACCAAGTATGGAACCCAAGGAAACATACCGTGTGATTGCTACCACGAGAATAAAAATTCCAAGGCTTATTGGCACTGCCAGCGGACAGAAGCCAATCAGAAGACCACCGGTACAGGCAATTCCCTTTCCGCCTTTAAATTTCATATAAGCCGGAAAATCGTGACCTAAGATGCAGCCCACACCAGCATAAAGCTCTAAGACTTTCACACTGTCCGGATAACGGTTCCGGAAAATGAGCCATACAATGACCATTGCCATAAATACCTTGCACACATCACCAATCAGGGTAAGAATGCCTGCCTTCACGCCGAGGTTACGCATGGTGTTGGTAGTTCCTACATTTCCACTGCCCACCTTACGTAAATCCACATTTTCTTTTTTTCCATATAAGAAGCCGGATAAAAACATACCGCATAAATATCCGATTCCCACTGATATTACACGTCCAAATAACATTTTATTAGTCTTCCTTTCTTTCCCTTATAATGAATTTCAGGGAAGTACCCTTAAAGCCAAACGCTTCCCGAATCTTATTTTCCAGATATCTTGTATAGGAAAAATGCATCAGGTTCTTGTCATTTACAAAGATAACAAAAGTTGGCGGTTTTACCGCTGCCTGTGTAATATAATATAATTTTAAGCGTTTTCCCTTATCGGTCGGCGGCTGCTGCATGGCAACTGCCTCTGCCATAATCTCATTTAATACACCGGTTGCCACACGCATGCTGTTATTTTCAAGCACTACATCAATGGTCTCAAAAATCCTGCCGGTACGCTGTCCGGTCTTGGCTGAAATAAATAAAATCTCTGCATATGGCATGAAGCTTAAAATCTGACGAATTTTCTCTGTATGCTTGTAAATGGTCTTATCATCCTTTTCAATGGCATCCCATTTATTCACTGCAATGATAATTCCTTTGCCTCTTTCATGGGCAATTCCAGCAATCTTGGCATCCTGCTCCGTTACGCCTTCTGTAGCATCAATTACAATAATGACCACATCTGCACGTTCCACTGCTGTTACTGCCCGGATGATACTGTAACGTTCTAATTCTTCTTTAATCTTATTCTTTCTCCGGAGTCCTGCCGTATCAATAAATACATATTCTCTGCCATTATATTTTATATCGGTATCAATGGCATCTCTTGTAGTTCCGGCAATATCAGAAACAATCACACGGTTTTCACCGGTCAGCTTGTTAATCAGTGATGACTTACCTACGTTCGGCTTACCTACGATGGCAATACGCGGTCTGTCATCTTCTGCTTCTTCTAACATTTCCTGGGTAAAGTGCTTTGCCACTTCATCCAGTAAATCACCGATTCCAAGTCTGGATGCTGCTGATACCGGAACCGGGTCACCAATTCCAAGATTATAAAATTCATAAACATCCGGCATATATTTCTTAAAATCATCTACTTTATTTACTGCAAGAATAACCGGTTTCCTGGAACGGCGCAGCATATCCGCTACTTTCTGGTCTGCATCTACAAGCCCCTGTCTTACATCCGTAATAAAAATAATGACATCTGCGGTATCAATGGCTATCTGTGCCTGCTCCCGCATCTGGGATAAAATAATATCTCCGCTGTCCGGCTCAATACCGCCGGTATCAATTAAGGTAAAGTTATAGTCAAGCCAGGATACTTCGGCATATATACGGTCACGGGTTACCCCCGGTGTATCCTGTACGATAGAAATTCTTTCACCTGCCAACACGTTAAAAAGTGTTGATTTTCCTACGTTTGGTCTGCCTACAATAGCTACTACTGGTTTACTCATTCTGTCTCCTTCCAAGGACTGCATTCAGCAAATCCTGCCCGCTTGATTTTACAATATCTGCCTGTACTTGTAAAGTTCTTTTCAGCTCCGTCAATGTGATGTCATCTAAGAAAACATCCTCTCCCATACGCAATACATTGCATGGCAGCAGTATCTCATCTCCCAAATCTTCGTCCTTAAGCTGTGCGATAATATCCTGTCCGGTCAGAAGTCCTGCAACGGTAATCCGTTCTCCGAAGAAATCGTTTCGGATCACACGGACCCGTATCTTTACATTCGGAAACTTCTCCTTCATTTCTCCTGTCAGTTCCTCCAAAATCGGTCCTGCCAGCTTTCCGGTTACCAGCGTAAC
Organism: Roseburia sp. AF12-17LB; assembly: GCF_003479605.1. Taxonomy (GTDB): domain Bacteria; phylum Bacillota; class Clostridia; order Lachnospirales; family Lachnospiraceae; genus Roseburia_C; species Roseburia_C amylophila. Next base: position 63,420 of record NZ_QUHR01000010.1, read on the forward strand.
TGTCCTTTTCAGATTGGCATCACCTTTTTCTGCTGCAAGTGCCTCCCGGAATTCATCCCGCAGCAGTGTAATCATTCCCACGCCATTTTCCAGCTGGATATACCCATCATAGTTTTCTGCAGACGGAAGAGGCTGCTCTGCCAGAAGATACCACTCGTCTCCTCCATGCACAAAGTGTGTACCGAAATGCTCCATGCAATAATCCTGCCAGCGGTGAATCTGCTCTAAGACTTTTCCTGCATCCTCTTTTTCAAAAGCTTCCAAAGGATATAAGCCCTCCCGGTATTTTGTCAGGCCGACCGGTACAATAGAAAGGCTCTGCATATTTGGAATGTATTCTGTCAGATCACGGATGGTCCGCTCTAACTCTTCGCCATCATTGACGCCCTTGCAGAGTACAACCTGTCCATTCATTTCAATTCCGGCATCTGATAAGCGTTTGATTTTCTTTAAGGCTTCTCCAGCGAAACGGTTGTGCAACATGGTACAGCGAAGCTTCGGATTCGTGGTATGCACCGACACATTAATCGGTCCAAGATTGTAGTATATGATACGTTCAATATCCTTATCCTTCATATTGGTCAGCGTTACATAATTCCCCTGTAAGAAGGAAAGTCTGGAGTCATCATCTTTAAAATAAAGTGTCTCACGCATGCCCGGCGGCATCTGGTCAATAAAACAGAACATACACTTATTGGAACAGGATTTGTAATCGTCCATCAGTCCGTTTTCAAATTCGATTCCAAGGTCTTCATCATAATCTTTTTCAATTTCCAGTTCCCACTCTTCGCCATTATTCTTTCTTACTACCACCAGAAGATACTCGTCCTCTGTCAGGAACTGATAGTCAAATACATCTTCTATTTCTTTGCCATTAATGGAAATCAGTTCGTCTCCCGGCTCAAGCTCAAGCTCCATGGCAATACTGTCCGGTTTTACTCCACTGATGACATGTTTCTTTGTATGCATAAATTATTTTCTCAATCTTTCTATATTATAATACCTCTCTAGTTTACAATAAAAAGGGCAGAATAACAACAGTTATTCCACCCTTCCACTTATTCCTGCTCCATGCTCATGCTTCTGTCTTCCATTTCCTGTAATGTCATCAGTTCATCCTCTGACTCAATGATATGTAACTCCAGCAGTTTGTTAATCGTGTATACACAACGATCATTCAAATTCAAATTGAAATAATAATCTTTACTGTTTTCCATTCCCCACATCCGTTGTTCTCTCCGGGTAAGCTGGATTCCCTGACTGTTATAGACATGCAGATACAGTCCATTGATATACGTATGTTTATAGTAGTTATCATTTACTGTATTCAGATAAATATGTCCTGCCCGGATGTCCTTAAGATAAGCATCATATATTTCCTGTGCCCGCTCATCATTTATATTAATGCTGTCATATTCCAAATTCTGGTCATAGGCATCAAACTCCATTGAAATAATATGATTATTCGGATCATCATAATTCACCATCAGATTCCCCTTGAGATAATTCTCCGGATCCATAGACATAGCATAAATTCTTGAAACAACCGAATCTGCATTTTCATAATAATTTTTAGCAGCCGGTACATCATAGCTTCTCACCATAATGCTTCCGTCTGCAAGCTGATAATCAATCTCTACCCACTGCAATGCCTTATCTAAATCAGACGAGCCCTGATATGCCTGAAATTCCTTCTTCGAATCAATAATTTGCTGATGAATACTCATAATTTCATCAATTCCGCTTTCTGAATTTTCTTCTATTTCAAAATAGCAGTTAATATTTGCTGCGACAATTTCCTTCTTATCCGGGATTTTATTTTCCAGTCCGAACGCATTCCATTTGATACAAAGAAGAAATACGACTGAAATTCCTAACATGACGCCGCATTCTAATAATCTCTTTTTGGTCACTACACGCAGCTTCTTCGTCAAAATCATTTCCGCAATGAAAAATGCCAGAAAACCTGCAATCAATGTTGTAAATAAAACCATCAGGAAATTGCCCAGTGATGTATGTACCAGCACGCCAAACAGTCCGCTCAGCAGAATTGCAGTAAGAAAAGCCACACAAAAAGCCATTCCCCAGCGGAACACCGGGCGGGTTGCCGGAATTGTAAGCACATCTCCCGTGGTTTCCAGTTTACGTTTCTGATAAAGCAGACAGGATATCACTATCAGCACCACACCCACCAGCACATAGATCCCTACAACCGAAAGGCCAAACATATGGTATTCTATCCTGTCCTCTAAATAGTCATACTCTACTCCCACCTTATTTGAAAGATATATCACCGGTGATAAAATACTATTCATACGGTCAGCATAAGAATTCGCCATACCATAGCCAATTGTACTAATCATACATGTAATCACATAGCGGCATCCTATATATAATACGTTCAGAATAATCGTGAATACCGGCATTGCCAATAACTGACCGCTAAACATGCCAACGAAAATTGCCATACTGTAGAAGAAAAAGCCCTCTCCCGTCAACATCAGTGCCCACGCCAGCAGATACTGCAGACTTGTAATTCCCTGCATAATGCAGCATACTGTTCCAATAATAAACGCCAATAGTACAGGAACCACAATCATGCAGAATCCTGACAGGAAATTACTGATAAAAAGTTCTGTTCTTTTCAATGGCAGTGAATGAAACAGATGTGAGCTTCTGCTATTATAAAGATAATAAAATACTGCCATTGCTACAATAATTCCAATTGCCAGACTAAGGAGTGCAATAAGCGCACCGCTTCCATCTGAAAACAGAATCTGCATAAAATTATTCATTTTTATTTCTTTAATTTCCTGTGCTGAATAACCTTCATAAGAAATCCCGGAATTCACTAACAGCCGCAGAGGAACCATACATAGCAGCAATATTGTATAAATCAGCCAGACAGGCCAGAAATGCGTAATATTTTTCCAAAATACCGTCTTATTAAAGTAAGATGTCTTTGACCGCATAATCCGCACCTCCTAATTCGTAAATAAAAATTTCTTCCAATGTCAGAGGCAGCACATCAATCAGCATCGGCGAAGTCTGTTCTAACCGCAGCTTTGCCTCTTTGGGATTGCCTTTTACAATCATGGTATATACCCTTCCTGTACTGGACATATGTAACACTTCAAAATCAGCCGGAAGCTTCGGCATTCTTTCCTGATATGCCACCTGAATCTTACAGACACTTCCCTGTAGTTCGCTTAAGGAACGTTCTAACATTACTTTTCCATGATGCATAATGCCCACATGGTCACAGACATCCTCCAGCTCTCTTAAGTTATGGGAAGATACTAACACCGTAGTTCCATGTTCTGCCACATCAGACATGATAATGCTCCAGATCTGCCTTCTCATTACCGGGTCTAGTCCATCTACCGGCTCATCTAAAATCATAAGCTCCGGTCTGCAGCTGATTGCCAGCCAGAAAGCCGCCTGCTTCTGCATTCCCTTTGACATTCTCCGAATGGTCATCTTCGGATCAATGTTGGAAAATGCATCCCGGATCCGGAAAAACAAATCTTCATCAAAAGTCTTATAGATTCCCTTATAAAAGCGTTTCATTTCCATGACATCTGCCTGCTGGAAATAGAAAAGATCATCCGGAATATATGCAAATCTGGCCTTTGCCTGAGGATTCTCATACACCGGCATCCCGGCTATTTCTATGTTGCCGGCATCCGGCTTATAGATTCCGGTAATATGTCTTATTATCGTAGATTTCCCGGCTCCGTTTGGTCCTACCAGTCCATAAATTGCCCCATCCTTTACATGTAGGTTTACACCGTCTAACGCCCGGAAATCTCCAAATGTTTTCACTACATTATTTACCCGTATCATGAATATATTCTCCTCCTTCCAGTTCCGTTATCCGATGTTTTAACTGCTCCGGCTCTACTGCCAGATACAGTAATTCTGATACGATTTCATCAAAATGTCCTTTTAATTCCACAGTTCTTGCATCCTTTACATGCTTCTGGGAAGCCACAAATGTGCCTTTCCCGGAAATGGTATAGACATATCCTTCTTTCTCCAGATCCCGGTATGCCCGCTGGATGGTATTCGGATTAATTGCCAGTGTTGCTGCCAGTTCACGCACAGATGGCAGTTTTTCATCCGCTGTCAATGCATTGGAAATCACAAGATGACGCATTCCATCTTTAATCTGTTCGTAAATAGGCTTTGCATCCCTGTAATTAAGCTGTATCACTTCGCTTCCTCCTTTTGGAATATCGTAGGTGTATTATCCGTATTACTTCAATTGATACGCACACTATAACATCCCAGCAGATGAGACACAAGAAAAATATCTGTATGATTTTATTAATAATTCCTTAATGCTGCTCGCGGAGCGTTTTTTACTTTACAGAAAAGCAATTTCCTGTAAAGCAAAAAAACGAAACCAGTTTGCACTGATTCCGTCTTTTTACACGATTCTATCTTCCTTTCATCAGGAAATATTATTCACATTTTTCAATTGCTGCAATTACTTCATTTAACTTCTGTAATTCATCTTTGATTTCGCGGTTGTTATTACCAAAGTCTGTTGCCAGTGCAGATACATTGGTTGCAACAATTGCGAATCCTTTTCCAGCCTCTCCTGCACGAGCAGCCTCAATAGAAGCGTTTAACGCAAGAATCTTCTGGTTCTTTTCAATCTTGTCCAGCTGTTTGGTAATATCATTAATCTTCTGGATGTATTCTGAGGTCTTCTGTACATTCTCATGAATATCAGAATTCTTCTTCTCTTCATCCATTCTCTTCTCTTCAGATGCTGCAAGCTGTGTCAGAACGATAGTCAGAGCTGCTATCTTAGATTTAGCTTCGTTTTCGTCCTCTGCGTCTTCCTTCTTCGCATAAGAAAGATATCCAGCAATTTCAATTCCGGCTTTGATCACATCTCTGTATTCAGATGCTTCACCTTCCCCGATTGCTACACTTCCATCAGAATCCAGAAGTAATGGTTTTACTCCTGTTACGTTTTCCCATTGTGCAAAAAGTACCTCTATATCTTCTGCATTAAATATCTCATTCAACTGCATATTTCTGCCCTCCTAAATTATTTATCCTAATTATATCACATGTTTGCTTTGTGAACAAAAAAATTTTTCATTTTTTGACATTTTTCTATTTAATGCACAAAAATGCCCCAAGATTTCCTCTTCTTCCATGGCTTGCTCTGTGCGAAAACAACAGTTCACTGTTACAACAGGTACACACATTCGGCAAGATTAGTTTTTCCGGCAGGATTCCCGCATCTAAAAGCACTCTTTCATTGGCTTTCCAGAGATTTAACTGATACTTTCCATTTTCTTTCCGGTACATAATTTCACTGCCATGACCAGAAAACTCCTGCTCAAATTCCAGTGCCACATCTTCACTTACTTCATAACAGTCCTGGCAGATAGATGGGCCTATCGCACACCATACATCCTCCGGTACTGTTCCATATGCTTCTGCCATTGCTTTCAGCGTGGCTCTTCCCATTCTGTTAACCGTGCCCCTCCAGCCGGAATGGCTCAGTCCGATTGCCTTATGCTTTGTATCCACAAAGTAAAGCGGCACACAGTCTGCATAAAAGGTTGCAAGCATCAGCCCCGGCACATCGGTAATCAATCCATCCACATCATGATACGGCCGTTCCTTTGTCAGTCCGCTTCCTGCATCCTCTGCTGTTACTTTTCTTACATTGGTGGTATGGGTCTGGTCAGAGCAGACAATCTGCCCTGCCGGAACTTCCATTGCCTCAGCTACCCTGCGGAAATTTTCCTTTACTGCCTCTATGTCATCTCCACGGTTAAAGCTTAAATCCAGCGAAGAAAATTCATTCTTACTTACTCCACCCATTCTTGTGGTAAAGCAGTGTTTTACCATATCAAGTGCCTGCAACTGTGGATACTGCAGCAACACTAATTCTTTTTTCCCCGCATGGGAAAATACGGACGGTATCATGGTTCGTCCATCCTCTTTTATCTGAAATTCTGTCATTTTTCTTTTCCTGTTCTTATTTTTCCAGTTCCAACTCCATGCTGTAACGGATTCCATGCTGTAACTGGTTCAATTCTCCAGCATTCTTTTTCCTGTATCAGGTCTCATCTGTCACTAATAAGGCTCTATATAGGGGAAAGCATCCTTCAGCCACTGTATGTCCTCTCCTAATATTGCAATCACATCAAATCGGCAGGGCAGTCCCATCATATGTTTACACATCAGGTAATAATCTGCCACTCTTGATATTTTCCTTTGTTTGCGGTAATCTACCGCTTCCTGTGGAAGTCCCTTTCCGGTATCACTGCGGTATTTTACTTCTGCAAAAACAAGATATTTTCCATCTCTTGCAATCATATCAATTTCTCCGAACCTGCAGCGGTAATTCATCTCACAGATGCTGCAGCCGGATGCCTTTAAATACTCTGCCGCCTTTTTTTCATACTCACTGCCCATGCTGCGTTTATTTTCCATCCCTGCTCCCCTTTCTGTTATTCCTGTTATTCGGATTTCTGCTATTTGGATTTCCACTATCCTTTTTGCCGTTACAGCTATTTTTATTCCAATTTACTGCGCAGCTTATCCATATCATCGACAAAGACAAGTATCTCTGCCACTACTTCATATAATTCCGGCGGAATCATATCTCCAATTTCAAGCCTGGATAAGGTATTTGCCAGCTGATTATCCTGATACAGCGGAACGTCTTCCTCTTTGGCTTTCTCAATAATTTTATCCGCAAGATACCCCTTGCCGGTTGCCAGTATCTTTGGTGCCCTCTCTCCCGGCTCATATGCGATGGCAACTGCTGTTTTTTCTTTTGTTTTCTCTTCTCCGGCATTTTTCCCATCAAAGTCTGCCGGATGCCAGATTCCATTTTTCATAAATTACGCCCTCATATCAAAGGAATACCGATGCAGGATTCCGGCTGACGGATGCTCCTGCTGCATAAAATCTTCAACCAGATTTTTCTTTCCGGACTGGTTCTCCACCTGTACCGTACAGGAATATCCTTTCTCCTGCAGCCGCTGCATCAGCTCAGCCATATGTTCTTCGATTAAATCATAGGATTTCTCATCCTCCAGATAAAAATTCGTATGCACCTTTCTATCCTTCATCCGCACAGACACATCCGTTGCACCAAGGTTATCCATATCAAGATGTAAAAAAGCACTCAGTTCGCCATCCGGTCTGTCCACACCACTCTTATTAGTATAGACAAATAAATCTCCGTGGGTATTCTGATTTGACATCCGAAGGGGAATCTGCACATAATGATAGGCATTATTAATCTGATTCATAAATTCAATATTCCCCTGCAGATTACTTACTGCTTTCGCAAGGGAAGTATTGCTCTGACCAGATTCCTGCACCAGCTCCTGCATCTTCTGCATCTGATTTTCCATCTTCTCATAAAGATGCTTAACAGCATCCCCTTTGATTTCTTCCGGTTTTAGTGTCCACTGCTGTTTTACCTCATATTCCAGCACTTTCTGATACTCTTTACTGGAAAACAGTTTCTTTGCAGAACCTCCGGTTAAACCCATTATCTCATCCAGTGCCTGATGCAGTTCTTTTAGAAATGCACCTGTAGAAAGATTTCCGTTTAAAGTCCCCTCTGCGGTAAATAATTTACTGCCTGCAAGCTGTGGAAATTCTTTCAGAAGATTTGAAAAATCCTTCATCTGCCCCTCTGTAAACAATGCGCCGACACTGCCCCTGGCATAATACTGCACGCCATCTAATGTTTCTTCTATGGATCCTGCTATCGTTTCAGTTTCTGCTAATTCCGTTCCTGTGATTTCTGTGGCAGCAAATTCTGACGCTCCTTCCAGTATGGCTCCTTCCTGAAGTTCCACCGGACTCCAGCTTCCTTTCTGTACTCCCTCTTTTACAATTACAGACATATCCAAAGAACCATCCTGCTTCAACACCTGATAGATTCGGCTTCCCAGTTCCAATGCCTCTGTCTCGGAAAGGTTTTCGTTCTGATATAATTTTCCGATGCTTTCCAAGACATCATCAAACTGTGAAGTGATTGCCGCCTGATCAGATTTATAATTTTCAAACTGCCGGATAAATTCTTCTGACATCGGAATGTCAAGCTTATGCATCAATACCAGTGACTTAATATCCGCATCCGGATATGCAGAAATACTGCGTGCCATATCCATCAGGCTTTCCCTGCCAATGGACATCTGCTCTTCCATCATGGAATTGACCATATCTATCATTCTTGGTTCTGCCGGAATGCCTGCTGCATCCAGTGCCTTTAACAACGTCGGATTATTGAGATTTCCATTGGTATAAGGTCGAATTTCAACGGTAGTTCCATCATTGGATTTCACCTGGAAAAACATCGCCTGACCAACGGCTAACTGTACGCCTGCTGCTATTCTCGCCTGAACAGTCTGACCATTTGCCAGTCCAAGCGTAACCGTTCCGTTTTTGATATCATTTACGGTTCCTTCAAATACATTTCCTACCGTCATTTCCCGTACGGCTGATACCAGCTGCTGAACCCCTTGCTGCGGGGCTGTTGCTGTAGCTCCGGTAGCCGAACTTCTGTTGTATTGTGCTAACATGTCTGAAATCTGCATATCAATCACTCCACTCTGCATTGCCAATTTCTTTGGAATTATTCACTGTAAAAATTCTTAATAAAGGTTCTCCGGTGAATTGGTGTTGGTCCATATTCTTTGATTGCTGCAATATGGGCTGCGGAGCCATAACCCTTGTTATCCGCAAATCCATATTCCGGCATAATTTTCGCATATTCTTCCATCATGCGATCCCTTGTTACCTTTGCAATGATACTGGCTGCTCCAATGGAAATGCTCTTTGCATCTCCTTTGATAATCGGAACCTGACGGATATCTACTCCCGGTATTGTCACCGCATCATTTAATAATATATCGGGTTTTACTTTCAAATTCGTTATAGCCTGCCGCATAGCTTCATAAGTAGCCTGCAAAATATTAATTTCATCAATCCGCCCCGGACCTGCCATTCCAATTCCTGTTGCCACTGCCTTCTCCATAATTTCATCATAGAGTTTTTCACGCATGGATGCACTGAGTTTCTTGGAATCATTGATATATAAAATGTCACAATCCTTTGGCAGAATCACAGCTCCTGCCACAACCGGCCCCGCCAGCGGACCTCTTCCCACTTCATCTATACCGCAGATATAACCGGCATCCGCATATTCTTTTTCATACTTTTTCAGATTTTCAATCCGGGCATACTCTGTCTCAAGCTTCTGTATCCGCTTTCGTGCTTTTTCCACAAGGGTCTTTACGCCGCTTCGTTCATCTTTTTCATATCTTGCTATAAAATCAGGCAGCATACTGTCTTCTGCTGCCTGTAACTCTTCTTTGATTGCTCCGATTTTCTTCTCTTCTGCCATAATCACTTTATCCTCTGACTGCTCTTTCGTTTTTATTACTGATGCCGAATAAATCCAATTTTATCAAATGGATAGATTCTAAGCCATGCTTTTCCTATGATATCCGCCCGCTTGATATTTCCAACATCCGGGAACCTGCTGTCCTTGCTGTAATTGCGGTTATCTCCCATCACAAAATATTCATCCTCACCTAATGTAATCGGGTCTGATGCAAGTCCCGGGTCTTTAATAACCTCTCTTCCATAAGATTCCACCAGTTCTTCTCCGTTAATCAATATCTCTCCCTTATCGGTAATCTGCACCGTTTCTCCCGGCATTCCGATAATCCGCTTGATAAAATAAGTGTCTTCCTTATACTGATACGGAAATACAATAATATCAAAACGTTCCGGTTCATGAAACCGATAGGATATCTTATCTACAATCAGATTATCTCCATTGGTAAGGGTATTTTCCATGGACGAGCCATCCACTCTGGTCCGCTGTCCCACATAACGTATCATCAAAAATGTCAGTACCACAATCACAATGAGATATAGTATGAAACTGACACTTTCCCTTACCGCCTTTCCTCTTTTGCCGCGTTCTTCTTCCTTCATATCTCCGTCTTGCTCCAACTCTTTTTGAACCCTGCTCTTATTTTTATCTTATGCTTCCACTTCCGGTTTTTCAAGTGAAATTTTACCGAGCTTTCCAGTACGGAATTCATCCAGCACCAGTGCAGCGGCTTTGGCATAATCTACTTCATTTCCTTTTTTGATACAGCCACGGTTTAAGGCAATTTTCTCCAACATCTCTGCCGGTGTTCCCTCTTCTTCCATTCCATATCTTTCCTTTAATACACCCGGATACTCTTCCCGCAGAATCTGAATCAGTTCCAGTGAAAGTTCATCAATATTTAAAATATCATCTTTGATAGAACCTATCAGTGCCAGTCTTAACCCAACGCTCTGGTCTTCAAACTTTGGCCATAAAATACCCGGTGTATCCAAAAGTTCTACATTCTTATTCAGGCGAATCCACTGCTTGCCCTTGGTTACACCCGGCTTATTTCCGGTCTTGGCGCAGGCTTTTCCTGCAAAAGTATTGATAAAGGTGGATTTTCCCACATTCGGGATTCCCACTACCATGGCCCGCACCGGACGGTTCTTGATTCCTCTTCGTAAATCACGCTCCGTCTTTTCCTTGCAGGCTTCTGCTATAATTGCAGACACCTGCTTCATGCTTCCTTTATTTCTGGCATCCATGCGTACTACATAATAGCCCTTTTTCTTAAAAAACTCTGTCCAGCCTTCATTTTTTCTTTCATCTGCAAGGTCAGATTTGTTCAACAAAATCAGACGGGCTTTTCCTTTTCCCAGGCTATCTATATCCGGATTTCTGCTGCTCACCGGAATTCTTGCATCCACCAGCTCTATTACTAAATCTACCAGTTTTATATCTTCCTGCATCTGACGTTTTGCTTTCGTCATATGTCCCGGATACCATTGAAACTGCATCTTATTTTCCTCTCTTCCCTTACTGTTCTTCTATTTGATAAAACCGATTTTCCGGAGCGGAGAAATCCGGAACCATGCTTTTCCTATAATATATTCCCGTTTTACATTTCCAATATTGGCATAACGGCTGTCCTCACTACTGTTGCGGTTATCTCCCAATACAAAATACTCATCTTCCCCTACCGTAATCTCTTCGGATGCCAGTCCTGCATCTTCAATGGCAGCTGTATCTACTTTTTCATCAAACAGCTCTCCATTTACATAGACTGCTCCATTCTTTATCTGTATCTTATCTCCCGGCACCCCAATGACACGCTTTACATAATAATGCGACTTTTCATTTCCATTTGGAAGAAATACAATAACATCATTTGCTTTTGGTTTCTTCAGTTTATAAACAAAACGATTAACCAGAATCTCTTCTCCGTTCTCTATCGTAGGGTTCATGGACTGTCCTACCACAGTGGTCCGAAGTCCGATAAAATATACAAATACAAATGAAATCACCAGGACAATTGCAATCTCAATGACCCAGGTGCCGATTTCCTTCAGCAGTGGTACATTTATTTTCTTTCTACGTCTGCCAAAATTCAGACCACGAACGCTTCCTCTACGCATAATCTTATGTTCTCCTTCTTACCTGAATATCATTCGATATATCTGCAGAATCTGCCACCGGCAGCTTCTTACGAATACGTGGTAACTACGAGAAACACGCTTTGCGAGTTTCTCGAGTTATCGCGGTGCTCGCCAAATCTGCATGCAAGCATGCGATTTCTCTCGCTACTCGCGTAAATACAACAAGAGGGACGATACACATTGGCACGTCCCTCTGACAGATTCTTATTTTACTAACTCTTTTACTTTTGCTTTCTTACCGATACGACCTCTTAAGTAATTCAGCTTAGCTCTTCTTACTTTACCAGCTCTTACTACTTCAACCTTCTCTACGTTAGGAGAATGTAATGGCCAGGTCTTCTCTACGCCAACACCATTAGAGAATTTACGAACGGTAAATGTCTCACGGTTGCTTCCGCCCTGTTTCTTTAATACAACACCTTCGAAAACCTGAATTCTTTCACGGTTTCCCTCTTTAATTTTCGCATAAACCTTAACGGTATCTCCTACACGAAACTCTGGTGCATCTGCCTTTAACTGCTCTGCTTCAATGTTCTTAATAATTTCACTTGCGTTCATTTTGTGACCTCCTGTATATTTTGATGTTCTTAATGCATTCATTTGCAACAGAGGACCATCGCCTATTCACAACTGTTGTATTGTATCATGTTCTCTATGCCTCGTCAAGCTATTTTTATAAGCGTTTCTGTAACATTTCCGGATTGGATGCATAAACCAGTGCTGTTTCTTTTGTAATCTTTCCTTCCTGATACAATTTCAAAAGACTGCTGTCCATGGATATCATATCTTCCCGGTTCGAGGAATATACAACGCCGTCAATCTGTGGCACTTTATTCTCACGAATCATATTGCGGATTGCCGGTGTCACAGTCATAATTTCAAATGCCGGGATTACATTTCCATTCACATCCGGCACAAGCTGCTGGGAAACAATCGCCTGCAGCACCATGGAAAGCTGTACTGCAATCTGCCGCTGCTGATTTGCCGGGAACACATCAATGATACGGTCAATGGTATTAGCCGCTCCTATGGTATGTAAGGTGGATATAATAAGATGTCCTGTCTCTGCCGCTGTCATGGCAACACCAATCGTCTCGTAATCACGCATTTCTCCAAGAAGAATCACATCCGGACTCTGCCGCAGGGATGCACGCAATGCCGTTACATAATTTTCAGTATCTACATTTATCTCACGCTGGCTGATAATTCCATGCTGATGGCTGTGCAGATATTCAATCGGATCCTCTAACGTAATAATATGCTTGGCACACCGGCGGTTCAGTGCATCTACCATGCAGGCTAACGTGGTAGACTTACCACTTCCTGCCGGTCCTGTTACTAATACCATTCCCTTTGGCTGCAGACCAAGGTCAATGATATTCTGTGGAATTCCAATGTCCTCCGGCTTCGGCAAATCAAAGGTAATCACACGAACCACTGCTGATAAAGCACCTCTTTGCTTATAAGCACTGACACGGAATCTTGACAGTCCCTGCACCGCAAAAGAGAAATCATCATCCCCATGCTTTAACAACCGGTCAATATCACGATGGTCCGCCAGTTCATATATCTGCTCTAAATAATTTTCTGTCTCAGGAGGCATCAACCGCTCTCCCTCTTCTTTTATAATTACATTATTCGAACGATATGATATCGGAAGTCCGGCTACAATAAATATATCCGATGCGTGTTCCTCTACTGCTTTTCGTAATACTTCTTTTACATCCATAATTTTCCCACCAATCTCTTTATTTCTGCTGCTCCATCAACGGAAGCCTGGTTTCCTCCTGTCTTACATCAGTAGCAGTTTCTTTCCATTCTAATATGCTCCATTCCAGCATTTTTCCTGTCTCTCTATCCGTCTCTTCCGTAATAGATAGCTTTACACGTAACTCCTGGGTGTCCGTCTCCGGCACACAAAAGCTTATGGTATCAGCTGCATCCTTCACCTCCGGCAATCCGGAAATTTCCTGCAACGCCATTTCTTTATTTTCGGATTCTTCCAGAATAGCATCTATCTCTGCTAAGACATCATTTGCCTTGTTACATGCTTCATAATAGGCACTCATCTTATCTGCCGCCCGTTTACTGTATTTATAATCCCGCAGGGACGAAGATAATGACAACACTGCGAATAATAAAAAAGTCAGAATCAATACTACCACTAACAAAAAAGAGTATCCAAAAGGACTGGCTATACGCGGTCTGCGTTTTTCTTCGTATAATGCACTCTTACTCATCTTCTGCCGCCTCCCTCTGACTGATTGCCCTCTTTAGTTCCACTTCATAAATAATCTTATCTTTCTCCCCGTCCTTCTGCTTTACTGCAAAATGACCGATCATCCGCTGCTTCGCTTCACCCAGTGTAATCCACAGGGTATATTCCGCATCTTTCGTCTTACAGTTCTCCCAGTCAGCAGCAAAGGATACCAAAAATGTATTATCCTCTTTCTCATAATAAGAATACTCTTCCTTCAGATAATCTTCCATATCTGTTCCGGAGCGGAATACTTCTGCTGCCGCTGCAGCCTTATGTACTGCCATATTCATATTTCCTGCATCTTCACTGATGCAATGGGATTTTACAAATAGCTGCAATCCCACCGCTGCAGCAATACAGAAAAATAAAATCGATATCATAAGTTCCAGTAAAAATACCCCGGAACGTCTTGCCTGCCCTTCTATCATATGCCTTCCTCTATTCCTGCCTTCTGCCGACAACAGCCACCACAGTATCCATTTTTCTCCCATCTTCCGACGTACAGGAAAAATGCAATAATCCATTTTCCAAAGCTTCCATCTTAAAATCTTCAACCGGAATGACTGCCTTTCCATCCGCTGTACTTACAGCAGTTCCGGACCGGACAAAAAGCTCTTTCAACATGCCATCCTCTTCAAAAATATAGGTGCAATATTCTTCTCCATCATAATCCTGACGGATAATAAGACTGTCTGTTCCATCTACCGAACCAATAGTAACTGTCCCATTATCATTCTGATGAATCTTCTCCGTAAGATAAGACAATACTGTTCTGCTTTCATAATTTTCATCTGCCATAGTCGTCGTATCCTGATAAATATCTGCTGCCAGGATAAGCACCAGAAGTCCGCAGATTGCCAGCAGCCCAAACAATGCCCATGGAAATAATATATCAATTGTATGTTTTCTGGCGGTACTCTCTGCCATATTCATCCCTCTTCACTCTAATTCTTGCGCTCAATTACTGTCACATCCGGCATAATGTTTGCTCCAAGCAGCTGGTAGTCCACAAAAAACTGCTCCTTATCATAGGAAAAACCATACTGTTCTTCCAGATACGAAAGACTGTCCGGGTAATGTCCTTCCAGCACATAACACTGCACGATTTCCCTCTGCAGAGCCTCTTCTAAAGAACGTTTTTCCTCCTCTTTACTATCCGCCATCAATCGGTTCAATCCATGGCAGGTCAATAAAATAATACAACAGGAAATGGCCACCGTAAATAATATCTTTGCCCAGACAGAATGCCTTTTTTCATGAAAAAAAAGCCTCTTTCGACGAAATCCTTCCATATGCATCTCCTTCTTACAGTCCTGCCATAATTCCCATCAACGGAAGAATCACGGATAACAGTATCATTCCGACAATAACAGACAAAATAATTACAAGTGTCGGTTCTAATATTGCAATATAAGAAGACATTCTCTGATCAATTTCTCTTTCATACTGTCTTGCTATCGTCTCTAATGTTTCATCGGTCTCTCCGGTTTTCCCGGAAATCACCAGCATCCTCTCATACAAGCCCTCAAATATTCCGGCACCGCCTACTGCTGCTGCAAAATCCTCGCCCTCTTCCATTTTCTGGCTGCATTTCTTAATCTTCTTTGAAAAATTCTTATCTGCAATCAATTCGTCTGCAAATTCCAGTCCCTTTTGCGGATTTTGTCCACTCTTTAAAGTCAGATACAGGCTGTCTGCGAAACGGCATGCTGCGATTTTATCGTATAAACCATGAAACAAGTGCATTTTTCTGCTAAAACCGGCAAACGCTCTTCGTCCTCTGCTGCTCTTTACAAAATAAACAAATACTCCAACGATTACCGCCGCTATTGCAATGAATACAATTGCATAATTCGAAATTGTTTTTCCCAATGCCAGCATACCACCGGAAAATCCGGTCATCTGTCTGCCTAACTGGTGAAATACCTGTTCAAATACCGGCATTACTTTTGTCAAAAGTATCACAATTACAGCTATCATCATAGCAACCATAATCAAAGGATATGTAAGTGCACTTTTAATACTCTTCTCGATCTCATCCTCACGCTCGTAATGGTGAGTCAGCCCATTCATAACATCATCCAGTGTACCTGTTTCTTCTCCTATCTTAACCATCTGAAGAAGATAATCCGGAAATACACCGGTCTTTTCCAGTGCCGGATATAGCAGTCCTGTATTTATCATTTCATCATACATTACCTGAAGTATTGCCTTTTCCTGCACATCCTTTGCATCTTCCAGTAATAATGACACCCCCTCAACTGCCGGAAAGCCTGCATGCAGAACCATTGTCATCTGGCTGCAAAAAGATGCACATTCAAGATTTGACAGCTTTTGCTGTTTTTTACTTTTTCCCATACTTTTCTTCCTCTCTTAATATGTGTACTTTATAATATAACGGCTTCCGTCGCCAATATAATCTTTTACGGTATCATCATCATTATTGGCTGCCAGGGTCGGATCCATAAGAGACCAGTCCTTTCCATCAAAAGATATTATATTATCTACCCAACCTATCTCATCCACATAACAGCTGATCCACGCATGATAAGCCTCACCCGCATATCCTACCTGAAGTTTGGTTGGAATTCTCTGCGAACGAAGCATCGCTGCCATCAATGCTGCATAATCAAAACAGATTCCTTTTCCGGACAAAAGTGTTTCATCTACATCCGGCACATATCCATATGCAACATTCTCTGCTTTTTCTTCATCATATGTAATATTTTCAATTACATAATGATAAATGTTGGTTACTACATCAAGGTCACTGCCGCAGCCTGCTGCCAGTTCTTCCCCTTTCTTTACCGCCTTGGAATTCTCATCAAAATCCACATAGCAGTTAGGTGCCAGAAATGGGACAAATTCATCCGTAATGGTAACATCAATACTCTGGGTAAATGCTGTTGCATACAAATTTTCTTCTACTGATGCAGCTTCATATAAGGTCAACTGGTAAGTACCGCTTCCCTGTGTCAGCGGATATACAATATACGTTCCATTCTTTGTCACCAGATAGGTATATACTTCTCCTTCCGGTGTCTCTATCTGGAATTTCACTTTTTCATTGGTTCCGGTATAATTAAGCATCACATAACCATCGGATGCATGCGATGCATCAATGGCAATCTGATCTGTCCCATAAGCCACTTCCCCGGAAGCCTCCGGATGTAATACTTCTGCTGTCGCATCACGATTTCCCTTTGCGGTATCATTGCTGCTTTGTTCCGGAGAATTCTTCTCTCCGCCGCAGCCTCCCAATGCACAGCTCATCAGCAATATCCCTGCGGCCATCCATACTATCAGGTAATATTTCTTACTGTGCCGGCTCTTCTGCCTCTGCATGACAACACACCTATTCCTTTTCCTGTATATTCCTGCTATCTGTACCTATATATAATAAAATTGCCGCCAGTAATACAACTGAGACGATTACAATTTTACCGTAAAAGGTTACCATAGCTGCAAATATCCCTCCTAATACCGGAATGGTCAGGGTTACTTTTCCAATTACCTGTGCATAGGAAACCGGGGAAATATCCTCCGCTTCATTTGCATCTCCTTTGGTAATCAGCTGACCGGACACCACCTGGTTCTTCACCACACGATGGGTAATGATAATTCCCGCATCTGTATCGCTCCGATATGCCACAACTTCACCTTCCATAAGTTCTGCCGGTGCTTCTTCC
Source organism: Roseburia sp. AF12-17LB (assembly GCF_003479605.1). Taxonomy (GTDB): domain Bacteria; phylum Bacillota; class Clostridia; order Lachnospirales; family Lachnospiraceae; genus Roseburia_C; species Roseburia_C amylophila. The sequence continues at coordinate 80,910 of NZ_QUHR01000010.1, forward strand.
CTGACATAAATAAGACTTCCTACCGGAATCGCCGGTTCCATGCTTCCGGTTACAACTGTATAAATATCAAACCCTGTAAGCCTTGGTAATGTCAATGGTATGCAAATCAGAATCACCAATATCAGAAGAGATACTCCTATCATACTACAGATTCTGGCTATTGTCCTCTTTTTTCTTTTTGTTTTTCCCATTCGTTAATGCCTCTGCTCTGACATTCATTTTCTTTCTTCGTAATGCAAAAGCAGTAAGAGCCACAAGTCCTGCAACTGCCGCTGATGCTACACCAATCAGCAATGGCATATTTCCTGCCGGTCTTTTGGTCTTCTCATCCTTTTGCTGCATATCTGCTAACGGAGTTTCCTCATCATCAAGATTTACCAGTTCCTGCGGAGTCTCTTCATCCGGAATATTTACATTTCCATCTGCCCCTTGATTATTATCCGCATTGGCATCATCTGCTGCATTCACATTGTTTGCCGCATTCGCATTGTTTCCGGCATTTGCATTGTTTGCCGCATTTGCATTGTTTGCTGCATTTGCATCATTTCCGGCATTTGCACTGTTTGCCGCACTCTGTGTATCCGCCGTGTATACAAACGTAAAAATGTTTTCCGCTTCATTGCTGTTTAAGGTTTTCGTCAGATTATATGCCTGCGGACGATAATTTTCAAAATATTTAAACGCCACCACCGGCTGGTCACCCACTGCACCATAGAAGGTTTCACTGTCTGAAAGTGCATTTCCATTGGCATCCTGATAATTCACAGTATATGCTACCATATTTCCCGCAATTGCATATGCTGCTACATACTCCTGATCAGATTCTACCACAAAGGCAGATTTTCCAACAGTATTATTATCCCTTCCGCTCTCCCGGATTCCACCAATATAATATTTTCCATCTTCCTTTAGCTGAATACAGGACTGTGCCCGAACCATAACCCGGTCACCATATTTCAGTCCACTGATTTTTATTTTTTCTCCCTGGCTTTCCTTTTCAATCTGATAAGAAGAACCTGTTATATGATTGTCTACTGTAATTCCATTCGTATCTGAAAAATATCCCTGATTTCCAGAGCATAACGTTACTGTATAGGTATATTCTGTTTCATTTCCACCAACTTTTGCCCATGCCTGTACCGGAAATGCCAGTGTAAGTAATGTTGTAAATAAAATACTTCCGCGAAGAATACGTTCTATTCTTTCTTTTATTTTATTCTTCATCCCTTACTCCTCCTTTTCCAACCGATTTTCAGCTGCCTCATCTTCTTTTCGTGTCCTCTTCACTCTCACAACAAAAAGGACGACTAAAACAAGTCCTGCCGCCAGAGCAAGTGCCGAAAAAAGAAGCACCTGATTATTGTCACCCGTTTTAATAACCACATGATTCGACAATGGTGTTGAACCACTGGATAATAATTCTACCGCAAAATTCATCTGCAATTTTGCCAGGGTATCCTGATAGGTATTTCCCTGTGTCTCACCTTCCAGCTTTACGGTTAGTGCAATCTCTGCTTTTTCACCTTTCGCAAGCTCATCCAGATAGAAATAATCTTTCATTGCATTGGTTGCCTGGTGAAGACCTTCACCACTTTCTCCTACCGTATCTCCACCTACATTTTCACTGCTGTATAAAATACGGTTACTTCCATCCGGAGCCGTAAAAGAAAGTATGTACGAATACGCTCCTCCGGAAGCCACACTCTGTGAATCCTCAAGGCTCTGTAATACCTGATTTGTCATATACCACTGCGTATCCCCATCATAGGTATTCTTTAACTCCAGTCTGATATTTACCGTATCTCCCGGCTGAAGCTGATATATCGCATCATCAATATCTGCATTTTTAAATGTGCTGTTTAATTTTTCTCCATCAAACGTTACGTTCCAGTCATCACCGCCGGAAAACTCTTCTGCCTGTACCTGAACAGGGGCTGCTGCAACCAGAGCCAGAGCTGCCATGATACCAATCCATTTTCTCTTCATCTCAGTCTCCTCCTTACTGCAGTAATGTCAGATTTCCATTGGAATCAACAGAAACATCAACTCCCCAGGCACTCTTAATCGCATCCTGCGCATTGTGTGTCTGTACGGCATCCACTTCTGCCTCTACATGAAAGGAAACCCCATTATAATTAAATGTTGTAGTAGTGGTCTTAAGTCCATTTTCCTCCGTTGTATGCTCCGTTACCTTTGACGTTATGGAATTATCAATCTTTAAAGTATCAGAAAATGCCGGTGTACTCTCACCCACCTTCAATACCGATGGCCAGTAAAGAACAGTTCTCTCCTCCGTAGATGCATTTTCATCCACAATCCAGCCATTCTGGGTCAGGTTTAATTCAATCAAACTCGGAGCAAGTGTTGTTTCCTTGCTTCCATCCTCATTCCTCCAGCTCTTATAAATTCTCACACGGACATATTCATCAATATTGCCACTGTTTTTTATGGAAAGTGCTTCCTTATAATTTCTTCCGGCTACCAGCTTTCCATCGGTCTCATCCAGCATATCTGTAAGAAGTGCTCCCTGATTTTGCTTCCAGGCATCATCACTTCCTGCATAATCACGGCTGCTGATATCCTTAGAACCCTTGGCAGATTCTTCCACCAGAGTCACTCCGATATCATACATTTCCATCTGTGCGGTATAATTCTCACTATAGTAAGTAAGTGCTGCTCTCGCACTTCCAACCGCACTTCCTGCCAGAAGAAGTACTGCTGCACCCAATAATAAAAAGGTTCCTTTTCTTCCCTTCATTACTTTTTTCAATCGGCTCATTCTTCACCAGCCTCCCTTGCATCTGCAGTTCCTATATCTGTTCTGGTATCTGCAATCCGGTTCCAGTCTGCATATGGTGTTCCATCCTCTTCATAGAGAACCGGTGTACACTCCTGAACGACCACTACATTAAAACTCTCTTTATATTCCTCCGGTATTGCTATTTGGGCTAAAAGTTCTTCTGTATTGCCACTTACCGGAACAATATCACTATAATACCAATAGCCATCTTCGCCCTGATTCCATGACGAGCCGGACATAGTTAATGTAATCTGACTTCCTGCGAATACCTTTACTCTGACAAAGCAATCACTTTCTCCTGTATTTGTAAGTACGATATGCTTCTCCATATTTTCAACTTTTTCTTCTATTGTAGTTTCATTACCAAGTGTAATCGGATATCCTCCTTCCGCTTCCACATAAGTTGTAAAATACGCCATTGCCGGTGGCACTGCTGCCCCTGCAAGGAATACCAATGCTGCTGCAGTCAGCCAGAACACTTTTGTTTTTTTCTTCATCATCTTATATTCCAGCCTCCTTTAGTCTTTCTTTACACTATTATCCGGTAATTGTGTCCACTGCCATCCCTCATCTTCATCATAATCGAAATGATTGGTCACTCCGTAGCCCGGATTCAATCCGTGGTCATATGTATTATCAAACTCCACTGTTACGATTTCATCCGCACTGATTTCTGCTGTCTGCTGTGGCTCACTTACCAGTCTATAACCAGCCCCACTATATACCTCTGTCACAGTAACTTTTGCACCTGCCGGAATATGATCTGCAATTGCCGCTTTCGTTCCTGCCGATGAATGTGTGGTCGATACTACATTACTGTATACCGTATTACCATTTTCATCTACTGCTTCTATCGAAAATACAAAGGTTACCTCTTTCATTGTCTCATTATAGTTATCAAGATTTTTCTGTATAAGAAGACTTCCATACCGTGGGGAACGTTCCGGTTTTAGATTTGCTGTAACCTCATAAATCCATTTGTTTTCTGCGCCTGCAGAATGAAATGCCTGATTATCCGGCAACGCAATCAGACCTGGATTAAAATTATACTCATAAAAACCGGTTGATGCAGTTTCAACCACAACAAGATATATCCCAGAATTCAGTTCTTTCTCTCCTGTTCCATCCGTAATCGTGCATTCTGTATCCGGGGTTTTATCCGAAGCGAGCTCCGCTGCCTTCGCTGTCATCTCTTCCCATGTAACATCTCCATTTATCGCATCTTTTAAAGAGAGGGATTTAAATTCTGATGTTTCGCTGTACTCTCCTGCTGCATCCACAGTCGCTACCTGATATATTTTAGCATGCAGTTCCATCCCATTCAGTTCTTCCGTATATTCTTCGCCCTTCGGCACAGATAAAGTCAAAGTACAAGGTTCTGCCGGATCTATTACATTGGTGGCATATGCAGATGCCACATGTAATCCTGCTGCTGCCAAAAACAACGTCAGTAATCCCGCAATATACCCTTTCTTTATTTTTAACTTTTTCATTTTCCACCCTCCTTAGAACCTCTTGAAACTTTTCTATCTCGAATAATCTTTATCAAAACTGTAATCAGAATTGCTGCTGCAACTGCCAGTATTGCATATAACATATAATAATCTTTCACCGTCTGAAGCATAGATTCATTGGCTATTGCCTTCTCATCATCCTCTCCATTATACGGGACACTGTGACCACGCACCAGCAGTCTATGGCTGTTTACACCATATGGGGTGCAGGTGAAAAGTGTTACATAATCTTCCCCTTCGACATTCTTCATTGCCTCTGTCAAAGTATCCGTATCGTCCTTTTCTACCATCGGCAGAATCTGATCCACTTCATATGCAAGCACCTTATCCAGTACATGCACATAGAATTTATCACCTTTTACAAGCTGGTCAATATCGGTAAAAAGTTTCGCACTTGGCAGTCCGCGGTGTGCTGCCAGTACACTATGTTTTCCCTCACCACCAACCGGAAGACTGGTTCCGGACATATGACCTGCGCCAATCTGTAATACTGCCTCCGAAGTTCCATGATAAATCGGAAGTCTCTGTTCTATTTTCGGGATGGAAATATATCCCATTATCCCATTATCTCCCGGATTTAATACGGACCAGTATTTACTTCCTCTCATATTCTGTTCTTCCTGCGAAAACGCATCCCCATCGAAGGTATTATTACCTATCTGGGAATTATATTCCTCTGCCATCTCCCAAAGCTTCTGATAGTCTACTTCATCCATATCTGCAACAGTTTCTTCATAACTGGCAATCGCCCTGCTCTGATGGTATTTATTCCATTGATCTGCCACAGTCGGATATGCAAAGATTCCCAGTCCGACCAGGAAAACCAGTCCAAGCAGAATTCCAGGTAATTTCTGCTTCCATTTCTGTTTCATTCCCTACTCCTTTTTCCTCTTCCAACTAAACCGCTGCCAAATCAAAAGTCCCAGTAAAATCCAGAACAGTAATATAATCGCAACTACAATTGCAACTGCAGAAGTATTAACAAGATATCCATCTGCCGTCACAAAGTTACCGCTTTCCTCCTGTGAAATCCGCTCACCCCTTACCAGCAGCCGATGAGAATTGATTCCATATGGAGTGCAGGTCATTAATGTACAATAATCTTTTCCATCTTCAATTGTAAGATTATTAATTTCCTGTGGTTCTACAATTTTAATCTGATTCACCTGATAAGTCAGTTTACGATCCAATACGGTAACGGTAAAGGTATCTCCTGCCTCCATTTTATCCAGATTTGTAAAAAGTCTTGCAGACGGAAGTCCTCTGTGTGCAGAAAGAACACTATGTGTGCCTTCTCCTCCAACCGGCAAACTACTGCCCTCTAAATGGCCTGCTGCAACCTGTAATACTCCTTCCGAAGTTCCATGATAAATCGGGAGTTCCACACCTAACTTTTCAATTGTAACATAACCCATGATGCCGGTGCCGGAAATATCAAGAATGCTGTTATAATCGCCAGCCTCTGCATAATTCAGAAATGGCCGGTTCACATCCTTTAATTTTTCATTGTAGGTATCAGCTTTTTTTAACATTGTGTCTTTTTCTTCTTCTGTCAGTGATTTTACGGCATTACTATAAGACGCAACGGCTCTTGACTGGACTTTTGAATTCCAGTAAGAACTAATTGGCGGATACAGCATCACGGAGAGACCTATGATAAAAGCAAACACTAACATTACATTCAGTTTATCTTTCTTAAATAATTTCTTTAATGTCCTCTTCATAGATTTCTCCCTAATGCTGTCAAAGTCCCAGCGAGCGGGAATTTTCTTCCAGTCTCGTTCGTGTATAAACCGGCGGTTCACCGGAAATTCCCGGTGAATTACCGCTGTTCATCTTAAAATTCTAGTTTTTTGCAGTACGTTTTCTTGCGATTAACAATACAGCTGCTACAATCATGATAATTGCACCTACGGTATAGAAAATCTTAGTACCGATACCACCGGTTGCAGGAAGTTCAGTTCCACTTAAGTTCTGTACATCCGTGGATACAGCACCTGTTCTTAAAGTTGCTGTAAAGATTGCTTCTGTTCCTTCTGAAACAACCTTTCCAGAAGCATCCTTTACTACTAATGTCTTTAATTCCGGATTATCTGATGTTGTATCATAGGTTGCTTCTACTGAAAATACAAGATCATCTGCTTTATTGTATCCTGCCGGAACAGTTGTCTCAACCAATTTATACTGGCCTGCATCTACACCTTTGAAATAGAAGGTTGTTACTCCTGTAATCTCATTTCCAACTGCAACATAATCACCTGTAGTGCTGTCTAATTTGTAAAGGGTAAATCCTGCACCCTCAAGAGGAGCATTATTACCGTCTACCTTATTTGCGATTAAATTATATGTAAATACAATAACTTTATCTTCCGGAGTTACACCTGTGCCATCTCCATAAGGGTTGTTGCTGTATTCCAGTTTGGATACGTTGGTGTTTCCACCTTCACCGATTACTGCATTTTCATTCAGTTTTGCGGTGTAATTTACAACTACTTTGCTTCCAGCTTTTACTGCTTCGATATTCTTTAAATCTGCAAAACGAACTTCAAAAGTGCAGCTATCATCTAAATCTTCTGTAACTACTTCATAGCCGCTAGTTACTGCCGTTCCGTCTACTGTTACAGTTACAGAATCTGCATTGAAAGTAAGTCCATCGGACATGGTATCATGGAATGCATAATAATAGCTTCCATAGTTATCGTATTTTGCATCTACTGTACCGGTTAACTGGAACGGTACATCATCTCCGATATCGTAATCTGCTGCATCCTGCCAGTCACTTTCTGCACCGGTAGAGTCATTTTTCTCTTTTACTTTCTTTTCAAGTTCCGGTCTGTCTTCCTTTGTTGTTACAGTTACGCTGTCATTTCCAGCTGTGTCTAACATAACAAGGGAATAGGTATCACCTTCATCACCTGTTTTTGTTTCTGCAATCAGGTAATAACCCTGATCAACACCGCTAAATTTATCATCGGATGTTTTTGCTTCCGGCTCTAATGTCTTGATTTTTGCAAATACTGCATCTGCAAATGCACGAATACCATCTGCATCTAATCCTGAAATGTAATTAATTACATCCTTATCTTCTGTTTTTCCTGTTACTTCTTTCAATGCTGCTGCATACTTATCATTTAATGTGTATGCAAATTTTCCTTCACCACCATCTGTAGCATTCAGCAATCTGTATGCCGCATATTCAGAACCTGCTGCGCCATTTGTAATTGTAATGTCTGCTGCATAAACAGTAACACCCATTGCAAATGCCATAACCATTGCAACCATTGCTGCAAAAAGTTTTTTCAATTTTTTCATCTTCTTTCTCCTTCTTTGACCTTTTAATATATTTGATACCTGAAACGGATTTCCTCAAAAGGGGGCTTTATATGCCTGCCCCCCTTTCTCTTTTCCGTCTCATCCGGTATCCATACAACAGGGATGACATAAGCATAATTGCTGCACCACCTATAGTATAAACAGTAGTACCTGTTCCTCCTGTTGCCGGAAGTTCATAACCGTATTCCTGATTCTTAACCTGAATCGAAATACTATCAAGATTATCATAATAGGTAAAGGTATATTTATTTTCTTTGCTTAATTCTGTACCCTTCTGACCTATTCCAACTAACTCATAACCATTTACCAGTTTTTCTTTCACCGTGTAGACCTGACCATCTTCCAACGCCTTATTGCCATTCTGGTCTGTAATGGTCTTCAATGCAACCGATCCACCCTGGCATACGGCAAATTCTGTAATATAATCAGCTTCATCCGTTGAGTCACCTTTATATAATACAAAAGTAAAGGTTTTCATCTGATCATATGGAAGTTCATTTCCATATGCATCCAGAACGTCTTTCTCAATTACCGGTTTCTTATAAATCTTTACTCCGACCTTCGGAGGCTCTGCCCGCAGTGTTTTTTCATTTCCGTTTACTTCTGCCGTATACTGGTATGCGAAGCTGTTCCATGCAGTCTCACCCGGGTTTGCATTCTCTCCTACTACTCCATTATATTTCATGGTAAGAATACAGCCCTTCTTTAATGCAAAAGTATCTGCCATCTTTATACGGAAGGACACATCATCTGACTGCCAGAAGGAATGCCACTGTTCTGTTGAAGTACCCGACATATCAGCTTCAGTAAAGCTTACCAGATTTGAAAATTCCACAAAATAATCCACGCCTTCTTCCAGCTGCCGTTTTGTGCCGCTCTCCTCAGTTACCCAGAGTTCCAGTCCTTCGGCATATGCAACAGAGAATTCACTGCCTCGTTTTTCTTTCTGGTTCAGTACTCCGGTATCATTTATATGTGGCATACTGTCTACAATAACCATCTGTGTAAAGGAGTTATTGCTGACATTTTCAATATTGTTGGTGTAAATCACATCTTTTCCATCTTCATCCAGATAAATGTAATTCTTTCCTTCCAGTCCAAGATAGCCGCTTCCCCGGTTATCTGAATTACCGGTTTCCTCTACCGTTTTCCATGAGAATGAACCGTAATCACCCAATGCATAAACACAATCAGAAGCTTTTACTCCAATATATTTTCCACTGTCATCCGTCACCAGTTCTCCCGTTTTTACACTGTTATCATCAAACGGATCATCCGGCAGGAGATATGCAGTATTTTCATAAATCTTGTTCTCATATACTGTATTTCTGGTATATACCGTAAACTCCGCTTTTCCACCTGCAGGAATCTGATATTCTTTTCCCTCCAGATACAGTGAAAACTCGTGGGCCGCATTATCCGGTATCAGCTTCCATACTTCTTCCGACAAATCATACTTATGAAGTACATTATCATCCTCATCATAAATGGTCAGTACAAAAGCATTTTTGTCAAGTCCCAGGTGAAGGGTTTTATTAGTTGCCTCTTCTTTCGACAATATATGGAACGGAGACTGAACAGAATCTTTAATTGTATAATCGCAGATCGGAAGGGTTACAATGTATAAGGACAGAGAAAAACCGCACAAATAAAGAGATGTTCCTACTTATAACGGCTCAGGGAAAGGAGGTATCGTATGGAACAGAAAAAGGTCAGATATGCGGCACTGTATGAGAGATTATCAAGAGATGATGAGCTGAAAGGCGAATCAAACAGCATAACCAACCAAAAAGCATATCTCGAAGATTATATAAAGTCCCAAGGAATAACAAACTATCGCCACTTTACAGATGACGGTTATTCCGGTACCGGTTTTGATAGACCCGGATTTCAAGCCATGATAGCCGCAGTCGAAGCCGGAGAAGTAGATGTGGTGTGCGTGAAAGACCTCTCAAGGTTCGGTCGTAACTATCTGAAAGTCGGCTTCTATACGGAAATGCTTTTTCCTGATAAGGGTGTCCGTTTCATTGCCATCAATAACGGAGTTGACAGTGCAAACCCGACAGATAATGATTTCACACCGTTTATGAACATCATGAATGAATGGTATGCCAAGGATACAAGTAACAAAATCCGAGCTGTGTTCAAAGCAAGAATGCAGAACGGCAAGCGTTGTAGCGGAGCAATTCCATACGGCTATAAGCGAGACCCTGAAGATAAAAATCATCTTTTGATTGATGAGGAAGCGGCTGATGTAGTCCGCAGGATTTATCAGATGGTACTTGACGGTATGGGAGCAAAGGCGATTGCCGATAAGCTGTCCGAAGATAAGGTGCTGATACCGTCCGCATATTTGGAGCAATGCAAAAATGGAAATGTCAGCAGAAACCACAGCTACCATGACCCTTACCGTTGGAATAACACTGCCGTTGGATATATTCTTGATAAACAGGAATATATGGGGCATACGGTGTTGGGCAAGACGGTTCGTGAAAATTTCAAGTCAAAGAAACGCCGAAAGGCTACTCCTGATGAGCTGATGATTTTTCCCAATACCCATGAAGCCATCATTGATGAAGAAACATGGCATACGGTTCAGCGAGTGAGAAAGCGAAAGAAAAAGAAACTTGCCAACGGAACTTATTCCCATAGACTTTCAGGTATGGTATTTTGTGCTGATTGTGGTTCAAAGTTATCCTATCGCAGTCCGCACTCACAGCACCGTCCTGACGGAAAAATCTACGATGCAGACAGTGCTTTTTCGTGTTCAAGTTATCGTCAGATGTACAGGGATTGCACCATGCACTTTGTGAAAGCTTCCGTATTGGAAACGTTGGCATTGGAATCGGTTCAGAAAGTTGCCGCTTATGTGTTGGAAAATGAAGAAGCCTTTGTAGAGCGTATTCAGGAACAATGGAACATCGCACAGTCTGACGGCATAGCAACGGCACGAAAAGAGATTATCAGTACAGAAAGACGAATTGCAGAGCTTGATAATTTGGTAAAAGGTCTTTATGAGGGCAATATGTCCGGCAAGATACCTGACAGGCAGTTTGAAAAGCTCATGGCACAGTATGACAGCGAACAGGTAGAGCTTGAAAATAGGCTGACGGAATTAAAAGAAGCATTGGAGGAAAGCAACAGCAACGCCGCAAAGCCGAGTAAGTTTATCGCTCTTGTCAGAAAATATCGTGATTATACGGAGCTGACTGACATGATGCTCAATGAATTTATTGAGAAAATCGTGGTGCATGAAGCAGATAAATCCACAGGGGACAGAATTCAGAGAATAGACATTCACTTCAATTTCATCGGTCAGTTTGAGCTGCCACAGGTTGAAGAAAAAACGCCGGAGCAGATTGCAAAGGAAGAAAAAGCCCTTGCCGCAAGGAACAGAGAACGAGAACAAAACAAGCTGCGTATGCGTCGTGTACGAGCTGAACAAAAAGCCGCTAAAGAAGCAGCACAGCGAGAAGCGAAAGGAGAAAAAACAGCATGAAAGAATTAAAGCCAAGAATCCATGAAAACGGAATCGACTACATTCTTGTGGGAGATTATTATCTGCCGGATTTAAAATTGCCGGAGGACAACCGCTCCATTGGGCATTGGGGCAGACTTCATAAAGCCTATTTGAAGATGTACCGCCCAGCTATTTATAGTGAGCTTGTTCTGACTTGCAAACTACACACCGTTCTTGCTGATTTGAATGAACAGGCAATGGAACGATGTGATTTGATAACCAGACAGATGGCACAAGCTGAGGGTGTAAGCGAGCAGATGAAAGCAGAAAATCAGATGTTGTGGGTACAGTCTATGAACTCAATCCGCAATCGTGCGGAGGAAATCATCAAGCATGAGCTTATCTATGTATGAGCTTTTAAGGTAGCAATAAGCGAAAAAAGACGGATTCAGAACTGACAATTTTATATCGTAATTTAAGCGACAGGTATATCCATAGAGGAAAAGACTTGTCGCTTTTATTATATCCCAAACACACATTTTAAGGAGGAAAACACTATGACTATGAACATCAATGAAAAGAAAGCACTGTATGCCTTTGGCTGTCCGAACCATCAAGCAACAATTCAGCGTCTGCGTTTGTTGACGGCACTGACACCCGATCCGAGAACGAAGAAATTCTTTCTCAATCTCATTGTAAAGTTGAGTGATGACGATATGGAGAGCCGATACACTGACTTCTACTACGATGTAAGGATTGAAATGGAAAGTACCTTTTTTAAGGGCAGAAAATATGAACCGTAAATATTGGAGGGATTACAATGAAGCTGACTAAAGTAGAGAAAGAAACAATTATTTTGTTCAATGAAGCAGATAAAGAAGCACACATTCAGACTTACAATGCCGGACTGCGTAAGCGATTGGAAGCATTCAGCAAGAAGCACCCTGATTTGTGCCGACTTGATATGAGTATGGGACAAGGCGGTGTTTGCTATTATATTGATAAGTCAAGACTGTCTATTCGATTCCAACCGCCCATGAGTGAGGAACGTAGAAGAAAAGCAAGCGAGCTGGCGAAGCAAAATGGTTTCAACAGTCAGGGCAAATGATGTGGCAATATGGGGCTGTTTGCAGTCAAAACATCGGGTCTGTACCCGATGTTTTGACCGTTACATAAGACAGATGGGGTAACTATCATCTATCGCTGTTTTTTCAAAATGGTATGGTTACGGTGCATTTTCTTATAAGAAATATGGATAGAAAAATCATAATAGAAATGGTATAATTATCTTGAATATTGAGCCATAAATTAAAGGCTGTGAAGATAAAAAATAAAATAGTTTTCAATGGCAGAAAGGAGTTTAAGCGATTCATATGAAACATATAAGAAACATTTTACTGCTTATTACAATCATCTTTGGATTTGTTATGCAGGCTGAAGTATATCAGAATATGCTGTGGAACTTTAACGGGGCATATTACCTATCTTCTCAATATACAAGCGTTGATAATGATTTGGATTCTTTTATAGCCGATGCAGAGAAAGTTGCTCAAGAACATAATGTTCACATTTTTTCAACCTTTAATCGTAGAGTTTCAAATTATCAGACAAGACTTTCCATTTATGGTGATGATGCTACTATTCGTGATAGTCTTAAAAATAAGATGGATATTGAAGAAAAAACATATACTGCTCTGATAAGCGGAATTACAATAGTAGAATTTGAAAATTTTAACGAGGTGAAAAATACAGGTAACGGACAGGCAATTATGCTTAGTTACATCGGTGATAATGACGATGTGATTGCTACATATCAGGATTTGGCGGAAACCTATTCCATAACACAGCCGGAGTTTTGGCAATCAACGGAAACGGATATGATGTTCATTGTCTGGGGATTAGTAGCGATATTGATGATTGTGTTGAACGTAGTTGAGGTAATACGCAGACAAAAGGAAGTAGTTGTGCGAGCTTCTCTCGGAGAAAGTGCTGCCATAATTGCACTTAAATCCGCAGTGGTTGATATTATTTCGTATATTGTTTTATTTGTTTTAGCGAAACTGCTTGTTGCTCAATTTATATCAGGAGCGTATGAAAATAAACTCGTTTTGGCGGTATATTGTATTGGTGCAGTCCTTTCCGTAGTTCCTTATTGTGTATTTGTTCGTTTTGATGTTAGAAAAGCCTTTGCCAATGCTTCGGATAAAAAAGGAATGTTTTATCTTCTGAATGGGCTTAAAGTGATTGCGACTGCGATGACTATTTTTACGATTACAACGAATCTTAGCAGTATTCAAGGAAATTTGTTTACAAGCTCAGATATTTTAGAAAATCACTACAAAGATAGTTATTTTGGTATTATGATGCTTGATGCTCCTTTTGAAGAAAATGATGAGGAATCGGTAGAGGTAAAATTTTGGAACGAACTTTATGAAAACGAGTATAACAACATAAATCCGGTAATTTGCATAGGAAGTCAAATAGGTGATATGGGTAACTATATTTTTGTGAATCATAACGCAAAAGATATGTTGCAAGGTTTTTCTGATAAACTTACCGAAGATGATGAAAAGGCAGACATGGTAGTCTTTATTCCAAAGGGAAGAAATGTGGAATCGTACAAAAATACTGCAAAAGAAGAAATTGTTTCGCTTGCAAAAAATGCAGAAGAACTAAGAGTTGTTTATAAAGAGTATTCAGGTACAGAAAAGTTTTATTATCTTAACTCAAACAGAGAAGAAGCTGTTGATGGTTTGTCGAGAGTGACAAACCCGATTATAATTTATCAGGCGAATGAGTCTGTTACATTGAATGGTGGTTATATTGAAACAGGGACATATAACGGAGAGGTAATTTATAGTAGTGATGAAAGCACAATTCGGGATATTGCAAATAAATATTCTTCACAGTTAGGTTCACACTACTTTATGCTGACAAACGTCGGTGAAGATTACTCTTATAGTCATAACTTCCTTGTAAAACTGATTGGGTTTATAAGTTCCCTTTGTATATTGGTATTGTTATTGGATATAGCAGTAATCGTATCTGAGGTGAAAATGGAATTTAGATTGCGTTCTATGGAAATCTCACTCAAAAAGGTTTTGGGGTATAGATTTTACGAAAGACACAAAAGACTTATTTCCGTTAATCTCATAGAAAATTTGATTGTAGTGTTGATAGTTTGTATCGCTTCGATGTTTATGTCTAATGCAAGTGCCTTAATTGCTTTAATAATTGGTGCATTGCTTACCATAATTGAAATGGCAATTATTTTCACAAATATTCTATGGGTTGAAAATACAAATATCTCAAAGTCCTTGAAAGGAGGCTGTTTATGATTAAAATTTGTGGCTTAAACAAAGCATTTGGTGATAAAGTCATTTTCTCTAATTTTAATTTAGAGATACCGGATAAGAGTTTTGTGGCAATAAGCGGTGATAGTGGCAGTGGGAAAAGTACCTTACTCAATATGATTGGTGGAATCGAAAAACCGAATAGTGGAAGTATTATTGTTGATGGGTTCGATGTCACGAAAGACAAAAATAAAAATTGTTTTTTTGCTGATACGGTTGGTTTTCTTTTTCAGAACTTTGCTTTGCTTGAAAATAAAACAGTTAAAGAAAATTTAAAGTTGATAAAGAAGTCAAGCCGTACCGATGTGTCTCTTAAAGAAGCTCTTTCTCGTGTAGGGCTATTGAATGAAGTGAATAAAAAGGTTTATCAATTATCTGGCGGCGAACAACAAAGAGTTGCTTTAGCTCGTCTTATGATGAAAAAGTGTTCTGTTGTTTTAGCAGATGAACCTACCGGTTCTCTCGATAAGAAAAACCGAGATATTGTGATGAATCTGTTGCACGAACTCAACGAAGAAGGTAAAACAGTTATTATCGTTACGCACGATCAGAGCATCATCGAAAATGAGCCGTATGTTGTAAAAATATAAATAATAAAATTCTATTCGCTGAAGAAGCAGCTAAGAGGACGATAGCTTAAACTACCGCCCTCTTTTGTTTTATCCATTTGCGGATTGTCAGCAATCTGCCACAACTGAATATGACCGTTAAGGTCAGATGAAGAAGCCGATGTATTTGAGCATAATGCAAAAATGTATCGGCTTTTCTTTTTGTCAAAAAACTCCGGCGGAGAGTTTTGCAAAAACCGAATGAGCCTGATTGAGCCGAGTGGGTGTGTGGCGAGGTCAGCTTGTTCGGACAGGAGTACAGAGGGTGCAACCCTTTGTGCTGGGTACAGGGTCGCAGAATCCCTGTGCAGGTCAAGGACGGCAGTCTTGCCCAGTTAAGTGACGCTTCGTCACTTAGTACTGGGTATTACTTGTCGCAAAATTGCTCAAGGAATCGGCTTCGCCGTCCACTCCCCTGTCGGGGAAAGAAAGATTGGAGGGAAAATGAAATGAGATTAACAAGGCACAATGGCAGAGCCGGAAAACATGGCACTTACAATCCGAAGCACAATGACCGCAGCTTTGATTTAGAAAACAGCGAGCATATCAATGCAGAGCTGGCAAAGAAAAATGTGTATTGGGATTGTTACAACGGCTTCCGAAGTCTTGCCAAAGAGGAACTTCTTGCAGACACCTTTGAAGAAGTTGAGGAGATGTTCTACTCCTCTCAATATCGAAATCATGTGGAATCGCAGAATCAAAGGAATGAGAAAAACAGACACCCTGAGCGTAACCGTACTACTTCGGATTTGCTCAAAAACAAAAAGACAGCACCGGAAGAAACCATCTTTCAGATTGGAACGATTGACAACCATGTTCCGCCGGAAATTCTTCTTCAGGTTGTTACGGATTTTTTGGTTGAGCTTGATACAAGGTTCGGTAAAAATGTTCATATCCTCGATTGGGCATTGCACTTAGATGAGGGTACTCCCCATATTCACGAAAGACATGTTTTTGATTGTGAGAATAGTTACGGAGAGGTTGCCCCACAACAGGAAAAGGCATTGGAAGAATTGGGATTTGAACTTCCTGACCCGACACAGAAGCCCAGCAAAATAAACAACCGAAAGAAAACTTTCGATTCCGTCTGTCGTGTCATTCTCTTTAATATTACAAAAAAATATGGTCTGGACTTAGAGGAAGAACCGGAATACGGCGGTCGTGCTTATCTTGAAAAACAGGACTATATCCTGATGAAGCAGAAACAGCAGATGGAGCAACAGGAGAAAAAGCTGGAGGAGCTGACTGTTAAAATTGAAGATATTGAAACGCTGGTAGATGAAGTTGCCGATGTTGCCTACGATAAGGCAGTTGAGGTTGTGAGCGATACCGTCCGCATGGAAACCCATAAAGAAGATATTCGTTTGATTGAGGAAACTCAGAATTGGTTACGCTCGCCGGAGCGTAAAGCACCAAAGAAAGAGCGTGAGTATGCCATTGACCGATTGGACGGTGTGGTTAAGAAAATCAGGAACTCCATGCAGAATGCGTTGAATAAGCTTCAAACCGTTTTGATGAAGCCATCTGTTAAGAACGCCGGAAAGGAAAAAATCAAAGAGAAAGCAAAGGAATCCATTTATTCCAAACTTGCAAGGGCAAAGATTTCGGCAGACACAGACAATCAGGCAAGATGGGAACAGCAGAAACATCAGACAAACAGAAAAAAGGATATGGAACTTTAAGGCACTTGCCATTTTCGATTTTGAGAATGTCGGGTGCTTTTTGTATTTGGGAGGTGGTTAAGAATTGAATGTATTTGAAGCTGTGAAACAGTCCGTTAGCACAAGAGAGGTTGCGGAGATGTACGGAATTAAAGTCAGAAGAAACGGTATGGCTTGCTGTCCGTTCCATGATGACCGGAATCCCAGCATGAAGTTAGACAATCGTTTCCATTGTTTCGGTTGTGGTGCTGACGGAGACGCTATTGATTTTGTAGCAAAGCTATATGGACTGTCTTTGAAAGAAGCTGCTGTCAAGATAGCTGATGATTTTGGAATCAGCTACAACTTGAAGCATAAGGCAAGCGTAAGGGCAAGAATCAGAGAGCCTACGGATATGGAAAAAGTCCGTAAGGAGAAACAGCATTGTATGACGGTGCTGAGTGATTACCGCCGTCTACTGTTGGAGTGGGAACGCACCTGTTCCCCTGTTACTCTTGATGAAGAATGGAATCCGCTATTTGTGGAAGCCCTACACAAAAAAGATTATATCGACTATCTGCTGGATCTGCTGACAGACACACCGCAGATAGAGATGAAAGCTCTTGTGGCAGAGCTTGGAGAGGAGGTGAGAAAAATTGAGAGAAGAATTACAGAGCTGTCCGCAGACAGCCACAATCGAAGAAGTCCGAAACAGCTTGGAGCAGACACAGAAAGGTAAGGTGTCAAATTCCGCAGCCAATTACAGACGGGTGTTGCAGTATGACCCTTTGCTGAAAGGTGCAATCCGTAAAAATCTTTTGACGGAGCGTATCGACATTGTGAAGCCGCTTGGCTGGTATCGTGAAAATCCTACGCTAACGGACATTGACATTAAATATCTGCTTCTCTATTTTGAAGTAAACTACGGTCTTACCGTTGAGAAGAAAATCCAAGACGCTGTTATGGTCATAGCAAATGAGAACAGATACCACCCTGTCTGTGATTTTCTGAATGGCTTACAATGGGACGGAACAGAGAGAATCCGTTATTGTCTGCACCGCTTTCTCGGTTCAGATACAGATGATTACACCTACGAAGCATTGAAGCTGTTTTTATTGGGAGCAATCTCAAGAGCCTTTAAGCCGGGGTGCAAGTTTGAAGTCATGCTTTGCTTGGTGGGCGGTCAGGGAGCCGGAAAGTCCTCTTTTTTCCGTCTGCTGGCAGTCAATGATGATTGGTTCTCTGATGATTTGAAGAAGCTGGAAGATGAAAATGTCTACCGTAAAATGCAAGGGCATTGGATTATTGAAATGTCGGAAATGATTGCCACCGCAAACGCAAAGAGTATTGAAGAAATAAAGTCATTTTTGAGCCGACAAAAGGAAACCTATAAAATCCCTTATGAAACGCACCCAGCCGACAGGAAAAGACAGTGTGTGTTTGGTGGTTCTTCCAATACGCTGGACTTTCTTCCACTTGACCGAACAGGCAACCGCCGATTCGTGCCGATTATGGTATATCCCGAAAGAGCCGAAGTTCATATCTTGGAGAATGAGGAAGAATCAAGAGCCTATATCCATCAGATGTGGGCGGAGGCGATGGAGATTTACCGAAGCGGCAGCTTCAAGCTGAGATTCAGCCCGACAATGAATGAGTATCTGAAAGCCCATCAAAGGGAATTTATGCCGGAGGACACCAAAGCCGGACAGATACTTGATTATTTGGAGAATTTCAAAGGCAACATGGTATGTTCCAAACAGCTTTATCGTGAAGCGATGGGACATGAATATGACGAGCCGAAGCAATGGGAATTGAGGGAAATCAACGACATTATGAACAATGCCGTATCCGGCTGGAAGCCGTTCAGCAATCCAAGGCACTTTCCAAAGCCCTATGCCCGTCAGAAAGGCTGGGAACGTATCGGAGAGCCTGACAACGAGCTTGAAGATTTTCAGCAGATTTCCGAGGAAGAAATGAAGCAGTTGGAGTTACCGAAAGAATGGTTGGAGAAAAAATAAGAGCCGGTTGTCGGCAAGTTGCCTATCCCGTTGTCGGGCTGGTTGTCAGCCGAAAGGCTGTAAAACCCTTATATTCCGCTACTTTCTTCTCTCTGACAACCATGACAACCAAGATTTCAAAGAAAAAGGAAAATAGAATAAATAGTAAATAGCCCGATAAGTTTAAGAGTTTTTTGATGTCCGTTGTCAGGACTTCGTTGTCAGCTCTTTCCTTGTTGGGCTTTTTTTATTTCAGGAGGTATCGAATGACAGAAAACACGAACACAATAGCACAGACCATTGAGCAGAACGCACCTGTGCTGGTTAAGAAAATCGGAAAGACCACCTACATGGTGGGCATTCATTTCAGCGAAACGAGCAAAGAAACAATGGACGATAAGGTGGCACGATTGGTTAAAAGCGACATTCACAAACAGGCTTGCGGATAATGAATAGGGAGTGTAACAACAGAGTGCGGAACGGTCAATACAGAGTGTGGGGTGTGCCAAAGAATATTTACAATTTAGGCATGATTTTTTCCGCATTCTGTCTTGACACAATGCTCCCGAATGGTTCCATCGTTGCGTAACTCCAACAGCCACTTTGTCGTTACATTCGGCTGTATATTGTCCTTCTCTTCCAATTCAACAGCATCTTCCACATTTTTACCAGATGGTATATAGGACACTGCTTTCTTGGTAATTCCCGGAACAATTACATCCTTCGGTGTTATCATTACAGATGACGAAATAACACGCTTTTCTCCTACAATTCCTTTATCTTCCGATGTGCCGTTATTCTGTCTGGAATCATCTCTGGTTCCTCTCATTGTAATGTCATTCGGATTCTCACGATATTCCACATCCTTATCTACCAGTAAATCCACGGTATTGGTAATTGGAACATCTAATTCCACGTCTTTACTTACCTTGCACATCACAAAGAATGAAAGATTCTTTCCTGCCGGCAAATCATAACCTTTGCCATCGTCTCCAATCGTAAAGGTAACCATATGATTTTCCTTATCATCATTGGTCATTGCAATGGTAACATCCCTTACCAGACTTCTGCCATCGATATTGGTTACCTGTGCCATGTTCCAGTCGTTTGACTTAATCGGTTCACTATAGCTCTTTTCAATCCGAACCGGAAGCGTATATCCCAGGCCCGGACGTATTCCAATATATTCCAGACCATCCGCCATATGATCTTCCAATGTATCAATATGAACGGGATCTTCTCCTGTATTTGTTACTGTAATATTGTAAATCACATAATTTCCGAGATAATTTCCTTCATTTACACTCTTAGAGAATATGGACTTATCTTTTAACTGGCTGGTCTTCCACTGATGGAACTGATCCAGAATTGCCCACACACTCTTCTGCACATCTACCGCCTGATCCAGCTCCTTTTTTCCTTCCGGTTTCCCTTTTACCGTTACTGTATCCTTCATTCCATTTACGGTTGCACTATTGGTATAAGTAAAGGTTCCCGTCTGTTCATTCTCTTTATCATCCATATAAATGTAAGCATTGAATTCTTTTTCAATTACCTCACCCGGTAACATGGTGCCAATCTTCCAGATTAAACGGATTCCTTTATGTGCACTGATATTCATTCCATTGCTCTTGCCAATCCAGTATCTCCTTATCTGCACGTATTCACCATTTATTTTTGTATAATAAGTTCCCCAGTCAGATGTATTTTCTACATACTCTTTCCAGCTGATACCAACCTCTACCAGTTCCTCATCATTTTTAGGATATCTGGAATTTAACGTTCCTGCCTGCTTTGCCTTATAAATCTTGTATTCATCCGAAGGAAAGACATGATATGGCATATCATCTGTCAATGACAGTCCGCCTTTCTTATATGCGGCATCTCCATCAGCATTTGTAATCGTTATGCTGTATTTAAATAATTCCTCTGCTTTAAAGGTTTCTCCACCTTCCCCGCCATTAACCTTCTTATCTACTGTAATCGGATTTTCAGTCTCAATTACAATTTCAGAATTCTCACCGGTTGAAGTACTCTTTACATAATTCTTAAAATGATAATCAGAAGCCTCCGGCAGTTCATTAACATCAACCTTACATACATACTTAATGGTTACCTTCTCCTTTGCATTCAGCCTGCCAAGAGAAAATGTCAATATTTTATCATTTATCTTTAAGCCAACATTGCGGCATCCACCGGTCGCATTGGTTGACTCTGCCACAAAATCCGTCTCGCCCTCCGGAACCTGTGCTCCATTCTTATCTATAACATACTGGAAAATAAGTCCTTTTGGCAGAGTATCTTCTAACGTCTGCTCAATGGTTTTATAATCTTCCATATTTTCAATCGTTATCGTATAAGTAACTAAATCACCATTTTT
The DNA here is from genome assembly GCF_003479605.1 of Roseburia sp. AF12-17LB. Lineage (GTDB taxonomy): Bacteria > Bacillota > Clostridia > Lachnospirales > Lachnospiraceae > Roseburia_C > Roseburia_C amylophila. The sequence continues at coordinate 101,995 of NZ_QUHR01000010.1, forward strand.
TACATTCTTCTTATCACCGCTCTTTTCAATAATGAGTTCCGGCTTTTTATAAATAACCGTTATTGTTGAACTCTTATCTTTATAAGAAGCTTTATTATGAATGGAAGTATTATTTTTATACTTTGCCATTTCTTCCTGGCTTTTTACATTAGCTGCAAAAGTAAATGAGACCTTTTCACCGGCTTTTAATGTACCAGGTGTAAAACTTATTGTTCTGGCTGCTTCGTCATACTCTGCTCCTTTATCACGGATTGCCTGTATCTGCTCCGATGTCAACGTCAGATGCTCTGGCAATTTATCTGTCACCTTATAAACGCTTCCATCTGAAGATTCTCCTTTAATCGGATTGTTTCCCGTATTTTCTACCGTAATCGTATAATTAATGGTATCACCGGCAATTACTTCTTTCTTATCCGCCGTCTTAACAATTTTAAAGTCCTCTTTTATTTCCGGTCTTGACTTTACATCTGCAGACAATTTTGTGTGTTCATATTCTTTATAAGGAACAGATTCAAAATCAACATGATTTGTAATTACATCCTCTTTTACTTTTTCTGCGGCTACTGTAATGTAATTATCTGTTAATACTAATTTTGATACATTCAGACTTGCACTTACATTCAGATGCTCCTGTTCTCTTGTTGGCACACCATTTGTCATATACTGGTTCGGCACACTAATCTTATATGTAACAGTTTTTCCATCCAATGTCAGGCTTGTAACGGTTCCTCCCTGAAGATCAGTAAACTGGAAAATCACATTTCCATTGCTATCCACAATGGAAACACCATCTTCACTGACCTTGGTTCCTTCCGGAAAGCTGATTCCATCCGGTAATGTCAATACATCACTCAACTCTACATGATCTGTCCAGATTGCTCCAGTATCACCAACTCCGCATGGATTCATACTGTTTGCAGTGATTCTATAATCTAATGTTCCTTCCAGCGTATTGGTCTTTCCATTCACCGGAATAATTTCCTTGCTGACAGTTTTTTTCAAATCCTGCCAGAGATTCGTTCCATGCCAGATTAATTCTGCCGGTTCAGAAATCACATCATTGTCTTTCTGATCCGGAATCTCCGGTGTCAATGTTACCTTGGAATCCTTTTCCATAATTCCATTTAAGGAATTAAACTGCAAATCGAAGGAAACGGTTGAACCTGCAGGTGGTTCAAACTCTATGTAAGTCTCATCATCCTCTTCTACCAGTTTTACTTCCAGTGTTTCTTCTGTTGTTTCACTGACCGCTTTATAAGTAACCTGCATAACATCACTTTCTTCAAAACCGGTCAATGTAACTCCTTCCGGCAAATCACTAATCCGGATACGAACCGGTACCAGCTCTGTATCTGTCGGATTTGAGTTGGTTGCACTCACGGTTGCATACAGAATTTGTCCATTTTTCCCATCATCCGGACTCTTCTGTGAAACGCTCAAGTTAATACGCTCACTAATCGTGCCTCCGGCTGATGTCTGCTCTGTTTCCTTATTTCCTGTTGCTGCAAGTCCCGGAAGAATCAGTCCCCAGACTACACCCACCGCCACAAGAACGCAGCATATCCCCAGTAAAATTTTTGTTCTTCTGCGGATTTTTCTCTTTTCTTCTGCTTTCTTTACATGTTTTCTTACATTTTCCTGCATATCCCTATCTCTCCCTATTTAAGGAATCCCATTTTACTCAATGGCCAGAATCGAAAAGCCACCTTTCCAATTATCTGATCTTCTGCCACACACCCAATGGCTGAACTCCGGCTGTCAACCGATACTGAACGATGGTCTCCCATCACAAAATATTTGCCCTCCGGCACCTGATAAGGAAAATCAATATCACATTCCCCTAAATCTTTCTTTATTGCATATGGTTCATCTAATTTTTCACCATTTACATATACATTGCCGTCTTCGTCTATATCTATGTAATCACCTGCAGTTCCTATGACCCTTTTTACAAGAATCTTACTCTGATAGTAAAAGCCGATGATATCTCTCTGTTTGATTTTTGTGGTTTTCTTTATTACTACCAGTTCACCATTCTCTAATGCCGGTTCCATGCTCTTGCCCGAAACCTGCAATACCGGTACTAATCTTGTTGCAATCAATACTGAAATTGCTGCCACCACAAGCAGTATTCCGAGTGCACTGAAAAGATGCTGCTTCTTCTCTCTGTGAGCCTGTTCCGCCCGTATACTTTGAAGTGCCACATCTAATTCTATTTTCTTGTCCTTATTCCCGTCATTTTCTTCTGTAGTTTCCTGCAAATCCTTCTGGAGTCCCTCTATAATTTCAATCAACTCCCAGCGTTTCAGCTTGCGGAAATCCTTATCTGCCACAAACTGCACCCCCTGTTATTCTTTTGCTCCCCTTATTATGACCTTCCCCTGTCTTTTTATGCATGTGATTTTTCTTTTGTGTTGAATGTAAGTATATATATTTTTTGTATAGAATTATGTCATATTCTGGCATATAGATTTGATTTTTTCTAACGAAATAATCAGACTAATTTAATTTGATATCGTTCTTATAAAGTAAAAAAAGAGACGTAACTTACATTTCTGTAAATTACGTCTCTTTTATTTTACTTAATCGTCAGATTCTTCTGTCCAATCAGCTAATCTTATTTGTAAAGTTCAACTAATCTTAACAGATGTTCATAACGAGCCTTTGCAGCTTCCTCAGATGCTTTGAACAGTTTTTCTGCTCTGTCTGGGAAGGAACGTGTTAATCTGCTGTAACGTGTCTCGTTATTTAAGAAATCCTGGTAAGATCCATCACCTGGCTTAGAAGTCAATGTGAATGGGTTCTTTCCTTCTGCTTTCAATGCCGGGTTGTATGAGAATAAGTTCCAGTAACCTGCTGCTACTGCTTTCTTCATCTCATCCTGGCAGTGGTTCATTCCACCCTTAACACCGTGTAACTCACATGGAGCATATCCGATGATAAGTGAAGGTCCGTTGTATGCTTCTGCTTCAGCAATTACCTTAACAGCATTTGCCATATTTGCACCAAGAGCGATCTGTGCTACATATACATAGCCGTAGCTCATAGCGATTTCTGCAAGGCTCTTCTTGCCAACTTCTTTACCAGAAGCAGCGAACTGACAAACCTCACCGATGTTAGAAGCTTTAGAAGCCTGTCCACCTGTATTAGAGTACATCTCTGTATCGAATACCATTACGTTTACGTTCTCACCGGAAGCAAGTACATGGTCTAATCCGCCGAAGCCGATATCGTAAGCCCATCCATCACCACCGAAGATCCATACAGACTTCTTAGCAAGGTAATTCTTCTTATCTAATGCATCCTTAGCATCCGGGCATCCTGCTGCTGCAGCTTTCTCTAACTCAGCAACTAATGCTTCTGTTGCAGGTGTATTAGCTTTTGTATCATTCTTAGTCTCTTCGAACTTGTCAAATGCAGCCTTTAATTCTGCGCTTGCTTTATCAGACTCAGCACATTTCTTAGCGCTTGCAATTGCCTGCTCACGAAGAACTTTCTGTCCGATTTCCATACCAAAACCATGCTCAGCGTTATCCTCGAATAAGGAGTTTGCCCAAGCCGGACCTTTCTTGGAATCTTTGTTTACTGTATATGGTGATGTTGCTGCAGGACCGCCCCAGATAGAAGAACATCCTGTTGCATTGGAAATATACATATGCTCACCAAATAACTGAGTAATCAAACGAGCGTAAGATGTCTCTGCACAACCTGCACAAGAGCCTGAGAACTCAAGCAATGGCTGATTGAACTGGGAACCTTTAACGGTATTGTCTGCCGGCATACCAGGTTTCTTTCCAACGTTTGCTACTAAGTAATCGAATACTGGCTGCTGATCTGCCTGTGATTCCTGAGGAACCATTTCGATTGCGCCTACTGGACATACCGTAATACACTCGCCACATCCCATACAGTCTAATGGGGATACGCTCATTGTATATTTGTACTCGCCAGCCTTTGGCTTTGTATCAGCAAGTTTTGTCTGCTCTGGAGCAGCTTTTACTTCTGCTTCGTCTAACATGAATGGACGAATGGTTGCATGTGAACATACGAATGCACACTGATTACACTGAATACATTTCTCAGCATCCCATGTAGGAACGGTTACGGCTGTACCACGTTTCTCATATGCTGCCGCACCATGTTCGAACTGTCCATCCGGATTCTTTGCAAATGCAGATACCGGAAGGCTGTCTCCGTCCATCTTGGAGATTGGCTCCATTAAGTCTCTTACCATCTTAACAGTCTCAGGACGTCCGGTTAATTCCTTCGGAGTTGGATCTGCTTCTGGGTTAGACCAGGATGCTGGAACTTCAACCTTATGTACTGCGTCTACACCAGCGTCGATAGCTTTGTAGTTCATTTCTACGACAGCATCACCCTTCTTACCGTAGGATTTCTTAGCTGCTGCTTTCATGAATTCTACTGCATCGTCGATAGGCATAACGTTTGCAAGTTTGAAGAATGCAGACTGTAAAATTGTGTTGGTACGTTTACCCATACCAATTTCAATTGCTTTATCAATTGCATTGATTGTATATAACTGAATGTTGTTATCAGCAATATATTTCTTTGCTTCAGCATTCAGATGATGAGCTAACTCTTCGTCTGACCACTGGCAGTTAATCATGAATACTCCGCCTGGTTTAACATCCTGGGCCATCTTGAATCCTTTGGTTACATAAGATGGGTTGTGGCATGCTACGAAGTCAGCCTGATTGATGTAATATGGGCTCTTGATTGGCTTGTCACCGAATCTTAAGTGAGAAATTGTTACACCACCGGTCTTCTTAGAGTCATACTGGAAGTATGCCTGGATGTATTTATCTGTGTGGTCACCGATAATCTTAGTAGAGTTCTTGTTAGCACCTACAGTACCGTCTCCACCAAGACCCCAGAACTTACACTCTACAGTTCCTTCTGCAGATGTGATAGGTGCTGGCTTAACCTCTGGTAAGCTTAAGTTTGTAACGTCATCTACGATACCTACTGTAAATCTGCTCTTTGGAGCATCTTTTTCCAGTTCTTTATAGATAGCGAATACAGATGAAGGAGGAGTATCCTTAGATCCTAATCCGTAACGGCCGCCGCATAATACAACGTCGTTTAATCCTGCTTCACGTAATGTTGTAGCTACGTCTAAGTATAATGGGTCTCCTAATGCTCCTGGCTCTTTTGTTCTGTCAAGAACAGCAACTTTCTTTGCAGTCTTTGGAAGAACTTTTAATAAGGAAGCAGATACCCAAGGACGATACAGACGAACTTTGATTAATCCGACTTTCTCTCCTGCTGCTGTTAAGTAGTCGATTACTTCTTCTGCTACGTCACAGATAGATCCCATTGCTACGATAACACGGTCTGCATCTGCTGCTCCATAGTAGTTGAATAAGTCATAATCTGTACCAAGTTTTTCATTGATTTTGCCCATGTATTTCTCAACGATAGCCGGTAACTCATTGTAAGCTGTATTACAAGCTTCACGATGCTGGAAGAAAACGTCTCCGTTTTCATGGGAACCACGCATTGCTGGATGCTCTGGGTTTAATGCATGCTCACGGAATGCTTTTACAGCGTCCATGTTGCACATTTCTTTCAAATCTGCGTAATCCCATTTCTCGATTTTCTGAATCTCATGAGATGTACGGAATCCATCAAAGAAGTTGATGAATGGAACTTTTCCTTCAATTGTTGCAAGATGAGCAACTGGGCTTAAGTCCATAACTTCCTGTGGGTTTGTCTCACATAACATAGCAAAACCTGTCTGACGACAAGCATATACGTCACTGTGATCACCGAAAATATTTAAGGACTGGGTTGCAACGGTACGTGCTGATACATCAAATACACATGGAAGCTGCTCTCCAGCGATTTTGTACATATTAGGGATCATTAATAAAAGACCCTGGGATGCGGTAAATGTAGTGGTTAAAGCACCTGCTGCAAGAGAACCATGTACGGCACCTGCTGCTCCTGCCTCTGATTCCATTTCTACGACTTTAACCTGATTTCCAAAGATATTCTCCTGACCTGCTGCGGACCACTGGTCTACGGAGTCAGCCATTGGACTGGACGGGGTAATAGGATAAATAGCTGCAACGTCTGTGTATGCATAAGCTACATGAGCTGCTGCTGTATTACCGTCCATTGATTGTTTTGCTCTGGACATTATTTATTCCTCCTTATTTAAATAAAAAACTTATGTCTTATCGACCTAAATCACATTTTAGCATTTTATTTGTCGATTATCAAGATTATGGACTGTACGAAATGAAGAACAATCACGAATTTTTTCTATAAGAAGTTTTAGTTGCTTTTCCGCTGTTTTTCTAGTATGATACGAATTGGTGCATAAGCATGAAAGCACCGTAAATTCAAAGAGTCAGGAGATTTGATTATGATAAGTGCAAACAATGTAACTTTACGAATCGGGAAGAAAGCCTTGTTTGAAGATGTAAATATTAAATTCACGGAAGGCAACTGCTACGGTCTGATTGGTGCCAATGGTGCCGGTAAATCTACTTTCTTAAAGATTTTATCCGGACAATTAGACTCCACCAGCGGCGATGTGGTTATTACACCGGGACAGCGTCTTTCCTTCCTGCAGCAGGATCACTTCAAATATGATGAGTACTCCGTTTTAGATACCGTTATCATGGGAAATAAACGTCTCTATGATATCATGAAGGAGAAGGATGCTATCTATGCAAAAGAGGATTTTTCCGATGAAGATGGTATCCGTGCCAGTGAACTGGAAGGCGAATTTGCTGAAATGGACGGCTGGAATGCAGAATCCGATGCTGCCATGTTATTAAATGGTCTTGGCATCCCGACAGAAGACCACTACACCACTATGCGTGACCTTCCGGGTGCTACCAAGGTTAAGGTGCTCTTAGCCCAGGCATTATTCGGTAATCCAGACATTCTGCTCTTAGACGAGCCGACCAACCACTTAGACTTAGATGCCATTGCATGGCTGGAAGAATTCTTAATTAACTTTAACAACACTGTAATCGTCGTATCCCATGACCGTTACTTCTTAAATAAGGTATGTACTCATATTGCCGATATCGATTATGGCAAGATTCAGTTATATGCCGGTAACTACGATTTCTGGTATGAGTCCAGCCAGCTTCTTGTTAAGCAGATGAAAGAAGCCAATAAAAAGAAGGAAGAAAAGATTAAAGAGTTACAGGAGTTCATTTCCCGTTTCTCTGCGAATGCTTCCAAATCCAAACAGGCAACTTCCAGAAAACGTGCCCTTGAAAAAATCGAGCTGGATGAAATCAAACCTTCCAGCCGTAAATATCCTTACATTGATTTCCGCCCACAGCGTGAAATCGGTAATGAGGTTCTTACCGTAGAGGGGCTAAGCAAAACTATCGATGGCGTAAAAGTATTAGACAATGTATCCTTTATCTTAGGACATGATGATAAAGTAGCTTTTGTCGGAAGCAACGAGCTTGCCAAGACTACCCTCTTTAAGATTCTTGCCGGTGAAATGGAGCCGGACGAAGGAACTTACAAATGGGGTGTTACGACTTCCCAGTCCTATTTTCCGAAGGACAATACCGAAATCTTTGATACTGACCTTGTTATCACAGACTGGCTGACCCAGTATTCCGAGATCAAAGATGCTACTTATGTACGTGGTTTCTTAGGAAGAATGCTTTTCGCCGGTGAAGACGGCATGAAGAAAATGAGAGTCCTTTCCGGAGGAGAAAAAGTGCGTGTACTGCTCTCCCGTATGATGATTCAGGCTTCCAATGTCTTAATCTTAGATGAGCCTACCGACCACTTAGACATGGAGTCCATTACCGCATTAAACAACGGTCTGATTAAATTCCCGGGTGTTGTACTCTTCGCTTCCCGTGACCACCAGTTCACACAGACCACTGCCAACCGCATTATGGAGCTTCTTCCAAATGGCGGACTCATTGATAAGATTACCACTTACGATGAATACTTAGAAAGTGATGAAATGGCAAGAAAACGTCAGGTTTACTCCATGAGTGAAGAAGACGAGAATGATAACTAAAAATAGCTTTTAAGATAGAAAGCGAGTTATAGGACAAAATGTGTTGATGAAAACCGCTTTCAAGCCTTGAA
>NZ_QUHR01000011.1:0-776 GCF_003479605.1 Roseburia sp. AF12-17LB
GTGGAGCTGACTGTTACTAATCGGTCGAGGGCTTGACCAAAGCAACTCGGAAACAATCTGTATGAAGTTTTGAAGGTATGTTATAAAATAGCATAGCCTATTAATAATCCTCGATAGCTCAATGGTAGAGCGCACGGCTGTTAACCGTGATGTTGTAGGTTCGAGCCCTACTCGGGGAGTTTTTTTATCAACATTGATAAATAATATATGGCTCCGTGGTCAAGCGGTTAAGACATCGCCCTTTCACGGCGGTAACACGGGTTCGATTCCCGTCGGAGTCACTTGGGTGAAAACTCATGGATTGTAAACTGCAAGATTGGCTGAAAGGCTGGGTTCATAGTCTGCAGAAGGCATACGCCGATGTGGCTCAATTGGCAGAGCAGCTGATTTGTAATCAGCAGGTTATCGGTTCGAGTCCGATCATCGGCTTTATATGGACCTTTAGCTCAGTTGGTTAGAGCAACCGGCTCATAACCGGTCGGTCCTGGGTTCGAGTCCCCGAAGGTCCACTTTTATTTTAAATTTATTTGGCCCAATGGCTCAGTTGGTTAGAGCGCCGCCCTGTCACGGCGGAGGTCGCGGGTTCGAGTCCCGCTTGGGTCGTTTTGGGATCTTAGCTCAGCTGGGAGAGCATCTGCCTTACAAGCAGAGGGTCACAGGTTCGAGCCCTGTAGGTCCCATATGCCCGCGTGGCGGAACTGGCAGACGCGCAGGACTTAAAATCCTGTTGTGGTGACACAGTACCGGTTCGATTCCGGTCGCGGGCATTCATACCG
>NZ_QUHR01000011.1:786-91098 GCF_003479605.1 Roseburia sp. AF12-17LB
CATACCGATGGTATGTAATAATTTAATATGTGCGTGTAGCTCAGCTGGATAGAGCACTTGGCTACGGACCAAGGTGTCGGGAGTTCGAATCTTCTCACGCACGTGGAAAAAGGACTTTGAATCTTTGTTTAGCAGAGATTTGGGGTCTTTTTATTATATAAAAAAGGGTGGCGCAGGTATGATACAGGATATTGCACCAATGAAATTTCACAATGAATATCAACAGAGAGAATGCCGGGATAAGGATATCGTATTTTTATTTTCGGGAAATAAACTCCTGGTAAAAAAAGATTCTAAAATCAGTTTCTTCTATATAAAAGAGTTTTCAAAAGAACTTATAAAAGAGACAGAACAAGAGGCTGACGGATTCGGTAACAAAAGATTGCAATATCTGTTTTCTATTGATGATGTACAGTATTATCTGCTGAATGTATGGACAAAGGAAGAAGCAGAAAAAGAGGTAGAAAAGCAGCTTGATGAGCAGGTCAATAGGCAGAGCAAAAAGCAGAACCATAATATTGGAAATATGGAATGGGTTACGATTCGCAGCCTGCGGGAAACAGTTTCAAAGAAAGATTGTTTTGCTGCGGCAACGGCATATCATTTGTATGTGTGGTATCGGGATAACCGTTATTGTGGCAGATGCGGAAAGGAATTGCAGCCGGATACGAAGGAGCGGATGATGCGTTGTGCATGCTGTGGCAATATGGTTTATCCGAAAATTGCTCCGGCAGTAATTGTGGGAGTAATATACGATAATAAAATATTGATGACAAAATATTCAGACAGGGAATATAAGAAATACGCATTGATTGCAGGTTTTACAGAAATTGGCGAAACTGCGGAAGAGACAGTTCGCAGGGAAGTCATGGAAGAAGTAGGATTGAAAGTAAAGGATATTGTATACTATAAGAGTCAGCCATGGGGCTTTGATTCCAATCTTCTGATGGGATTTTATGCCAGAGTGGAAGGAACAGATGCCATTACTTTAGATAAGAATGAACTTTCACTGGCTGAATGGGTACCAAGAGAACAGGTTGCAGGCATGGATGATAAAATCAGTCTTACCAGGGAGATGATGGAGAATTTCTATCAGAATGGCGAAAAATGTTTGCAATAACTACATTTTCTTGACAGTTTTGCATAAAAAATATATGATATAGAAGTGAAAAATCTTTTCAGAGAGGACTGATTTATTAATGAAGAATGAGAGTAAAAAGGCGAATGCAAAGCTTACATCAGTTCTTGCAGCAGTGCTTATTATAGTAGTAGCCATTGTAGCGGTAATTGCTGTAAAGACAAAGGATAGTGGAAGTCTTGGAACTTATTCATGTGAAATTATGTCAAGCGATAATTCATCGACTGTTTTTGAAATTACATTTAATGAAAAGAATAATACTTATAAAGAGAATATCAGTGTGGGAGACAAGGCAGTAGAGCTGGCATCAGGAACATTTGTCATGGATGGAAATAAGCTTACACTGACCTCCGATGGTGGCGATGTACAGAATCTTGTAAAACAGGGAAAATACCTGATTGCAAAAGATTATTTATATGAAGGTGAGATACCGGATGGAGATACTTTTGATGCTACCTGTACATTTAAGAATAGTAATAATGTGGTATATTCCATTACCTTTAAAGCGGATGGAACTTATGTACAGGATGATAATGGAGATGTATCGGAAGGAACTTATACGCGTGACGGAGACTGGATTAAACGTGAGAGCAGTTCTGGCACAAGCGTAGGAATTGATTATTTGATTTATAGCGGAAGAATAACTAATTCCTACTATATAAAAAAATAAAACAAAAAAGTAATGGAATAGAAGAGTTGAGGAAAATAAATGTCAAGAGAGGAATTCCTAACAGAATTAAGAAAGGCTTTGCAGGGAAGGGTAAGCCAGCAGGCGGTGAATGATAATCTCCGCTATTATGAAGAATATATTCTTACAGAATCTCATAAAGGAAAGACGGAGGCTGAAGTAATTGCAGAATTAGGAAATCCAAGACTTCTTGCAAAAAGCATAATTGATGCAGAAAATGCAACGGCAGAGAAAACTACAGCAGAACCACAAAAGGGAATGGATGGGCAGGAAACAGCTTCCGGAGAGTATTCTTTTAAGAAGATTAAAATTCGAATCTGGCTTATATTAGCGGCAGTATTTCTGTTTGTAATTTTGCTTATAATTCTGCTTGCACAGGTAGTTGCATTTTTACTTCCGGTTCTGCTTCCGGTAGCAATCATTTTCTTTTTATTTATAGCAATGGGTATGAACAAAAGATTTTAATAAGCAAGTATAATAAAGTAATTTTAATATAGAAATAACAGAGGAATTGGTGTTATGGCAATGATTAAGGTCCCGGCAGGGAAATGCTTTATCAAGCATGGAACAGCGGTAAATGCACTGTATATGGTAATTCATGGAACAGTGAGACAGGTGTCTAAGCTGGAAGAAGTGCAGATTGGAAGCGGTAATATAATAGGTCTGATGGATTGTGCAGAAGAAGAATATATAGCAGATTATGTGGCAGCGGATGATGTAACACTTTATCCGTTTCATTATCATGCTCCGGAGGACTTTGGTAAGATATTTATCAGTCAGCCGAAATATGCAGCAGCATTTTTATCTGTGGCAATTCGTGAGGCAGACCATATGCTTGGACGAAACCAGAGATTTCAAAACAGTACAGAAAAATATTATAGCTTTGCACTGGCAATGTATCAGAAATATCAGGAGTTATGTAGAAAATATTGCATTCAGGAGAAAAGTTTCCGGAGAATAGAGAGCCTGCAGCCTTATGTAAGAACCAATATGGCACCGAAATGGGAAGCGGATTATTTCCATGAACTGGCAGAACTTGGGAATAGTGGAACTATGGATTTCTTTCAGCAGAAAGAGGATTTGCTGACGGGACAGATTATGCAGGCAGCAAGAGCTATGTGCAAAGCGGTAAGAGAGATTGACCATGCAAAAGAATATTTACAGGAGCATGTAAATCTGTATCTGGATATCAATCGAATGGATTTATTACAGCTTTATTTTGACATGGCAGCCCGTGCAGCAGCAAGTGGAGCTGACATCGAGGAAATACGACAGGCAATAGAGCCATTGTTACAGTTTATCAAGGACAACCGTCTGGGAGATGCAGGAGAACGGGACAAACGAATTACGGAATATCAGACTTATGATTTTAGCAATATAAAGATAAAGGCAGATGCAATATATAACTTTGCAGGAGAACTGATTGGTGAAGTACCAAAGCCGCAGGCAGAGGATAAGCTGGTTCAGGGAACGGAAGATTTACTGGAACAGGAATATGCGGAAACCGATGGAGAAGAGGAAGAAGAAACAGAGGACTGTCTGGTACATATCTTAGAATATGCAGGAGTGGCAGCAGAGGATGTACATAAAATTCGAAGCAAAATGCATGAATATGATGCAATTCCGGATAATTTTGATAATGATGAGAAAACGAGAAAACTTCGGAAAGAGTTGACAGCATTATTCTATGCTACTTATAAAAATGTATTTAAGCATGCCATGAAAGATGCGGATGACCTAGACCCGGTTATTCAGATGTTTTTGAATTTTGGATTTATGGATGTGGGAATGGTAGGAGAAGATACCGCTAATGAACTTTATGATTTGACAGATAAACTGTTCAAGTGTAAAAGCGACCATGTCTATACCATGTTTGAGTGGCTAAAGAGCATCTATGAAGGAAAGAATGAACCAAGCCGGAATGAATTTGACCTGGATTATAATGGATATCTGGCAGAGCAGAAGCGGATGGGTAAGCTGGATGCAGCAGGAATGGAGCGGTTGAAAACAGACTGCTGGGAAAAGACCAAATATGAGATGAATAATATGTTTGTGTCAACGAACCGGGCAACTTATGGAAAAGTAAGTACCTTCTGTCCGATTCTGAGCAAGCATGACATGGTGCAGGAAACAGAGAAGATGCTGGTGACTGCAGAGCGGATTGAGGAGGCAATCAAAAAAGTCCGTGAAGTTGATTATTCGTTGTTCTACCGTGAAGTGATTTTTTCAGATCCGATGCATGGTGTAAATGCTGAACCGGTGCAAAAAGAAGTATTTCCAGATGTTATTCTGATGCCGAATGTGGGAATGAAAGCAATGATGTGGCAGGAGACTGCCGGAGTAAAACGTGATACATCCGCCCGATTTGTTTTCCCGGTTATGACTATCTACAGCCTGCAGGATATGATGATAGAGACCTGCGGAAGATTCCGTTGGGAAATGTGCCGTAAGATACAGGGAATGCGTTGGAATGATATTACAGAGAAATCCCTTACTTCAGAATATTGTGATTATATCCAGTACTATCGGAAAAACCGTGATTTATCCACAGAGGCAAAGGAGAAGATTAAGAATACACTCTGGAAGTCAAAGAATAACTATCGTGAAGTATTTATTTCTGATTATATCGGATGGATTAAATACGAGGCAGGCGGCAGTTTCCGCCTGAACCGTGTAGCAAGGGATATTCTGTTCCGTTATTGTCCGTTTGCCAAGAAATACAGGGATGCATTAGAGGCAAACCCGATGTATCAGGATATGATCAGCCGGTTTAAAATATTCCAGGAACGTAAACTGCGTCATATCGATGGATTCCGTACCAGATATGAGAAGAACGGCGGCGAGATGAATATGGAACTGCAGGAAAATATGAATTTCTATAATATGTAAAGAACAATAACTACGAGAAATACGTTTTGCGAGCTACTCGTGTAAATAAGAAAGCCACATGAATCTTAGGATTCCTGTGGCTTTCTTGAGGGGAGTATAAATAATTAATAAGGGGTATAACTGTATAAAAAAACAATTCTTATACGAAAAAAATTATAATATAAAAGTTTTTAAAATGCAATGCAAATGAGAATAATAATAAGAAATTAAGAAATAATATCACTGTATCAGAGAATCAAAAGAAAAAGTATCTGATAAAAAAAGGAGGCGATATTATGGCAAAAAATGCAGATAATGCAAAAAACAAAACAAGCAATGTAAACCGCACAATGAATGCTGATAATGACTTTGAAAATGCGGATAACAAAACCGGCAACAAAGCAGGCAATAGGACCAGCAACAGAAGTGATAACAAGGCGGATAACAAGACATCCAACAAATGCAATTACTAGGTCAATCTTATTGAAAAACTGCATATATTAAAATAAGAAACAGATTACAAGGAACACTTTGTAATCTGTTTTTTCATAGCAGAAAAAGTCAGGAGATTTTTGGGGGAGATGGCATATGAGATTTACGGCTATCAGTGTAGCGGAATTATGGAAACTAAAAGATGATCCACAGATATATATTGTTGATTTGAGAAGCAGGGAGGATTTTCAGGTATTTCATTTGAGAAATGCCCATTGTTATCCTTATGATGAGATAGAACACTGGGAGCATAAGCTGCCGAAAAATCGCAAGATACTGCTGTGTTGTGAGTATGGAAATACAAGTATGTATGCAGCAAAAAGACTGACGCGGCAGGGATATCAGATATATACTCTGATTGGAGGCCTAAATGCACTAAATGGATAGAAAAGAACATTGACAGTGTCATTTAGAACAGATAAGATAGTAGTGATAATGGAGAAAGAACATATGAAAACATACGAATTAACAGTGCCATGTCATTTTGGCTTAGAATCAGTTTTGAAAAAAGAAATATATGATCTGGGATATGAAATCTCAGAGGTGGAAGATGGAAGAGTGACTTTCATTGGTGATGCAGAGGCAATCTGCCGTGCAAATATTTTCCTGCGTACAACGGAGCGTGTGCTGCTTCGGGTAGGAAAATTTAAAGCGGAGACATTTGATGAATTATTTGAAGGAATCAAGGCACTTCCATGGGAAGAGTATATTCCGGAAAATGGTAAATTCTGGGTCACCAAGGCTTCTTCCATAAAGAGTAAATTGTTCAGTCCGTCAGACATCCAGTCTATTGTTAAGAAGGCAATGGTAGAACGGCTGAAACAGAAATATCATACCAATTGGTTTGAAGAAAGTGGTGCATCCTATCCGGTACGAATTTTCCTGTTGAAGGATGAAGTAATGGCAGCATTAGATACCTCCGGAGAATCTTTACATAAGAGAGGCTACCGGACTCTTACCAGTAAGGCACCAATCACAGAGACCCTTGCAGCAGCATTGATAATGCTGACACCATGGAATAAGGACAGAATTTTAGTAGATCCATTCTGCGGAAGTGGAACATTTCCGATTGAAGCAGCAATGATTGCAGCCAATATAGCACCGGGCATGAACCGTAGTTTCCTAGCAGAGCAGTGGACAAACCTGATACCGCGTCAGCTCTGGTACGATACAGTAAATGAAGCCCAGGAAATGGTGGATACCAATATTAAGGTGGATATCCAGGGATATGATATTGATGAAGAAATTGTGCGTGCAGCAAGAGAAAATGCAAAGCGTGCCGGTGTGGATGGCATGATTCATTTCCAGCAGAGACCGGTAAGCCAGTTGAACCATCCGAAAAAATACGGTTTTATCATATCCAATCCGCCATATGGTGAGCGATTGGAAGAAAAGGCGGCATTGCCGGAATTATACCGGACAATTGGTGAGGCATACAGAAGGCTGGATTCATGGTCTATGTACCTGATTACCAGCTATGAGAATGCACCAAAGGATATCGGAAGAAAACCGGATAAAAACCGCAAGATTTATAATGGAATGTTAAAGACATATTTCTATCAGTTCATGGGACCGAAGCCACCAAAACGGAAAGGGACAAAAGAGTGAGGGAAAAAGTACGTTATTCTAAGAGATATGTAGTATTCACGTTACTTTTAGTTCTTGCATTGATACTGAAATTTGCCAATTTTAAGGGTGTAACCGAAGAAATCGGACAGTTCCGTGGTGCAGATTTGCAGAGCAGCGACTGGAACCCTCTGATTGCAAAAAGCATCAATGAGAAGAATCTTACGGTAGCGATTGATAATAAAGTATATACCAACAAGGACAATGGAATCTATATGGATGAAAATCTGAATCTGATGGTACCATTGGACTTGATCCGGGACAGTTATAACTGCAGCGTGCATCTTTACGATGACACGGCTCTTTTGATAGAAAAATATTCAGACAGCTTGTGGATGAGCTTAGATGACCAGGAAGTACAGATAAATGATGAGAAGGAGAAATTTTCTTCTACATTGACACGGATTGATGACCGTTATTATGTGCCGGCAGAGGTCATTGCCTCGAAGCTTGGTTATTCTTATGCATGGGATGTTAATAAAAATGAAGCAGTGGTGGTGAATACTTCTTCTGAGACAAGCATTCTGCCATCTCATTATGACTTGCGGGAGAAAGGAAGAGCACCGCAGGTGAAGAACCAGGGAAATAAGGGAACCTGCTGGGCTGCATCTTCTCTGGCAGCACTGGAATCCATGCTGCTTCCGGAAGAAAATGATATATTTTCCACCGATAACATGAGTCTTGGAAACAGTTTTGGCTTAGGACAGAATGATGGTGGGGAGTATACTATGAGTCTGGCATATCTGACTGCATGGCAGGGTCCTGTATTGGAAAAGGACGACCCATATGACGGTGAGCTGACAAAGAATTTAGCTCCGGTCAAACATGTGCAGGAAGCACAGATTATTGAAAGCAAGGATTTGGAGAAGATTAAAGAGGCAGTTTTTAAATATGGTGCAGTCGAGACTTCTATTTACAGTACATTGCAGAATGTCAACAGCCGTTCCGAATATTTTAATCAGGAGACCAATTCTTATTGCTATGTTGGTTCAGAAAAGCCGAATCATGATGTGGCGATTATTGGCTGGGATGACAGTTATGCGAAAGAGAATTTCCCGGGAGATTTAGAGGGAGACGGTGCATTTATCTGCCAGAACAGCTGGGGAAAAGATTTTGGAGACAATGGAGTATTCTATGTCTCTTATTATGATACCAATGTAGGAATTCACAATCTGGTTTATACCGGAGTAGAAGATACCGATAATTATGATATGATTTATCAGTCCGATTTATGTGGCTGGGTCGGTCAGCTGGGATACAACCGTGATACCATTTATGGAGCAAATGTATATACAGCGGAAAGCAATGAAAATTTAGAGGCAGCAGGCTTCTATGCAACCGGGAAAAATACGGAATATGAAGTATATGTAGTAAAGGACTATGATGGAAGGGAAAGTCTGTCCAAACGGCAGAAAGTAGCTTCCGGAAAGTTTGATAATGCAGGTTTCTATACCGTTACTTTTGATAAGAAAATTGCAGTGAACAAGGGAGAAAAATTTGCCATTGTACTGATGATAAAGACTCCGGATTCCGTGCATCCAATGGCAATTGAATATAAGGCAGATGAATCAACCAGAAACGTAGATCTTTCCGATGGAGAGGGATATATCAGTACCAACGGCAAAAACTGGGAAAATGTAGAAGAAACCCAGTCTGCAAATCTTTGTATAAAAGCATATGCAAAAGAAAGGTAAGTCAGAGCGGGATGGAAGAGAAAGTTATTAAAGCAGCTACCGTGATTATTACTGCCATAAGCATTATTGTGGCAGGAACGCTGCTGTTTTTTCCACAACTTCATATCCGGGCAGAGGAAAACAGGGAACTTCGGGCACAGGAAGCCATCGAGCGCAAGGAAAATATGGATGCGCTGGAAATGCTGCAGTATAATACGGCAAATGTAGACAGCCAGGAGGGCATCAGCTTTGACCAGCAGCTTCGTATTGCGTTACCGGAAAATGTGACACCGGAAGATGTCAGCGTAGAAAATGACTATCTGACCCAGACCATTATCATTAAAATTCCGGGAGCAGATGAGAATTATCTTTATAACTATCCCATGATAGGAAAGAGCTATCATATAGATAATCTGACTTATGAAAGTGAGCCGGAATATGGTGTAATTGAGATCTCTTTAGATAGTGTGGTGGAATTACAAAAGACATCTGACGAGCATTATATTTATATGGATTTTTTGACACCACATGAAGTCTATGATAAAGTTGTGGTAATAGATGCAGGACATGGTGGAAATGCACCGGGAGCTACAAAGCAGGGCATTAATGAGAAAGATATTGACCTTGCTATAGTGCTTAAAGTAAAGGAATTATTTGATGAAGCAGGAGATGAGAGCGTCGGAGTCTACTATACGAGAACGGATGACAGCAATCCAAGTCTTGAACAGCGTGTAGATATGGCAAATAAAGCCGGGGCAGACCTCTTTATCAGCGTACATAATAATTCTACCAAGAGCGGAAGAATGTCCAGTATCAACGGAACAGCAGTCATGTATGATGAAGAGAAGGCATCTGAGGAAAATGGAAGTATGCAGTTAGCCCAGATTTGCTTAGAAGAAATGACAGCGGCGTTAGGAAGTACCAGTAAGGGAATTGTAAAAGGACACGAGATTTATATTATACGAACAGCAGAGATGCCGGTAGCATTGATAGAAGTAGGCTTTATGACAAATCAGGATGAACTGAACCGGTTGAATGATGAAGCATATCAGAAAGAGGCAGCACAGGCAATTTATAATGCAATTTACCGGGCATTTCAGGAGGGATATTAAGATGAATAAAATAATATTTGCAACAGGAAACAAGGACAAGATGAAAGAAATCCGCATGATTTTATCGGATCTTGATGTAGAGATTCTTTCTATGAAAGAAGCCGGAATCAGTGTGGATATTGAAGAAAATGGAACTACTTTTGAAGAAAATGCACTGATTAAGGCAAATGCTGTGGCAGCATATACAGATGCTATTGTTTTAGCTGATGATTCTGGTCTGGAAATTGATTATCTGAATAAGGAACCGGGTGTATATTCCGCCCGTTATATGGGAGAAGATACCTCTTATACCATAAAAAACCAGAATCTTTTGGACCGTCTGAATGGAGTACCAAAGGAACAGCGGACCGCACGCTTTGTATGTGCAATTGCGGCTGTATTACCGGATAAAGAAACACTGGTAACCCGTGAGACAATTGAGGGATATATTGGATTTGAGCCTCAGGGTGAAAATGGATTTGGCTATGATCCAATCTTTTATGTGGATGAATATAACTGCTCCACAGCAAGCTTGCCACCGGATAAGAAGAATGAAATGAGCCATCGTGGAAAAGCATTACGCGCAATGAAAGAAGCACTCATGGGAAAAGGTTTATCATAAAGGAAGATAAAAGATGAGAGTATTGATAGTAAGTGATACCCATAAGAAACATGAAAATCTGATAACGATTATGGAAAAAGAAAGACCTTTTGACCGTATGATTCATCTGGGAGATGCAGAAGGTTATGAGGACTATATTGCGGAACTGGCAGGATGTCCACTGGACATTGTGGCAGGAAATAATGACTTTTTCTCTGAACTTCCGAAAGAAAAGGAAATTGAAATCGGAGGATTAAAGGCATTGATTACCCATGGACATTACTATTATGTTTCTGCCGGCCTGGAGGATATCAAGAAAGAGGCAAGGGGAAGAGGCATGGATATTGTAATGTTCGGACACACCCACAGACCGCTTATAGAAAAGGATCATGGTGTAGTGGCATTGAATCCGGGCAGCACATCATATCCTCGTCAGGATGGACATCTGCCGTCTTATATCGTGATGGAAATCGACGCAAATGGTACTCCGGACTATCAGCTCAAATATCTTTCTGAAGAAGAAAAATCAAAAAAACCTTTATAAATTGGGGCAAGATTCGGAGTTGTAAAAATTTTTTGAAAAAATTTGAAAATAAATGTTGACAATTGGTATATGCTATAATATAATATGTCTTGCGTCACGGAAAAAGAAATTTAAATAGCGTTGACGGGGTGTGGCTCAGCTTGGCTAGAGCGCCTGGTTTGGGACCAGGAGGTCGCAGGTTCGAATCCTGTCACCCCGACTTCATGCGGGTGTAGTTCAATGGTAGAACACCAGCCTTCCAAGCTGGATACGTGGGTTCGATTCCCATCACCCGCTTTCTAATTGGAAAATTAGATATGTGTTCGTAGCTCAGCTGGATAGAGCAACGGCCTTCTAAGCCGTGGGTCGGGGGTTCGAATCCCTTCGAGCACATTTTCCCAAGAGGGAAGAGAGACCGCCTGATGGCCGGAATCTTATGGTGGGTATAGCGCAGTTGGTTAGCGCGCCAGATTGTGGCTCTGGAGGCCCAGGGTTCGAATCCCTGTATCCACCTTGATGCGATGGTTAGAGCATCTTTTGTAAAATTGATGGGCTATCGCCAAGCGGTAAGGCACAGCACTTTGACTGCTGCATACGTTGGTTCGAATCCAACTAGCCCAGTTAAGCTGTGATGTATCTTGAAGGATTCCAAAAGGATTTGGAAAGAGCACTTATCGAACTAAATATGTATGGGATATTAGCTCAGTTGGTAGAGCACTTGACTTTTAATCAAGTTGTCCGGGGTTCGAATCCCCGATGTCTCATTATATGGGAAAACTCATTGCTTTTAGTGATGAGTTTTTTTATTGTATTCGTATAACCTTCTCACTTAAATTTAGAGGTCAAGCACACAGAAAGTGAGGTTGTTATTATGAAACAAATCCAAATGAACAAATCTAAAAATTTATCTGTAAATGATGCTTATGATTTATTTATCAGAAAGTGTCGTGTCAAGAATTTATCCCAAGCATCTATTGTGTCATACGAGAATAAGATTCATCCGTTTGTAGATTACTGTGAAGGTGGTCTTATCAGTGCGGTTACAATCGACACAGTGGATGGATTTACCAATCATCTTAAAACAGAACATAATGTGAATGATGTATCTGTCGTATCTTATTTACGGTCTGTGAGAGCGTTCCTATATTATTGCATGGAATGTAACTACATGACCTCGTTCAAAATTCATCTTCCAAAAGCACAGAAGGACATTAAGGAAACTTACTCGAATGAACAGTTGGAGAAATTATTAGCCAAGCCAGACCTCAATAGTTGCTCTTTTACGGAGTTTAAGACATGGGTGTTTGAAAACTATATGCTTGCTACTGGAAATCGTCTCAGTACGGCTTTAAACGTCCATATCAAGGACATTGACTTTGATAATGGAATGATTATGTTGCGTAAGACAAAGAACCGTAGACAGCAGTTAATCCCACTCTCAGCGTCTTTATCTGAGATATTGAGAGAGTATCTTGATATTCGTGGTGGAAATCCTGATGATTTTCTTTTCTGTAATAACTATGGTGAGCAAGCCAGTAACAGGACATGGCAGACATTGGTATATCGCTACAACATTAAGCATGGTGTCAATGTCACAAGTATACATTCATTCCGACATACTTTCGCAAAAAACTGGATTCTCTCAGGTGGTGATATTGTAAGATTAAAGACCATCATGGGACACAGTAATATTGCAGTCACGAATGAATATCTTGCTATGTTTGGTCAGGATTTGCAGATGGACTTTGAAAAATTCAATCCATTAGATAATATGAAGAACAAAAACAGAGAACAAATCAGAATGTAAAGGAGAATATCATAATGAAGAAATGGATTAAGGCAAATAACGGAAGATCAACACAGGTGATTGAATTTAATGATGGCTCAAAGATGGAACTGCCATTAGATAATCATGGAAATTTAAAATGGTTTGATGATGAATTATTAAGGAAGGAGAATAAATGAATTATGCGAATGTATTTGGTCGTACCCAGAAACAGTTTGATATGACCATGAATCGAGAAAAAATCACAGTTGCAGATTTCTTCAACTCTGATATTAAATATAATGTATTCTTCCGTAGGAATCAGCGTAGTACAACACCACAGGGCAAGGTTAGATTCTTCTATGCTCAGAGTACACCTATTCATATTGGAACTATCTTTGTACTGAACGGAAGTAATTTTATTGTAACTTCTCAGGATGGAATTGAGAGTGATATATATTTCACTTCTATTGCAGTCAGAAGTGATATGACCTATAAGGTTAAGACAGATAAGGGTACTGCCAGTATTCCATTTGTTGTAGTATCTGACAAGTGGACTGTGGCTCATGGAACTATTACACAGTTGTATGGTGCAGTAGCTTTATATACTGGTTATAACAGTGCAGTGGAGAATATAAAGGTGAATGATTCGTTTAGAGGATTTGGCAACTATTACAAGGTTGGGAATACCTTTAAGAATAATAATCTGTTCTATATGTATTTGGAGCAGACGCAAGCACCGATTGACAACTATAAGATGAAATATACTGGTGTAACCTCATTTGATCTGAAGGAGAGCAACACATATCAGTTGACTTATTCCGTGACCAACAATGGGAATGTTGTAGAGAATCCACATATATCATATAAATCTTCTAATGTTGAGATTGCTACAGTTGATGATAATGGTCTTATGACTATGCTTCAAGAAGGTTCAGTTGATATTGTTGCTTCATGCGGTGGTGCTACCTGTACAACAACTATGGCTATTTCAGACACAACACAGAAAGTCAATTATACAACGAGCATATCAACATCTACAGATACTATTAAGATTGGTGGCTCTTATAAGACACTTACTTGTCTGTTTGCTGATAAGAATGGACAGGATATAACAGAAACAGTTGTTGCCGATATGACAACTGCTGACTTTACATGGACTTGTTTCATTGATGGAACTGAATATACAAATGATTCTATGGTCGTTTGGTATAAGGGTTCGTCTACTAATAGCAAGAGAATGAAGTTGACTTCTGCTGCACAGAGTTATCTTGCACATACAATCACTATCAAGTGTACAGTCAACGGTGTAACAGCAAGTAAAAATTTGGAAATGACTGAGTAGAAACACTAAAATGTTCGAAGCAAACATCCCCATTTTTGCCTTATATATCAGGTGATTATGGGGATGTTGGAATAAAAATTCGTTTCCTTTGAATGTATAGAAGAGAAACGCTTAAATGTTTGAAAAACTCAATCTCGTGAACCCTTGATTTATAAGGCTTTTTGGCATATTTTTACAAAAAATTTGATTTCCTTAAATGTATAGTAATAAGTGTAAATTAGGAAAAGCTAAAAGTCGTGTAGCCCTTGATTTTACAAGGTTTACAACAACCATGTCCGTTTTTCTTATTATGTAAGAGAGAGTATAAATGTTCGATTTAGAAACTCTTATATTTCCTAGCATTTTCAAGCCTTTAAGCACAATTTTATTTTTCTGTATCTTATGGTAGGAAGATAAGTTTTGCATAAAAATATGAGGTGGTCTACTTTGTTCTTTTATAAACCCTTATAAAATAAGCAAATTTTGGATTTCTCTATTTTGAGAAAATGACATAAAGGGAAGGACGATAAAAGAAGTTTTGCATAAAAATTTTTTATTTTCCTCACCCAATTCCCCAAAACCCTTGCTACATAAGCATTTCAGCGATTTCCCAAAAATGAGAAAACGGACTAAGGGGGACGAGTAAAAATAAAAAATGTAGTAGCTAGGCTTTTGTTAAAAATTCGACCATAAATATTGGGTTATTATATTTTATCAAAAAATCCATAGTCCATTGAATATGGTCGAAAAATACCCATCAAATGTTTCTTTTAGGGAAGAGTAAAAAAATAAAATTAGAAAGGACACAATATGAAGACAATAACACATGATGAAATAATGAAAGAACTTATAGGAGAGATGGAACGTCAGCATATTTCCAAAGTTGAAACAGAATATATAATGCGACATTATGAAGACATAGTTAATCGTTATTTAAGAAATACAGATGATAAGGAAGAAGATTTAAAGATAAAAATTATGAGTGGTATTACTTTAGAGCGTCAGTATATTCCTGAACAGGTGATGCAGAAAGGAATGTTTAAAGGGAAGATTATAAAAGAACATTTTAATATAAAAGCGTCTGTGTCGAAATATCTAAAGGATTTTACGAATAAATGGTGCTTTAAAGAAGGATTCCGCAAAGAATGGATAAATAGATAGATATTGGTAATGTAGACATATCAAATCTTCCATAAATATTGGAATGTGAAAATCCATTTCTTCTATAAATTATGGAACAAGTTTTGTGGCTATATGGAGAACTGGCAAATAATTGTCATTTTCATCCGCTGTTTATGGAAGAATTTTAAATCACATAGGAGAGGGTAATTACAAAAAACATGCAAAATGCGAAATTGAGTAAGTCTTAGATAACGAATTTCGTGACCAAATTTATTTTACATAGGAGAGGGTAGTTTTCTGGATTTAGCTTATGTCCCACCAGTTGATAATGCCCAAAAATCAATACTTTTAGAAAACCATAGTCCATTATATATGGTCGAAAAAGTAATATCATTTGTGGCTATATGGAGAATAACATATCATGCACAAAAATATTCGGCAACTATGCACGATTATTTTGTTATTGTTTCCCAAAACCCTTGATTTTATTGGCTTTCAGGATTTGCTTAACGTCCGTTATATGGAAGGAAGAAAAATTTTTGCGGAACGGAGTTGTTGAAAATGTAGTATTTTCAATAGTTTAATGGGTATCAAATGAGGGTGTTATATGGAGACGAAAAAAATTCGCATCCAAAATAGACTATTTTCGTGCAGACATAATTATTTTGACATACAGAAAACATAGCAGTATCAATAGTTTTAGAGATTGCCGAAAAGTGAACTTATGAGGAGAAAGAATCTAATAGAAAAGCAGATAAAAAGTATAAAAATAAGATGCGAGAAAATAGAAAATCCGATTTTTCCTTATAAAATAAGGTTTTATTGGTGTTTTTGTGTAGCTATATATCACTAATGGAAAACAATGAAATCGTCATAAAATAGAAATGGACTTGTTTGATTTAGAAAATCCTTATATCTCCTATGGTTTACAAGACTTTACGGCTGTTTTTGCGGTGTTATATATCATATATGGAATACAATGTATATAACCACAAATAGAAATAGACTTGTAGCGAAATAGAAATCCTTATATTTCCTACAATTTATAAGGACAAAATGATGTTTTTATGGTGTTATATATCACATATGGAAAACAATGTGAATGAGAAACGTTAATGTGTGAAGTTTCTTACAACTCCGAAAATCCTTGATACATAAGGTTTTCAAAGTACATTTTCAAAAAAATATGTTTTTCTTAAATGTATAGAAGAAAGGCGATTTTGGAATAAAAGCCTAATACCCTACAAACCTTGATTTATAAGGCTTTCAAGGTACTTTTTACAAAAAATTCGTTTTTCTTAAATGTAGAAAGAAACTAGATTTTGTCGATAAATAGAAAATCTTCAAAATCATTATATATCAATGGTTTTCTGGCATATTTTTATAAAAAATTAGATTTTCTTAAATGTAGAAAGAAGAAATTATTTAGGAGCATACTTCGGTATGTTCCTTTTTTGATGAAACAAAGTTGCGTAGATTTGGTGAGTGCAAAATTTTCGCTCACACCAATTTACATATATAACAAACACACAATGTATTGTGGGGCGTAAACATGAACTCAGTGAGGGCATGATAGAGCAACACAGGAAGGAGTAATTTAATGGAACTTAATATTGAAGGATTAACACAGGAGCAGATTGAAGCAGTAACAAAGTTAGTACAGTCAGAAACAGATAAGGTCAGAACAAAGTACAGTTCGGAACTTAAAACTGTCAATGATGAATTAGCACAGTACAAACCTGCGGAGAAATCTGATGCAGAAAAAGCTTTAGAACAGCGTATAGCTAATCTTGAAGCAAAGGAAAAGGAAGTAGCCAATAAGGAAAGAGCAATGACGATTGCCGATAAACTTAAAGCTAAAGGACTTCCTAGCGAACTGGCACAGTATCTTAATGTTGGTGAGGATATTGATGGCTCGATTGATAAGGTAGGTGACGCACTCGGCAACTACTTTCTCGGACAGGTATCAAATCCCAGTGGCAATCACGCTACCAACAAAGGAATCACCAAAGCCGATTTCGCCAAAATGTCCTACTCTGAAAGAGCAAAACTTTTTCAGGAGAATAATGAACTTTATAAAGCACTTAGTAAATAAGGACTGTTAAGCAGTTCTTTTTTTATTGTGCGGAAAGGACTGACAAATGGATGTAAACACAATCCAAACTGCCATAAGTACGCTTGGCTTTCCTATCGTGTGTGTTCTTTTCTTGGGTTGGTTCATCTGGAAGATCTGGATGAGTCAGCAAGACCAGAACAAAGAGCGAGAGGATAAGTTATATGAGTATCTTGGCAAAGCACAGGCGGTCAATGAAGAGTTGACCAAAACTAATTCAGAATTTGTAAACGTATTAAATACATACAAATCTGATTTGGACACTATCAAAAATGATGTAACAGAAATTAAACAAAACATGAAAGGTTAATAAGGTGAATTTATATGGCAACAATTAACAATACAACAACTAGCGCAGTAAATAAAAACATGATTATTCTAGAAGTATACTCAGCACTTGTACAGGAAAAGATTGCAGGAAAGTGCCACGTAGCAAATATGGCAAAGGTACTTGGTGACTTACAGGGTAAGCCGGGCGAGACACTTACTGTACCTTCAATCGTGTATGATGGAGATGCAACTGATTGGACTCCTGGTACTGCTATGTCAGCAACAAATCTTAAGACAAAGACAAAGAGCTTTACAATCAAAGCAATCGCAGCACCTGCATATGACATCTATGATTTCGATTCTGAAACTGAGATGTTCAACTCTATTGAGAACGCTTCAAAAAATCAGTCCACAGCAATCGCAAGAAAAATGGATGCTGACTGTATCACAGAAGCACTTAAAGCTCCATTCAAGGCAACAGTAGCTACAAGCGGTGTGATTACACAGGATGAGTTACTTGACGCTCTTGGTCTGTTTGGTGACGACAGAAATGTCGAGGACTTCGCAGGAGCAGGTATCGTAGCACATTCTGCTTTTGCTAAGAGCTTCTACGGCATGGAGTTATTCGTGAAATCAACAACAACAACTGCACAGGCAGGTAATGGTATCGTTCGTGGTGATTGCATTGGTTCATTCCTTGGAATCAACGTATACCTCTCTGACAGATGTGTAGAAGCAAGCAAGCCAGTAATGTTTATCATCAAAACTGATGCTCTTGGCATTATTCCAAAAGAGACTCCATTCTCTGAGGTTGCTCGTGACGCTTCTAAGAGACTTAATACAATTTACTGCTCAGATACATACGCTTGCGGTGTGATTGATGAGTCAGGAATCGTTGTTATTCGTGAGAAAGTAGGAAAATAATTTGACTTAGTGGGGGTGGTGTCCATTTAGGACACTGCCCTTTTTAAGGAAGGACAAGACAAATGTTAGACGGAACAGTATTACAAAGATTAAGAATGAGGTCGGGCAAGACATTAGTGCAAGTGGCTGATTGGTGTAATGTATCTAAGAGGTACATCATTTATATTGAACAGAATAAAGAAGTGCCAAGCGAAGAAACATATGAAGCTTATCTGAACTGTGTCTACGGTCTTGGAAAGCCACTGCCACATGAGCCACGATGTAATCAGACCTCTAGGAAAAAGAAGTCGGGTGATGAGTAATGGGATTATTCAGCAGAATTTTTGGCGGTAAGTCAGTCAAATCAGTAGCACAAAACGCATCATTTCTTGGTGCTTATCGTGAAGCAGGTGGACAATCCTATGACGGTGGTGGATGGGGATTAGACCGATTCAACAGTATCATAGATGCTCACTCTTCCATAGACGATATGATTGAGGAATGGGGACTTGCTGATGAAGGTTGTCGGTATCAGTCATTAGATGGATATTCTAATCCGTACACACAAGCGTACCGTGAAGAAAGAGAACGTGCAGAAGAAGAAGCGGAAATCCTTGCAATGTTCGGAGAAGAGATTAATGTAGAACTCTTAATAGATTGGGACACTGTAGAAGAGAACGCTTATGAGTATGCAGAAGAACTTGCACAGGCATGGCTTGATGGAGATGAATGGATTCCAGAAGAGATTATGGACTGGGCTTGGTACGACTTGTCAGATCATAATTTATAAGGAACAAAAGGAATAGAAGGTGCAACAATGACAGGAAAAGAGTTTCGCATATGGCGAAGATACAAAGAAATTTCTCAACAAGTAGTTGCGTCATTTGCGGAATGTAATAAGAGCACAATATGTCGTTGGGAAAAGGAACAAATCAATTTATATCCAGACCTATACAACAAGGTCATGGAATTCTATGAAAATCATAAATAATCTTACGCACAAATCTGTGCGAAAAAATCACAAAGAAACTGGAAAACGATAACCAGTATAAATAAACGCAGTAACCAAAAACAGGTAGAAAGGAAAGGTGAGATAACTTATATGATATTTAGTTATTACACCTTCTTCTTTTATCATGGTGAGTTATCTCACTGTGGTAAACAGAATGAAGGAAGAATATAGACAGAAATTATTAAAAGGAAACGAATGGATTGATGGCACAGATAAATTTGGTCTTACATTAACAGACGATTTAGATTCACTTTTATCATGCGCTATCTTAAAACAGATTAAAGGTTGGAACATTGAAAGTGCATTTATATTTAATGACAATAAAGTGCATGAAAAAGATAAGCAGAAACTTGACTGCTATTATAAAATCGCTGATACAGATAATGAACAGATTGGTGTAGACTTTGCTAAAGCACAGGGAAAATGTTTCGACAATCATCTTACACAGTTTACATATCACGAAGAAATAAATCCACAAGCAATCAATTTAAACAGAGTGCAGAACATTTACAGAGAGAAATACTGCAAGAAGTATAATCTGTCAACTGTATTACTTCTATGGTCTTTATATGATTTACCAAAAGAAAAATTAACAGATGAACTAATGATGTTGCTCATAGCAATAGATTCAAGTGACGCTGGCTTTTACACAGATAAAAGATGGGTGGGCATACATGAGTATTGGATAAATGAGGTACTTGATCTGCCGGAATTATTAGAGTTTGAGCGCAGTCATACAAAGGAAGATTTTAACAAATTTAAAAGAGAGCTAGGCTTAGTAAAAGGTCGTAGCAAGATTTGGGTAGAAGATAAAAAGTTATGCACTGACATAGACCTTGAAGCAGTAAATGAAATTTTATGGTGGAACACTGACATAGAAATCAAGCTACCAGAAGTGGACTTCTATCGTAATGGCATATATAAAGACAACATCGTAAACATACAAGGATTTCCAAGTAGTATTAAATCTATTTGTGACAATCCTTTTTCTTATGCCATGACAAGTAAATATGCAGTAGCAGTTTCAGAACAGGTGATGTAATGAATTATTCAAATGAACATAAAACAGAGTGCTATATATTCAGTGGATATGTAGCCAATGAATTGCTGAGACGTGGGTACAGAATAACTCACGTCAAGGCAGACAAGAAGAACAAGCAACGCTCAGTATTCTTATTTAAAGTGGAGAATAATATAGAAAGAGCTATTGACTCTATTACTGAGCAGATGAATTAGCTACCGATTTAGGTAGAGTATTTCCATAATACTCCTTAAATTTTTTGCATAGTTAATATTTTTTAGACTCTTCTCCATTTGGAGTAGAGTCTAATCCTCCCAAAAGAAAGGACACAGAAAGATGAATGAATATTTATATGAAATGACAAAGGACTTAAACAACAGAGAGTTTGAGAAAGTATATAAATCATACAGAAAGGGGAACAAGATTCATGAAAGAGAAAGATACAGTGATAATTTTCACAGCGAAGAAAGCAAGAACTTTATTGAAGATGGGTTATACGCTTGTGGATATTAAGCCAGATAAGATGGATGTAGATCATAAGAGAAGTGTATTCGTTTTCAAGAATGAAGATGGAATTTTGGAGAATATATAAGTGGCTCAAAATTGAATCAAATTTATCTTTATCACTTAAAGGAATAATCGTCTGCCCTGTCGGGCATCCGTTCCTTGAAGTAAGAAAGAGAAGTTTGCAATTTTTCACTTGGAAGATACATATTCATTAACTGTCCACTTGCGTGTCCAGTTTTATCACATCTCAACTTACATTTTGAAACACATTTCTTAATGGAAACCAAGTGAAGAAAACAACACAGGCGTATGCCACTCGTACCTACAACTTTCCAAAATCGTCCACTCAGAACACACATATTAGAGAGAGTAATAGATATGTACTTTCTGACTGGTCGAAAATGGAAAATCAAAATGCGACAAGAGTGAGTGCGTTAGCACGAACTAATCAATATGTCAAACAAAACACAAAAAGGAGAATTAAAGAATGAAGACAGTAAAAATTATCAATCCAGTACAAGCAGGTTTTTATTTTGAGAATGGATTAAAGCCATTAGATATTTATTTCAGTAGAGGTAAATGGGTTTGGGAGTTTGATAAAGACGAAAGCAATCCATTATTTACTCGTTGGCTGAACAACGAAAACAAAATGAAATATTAACTTGAAGGAGATTATTAAATGAAGGAAATTATATTAAATACAGAATACACATACAAACAGTTGTGTGAATTATTAGGATGGAAAAATTATTCAGGTGGTAATGGCAAGAAAGCACAAATCAAAGAGATAGAATCTTCATTTGAATTTTATCATCCTATAAATAAGAAAACTCACAAGGAGAAGAAGTCATATATCTTTACAAAGCAGTTGAAAGATTTGGTCGAGCCATCAGTTCAGAACAATGGTGGTAGTAATAATAAGAAGAATATTACACCTATGATGGATTATCTTCTTCGTATTGCAAGCGAAAAAGAATTTAATGTTGGTACTGATATGACATTAACTCACTGGTTCTGCGGCAGTGCAGGTCTTGACTTAATGGATAGGGATATATATGTTGAACAGTTTGGCTCAGATGAAGAGTTAGCGACATTTTGTGCTGAGTATCATATCTCTAAGCCGAGATTATTTCGTGAGTACATGGGAATTATTAGAAAGCATACAAAGGATATATTCTTAAAAGCTTTAGAGGTCATGGCTAAGAAAAATTTAGTCAAGTACATAGATGGTTATGAGTTCTATTACAAGATGAATAAACGTGGTCGCATGGGAAATATATTCACAGATGAGTTGAATGATACAGTGCATGGTCTTGAAGAGAAGTATTGTAATGAACTCAATGATGCTTACAATCTCAGTCAGAAGATGGCAGGTAGACGATTACTTATGTGTATAAATAGAAAGCCGGAGATTAAGGATGAGTTTGATGATTTTATGAATAATGATTTGAATGTTGTTCCTGTGTGGGATATTCTCAACGTGCGTATTGATGAAGAATATAAATATAGTTGTCATGTAGATGATGAACATAGTATTCAATCATATTATCGTGCAATCGAAATTGATATGATAGAAGATACAATCAATCAGGACTGTGATAAAGACGGTCTTGCAACAGCCGTTACAAATGTTATTCGCAGAGTGAGTCGCCGGGAATTACTCAATAAGAAGTGGAAAGATAAATATGGAAATGTTCATATGACTTATGACTCTTGGGAAGATGCTACTGATATAGTGGCTATTGAGAAATTATTATTCACACATTTTGATGAGGACTTTGATGATGGAACGTCACTTGATTTAGCGGTACTTGATAATGAATTAAAGGATTTTTTATTGGATGACGTTTCCCAAAATGGAAACACTGATGGATTAACGGAAGAAGAAAACAGATTATTTGATAGGGTGTCTATTGCATAGGCATCCTTTTTCATTGCACTCCAATTGGAGTGTATTGGAATAGTTTTAGAAAGTGAGGAACATAAAATGAGAAAGAAAGATTTAATTGCAGAGAACAAAAAATTAAAAGATGAGGTTGAAGATTTAAAGCGTCAGTTGACATATGCAAAGACACAAATAGATATAAAGGATATTTGCTTGATGCTTAATAAGGAAAGAGAGGTATATCATGACTAAGGAAAAGACAATTATGCAAGCATTAACAGAGGTTGTTCCTAATTATCTTGCGTCATATCTTTGTTGGTATTACTCTGATCCGAATAAAAGAATCAGTTGGGATGAACTTTGTAAATCAGATGCTAACTTTAGAAGTAAAAGCGGTGGGAATAAAACAGAAGATTTTGCAGAACAGAACTGGCTCATTCGTGATGATGTTCAGAAAGCAATGATTATCTATTTGCAGTATATGAAGCGTTATAACTTTATGAAAAGGTATCAAGAGATGAATAAGAAAGCATTAAGCGGTGACGTGAACAGTGCCAAGTATGTTGATGAGATGGATAAGATTCTGGACAAGATGAGCGTTGATAAATCTACAGAAGATGAGATTGGTAAGCTCTTACAGGGGGTGAATATCAATGTCAATTAGTTTAGATACTGCCAAGAAATTAAATTGGTTATGGAAAGACGAAAACAAGATTGCATGGATAGAAACCTTTATTAAGATTGCTGATAAGGATGGAAATATTGTTCCTTTTATCTTGACTGATGAACAGAGAAAACTTGTTGAGAATTTGGCTCATCAGAATATCATAAGCAAGTCAAGACAGTTGGGAATTTCTGTAGTAACAGTAGCCCTCAGTATTAGGGCATGTGTGGTAAATCCAAATACTAACTGTGTGCTTATATCACATAATCAGTCCAGTACCAATGCCGTGTTTGATAAATTAAAGCAACAGTTCTATTCATTACCCGATTGGGTAAGACCTAAATTGATACAGAATAATAGACAGGCACTTACATTTGAGAATGGTTCTTCTATTGTGTGTATGACAGCAGGTAACAAGGATTGTGGACGTGGCAGCACGTACTCTGGTGGAATAGTGCATTTATCAGAGTTTGCGTTTTGGAAAGACCAACAGAGACAGTTAAAATCTATTATGCAGGCGGTTACATCATCATCTACAGTCATAATTGAGTCAACATCAAATGGCTATAATGAATATTCAAATTTATTTTTACAAGCAAGGAATGGGGAGAATGCGTTTAAACCATTCTTTTTTAATTGGATAAATGGACGTTCATTATTTAAGTCACAGTACGATGAATCAGTGAAATTGTATAAGGCACAACATGGTGGAAAGATGCTTACTGAGGATGAATACGATGAGGAAGAAAAAGCACTCGCTAAGTTAGGTATGACACCAGAACAAGCAGTGTGGAGAAGAGATAAAATTTCTATTAGTGGACTTGACGCATTTCATGTGGAATATCCAAGTACACCAGAAGAATCATTTCTTGCTACTGGTTCATCTGTATTTGATAACAATAAGGTCATTAAATTACAACAGGCATTAACGAGCCAAAAAATAAGCCCGTTAAAAGTAGATAAGATAGTTGGTCTGCCACAGATACTTAGACCTTATGTACAGAATAAATCACTTGATATATATAAAGTGCCAAGAGTCGGCATGAAATATTACATAGGTGTGGACGTATCGGAAGGACTTGGAGGTAAACATGACTATTCTACTATGTTTGTAATGGATAAGGATGGTGAGCAAGTAGCGGAGTTCCATAATAATAAGGTACAGCCATATCTCTATGCAGATATATGTAATGCAGTCGGACGCTTCTATAATAAAGCTTTGCTCTGTGTCGAGAAAGCATCAGGCGGTCATTCTGTTATTGAGAGATTGAGATATGAGCATAAGTATATGAACATGGTTAAGTATAAGACCTATGATGAATATAATCGTGCTATATGGAAAGTCGGATTCGATACAACGCAGAAGTCAAAAAACATTGCAGTCAATGATGCTCGTGAGTGGTTTGACAAGAGCATGGTGCGTATTATGAGCAATAATCTTTTAGAGGAAATGAAAACATTTGTTGCAGAAGAGAATGGTTCATTTAATGCGGTTGTCGGCTGTCATGACGATTTAGTGTCAGCATTTTGGCTCTGTATTCAGGGCATGAAGAGTGGTTTCTGGTATCCATTCTAATCGGAATAATTATTAACAGAATAGGGAATTTAGGACTTTAATGACGTTAGGTATAGATTTATATGCCTAGCTTTTTTTATTGTCTATTTTCCCTATTGTAACAGTAAATAGAAAGGAAGAAATATGACAATACAAGAATATATAGATAAGCAGTATGATGGTTCTGCTACTTGGTTCATGGAAGAAGTTAATCAGAAGAATCATGTGGCTAGAATTGCAGGTGTTGTAGCCAACATGGATTATCTTGCAGGACGACATAAAGTATTAAGCAGAGAAGATTGCTATTACAAAGGTAAGGTATTAAGGACACGTAAGACTATATTGAATTATGCTAAGACAGTGCTACGATTCCATGATACATTTCTGCTTGGAAAGAAGGTTTCATTAAGCTCAAAGGATAATGAGACAGTTAATACATTCAATGATATTTATAGGCTTGGTCAGTACGAGACAGTTGACTATCAGATACTTGACAGAGTAAATAAGTTTGGTGACGCATATGAGGTTGTATATATTGATAATGGAGTGATTAAGAGTAAAGTGCTTGATAGTGCTTGTAGTTATCCTGTGTATGATGAGTTGGGAGAGTATCTTGCTTTCATTGAGCATTGGACAGATGTATTTACAAGTATCACTTATTGGAATGTATATTATCCTACATACGTTGAGCATTGGAGTAATGAGGGTGCAGATGAGCATTTAGTATCTACTACTATGGCTATTGGTCTGCCTATCCACTATCATAATTTCAGTGATGAAGATTATAATTATGGTATGAGTATGCTTACGGACATTAAACCTATCCTTGACGAATTAGAGGACATTATGAGCAAGATGGGTGATGCTATTTATGTTAATTCACTCAATCCTATGAATGTAGCTATCGGACAGAGAATAGAGAGTTCAATTCCTGCTGATGCGGTTGGATATGTACTTAACTTGGATGCAGGTGACTATAAGGTAGTCAGTGCGTCTATGGATTATAATACGATTAAATTGTATCTGGATAACCTTAAACAGATGCTCAATGATATTAGTTGTATTCCTAGTGTGTTAGGTTCTAGTACCAATATAGCTAATGTTAGTTCCGTTGCTATGCAGATATTGTATGCTATGGCTCAGGTCAATGCAGATGAGACTAAGAAGTGGCTTAATATTGGATTCAGAGAGAGATTTGAGAGATTTAAGAAGATACTGAGTATGCAGGGCATTAGTGTAGAGAGTGACGTTGATGTTATCTATAATGTGTCTATGCCAGTTGCTACTACTGAAATGATTGCTAATCTGAAGGCATTGCAGGAAATGGGAGCAATCTCAAAGGAAACAATTATGGAAAAGAGTGACATTGTCAGTGATGTAGAGGTTGAAAAGAAGAGGTTGAGTGGTGAAAATGTAGTTAGCCTCCAATCGGAGGCAAAGCGCAAAACCACTGATAATGTGGATAACTCTGTGGATAACTTAGCATAAATTGTGGATAACTTTAGTTGAGTGAAGTTAAATTAGCGTCTATATGTGGTATTTCAATATAAATATGCACACTATATATAGACGCATTTTGCTTTACAAACCACTTGGTTTAGTGGCTAAACGCATCAAAACTGGACAAATTGACAAATCCAACAATAAATTCGGTCTGATTTGCGATATGACACTGTACTGTGCTAAAGTAATCTGGATTGTAGATACATCAGACACAATTCTATATTCATCAGGCAGAAAAGAGTGGTTAATAGTGTAGTATTGTACACTGTTCCAAACTGGTGCTACGGTATTTCCACATTTTTCCGTGGGATTAGGGGGTATCAGATGGGGATATAATCAGAAGAAATCTCGATTTCCTTGGCTTACATTCACTTGACTATCAATCAAGTGAGCGTTTTAGGGGTGATTTGAGCCGATAATGGGGTTAAATGTGACCAGATGTAGGGTGATAGAGCGTAAAATTGCTCTGTACTAATCCATTGTGCAATATGTACAAAGTGGTGAATAGATGTTCGTTGTGCAATACGGAGAAAATACAGTGCTATTTTTGTGCAAAGTGACGGAACGATTCAGAGCAAATTTATTTAAAGATTTGTGAATTTCTGAAAAAACTTCAAAACAATTTGGTTTATTGTCAGACAATTAAAATATTAAATTTTTGTGAATTTTTTGCGTTACCCCTTGACTTCAAAAATTTTTTTCCTTAATCAGAAAAATCCCCACAGAGCAATTTTAGGGTACACATTATCTGTGTAACCTGACACAACCTAAGTCGGCATATCGCCCCCTTTAGGATATGGGGATAATTCAAATCCGAAAGTTTCGGAATTGCCAGAGCCGAATTATTCGGTTCTGCCAAAAGAAAAAATTTTTACTTTGCCAAAAACATCAAACGACCATCAAGGTTTACCAAATTTGGTGTAAGTCCAAAATAAAATAAGATGCCCGAACAGGACACCTTACTTCCTCAACTTATCTACTAACTGTGAAATCAGTTCCACGGATTCATCATCAAGACCAGTAACATCCACATTCCTCTTATCAGTAATTCCTAAGAGATAATCTGTAGATACATGGAATATACGAGCCAACTTTATCAATGCTTCATATGAAGGATAACGACTGCCTGATTCATAGGAAGATACAGCACTTATGGCTAATCCTATTCTATCTGCTACTTGCTTTTGAGTTAATTTCTTCTCAGTTCTGAGAGATCGTAGTTTTTCTCCCATATTCACCAACTGTATCACCTACTTTCACTGATAGTGTATCAATTAGTATTTTTGTTGTGGTGTAATAAAATACACAAATACGGAAATATTGTATTGAAAATGCCTACAGTTAATGGTACAATTTATATAACATCTAGGAAATTAGTACAGTGATTTGAAAGGGGGCTATTTTTATGAGAAAGAAATTTATCAAAGGAATTGTTCTTACATTAACTTGTTTAGGAATGATGGGTTTATTTACGGCATGTTCCAGCGATGATGAGTATAGAGATACTTTGAATAGTGGTCTTGATAAATACTATAATAATGAAGACATGACAAAACAAGAACATGATGCTGTTGAAAATTTCAATAATTGGAAAGATAAACAAGGCGAAAAAAAATACAGCGATTGGGACTGATTGGTAATAAGGAGATGTAAAAGTATGAAGATTACACATAATGATGCAGTTGTTTTGGAAGGAATTGTTTGTAATTTATATAATGGAGCACGTCAAGGGTCAATGGGTGGTATTATAGAAGCAAGTCATTTTGAAAGAAACCCATTTCATGCTGCTCTTATCTGCATTTCTAAATTATATTCTGGAATGT
This sequence comes from Roseburia sp. AF12-17LB, assembly GCF_003479605.1. Lineage (GTDB taxonomy): Bacteria > Bacillota > Clostridia > Lachnospirales > Lachnospiraceae > Roseburia_C > Roseburia_C amylophila. The sequence continues at coordinate 28,954 of NZ_QUHR01000011.1, forward strand.
TTGATGATAAGATAGATCAATTCGTATGTACATGGGAAACTGTATTTAATTATCCTGATGAAAATCAGGAATATACAATAGAACAGTATATTAAGGAACTTAGAGAATTGATTTCAATATTGAAATAAGAAAATAATTGATTATCATAAGAGAGGTCTACGGTAAAATGCCGTAGTCCTTTTTTATTGCATATAATAATGAAAGGAGACACACATGAAAGTATTAGACAGATTAAAGATGGAGTTATCCAATCAACAGTATTTCTCTGATGAGCAGTATATCCAGTTCCTTACAGAGAACTCATTAACTCAGACAGATGAATATGATAAATCAACAATGCAGAAGTCATTGCTATTTACTGTTGTTGATGTACTTGAAGCCGTTACAAATGATATAGATTTAATGACAGGTATCAGTACAGAGTTCTCTAATATCGGACAAGCATATGAGTTTTTAGAAGCAAGAATACAACAGGTGAAAGATAAGATTGCAGCCATTCCAGATGAGAATGAGGACTATAATTGTTTCTCACTGATGTATACGAGAGATAGAATTTAGCAGTTGACACAGATGGATTTTTAGTGTATTCTATGGATAAGTCACAGATAGTTATACGAATTATCAATAAAAAAGTTATATGAGTTTCTTGATTACAAGGGAGTTGCCTACAGTTGGTAGAGCACTTGACTTTTAATCAAGTTGTCCGGGGTTCGAATCCCCGATGTCTCAGTAGTTAAAAATGGCGGAAATACTGATAAATACAGTGTTTCCGCCATTTTTGTGAGTAATCGGAAGCAGTGCTAAGTAAGCCCAAATATTCATCTTCACCACATCTTCAAGGGCATTTTTGAATATCTTCGTCTTCATTTCATCTTCAAAAGGAGAAAAAGAAGCGTTTGCGTAATTAGGTAGAATGCTTTATGATTAAGACAATGAGGTGTTAGGAAGGCTTTCAAAAATCTTTGGAGAAACATATAAAGATTGAAAGGAAGATGAAATAATGTATTATGGAAAAGAAACAGGTGAATTAAAAAAAGCAAGAGAAGAGTATGAAGGTATTTTTGGTTATGATCCAAATGGAGAAATGGAATTAGAGTTTAATGAACAAGACGAATATTTAGCAGTTTTATTACAGTGTATAGAAGAAAAGAAAGATATGTTTGATGTACTTGGAGGAGAAAAAGCATGACAAGAAGAGAACGTGAAGTAACAGATATAAATGAAATCCTTAAGATTATGGATGCCTGCAAGATTGTGCATGTGGGACTTGTGGATGGTGACCAGCCTTATGTGTTACCGATGAATTACGGCTATACCTATGAAGATGGGAAAATGGTGATTTACCTTCATGGAGCAAAGAAGGGTTATAAGTATGATTTGATAGAGAAGAATCCGAAGGTATGCTTTGAAATGGAGTGTGATGTGGTGCCATTTGAAGGAAAGGTGGCATGTCAGTATGGTAATTCCTATTCCTGTGTTATGGGAAAAGGGAAAGCTGTTATCGTAGAGGATGTAAATGAGAAAATGCAGGCACTTTCCATTTTGATGAAATGCCAGACCGGAGGCGATTTTACTTTTAATGAAGAACTGGTATCCATTGTCAATGTGATTCGGATTGATGTAAGTGAATTCAGCGCAAAAAGAAGACCGATTCCGGAAGGATTGAAAAAGTAACAGAATAACAGAAGATTGAAAAAGAAATATTGACAAAGAAATATTGATAAAGTAGAAAGCAGGATTATGAAAGTGTAATTCCTGCTTTTTTCTATCCTCAATCATTTATCACAAAACTGTGACAATCTATTCGTTGCGCGACGTAGGAAGCATTTGTATAATGAGACATAGGAATGAACCGGGGAAAAGTAGAAAAGAAAAAAACGAATGACAACAGATAAGAAAAAGGATGTTTAGGGAAGATGGATAGAATATTAGTAGTGGAAGATGACCGGGAACTGAACCAGGGAATTTGCTTTGCACTGCAGCAGGCAGGGTATGAGACAGAAAGTGCCTATTCCATTCAGGAGGCAAAGCTTGCGGGTTTGCAGCAGGAATATTCGCTTATGATACTGGATGTAAATCTTCCGGATGGAGAGGGCTTTGGCTTTTGTAAATGGATTATGGAGCGCAGGAAAGTGAAGACCATGTTTCTTACGGCAAGAGATTTGGAAGAAGATGTATTATCCGGGTATGAACTGGGAGCAGAGGATTATGTGACAAAGCCATTTTCCATACATATTCTGCTAAAGAAGATAGCGGTCATTTTAAAACGGGAGACGGAAAATCCAAGAAATATTTATGAAGATGGATATCTGCGGATAGACTTTGACCGGGTCAAGGTAGAAATAGAGGGGAAAGAGTGCATGGTAACACCTACAGAATTTCGGATGTTACGCTTATTTATTGAACATGCAGGACAGCTGCTTTCTTATAATGTGCTGTTAGAGCAATTGTGGGACTGTGATGAAGCATATGTGGACCGACACACACTGGCAGTCAATGTGAACCGGCTCCGTGGAAAGATAGAGGATGCGGAACACAAATATATTTCAAATGTATATGGGATGGGATATCAATGGTTGCGATAGGAATAATAGCAGGCTGTGGCATTGTGATAAGTTATCTTCTAGTCAGACTGTATCGGCAGAAGAAGGAAATCTATGATTTTACGGAAGAACTACAGCGGTGTCTGACGCTGATGAAAGCAGGCGAAGACATTGGAAATGAAGCGGAGTTTAAGGACAGCCTTTGGGATAAGATTTATCAGGATTTGCAGGAGCTTATGGATGTTTGGAACAGGAAGAACCGACAGAGCCATAAGGAAAAAGAACAGATAAAAGAGTTGATTTCTGATATTTCCCATCAGGGTAGAACGCCAATGGCGAATATTAAAATATATCTGGAAATTTTAGAAGAGGAACAGGAAGATAAGGTGCGGCGGCAGGAGTGTATTGGAAAGCTGATAAAACAGACAGAACGGCTGGATTTCCTGATGCAGAGTCTGGTGAAGCTTTCGCGCCTGGAAACCGGAATCATAGAAATATGTGAAAAGGACACAAAGATTTTTGAAGTGTTAGGACTAGCGGTTGCGGCAGTGGTACCGGGAGCGGAAGCAAAAGAGATTTCTGTCCATGTGGACTGCCCGGAGACATTGAAACTGTTTTGCGATGCCAAGTGGACACAGGAAGCAATTTTTAATCTTTTAGAGAATGCAGTGAAATATACTCCAAAAGGGGGAAGCATCTATATTTCAGTAATGGAACAGGAGGTTTTTGGAAAAATCAGCATCCGGGATACCGGAAGGGGAATCCCTGCGGAACATCAGGCACAGATTTTTCAAAGGTTTTACCGGGAACCGGAAGTCCATGATGAGGATGGAATCGGGATTGGTCTGTATCTGGCACGAAAGATTGTGACGATGCAGGACGGCTATATGGAAGTGCATTCAGAAAGTGGAAAGGGGGCAGAATTTTGCATTTATCTGCCAATGAAATAAAAGAAGTAGTACGGACAGAGGAGTTAAAGAAATATTATCCGTTGGGAACCCATACGGTAAAGGCCTTAGATGGAGTGAACCTTACCGTAAAAGAGGGAGAATTTGTGGCAATCACCGGAAAGTCCGGAAGCGGGAAAAGTACGCTGCTGCATATGTTAGGAGCATTGGATGTGCCAACATCCGGAGAAGTCTATATTGATGGGAAAAGCCTTGCATCAATGACGAGGGAAGAGCAGGCAGTCTTTCGAAGAAGGAAGGTTGGTGTAGTATTTCAAAGCTATAACCTGATTCCTGATTTGAGTGTGTATGAGAATATTGTGCTGCCCATCGAGCTGGATGGAGGTTATGTGGACAAGGCATATATAGAAGAATTGTTAAGGCAACTGAAAATAGAAGATAAGCGGGATGCACTGCCGGGTACGTTATCCGGCGGTCAGCAGCAGAGAACAGCAATTGCCCGGGCATTATCCTATAAGCCGGCTATTCTCTTAGCGGATGAACCCACGGGAAATCTTGATACACAGACCAGCCATGATGTTATGGGATTGTTAAAAACAGTGGCACGAAAATATCAGCAGACTACAATTCTGATTACCCATGACATGGACGTGGCGCAGTTGTCAGACCGGATTGTATACATGGAAGATGGGAAAATCAGGAAGGAACGAAAGCTCTATGCTTAAAAATAATAATCAGGCTGTCATCCGTAAGATGGCAGTCCGTTCCATAAGGAGCAACAGAAAGAAAAACAGCCTGTATCTTGTGGCAATTGTATTGGCGGTGCTGATGCTGTTTACGGTTATGCAGACAGGGGCTTCCTACATGCATATGCAGTATGTCTGGCGGCTGCATTCTGTGGGGGAACTCTATGATGGAATTCTGATGGGTGGAGTTACAAAGGAGCAGGAAGAAACAGTAAAAGCAGATCCTGGTATTGAGGTAGTTGGAATTACAGAATTTATGCTGGGAAACATCGGTGAAAAGAATATTTCTATCATATATGAGGATAAAAATTACCGGGAGAAAATGCATCAGCCCGGCATTCTGCATCAGGAGGGAAGGTATCCTGAGACAGCCGATGAGGTGATGGTTACAAAGACGCTGTTGGAAAAGCGGAAGTTGGAAAATCTTACAATTGGAGATACGCTGCTTTTAAGCTATCAGAAGAAAGATGGAACCCAGGTAGAAAAGCCCATGAAAATTACGGGCATCATAGATGACTATGAAGAAACTGCCAACTGTTTCGTGACGGAAGAGGTGTTTGAACAGGCAGGCTACAGCCAGGCAGACTATGGCTGTGGCATTCTCTACTATCAATATCGCTTCTGGTTTGCATCAGACCGGATAGAGAACCGGCTGAAAGAAGAATTAAATCTGGAACGGAAGCAGAACATTCAGACAACGTGGGACTGTGATAAGGTAAAGGGAATTTTTCTTGGAATGATAGGAATCATTATGTTAACCTGCCTCAGTGCCTATTTACTGATTTACAATATCATGTATTTATCCATAGAAGATAATATCCGCTATTATGGATTGCTTCGTGCTGTTGGAATGACAGAAAGCCAGATGCACCGGCTGTTGTGGCAGAAACAGATTATTCTAAGTGGAATCGGAATTTTAATGGGAATAGTTTTAGGATTTCTGACGTCCTATCTTGTGATTCCCGGAACAATCCGGGTACTGGGACTTCGCTCAGAAAAGATGGCTGTAACGATAAAACCGGAATTTCTGGTGCTGACGATTGCTATTATGGCAGTAACCGTCTATATTGCCAGCCGTAAGCCGGTAAGAGTAGCAGAACGCATTTCTGTCATGGAGGCACTGGGATATCAGACTTCGAAGGTAGTCTATACCGGAAAGAAAAAACGAACCGGGAAAAATATTATTTACCGTCTGGCATGGCAGCAGCTGTGCCGTATGAAGAAGAAAACAATCCTTGTCATCCTTTCGCTATCAACCAGTCTGACTGTATTTCTATGTGTGGTAACGCTGGCGGGAAGTCAGAGCAAACGGACGGCAGAGTTACAATATATGGATGCTGATATGGAACTGACCAATAAGAGTATGGTGGCTGATACATCAGACTGGAAACAGTCTTTCGATGACACATTTTGTGATAAACTTTCCAAAATAGATGGAGTAAAGGAAATCCACAAATTAGATTACAGTACAATCGTCGTACCCTGGGAGCCGGATTTTTCGGATCAGTGGATGCGTGATTTCTATGACCAGTGGATGTATATAAAATATGACGATGTAAGAGAAGAATATCAGCAGAATCCGGAAGATTTTATGGCGCTGGTGGTTGGAATCGATGAAAAAACATTTCATTATATCAATCAGCAGAACGAAACGGCAATTGATGAAAAATCATTTTTGGAAGGGGAAAGCTGCCTTTTATGCCAGCAATATATGGGATATACCAATGCGGATGTCAAAAATAAGAAAATAAGCTTTTATTTTCCGGGGCAGGAAACAAAGAAATACAGCACATCTGTTGCAGGGCTGCAGAAGGATGACAGCCCATATCGTGGACCCAGCGAGGTAAGTTTATCTGTTGCGGGAATACAGGAGGATGACAGTCCGTATCTTGGCCCGAATGCTATGGGACCGACGATTATAATTTTAGTCAGTGACTCTTTTTTAGAGGATAAGGCAGAGAGCCTGTGGACATACAAGGTATCGGTGATTTATGACGAGGAATACGATAAGGAAACAGAAAAGAAAGTCAAAGAGCTGATACAGGAATCTAAGGATGCAAAAAATATTACCTGGAGCAGCAAGTTAAAGGGTATCAAAGAGCAGAAGCCGGCAGAACAGAAGATGTGGCAGCTAGGAATGGGAATCGCTATAGTTTTGGGATTTATCGGTGTGATGAATTATATTAATACAGAGCTTGGCAGTATATCCGGCAGAAGGCGGGAAATTGCAATATTAGAAAGCATTGGCATGACCGGAAAACAACAGCGCAGGCTGCTTTTGACAGAAGGGATGTATTATGCGGGAATTTCGCTTTTCCTGACGGCAACGGTGGGACTTGGCATTGATGTGCTGTTGTTTCAGCGGATGAATTATCATAAGGTAGCATTTTCCATTCCTGTCATTCCGGTGGTTGTCATGATAGTGACACTGTTTGCACTGTGCATTTTCGTACCGTTGGCAGCAGGCAGATTTATGGAAGGAGATGGCACTCTGGTAGAGCGGATTCGTCATGTGGGAGAATAAAAAATAACTTTCACTGCAACCGTTTCTTCTGTTATTACAATATATAGGTGTAAGGGAAACATCCCAAAACAAATGACGGCGCGGTCTGGGAGAATGGAAACATGAACAAACAATTACTGGAACATTACATTGAGGCATACGGAACGGACATCTATTCTTTTTGTATCCGGCTGACACAGAACCGGGAACAGGCAGAAGAACTCTATCAGGATACCTTTCTTGCAATGTGTGAGAAGGAGGACTGGAAGGAAGAGGGAAATGTCAAAAGCTATCTGCTTGGAATTACCATAAAGCTCTGGCAGAACCGGAAGCGGAAATTTGCCTGGCGAAAGCGAATCGCAGCGGAGATTCCCATATCGAAGGAGCAGGGACTGGAAGCATTTTCGGCAGATGAAAATTTAGAGCAGCATATGGTAAGCAAAGAAGAGCAGGAAGCCGTGTGGAAGGCTGTATACAAATTGCCGGAGCAGCTTCGCATCGTGATTCTTCTATATTATATGGAAGATTTCAAGGTGGCTGAGATTGCAGAAAAGCTGTCCCTCTCTATCAGTAATGTGAAAAGTAAACTGATGCGTGCACGTAGATATCTGAAGCAGGAATTGGAGGATTTTATCATATGAAACCAACCTTAGATGATTTATTACACAACTCCCTTATAGCAACTGATATTCCCTCGGAAGAACTCAACGAGAGGATTTTAAACCAGTCAACCCAAAAGGAGGTTGTACCTATGCGGAAGAAAGAAACGAAGAAACCATGGAAAATGGCACAGACAGCAGCGGCTGTGGCACTTCTTGTTTTAGTCACCGGCTGTGGTGTATATGCGGCAGAGCGGATCCTTGCACAAAAACAGATTGCTATTATTGATAATGAAACGGAATTTATGGAAAATGTCACAGAGACAACGATTCATTATGAAGAATTTTCAGGAGAAAATCTTGATTTTGCAGACAGCAAGGTGACCGACCGGACAGAGGAATTTATTCAAACTTCTGATTTCGTTGGAACCGTTACCGAAGGAACCAAGGATGATCTATGGAGCTTGAAGGCAGAAGAAAAGATTGATGGCAAAATAGAGGTGGGTTATGTCTATCCGAAATTAAGCGATGCTTTTAAAGACCAGAATATTGGCATTGACCTTTCTTATATAGAAGCAAATTATCCAACACTCTGGAGTGAAAAAGCCTGTCAGCTTTGCTATGATTCCAGGGATGCAGACACTTTTTCCCGGGGAGCATTCTTTGCCAGTTACCGGAAGGGAGACAGTCAGGCGGTGTCTATCCAGTATGAAGTATCGGATATAACAAATGAGGATGATTATATTTTTAAAGAAGCTTATGACAGCACCGGTACTTATACCACAGCAGATGGTGTGACACTGACCATTACCAGTCAAACAGCAGACAGCGGCTATACGATTACCTATGCCCACATGATTACGGAATATAGTGATTTCGTTCTGACATTGCGGGGAGATTTTTCAGAAGAAGAAAGCCATGTGATTTATGACAGCTTAAATCTTTCTTCTATCTGTGAGACTGGGAAGCAGTAGTGGAAATACCTGTGAAGGCATAATAAAAAACGGTTCAGGATAATTCCTGAACCGTTTTTGTGGTTGGACTGCGGGCAACAGGACTTGAACCTGCACGGTCTCCCACTAGAACCTAAATCTAGCGCGTCTGCCAATTCCGCCATGCCCGCAAGACAAGAACTATAATAATATAAAAATGCAGTTCATGTCAAGTGTAGATTAACCCTGAAGCCCCCGTGCCTGACGGTCCATATCTTCTACTACAATGTCATAGATTTCACCAAGACCTGCGCAGTATTCTAAGACCTTCCAAGGCTCGTTGGTGTGATAATGAATCTTAATCAGTTCTTCATCACCAACTGCCAGAAGGCAGTCTCCTTTGAAATTTTCAGTAAAGTAATCATTAATTGCATCCTCGTTTAGATTTTCCCCTTCAATTAAGAGCTGAGTGTCATATCTGAATTCTAACATCATCGAATCCTCTCTTTCTGTCTATTTCCCTTTTATCAGGAATAAATTTCAAACACAGTATAGCATAACGTGGTAAGAGAAGAAAGTATTTCATAAAGCAGCAGGACTTTGTTGAGACAGATTAACCAAGTAGAAAGTTTTAGATTTCTTTAAGAACTGCCTAAGCAAAGATTAATGTTCTTTAAGAATTCGTAACTGTGATATTCTTGTGATTTTATTGTGCTATAGTTGTCCCTAGAAAAAAGAAAAGAGGGATGATATGGATATTTTAAAGAACATCAGAGAAACTGCCCTGACACATCCGAAGCGGTGTGCAGTGCAAAGCAGAGAACAAAAGCTGACTTATGAGGAGTTAGAAGAATATTCCAACCGGCTTGCAGTATGGATTGCGAAGAACAGCCAGAACCGTAAGCGGCCGGTTATTGTATATGGACATAAGAACCCGTATATGGTGGTATGCTTCCTTGCCTGTGCCAAGGCAGGTAGAAGCTATGTGCCGCAGGATATCTGCATTCCGGTAAGCCGGGTGGATGAGACGGTATTAAGCGTAGAACCGGAACTGACCTTTGTGGTAGAAGGTGTTTATCAGACAGAAATCGGAATGGTAATCGGAAAAGAGAAGATAGAAGAAATCGTAAAACAGGAGACAAACGAGACCGATGTGCTACAGCCTCTGGCCAAAGATGAAGTATGGTATATCATATTTACTTCCGGAAGCACCGGAAAGCCTAAGGGCGTAGAGATTACAAGAGACTGCCTCAGCCATTATCTTGACTGGTCGGTGCAGTTAGGCAGCACCATGGAAGAAAAGGGCGGTGCCCATTTTATGAATCAGGCACCATTTTCTTTTGATTTATCGGTAATGGATTTATATACTTCCCTGGTCTGTGGCGGAACGCTTTATACCATGGATAAGAAGATGCAGAGTGACTATAGTGAGATGTTGGGCTTCTTAGAACAGTCAGAAATAGAAATCTGGGTATCGACACCGTCCTTTGCGGATATGTGTCTGGCAGACCGGAATTTCTGTGGGGAAAAGATCAAAGCCTTAAAACTTTTCTTATTCTGTGGGGAAGTGCTTACTACAGCTACGGTGGAGAAGTTAAAGGAACGTTTCCCGGAGGCAGTCATTATCAATACCTATGGCCCGACAGAATCTACGGTGGCAGTCACAGATGTGACCATAACAGAGAAATTATTGCAGGAGACCATTGCCCGGGGCAAATCCCTTCCGGTAGGCCATGAAAAGCCAGGAACTTATATCGAAATCTGGGATAAAGCCGGAAAAGTGTTGCCGGAAGGAGAACAGGGCGAGATTGTTATTATCGGAGATACGGTAAGCTGTGGTTATTATATGAGAGCAGATTTGACAAAGAAGGCATTTTTCCATTGTATCCTTGATGGAAAAGCTTACCGGGGTTATAAGACCGGAGATGCCGGATATTTAAAAGGCGGGCAGCTTTATTATAATGGAAGAATCGATTTGCAGGTGAAGCTGCATGGATACCGCATTGAAATTGAAGATATTGAGAATAACATGGTAAGACTTCCTCAGATTGACCATGCTGTCGTAGTGCCGAATCTGGAAGAAGGAAAGGTAAAGAGCCTGACGGCATTTGTGACAGGAGCACAGATGGCAGGAAAGAAAGCATCTGAGATTTCAAGACAGGTAAAAAACGGTCTGAAGGAATTCCTTCCGGTTTATATGATCCCAAAGAAAATAAAATATATCGAAACCATGCCAATGAATAACCATGGAAAGGCAGACCGAAAATATCTTGGAGGTCTGGCAGAATGAGTTTTTACAGCGGAGCACCATTCTTTGGCACATTGATTCTGTTATTGCTTTTCGCATTGATTCTTGGCTGTATGGAAAGGAGCCTGCACTGGTATAACCTTATCGTATCCGGTGTAATGGTTGTCTGCGTGTTAGGCGGAAATCTGACGGCGCTTGCGTATTTCGCAGGATACTTTCTGATTGAATGGATGCTGGTCAGAGGATATGAATGCATAAGAAAGAAATATGGAAGAAAGGCAGCATTTTATCGCAGTTTTGTGCTGCTTTCCATCCTGCCACTTGCATTATGTAAACTATGTGACCTTCCATGGTTAAAGGAGATGAATCTTTTTCAGTTTACCGGAATTTCTTACCTTACGTTCCGGGTGGTGCAGATTATCATTGAACTTTATGATGGCACCATAGAAGAGGTGAAAATCCTTGATTTTTCAGCATTTTTAATCTTCTTTCCAACCTTTAGCTGCGGACCTATTGACCGAAGCAGAAGATTCTTGGAGGATTATCATAATGTGCCGGGAAGAAGAGAATATCTTGAGCGGTTTGGAATTGGTTTACAGAAGCTTGTTTTAGGAGCAGCATATAAATTCGTATTTGCGGATTTCTTCTATCAGATTATGAATCAGTTCATGAACCGGACAGCAGGGAATATGGTTTGTTATGCATACAGCTATGGTTTTTATATGTTTTTTGATTTTGCGGGATACAGTCTGATGGCAGTGGGAACCGGCTATATGCTTGGCATCTGCGTACCGGATAACTTTAAGAAACCGTTTATCAGCCGGGATATGAAAGAATTCTGGGCAAGGTGGCATATTTCCCTGTCCGAGTGGTTTCGGGATTTTGTCTTTTCCAGATTTATGATGTTATCCATGCACAAAAAATGGTTTAAAAGCAGATTAAATGGTGCGGCAGCAGGCTTTCTTATCAATATGCTGGTGATGGGGGTGTGGCATGGTCTGACGGTGCATTATATTTTGTACGGACTCTATCATGGCATATTGCTGGCAGTTACGGAAATCTATCAGAAGAAGTCGAAGTTCTATAAGAAATATAAGAAGAAAACCTGGTATGCACTGGCATCATGGGGAATCACATTAAATCTGGTGATGTTTGGCTTCCTGATTTTCTCAGGACATTTTATTACAATTTAGGTTATCCCAACTTATATATAGAAGAAAAATTTTAGATGCAGAATCGTTTGCAAAGAAAAATAGAAAGAGAAAAAGGAGATTATAAGATGAAAGAAAAGATTTTGGATATTATTGAAAAAGTATGTGAGGATGACAGCATCCGGGAAGACCTTACGATGAATCTTTTTGAAGAGGATTTACTGGATTCCTTAAGCTTTGTAGCACTTCTGGTGGAACTTGAGGATAACCTTGGTGTTGTAATTTCACCATCGGAAGTAACAAGAGAGGATATGGATACACCGGAGAAAATTATCGCACTGGTAGAAGCGAAAGCACAGGAGAAGTAAGCATGAAAACGATAAAAGCATTTGCAGTTTCACTGCTGTTATGCGCACTTACGATAGTGGGACTGCATTTATACAGCGGCAGAGGTTTTTCGGCAGAGGGAAAAGCAGGCACCTGGGTCAGTGATGCAAAATCCCAAAACGGCAGTACATTAAAGAAGATGGCAGCCGATGAAAAGGCATTGCTGATATTCGGTTCTTCGGAGCTGCGGCATGGACAGGGCAGCGGATTTCAGGGAGATACGATTTTTGATGGTGCGGATATGAATCCTGTTTATGTGGGAAAAGCAGGGTATCAGAGCCTGACCCATGCCATTACACTGGGTGCGGTGGGCAGTCAGGCAGCCAATAAGAAGGCAGTATTAATCGTTTCGCCCCAGTGGTTTAAAGAAAATGGAGTAAAATCCACGGCGTTTGAAGCTGCTTTTTCAGAAGAAGAATATATTGCATTGCTGGAAAATCCGGATATCAGTCAGGAAACCAAAGATTATATCAATGGCAGACTGCAAAATATCATGGCAGATAATGAAACCATGTCAGAAAGAGTAAAAAAGGACCGGGAATGGTATCAGCCGAAGGATGATAATACAGCAGAACAACCAGGCTGGCTGGAGCAGAAAAAAGCAGATTTTCATAAGGTACTGTTGGAAGAAAAGAATAATTATAAAGTGATGGCAGAGGCACTGATGGATGGAATCAGTAATCATAAGAGCAAGGAAAGTGGTGCAAAGCTGTCACAGGCTACCTGGGAGCAGCTTCGAAAGGAAGCTGAAACAGAAGGACATAAGCTTTCGGATGGCAACGACTATGGCATGTTTGACAGCGTATATAAAGGAACGTACCAGACGCTGATTGCCAATGGAAAACATAAGAATCCGAAGTACACCTTAGATTCCATGGAATTTTCGGATTTGGAATGTTTTCTGTCAATTTGCAGGGAGGAGGGAATCGAGCCTTTGGTAGTAATCCTTCCTTTTAACGGATACTGGTATGATTATACGGAGCTGACGGCAGAAGAGCGGAGTGTATTTTATGAAAAGATAAGATGCATAGCAGAAGATTATGGTGTGCAGTGTGCCGATTTGAGTGGAAATGAATATACGGAGTATTACTTTGAGGATAATTCCCATCCAGCATTGAAAGGACTGGTAGATTTAAATGAAGCGATTTATGAATTTTATTGGAAAGATAAGACAGAATGAGAAGGCAGTATTTCTTGGTAAAGTGATTTTCTTTTACCTGCTGCTGATGATTCTATGGATGCATTTTATGCTGGCAAAGGATTCTGCAGCACCGGCGTTTATTTATGAGCAGTTTTAAACTATACCGGTTTGGAATGCGATATATAACCTGCGGTTATATATTAAAATAAATCAACCTAGTAAAATCAATACGTCTTTAGTACTTTAACGCGGTGAAGGGCATGAAAAACCTAGAAAAATCAAGGAGTAGCAGGGAAAATGAGTATTGCTTTTCAAATTTTCATGTAGTAAGATAAGGCACATGAAACCTAGGAGTTAAAGGAGGAACTATTATGAAGAAAAAAATAGTCAGTGTAATACTGGTCGCAGCGATGGCAGTTGGATGCCTTGCAGGTTGTGGCTCAAAAGAAGCAAAAAATGAAGATGCATTCTATATCGGAGGAATTGGACCGGTTACCGGTGATGCAGCAATTTACGGAACAGCCGTTCAGAACGGTGCACAGATTGCTGTCGATGAGATTAATGAAGCCGGTGGAATTAACGGTCATCAGATTGAATATAATTTCCAGGATGATCAGGGAGACCCTGAAAAAGCAGCAAACGCATACAACACCTTAAAAGACTGGGGTATGCAGGTATTAATGGGAACTGTTACAACAGGTCCTTGTGTATCTGTGGCAGATTTAACTGCAGCAGATAATATGTTCCAGATTACACCATCTGCATCATCTACAGATGTAATCAAGAACGACAATGTATTCCAGGTATGCTTTACAGACCCTGCACAGGGAACAAAATCCGCACAGTATATCGGTGAGAATAACCTTGCCAAGAAAGTGGCAATTATTTACAACAGTTCAGATATCTATTCATCAGGTATCGAAGCAAAATTCGTAGAAGAAGCAGCAAACCAGAACTTTGAGGTAGTTGCAGAAGAAGCATTTACTGCAGATTCCAAGACAGATTTTTCTACACAGTTACAGAAAGCAAAAGATGCAGAAGCAGATTTGGTATTCCTTCCAATCTACTATACAGAAGCATCTATTATCTTAACCCAGGCAGATTCTATGGGATATGCACCGACATTCTTCGGATGCGACGGTATGGACGGAATCTTAGGTGTTAAGAACTTTGATACTTCTTTAGCAGAAGGACTTATGTTATTAACACCGTTTGCAGCAGATTCGAAAGATGAAAAAACTGCAAACTTCGTTTCTAAATATGAAGAGAAATATAAAGATACACCAAACCAGTTTGCAGCTGATGCTTATGATGCAATTTATGCAATCAAAGCAGCATTGGAAGAAGCAAATGCAACACCGGATATGAGTGCTTCTGATATTTGTGATTTATTGAAAGACGCAATTACAAAAGTCAACATTGATGGTGCAACAGGTAGCGGAATGACATGGTCAGCAACTGGTGAAGTAAACAAAGATCCTAAAGCGGTTGTAATTCAGAATGGTGAATACGTAGGAATGTAATGTATTTTATCAGATAAGCCAAAGAGGGGTTGCCAATGGCAGCCCCTTTTATGTATTATAGAGGTATATATTCTAAGAGAAAGCAAGAGGTGTTGTTATGAGATTCATAACGTATTTAATCAACGGTATCAGCCTTGGCAGCATCTATGCAATCATTGCACTGGGTTACACCATGGTGTATGGAATTGCTAAGATGCTGAATTTTGCCCATGGTGATGTTATCATGATTGGCTGCTATGTCGTATTTATGACAATGAGCGGCATGAACATGAACCCGCTTTTGAGCGTAATCCTTGCAGTTGTAGTCTGCACTGTGCTTGGCGTGATAATTGAAAAAGTGGCATATAAGCCTTTGCGTAAGGCATCTCCACTGGCAGTATTGATTACCGCAATTGGTGTCAGCTATTTGTTGCAGAATATTGCATTACTGATATTTGGTGCAGATACCAAATCCTTTAGTTCTGTGGTTCCACTGCAGAATATTAAGATTGGCGGAATTACCATAACCGGTGTTACGGTAGTGGCAGTCCTGGCATGTATTGTTATCATGATTGGTCTGATGATTTTTATTAAAAAGACAAAAGCAGGACAGGCAATGCTGGCAGTATCCGAGGATAAGGATGCAGCACAGCTTATGGGGGTAAATGTTAACGGGACAATTTCACTTACTTTCGCAATTGGTTCCGGACTTGCGGCAATTGCAGGTGTGTTACTGTGTTCAGCATATCCGACACTGACTCCATATACCGGCGCTATGCCTGGTATCAAAGCATTTACTGCAGCTGTATTTGGTGGAATCGGTTCCATTCCGGGAGCATTTATCGGAGGAATCCTTCTTGGTATTATCGAAATCTTAGGAAAAGCTTATATTTCTTCACAGCTTTCCGATGCTATCGTTTTTGCCGTGTTGATTATTGTGTTATTGGTTAAGCCTACCGGTATTCTTGGTAAGCCAATTCATGAGAAAGTGTAGGTGGCAGGAATGAGTAAAATGAATTTAAAAACAATGAAGAAGACAACAAAGAGTAATCTGATTACATATGCTATGGTAATCGTCATTTTTGCCGTAGTACAGATTCTGGTAGCAACCGGAAGCATGTCCAGTCTGATGCAGGGACTTTTGGTACCCCTTTGTACTTATTCTATCGTTGCAATCGGATTGAACCTCTGTGTAGGCTATCTGGGTGAATTAAGTCTTGGTCATGCAGGCTTTATGTGTGTCGGCGCATTTTCCAGTGCTTTCTTTACCAGATGTATGGAAAATTCACCGATGAATCCAACCCTGCGTTTTATCATCGCTTTATTAATCGGAACTGCTGTTGCAGCATTCTTTGGATTCTTAATCGGAATTCCGGTACTTCGTTTAAGAGGTGATTACCTTGCAATCGTAACACTGGCATTTGGAGAGATTATCAAGAATGTCATCAATGTTCTTTATGTAGGCAAAGATGAAAACGGTCTGCATTTTGCAATCAATGACAACAAGGCTCTTAATATGTCGGGAACCGGAGAAATGATTATCGATGGTGCAAAGGGAATCACCGGAACACCAAGACAGTCTACTTTCTTAATCGGTGTTATTTTAATTCTGGTTGCATTGTTTGTAGTATTTAATCTGGTTAATTCCAGAAGCGGCCGTGCTATCATGGCAATCCGTGATAACCGTATTGCAGCAGAATCCGTTGGCATTAATATTACAAAGTTTAAACTGATGGCATTTACTATTTCAGCAGCAATCGCAGGAGCAGGTGGAGTGCTTTATGCACATAACCTTTCCAGCCTGATTGCCCAGCCGGCAAACTTTGGATACAATATGTCCATCATGATTCTGGTATTTGTCGTACTCGGTGGAATGGGAAGCTTCCGTGGTTCCATTATTGCAGCCGTAGTACTGACCATGCTTCCGGAAGTATTGCGTGGACTGCGTGATTACCGTATGCTGATTTACGCAATTGTTCTGATTGCAATGATGCTCTTTAACTGGGCACCGGCAGCAATTACCTGGAGACAGACACATTCTTTGAAGAATTTATTTGCAAAGAAAACGAAGGAGGTACAATAAGATGGCAATGTTAGAAGTAAAGAATCTTGGAATTTCCTTCGGTGGACTCCGGGCGGTAGATGGATTTGAAATGCAGATTGAAAAAGGTCAGTTATACGGACTGATTGGACCGAACGGTGCAGGTAAAACAACCGTATTTAATATGCTTACCGGTGTATACAAACCGGATGATGGAAGCATTGTACTGGATGGAAAAGATATTACCGGAAAGAAAACCATAGATATTAATAAAGCCGGAATTGCAAGAACCTTCCAGAATATCCGCCTTTTTAAAGACCAGTCCGTGCTGGATAATGTAAAAGTCGGACTGCATAATCATCATACTTATTCTACTTTAACCGGAATTCTAAGACTTCCGAAGTATTTTAAAGTAGAAGCAGAGATGAATGAAAAGGCAATGGAGCTGTTAAAGGTATTTGGTCTTGAGGATGAAGCAGATTATCTGGCATCCAATCTTCCGTATGGTAAACAGCGTAAACTGGAGATTGCAAGAGCACTGGCAACTGAACCAAAACTTCTGCTTTTAGATGAGCCGGCAGCCGGCATGAACCCAAATGAAACCAAAGAATTAATGGATACCATCCGCTTTGTAAGGGATGAATTTGATATGACCATTCTTCTGATTGAACATGATATGAAACTGGTATCCGGTATCTGTGAGAAACTGACTGTATTGAACTTCGGCCAGGTACTGGCAAGCGGAAATACCAGTGACGTATTGAATAATCCACAGGTTATCAGGGCATATCTGGGCGAATAGGAGGGATGATAAAATGGCAATGCTTGAAATAAAAGATTTGGAAGTATATTACGGCGTGATTCAGGCAATTAAAGGGATTTCCTTTGATGTCAATGAAGGAGAAGTCATTGCATTAATCGGAGCCAATGGTGCAGGTAAGACAACTACACTGCAGACAATCACCGGAATGCTCAGTGCCAAAAAGGGAAGCATTCTTTTTGAAGGAACAGATATCACCAAGGTTCCGGGACACAAGATTGTATCCATGGGAATGGCACATGTTCCGGAAGGAAGACGTGTATTTGCAGAGCTTTCTGTATATGAGAACTTAAAGCTGGGTGCATATACCAGAAAAGATAAGCAGGAAATTGCAGAGTCTTTAGAGCGTGTATACAAGAGCTTTCCAAGATTAAAGGAACGTAAGAATCAGCTGGCTGGAACCTTAAGTGGTGGCGAACAGCAGATGCTTGCCATGGGTCGGGCGTTGATGAGTAAGCCGAGGATCATCCTTATGGATGAGCCGTCCATGGGATTGTCTCCAATCTTTGTAGAAGAGATTTTTAACATTATCAAAGAAATATCTGCATCCGGTACAACTGTTCTACTGGTAGAACAGAATGCAAAGAAAGCATTATCGATTGCAGACCGTGCA
The DNA here is from genome assembly GCF_003479605.1 of Roseburia sp. AF12-17LB. GTDB lineage: Bacteria > Bacillota > Clostridia > Lachnospirales > Lachnospiraceae > Roseburia_C > Roseburia_C amylophila. Next base: position 47,088 of record NZ_QUHR01000011.1, read on the forward strand.
TATGTACTGGAAACAGGTAAAATTGTATTGAGCGGTGATGCCAAAGAGCTTATGAATAATGAGTCTATTAAAAAGGCATATTTAGGAGAGTAGGTGTTAAATATGAAACATACGGTAATAACCATTGCAAGAAGTTATGGAAGCGGCGGAAGAACGCTGGGTAAGAAGCTGGCAGAAGAACTTGGAATTCATTGCTATGACCGTGAGTTAATAAGAATGGCTTCTGATGAAAGCGGAATCAATGAGGCATTGTTTGGAGAGGCAGATGAGAAACTGCGTAAGATGCCACTGTTTCGTATTGCGAAGAAAGCATATCATGGGGAAGTGCTTCCACCGGATAGTGATGAGTTTGTATCCAACGACAATCTCTTTAACTATCAGGCGAAAATTATCCGTGAGGTAGCCAAAGAAGAGTCCTGTATTATTATCGGACGTTGTGCGGATTATGTTTTAAAAGATTGTGATTATGTAAAGAGTCTGTTTTTCTACGCACCGCGTAAGGACTGCATTGAACGTGTCATGCAGCAGAATGGTGGAACTAAGAAGGATATTGAAAAGAAGATAGACACCATTGATAAGTATCGCGCAGATTATTACAAATACTATACCGGCAGGGAGTGGAACGATGCCAGAAATTACGATTTCTGTCTGGACACTACATCCTTAAGTTATGAGAAGCTGGTACAGGTTGTAAAAGCATATTTAGAAATCAGTGAGGCAGAGGAGCCTTAGGAACAATATTGTAGCAGAATATGAGAAAGAAGAGGTATCTGATGATTCGGGCATCGGATACCTCTTCTTTCAATGCTTATGCGGGTAGTGGGAAAACGCTGGACTTGTAAAGAATGTTTTCTGTAGTTTTACAGTTTCTTTAAAATTTTATCGATGTCATTTCTGTGGCCTAATATCATCAGATGGTCCGTGTCTTTAAAAATATAATTGGCATCCGGCAGCAGGCTCATGACACCATCTGTTTTAATACCGATGATATTGGCATGATAGCAGGCACGGAAATTTAGATCCTTAATACTCTTTCCAATCCATTCTGGTAATGGCGGAATCTCATAAATGGAGAAGCCACCGCCTAATTCAAAGTAGTCAAAGACCTGGTCGGCAGAGAAACGGACTGCAGTTTTTTCAGCGATATCCCGGTCAGGGTAGATAACTTCGTCAGCACCGTTCCGCAGCAGAAATTTGGCATGAATATCACGGTTTGCTTTGCTGACGACATATCTGGCACCCATTTCCTTAAGCAGGCTTGTAATCTCTAAGCTGCTCTGGAAATTACTTCCGATACAGACAAAGCAGACGTCAAAATTGCCAACACCTAAAGTGGCAAGTACTTTTTCATTGGTGCAGTCGCCAATTTTTGCACTGGTGACAAAAGAGAGAACATCTTCCATTACGGCTTCATTCTCGTCCACAACCATAATCTCATTATCCAGTTTGGATAAGTCTTTGCAAAGGTGAGTGCCAAATCGGCCCAGTCCAATAATTAAAAATGATTTCATAGAATCCTCCTAGTATAATCAAGATATTTGATATTAACCGACATTGATTTTTTCTACCGGCTGCATCACATGCGCAATCCTTTTCTTATCCGTAAATGATAAGGCAAAGGAAAGGCTTCCCAGTCGTCCTAAATACATTAACAGAATTAGAATGATATGACAGCTGGTACTAAGGCTGCTTGTAATACCGGTTGACATTCCGACAGTGTCAAGAGCTGAAAATGCTTCAAAAGCCACATCAATGACTGGATAACCGGAAATAGCAGTAATTGCCAGTGTGGCGCTGAGTGCCAGCGTCAACTGGAACATAAGGACGACGACTGATTTGGTGATAACAGATTCTTCCAGTCTGCGTCCGAAAATATTTGTTCCGGTAGTACGGGTTAAGGTGGAACGTACGGATAACAATAGAACAAATATGGTTGTAACCTTTACACCGCCGGCAGTAGAACCCGGGGCACCACCGATAAACATAAATACAATAGAAAGAAATTTACTGCTTTCGCTTAACGCACCATTATCAACAGCGTTAAAACCGGCAGTTCGTGGGGTAACAGTACAGAAGAAAGAATTCAAAAGCTGTTCTCCGAAACTCATACCGGCAAATAAGCGGTTATGCTCAAAAAGATAAAAGAGCAGCGTGCCGCCAAAGAGGCAGACTGCAGTAGCACTTAAAACCATTTTGGTCTGCAGGGCATAGTGGCGGCAATGCAGCCCGTGTTCCCTAAGGTCATTCCATACAAAGAAACCAATACCACCAATCAGGATCAGGGCACTGATGGTAAGAATTACTATAGGATCATTGTAGAATCTGGTAATGGATGAAAATGGACTGTAACGCCCCATTAAATCGAATCCTGCATTACAAAAGGCTGAAATAGAATGGAAGATACCATAATAGATGGCATGTAAAACATCCATGTCTTTCAGAAAACGCAGTGTAAGAATGAATGCACCCGACATTTCAAAAAGAAACGTGCCTCCGATGACACGGCGGACAAGCCGCACGACACCGCCGATTTCAAGGGTGTTTAAACTTTCTTTAATAAGACCACGCTGTTTCAGCCCGATTTTCTTGCGTAACATCAAAGAAACAGTAATACCAATGGTGATAAAACCAAGACCACCAATCTGAATCAGAACTAATAAAACAAGCTGTCCGAAAATGCTCCAGTGGGTAAAGGTGTCAACCAGAACCAGACCGGTTACACAGGTAGCACTGGTTGAGGTGAAAAGGGCAGTTATAAATGGAGTCCATTCACCATTCCGGCTGGAAACCGGAAGCATCAGAAGTATGGTTCCGATAAAGATGAGCAATAGAAAACCAAGCGCTATCATCTGTGTACCGGACATACGTTTTTCAAATTTCCCAAACATAATAAAATTCCTATTCCTGATTTAAATAATTTTCGATAAATCTTATTTATCTATTATAGTAATTTTACTCCGTTTTGTCCATTGCCAAATGGAGAAAGGCAGTGTCCCTTGCAGGCTTTATCTGCATCCGTACTCGACAGACAGTCCTGTGATTGTGTCAAAGCAACGAAAAGACAGTCTGACAGCAAGAAAAAATTATAGAATGAGTTGTTGTCTTAGCTGGTTTGTTTGAGTATAATAAAATAATAGGGTAAACTTGAAAAGAAAAAACTTGAAGAGGATAGAAAAAGGAAGGTTTTTATATGGGACTTTTTATTGTATTTATCATTATTATTATATATGTTGCTTTGTCCCAGAGTGTAAAGCAAAGCAATAATCAAAACAGGCGTGGAAATAATCCGGCTATGGGGCGGCCGCCACAGCAGATATATCGTCCACAGATGAACCAGCCGCAGCGTACATATCAGCAGGTGCCAAACCAGCAGCATACATATCAGCAGACCATGAACCAGCCACAACGGGCATATCAGCAGGCACCAGTCCAGCCGCATCCCATGTATCAGCAGGCACCTGATCCGCAGATGAACAGACAGCAGGCACAGCAGCAGTTAAAGAACCGGCTGGCGGGAAAATATCAGTCTGCAGCGGCAGAGGAAATGTCTGCCATGGAAGTAATAGAACCGATGGAATTTACTTATGATATTCCACAAAGTGATAATATGAAGAAAGTGCAGGAGCTGATGGTAACTGGCTTCAGCGGCAATCTGAATTTTGAAAGAGATTTTGTGGCAGAAGGAATTGAAATGTTAAACCGTTTTGAATTACAGTAAAGAGCATAGATAAGTGGAGGATGACAGCAATGGAAGGCAGAAGACCGGCAACCGGGGAGATTTACAGACATTTTAAAGGAAAATTATATCAGATTGTAGCCATAGCAACACACAGCGAAACAAGAGAAGAACTGGTGATTTATCAGGCACTTTACGGAGCTTATAAAGTATATGCAAGACCGCTTGCCATGTTTGTAAGCGAAGTTGATCATGAGAAATATCCGGCAGCAGAGCAGAAATACAGATTTGAAAAAGTAAAACTGCAGGAAGAAGCAACTCCACAGGAAGCGGTAAAGGTTAGTCAGGAGACAACACAGCCGCAGGCAACAGCCCAGCCGCAGGAAACTTCAGAATCCGAAGAACAGGCGAATCCGTTCCTGCTGCGTTTCTTAGATGCAGATACTTATGAGGAGAAATATAAGATTTTAAATGAGATGGAAAATGATATTACAGACCGTCTGATTAATGATTTTTCCGTAGTATTGGATGTGGTGATTCCGGAAGGAGATTTAACCGGCCGTTATATACAGTTAAAGCAGTGCGTGGCAACCATGTGCCGTTATGAGACTACCCGCCTTAGGTAGGCAGTCCCACACGACTCAAAGTGCTGTTGTGATAATCAGAGGAGAAGGTGACATCTTTCCCAAACCACTTCGGTGGAAGGAAGGATTCAGCTTCTTCTTTTGTTTCAAATTCCACTTCGGCTAATTTCAACGGAGCAAGGTCTCCTTCGAAAATATCAAGCTCAATGGTCAGCCTGTCAGTCAATGGAATCAGATAGCGCTTCTTGGAAATGATAATGCCATCGGCTTTTTGAATCAGATGCCGGTAAGCATCTTCATTCAGAGGAAGATTATATTCTTCCCGCACCATAAGACCGGAGCCTTTGTAAGTAAGAATATATTTGTCATTGGAGCGGCGCACCCGCACTACAGGGTCCGTATTGAGATACCCCTGCTCAATGACTTTGCAGGGATAGTCTTTTAAATCAAAAGGAATCTCATCAATTAAATATTTGCGTTCAATTTCCATAATAGCCTCCATATAGTCAGGAAAATAATGATACATTTATTGTAAAATATTTTAAAATCCACTGCAACCATGGAATTGAAAAAGCGCAGTAACCATGCTAACATAAGAGACAGCATAGAAAAATTTCGTGTTAGAAAATTTAATATCAGAAAAAGTAATATCAGAAGAGAATAGAAAACAGGAGGAAGATAATATGAAGAAAATCGGAATTTTTATGGCGGATGGCTGTGAAGAGATTGAAGGACTTACCGTAGTGGATGTGGTACGCAGAGCAGGAATTGCGATTGATATGATTTCCATTACCGGAAAGAAAGAAGTGGCAGGAGCCCACGGAATTACGTTTGCAGCAGATGTACTGGCAGAGGAAGCTGATTTTGACAGCTATGATGGAATTGTACTGCCGGGCGGAATGCCTGGAACCTTAAATCTCGGAAAGCATGAAATTGTAAAGAAAGTGATTACATCTTATGCAGCAGGCGGCAAACTTACTGCAGCAATCTGTGCTGCACCAAGCGTATTGGGTGAGAATGGAATATTAGAGGGTAAACATGCAGTCAGCTATCCGGGGTTTGAAGAAAAGCTTCTTGGAGCCAGGGTCGGAGCAGAAAAAGTTGCAGTAGATGGCAACATCGTTACCAGCCGGGGCATGGGAACAGCCATTGAATTTGCCATGGCTATTGTAAAGTGGCTGGATCCACAGGCAGATATTGATGCGATGGAAGCAAATATCATGTATTTTAAATAAAAATAACCAGAACTTACCAACATAATTTATTCTCTGGAAGCCATACTAAAAACAGGATAAGCAACCAACAAAAGCTTATCTGAAAATAGATAACAAAGAGAAGAAACTATGGAGGTAGAAACAAATGAGTGGAACAAACAGTTCTAATTCAAGTAACCAGATGGCAGTGCCACAGGCAAAAGAGGCAATGCACCGTTTTAAACAGGAGGTTGCATCTGAAATCGGAGTACCTTTAAAAGAGGGCTACAACGGTGACCTGACATCCAGACAGGCTGGCTCTATCGGTGGAGAAATGGTTAAGAAAATGATCATGAGACAGGAAGAGCAGATGTCTAAATAAGAAGAAAGACAAAAAGCCTTCGGGAAAAGCGCGAAAGTGCATTTCCCGGGGGCTTTTTACATGACTGTCACCAATTGAAATCGGGTTAAAATCTTGTACAGAAAAAAAAGCTAGTAATTTTACAAACGGTGTGTTATAATCTCTAAATGACTGTTAGTAGCTCTAAGTATGCCTATTTTTAGGGAGCAGTCGTAAGATAAGAAAATATTTGTACATGTATATTTTATATATAGTTATAAGGAGGAAGAAACAAGAATGAGTGTACAGGTTGAAAATTTAGAGAAAAATATGGTAAAGCTTACAATTGAAGTGGCAGAAGATAAAGTGGCAGAGGCTTTGAAAGCTGCATACAATAAGCAGAAAAACAAAATCAGCATCCCTGGATTCCGTAAAGGAAAAGTTCCAATGGCTATGGTAGAGAAAATGTATGGTCCGGAAATCTTCTATGAAGATGCTGCAAATATCATGATGCAGGAAGCTTATCCGGCAGCTATCGATGAGAGCGGTGTAGATATCGTTTCCCAGCCAACGGTTGATGTGGTTCAGTTAGAAAAAGGAAAACCATTCATCTTCACAGCAGAAGTTGCAAAGAGACCAGAAGTTAAACTTGGCAAATATAATGGTGTAACTGTAACAAAGATCGATACATCCGTATCTGATGAAGAAGTTGCAGAAGCATTAGAGAGAGAAAGAAATAACAATGCAAGAACTGTAACTGTAACAGACAGACCTGTTGCAGAAGGTGATACAGCAGTTATCGACTACGAAGGATTCGTAGACGGTGTCGCATTTGAAGGTGGAAAAGGAGAGAATCATCCATTAGAGATCGGTTCCCATTCCTTCATCGATACATTCGAAGATCAGTTAGTAGGAAAGAACACTGGCGATGAGGTAGAAGTAAACGTTACATTCCCGAAGGAATATCATGCAGAAGATTTAGCTGGAAAACCAGCAGTATTCAAAGTTAAGATTAACGAGATTAAGACAAAAGAACTTCCAGAGTTAAACGATGAGTTCGCATCTGATGTTTCTGAGTTCGAAACCTTAGAAGAGTACAAAGAGAGCGTGAAGAAGAACTTAGAAGAGACCAAAGAGAACAATGCAAAACGTACCAAAGAGGACGAAGCAATCAAGAAGATTATCGAGAAATCTGAGATGGAAATTCCAGATGCAATGATTGAATCACAGGTACAGAATATGATTCAGGAATTTGCCCAGAGACTTGCACAGCAGGGATTAAGCTTTGACCAGTATATGCAGTTCTCCGGAATGACTATGGACAAGATGAAAGAACAGGTTCGTCCGGAAGCATTAACAAGAATCCAGAGCAGCTTAGTATTAGAACAGATTGCAAAAGAAGAAAACTTCGAGATTACAGAAGATGATGTAAATGCTGAAATCGAGAAGATGGCAAAAGCATACGGAATGGAAGCTGATAAGCTCAAAGAGTATGTTGGCGATGACGAGAAAGAATCCATGAAACGTGATATTGCAATTGAAAAAGCAGTTCAGTTCATCATGGACAATGTAAAAGAAAGAGCAAAAGCTAAGACTAAAAAAGAAAAAGAAGCAGAAGCAGCAGCTAACGCAGAAGCATAAGAGAAGCACGTAAAGAGACAGACTGACTTGGAATCAGGTCGGTCTGTTTTACGCAAACCACTTGAACCAGAGATAAAGTTGCAGCAGAATGTATGGTAGAAATGGAGGTTATCATATGAGTTTAGTACCTTATGTCATTGAACAGACCAGCAGAGGAGAGCGTAGTTACGACATATACTCCAGATTATTAAAGGATAGAATTATTTTCCTTGGTGAAGAGGTAAATGAGACCACAGCCAGTCTGGTAGTGGCACAGCTTTTATTCTTAGAGTCCGAAGATCCGGGAAAAGACATTCAGTTATACATCAATTCTCCGGGTGGAATTGTAACAGGCGGATTGGCAATTTATGATACCATGCAGTATATCAAATGTGATGTATCTACAATTTGTATCGGACTTGCAGCCAGCATGGGTGCATTCCTGTTGTCTGGTGGAACAAAAGGAAAGAGATTTGCATTACCAAATGCAGAGATTATGATACATCAGCCTTCCGGTGGAGCAAAAGGACAGGCAACTGAGATTCAGATTGCAGCAGAGAATATCTTAAAGACCAAGAAACGTTTGAACGAGATTTTAGCTGCAAATACCGGAAAGCCATATGATGTAATTGCCGCAGATACAGAGCGTGACTATTATATGTCCGCAGAAGAGGCAAAGGAGTATGGCCTGATTGACGGTGTAATTACAGCAAGATAAGAGAAATAAGAAAGAGGCTGTCTCTGGGCGGATTATCCGAAGCACATATGCGGAATTCGACTACGGGCAGCCTTTACCTTTTTTACGAAGGATTTAGAAAAGATAGATGGAAATAATCGAGGTGGAAAGATGGCAGGAAGAAATAGTGAGGACAAAATCAGATGTTCCTTTTGCGGAAAATCACAGGATCAGGTACGCAAGCTGATTGCAGGACCAAACGGTGCATATATCTGTGATGAATGCGTGGACATCTGTGCAGAAATCATAGAGGAGGAATTCGAAGATGAGGAGATTTCCGGAAAAGGAAAGGAAGATTTAGAAGAAATCAACCTGATTAAACCGGAAGAGATGAAGAAATTTTTAGATGAATATGTAATCGGTCAGGACGAAGCAAAAAAAGTCCTTTCTGTAGCCGTATATAATCACTATAAGAGAATTACTTCTGATGTAGATATGAATGATGTGGAATTGCAGAAGAGTAACATTCTGATGTTAGGACCGACCGGTTCCGGTAAGACCCTTCTGGCACAGACACTGGCAAGAGTCTTAAATGTACCGTTTGCCATTGCAGATGCCACCACATTAACAGAAGCAGGATATGTTGGTGAAGACGTAGAGAATATCCTTCTGAAACTGATTCAGGCAGCAGATTACAATATCGAGCGCGCCCAGTGCGGAATCATTTACATCGATGAGATTGATAAGATTACGAAGAAATCTGAAAATGTATCTATTACCAGGGATGTGTCCGGTGAAGGTGTACAGCAGGCATTATTAAAAATCTTAGAGGGAACTGTGGCTTCCGTTCCACCACAGGGTGGAAGAAAGCATCCACAGCAGGAATTAATCCAGATTGATACTACGAATATTTTATTTATCTGTGGTGGAGCATTTGATGGATTAGAGAAGATTATCGAGCAGCGTATGGATCAGAAATCCATCGGCTTTAACGCAGATATTGCAGACCGTACCGAGCGTAATCTGAGCGAAGTCTTAAAGCAGGTACTGCCGGGAGATTTTATTAAATTCGGTCTGATTCCGGAGTTTATCGGACGTGTTCCGGTAAATGTATCCTTAGAACAGCTGGATAAGGAAGCGTTAATCCGTATCTTAAAGGAGCCGAAGAATTCCCTGATTAAGCAGTATAAGAAGCTATTTGAAATTGACGGTGTAGAGCTGGAATTTGAAGATGATGCAGTAGAAGCAATTGCAGAGAAATCTTTAGCCCGTAAGACCGGTGCCCGTGGACTTCGTGCAATTATGGAAGATACCATGATGGATTTAATGTATCAGATTCCTTCCGATGAGAGCATTGTAAAATGCACCATTACAAAAGAAACGGTAGAAGACAAGAAAGCGGAGATAGAATATCATAACGCATAAATAAGAGGAGAAAAAGATGAGCAGGACAGTAATTCATTTACCGGCAGTTGCACTTCGTGGAATGACCATTCTGCCGGGAATGGTGGCTCATTTTGATATTAGCAGGGAACGTTCCATTCATGCCATAGAAGAGGCGATGGTTGGAGACCAGAAAATATTCCTGATTACACAGCAGGATGCTTCCGTAGAGGAGCCGGTCAGAGATGATTTATATCAGATTGGTGTTATTGCTGAAGTAAAGCAGGTAATAAAGATGCCAAATGAAATCGTGCGTGTTTTGGTAGAAGGATTGGAAAGAGGCGAGTTAGCCTCTTTTCTGTCACAGGAGAAGTATCTGATGGCAGAAGTCATCCTTTTTGATGAAAAAACGGCAGAAGAGGAAGAACTGATGCCGGAAGCGAGGGAAGCAATGCTTCGCTGCATCAGGGAAACCGTACTGAAATATCAAAAAGCCAATGGACATATGAGCAAAGAATTCTTGCGTCAGGTAGAAGAACAGCAGGACGTTGGAACTTTGATGCAGCAGGTTGCGTACAATCTGCCGCTTTACTACACCCAGAAACAGAAAATCTTAGAGGCAGTAGATCTCACTTCCCAGTATGAGACTTTAATGGAAATTCTGCTGAATGAGATCGAAGTGATTTCCTTAAAGAATGAATTTCAGGCGAAGGTGAAAGAACGCGTGGATAAGAATCAGAAGGAATATCTTTTGCGGGAACAGATGAAACTGATTCGGGAAGAACTAGGTGAGGATAATACACAGTCAGATGCGGAACACTTTTTAGAGGAAGTAAAGAAACTGAAGGCAGATAAGACGGTTAAAGAGAGAATTAGAAAAGAGATTGAGCGTTTTAAGAATATTGCATCCAGTTCTTCGGAAAGTGCAGTCAGCAGAGGCTATATTGAGACATTGCTGGAACTGCCATGGAATAAGGCGTCTAAGGATAATAAAGATTTAGCTAATGCAGAGAAAATTTTAGACGAAGACCACTACGGATTGGAAAAAGTAAAAGAGCGTATGCTGGAATTCTTGGCAGTCCGGAATCTGACTCATAAAGGAGAAAGTCCAATTATCTGTCTGGTGGGACCTCCTGGAACCGGCAAGACAAGCATTGCCCGTTCTGTGGCAAAAGCATTGAATAAAAAGTATGTCAGAATCTGTCTAGGAGGTGTCCGTGATGAGGCAGAGATTCGTGGACACAGAAAGACCTATGTGGGGGCAATGCCGGGCAGAATTATCAATGGTTTAAAGAGTGCCGGAGTAAAGAACCCGCTGATGCTTTTAGATGAGATTGATAAAGTTAGCAGTGATTATAAGGGAGATACATCTTCTGCACTGCTGGAAGTATTGGATAATGAGCAGAACAGCCATTTCAGGGACCACTATGTGGAGCTTCCGGTAGATTTGTCTGAGGTATTGTTTATTGCGACAGCCAATTCCGTACAGACAATACCAAGACCTCTGTTAGACCGTATGGAGCTGATTGAGGTAAGCAGTTATACGGAAAATGAAAAGGCTCACATTGCAAAAGAACATCTTATAGCAAAGCAGATTGAGAAAAATGGCTTAAAGGAATCAGAGCTTACATTCCAGAATGGTGCAATTGAGCAGCTGATTCGCAGCTATACAAGAGAAGCCGGTGTGCGTAACTTAGAACGCAAAATCGGTGAAATTTGCAGAAAAGCAGCAAGAGAGATTTACGAGGGCAAGAAAAAGAAAGTTACTATAAGCACAAAGAACTTAGAACATTATCTTGGCAAAGAGAAATATACCTTTGATAAGAAGAATGAGAAGGACGAGGTTGGTATTGTCCGGGGACTGGCATGGACCAGTGTCGGTGGTGATACATTAGAAATTGAAGTAAATGTAATGCCGGGAAAAGGTGAATTTAAACTGACAGGACAGCTTGGCGATGTCATGAAAGAGTCTGCACAGGCTGGAATCAGTTATATCCGTTCTGTCAGTGAGCAGTATCAGATACCGGACGATTTCTTTACCAAACATGATATACATATCCACATTCCGGAAGGAGCCGTACCAAAGGATGGACCGTCCGCCGGTGTTACCATGGCAACCGCAATGCTTTCTGCCATTACCGGGAAAAAGGTGCGTGCTGATGTTGCCATGACAGGAGAGATTACCCTCCGCGGCAGAGTGCTTCCGATTGGTGGATTAAAAGAGAAAACATTAGCAGCGAAAAATGCCGGTATCCGGACAGTCTGTGTGCCGGGAAAAAATGAAAAAGATATCGAGGAACTCTCAGCAGAGATTAAAAAGGATTTAGAAATTGTCTATGCAGATACCATCGAAGATATCTTAAAGGTTGCTTTTGTAAAAGAGTAGTAAAGGAGCAGAAAATGGTTATAAAAGAAGTAAACTTGGAAACGGTGTGTGGTGTTACCAGTAAGCTTCCGGAGAATACATTGCCGGAGGTGGCATTTGCAGGAAAATCCAATGTTGGAAAGTCGTCATTAATTAATGCACTGATGAACCGGAAATCCCTTGCAAGAACCTCTGCACAGCCGGGAAAGACACAGACCATTAATTTCTATAATATCAATGATGCCATGTATCTGGTGGATTTGCCGGGGTATGGTTATGCGAAAGTAGCAGAGAGTGAGAAAGCAAAATGGGGTAAAATGATTGAAAATTATCTGCATACCTCAAAGCAGCTGCGCCGGGTATTCTTATTAATTGATATCAGGCATGACCCGTCTGCCAATGATAAACTGATGTATGACTGGATTATCCATCAGGGCTTTGATCCGGTTATTGTGGCAACCAAGCTGGACAAGCTGAAGAGAAGCCAGGTGCCAAAATGTATCAAGGCAGTAAAAGAAGGTCTGAAAGTAAAACCTGGGACGGTAATTGTTCCGTTTTCTGCAGTAACCAAGCAGGGCAGGGAAGAAATCTGGCAGATTATGGATGAGGCTGTTGGCTATGAAGAATAAATATGTATTTGTAACGGTTCTTCTGCTGGTACTTTTATTGACTGGTGCAGGACTGACACAATTATATGTAAAAGAAGAGACAAAACAGCAGGATAGTGAATTTACGGTAGTAACATCCTTTTATCCGATGTATATTGCAGCAATGAATGTTATCGGAGACACTCCGGGTGTGGATTTGCAGAATCTCAGTGAGCCGCAGACCGGCTGCCTTCACGATTACCAGCTGACTCCGGCAGACATGAAGCTCCTTTCCGGTGCAGATGTGTTTATTGTAAATGGTGGCGGAATCGAATCTTTTTTATCGGATGTGGCAGCAGATTATAAGAATCTTTCCATTGTAAATGCCTGCGAGGGACTTAATCTTTTGTCCGAAGAGGATGAAGGAGAGGAACATGCTCACGGAGATGCCCATGAAGATGCTGCAGAGGAGCATATCCACGGAGATACCGAGGATACTCATGAAGATGGGCACAATCACGGAGATGTGAATGCCCATGCATGGATGAGCATTGCGTTATATAAACAGCAGGTGGAAAATATTTTAGAAGGTCTTTGCAGGATAGATCCGAAGCATCAGGATGCCTATGAAAGCAATGCAAAGGAGTATCTGGCAAAGCTTGAGGATTTAGAGAGAGAGCAGCAGTCCTTAAAGGAAGAATTATCAGGAAAGCATATTGTTATTTTCCATGAAGCCTATGCCTATGTGGCAGAGGACTACGATATGGAGATTTCCTATACCATGGATTTGGATGAGGAGCGTCAGGTCAGTGCCGGTGAAGTGGCAGATGTGATGGGAGCCATTGAAAAGAATGATATATCAGTGGTGCTGGCAGAAGAACTCTATGGCAAAGATATGGGAGATACGGTAGAACGGGAGACCGATGCGAAAGTATGTTATCTTGATACCTTAACCCGCGGGGAGTATGAAAAGGACAGCTATCTTGATGCAATGAGACAGAATATGGAACTGCTGAAGGAGGCTTTTACAGAATGAGAAAAATAGTAAAACCATGTGGACTGCATTGTATCCGGATTAACCATCTGGGTGTTACCATTGGAGAACAGCAGATATTGTCAGATGTGAATCTGCATATTCATTGTGGAACACTGACAGTATTGATTGGCCGGAACGGAGCAGGAAAATCAACTCTGATCCGGGCTATTTTAAATGACATTCCACACACGGGAAGCATTGAATTTAAGGACAGGGAAAATGGTCATATCCAGAAGCTTAAGATTGGTTATGTACCACAGAATCTAAATATCGAGAAATCCACTCCGGTCAGCGTCTATGATATGATTGCAAGCTATCAGTCCAACCGGCCGGTATTTTTATATAAGAGCAAAAAACTATATCAGGAAATCAAAGAAAGCTTAAAAATGTTTGAAGCCGAGCATTTGATTGACAAGCAGGTATGTAATCTATCCGGTGGGGAATTACAGCGTGTACTTCTTTCCATGGCAGTGATGGATGAACCGAATCTGCTGCTTTTGGATGAGCCGGTGTCTGGTATTGACCAGAATGGGATGGAGTTATTTTACCGGAATATCGAATATCTGAAGGAAAATTTTGACCTGGCAGTTTTACTGATTTCCCATGACCTTGATTATGTAAGAAAATATGCAGACCATGTGGTTCTCATAGATGGCAAAGTGCTGACCCAGGGAACACCGAAGGAAGTCTATGACAGTGATGCTTTTAAACAGGTATTTACAGATATGGAGGTGCGGGGATGATAGAATTTTTTACCGCGTGGTGGTCTTATGGATTTATGCGGAATGCATTTATCGCAATCCTGATTATCACACCATTGTTTGGAATCCTTGGAACCATGATTGTAAATAACAAAATGGCATTTTTCTCAGATGCATTAGGTCATTCTGCATTGACGGGAATTGCTCTTGGCGTTGTGATGGGAGTTGCAGATACGACCTTATCCATGATTATTTTTGCAGTAATTTTTGCATTATTACTAAACTATATCAGCAGTAAAGCATCGGCATCCAGAGATACGATTATCTCCGTTTTTTCTTCAGCATGTATTGCTGTGGGACTGGCCATCTTATCGAAAGGTGGCAATTTCAGCAAATATTCCAGTCTTTTGGTAGGTGATGTTTTAAGCATCTCTAAAAAGGAAATTATTTATCTGATTCTGATTTTTGCGGCAACACTGATTTTCTGGGGCGTGGCATTTAATAAGTTAAATGCAGTAAGCCTGCACCGGGCACTGGCAAAGAGCCGGGGAATCCGGGTGAAGCTGATAGAAAATATTTTTGCAATTTTTATTGCATTAATTGTAATGCTTTCCATTAAATGGATTGGAATTTTGATCATCAATGCACTGCTGATTCTTCCGGCAGCAGCAAGCCGGAATATTTCGGTCAACATGCGGGAATATCATTTATTTTCCGTTATCTTTTCCCTGTTTTCGGGATTACTCGGATTGATGATTTCCTATTTTACCAATGTTGCAACAGGTCCGATGATTGTGATTGTAGCAGCCATCATTTATTTTGCAACTTATGTATACGGAAGGAGAAATGCATGATGAGAACCACGAAAAAAGGAAGAAAAGGCGCACTTTTACTTACCTTTCTTCTGGCAGGAAGTTTACTGCAATCCGCTATGAGAATGAAAGTAAGAGTTACATTATAGATAAAGGGGCATTTCAGATGCCTTATGGTGAGGATACGACGGTGCAGGCACAGCTTGACGACTGGATTGCACAAGAGGATGGAAGTTATCTTGTAACGGCCTCCCTCTTAACCTATAGTGATGCAGAGGGAAGCAGTAACAGAACCTTCCAGTTTATATTAAACGATAATGGATATAAGGATGAACTTCCGGATCCATTATTCTACTATACCATCTCAAACGTCAGTCCGATGGATGATTCTTTTTCGGATCTGACTCAGGAGACGGAAGAAAACTCCCCCGGACAAGAGCCTTCGACCCAAAACGTTTCCGAATAGAATCAATGGCTGCATCCAGTTGCTTTTGCTTATTGGCAGAAGGCATCTGGGTGCAGCTTTTTTTATTGCCATCTGGGAGCGGACTGCCGGAAGCTGTACTTTCTGTGGAAATCATGGCAGATGCTGATGAATCGGCTGCATAATCAAAAATAGAAAGCTGCACCGGTGCATCTTCAGGAAGCAGACGGCTGGTACGGATGCCAAGGAGCCGGACAGGTTCCTTATTCCAGAGCTGCTGGAAAAGGGAAACGGCAGTTTTATAAAGGGCATCTGTAGTATTTGTGGCTGAGAGGAGACTGCACTGGTGGGAAGTATTGGTAAAATCATGGTAGCGGATTTCTACCGTGATACTCTGGGCTAACATTTTTTCTTTCCGAAGGCGCATGGATACAGATTCGGAAAGAGAGAGCAGAACCTTTTTTGCATCTGCTAAGGTGCGGGCGTCCTCCTTTAAAGTGGTGGAATTGCCAATCCCCTTGGCTTCCCGCTTGGTAGAATGCACATGGTCATCTCCGATTCCATTGGCATATTCCCACATCAGTGTGCCGTGGCTTTTGAATTCCTGCCGGAGGTAATCCGGGTCAGTGGCTGCAAGTTCTCCGATGGTACGGATGCCAAGTGCTTTCAACCGGGCAGCACTGGAATGCCCTACCATGTAGAGATCATCCACCGGAAGCGGCCACATTTTTTTTGCAATTTCATCCGGAAAAAGAGTGTGAATCCGATCCGGCTTGGTAAAATCACTTGCCATCTTCGCCAGAAGCTTATTTGGAGCAATTCCAATATTAACGGTAAAACCAAATCGTGATTTAATATTTGCAGAAATGATTTTGGCTGCTGCAAGAGGAGATTCATACTGGTGGGCAATGGGCGTAAAGTCAAGAAAACATTCATCTATGGAAAGCTGCTCGATATCATCGGTGTAGGTATGTAGCAGTTCCATAAGTGCATGGCTTTTTCTCTGGTACATGGCATGATCCGGCGGAACCAGCATAAGGGTAGGACATTTGCGTAAAGCATTGGCAACCGGTTCGCCGGTGACAATCTTATAGGCTTTGGCAGGCACAGACTTGGCAAGAACCACACCGTGTCTTGTAGCAGAGTCACCGCCAATAATTGCCGGTATAGCGCGGATATCTAAAGTTTCACCATGCTCTAGGCGGTCAACAGCACTCCAGCTTAAAAAAGCAGAATTGACATCAATATGAAAGATAATCCGGTGCATAATGCTCCTCCTTTACCGTATTATGGAATTGCCGGCTGTTTACGGGCTTAATACCTTGGATACCTATATTATAAAAGCTTTCCGGTTGAAAAGAAAGGGCTTTTAGTGTATAGTAAGGTTACAAATAAGGGAAAACGCAGCGAGAATAATGGCAGGTGATTGTTTATGAGATTTAAAAGAATCGATGTGGATACGGTGCGCTGTATTATTTCAGAAGAAGAATTAATGGAAAATGGGCTGGAAGTAGATGATTTTCTGCAGAATGACGGAAGAACAGAATCGTTTCTGCGTAAGATTATTTCCATGGCAGAAGAAGAGGTCGGATATAAAGTACAGGGTGGAAATATTACCATTCAGGTTGCAGTACTGCCGGAGCATACGCTGGCACTTACTTTTTCGGAGAAGCCGGAGCTTGGCATCAGCAATATGTTGGAAAATCTGAAGTCTGCAGTAGAAAGTCTGGTTAAGAATGCTCCTGATATTGAAAAGCTGAAACAGACGTCAAAAGAGCTGGCAAATCAGAATCATACGGATGAAGGCATTGCAGAAATACAGCCGGAGCAGTCAGATTCCAAGGCAGAAGAAAGCACAGATAAGAAACAGTCTACCGGTGGCTTTACACTAAAAGACCGGAATTTTTATCAGCTTTGCTTTGCAAGCATGGAACGTGCAATTTGTTATGCCAAGGGCGTCCGTCTGGAACTGCCGATGAAGAGCAGTCTTTATTATCTGACCAGAGAGGATGCTTATTATCTTTTGCTTGAGAAGGGAGAACTTAGTGATAAACAGCTTTGTCGTCTTTTAAGTGCTTCTTTGGAATTTGCAGATGATATTTATGCGCATGGACCGACCCGGGCATATATTATGGAGCATGGAAAATGCATTTTGCCGGAGCAGGCGTTAGAACATTTACAGGAAATTTAGACAGACAGAGGAATTGGAATGGAAGAATATAAAGATAAAGCATCTTTTGAAGAATTTTTTAAGCAGAACTATGTCCCACTGGATTATAAATCCATTCGGAATGAGATGCGGGAGGCAGCCGGAGATGGATGGAGCCTTTTTACCGATGAATACAAATTCCGTGGAAAGCTAGATAAGAAAGATTTTATTGTGCATATGACAGGCGATGCCTACTGCACTTTTGAAGAGATTGTGGAAAATGCAATTGATGAGTTGAACAGCGGAATCCTTGACATTGTGATGGAAATCGGCAATGAGATGGAATTTGACAACGATACAGCAGAAATTTATTTTGATACCATTGAAAAGCAGTTGAAGGAAATGTTAGATGCCCTTTATGATGATGTGCTTAAAGATTTATAAAAGCAGGTAAAATAAACAGTAAAGATAGAAAAGACCCCGGAAGAACGATTGTATGTAAATTAGTCCTTCCGGGGTTTCTTATATGCCTTTAATATCAATCGGAGAGTTTGCTCATGGCACGGGATTTTTCAGAGCAGGCATTCTGGGCAGCAATTACGGTGCTGCGGAAGGAGCCTTCCTCTAATTTTGCCACAGCAGCAATGGTAGTTCCGGCCGGGGAGCAGACTGCATCCTTTAATTCGCCCGGATGTTTACCGGTCTCTAATACCATTTTAGCTGCACCAAGAACGGACTGGGCAGCAAATTTATAAGCCTGGGAACGCGGCATTCCGTCATTAACGGCTGCGTCAGCCATTGCTTCAATAAACATATAGACATAAGCCGGTGAGGAACCACTGACTCCGACTACGGCATCCATAAGACTTTCCGGTACAATTTCTGCTTTACCAAAGCTTTCAAAGAGAGAGACAACCATTTTGGTTTCTTCTTCTGTGATATGCTCATTTGGGGTAATGGCAGACATGGCTTCCTGAACCATAGCCGGTGTATTTGGCATGGTACGAACCAGTTTAATATCTTTGCTGAATAAAGATTCAATCCGTGAAATGGTCTGTCCGGCAGCAATGGCAACTATGATTTTGTCATCGGTAACACTGTCTTTGATTTCTTTGATGACTGTTTCATAAAGATATGGTTTTACAGCAAGAAAAATGATATCGGATTCTACAGCAACAGTCTCATTGTCTAAGGTGGTGCGGATACCATACTGCTCAGAAAGTGTATCCAGTGTGACCTGGGTTTTCGCACTGGCAATCAGGTGGCTGGCAGGAACCAGACCGGAAGAGATAATTCCGCCAATCATGGCACGACCCATATTACCGCTTCCGATAAAACCAATTTTTTTATCTAACATGATGCATTCTCCTTTTATGAAAGGGGATATCCCAGATGATACTGGAATATCCCCTTTGATATTGTCTAAGTATAAGTTCAATTAGAAATCTGTTAAGTCAGCAGCTCTTCTCTCTAAGAAAGCACTCATGCCTTCTTTTTTATCATGGGTAGAGCAGGTTACGCCAAACAGGTTAGCTTCCATTTCAACAGCATTCTTGATATCCATATCATATCCGTTGTTGATAGCAGCTTTTGCGATAGATACTGCATAGCTTCCTTTAGAGATAATTTTCTCTGCCATAGCTTTTGCGGTTGGCATTAATTCTTCTTTTGCAACAACTTTGTTTACAAGTCCGATGCGGTATGCTTCGTTTGCATCGATGTTATCGCAGGTGAAGATCATTTCTTTTGCACGTCCCATGCCAACAAGACGGGCAAGTCTCTGTGTACCACCGAATCCTGGGATGATTCCAAGACCACACTCAGGCTGTCCGAATACTGCGTTGTCAGAAGCAATACGGATATCACATGCCATAGAAATTTCGCATCCGCCACCTAAAGCGAATCCATTAACAGCAGCAATAGTTACCTGTCTCATATTCATTAATTTAAAGAATGGAACAGAAGCTTTCATACCGAATGCTCTTGCTTCAGCAGCAGAGAAGTTAACCATCTCAGCGATGTCAGCACCAGCAACGAAAGATTTGAATTCGTTACCTTTCTTATCAGCACCACCGGTTAAGATAACGACTTTGATATCGTCTCTTCCTTCAATTTCGGTAAGAACAGTGTTCAGTTCATCCAATGTTTCGGAATTCAATGCGTTTAATGCTGCAGGTCTGGTAATAGTAAGAACTGCAATTTCGTTTTCAACTGTTAAAGTTAAGTTGTTCATGAAATAGGACCCTCCTGATTGATAAATTATTAACAATGTTTCAATACTTATAATGGTATAACTTTTGGGAGGATTTGTCAATAAAAACTGGTATTTTACAGGGATTGTGCTACAATAGGAAAAGACTTGTCATGTGATTACGCAATGGTTTTTGTGAGGAAGCGGATTTTTGGAATTTTAAGCAGCTTTTCTATAGTCTTTTTAGAAATCAGAATGCCACAATTCTACAAAAGCGCTTTTTTCTCTTGGGATAATGCCTGTTTTTCCAATGTTTGACAGTATGCCTTCTAGGGTTCGCCTGAATACGGATATCATTTAGGTGCCTTGCTAGCA
This sequence comes from Roseburia sp. AF12-17LB, assembly GCF_003479605.1. GTDB lineage: Bacteria > Bacillota > Clostridia > Lachnospirales > Lachnospiraceae > Roseburia_C > Roseburia_C amylophila. Next base: position 67,200 of record NZ_QUHR01000011.1, read on the forward strand.
GCTCTTGGCATTTCTTTTGTCAACTGGCAATCCTGGCACATGGATGTGCCAGGAAGGCGCATTGGAGCACGGATGTGACTATGCGCCGGTTGCCGGAAAAACAGCTTTATAAGCAGAAATGCCTAGAGCTGCTTAAAGGTGCCTTAGATATCCGTAACAGGCGGACCCTAGAAGGCATCCGGTCAAAGCAGGCGGCAAAACAGACAACAATAAGAAAAAAGCACTTTTAAGAATTGTATACATTCTGCTTTCAACAAAAAATCTTATAGAAAAGCTGCTTAAAATTCGAAAACCACTGCTTCTAAAAAATAATTGCGTAATTACATGACAGGACTTGTACAAAGAGAGGTCAATGAAAATGAAAGATACAAAATCATACTTATCAAAAATCGTACAGGATATGCCGGATTCCGGAATCAAGGATTTCTTTGATGTGGCTAATACCATGGAAGGCGCACTTTCACTGGGGGTGGGAGAACCGGATTTCCCGACACCGGAGCATGTAAGAGAGGCAGCGATTGCTTCTATAAAAAAGGGGGATACCAAATACACCGATAACCGCGGAACGGTAGAGCTGCGTGCAGCGGCAGCGGATTATCTGACAAAATTTGATTTGCATTATGATAAACAGGACGAAATACTGATTACCATGGGAGCCAGCGAAGGAATTGATTTAGCTCTTCGGACACTGGTGAATCCGGGGGAGGAAGTCTTAGTGGCAGAACCTTCCTACGTTTCCTATATTCCATGTATTGAATTATGTGGCGGTGTTCCGGTATCATTAAAATTAAGAGCGGAGAATAAATTCCGTCTGACCAGAGAACAGTTAGAGGAAAAGATAACGGAGAAATCCAAAGTCTTACTGATTTCCTATCCGAACAATCCGACCGGAGCCATTATGGAAAAGGAAGATTTAGAAGCAATCGCAGAAGTGGTAAAGGAACATGATTTGTTCGTGATTACCGATGAAATCTATGCAGAATTAACCTATGGAAAGAAACATGTTTCCATCGCATCCCTTCCGGGCATGTATGAGCGCTGCGTTGTATTAAACGGATTTTCCAAAGCATTTGCCATGACCGGATGGCGTATGGGAATTGCAGCAGGACCAAAGGATGTTATTTTTCATATGAATAAAATACATCAGTTTACAACTATGTCAGCAGGAACCACCAGCCAGTATGCGGCATTGGAAGCATTGACCAGTCCGGTGAGAGATGAAGAGATTGCAGTCATGCGGGAAGAGTATGATGCCAGAAGAACACTGATGGTAGAGGGATTCCGTAAGATGGGATTATCCGTAGCAGAACCGGAAGGCGCATTCTATGTATTTCCGGACATTCGAAAAACAGGACTTACCAGTGAAGAATTCTGTAACCGCCTGTTGCAGGAACAGAAGGTAGCCGTTATCCCGGGAAATGCCTTCGGTACATGCGGAGAAGGCTTTGTACGGTGCTCCTATGCATATTCGCAGGATGTCATTCGTGCCTGTCTGGAGAAAATTGCTGAATTCGTAGCACAGTTCTAATAATTGGAAAATTATTATGTGATGCATTTGATTTACGTGAGTAGATGGTATTGTTGATAAGATACCCGGACAGTCCGTTAAGTAAGGATGCCTGATAAAGGCGGTTAGTGGCACTTGGAATTTCGTCCGGCATCCGGCAACGCTGGCACAGGGATGTGCCAGCGAGGTGCATATGAACATGGATGTGAATTTGCACCGGTTGCCAGCGAAGGCTGTATCCCTTCGAAATTCTTAGTGCCACTTATCGGCTTTATGTGGCATCAGAACTTAACGGACTGCCGGGATATGCTCGGTTCAAACTATCGATAGCAACGTACAACCCTGCACCCACGAAACAGAAATAGAATTAGAAAGAGGAACCATGAGAGAACCATTTGACCTGACAACCCTGATAGAACCATTATTAAATTGGTTTAAAGACCATGCCAGAGTGTTGCCCTGGCGCAATGAGCCGACTCCATACCGGGTGTGGGTGTCTGAAATTATGCTGCAGCAGACCAGAGTGGAAGCGGTAAAACCATATTTTGACCGGTTTTTAAAGGAACTGCCGGATGTAGCAGCACTTTCAGAATGCCCGGAGGAGAAGCTTTTGAAACTCTGGGAAGGACTTGGATACTACAACCGGGTGAGAAATATGCAGATTGCAGCACAGACGGTCATGGAGAATTATCATGGAGAGCTTCCGGCAGATTATGAGGCACTGACAAAGTTGAAAGGAATTGGTCATTATACGGCAGGAGCCATCGCATCTATCGCATTTGGCATTCCGGTACCGGCGGTGGATGGAAATGTGCTCCGTGTCATATCCCGGGTAACAGAGGATGATGCGGATATCATGAAAGCATCTGTGCGGACGGCAATGGAGAAGGATTTATTGGAAATTATGCCGGAAAACAGGGCGGGAGCTTTTAACCAGGCACTGATGGAGCTTGGTGCAACGGTATGTCTGCCGAATGGGGCACCTTTATGCGAAGCATGTCCTTGGAAAGAAGTCTGCCGGGCACAAAAGAGCGGACGCTGGAGAGAACTTCCGGTAAAGAGCAAGGCGAAGGCAAGAAGGATAGAGGACAGAACAGTTCTTGTTATAAAGGCAGAGGATAAGGTTCTTTTGCATAAACGGGCCAACAAGGGACTTTTAGCTGGACTCTATGAATTTCCAAATGTGGAAGGGCATCTTAAGGAAGAGGAAGTTATTACCTATCTTAAGAAAATGGGGTTGTCACCGATTCGTTTGAAAAAATTAGAAGACAGCAGGCATATTTTTTCCCATATTGAATGGCATATGACAGGATATGCAGTGCAGATTGATGAGACGGAGCAGGAGTATCAGAACATGCTCTTTGTGGATGTGAAAGAAACGGAAGAACAGTATCCGATTCCGGCAGCATTTTCCAGATACACAGGATATATGAACATTCGTCTTGGAAATGACAGATATAAGGAAGAATAGCAGAAAAGCCATAGAAAAAAGAGGGAGCCGGTGATTATCACCGGCCTTTCATATGAAAAAGATTTTTTATGGTAAGTGTTAAAAACACTATTTTTTGGGAGGAACCTTGCATCAGATGCAAGGTCTATGAAAAAATAAAATTATCGCTTTTTTCTTTCTCAGCTTAGTTATAGTATAAAAGCAGAATGTGAAAACAATATGCCCGGATTGTTAGAAGGCTGTAAATAAAATATGAATAAATTGTAAACGAAGTGCCTTAAAGAAATCCTAAGAAAAAATGAATTGGAAAACAAATGACAAATGTGTATAATTGAATGAGGATTACCAAGGGGAAGGAGAACAGAAATGTACGACAGCATTGTAATCGGAGCCGGAATCGCCGGCAGTGTGGCAGCAAGAAAGCTGGCAGAGGAAGGAAAGCAGAAGGTTCTTTTATTGGAACGGAGAAATCATATTGCAGGAAACTGTTATGACAGACCGGATGACCATGGAATTGTAATACATGAATATGGTCCACATATTTTTCATACAAATAAGGAAGAAGTATATCAGTATCTGTCAAGATTTACAGACTGGTATTTCTTTGGCCATGAGGTAGTAGCAAATGTGCATGGGACACTGATTCCGGTACCATTTAACCTGAATACTTTACATATGGTTTATGGGAAAGAGCAGGCAGACCGGTTAGAGCAGAAGCTGATTGCCGCATACGGAGAGGGAAGCCGGGTTCCAATTATGAAATTACGGGAAAATGAAGATGCAGATATCCGGAAGATTGCGGATTATGTATACGAAAATGTTTTCCTTTATTATACGATGAAGCAGTGGGGACAGAAACCAGAGGAGATAAGCCCGGAGGTAACAGGACGTGTGCCGGTGCTGATTTCTTATGATAACAGATATTTCCAGGATAAATATCAGGGTATGCCAAAGGACGGTTATACTGCAATGTTCGAAAAGATGTTAGACCATCCGGACATTGAGGTGAGAACTGGTGTAGATGCCGGAGAGGTACTGAAATTTACAGAGGACGGCATTTATTTTGATGGAAAGAAATTCGAAGGAAATGTCATTTATACCGGAGCATTGGATGAGTTGTTTGCATGCTGTTATGGAAGACTGCCATATCGTTCACTCCGCTTTGATTTTGAATATTATGACAAACCGGATTATCAGGGACACAGTGTTGTAAATTATACGGTAAGCGAGGATTATACCAGAATTACGGAGTTTAAGTATCTGACCGGGCAGCAGGCAGATGGAACCACGATTGTAAAGGAATATCCATTTGCATACAGTGGAGCAGAAGGAGAGATTCCTTATTATGCCATTTTAAATGAAGAAAATCAGTCATTATATGAAAAATATAAAGCACTGACCGGAAAATATCCGAACATGCATCTTTTGGGAAGACTGGCAGAATACAAATATTATAATATTGATGCCATGACAGAGAAAGCATTAGAACTTACCAAAGAACTTTTAAAATAAAATGTTTCGAAAAACGATTGGAGAAAAAGAATGAAATTATTATCAGTAACCATTCCATGTTACAATTCACAGGATTATATGGAACATTGTATTGAAACACTGCTGACAGGTGGAGAAGATGTGGAGATTTTAATCGTAGATGACGGCTCAAAGGATGCAACAGCAGAGATTGCTGACCGTTATCAGAAGAAATATCCTACTATTATTAAGGCAATCCATCAGGAAAATGGTGGACACGGTGCAGCTGTAAATACCGGTATTGCCAATGCAACCGGACTGTATTTTAAAGTGGTAGACAGTGATGACTGGGTAGATGAAGAGAGCTATCACAAGATTCTTGCTAAATTACGGGAACTTGTGGGCGGAAGTACTACTCTTGATATGTTTATCAGCAATTTCGTATATGAGAAGCAGGGCGCAGAGCATAAAAAAGTAATGAAATATACCAGAATGTTCCCGGAAAATGAAGTCTTTACCTGGTCTGATGTAAGGCATATCAGCAAGGGACATTATATTCTGATGCATTCTGTTATTTACCGTACTCAGTTATTAAAGGATTGCGGACTTGAGTTGCCAAGACACACCTTCTATGTGGATAATCTTTTTGTATACAATCCGTTGCCATATGTAAAGACCATGTATTATATGAATGTGGATTTCTATCGTTATTTTATCGGAAGGGAAGACCAGTCTGTCAATGAAAAGGTTATGATTGGAAGAATTGATCAGCAGATTAAGGTAAATAAACTGATGATAGAAGAAGTGAATTTGTGGAAAATTGCAAACCCAAAATTAAGAAAATATATGTTTAATTACCTTGAAATTATTACTGTAGTATCAACAGTACTTTGCCTGCGTTCCGAGACAGAAGAAAATCTCATGAAGAAACGGGAACTGTGGTCTTATATCAAAGGTTATGATCTTCGTCTCTTCCATCATTTAAGAAGGGGGATTTTAGGACAGTCCATGAATCTTCCGGGTAAGGGTGGAAGAAAGATTTCCGTTGCAGCATATAAGCTGACCCAGAAGATTGTCGGATTTAACTAAGCTGAAAGAAAAAATGTGAATAAACGAGCGTAGGTTTGTAGAAAAGAAAAACAACAGAGGGCATTATTGCTTATATAAAGAAACCACCTTATGCCGGGAATGATATGAAAACGGTAAAGGCGGTTTCTTTTTTATGCGAGTAACGAGAAAAATTGCATGCTCGCAAAGAGTGTTTCTTGTAGTTACATATGCTCTTTATTTAAGAGAGCAGTTTTCATTTCATATAATTTGTCGGATAAATCAACGTAGATTTCCTGTGGATTTACGAAACGTTTTGTCTCATCCCAGATGGTATCTTTTTCTCTGGTGCAGTAACGCTGAATATCCATAACACTTGGAGATTCGTAAACACATTCGCCCTTCTGGAAAACCGGAACAAGAAGTTCACGCAGCGTATAGCTTCCACCAGGAAGAGTTGTTTTCTTCCATGGGGCGTTCGGGTCAAAGAGCTTCATGTCCTTGGATTCATCAAAGACTTCGCCCACCAGACAGATAAGGTCAGCCTTAATCTTACCGGTTTCTTTATCATAAATACGATAAACAGTTTTATTGCCAGGATTTGTAACTTTTTCCACATTTTCGGAAAGCTTAATCTTTGGAATGAATTCACCGGCTTCATTCTGGATAGCAGCCAGCTTGTATACACCGCCGAAAGCAGGATTGTCTTTGGAAGTAATTAAGTTGGTTCCAACACCCCAGGAAGTAATGGTAGCCCCCTGAATCTTTAAGCTTTCAATCAGATACTCATCCAGATCATTGGAAGCGGAGATAACTGCGTCCGGGAATCCGGCATCATCTAACATTTTGCGGACTTTCTTGGAAAGATAAGCAAGGTCGCCACTGTCCATACGGATTCCGTAGTAGGTAAGCGGAATGCCGGCATCTCTCATTTCTTTAAATACCTTGATGGCATTTGGCATACCGGATTTTAAAGTATCATAGGTATCGACAAGAAGGATGCAGGCAGATGGATAAAGCTCTGCATATTTCTTGAAGGCGGTATATTCATCCGGGAAACTCATAATCCAGCTATGGGCGTGGGTTCCAAGTACCGGGACGTCAAACATCTGACCGGCAAGGACGTTGGAAGTACCTTTACAGCCGCCGATAACAGCAGCTCTGGCACCGTAGGTTCCGGAATCAGGACCCTGGGCGCGTCTTAAACCAAATTCCATGACGCCATCGCCCTGGGCAGCGTAGCATACGCGGGCAGCCTTGGTGGCAATCAGGCTCTGGTGGTTGATGATATTTAAGACTGCAGTTTCGATTAACTGGGCTTCCATAATCGGAGCAACCACTTTTACAAGAGGCTCTCTTGGAAAAATCAGAGTTCCTTCCGGAATTGCATAGATATCACCGGAGAATTTAAAGTTACTTAAATAAGTTAAAAAGTCTTCATCAAAGATGGATAAACTTCTTAAATAGGAAATATCCTCTTCGTCAAAATGAAGATTCTTGATATAGTCAATCATCTGGTCTAATCCCGCGCAGACTGCATAACCGCCATCACATGGATTGGTGCGGTAAAAAGCGTCAAAAACAGCCACATCACGGTTGCCGGTTTTAAAGTATCCCTGCATCATTGTCATCTCATAAAGATCAGTCAACAATGTCAAATTTAATGTACTCATATGTGATATTCCTTTCTTTTATATCTGTAAATACAGGTGTCTTGTCAGATGAATTATAGACTTTTACTTACAAAAAAGCAAGTAATGAGTATAAATATGCTTCATTATAACCATTTTTTTCGGATTTGCAAAGTTTATGATAAAATATATGAGAAAAAATTTATAAAAATTTTATAATTTCATTTATTTTTCTTGTAATGGGGGTAGGCATTTGTTACAATAAATGGGAGAAAATATTTTATACTAATGGAGGATGTATTATAATGAGTGAAGAAAATTTCAACACTGAAAATGGAACGAATGAGCAGACATATAGCCAGCCACAGCAGACATATAGTCAGCCACAGCAGACATATAGCCAGCCACAGCAGGCATATGAACAGCCACAGCAGAATTATGACCAGCAGGCTTATAACCAGAATCAGCAGTATGCACAGCAGAACTATGGTTATGACCAGTCCCAGCAGGGATATGGAACTTATCAGCAGCCACAGCAGCAGGCATATGGAAGCTTCGACCAGACACAGTATGGTTACAACCAGCCGGTTTCATCCGGAAAAGGAATGGCAATTGCATCCATGGTACTGGGAATTGTATCCATCCCGGCAATCTGTTTCTGGATTGTAGGACTTCCTTGTGCAATTGTAGGATTAATCCTTGGCATTCTTTATAATAAGAAAAACGAGCATTCCCCAATGGCAACAGCAGGTATTGTCTGCAGTATTATTACCATTGCACTTCTGGTGCTGGTACTTATCCTGTACATCGTTGGTGCAGTATCATTAAGTTCTTTGGGATATAGCTACTATTATTAAAAAGGAATTGGTGAAGCAGAATGTATCCAGATAACAGGAATCCATATCCGTTGAATCAAAATCAGAATCCGCAGTATGGGAATCCATACCCGCCGAATCAGAACCAGAATCCGCAGTATGGGAATCCATACCCGCCGAATCAGAACCAGAATCCGCAGTATGGGAATCCGTACCCGCCAAATTACAATCAGCGTCCGGCAGATAACCGGAAAGAGGAGCCGGGAAAAGGTTTCGCAGTTGCATCCATGGTGTTGGGGCTGATTTCACTGGTATTATTTTGCACCGGAATCAATATTATAACTGCAATTCTGGCAATTGTTTTTGGAATTATACATCTGGTGAAACAAAAACAGAACCCTGGAATGGCAGTTGCAGGTATTGTAACAGCTGTAGTTGGTATACTTGCATTTGTAACGTACTGGCTTTTGATTATTCATGCAGCAGGCAGAACCAGTGGGCCGGATGAATTCCTAAGACGTTATGAATATCAGTTTGATGGTGAAATGAAAGCACCGGATGACTATCAGGATTTAGAGGATTATCTGCAGCATAATTTTGAGAATTTTTAAGAAGAACATAAGAAGCATTGAATGGAGAATCAAATCTGTTCAGTGCTTTTTGCTTCATTTACCTGGAAATACCGGAAAGTAAAAGGAAAGCACTAACCGTTGAAAAAAATAGTGCTTGACGCACAGACACACAGGTGTAATAATACAATAGTACAATCAAGACGATAACTGAAAGGAGAAGTTATGGAGGAGATTATGAAGGTAAAGGGTCTCAATAAGACCTTTACATTATCCCAGAAACAACAAAAGATTGAGAAAACCAATGAGAAGAAGCGAATTGCAGTGCATGATTTATCATTTACTTCTTATCGGGGAGAGGTGTTTGGACTGCTTGGACCAAACGGAGCCGGAAAGACAACCACACTTCGTATGCTGGCAACACTGATTAAACCGGATTCCGGAGATGCTGTTTTAGATGGCAGCAGTATTGTTAATGCACCGGAAGAAGTACGTGGCAAGATCGGCTTTCTGACCAGTGAACTGAAATTAGAGGGCTTTTTTACACCAAATTATTTATATAATTTCTTTTCGGATTTATATGGAGTAGAGCCGGCTGTCCGGGATGAAAGAAAGAAGAGACTTTTTGACCGCTTCGGCATCACACAGTTTGCAGAAGTGAAAGTAAAGGATATGTCTACCGGTATGAAACAGAAGGTTTCTTTGGTTATTTCCTTAGTCCATGACCCGGAAATCATTATCTTTGATGAACCGACCAACGGCCTTGATGTTCTGACAGCCAAAGTAGTAACGGATTTCCTGTTAGAGCTTAAGAAAGAAGGAAAGAGCATCATCGTTTCTACCCACATTTTCAGCCTGATTGAGAAAATCTGTGACAGAGTCGGAATTATCATCAAGGGAGAAATGATTATCTGCGATACATTAGAGGCAGTGAAAAATGGCAAATCATTAGAAGACAGATTCTTTGAAATCTATGAAGAAACGGTAGGTGAAGCAGAATGAGAAACAATCTTATGACAATTATAAAGAAAGAACTTGCCCGCTTCTTCGGGGATAAGAGAATGGTATTTACGACTATTTTAATGCCGGGCTTACTGATTTATATCATGTACAGCTTCATGGGCAGCGGACTGACCTCCAGATTTGAAGCAGAAGAGGATTATACTTACCGTATTTATGCAGAAAATATGCCATCCTCGGTTTCAGCCATGATAAAAGGCAGTGACATCAATGTGGAATATTTAGACCGGGATGGTGTCAGCGAAGAGGATATGAAGCAGGCGGTAACCGATAAAGATGCGGAAATGCTGATGGTATTTCCGGAAAATTTTGAAGCAGATGTACTGGCATATGACAGCATGACTGCTACCACACCAGCTCCGCAGGTAGCCTTATATTATAATTCCGCAGATACCGAATCCACGGCATGTTATCAGATTATGGCTTCTGTATTAGATGGATATGAAGCTTCTATGGCAAATAAGTTCGATGTCAACAGCGGTGACGAAGAATATGACCTTGCCAGCAAGGAAGACAGTACCGGACAGATTTTCTCCATGATGCTTCCAATGCTGCTTATGATATTCCTTTTCTCAGGATGTATGGCAATTGCCCCGGAATCCATAGCAGGGGAAAAGGAGAGAGGAACTATTGCTACCTTATTGGTAACACCGATGAAACGTGGACAGCTTGCCATGGGAAAAATCATCAGCCTTGGTATTATCGGACTTTTAAGTGGAATTTCCAGTTTTGTGGGTACCATGTTATCCCTTCCAAAATTAATGGGAACAGAATCCAATGCAATGGATGCCAGCGTATACAGCGTCACCGATTATATCCTTTTATTGCTGGTGATTCTTACCACGGTATTGGTACTGGTTGGAGCATTAGCTGTAATTTCAGCATTTGCAAAGACAGTAAAGGAAGCCGGTTCCATGATTATGCCGCTGATGGTTGTGGTAATGGTAATTTCCATTACATCCATGCTTGGAAGCGGGGCACCGAAGGAATTTTACTGGTATCTGATTCCTTTCTATAACAGCGTGCAGGGCATGACCGGAATTTTTGATTTCTCCTACAGCGGAATCAATATCGTGGCATGTCTTGTCAGCAACCTTATTTATACCGGTATTTTATCAACGGTACTGGCGAAAATGTTTGGCAGTGAGAAAATTATGTATTCCTAGAAAAAAATACTAGACAAATAGCTTTTATAGGACTAAAATAATGAAAAAACATAGAACAATAGAAAGCTATAACACCAGGTTATAACATCTATTTGCGACAAATGAATGGAGGATGTTATTATGGAAAAGAAGGACTTAGACTGGTCTAATCTTGGATTCGGTTATGTAAAGACCGATAAGAGATATGTATCAAATTTCAAAAACGGAGCATGGGATGAGGGAGCTTTAACCGATGATGCAGATATTGTATTGAATGAATGCGCGGGTGTATTCCAGTATGCACAGACCGTATTTGAAGGATTGAAAGCATATACAACAGAGGATGGACATATCGTTACTTTCCGACCTGACTTAAATGCAAGCCGTCTTGCAGATTCAGCACGCAGACTGGAAATGCCGGTATTCCCGGAAGAGCGTTTTGTAGATGCAGTACAGAAGGTAGTAGAAGCAAATGCAGCATATGTTCCACCATATGGTTCCGGTGCAACACTTTACATCAGACCATACATGATGGGAACAAATCCTGTAATCGGTGTAAAACCAGCGGATGAATATCAGTTCCGTATGTTCTGTACACCGGTAGGACCATATTTCAAGGGTGGCGCAAAGCCAATTACCATCCGTGTCAGTGACTATGACCGTGCAGCACCTTGCGGAACCGGTAATATCAAAGCTGGTCTGAATTACGCAATGAGTCTTCATGCAATCGTAACTGCACATGCAGACGGATTTGATGAGAATATGTACTTAGACCCTAAGACAAGAACTAAGGTAGAAGAGACAGGTGGAGCAAACTTCATCTTCGTTACCAAGGATAATAAACTGGTTACACCGAAGTCAGATTCTATTCTGCCATCCATTACACGTCGTTCACTGGTATATGTTGCAGAACATTATCTTGGAATGAAAGTAGAACACAGAGAAGTATACTTCGATGAAGTAAAAGACTTCGCAGAGGCAGGACTTTGCGGAACAGCAGCAGTTATTTCTCCAATCGGAAAGATTGTTGACCACGGCAAAGAAATCTTAATTCCAAGTGGAATGGAAGAAATGGGACCTGTAACAAAGAAACTTTATGATACTCTGACCGGAATCCAGATGGGACGTATTGAAGCTCCAGAAGGATGGATTAAGAGAATCCTGTAAGAGACATATTGTAAATGAAACATAAGAAACACGCATTGCGGGTTTCCTACATAAACGAGAGGCGGTATCCGGAAGGATGCCGCCTCGTTTTGTGTTGTTCAGTATTTGTAAGAAGCTGCCAGAAATCTGTAAGAACTCCCGGTGGCAGCATCTGTAGATATAGAAAATTTGAAAATAGGAATTGACATTTAAAAATACAGGTTCTATACTTATTAAGAATATGAAAAGACGATGACGAAGAGAGTAGTTTTCCATGGAAAGTCAAAGAGAGCCGGGGCAGGTGGAAACCGGCATGAGTAAATGGAAAATGAAAATCACTTCCAAGTTGCAGTTCGAACAGGCAAAGCTGCGTTAGTAGAAACTGACGGATTTCCCCCGTTATGGGAACGTATATGCGAAGCTGTAAGCTTCAAGTATGTTGTAACAAGGTGGTTAGAAACGACAGGCGCGCGTCCTTATTACAGGACGGCGCCTTTTTTACTTTACAGGAAATTGCTTTCCTGTAAAGTAAAAAACGCTCCGCGAGGATGCACACTGCGGCGTATAAGGTAGATGTCGCAAGCGACCGCCGCAGGCGCGAGAATGTGCCAAGGCACATTCTTTTTTACGCGGCTAGCGAGAAACTGAAAATTTTAAAGGAGGACTAACATGTACGAAAAAGTTTCCCCAAATCTGAATTTTGTGGACAGAGAAAAACAGACCGTAAAATTCTGGAAAGAAAATGACATTTTTAAGAAAAGTATGGAGAACCGGAAAGAAGGCGAGACCTATACTTTCTATGATGGACCGCCAACTGCAAATGGTAAGCCACATATCGGTCATGTATTAACCCGTGTTATCAAGGATATGATTCCAAGATACCAGACTATGAAGGGCAAATATGTCCCACGTAAAGCCGGATGGGATACCCATGGACTTCCGGTAGAGCTGGAAGTAGAAAAGCTTTTAGGATTAAACGGAAAAGAGCAGATTGAAGAATATGGTATGGAGCCATTCATCAAGAAATGTAAAGAATCCGTATGGAAATACAAAGGAATGTGGGAAGATTTTTCAGGAACCGTTGGATTCTGGGCTGATATGGATAACCCATATGTAACCTATGATGATAATTTCATTGAATCTGAGTGGTGGGCTCTTAAGAAAATCTGGGATAAGAAGCTGTTATACAAAGGTTTCAAGATTGTTCCTTACTGCCCGAGATGTGGAACTCCGCTTTCTTCTCAGGAAGTAGCACAGGGATATAAGACGGTAAAAGAACGTTCCGCAATCGTAAGATTCAAAGTAATCGGAGAAGATGCATATTTCCTGGCATGGACCACAACTCCATGGACACTTCCATCTAACGTTGCACTTTGTGTAAACCCGGACGAGACTTACTGTAAAGTAAAAGCTGCTGACGGATATACTTATTATATGGCAGAAGCACTGTTAGATAAGGTACTTGGCAAATTTGCGGATGAAGAAAATGGCGTAAAAGCATATGAAGTATTGGATACTTTCCCAGGAAAGTCCTTAGAGTACAAGGAATATGAGCCATTATTTGACTGCGCAAAGGAAATCTGTGAGAAACAGCATAAGAAAGGCTACTATGTAACCTGTGATACTTATGTAACCATGACAGATGGTACCGGTATCGTTCACATCGCACCTGCATTTGGTGAAGACGATGCCCAGGTTGGCCGTAGATATGACCTTCCATTTGTCCAGTTAGTAGACGGAAAAGGAGAACTTACCAAAGAAACTCCATATGCCGGTGTATTTGTAAAGAAAGCAGACCCAATGGTATTAAAAGACCTGGAAGAAAAAGGACTGCTCTTTGATGCACCAAAATTTGAACATGAATATCCACACTGCTGGCGTTGTGATACTCCGCTGATTTACTATGCAAGAGAATCCTGGTTCATTAAGATGACCGCTGTAAAAGAGGATTTGATCCGCAATAACAATACCGTAAACTGGATTCCGGAATCTATCGGAAAAGGACGTTTCGGTGACTGGCTTGAAAATATTCAGGACTGGGGTATTTCCCGTAACCGTTACTGGGGAACTCCGCTTCCTGTATGGGAGTGTTCCTGTGGACATCAGGAGTGTATCGGAAGCCGTGCAGAATTAGCAGAGCGCAGTGGTAACCCGGATGATGCCAAAGTAGAATTACATCGTCCATACATTGATGCAGTAACCTTCAAGTGCCCGGATTGTGGCGGCGAAATGCATCGTGTACCGGAAGTAATTGACTGCTGGTTTGACTCAGGAGCAATGCCATTTGCACAGCATCATTATCCATTTGAAAATGAAGACCTCTTTAAACAGCAGTTCCCTGCACAGTTTATTTCCGAGGCAGTAGACCAGACCCGTGGATGGTTCTATTCCCTGATGGCAGAGTCTACCTTATTATTTAATAAAGCACCATATGAAAATGTTATCGTATTGGGACATGTACAGGATGAAAATGGACAGAAGATGAGTAAGTCCAAAGGAAATGCCGTTGACCCGTTTGATGCATTAGAGACTTACGGAGCAGATGCAATCCGCTGGTATTTCTACATCAATTCTGCACCATGGCTGCCAAACCGTTTCCATGGAAAGGCAGTACAGGAAGGACAGCGTAAATTCCTTGGAACACTTTGGAATACTTATGCATTCTTCGTGTTGTATGCAAATATTGATGAATTTGATGCAACCAAATATACACTGGATTATGAGAAACTTTCCGTTATGGATAAATGGCTTCTCTCCAAACTCAATACACTGATTAAGACTGTAGATAATAATCTGGGTAATTATCGTATTCCGGAAGCTGCAAGAGCACTGGATGAATTTGTAGATGAGATGAGTAACTGGTATGTAAGACGTTGTCGTGAGCGTTTCTGGGCAAAGGGCATGGAGCAGGATAAAATCAATGCATATATGACTCTTTATACTGCACTGGTAACTGTATGCAAGGTAGCAGCGCCGATGATTCCTTTCATGACAGAAGAAATTTACCAGAACCTGGTATGCAGCATCGACAAGAGTGCGCCGGAAAGCATCCATCTTTGCGACTATCCGGTGGCAAACGAGAGCTGGATAGACAGTGAATTAGAGAAAAATATGGACGAAGTATTGAAAATCGTTGTTATGGGCCGTGCCTGCAGAAATACTGCAAATATCAAGAACCGCCAGCCGATTGGAAATATGTTTGTAAAAGCACCATTTGAATTATCCGAATACTTTACAGAGATTATCGAAGATGAGCTGAATGTAAAGAAAGTGACATTTACAGAGGATGTCAGTGCATATACTAGCTATACCTTCAAACCACAGCTTCGTACCGTTGGACCGAAATTCGGTAAATATTTAGGCCAGATTCAGAAAGTACTTGCAGAATTAGACGGCAACAAGGCAATGGCTGAGCTTAAGAGCACAGGTGCACTGAAACTTGACAGTATAAGCGACGAAGTTGTATTATATGAAGAGGATTTACTTATCACCATGACACAGCAGGAAGGTTACATGACAGAAGGTGATAATGAAGTGACCGTAGTTCTTGATACGAACCTTACTCCGGAACTTTTAGAGGAAGGAATGGTAAGAGAATTAATCAGCAAAATCCAGACAATGCGTAAGGAAGCAGGATTTGAAGTAATGGATAAAATTACTGTTTCTTATAAGGCAGATCAGAAAGTAAAAGACATCTTTGCAAAATATGGGGAAGAAATTGCAAAAGAAGTTCTGGCTGAGAGCGTTGTGGCTGATACGGTGAACGGATATCAGAAAGAATGGAACATTAATGGTGAAACAGTTGTGCTTGGCGTGGAAAAGAAATAAGCAGAATAAAGATAAGGGAGCGGAGCCGACAGTGGCTTGCTCCCTTTTTGCACAAAAAACACCGGAATCGAAACAAAAGGAGAACATTATGAAAAGCAAAATGTTTGAAAAGGAAACCTTCAAAAAAGAGGTAGTTGAGAACGTAAAATACCTCTATCGTAAGACAATGGATGAAGCAAGCGAGCAGGAAATTTTCCAGGCAGTATCCTACGTTGTAAAAGATGTAATCATTGACCAGTGGCTTGCAACCCAGCAGGAATTTGATAAAGCAGATCCAAAGATTGTATACTATATGTCCATGGAGTTCTTAATGGGCCGTGCATTAGGCAATAACCTGATTAACCTAACTGTGTACAATGAAGTGAAAGAAGCTTTAGAGGAAATGGGAATCAACTTAAATGCCATAGAGGATCAGGAGCCGGACCCGGCACTTGGAAATGGTGGACTGGGAAGACTTGCTGCCTGCTTTATGGAATCTTTGGCAACTCTGGGATATCCGGCATATGGTTGTGGAATCCGTTACCATTATGGAATGTTCCGTCAGAAAATAGAGAATGGTTATCAGGTAGAAGAGCCGGATAACTGGTTACAGAATGGATATCCATTTGAATTAAAACGTCCGGAATACAATTTCGAAGTAAAATTTGGTGGATATGTACGTGCAGAGGCACAGCCAGATGGAAGAACTAGATTCGTACAGGAAGGCTATCAGTCCGTAAAAGCAATTCCTTATGATATGCCAATCGTAGGTTATAACAATAATGTAGTAAATACATTGATGATCTGGGATGCAGAGCCAATGGAATGCTTCGAGCTGGATTCCTTTGATAAAGGTGATTATCATCGTGCAATCGAACAGCAGAACCTTGCAAAGAACTTAGTAGAAGTTCTCTATCCGAATGATAACCATATCGCAGGAAAAGAGCTTCGTTTAAAACAGCAGTACTTCTTTGTATCTGCCAGCTTGCAGCGTGCTATTGCAAGATTTAAGAAGAATCATCCAGACATCCATATGCTTCCTGAAAAAGCAGTATTCCAGATGAATGATACCCATCCAACCGTAGCAGTTGCAGAGTTAATGCGTATCTTACTGGATGAAGAAGGCTTAGAGTGGGAGGATGCATGGAATATTACAACAAAATGCTGTGCATATACCAACCATACCATCATGGCAGAAGCATTAGAGAAATGGCCAATCGAGATTTTCTCAAGACTGCTTCCTAGAATTTACCAGATTGTAGAAGAAATTAACCGTCGTTTTGTACTGGAAATCCAGCAGAAATATCCTGGAGACAACCATAAGATTGAGAAGATGGCAATTGTATATGATGGTCAGGTTAAAATGGCTCATCTGGCAATCTGTGCAGGATATTCTGTAAATGGTGTAGCGGCACTTCATACAGAAATCCTTAAGAAACAGGAATTAAAAGATTTCTACGAGATGTTCCCGGAGAAATTTAATAATAAGACCAATGGTATTACACAGCGTCGTTTCTTAATGCATGGTGATCCATTGCTTGCAGACTGGGTAACCAAATATGTTGGAAAAGACTGGATTACAGACCTTTCCCGCATCAAGAGATTAGAGTTCTATGCAGATGATGAAAAGGTTCAGCAGGAATTCTTAAATATCAAATACCAGAATAAGCTGCGTCTTGCATCTTATATCGAAGAACACAACGGAATTGAAGTAAATCCTCGTTCTATCTTTGATGTACAGGTAAAACGTCTGCATGAGTACAAACGCCAGCTCTTAAATATTCTTCATGTAATGTATCTTTACAATGAATTAAAAGAGCATCCGGATATGGAATTTATTCCAAGAACTTTCATTTTCGGAGCAAAAGCAGCAGCAGGCTACCGCAATGCAAAACTTACCATCAAATTAATCAACTCTGTTGCAGATGTCATCAACAATGATAAGTCTATCAACGGAAAGATTAAGGTTGTATTTATCGAAGACTACAAGGTATCCAATGCAGAGATTATTTTTGCAGCAGCAGATGTCAGCGAGCAGATTTCTACCGCAAGTAAGGAAGCTTCCGGAACCGGTAATATGAAGTTCATGCTGAATGGAGCGCTTACTATCGGAACCATGGATGGTGCAAATGTTGAGATGGCAGAAGAAGTCGGCAAAGAAAACATGTTTATCTTCGGTATGAGCTCTGACGAAGTGATTGCTCATGAGCAGAAACGCGATTATGACCCAATGCAGATTTTCAACAATGATCAGGATGTCCGTAAAGTTCTGATGCAGTTAATCAACGGATTCTATTCACCAAATGATCCGGAATTGTTCCGTGACCTTTACAACTCACTGCTGAATACACAGTGCACACAGTACGCAGATACTTACTTTATTCTGGCAGACTTCCGTTCTTATGTGGAAGCACAGAAGAAGATTAATGCTGCATATGCAGATGAAAAAGAATGGGCTAGAAAAGCAATCTTAAATATTGCAGCTTCCGGCAAATTCTCATCTGACCGTACGATTCAGGAATATGTGGATGATATCTGGCACCTGAACAAAATCACTGTTACAGTAGATGACAAAGCAGAATAAAATTAGGAAATAAAAGCATAAGCATAAAAACAGAAAGAGGCAGCAGTCCGGCAGGGCGGCTGTCTTTTTCTGTTCAAGCAAATCAATTCTGCTCTTCCACAAGACTGCTATAGATTATGTTTTCGGGTTATGTCTGCCGGAAAAAATTTACTTGTATTCAATGGGCTTATTTGTTACAATCAACACAAAGCATATATTCTGATTTTCGAATGGCGAAAGCCAGTCTAAATTTCTAGTATCAATTCAATGAATTCTATGCTTTTAAATTCTAATTACAATTAATAAACGCATAGTGCATTGAATAGGCGGAAGTTTAGGAAAATATGAGATATATGCAATCCTGCTTTTCACTGCATTATGGGAAAAGGAGGAAAAATGAGAACTTTAGAAGAACTGAATCTGGTGGATGACTTTTTAGTAAACAGCTTAACCAGTCACAAAATTTATGGGGAACAGTCAGCAAGGTATATTTTGGAATGCATTCTGCATCGACAGATAGGAAAGCTTACGGTAGTGCCGCAGCGTTTCTTTTGCGGAGAGAATACAGAAACCCACGGAATCCGGCTGGATGTATATCTGGATGAAGAGAATGGTGAAATCTTTGATATAGAACCGGACCAGAATGACGGAAAGAACGAGATGGCAGCATTACCAAGAAGAGTACGGTTTTATCATGCAAAAATTGATGCCGGAAATTTACCATCGGGCGAAACCTATGGAAGTCTTCGGAATGTTGTTGTTATTTTCATTACAACCTATGACCCCTTTGGACTGAATCGTATGGTGTATACCGTTAAGAACTGCTGTGTAGAAGTGCCGGAGTTAAAGTATGAAGATGGGGCGCAGACCATATTTTTGTATACAAGAGGAAGTGAAGGAAATCCACCGGATGAATTAAAACAGCTACTGCATTACATGGAGCATTCATCCGTAGAGAATGCTTCCACCGAAAACCTGAAAAAGTTACACCGGATGGTAACTGCAGTCAAACGGGATGGAGAGGTAGGTCTTGCATATATGAAGAGCTTTGAGAGAGAAGAAAGAATTCGCAAACAGGGCGAAGAGGAAGGCAGAAAAGAAGGCTTGGAAGAGGGCGAAATAGTAGGAAAAACGAAGGAAGTTATAAAGCTTGGACGCAGATTCGGAAAGTCAGAGAAGGAAATTATTTTATTGCTGCAGGAGGAACTGCATATAGATAAAGATAAGGCAACGGATTTTCTGGAAAAGTATGATAAGTAAGACGATTAGAAAGAATGTGAGAATTACAGCATGAGCAACAAATTGGCGAAGCATCAGAAACAAAAAGAACGATTAACCGGAAAGCAGAAGAAAGTTCTGTTCTGGAGTTGTTTTGCTGCTTTGAGCATAGCTTTTCTGGCGGTCTGGTTAAACGTATTCTTGATGTCGAATGCACTTGACAGGCAAATGGAAGAGATGGTACTAGGAGAAGATTATGATAGAGAAGATGTAGTGATAACAGATAAAAGGAGCGAAGATGCTTCGGCAGATAATGCCATATCTCAAAATTATTTCGTCTATTATCATGGTGGAAAAACGAATGAATATAATAAGCGGATGCAGGTGCCGGAAAGTGTATATACAGAATATGAGGTGGGAGATACCATAACTGCATATACTACAGATCATATAAAATATTCTTATAATAAAGCGGGCATTCTTCCAGATAAAAAATATAGGAACAATGAATTAATGAAAGTAGCCGGAGTGTTGCTGGGGGCTGCAATAGGTTTCCTGAGTTTGTGGGGCTTATTAAACAGAAAGATAAGTTAAAAACTATGATTTTAGGAGAAATTCAAAATGTTATATATTATGCGGCATGGAAAAACGGAATGGAATGCATTACATAAAATACAGGGAAGAACGGATATCCCATTAAATGAAGAAGGACGCCTGATGGCGGAAAAAGCATGCGAAGAGTATAAGGATTTGCACATAGATGTGTGTTATTGTTCTCCGTTGATAAGGGCTGTTGAGACAGCACAAATTGTGTTAAAAAACCGGAAAATTCCAATAATAAAAGACGAACGGCTGATGGAAATGAGTTTTGGCGATTATGAGGGAATCGAAAACAGCTTTGCTATTCCGGATTGCCCGATTAATATTTTGTTTCAAAAGCCGGGAGAATATCACGAATCGATAGGTGGAGCAGAAACCTGGGAGGAACTCTTTGCAAGAACCGGAGCATTTTTGAAGGAAGTGATAGACCCGCAGCTACAGGAAGGTAAGGATATCCTGATTGTGGGACATGGTGCGATGAATGCAAGCATTATCTGTCAGGTGAAAGGTATGCCGATTGAGGAGTTTTGGAGTGCGGGACTTGAACAGTGTAAAATTTTGGAACTGTAAATGGAAAAGATGATTTTTATACATTTTTCCGATACTTATCTGGTGTGGTATTGTAAAATTTACGGAAAAGCTCACAAAAATAACTGGTGCTTGAAAATCCACAGGCATAGGCTGTTTCGGTAATCGAAATTGATGTATTTCTGAGAAGAAAAATTGATTTTTTCAAACGATAACAGTTTAAATATTGCATGGGCGAAGTGGACAAATATTTTTGAAAAAGAGAGGTACATTTGGTTTTACAGCAATTTCCGGCAGACGAAATATCTTTCAGCAGAATTTTATTTTGGTAATTCTTTTGTACATATCCAATCATTGCAGCAAGAGATAAAATGTCTGCTGTATTTTTAGTATGGTTAGGAAAAAAGTTCATATTTTCAGAGAGAAGTTTGAAAATATGAGCAAATTTTTCCAGAATAATAAACGGCTGTAAATAATCTGCATTATCTTCATAGAGCATTTTAAGATCATGGAGAATAGTATTTTGCCACTGAATAATTGGATTTAATTTTTGAAAGGGAAAATGTATATTTTGCAATAAAGGATTTAAATAATTTTTTTTGAAAGAGTCATTTACGGAAAGAAGCTGAGGAGACAACAAAATGCAGATAAAGGAGCATTCAGTATGAGCATCGGAATAGCCATAGTGAAAACAGTGGCTATTCACAAAAATTCCTTCGCCTTCCTGTAGAAAAATTTTTTGTCCATTGACATCATAAGACATCTGTCCTTCTAAAATTAGAATAAATTCAAGGTCATCATGCCAGTGGCTGACTGCACGAAAATCAGGATAGTCGGAGAGATTTCCTTTTTTAATATATGCCGGAAAGTCCGGATGATTATAAATAACATTTTCGGATGCATCTGAATTTAAAACAGTTGTTGGACATACTTTCATGGGGTCAGCTCCTTTGCGAACGATTGTTATATGATTATGGCTGATTTTGATATAAAAATCAATAGAAAAGGTATATTTTAATATTATATCAAGCGGAAGAAAAGGAGAATGAGAAAATGGACATGAAAAAGAGAAGAGATATGCAGCTTGCTTATATTTCAGATGAGACCGTTATGGAAGAACAGGTGAAATGCAGAAAGATTCTGCAAAAACTTAATTTCGCTGATCGGTCAGATTTTGATGGAATTGCAGAAATCGTAAAAGAACTTCTTGGAAAATCGGAGGGTGCATGTATCAATCCGCCGTTTTACTGCGATTATGGTTCACATATTGAAGTGGGGAAAAATTTCTTTGCAAATTATAACTGTACCATTATCGATGTGGCAAAAGTAAAAATTGGTGATAATTGTCAGATGGCACCCAACGTTTCTATTTACACGGCAGGACATCCGATTTATCCGGATACGCGGAATTCTGCTTTTGAATATGGAAAAGAGGTTGTTATCGGGGATAACGTGTGGCTGGGCGGAAATACAGTAGTATGTCCGGGCGTACATATTGGAGATAATGTGGTAGTTGGCGCCGGAAGTGTTGTTACAAAAGATATTCCATCCTGGTCTATTGCAGCAGGAAATCCATGCCGTGTAATTCGAAAAATAACAGAAGATGATAAAAGAAAATTGTTTCATGATGAAGAAATTGATGATGAAGCATGGAATATGATATGTGAATGGAATGAAAAAAAGTAATAATATGAGTAAATTGGAGTGGACAATAAAATTAATTATTATAGTGGTTGGTTCAGTCATTGCGGCATATGGCATTACGCTGGCGCTGTATGCGGGATTTGGTGGTGCCACCCTTGCGGTATTATGGCAGGGAATTTCAAAAACATTTCATGTAAGCATCGGTACGGCATCCATGATAGTAGCCATAGTTATGATTGTATTTGCGTTTTTCTATGACAGGTCACAGATACATATCGGCACGATACTTTACCAGATTGTGTATAGCTTTTGTGTAGATTTGTTTGCAAATGCACATGTGTACAGTACGCATATATGGGTAAATGCACTTATCATGTTATTGGGAATTGTGCTTTTTGCAATAGGAACTGGTTTTTATGCGGCAGCCTCCCTGGGGCGGGGTTCTTATGAGGCACTGACTTTTTCTCTTGCAGAGAAGAACAACTGGCAGGTAAAAATTGTACGAATGGTACTGGATGTCGTGATGGTTGTGACAGGTGTTATGCTGGGCGGAAAATTTGGCATATGCACCATAGTAACAATCCTCATTTCCGGACCGGTCATCCAGTTTACTGCGGCAAAAACGAAAAAGTTAATTTGTGTTGCTTGTGGCAACGACCGTTCTGATATCTAATAGAGGTATCAAAACAAAGGAGGCACATAGGACTGTCCCACTGTGCATCTTATAATTCAAGAATAACTCCTTTACCGGCATATGGAGAATGCGAAGAATAAGAAACAGACAGAGTCGGAGAGGGCAGAAGCAGAGGCTGAATTGGAGGAATAGACATGGCAGCTACAATTATTTATTTGGTAATTTCATTATTGGTTTCACTTATTTTTATCATACTTGGAATTATGCAGTATAGGTCTGAAAAACCAGTATCAATAAATACGGGAGAGAAACCACTTCGTAAAGAGGAACTGACAAATGTTACGGAATGGAACCATAGACATGGCAGAAATTTTATTATTTTGGGTTGTGTGCTATTTATTACACAAGCTGTTTTTGGATATTTTATTAAAAAGCTGGATGGCGTTGTGGTTCAGGTGGTTATTTATATGATAGTTCTATTTTCTGAAATCGCATGGGTTGAGCTTGAACATAATATGATGAAAAAGAAAATGATAAAAAAGCATTGAAATAACAACTTATAATTGACCGAGCTCTTTGAGCGAGGGATACTTCTTGTCCGAAGGGCAAGAAGGTGGAACTGAGAAGAATTAAAACAATCGGAAGTTATAAAGGAGAAACACTATGGGATTATTTGGTAAAAGCAAAAAAGAGCGAGAAAAAGAGTATATGAACAGATTAGATGTTCCATTATGTTTAAAAGAAGACTTTGAATTGATTATTGATGATGTATTTACAATTATGGGGGTTGGAACAGTTGCCACAGGAAACATATCAACAGGAATGTGTAGAGAAGGAGAAAATGCGTGCGTTTATAAAACAAATGGAGGTGTATTAGAGACTATAATTACTACCATCGATATACATACAAAAGAACGAAAATCAAATGGTTGTGGATATAAAACAGAGCATGTTGGACTTGGGTTAAGAGGAGTTTCTAAGGAACAATTAGAAAAAGGAGATAGAGTGATTGTAAAGAATGCCAATATGTATGGAATATAATTACAAATTCCAGTTTTGATTTGACTTAATTCATAACATTTATTAACTGTTATATCTTATCCTC
>NZ_QUHR01000012.1 GCF_003479605.1 Roseburia sp. AF12-17LB
GCACGGTAACGTGTGGAGCTGACTGTTACTAATCGGTCGAGGGCTTGACCAAAAAGCAGTAAGATGGTAGGACGGATGAAGAGATGTGGAGCAGATTTATCTGCGGAAACAGCTCTTAAGCCGGACGAACATTTGCCTGCAAATGACATCGAAAATGCGAAGCATTTGAGATGACCATCTTAGAAAAAAAGTTTTCGGATTTCTGTATGAAGTTTTGAAGGTATGTTACAAAACAAACCTATTGTGACGTACTTGTACGTCATTTTAGCATATAGGGGTGTAGTTCATCGGTAGAATAAGAGTCTCCAAAACTCCAGAGGAGGGTTCGATTCCTTCCACCCCTGTTCTTTAAAAGAAAGTATATTCTATACTTTCTTTTTTTACTTTACAGGAAATTGCTTTCCTGTAAAATAAAAAACGCTCTGCGAGGATGCACACTGCGGCGTATAAGGTAGATGTCGCAAGCGACCGCCGCAGGCGCAAGAATGCGCCAAGGCACATTCTTTGTTATACGAGTAGCGAGAACCTTGCAAAGCGTGTTTCTCGTAGTTGTGCCAGGTATTCGTAAGAAGCTACTGGCAGACTTAGCATGAATTCACAAACAGCTATTAGCAGTAAATTTTGTATAAAAAAGAAAAGTGGTATAAAAGAGACAAAGAGTGTTAAAATCTAAGAGAAAGTAATGAAAGAAAATTTTTATAAAGGGCAGTCTGCTGACATAGAAGAAAATATGTGATGAATGAAAACAGGATTGTGAGGAAGGGAGCTGTAAGAGAAATGAACAGGTATTGGTTGCATGCGGCATCAGGAGAACTTTCTTTAGCAAGGGATAATGGGAAAAATATAGAAAAGGAATCTGAACCGCAGATAATACTATTAAATATGGAAGAATTTCAGCAATTAGAAGGAAATTATCCGCATCGAAAGAATCTGATTAGCAGCATGCGTTTTATCCGCTATAGCAAAGTAGAGGCATTTCATGAATGTGTACAGGGGATTATACATGTACCAAAACAGGGAAGTAAAAAGGAAAAAGAGTTTTCCTTTGGCTTTTATCTCTTTGAAAATAAACTATTTTTAATAGAAGAAGATGAGGAATTACAGGAAATATTGGCAAAGGTCAAAAATGATATGTTTGATGGCTGCACACTTCATATGGTGTTGCTATTTATTTGTAATGCATTAATTGACAATGATATTCTTTATCTGCAAAAGATAGAGGAAAATTTGGAGAAGGTAGAGGATGTTGTAATTAAGAGGATACCGGAGCATTTTAATGAAGTAATAATGCGTTATCGGAAGCAGCTTTCAGAGAGCCGGGCATATTATGAACAGTTAATGAATATGGGAGATTTCATGCAGATGTATATGAACCGGGAGTCTTTAGTAGAAGAGGAACAGGGCTGGGAACGCTATATGAATCGTGTGGAACGGCTTCATAATTACGTAGAGACAATCCGCGAGTATTTACAGCAAATCCGTGAAATGTATCAGACGCAGATTGATATTCACCAGAACCGGATTATGAGTATTCTGACCATTGTAACAACGCTCTTTTTGCCATTGACACTAATTACAGGCTGGTATGGAATGAATTTTCCGGGAATGCCGGAATTTCAATGGAAATATGGTTATCTGGCAGTAATCGGAGTGTCCGTTCTTCTTATTATTATAGAGATAGTATATTTCAAGAAAAAGCGGATCTGGATATCTTCGAAAGACGTAATATAATGAGCGCAAGCGAGTCAAGATACTTGCATGATTTAAAATCGGCGAAATTAATGAGTGATACAATCACGTTATAATACACGAAATGTCCACTTATATGGAAAAACGCTGAATGTACGGAAAAAAGTGCAATAGTAAGTATTATGTAAATGTTATGTGTAGAAAGAAGTTTAGGAATAATGATGGAATTTGGAGCTTTTTTGAAGACTTTTGAAGGAATGCGAGGCTTATTCCCTTATTTTTTGACACAAAAATTTGTGAAAAACGATAAAAAATATTGACTGAGTAAAAAAAAAACTTGTAAATGTGACTAAAGTACCATAAAAAACGACAAAATGTGACAGGCAAACTAATTTTGGTAAGACCAAAATGGAGAAAAACAGAAAAATTTATTGTGTAAAATGCTCATAAAATTCATATACTAAGATGGTAAGCGAAAATTGACAAAAAAAAGAAATGGTGTCATAATGCTCAAGAATCAAAAGTAAATCAGTTATTTTTTTGAGGATGGTGAAAAAAATGAATGAAAAGAAAATCAAATTAGCTGGCACAGAAGAGGTTAGAGACTTTGTACGTGAGGCAGGAAAATGTGATTTTGACATTGATATTTCATACAATAGAGTAATAATTGACGCAAAGTCTTTTCTTGGAGTATTAAGTCTTGATCTGAATCGAGAGCTTACTGTTAAGTATGGCGGACATGATATGAACTTTGAGAATGTATTAAGCAAGTATGCAACTGCTTAAATGATGGCACAGGTTTTCTGGCAGCCAGAAAATACAGGTTCATAAGGTAAGAAGAAATACCGGGTAGCGGACAATTTGGATATTGTCTTTTCTATCTGGTATTTTTTTGTTATTATGAAATGAGAGTACGTTTCAATTCCTTTAAAGTCTGCTAGAAAAATGAGATTTTTCAAAAATTGATAAATAGAAAAAATAGTAAATAGCATAAATAGAAATAAGTATAAGATGGGATGAAAAGGGGTGACAGCGGAATGGAACGTGAGCAGATAAGAATATCGGTACGAAATCTGGTGGAGTTTATCTTGCGTTCCGGAGACATTGATAACCGCAGAGCCAGTCTTGATACGATGGAAGCCATGCAGGCGGGCAGCAGACTCCATCGGAAGATTCAAAAGAAGATGGGAAGCACTTACCATGCCGAGGTTCCTTTAAATATTATCATTGAGGAAGAAAATTATGAGCTTGGAATCTGGGGACGGGCAGATGGCATTATAATAGAAGAAACAGTTACCATTGATGAGATAAAAGGCGTATATTTAAGCCTTGACTTATTGGAAGAACCCATAAAGGTACATCTGGCACAGGCAAAGTGCTATGCGTACATATATGGAATCCAGAATGATTTACAGAAAATCAATGTTCAGATGACATATGGAAATCTCGATACCGGAGATTTAAAATATTTTTCTTATGAATATAGCATGCAGCAGCTGCAGGAATGGTTTTCAGATTTGATTTTAAAATATAAGAAATGGGCGGATTTTCAGTATGAGTGGCGGAAGAAACGGCAGGCATCCATTAAAGAACTGGCATTTCCGTTTCCGTACCGGGAGGGACAGAAAGAGTTGGCTGCCGGGGTTTACCGTACGATAGCCAGAAAAAAGAATCTGTTTATTCAGGCACCTACCGGAGTAGGCAAGACCATTTCTACATTATATCCGGCAATCAAAGCGGTGGGAGAAGGATTAGGTGATAAGATTTTTTACTTAACTGCTAAGACTGTTACCGCAAATGTGGCAAAAGAGACCCTTGGCATTTTATGTGAAAAGGGTTATTGGGCAAAGAGTGTGCAGATTACAGCGAAAGAAAAATTATGCCCTTGTGAGGAAGTGGACTGTAATCCCGTAAGCTGTCCTTATGCAAAGGGACATTTTGACCGGGTAAATGATGCGGTTTATGATTTATTGCAGAAGGAGAATAATCTGACAAGAGAAGTTTTGCTGGCACATGCAAAAGAATATCAGGTCTGTCCTTTTGAAATGTGTCTGGACACGGCAACCTGGGCGGATAATATTATCTGCGATTATAATTATGTCTTTGACCCGAATGTGTATCTAAAGCGTTTTTTCGCAGATGGCATCAAGGGTGATTACATCTTTCTGGTAGATGAGGCACACAATCTTGTGGAACGTGGACGGGAGATGTATAGTGCCGCCCTTGTCAAAGAGGATATTCTTGCGGTGCGGAAAATTATGAAGCCAAGAAGCTCTGCCATTGAGAAGGAACTGAGCAAATGCAATAAGCTGATGTTAGAATATAAGAGAGAATGCGAAACTTATCAGATTTACGAAAGCATTCCGAATCTCATTTTCTCCTGTATGCGCCTTGCTGCAAAAATCGAAGAATATATGCAGAAGAATCCGGAGTTTCCGGGGCGGGATGTGGTTCTTGATTTTTATTTTGAATTGAGAAATTTTTTGAATATCTACGAGCGTGTGGATGAACATTATGTAATTTACGGGCAGCATGATGAAGAGGGCAGATTTGTCATAAAGCTTTTTTGCGTGGATCCGTCCTTTAATCTGCAGGAGTGTCTGGATAAGGGAAATACTACGATTTTCTTTTCGGCAACGCTGCTGCCGGTTCAGTATTATAAGGAGCTTTTGACGAATAAAACGGATAATTATGCAGTTTATGCAAGGACAACATTTTCCCAGGATAAGAGACTTTTGTTAATCGGAAATGATGTCAGCAGTAAATATACCAGAAGAACACCGGAAGAATATGGAAGGATTGCGGATTATATTTATCGTACAATAAAGAAGAAAAAGGGCAATTATATGGTGTTTTTCCCATCCTATCTTTTCCTGAAAAAAGTGCATGAGGCATTTGAGTTACGGATGGATGAAACAATTACCTGCATCTGTCAGGAATCCGGCATGCGAGAAGAGGAAAGAGAAGCTTTCTTAGAAGCATTTCAGGAGGAAAAAGAAGAGTCCCTGGTGGCATTTTGTGTTATGGGCGGCATCTTTGGAGAAGGAATTGACTTAAAGAGGGAGCAGTTGATTGGCGCAATCATCGTAGGAACCGGTCTGCCGCAGATTAGCAATGAGCGGGAAATTTTAAAAGAATATTATGATAAGAAAGAGGGCATGGGATTCGATTATGCCTATCGGTATCCAGGGATGAATAAGGTACTTCAGGCAGCGGGACGTGTTATCCGGACTGCAGAAGATGTGGGAATTATCGAGCTTTTGGATGAACGCTTTCTGCAGAATGATTATCAGCGGCTGTTCCCAAGAGAGTGGGAACAGCGAAGCGTGTGCCAGCTTTCCAATCTGGAAGAGAAACTGACAACCTTCTGGGAGGAAAAGCATTTATAATGTCGGCAGCAGATTTAAGAATTCTTCTGTGGAAGTAAGAATCGGCAGATTCGGATTTACGGAGACGGCAAGCTGTCTTCGTGGAAGAGGTTCTAAAGTTTTTAAGATAAACAAATCCTTAGATTCATGTTTCAAGCAATAGTCCGGAATGCAGGCGATACCAAGACCGATACGGGCAAGGTCAATCAGAAGGTCATTACTGCTCAGTTCAATTTCCGGAATCAGCTCCAACTGATGGGAAAGGAAGAGATTGTGCATGAATTCGCTGGTGGTACTCTTGTTATCGAGCATCAGCAGAGGATATTTTGTTAAATCCCGGAAACTTAATTCCTGTTGTTTTAAATTAAAGTAGGATGGATTCGCAATAAATACATCCGTAAAATCCAGTACCATTTTGCGGATGTAGGATTGATTTAATCGTACATTCGGGCAGTTGGTAACGGCAATATCGACTTTTCCCTGCTCTAAGAGGTCAACGCAGCCAAGAGAGGTTGCATTGGTAACCTTGATGGGAACGATGGGAAATTTTTTATGAAATTCTTTTAAATAAGGTACTAAAAAATAGCGGCAGATAGTATCGCTGGCAGCAATATGAAGCTGCCCTAACCCAAGGGTATTGGACTCTAAGAGCTGGTTTTCCCCGCGGGCGATGAGATTCATGGCAGGTTCAATGTGTTTTAACAGAACCTGTCCTGCCGGAGTAAGCTGGACTTTCTTGGTGCTCCGGATAAAAAGCGGCTGCTCTAATTTCTTTTCTAAGGTCTTGATGGACTGGCTTACTGCAGACTGGGAAATGTAGAGCTGCTTGCTGGCTTCCGAGAAGCTTAAGGAAGTAGCAACGTGATAGAATACTTTATATAATTCGTAATTAATATCCATAATGACTCCTTTATCATATCAGAATGCATATCTTGCATATTTTCCTTTATTATAAGTGACGCTTATAACTGTGTCAACATTAGTAACTCTTATAAATAAAATTAAATATATTAATTGTTCTTATTCATAATGCCGTGCTATAATGAGCATAAGAAAGTAAACATTCAGGAGGTAGAAGATGAGTAAGGTAAGAAGAGTGTATGTAGAGAAAAAAGACGCTTACGCAGTACGCGCCAAAGAGTTACATGCAGAGATTAAGAGTTATCTTGGAATCAGCGCAGTAGATAAGGTACGTGTCCTGATTCGTTATGATATTGAAAACATTTCCGATGATGTATATAAAAGAGCAGTTCAGACTGTATTTTCAGAGCCGCCGGTAGATGATGTCTATGAAGAGAATTTTGAAATGGGGGATGGAAAAGTATTTTCCGTTGAATTCCTTCCGGGACAGTTCGACCAGAGAGCAGATTCTGCAGAGCAGTGTGTGAAGCTTTTAAAAGAGGATGAAGAGCCGGTTATCCGTACCGCAACAACGTATGTTATTTACGGAGATATCAACGCTGAGCAGTTAGAGGCAATCAAGCATCACTGCATCAACCCGGTAGATTCCAGAGAGACCGGCATGGAGAAGCCTGAGACTTTGGTAACAGAGTTCCCGGAGCCTGCAGATGTTAAGATTATGACCGGATTTAAGGATATGCCGGAGCAGGAATTAAAAGCACTCTATGATTCCCTTGGACTGGCTATGACATTCAAGGATTTCTTACATATTCAGAACTATTTCCATGGAGAAGAAGATAGAGACCCATCCATGACCGAGATTCGTGTGCTGGATACCTACTGGTCAGACCATTGCCGTCATACCACATTTTCTACCGAACTGAAAAATGTTGCATTTGAAGATGGTTTCTACAAAGAGCCAATGGAAAAGACATATGAGGATTATCTTGATACACATAAGAAAATGTATGAGGGTAGAGATGACAAATTTGTCTGCTTAATGGACATTGCATTAATGGCAATGAAGCGTCTGAAAAAAGAAGGAAAATTACAGGATCAGGAAGAGTCCGATGAGATTAATGCCTGCTCTATCGTAGTGCCTGTTGAAGTAGATGGCAAGACAGAAGAATGGCTTGTAAACTTTAAAAATGAGACCCACAACCACCCAACCGAAATCGAGCCGTTTGGTGGAGCTGCAACCTGTCTTGGTGGAGCAATTCGTGACCCGTTGTCAGGACGTACCTATGTATATCAGGCAATGCGTGTAACCGGAGCTGCTGACCCTACCGTATCTGTAAAAGATACCATGGAAGGAAAGCTTCCTCAGAAGAAACTGGTTCGCGGCGCAGCACAGGGATACAGTTCCTATGGTAACCAGATTGGACTTGCTACCGGATATGTCAAAGAAGTATATCATCCGGATTATGTTGCTAAGAGAATGGAAATCGGAGCCGTTATGGGAGCAGCACCTCGTCGTGCCGTTCAGAGACTGACTTCTGATCCGGGAGATATTATTATCCTCTTAGGCGGACGTACCGGACGTGATGGCTGTGGTGGAGCAACCGGTTCCTCCAAAGCGCACAATACAGAATCCATTGATACCTGTGGTGCAGAGGTTCAGAAAGGTAACCCACCTACCGAGCGTAAGATTCAGAGACTTTTCCGCAGAGAAGAAGTTGCCCACATTATTAAGAAATGTAATGACTTTGGTGCCGGTGGAGTGTCCGTAGCAATCGGAGAGCTTGCGGACGGATTACAGGTTGATTTGGATAAAGTACCTAAGAAATATGCCGGACTGGACGGAACAGAACTTGCTATTTCCGAGTCTCAGGAGCGTATGGCAGTTGTTGTTGCACCGGAAGATGCACAGCAGTTCTTAGATTATGCAAAAGAAGAAAACTTAGAGGCTGTGAAAGTTGCCGTTGTAACCGAAGAGCCAAGATTAGTATTATCCTGGAGAGGAAAAGAAATTGTAAATCTTTCCAGAGCATTCTTAGATACCAACGGAGCACATCAGGAGACTGATGTAAAGGTAGAGCTTCCGGTAAAAGAAGAGAATTATTTAAATAAAATCAGCACAAAGGCTGTAGAAGAAGCAGTTGCAGCAGGCGATATGAAAGCAGCATGGTTAAATGAATTAAAAGACCTTAACGTATGTTCCCAGAAGGGTCTTGTAGAAATGTTTGATGGTTCCATCGGAGCAGGCAGTGTATACATGCCATATGGTGGAAAATATCAGTTGACCGAGACACAGAGTATGGTTGCAAAACTTCCGGTTATGAATGGAAAATGCGATACAGTAACCATGATGAGTTACGGATTTGATCCATATTTATCTTCATGGAGCCCATACCA
The DNA here is from genome assembly GCF_003479605.1 of Roseburia sp. AF12-17LB. Lineage (GTDB taxonomy): Bacteria > Bacillota > Clostridia > Lachnospirales > Lachnospiraceae > Roseburia_C > Roseburia_C amylophila. Next base: position 8,313 of record NZ_QUHR01000012.1, read on the forward strand.
TGGAGCAGCTTATGCAGTATTAGAGTCTGTTTCCCGTATCGTAACAGCCGGTGGTGATTTCCACAAGATTCGTTTCACATTCCAGGAATACTTCCGCAGAATGTCGGAGGAGCCAAGTCGTTGGAGCCAGCCATTTGCAGCACTGCTTGGTGCTTATAATGCGCAGATTGGTTTCGGACTTCCATCCATCGGTGGAAAGGACTCCATGTCCGGTTCCTTCAATGAAATTGATGTACCGCCAACACTGGTATCCTTTGCAGTTGATGTGGCAAAAGAAAAAGATGTTATCACACCGGAGCTTAAGAAAGAAAATGATAAGCTGATGTTATTTACCATCGAAAAAGATGCTTATGATATGCCGAATTACGCACAGGTTATGAAGCTTTATGATGCAATTCATGAAATGACTGAGACAGGCGTTATCGTAGCAGCTTATGCATTAGATGGAAAAGGTCTTGCAGCAGCAGTCAGCAAGATGGCATTTGGTAATAAACTTGGCGTTACTGTAAATGCAGATGTAACAAAAGAAACATTATTTGCACCGGGCTTTGGAAATATCGTAGCAGAAGTTCCGGAAAATAAAGTTGTAAAAGCACAGGAAATCCTTGCAGCAGCAGGTCTTGCAGCAAACGGAGCTGTTGTGGGTGCAGTAAATGACAGCAAGAACTTTATCTATGGTGATATGAGCATTTCCATGGATGAAGCAATCAAAGCATGGGGACAGACTTTAGAGAAAGTATTCCCAACCAGAGCAACCACCGGAACAGAAGAAGTGAAGAGCGGACTTTACGATACAAAAGACATTTATGTCTGCAAGCACAAAGTTGCCCGCCCACATGTATTTATTCCGGTATTCCCGGGAACCAACTGCGAGTACGACAGTGCGAAAGCATTTGAAAATGCAGGTGCAGATGTAACCGTAAAGGTATTTAAGAACTTAAATGCAGAAGACATCCGTGATTCTGTTGATGTATTTGTAAAGGCAATTGATGAAGCACAGATTATCATGTTCCCTGGTGGATTCTCTGCAGGAGATGAACCGGAAGGCTCAGCAAAATTCTTTGCAACAGCATTCCGTAATGAGAAGATGAAAGAAGCTGTAAACAAGCTTTTAAATGAGCGTGACGGTCTTGCACTTGGTATCTGTAACGGATTCCAGGCACTGATTAAATTAGGTCTGGTTCCTTACGGCAAGATTACACACCAGAGACCGGATTCACCGACTCTGACCTACAATACCATCGGACGTCATATTTCCAAGATGGTATATACCAAGGTAGTGACTAACAAGTCCCCATGGTTAGCACAGGCTGAGCTTGGCGGCGTATACTGTAACCCGGCATCCCATGGAGAAGGACGTTTCGTTGCTCCGAAGGAGTGGTTAGACAAGCTCTTTGAGAATGGTCAGGTGGCAACCCAGTATGTAAACGAAGCCGGTGTTCCAACCATGGATGAAGAGTGGAACGTAAACGGTTCTTACATGGCAATCGAAGGTATCACCAGTCCGGACGGACGTGTCCTTGGTAAGATGGCACATGCAGAGCGTCGTGGAGAGTCTGTTGCAGTTAACATTTACGGCGAGCAGGATATGAAGTTATTTGAAAGTGGAGTAGCATACTTCAAATAAAAAATAGGAATAAAGAAGAGCAAGACCTTGTAGATAGGAGAAATCCTTTCTGCAAGGTCTTTTTTTAGTAGAAGATGGTAAGTACATGAAACATTAAAAATTGTGGTGAGCAGGAGGAAGCGGCGAATCGTTTCGCAGAAGATAGTCTGATTCCGAAAGGGTATTATCAGGAATTTATAAGACAGGGTGAATTTGATTTACAGGCTATTAAGAAATTTGCAAATAAAATAAATCGTGATCCAGGTATTGTATTAGGAAGACTTCAGAAGGATAAGAAAATAGATTATAACGACTATACGATGAATACTTTACGACGTAAATATAAAGTATGTACAAAGTTCTAGCGTATACAACGAGCGGTTCTGTTAAAAGCAGAACCGCTCGATTGCGTATGCAACACCATCTTCTTCATTAGAAAGGGAAATGAAATCAGCCGAATCTTTTAAGAGCTGTTGCGCATTTCCCATGGCAACGCCAATGCCGGCAGCTTTGACGATATCGAGATCATTTTCGCTGTCACCTACCGCCATGGTATCTTCCATGGAAATGTGGAGGTAATCACAGAGGAATTTAAGTCCTTTGGATTTGGCAATGCCGCATCTGGTAACTTCTAAGTTATGAAAACCGCCGGACACATAAGTGACTTCCGGGAAGGTGTCTAAGATTTCTTTTGTTTTTTCTCTTGTGGTATAGCTTCCATCTGCATCCGGTGCAAAGTTTAAAGTCAGTTTTGAAACACAAAGTTTATGTTCTTCGATATAAGCAGCTAAGTCAGTAATCGTCTTCCGGGTGGTCTGGATATATTTTTTTAAGGAATCCGGAATATCTAATAGGTTGGTAAGCTCGCTGGTGGAAAACTGGGTATAGCCGTCACCATTGATAAAGGCATCGATATGAAGAGACTGCGTATAGAGCTTGCGTAACAGCCGGACACTTAAATTGGTATCCATGCTTTCATCTAAGAGCAGTTCCTTTTCCGGGACGCGGTATACCGCAGAACCGTTGGCAGTAATGGCATATTGGATGCCAAGCTCCTTCATTTCATCCACAGGAAGACCGATATAAGGCCGGCCGGTGGAGATAATAACGGTAATCCCGTTTTCTACGGCTTTTCGAATCATTTCTTTATTATAAGAGGTAATGACACCGTTTTTATTATAGAGGGTGCCATCGATGTCTAAGGCAATTAGCTTTACTGAATTCATCAAGTGTACTCCTTTGTATTTGAAAATATCATTGTCAATGAATAACAGTGTAGCACAGAAAATGAAAAAAGCAACTCACCGGATTAAATTTATATTTTTAAGTTGCAGGAAAAGGAGCTTACATATATAATTAGTAGGAATTCAAATGTAAGATAAACTGGAGTATACTATGAATATAAAGGAATATATCAAAGAACAAAGACTGATAACCGATGGTGCCATGGGCACTTATTATGAGGAAAAATACAGCGAAGATACTGTGATTGCAGAAAAGGAGAATCTCAAGAATCCGGAGCAGATTAAGGAGATTCATTTAGAATATCTGCGTGCGGGAGCAAGGCTGATCCGCACCAATACATTTGCAGCAAATACCATGTTTCTTGCAGATATGCAGGAAGTAAAAGAGACAGTCCGGGCGGGCTATGAGATTGCAAAGGAAGCAGTAACCGCATTTCAGGCAGAAAATGGAAAAGAGATTCCGGTATTTATCGGAGCAGATTTAGGACCGATTTATGATCTTGACCATCAGGACTATGACAATGTGTTACAGGAGTACAAAGAAATTTGTGACACCTTCCTTTCCTGTGGCGCAGACTGTTTTGTATTTGAGACACAGAGTGACTTTACCTATATTGAGCCGGTGACGGCATATATCAAAGAAAAATCAGACGCATTTATTCTGGTGCAGTTTGCGTTTGACAAGAGTGGATACACCCGCTCAGGTCTCTCCATGCAACGTGTGGCAGTAGAAGCTTCCGAGATGGAAAATGTGGATGCCTATGGATTTAACTGTGAACTGGACAGTACCCACATGTATCAGTTTATGAAGAACCTGAAGTTCTCCAGTGACAAATTCGTATCAGCACTTCCAAATGCAGGGTACCCATATACTTTGCGGGGAAAGACAATTTATTCCAATAATGCATCTTATTATGCAGAAAAAATGAAGGATATTGCAGCCCTTGGCACCGATATTTTAGGTGGCTGCTGTGGAACCACACCGGAATATATTGCTTTGCTTTCTGGCGAGTTACAGGATGTGCCGAAGGCAGTAAAGAAAATTGAAAATGTAGTAACGCAGGAGGTTACAAGAACTCCATCTATTTTTGAAGAGAAGCTTTCCCGTGGGGAGAAGGCTTATATTGTAGAATTGGACCCGCCATTTTCCGAGGATGCATCCAAGGTTATGAAAGGAGCAGAAGATTTAAGAAAATGTAATGTGGATCTGATTACCCTTTCCGATTCCCCAATGGCGCGGGCGAGAATGGATGCCGGACAGCTGGCAGTGAAAATCCAGCAGAAGACCGGTGTGGCAGTAATGCCACATATCAGCTGCCGTGACCGCAATGTGATTGCGTTGCGGGCAGGTCTTTTAGGCATGCATATGAATGATGTCCGCCATTTCCTGATTGTGACCGGAGACCCGGTTTCAAGGGCAGACCGCGAAAGAGTGACTTCTGTTTTTGATTTCAATTCCATTAAACTGATGCAGTATGTTAAGGAAATGAATTTAGAAGTTTTTGCACAGGAGCCGGTTTATTATGGTGGTGCACTGAATTATCATGGCGCCAATCCGGATGCGATTATTGAACGGATGAAGCGTAAAGCGGAAGCAGGATGCGGTTATTTCCTGACACAGCCGGTATATACCGAGGAAGATGTGGAAAGACTGACTTATATCAAAGAACACATTGACACCAAAATCATGTGCGGTATTATGCCGCTGGTAAGCTATAAGAATGCAATGTTTGTGAAAAATGAGATGCCGGGCATCCATGTTTCCGATGAAATTGTAAACCGGTATCGGGAAGATATGACAAGAGAAGAGGCAGAAGAAGTGGCAATTGAATTATCTGTTGAAATCGCAGCAAAATTATATGATATTGCAGACGGATTTTATTTTATGACACCATTTAACCGGACGGGCTTAATTGCGAGAATTATTGAGGCAATCCGACAGGAGGAAGAACGTAGATGACAAGAGAGGAATTTAAGGAATTAGTAAAAAATGGACCGGTTATCTTAGATGGTGCAACCGGAAGCAATCTTCAGAATGCAGGAATGCCGGTAGGAGTCTGCCCGGAGCAGTGGATTTTAGAGCATCCACAGACCATGATAGATTTGCAGCGGGCTTATGTGGAGGCTGGAACACAGATTCTTTTGGCACCGACCTTTACTGCAAACCGCATTAAATTAGAAGAATATGGACTGGCAGATAAGCTGGTAGAGATGAACCAGCAATTAGTTGCCATTTCCAAAAAGGCAGCAGGCGGAAAAGCGCTGGTAGCCGGTGATATTACCATGACCGGTCAGCAGCTTTATCCGATGGGTGAATTGCAGTTTGAAGAACTGGTAGATATTTATAAAGAACAGGTCAAAGTTGTGGCAGATGCGGGAGTAGACTTATTTATCATTGAGACCATGATGAGTCTGCAGGAAACAAGAGCCGCTGTGCTGGCAATCCGTGAAACCTGTGAGTTGCCGATTATGGCAAGTATGACTTATAACGAGGATGGCAGAAGCTTGTATGGAACAGATCCGGTAACTGCGGTAGTTACGTTGCAGAGCCTGGGTGCTGATGCAGTGGGAATGAACTGCTCCACAGGACCAGAGGAAATGTTAGAGCCGATTCGCCAGACCGTAGAATATGCCTATGTTCCTGTTTTGGCAAAGCCAAATGCCGGATTACCGGAATTAGAGGATGGCGTAACGGTATACAAGACCACACCGGAAGAATTTGCGGAAGTTGGTGCAAAATTAATCGAAGAAGGCGTTTCGATTATTGGTGGATGCTGTGGAACGACCCCGGCACATATCAAGGCATTGGCAGATAAAGTAAAACCAATGGGAATCCATCATGCGGAAGCACCAAGACGAAGAGTGCTTACTTCCGAGCGTAAGACGGTAGAAATTGATTTGGACGGACCATTTATGGTAATTGGTGAGCGGATTAATCCGACCGGAAAGAAGAAATTGCAGGCAGAGCTTCGGGAAGGCAGCCTTAATATGGTTCGTGATATGGCACGGGCACAGGAAGAAAATGGTGCAGCCATTCTGGATGTCAATATGGGTATGAATGGAATCGATGAGAAACAGATGATGTTAAATACCATTCATGAGGTTACTTATACAGTGGATTGTCCGCTTTGTATCGATTCATCCCATGTGGATATTATTGAAGCAGCACTTCGTATTTATCCGGGACGAGCTTTGATTAACTCTATTTCCTTAGAAAAAGAGAAATTCGAAAAATTGCTTCCGATTGCAAAGAAATATGGAGCAATGTTTATTTTGCTTCCGCTTTCTGACGAGGGACTTCCAAAAGACGCAGAAGAGAAGCGGCAGATTGTCCGTACCATTTTAGATGCCGCCTTAAAAATCGGTCTTCATAAAGAAGATATTATCGTGGACGGACTGGTAGCAACGGTAGGTGCCAATCCGCTGGCAGCATTGGAATGTTTCGATACCATCCAGTATTGTAAGGATGAATTGGGCCTTGCCACAGCCTGTGGACTTTCCAATATTTCTTTCGGTCTGCCGGAACGTATTTATGTAAACAGTGCATTTCTTACCATGGCAATTGCAAAAGGACTTACGATGGCAATTGCAAATCCATCCCAGGATTTATTAATGAATGCGGCGGTGGCTTCGGATATGCTTTTACATAAAGAAGGTTCCGATATCCTCTATATCAATCGGATGAACCAACGGGCACAGAAGGAAGCTCCGGCAACCGATAACGCAGCTTCGGCAGGCACTTTAGAGCCGGCAAATCCGGTATTTGACTGTGTATTAAAGGGAAATAAGGGCAATATTTTAAAAGAAGTAGATAAAGCTTTGGCAGCAGGAGAAGAACCGGGAGCGATTATTAATGGACAGTTGATTCCTGCCATTAATGAAGTAGGTGTTCTTTTTGACAAGCAGATTTATTTCCTGCCGCAGCTGATTTCCAGTGCGCAGACCATGCAGCATGCCATTGAATACTTGGAGCCAATGCTTTCCAAAGATAAGGACGAAGAGCCAAAGGCAACCATTATTATTGCAACCGTAGAAGGTGACATACACGATATCGGTAAGAATCTGGTAGCACTGATGCTCCGTAACTATGGTTATCGTGTTTTAGATTTGGGCAAAGATGTAGCGGCAGATATTATTGTTGATACTGCATTGAAAGAGCATGCGCAGATTATCGGACTTTCCGCCCTGATGACCACTACCATGATGCGTATGAAGGATGTGGTAGAACTGGCAAAAGAGCGCGGTTGCAACAGCAAGATTATCGTCGGTGGCGCAGCAATTACACAGAGCTTTGCAGATGAAATCGGTGCAGATGGCTATTCCCCGGATGCAGCTGATTGTGTAAAACTGGTAGAGCGTCTATTGGAAGAAATGTAAATTTTTATTTTGGGAGGTTTTTGATATGGTAAAGATAATTTCAGACAGTACCTGTGATTTATCTGAAGAACTGGTAAAATGTTATGATATTACCATTCTTCCGCTTCACATTTTATTAGGTGACGAAGAATATCTGGATGGAGTAAATATTACTCCGCAGGAGATTTTTGATTGGTCGGATGAACACAAGACCACTCCAAAGACTTCAGCACCATCCGCAGAGCAGGCAGTAGAATTGTTAAAGCCTTATGTAGAAAAAGGTCAGGAGGTTATCTGTTTTGCCATTGCATCCGGGATGTCTTCTTCCATGAATGTGATGCGTCTTGCAGCGGAAGAACTGGAGGCAGAAAATCTGGTTACAGTAATTGATTCTGCAAACCTTTCTACCGGTATCGGACTTCTTGTCATAGAAGCAGCCGAAATGGCACAGCAGGGAAAGAGCGCGGCAGAGATTACCGCCCGTATCGAAGAATTAAAGCCTCTGGTTCGGGCAAGCTTTGTGGTAGACACCTTAACCTATCTTTATCGTGGTGGCAGATGCAGTGGACTGGCTGCCTTAGCCGGAGGTGCATTAAAGCTTCATCCGCGGATTGGTGTTGAGGATGGTAAGATGGGGCCGGGCAAGAAATACCGTGGTAATATGGAAAAGGTTGTTCTCTCTTATGTGAAAGACATGGAAGAAGCAATGAAGAATGCCCGGCCGGAACGCGTATTTATCACTCATTCCGGCAGTGCCCCGGAAATCGTAGATAAGGTACGGGCTTATCTCAATGACCTGCATGTCTTTCATGAAATTTTAGAGACCAGAGCGGGTGGTGTAGTATCCAGCCACTGTGGACCGGGAACACTGGGCGTCTTGTTTATTGCGAAGGAATAGGGAGAAGGAGAGATGTATGATTTGCAAAGGTATCTCATAAGGCAGGTATCCGGCAGCTTGACAGAATTATTGGAGTAATTTTGAATCTTGAAATATTTTCAAAAATTTTAAATATTTCAAAAATATTTTTGAAAAAGTGCTTGACTTCACTATTCCTATATAGTATACTAGCAAAGCGGGTTGCAGATGAGTAACCCGCAGGAATATGGGATCTTAGCTCAGCTGGGAGAGCATCTGCCTTACAAGCAGAGGGTCACAGGTTCGAGCCCTGTAGGTCCCATTCCAAAACAAATAGTTGAATATGGCGGAATAGCTCAGTTGGCTAGAGCACACGGTTCATACCCGTGGTGTCGAGAGTTCAAATCTCCCTTCCGCTACTGAAAAAGAATCTTGCAGATGCAGGATTCTTTTTTTGCGAGTAGCAAGAAAAAATCTGGCATCAGGAAAGAACTGCAGGTGAGAATTTCTTGTAAATTCCTTACCGACCTGTTTTCCTATTTAAAAATAGCTTATGGCTCCTGAAAAAGTCCAATCTCAGGCGGATAGTAACTAAAGATAAAAAACAGAATTGCAAGAATTACAAGGCAGGTAAGTAGCAGTCCCCTGCGGTTGGCAAGTTTGCGGTTATCTTTCAGAAACCATCCGGTAAGAAAGACACCCAGAACACTGATGTAGAAAATTGCAATATCAATCGCCATGACAGAGAAGCCCAGCACACCGGTGTATGTGTAGAAGAGAATTGGAATCAATGCCAACCCAACCAGCGTCCCAATGGAGAGTGCTACTGGAATCGGACTTTGTTCCGGCAGTTTGAAAAAGAGAAAAAGCACAAGAACCAGCATTGGAAAGAAAAGAAGCTTCATGTGCTCCCAGGTGGATTCATTCCATGGTGCAAAAAGCCGTACGATGGAATTGTTACCGGACCATTCATAGACGAAATGTAATAGGGATCCAATCACAGACACAAAGAGGAAACCCCAGATAAAAAGTTTTTTAGAATTCATAAAAATACCTCCTGAAACTATAGTATGATGCAAAACAGAAAATAATATGAAAAAAGAAATCTATAAACAGCTATCAGAAAATACCTCCAGTGTGGTATAATGTCCGTAAGCATTGAGCAGTGCCAAAAACAAGAAAAATCCAGATTGGCTGCTTGCAGACAAAACTGGATTTTCCTTGTTTTTGATAGGGCGAAAGCCCGAGAGCGGGAAGGTGCGAAGCAGCTTCCCGCGTGCACTGCGGAGCTGGACCGAGATAGGGCGAAAGCCCGGGAGCGCGAAGAGGCGAAGCCGCTTCGTGCGTGCACTGCGGAGGAAGAGAAAGGAAATAGGGCGAAAGCCCGGGAGCGCGAAGAGGTGGAGCCGCTTCGTGCGCGCACTGCGGAGGAAGGTAAAGAAGAAAGCGGAAAAAGAAAGGAAAAATCACATGCGAGTAGGAATGGGATATGATGTTCATAAATTAGTAGAAGGAAGAAAATTAATCATAGGCGGAGTGGAGATACCGCACAGTCTTGGCTTGCTGGGACATTCGGATGCAGATGTATTGTTACATGCCATCATGGATGCGTTGCTGGGGGCAGCGGCTTTAGGAGATATCGGAAAGCATTTTCCGGATACAGACCCGGCATATGAGGGGATTTCCAGTATAAAATTATTGGAAGAAGTGGGACAGCTTTTAGAGAAAGAGAATTATGTCATTGATAATATCGATGCTACGATTATTGCCCAGAAGCCAAAGATGCGTCCACACATTGAGAAGATGGAAGAAAATATTGCACAGGCATTGAAGATAGACGTCAGTCAGGTAAATGTAAAGGCAACCACAGAGGAAGGGCTTGGCTTTACCGGAAGCGAAGATGGAATCAGCTCCCAGGCAATCTGTGCTATCTCAAGTATCTATGAAAACAGCATAGCAGTAGGTGGCAGTGAACGAAATTGTGCAGGCTGCCCGGGATGCGGAAAATAACTTTTCTATTGACAAAATGGCAATTCGTGCATAAACTAGTAGCGTAAAAAGAATTTAAAAATGATTCAGAAATGAATTGATAAATGCAGTGAACGGAAAGAGTAGTATACATGCGTGAATAAAAGAGAGAGACTGTCATCGGCTGAAAGCAGTCTTGATTCCAAAGTATATGAAGTGCATCCGGAAGCAGTCCCGGTGAAAGCAAGTAGCCAGGAACGAATAGCACATGTTACGTGTATTGAGGGAAAGCAGCAATGCTTTACTTAGAGTGGAACCGCGGAATAACTTCGTCTCTATATTTATATAGAGACGATTTTTTACTTTATAGGAAATTGCTTTCCTGTAAAGTAAAAATCGCATGCTTGCATGCATAAAGGAAAGAATCTATACAGTGAACAGGAGGCTGTAATCATGGGTTTTATAAAAGAATTAAAAGAGGAATTTGAGATTATCAAGGAGCGTGATCCGGCATTAAAATCTCCAATGGAGGTTTTGCTTTATCCGTCATTTCGTGTTATGCTTAGTTATAGGCGTGCACATAAGCATTACCTGAAGGGACATTTCTTCCGGGCAAGATATATTTCACAGAAAGCAGCAAGAAAAACCGGAATTGAGATACATCCGGGTGCAGTAATTGGAAAAGGATTCTTTATCGACCATGGTACCGGCGTTATCATCGGAGAGACATCAATTATCGGAGATAATGTAACCTTATATCAGGGTGTAACCCTGGGCGGAACCGGTAAGGAAACCGGAAAACGTCATCCGACCTTAGAGGATAATGTAATGGTAAGTGCCGGAGCAAAAATCATCGGTTCCTTTACGGTAGGCGAGAATTCGAAAATCGGTGCCGGAAGTGTGGTAATTGAAGAGGTGCCGCCAAATTGTACCGTAGTAGGTGTTCCGGGACGAATCGTAAAACGTAACAATGTAAAAATTCCGCGCAGTGATATGGACCAGTGCAATCTGCCGGACCCGGTACAGGAAGATATCAATGTATTGCAGCGGGAAAATTCAGAATTATGCAACCGTATCATTGATATGGAAAAAGAGATAAAAGCATTAAAGCAGGAAGTAGAAAAGAATTAAATAAGTAATTCCAGGAACGATGGAGGATAACATGGAGAACAACGTAAAGATTTTTAATACCCTTACAAGAAAAGTAGAGACCTTTGTGCCAAACGAAGATGGCAAAGTGAAAATGTATACCTGCGGACCAACCGTATATCATTTTGCACATATCGGAAATCTGCGCAGCTATATTATGGAAGATGTATTAGAGAAAACACTTCGCTACGCAGGTTATGATGTAAAGCGTGTCATGAACATAACAGACGTAGGACATCTTTCCAGTGATGCAGATACCGGTGAGGATAAAATGTTAAAGGGCGCAAAACGTGAGCACAAGACCGTTATGGAGATTGCAAAGTATTATACCGATGCATTCTTTTCCGATTGCTCCAAATTAAATATCAAACGTCCGGATGTGGTAGAGCCGGCAACCAATTGTATCCCGGAATTTATTCATATGATAGAGGTACTTTTAGAGAAAGGCTATGCATATATTGCCGGAGAAAATGTATATTTTGATACATCAAAATTAGATGATTATTATGTATTCTCCAGCCAGAGCGAAAAAGAGCTGATGGTAGGTGTCCGTGATGACGTATCTGAGGATGAAAATAAGCGCAATAAGAGTGATTTTGTATTGTGGTTTACCAAGTCCAAATTCGATAACCAGGAACTGAAATGGGATAGTCCATGGGGCGTTGGTTATCCGGGCTGGCATATCGAGTGCTCCTGTATCAGCATGAAGCATTTAGGCGAATATATGGATATTCACTGTGGTGGTGTGGATAATATTTTCCCACATCATACCAATGAGATTGCACAGAGTGAAGCATATCTGGGACATAAATGGTGTAATTACTGGTTCCATGTGCATCATCTGAATGATAAATCAGGAAAAATGAGTAAATCCAAGGGAGATTTCCTGACCGTTTCCTTATTGGAAGAAAAAGGTTATCTGCCGCTGGTATATCGTATGTTCTGTCTGCAGTCCCATTACAGAAAGCCATTGGAATTCTCTTATGAAGTAATGGATAATATGGAAAATTCCTATGTAAAGCTTCGTAAGACCATTGCAAAACTGGATGCGTCTACAGAAGTAGAGCAGGATAAATTTGATGCATACAAAGAGAAATTCCTGCAGGCATTAGAGGATGATTTAAATACTTCCATGGCACTGACTGTAGTATATGAAGTATTGAAAGCCGATATGACCGATGCAACCAAGCTTGCACTGGTAAAAGATTTTGATTATGTATTATCTCTTGATTTAGCAGCGGGAGAAGTGGCAAATCCTGCCGATGTAATCGATGCAGATTTAGAAGCATATGTATTAGAAAAAATCGAAGAGCGTAAGGCTGCAAAGAAAGAAAAAGATTTTGCCAAAGCAGACGCAATTCGTAATGAACTTTTGGAAAAAGGAATTGTCTTAGAGGATACCAGAGAGGGTGTAAAATGGAAAAAGGCATAGATTCCCATATCAAAGAATATTTTGACCTGCCAAAGGTGGATGTAGCAACCTACTCCCCTTTGGCACTTGCCTACATAGGAGATGGCATTTATGACCTTGTCATAAGAAGCATTGTAGTTGGAAAAGGCAATACCAAGGCATCCCGTCTGCATCAGACCACCAGCCATCTGGTGAAAGCACATGCACAGGCAACGATGATGGAGACACTGACTCCAATGCTTACGGAAGACGAAACGGAAATTTACCGCAGAGGCAGAAATGCCAAGTCTCCGACCATGGCAAAAAACGCAACTATGTCAGATTATCGCCGTGCCACCGGCTTTGAAGCATTGATGGGCTATTTATATCTGACGGATCAGTTTGAGCGGATTTTGGAACTGGCGAAAGAAGCAATCAGACACTATAATGTGAAGACCGGAAAGAATGATCTGGCAGGAGGAAAGTAGAATGGAAGAAATGCAGATGGAAAACACACAGGCAGAAAGCACGAAGATAGAAGGAAGAAATGCAGTTTTAGAAGCATTTCGTTCCGGAAAAACCATAGACAAGCTGTTTGTATTAGATGGCTGTAAAGACGGTCCCATTCAGACCATTTTAAGAGAAGCGAAAAAGCATGATACGCTGGTACAGTTTGTTGCAAAGGAACGTTTAGAGCAGTTGTCAGAGACGAAGAAGCATCAGGGTGTCATTGCCATGGCAGCAGCATTTTCTTATGCAACGGTAGAAAATATTTTAGAAAATGCCAGAAGGAAAAATGAAGCACCATTTGTCATTTTGCTGGATAATATTGAAGATCCGCACAATTTGGGTGCAATTATCCGTACTGCCAATCTGGCAGGTGCCCATGGCGTCATTATTCCAAAGCGCCGTGCAGTGGGACTGACCGCTACCGTAGCAAAGGCTTCTGCAGGAGCCATTTATTATACACCGGTAGCAAAGGTAACCAATCTTACCAATACCATCCGGGAATTAAAGGAGCAGGGCATGTGGTTTGTCTGTGCAGATATGGGTGGCACAACCATGTATGATCTGGATTTAAAAGGTTCTATCGGACTGGTTATCGGAAATGAAGGAGAAGGTGTCAGCAAATTAGTAAAAGAAAACTGTGACTTTGTGGCATCGATTCCAATGAAGGGAGATATTGACTCCTTAAATGCATCGGTAGCAACAGGTGTTTTAGCTTATGAAATTGTAAGACAGAGATTAAGTTAACAGGAGAGAGAGATGCAATCTTATCAGAATATGAGTGATGAGGAATTAATTGCAGCACTTCGTAGTGGTGAAAAAGAAATTACAGATTATCTGATGGACAAATACAAGAGTCTGGTTAAGAAAAAAGCAAAAGCACTTTATCTCATTGGTGGTGAGACGGACGATTTGATTCAGGAGGGAATGATTGGTCTGTTTAAAGCTGTCCGGGATTATCAGCCGGATAAAGACAGCAGCTTTTTTCATTTTGCAGACCTTTGTATTGCAAGGCAGATGTATACAGCGGTGGAGGCTTCCAATCGGAAAAAGCATGCACCGCTCAATTCGTATGTACCACTTTATGCAGATAGTGAGGATTCGGAAGGCAGGAATCTGGCGGATGTGTTGGAGACTATAGATGAGGCGAATCCGGAGAATTTATTTATCAGTCAGGAAGACCGGGAAGATTTCAAGCGGAAAGTAAATGAAACTTTAAGCAAAATGGAACAGGAAGTGTTGTCGTATTATCTGCAGGGCTTTCGCTATGAGCAGATTGCAGAAGCTATGGGAAAAGAGCCGAAGGCTGTGGATAATGCGTTGCAGCGTTTAAAGAAGAAGTTGAAAGGGAAGTAACAGCATGAAAAATATCATTCACATTTTTCGTAAGGACGTAAGAGGACTTTGCAGGAATTTTTTCGCACTGGTCATTGCAATCGGATTGTGTTTTATTCCATCTTTGTATGCATGGTTTAATATTTATTCCAACGAGGATCCTTATGCCAACACCGGAAATATCTATATTGCAGTGGCATCTGAAGATGAAGGAATGAAATTAGAGGATGGCACAACCGTCAACATGGGTGCTCAGGTGATGGAGCAGTTGAAGGAGAATAAGTCCATAGGCTGGCAGTTTGTAGACAGCTCTGATGAAGCAATCAGCGGAGTAGAAAGTGGAAAATATTATGCGGCAGTAGTTATAAGTGACCGTTTTTCCGAGAGCATGTTCAGTATTTTTACAGAAGGTCTGGAGAATCCGACCATTACATATTATGAGAATGAGAAGAAAAATGCCATTGCAACGAAAATTACCGATACTGCAGTGAGCACATTAAAGTCCAGTATCAATGAGACATTTCTTGAGACAGCGGCAAGTGCCATGTTTGCCCAGATGGATAATCTTTCTGAGAAAATAAGTGAAGATGGCGGTGTGGATGGATTCCGCCAGAAATTAGAGCAGCTCAGCCAGAATTTAAAGGACTATGATGCCATGATAGACAGCTTCCTATCCGGAAATGAAGAACTGAGCGCAGGGATTGATGAAGCCAATTCCAGTGTGTCAAAGGTGGAAGATAAAATTGATTCAGCTGTAAATTCCCTAAATGGAACAAAGACACAATTAGACAGTACGGATACTACACTTTCAGATTTTTCCAAGAATGTGGAGACAACCTTAACGGATATTGAGAATTCTTTGAATAAGATTTCAACGGATATTACCAATGCCGGGCTGGGAGATTCTGCCAAGAAGACAACTGAAAGTATTGAGACAACAACGGATGATATTAAGACTTTAAATGACCAGTTGCAGTCGCTTTATGGAGCAATCAGTGGACTCAAGACAGATGAGAGCTTTACGGACGAGCAGAAAACGGATATGGATGATGTGATGTCACAGATTGATGCGTTGAAGCAGGATGCAGAAGAAATGCAGAAGCTTTTAGAGACACTGATGCCGGACAATGCATCAGATGCAGTAAAAGATGCGGTAGATACTGTGACAGGCGGAATGAATACAGCATTGTCTACCTGCAGCAAGACCATTGAAAATATGAAGAATGTATACACCAATAATCTGGTGCCTGGAGTATCCGGAATATTGGATACGGCATCCCAGATACTGGTCAATGTAACCAATCTTTTGAATAATCTGAATAATACATTAGGTGACATGGAAACCATTTTCGATGGAACCTTAGATATGGTAGATGCTACAGATGAAAGCTTTACACAGATTCAGACATTGCTGAAGACCTGTGATACAAAGATAGAAGAGGCAATCAGCAAGCTGAATGAAGCATCGGAAGATGAACAGATGCAGATTATCATGGAACTTTTGGGCGGCGATCCGGAATCCTATGGTAAATTCTTTGCACAGCCGGTAAAAGTGGAGACAAAGCAGGTTTATGAGATTAAAAATTATGGTTCTGCGGTAGCACCATTTTATACGACATTGGCACTCTGGGTAGGCGGTATCGTACTGGTTTCCCTGATTAAGGTGAAGGCTTCTGAGAAGGATCTGACGAATCCGAAGCGTTATCAGCTTTTCCTTGGAAGATATCTCATTTTCTTTGTGATGGGACAGATACAGGCATTGATTATTGTGCTGGGTAATATTTATCTGCTACATTGTCAGGTGAAGAATCCGGTATTGTTCTGGTTTGCGGCGTCGCTGACGAGCTTTACCTTTACCTTATTAATCTATGCGCTGACACTTTCCTTTGGCGATATCGGAAAAGCACTGGTGGTTGTAATGGTCGTTATCCAGATTGCAGGTTCCGGTGGAACGTATCCGATAGAGATATTGCCAGAATTTTACCGGCGGGTATATATTTTCTTCCCATTCCCATATGCCATTAATGCCATGCGTGAAACCATTGGCGGCATGTATGGCGGAGCCTATGAGAAGAATCTGGCAGAGCTTCTGATTTTCGCAGCAGCGGCATTGTTAATCGGACTGCTGATTCGCGTACCATTTATGGGTATCAATCATTTCGTGGAAAAGCGAATGAAAGATACGAAGATGATGTAAGAGAGCAGGTGAAGAGCAGATGGAAAAGAAAGAAGATTATGAAAAGCTTTATGACATGCTTTTAGGCTATGAGAAGGAGATTCATAAGAAGAACCAGAAACGTATCCGCATCGGATTGCGGTGCCTTATCATTATTCCACTGATTTTCCTGGCATTGTTATTCTGGACAGAAAGCTCAAAAATTGTATTTTTGATTCTGTGGATTGTATCGCTGTTTATTCTGGCAGGATATTTAATTTTCGTAGAATATTCGGACTATAAATTACAGGAAAAATTAAATGAGATTTCTAACCGGGAGCAGCAGGAGAGAGATGCACTGATTGGTGATGGAATTGCCCAGGTAGAAGAACGGATTCGTACCGTACTTCAGACGGCAGAGCAGGAACTTTTAACGGATAGCACAAAGGAGTAGCAGAGGGATAACACATGAAAAATATTTTTAGAATCTTTTATCAGGATTTTAAGAGAGTCAGCACCAATGTGGTAGCAGTGGTTATTGTAATAGGTCTTTCTATTATTCCGTCACTGTACGCATGGTTTAATATATTGTCCAACTGGGACCCGTATGGACCGGAATCTACATCAAATCTTAAGATAGCAGTATATTCCGCAGATGAGGGAATTGACATGGGAGGTCTGTCTTTAAATATCGGAGACAGCGTCATTGATGCCCTGAAAGCCAATCAGACTATGGGCTGGCAGTTTACTGATACCATGGATGAAGCAACCGACGGTGTATACAGCAGTGAATATTATGCGGCACTGATTATTCCGGAGGATTTCTCCGAGAAAATGATAAGCTTCCTTAACGGAGAAGTACAGAATCCGCAGATTATTTATTATGAAAATGAGAAGAAAAATGCCATTGCACCAAAGATTACATCCAAGGCAAAAACGGCAGTACAGGAGCAGGTTAATGCAACCTTTGTCAGCACTCTGGCAGAAGTCATGTTAAAGGTAAATGATGTCATGGTAGAAAATGGAATGGATTCCGGCTCTATGATGAATCTTTTCCTGACACAGCTTAATGATTTAAGCGGAGATTTGGACGGCTATATTGCATTGCTAAATTCTTTTGTCAGCATTACCAATTCGGCATCCAGCCTGATTGATACGACACAGGTTATGCTGCCGAATCTGAATACGATGGTAGATGATGGTTCGAATACGGTAAATACCATGCAGGGAGCATTGAATTCCGGCAGCCTTAATGCCAGTGCTTTGGCTGAGGTTATTTCAGCAAATCTTAATACAGCAGCCGACAGCCTTGACAATATCAATACGCTGATACAGAATGCCTTAGATCAGTTGGATAACTATGGTGATTTATCTTCCGGCGGACTGCAGAGCGCAATTAATATGATGCCGCTGATCCGTCAGTTATTTGAAAACAGTGTGGCAGACTGGAAGGATGATGAAAGTGTTTCCGGTCAGATTGCAGAAATCGAAGCACAGTTAGATAAAATTGAAGCAGATTTAAACAGTGTCCAGAATAATGTCACAGATTTAAATACTGCAAAGGATACTTTAAACACTGAAATATCTACCGAAATAACTTCCTGTAAGACCAAAATAAAAGCTTTAAAAGATACGTTTGACTATTCGGTAAAAGGTCAGCTGGAGACAACCATTCAGTCCATGCAGGGGTCGCTGAATCAGACACAGGCAATTTTAAATGGTGTCGATGGAGATTTTGATGAAGTATCGGAAGTGTTGGATGCTTATAGTGAAACCCTCGATAAGGGAAATGAAAGCTTAAGTGATTCACTGGCAGCAGCACAGGAAATGAAGACCGGACTTGACAGTGTGATTACAAGTCTCAGTGCTCTGGAAATCAGTGACCAGTATCAGGCTTTGATGAAAATTTTAGAGACCGACCCGACTTTGTTAGGAGATTTCTTATCTTCTCCGGTCAATATGGAGACGAAAGAGATTTATCCGATTTCCAATTATGGTTCGGCAATGTCACCGTTCTATACGGTACTGGCATTGTGGGTAGGTGCGTTGATTCTGGTGGCAATCATTCATGTAAAGGTACTTCCGGATGAGAAAATACCGGATGCAAAACCTTACCAGAAATTCTTTGGAAGATATATTACATTCTTCCTGATTGGACAGGTGCAGGCATTGATTACTGCACTGGGAGATTTGTTTTATATTAAGATACAATGCCATAACCCATTCTTATTCTGGCTTGCCTGCGCATGCTGCAGCTTTGTATTTACCTTATTTATGTATGCATTAACGGTAGCCTTTGAAAATGTCGGAGAGGCTTTGGCGGTAGTCATTATGGTTATCCAGGTAGCAGGAGCAGGCGGTTCCTTCCCAATCGAAGTACTGCCGGCAATCTATCAGCGGATTTACCGTTTCTTCCCATTCCCTTATGGAATGGATGCCCTGCGGGAGACCATCGGTGGTATGTATGGAATGACTTATTGGAAATGCCTCGGCATCTTGGGCATCTATATTATAATTTCACTTCTGATTGGACTTGTAATTGCAGTTCCGTTCCGGAAGTTAAATATGAAGATTGAGCATAGCAAAGAAAAATCTGACATTATGCTGTAGAAAAGTATTGACAATCATAGCTCTCTATAGTATAGTATTACAAGTCGGGATTAGTTCCGACAGAATTGCTGGCATGGCTCAGTCGGTAGAGCGTCGCATTGGTAGTGCGGAGGTCACGGGTCCGATTCCCGTTGCCAGCTTAACTAGAAAAAAGGCTGTAATCCTTGATTTTTCAAGGGTTACAGCCTTTTTGGTGATTATGCAAATCGCATAAAACATATTAACATCCGAGTCTGAATAATTTGCAGATTGTGTTAAATAACTCGGAACAGCTATTGAAATTAAAACACATAGTTTCGTCCTCCTTATTTTCTTTGAAATCATGTCTTAGCTAAGTACAAATGAATTGTAACAAGTCTGTAACATTTTCGCAATAGGAGTACATTGGAAACATGGGAAATATCTGGCCTTAGGATAAGCCGGGAGGAGTTGGCTCTTTCTCAAGCTTTGCAAACCAGCTATTAACGGCCTTGCTTACCTCGTCACGTTTACGAAAAGGAATCTGCACAATGGAGTGGTCTTCCATAATAAGGTCGTGCTGCAGAATTCCAGTGACATGGTTTAGGTTTACCAGATAGCTGCGGCCAACCGGAAGAAAACAGGCAACAGAGGCAAAGTCCTCGGTAAGCTGTGTCAGGTTTCCGGGAATCGTAAAAGTCTCTGATATAGCGTGCAGCAGGACATTGTGCTGCCCGGTTTCAAAAAAGAGAATATCTGAGTAAGGAAGAGAATATTCCTTCCTACGGACAGAAAAGGTAAATACTTCATTGGATTCCTCTAAAAGCGTATCGCAGCGGCTCATGGCATTGAGAAAATCTGTGTGTGAGTAAGGTTTTTGCAGATAGTAAAGAGCATTTACCTCATAGCTTGCCATGGCATGTTCCGTAGAAGAAGTGGTGAAAATAATGCCACCTTCATAGCCCAGTGAACGAAGGATACGTGCTGTTTCCACACCATCCTGGTTATTCATATAGATATCTAAAAACAGCAGAACCGGATAACGCTTTTCTTCCTTATAATATTGAATCATCTCTTCGCCCGAAGAAAAAAGTAGAATCTCCATATTACAATGATGTTTCGTGGCATATGTATTCAGATGATGTTTCAGCCGTAAGGCATCGCTTTCAGAATCTTCGCATAAGTAAATCTGCATAATTATTCTCCTGTATATAAAAAGTAAAAAACACCGGATACGAAACAAGTATAACATATTGAAAGAAAATAAAAATCATTTTTTATCGACAATCAGGAAGATAAAATCACAATTTGGAAGAATTGGTTGCAAAATTTTAAGCGTTTTCTTAAGATAGAAACTGTGTGAACAAAAGAAATAGAAATAAAAAAAGGAGAGGAAATATGGGAAAGAAACGAAAAAAACGATGTCTGGCATTTTTGATGGCATTGGCTATGATGACAGGCTTATTTATGGGAGATGCTGCCGGACTATTGGTAAAGGCAGAGGATACGCCGGCATCCGTTCAAATAGGAATTACAACATTAGAGACGGGCTGGTATGTGAAGGCGGTGGATCCTCCTTCTACACCGGGACCATCTGCAACGATTCGTGGCGTCGATAAAGTAGGGGAAGAACCGGAAAGTGGTGGTTATATTTATTTTGATAAAGATACGGCAACCATGACTGTATATAATGATATGGAGATTGCTACTTCCGGACCGAATCCGGTGACAGTAACAGGCGGAAACTTAACAATTTCCGGAGCAGGAAATTTTACTGTAGAAGGAACTTCTCCTGCATTTCTGTTAGCCGGAACCGGTGCTGCCGTTGTCACAAAGGATTTTACCGGAAATTTTAAGGTGACAAGTAATAGTAATGTAATAAACGGTGGCAGCAGATTTGAGATAGATACAACCGGTGATATTACACTGGAAACTGCATCAACGTCTTCAGAGCCAATTGCTTTGAGCAGTGGAGTGGTTGATTTAAGTGGAAAGAAAGTTACGATAACCGCACCATGTGGTATGATTGACAGTGGAGTATCCACACTGAACCTGACACAGACAGAAGGAGACCTTGCATTAAGTTCTGCATCTGATTATTATCCAATTTTCCATGCAGAAAATGTTACCCTGAAAAATACCGGTGGAAAGGTGGAACTGGAAAATACCAGCACAGGGGTGTTGACTGACAGTAATCTTACGATTGAAGCTGCAGGAGATATTTCTTTAAAATCAGCGAAGGGAATAACAAGCAAGAGTAATCCACAGGTGAGCTTAACTTCAACCAATGGGGATGTTACAATAGAACAGACTGCAAACTCTGTCATGCAAGATGGTAAGCTGACGATTCGGGCATTGGCAGGAGCAGTAAGCATTTCAACTAATGCAACTGTACCGATGTTTCAGGCAGAACTTGATATAAAGGCAAAGAATGATGTAACACTGAAACAGAATGGAACAACAAATTCATCACTTACCTGGGGTGGAGCAGGTGGAAGTATTGAGTGTACTGATGGGGATATTACAATAGAACAGGAAGGCAGCACATATGTAATTTCGACTTTGAATGCAGTCGACCTGAATGCAGGTGGAACGGTTACGTTAAAGAGAAATACGGAAGGAACAGCATTAACTTCCATGGTGAAAGGGATTCCTGCAACAGGTGTAATCCAGCTTGTAGACGGCACAAAGAAAGGAGCCATCGTAGATGGAACCGTATATACTGCCAGCGGATGTACGCATCCAAAGCGTATCAATGGAAAATGTGTTGTTTGTGATGACCAGGAGCCGGTGGCTGCTATTGTAGATGCCAGCGGAAATGTAACAAATTATAACAGCCTGTCCGATGCATTCCATAATGCCAATGCAGACAATACTGTAAAATTATTAGTTGATTATAAGAACAGCAGTGAAACAATTGATTTATCCTCTGTATATAAGGCTGTAAATCTTGATTTAAATGGGAAGAGTTTAACATTAGATGCATTTAATATCATGAATCACTTAAGCGTTTCCAATGGAAAGCTTAACCTGAGAATGCTCAATGATGCAAATACTAGTCTTTCTGATAAATGTACATTAGAAAATGTGGAAGCGGATATCCATGAGATAAGTTGGACTGCAAATGGTGGTCTGGAATTAAAGAGCAGTAGACTTCATGTAGGTTCACAGGCATCCCCTTGCTCATTCTTTGTAGAAATGATTACAATAGCACCGGATGACGATTCTGTAATTACAGTAGAAAACATGATAAGTGGTCTGGCAAACTATAAAAATGTACCAGCAATGGAACAGGCATTGGACAAATTAATTCCTTTCGGATATTCAGTTTTTGTTGATACTGATATTACAGTACTGGATGAATCCGGAAATCGTGCCAAAAATCTGGTACTTCGTAATAAGAAGCTGGCAGAAGCGGACATTACTTTAAGCCCGGCTGCCTTTGTCTATGATGGCACAGGAAAAGAGCCGGCTGTAACCGTAACGTATGATGGAATGACATTAACTGAAGGAAGGGATTTTACGGTTACTTATATTGACAATATTGAAGTGGGTGATACAGCTGCAGCAATTATCAGTGGTTCCCGCTTTTTAGGCAGTGTAACAAAATACTTCAGCATTACCAAAGCACATCGTGGAGCACCAACAGGACTTACCGCAGTAGCAGAAACCATTGATGGCAAAAATGATGGAAAGATTCGTGGTGTGAATGCGGAGATGGAATACAGTATTGATGGAACTACCTATACCGCAATTACAGAAAATGAATTGAACGGACTTACCGACGGAACTTATCTGGTACGTTATCAGGAAACACGCAATTATTATGCGTCTTCTGCAACACAGATTGTAGTAGAAAAAGGACTTCCTTCTTCCGACAGCTTAAACCCGTCAAACCCGGGCGGCGGAAATAATCTGGAAAATACACCAGGTGGAAGCACGCCAAATGAAAATAATAATGGAACGACATTAACCGCCGGAAGTAATGTTGTTACAACATTGCCAGGCGCATCTTCGGTACAGACACCGGCAGCAACAACGTCTGATAGCAGCACACAGGTTAAAACCGGAGACGACAATCAGATATTCCTATATCTTCTTGTACTGATTGCTGCGGCAGGAGTAGCTGCGGGAGCATATGGCAGATTAAATGCAGGACGCCGTATGAAATAAGTGAAAAGGGATATATCGGAAATAGAAAAGTCATGAAATGAAAAATAAAAATGCTGTACTTTCAGAAATGGGAGTGCAGCATTTTTCTGTTGCAAAGAACATAAGGACGCGGTAAAATGTAGCGTAGTCAAAGAAGAGGAGATAGAAGATGCTGACACAGTTTTCAAGAACCGAACTATTGCTTGGAAAAGAAGCAATGGAAAAATTAAAGAATGCAAAGGTTGCAGTATTTGGAATTGGCGGAGTAGGTGGATATGTCTGCGAAGCACTGGTAAGAAGCGGAGTTGGAGCTTTTGATCTGATTGATGATGACAAGGTATGCCTGACGAATCTCAACCGTCAGATTATTGCAACCAGAAAGACCGTTGGAAAATATAAAACAGACGTCATGAAAGACCGTATTTTAGAGATTAATCCGGATGCCAGGGTAGAAGTGCATAAATGCTTTTTCCTGCCGGAAAATGCGGATGAATTTCCTTTTGAAGAGTATGATTATATCGTAGATGCAGTAGATACGGTAACAGCGAAGATTTCACTGGTTATGAAGGCACAGGAGATGAATGTGCCGATTATCAGCAGTATGGGAGCCGGAAATAAGTTAGATGCCAGTCAGTTCCGTGTGGCAGATATTTATAAGACAAAGGTATGCCCGCTGGCAAAAGTAATGCGCCGTGAGTTAAAGAAACGTGGCGTAAAGAAGCTTAAGGTGGTTTATTCCGAAGAGCAGCCAACCAGACCAGTTGAAGATATGGCAATCAGCTGTAGAACCAACTGTATCTGTCCGCCGGGAGCAGCCCATAAATGTACGGAGCGGCGTGATATTCCGGGCAGTGTGGCATTTGTGCCATCTGTCGCTGGACTGATTATCGCAGGTGAAGTAGTAAAGGATCTGGCAGCAAAATAGGAAACAGATAAAGAAAACCGGATGTGGAATCACATCCGGTTTTCCGTTTCTATTGATTTCCTTATCAGGAAAATTATTTCTGAGGACCTGCAGAAACAAGAGCTTTACCAGCTTCATTTCCTTCGTATTTAGCAAAGTTCTTGATGAATCTGTCAGCAAGATCTAATGCTTTTGTCTCCCATTCAGAAGCATCTGCGTAAGTATCACGAGGATCTAAGATGCCTGAATCAACGCCTGGAAGCTCTGTAGGAACTTCAAAGTTGAAGAATGGAATCTGTTTTGTAGGAGCGGTTAAGATAGCTCCGCTTAAGATAGCATCGATGATACCACGGGTATCTTTGATGGAGATACGTTTTCCGGTTCCGTTCCATCCTGTATTTACGAGGTAAGCCTTAGCTCCGCTCTTTTCCATTTTCTTAACAAGCTCTGCAGCGTATTTTGTAGGATGCAGCTCTAAGAAAGCCTGTCCGAAACATGCTGAGAAAGTAGGTGTAGGCTCTGTGATTCCACGCTCTGTACCAGCAAGTTTTGCTGTAAATCCAGACAGGAAGTAGTACTGAGTCTGCTCTGGAGTTAAGATAGATACTGGAGGCAGTACTCCGAATGCATCTGCGGAAAGGAAGATGACATTCTTAGCTGCTGGAGCAGAAGAGATCGGGCGGACAATGTTCTTAATGTGGTTGATTGGGTAAGATACACGGGTGTTTTCTGTTACGCTCCTATCAGAAAAATCGATTTTTCCGTCAGCATCTAATGTTACGTTCTCAAGAAGAGCGTCACGTCTGATCGCATTGTAGATATCAGGTTCGGAATCTTTGTCAAGGTCGATAACCTTAGCGTAGCATCCACCCTCGAAGTTGAATACGCCGTTGTCATCCCAACCATGCTCGTCATCACCGATTAAGAGACGCTTAGGATCGGTTGAAAGGGTTGTCTTACCTGTTCCGGAAAGTCCGAAGAAGATAGCGGTGTTTTCACCGTTCATATCTGTGTTAGCAGAGCAGTGCATGGAAGCGATGCCCTTTAATGGCAGATAGTAGTTCATCATAGAGAACATACCTTTTTTCATTTCTCCGCCGTACCATGTATTAACGATAACCTGCTCACGGCTTGTAATGTTGAACATTACTGCTGTCTCAGAGTTTAATCCTAATTCTTTGTAGTTTTCAACTTTTGCTTTAGAAGCATTGTAAACGATGAAGTCCGGCTCAAAGTTCTTTAATTCTTCTTCAGTAGGCTGGATGAACATATTTGTTACGAAATGTGCCTGCCAAGCTACTTCTACGATGAAACGGATAGCCATACGGGTATCTTTGTTAGCACCACAGAAAGCATCTACTACATAAAGTTTTTTGTTAGAAAGTTCTTTGATAGCGATGTCTTTTACAGCACTCCATGCTTCCTCAGATGCTGGATGGTTGTCGTTCTTGTATTCATCAGATGTCCACCATACAGTGTCTTTGGAGTTCTCGTCCATAACGATGAATTTGTCTTTAGGGGAACGACCTGTATAGATACCAGTCATAACATTGACTGCGCCAAGTTCACTTTCCTGACCTTTTTCATAGCCTTCCAGTTCTGGCTTGGTCTCTTCTGCGAATAATGTTTCGTAGGATGGGTTGTAGACAATTTCTGTTGTTCCAGTAATGCCATACTTGCTTAAATTGATTTCTGCCATTTTGTTTTTACCTCTTTCCTTTAAATATAGTAATATGATAATCGCCCGCAAAAAGCAGGTTTTTATGATATCTTGACTGAGAAACTATAAATCCTAGTTACGTCATCATAATTATTATACATAAATAAGTCATAAAATCAATAAAAAAACTGCGAAATTTTTATAAAGTGAAGAAAGTTGAAAGATTTTCCCCCTAAAGAATTAGCCTCCTGCTTAAAAATGCTGCCATATAATTCTACAGAAGTCCGTTGCGGCAGCACCACAGACAAGCTATAATACAAAGTAAGAGTTGGACTTGGCTATCTCTATTGGAACAGAATATATCGGAATGCATCTGCATTACCGTTCTTTCGTGTGTATCCCTTAGCGGGTATCGCAGCAAACAAATGGATGCCGGGCAAATGTCTGAGCTTGATTCTTTATATTTAGCAGGAAAATACGATGCGAGTTTTGCCCGGTGTCCATCAATAAAAGTTTGTGCAGATACCCGCTTAGGGATACCAGAAAGAACGGTAGCAGATGCATTCGGATATATTCTGCCCTAGGAGAGATAGAGAAAAATATAATCTCACTTTGCAGGATAATCTTGTATAGAAAAGGAGCACGTGGGCTATGAAGATATTTCACTTATCCGACCTTCACATCGGATTGAAATTAATGAATCATGATTTAAGGGAAGACCAGGAATATATCCTGCATCAGATTGTAGAGCGGGCCGGAGAAGAAAAACCGGATGCCATTTTGATTGCAGGAGATATTTATGATAAAGCAGTGCCGGCGGCAGAGGCAGTAGAGGTATTCGATCATTTTATCAATGAACTGACGGAGATGGTGCCGGAGGCTGTCATTATGATGGTTAGCGGAAACCATGACAGCGCACCAAGAGTGAACTGTTTTCGAAGCATTTTATCAAGACAGCATTTATATATGATAGGAAAGCCGCCTGAGACGAAAGAGGAATACATTGAGAAAGTGACATTGACGGATAAGTATGGAAAAGTGAATTTTTATCTTCTGCCTTTTGTGAAGCCGTCTATGGTAAAGCAGATTGTGGGAACGGATGAAAATGATAACAACCTTTCCTATGATGCAACTTTGCATAAGCTTCTGGAAAGAGAAAATGTAAATGAAGCAGAGCGGAATGTGCTGGTGAGCCACCAGTTCTACTTGCCGGCAGGAAAAGCGGCGGAGGATGTTGAGCGGATGGATTCCGAAATCCGCACCGTGGGAAATATTGATGAAGTGTCTGCGGATGTGTTGGAGCGGTTTGACTATGCGGCATTGGGACACATTCATAAGCCTATGACCGTGGGAAAAGAGTGTTATCGTTACTGTGGAACACCTCTTGCCTGCTCCGTCAGTGAAGCGGGACAGAAAAAGGGCATTATTATGGTGGAACTGGAAGAAAAGGGCAGGCTTTCCACCAGAGTAATTCCGTTAAAACCACTGCGTCAGGTGCGTATTGTGGAAGGAGAATTAGAAGAAGTATTAAAGCAGCCATCCGATAATTTTGTAACTGTGATTCTTACCGATAAGGTGGATGTCAATGTCTTTGACATGCAGGACCGGCTGCGTCATGCATTTCCCAATTTACTGGAAATCCGAAGAGAAACGCTGCACAAAGCCAATTATGAAATGGAAAAATTCCGGCATGAGGCAGAGCTTGATGCCTTTTCACTATGCTGTGAGTTTATCGGAGAGATGAACGAGGAAGAGAGAGAAATTCTTAAGGAAGTCATCAATAAAGTAGAGGAGGAGAGTGAGTTATGAGACCATTAACCTTGGAAATGCAGGCATTTGGGTCCTATGGAGACCGGACGAAAATTGATTTTCGAAAACCATCCCAGAATTTATTTCTGATTACCGGAGATACCGGTTCCGGCAAGTCCACTATTTTTGATGCCATAGCCTTTGCGTTATATGGAGAAGCCAGTTCCACAGCTAATAAGAAAAGTGGAACAGAGCTGCAGAGTCAGTTTGCCACAGCAGGCGCAGAGCCTTATGTGGAATTGAAATTCTGTGAAGGAACAGAAGAAAGCGGCGTCTATACAGTACGCCGTGTGCCAAGACATGTCCGCCCATTGAAGCGGGGAAGCGGTGAAAAAGAAGAAAGCGAATCCGTTACCTTAATCATGCCGGATGAAATCGTTTATTCGCAAAAGGAAACGAATCAGAAAATCATTGATATTGTCGGGCTGAACAAGGGGCAGTTTATGCAGGTGGCAATGATTGCCCAGGGAGAATTTATGGAACTGCTCCGGGCAAAATCCGATGAGAAAAAAGTGATTTTCCGAAAATTATTCCACACAGAAAAATATGAAAAGATTGCCAATGAATTAGGAGACCGGAAAAGGAAATTAGATGCAGAGATTGCCACAATCCGTACGAAGTTTCATGCCAAAGCTGAGAATGCGGACATACCGGAAGCCTTTGAAGAAGCCGAAGCCCTGTTGGCATTGAAAAAGAAGATGCAGCAGGCGGA
Source organism: Roseburia sp. AF12-17LB (assembly GCF_003479605.1). Classification (GTDB taxonomy): domain Bacteria; phylum Bacillota; class Clostridia; order Lachnospirales; family Lachnospiraceae; genus Roseburia_C; species Roseburia_C amylophila. The sequence goes on from NZ_QUHR01000012.1 coordinate 36,684, forward strand.
TGCAAAAGCACCGGAGATGGAACGCTTTTTAGAATTGATGCAGCAATTGTGCCAGTATCTTAAGGAAGAGGGAAAGAAGAAAAAGAAGGAAGCAAAGGAAGCGGAAAAACTGCGGGAGCATTGCAGGAGTGCGTTGCAGGAAGCGGAAAATCTGCAAAAATCCTTTACCCAGATGGAAGAAGCACAGCGGGAGTTGGCACGCCTTTTTGAAGCGGAAGAGGAGATAAAAGAGACTGCCCGGTTAGAGCAGATGATAAAGCTTGCCTATGATGCAAAGCAGCTCTATCAGCAGTATGAAGAAGCGGTAAAGAGGCTGGAGAATTTAAAGGCAGAACAGCAGAAATTAGAAGAAAAGTTGCCGGAGATAAAGAAAGCTTTAAAAGAGGCAGAAAAGGAAAGAAACTTAGCAGAGGCGGAAAAGGAAACACAGCAGAAGAATTACAGTATTATAGAAGAAAAAGTAAATCGCACGAAAGCGGCATTGAAAGAAATAAGAAAAGCTGCGCAGGAAGTAGAGCAGAGTAAAGATGCTTTGCAGCAGGCGGAAGAGACGGAAAAAGAGACAAAAGAAAAAAGCACTGTCTTAGAGCAGAATATTGTGCAGTGGAAGAAAGAAGCAGAAGCCTTCGAAGGAATGGAAGTAAGGCAGTTACAGATTACCGGAAAGAAAAATGCTCTTGCAGAAATCGAAGATGCCGTAGCAGAGATTACAGAATCAAAGCAGCTTCTTGGTAAAGAAAAGAAACAAGAGGAACATGCAAAAGAGATTTATAGGGAAGCATCCGGACAGTATCAGGAAAAGCAGCAGGAATACGAAGCATATCGTAAGCGGTTTTTCGATGCCCAGGCAGGTATTTTAGCAAAGGAATTAAAAGAGGGAGAGCCATGCCCGGTCTGCGGTTCCATGGAACATCCAAAGCCATGCATTGTGGTAGAAATGCAGGAAGAATTAAGCCGGGAAATGTTAGAAACTTTAGAAGAAACGGTTGCAAAGTTACAGCAGAAGCAGGAAGCAGCATCTACAAAAGCCGGTACATGTCACGTAAGAAGAGAGAACCGGGAGAAAGAGTTGGCAGAAAAACAGGAAAAGTGCAGGAAGAAAATGGAAGCCTTTGGAAAGGAAGCACACCCGGCAGCCGATGAAGAAATAGAACCGTGGCTTGTCACGCAAAAGAAAGAGCTTGCAAAAGAAGAAGAAACACTTTCTCAGGAGATAAAAAAGAAGAAGGAATTGTCTCATAAATTAGAAGAGGCAGAAGCAAAAAAGATTGCACTTCAAAAAGAAGAGACAGAAGCAACAGAAAAGAAGCTATTGGCAAAAGAGCAGTTTGACCGTTGTCAGGCAGCTTACACAGAGCGGAACCGCACCCTTGACTATACATCTGAAAAAGAAGCGGATGAAGTCTTGGCAGAAGCACAGGAGAAGAAGGCTTCTGCAGAAAGTGCATATGCAAAGGCTGATAAAGAAAAGAGCCGTTTAGAGGAAGAGAAAACCGGTACACAGACAGGCATTGTCCGTTGTGAAAGAGAACTTCCGGAACGGAAAAAGGAAGCAGAAGCCAAGCAGCAAAAATATGATTTATATATAGAAGAAAAAGATATTTCCAAACTGGAATGGCAGACGCTGGTGGAGCAGTATTCGATAGATGCCATGGAAGAGATGCGGCAGAAAAGGGAAGATTATCAGAATCAGAAGACGATGTATCAGAGCCGCTATGAGACAGCGAAAGAAACTGTAGGAGAGAAAGAAAAACCGGACGTAGAGAAGCTTTCAGAGGAACTTAAGGCAGCAGAGGAGCAGAGTAAGCTTGCAGGCAGGGCGGCCAATGAGTGGGAGATTTCTAATCAGAAGGATACGGAAATCTTAGAAGCGGTAGAGGAAATATGGAGCGGGCGGCAGCAGGTATTAGAGCAGCACAACCGTATAACACGGCTTTATACTGTCATTTCCGGAAATGTGTCCGGCAGCCGTATGGATTTGGAGACCTTTGTGCAACGCTATTATCTGGAGCGGATTCTTTATGCAGCAAACCGCCGTTTTGAAGAAATGTCAGCAGGACAGTTTGAACTCAGAATGTTTGATGAGAAGAAGGCTGCAATCGGAAAGAATAAGGGACTTGACCTTATGGTATATTCCAATGTGACCGGAAAAGAGCGGGAAGTCCGTACGCTTTCCGGAGGAGAATCCTTTATGGCGGCGTTATCCATGGCACTAGGCATGGCAGATGAGATTCAGGAAAATTCTGCTGCCATACATCTTGATATGATGTTTATTGATGAAGGATTTGGTTCCCTGGATGAGCATGCAAGAGAGCAGGCAGTCCGGGTATTAAAAGAGATGGCAGGCGGCTCAAAGCTTATTGGAATCATTTCCCATGTAACAGAATTAAAGCAGGAAATGGAAGACCAGCTTCTTATTACAAAAGATGAAGAAGGAAGCCATGTCCGCTGGCAGTTAAGCTAGCGGATAGGCTCCCTGTTCTAACATTTCCGTCACCATGGAAGCCATAGCGGAAGGATGTTCCTTCATTCCGTTTTGCAGCCATTTTAAGAAAACATTATAGAGCGCACCGGAATAGAAGTAGACTTTATACCGGTGAATATCATTATAAGGCATGTCACCCATATGATTTTCTAATTCCTGATCAAAAAGGTCTAAGTAAATGTATGCAAGACCTGCCTTATATACACTTAAAATAAATTTCTTGTAAGTCTTAAAATACCGGAAAATCAGTAAAATTGCCTCATAGCTGAAAAAGTCATTTTCAAGCTTTTCTGCCCTCTTCCGGTATTCTTCCATAATATCGTCCGTAATTTTAATCAGCACTTCTTCCTTGGAATGAAAATTCCGGTAATAGGAAGCTCTTGCTACTCTGGCAGTGGTAATAATATCGGTTACGGATATATCGGAAAATGCTTTGGTGTCCATGAGTTTGGTCAGGGCACGGGCAATCTTTAATTTTACCTGGCGGTTCGCTTCGTATCGTTTGTCTGTTTCTTTCATTTGAATGCTCCTGTTCGTATGTGCTATGGATGTGTGCTGGTGGGTGGGACAGAATATGATATTCGTTTCTTACGATTTGCATTTGATATGTGCATTGGTTCATTACGCAAAGAGCGTTATTTTTCTTAGCACTGTATTTTTCTTGCTGTCAGGCTGTCCTTTCCGTTGCTTTGACCGGATGCCGGCTCTGTCCGTCTGTTGCGGATACCACATTCCGTCTGAAAGAGACGCTAAGAATTCCGTTAAAAATTCTGTATCTTCCGGCAACCGGCACATATTCGCATCCATGCTTAAGATGTGCCTCGCTGGCACATCCCTGTGCCAGCGTTGCCGGTTGCTGCCGGAATTCTAAGCGTCTCTAACAGACTGCATATATCGTATCCGCATTCAGGCGAACAGAGTCCGGCATACTGTCAAACATTGGAAAGACAGGCTTTATCGGCAAAAGAAAAATGCAGTGCAAGAAAAACCGCTCTTTGACGTTAGAAGCAATGTATGTATCAAATACAAATCGTAATAACAAATATAAAACGACTGTCCCACCCACCGGCACCACATCCGTATCATGATACAAAATGATATAAAATGTCTCACATCAAACCGTTGAAAAAAGGGAAAACTATGCTACAATGCTACTTATGCAGCCACAACAATGTGATATAAATTATCTCACATATAGTGTGGCATAGATACAGACAACAGTCAAGAGATGGAGACGAAAATGAAGATAATTACAGATACAGGATCTGATATATTAGAAATCGAAGCAAAGGCAATGGGCGTGGATCTGGTGCCGATTTCGGCAAACTTTGCAGATGTTATATTCGACCGGAATACAGAAGAGAATTTCAAAGCATTTTATGAGAAACTGCGCAGCGAGGAACAACTTCCGGTATCCAGCCAGCCATCACCGGCAGCATTTTTAGAAAAGTATGAAGCGGCAGAAGAAGCAGGCGAGGAAGTGTTGGTGATTCTCATTTCTTCAAAGCTTTCAGGAACCTATAACGGAGCAGTGCTGGCAAAAGAAATGTGCGGATATGAAAAGATATATATCGTGGATTCCCTGCAGGCATCCTTATCCTTGCGGCTTCTGGTGGAGTATGCCGTGAAGTTAAAAGAAGAAGGCAAAAGTGCAGAAGAGATTGCAGGAATCTTGGAAGAAGTAAAGAACCGCACTTATCTTACCGGTGTTCCGTCCACATTATTATATTTGAAAAAGGGCGGACGTATTTCTCCGGTAGTTGCAGCGGTGGGAAATGTAATGGGAATCAAGCCGGTGCTGCTGCTCCGGAATGGAGAGATTGAAGGATATTCCAAAGCCCGCGGCATAAAGGCAGCCAAAAGCGGAATGCAGGCATTTTTGAAAAAAGGAGAAGTGGATAGCTGCATGCCGGTAGAATTTGCTCACAGCAATAATCCGGAAATGGGAGAGGAATTCCAGAAAGAAACCATGGATGCTTTTTCCCTGACAGAAAGCAGCTTACATGAAGTTGGAATGGCAATCGGAACCCATATCGGACCGGATGCACTTCTGATGGCATTTATTTTAAAAGAAAGCATGAAATAAGAATTTTCAGATTTAAGGATTCTTTAATAATTGATTCGTTATAGTAGAACCAGCAAAGGAAATAAAACTTTGCCGGTTCTTTTTTTCCCTTTACAGGAAATTGCCTGCAAAGTAAAAAAACGCGAGGATGCACACTGCGGCGTATAAGGTAGATGTCGCAAGTGACCGCCGCAGGCGCAGGAATGTGCCAAGGCACATTCTTTGTTACAAGTAGCGAGAAAATTGCAAAGCGTGTTTCGCGTAGTTGAGGTATACTAAGAGGATAGAAAGGAGCAGAAGATGTTTTGGGATATCTTACGCAAAGACTTAAAGCGAAAGAAAACAATTAATATTGTAATTTTGCTGTTTATTATTTTAGCTGCCATGTTTGTGGCAAGCGGGCTGAACAATGTACTGACGGTAGTAAATGGAACCGATTATTATCTTAATCAGGCAGACATTGGAGATTATGTAGTATTGACCCAGCAGGGGGATGGCGGTGTGCCGGAGCTTTTGGATACCTGTCAGTATGTAAAAGACTACCGCATGGATCATATTATGTATGCAGCCAAGGGGAATATCAAGGCAGAGGGAAAAGAACTTGATATAGCAAACAAGGCAATGATCATAGAATCCATTTCCGAAAGTGAGATACATTTTTTCACAAAGGATAATAAGGAGCTTACAAAAGTGCCTGAGGGTGAGGTCTATGTCACAGGAAATTTCTTAGATGCAAATGATTTAAAAGAGGGAGATAAACTTACGATTACCCATGGCAAAAACAGTGTGGAGTTTACGATTGCCGGAAAAGCAAAAGATGCGCTGCTGGGTTCTGAATTTATGGGAAATAAAAGATTTATTTTAAATGAAGCGGATTATCAGAAATTTGCATCGGATGAAAGTCTTGCAGAATACCGTGGCGAGATTATTTATATTGACACAGACAATCCATCGGAAATAGCCTCTTTGTTAAGCAATGCATCCAACATCCTATTTAACCGGGGACGGGACATTTTTAAATTATGTTATGTCATGGATATGATTGGGGCATTTGTGGTGCTGGTTTTAAGTGTATGCTTGATGATAGTATCCTTTGCAGTGTTGAAATTTACGATTACTTTTACGGTGACAGAAGAATACCGGGAAATCGGTGTCATGAAAGCCATCGGAATTACGGACTTTAAGATACGAAGCCTTTATCTTGTAAAATATCTGATGCTGGCTGTTGTGGGAGCAGCAATTGGATTCCTGGCAAGCATCCCATTTGGCAATATGCTGCTGCAGTCTGTGACAGAAAATATGATGTTGGGAAACAGTCATGCCATTACGGTAAATTTCATAGGAGCAGTCATTGTTATTGCAGTTACTATCTGGTTTGCATACCGGTGTACCGGAAAAGTAAAGAAGCTGACACCGGTGGATGCTATTCGAAACGGTCAGTCCGGAGAACGCTTTAAAAAGAAATCCATTTACCGGCTGGGAAAAAGCCGTTTTAACAGTACCTGGTATCTGGCAGTCAATGATATTTTAAGCAGTCCAAGACGGTTCCTTACGATTATATTGTCCTTTTTCCTCTGTTCCGTTTTTATGCTGGGAGTGGTTATTACAACAGATACCATGAAAAGTAAGAATCTGATTACGACATTTGGAAAAGAAAGTGATGTCTACATATCAGATGTATCACAGGCAATGGGTAATATGGCAGGAAAGACCCGGGCTGATTTGGCAAAAGAATTAGATGACCTGGCAGAAGAACTTACGGAAGAAGGCATGCCATCGGAAATGTCCGTTGAGATACAGTATACTATAAAGATAAACTTTCACAGCTTCATATAGGGTTTAACATGGGGGAGTATCAGAATTCTCTGGTGAAAGCAGATACAGAACGTTTGCTGGAAGTATTGCAGAATATCATAGAAAATGCTATAAAATATGGTAGTGGCAAAAAAATTGGTATATCAATTTCAAAAGAAGAAGACTGTGTGCTGATTACCGTGGAAAATACAGGAGAAGTTCTTCCGGCAGAAGAACTTCCGCATCTTTTTGACAGCTTCTATCGTGGCTCCAATGCAGGAAGCCAGGAAGGAAGCGGACTGGGGCTTTATATATGCAGAAAGCTGATGCATAAAATGAACGGGGATGTTTTTCTGAAACAGGAAGAAAATCTTTTTTCGGTAACTGTGGTAGTGGGTATGGCAAATTAGTCAATGAAAAAGGCAGGAAGAAAATGTAATATGATAAAAGCAGTTTTATTTGACATGGATGGAACACTCATTGATACAGAGAAATACTATAGAATCTGCTGGCCTAAGGCAATGGCGCATTTTGGCTATGAAATGAGTGATGAGCAGGCATTGTCCATGCGTTCCTTAGGACAACCCTTTGCACCGGCGCATTTAAAGGAAATGTTTGCAGATGAGAATCTTGACTATCCGGCTATCCGGGCTTACCGGAAGGAATTGATGGAGGAATATCTTGCAAAGAACGGTATTGAGATAAAAAGAGGAGCTATTGAGTTATTGAATTTCTTAAAAGAAAAGAAAATCCGGCGGGCAGTTGCAACGGCAACCGACATGGAACGGACAGAAAGATATTTAAAGCAGATAGGACTATATCCGTACTTTGATGAAATCATCAGTGCAACCATGGTAGAACACGGAAAGCCGGCACCGGATATCTATACTTTTGCATGTGCACAACTTGGACTTGCTCCGGAAGAATGTCTTGCGGTGGAGGATTCGCCCAATGGGGTTATGAGTGCTTGTCAGGCAGGCTGTCAGGTGGCAATGGTTCCGGATCAGACACAGCCGGATGATGAATTAAAAAAGAAACTTACGATATGTGCAAATACACTGGATAAATTGAAAATTTTATTTTCATAAAATGGGAGAGGAAAGATGAATTTTTTATTTGATACCTCAATTGATGTGAGCCGCAGACAGTTTTATGTGCTGGCAATGGGAAGCTGTATCGGAAATCTGGCAGGATTTATTGGAAATGCATTGATTTTCGGATGGAGCGGAACAACGATTTTCTGCGGAATCTGTATGTTACTTATGGTCGCAGGAAGTTTCATTGGAATAAAAAAAGGACAGATACGTTATGCGTCTTATTTGATGATAGCAGTCTTAAGTCTTGTGGAATTTCCGGCACTGTATTATATATATCAGACGGGAACGATTGTATACATGGTACTTGCGATGGTAGCAATTGCGATTTTTATTCCAACCGGAAATGCAATCCGGTTTGCCGGCGTGGTAATTGTAGCAGATGTGGCAGCAGTTATTTTAGCCTATATGAGACCGCTGGAAAGTGAAAAACTGTCAAAAGAAGTCGTGCTGCAGAGCACACTTTGTTCCCTGCTTATCGTTTTACTTTGTGTCTTTTTAATTTCTATCCTGCTTCAGATGCAGAGACAGAGACAGGAAGAAGAAGTAAAGAAGTTGAATGAACAGTTGAAAGATGCCGCAGATAAAGATGCACTGACAGGACTCTATAATCGTCGTTACTTAAATCAGTATCTGGGAGACCTTATTCTGGATGAGAAGGAAGAATTTGATGCGGTACTGATTGATCTTGACTTCTTTAAACATGTGAATGACACTTACGGACATGGGTTTGGAGACATTATTCTGGTGGAATTTGCAAGACTTTTAACGAAGCATGTAAAGAATAAAGGTATCGCGGTACGCTTTGGCGGAGAAGAATTTATGCTGGTTTTAAAGGGGATGAACACGGATGAAATCGGTAAAATGCTAGAGCATATAAGATGGGAATATAAGGAATTTACAAAGCATGAAAAGAATATCGAATGCTCTTTCAGCAGTGGTGTACAGCATTATACAGAAGGAATTGCTGTTACGATATTATACCGCTTAGCGGATGAGAAGCTCTATGCTGCAAAAGAACGGGGAAGAAACCAGGATGTATTTGATTTAGAATCATAGAAAGATAAAAAAGGGGCGGGAATTGAAAAGGAACATCAGGAGGATTCGTTTGTGAAAGGGAAAAAGTTTTTAGCAATGATATTAAGTGCAGCGTTTGGAATGTCAACGTTTGCGGCTTGCGGAAGCAGAGTCGTGGAGCCGGAGAAAAAGACCACAGAAACAGAGGCAGAGACTGAGACGGAAGAAACGGAAAACTCAGAAGAGGTGACAGAGGAGACAGAAACGGAAAATGTGGATGAAGATGACATTTTTGCACAGCTTGCAGGAGAAAGCTTTATGTTTACCAGCGGAGTCGGTGCATGGGATTCTACATTGATTTTATCCGAGGATGGCTCTTTTGTGGGAAATTATCATGATGCAGATGCGGGAGATAGCGGGGATGGATATCCAAATGGAACCCTTTACTATTGTGATTTCTATGGAAAATTCACCCAGCCGGAAAAGATAAATGATTATACCTATGAGATGCAGTTGGAGAATATTGCAACGAAGGAAACAGAAGGCGACACGGAAATTAAAGGCGGCGTGAAATATATTTACACGGGACCGGCTGGTTTGGAAGAGGTTTATGATTTATATATTTATCTGCCGGGTGCACCGTTAGATGAATTGCCGGAAAGATTCCTGGACTGGGCATCCATTGGTCTTACCGATGATGATACGACGCTTCCATTCTATGCAATTTTTAATGTGCTGACCTTTGATACCTTTTTAGGACCGAGTGGGGATAAGGTTACGGTAAATGATAAAACCACAACTTCCGATGTATCCATAGAGAGTGAATTGCAGAAAATCGAGGAGAAAGCAGCAGCCATGCAGGAAGACCTTTCCAGTGGAGAACTGACACAGCAGGAAATGAATACCCTGTCTCTGCAGTTGTATCAGTTGTGGGATAATGAGCTGAATTCTATTTGGAGCCGTTTAAAAGAGACTTTGGATGAGGACACTATGACGACTCTTACCCAGGAAGAGCGTGACTGGATTAAGACAAAAGACAGTGCAGTAGAGGAAGCCGGTAAAGATGCCGAGGGCGGAAGCCTGCAGCCATTATTGGAAAATGATAAGGCGGCAGAATTAACAAGAAACAGGGTATATGAACTGGCAGAGTATTTGAAATAAAAAGATATTTTAGCGAGGGAAAATGGTTACATTAAATGATTACTTATACTCCGGAGCAACGGTGTTCCGGATATTGAAAAAGTATACGCAGGACCTCCGGGCATCCGCAAAAGTATCAAAAAATGAAGTGGATCTGGTGCACTGCAATTTCCTGATTCAGATTATGGAGCTGTTAGAGCACAATGATTTCCTGACAGCGCAGTCCCAGAAAATCCGTGAGTTCTACAAATATATGGCAATGGAATATCCTTATCTTTCCTTTACTTTTAAAGGAAGAATCAAGTCACTGATTCGTGCGGAGGGCAAATTCAACGGCTATATTGTAGAGTACATTTATGATTATTATAAAAAGCATAAAAGCTATCCGGACATTGCAGAATTAAAGGAAAAGCTGAACTGCTTCCGTGATCTGATTGCATACCGGATTGTGATTTCCATGCCACGGTGTCATTTGAAAAATCATGAGAACCGCGAAGAAGAGGAATTAAAGCACCTTTATCAGATTGCAAATGTGTTGCCACAGTTTTTAGAGGAGCGTGGATTTACGGCAGAGCCGACAGGCGGTGTCTTAAGAAGCAGTTCCCCGCTTTTGGATGATGCTGTAAAACCATATTACCGGGATTATATCACCAGCGAAAAGGAGGACGATTACAAATCCTTACATATTACTTTTTATGATAACAGTGCGAGATGTTATGTGGAAATGCAGCTTCGCACAAAGCAGATGGATGATATTGCAGAAATCGGTTCCGCCAACCATATTAATTATGAGAAAAAGCAGGAAGCATCCAGAGCACGCCGGGATACCATCCCGGAGGGAGAATGCATTTATTTTGATGAAGCTTATGAACGGTGCAGGCGTTTGCAGGAACTGGAGCTTTCCGGTGTGGATGTCGACATGTTTACAGCAGTAAGCAACAGCCTGATGAATGACGGCTGCGGCTTATACCGGGGAAGACTGATTCTTCCTTATGAGCATTTGTCGAGATTTCAGAATGATTTGATTGATTAGAAACAGAACAGAATGGAAGCGTACGAAACGGAGAAGGCAGCTATGGGTGAAAATATGGAAAAGGAACAATGGATGAAAGAGAGTCTCCAGATGCAGAAGGCAAGCTGGATTCAGGATGAAATTACAAAGCGCAGAGAGCGGGAAGATGAGTTGCTGCAGCAGATTTTTATGGAACAGAAAATGTTGCAGGAACTGGACGAAGACATGGACGAAAATATGGCACATGCCAGAGAAGGCCGCAAATACCGGGAGGACATGAAGGAGCGGGTCAATGACCGGGTATATGAAATCCATGACCTGAGTGCAGATAAGCGAGAGGGAATGCGGGAATACAAATATGCATATCGCAGAGGCTACGCCCTTGCCATGTTTTTCTTTTCACTGGCATTGTGCGTCTTTGTAGGCTTTTTACATGGAATCACATCACAAATCTGTCTGATGCTGATGTTCTTTACCGGCGTGCAGGCAGCCATTTTTGTACACCAGAAGCAGTGCTTCTTTCTCTGGAGACTCATCTGTGACATTTTCTCAGCAGTAGTTTTCCCGGTGATGCTGGTTCTCTTTATCGGTTATGAATTAAAGTACGGCTTCTACGATTTCCTGCTTCCAATCTGCCTTATCGTAGGACTGGTGCTGCTGGCACTTACCACAGCATCCTATTTCCTCTACGATCCATACTGCAGTGCCCGCCGCAGAGTCGGTGATGCCAAGAGCATGATCCGTTCTATCGAGCGTTCCGCCAAAAAGCAGGTCAAGAAGAGCCAGAAGCAGCAGGCGAAAGACGAGCTTCGCCAGAACCGCCTGCAGCAGAAGGAGCAGGATAAAGCCGAGAAGCTTCGCATCAAAGAAGAGCAGCGCCAGGAAAAAGAGCTTAAGAAAGCCGCGCAGCGCGAAGAACAGCAAAAACTCCGTGACGCAAAGAAGCAGGAAGCCTTAGAAAACCGCGAAGAGAAGAAGCTTGCCCTCATGGACGCTGTGGCAGCCAAGAAAGAGCAGTTCCGGGAGAAGTTCCGGAAGGATGAGGGAGTGGAAGAAACGGAAGAAGAGGAGAAAGAGAAAGAGGGCGTTTTGGCTTCGGATGAAGGCACGGAAGATGCAGAAAATACAGAGCAGGGCGAGACAGTAGTTGTGGACAATGCGGCGCAGGAAGAAAGTGTGGTTTTAGAAGAAGGAGATGTGTCGGAGGATGCAGCGCAGAAAGAAGAAGTGTTAGAAGAGGAAACTGTGCTGGAGGATGTGGTGGCATCGGAAGATACTGCGGATTCGGGGGAAGATGAGGCAGTTTCGAGTCTGGATGAGGACGAAGAATCCGGGGATAAGGATTCTGAGGAAGAGAAAGTTCTGACAGAAGATAATTAGATAGATGAGGGTTGTAAGATAAGAGCATGGAAGAAATTCTGTGCTCTTTTGTGATGGAAAAATAATTAGATAAGGATAGAGATATAAGTATAAGATAGGAATCATAGAAAGTATTGTCGAATTGGGGTGTGAAGCAGATTGATAAGAGGGAAGATTTTGACGATTTTTATTAAAAAAGGTTGCAATTTGGAGGAGGGAGATGCATAATATTTATATAGAATTTTGGGGGGAGAGAAAAGTTATGAAAAAGCTAAGTAAATATGATAAAAAGAAATTAGAAGTTCACAAAAGATATGATGCGTAAGGGCATTGGTCGTTTGTGAATTTTTTTGTTGGGGAATGAAAGGGGAGAATGCAGTGTTCTTTTTTCAAACAAGATTCTTTTGGCGAATAAAGAATATCTCATAAAGGGTAATAAATAAGAGATTTGAGGTCTATTCTGGTGAAGATAAGGAAATGACGGATAGAAATACGGCAATAAGCGTATTAAAAGGAATAGTTGAAAAAAAATCAGAAGAGAATGGTGCACAGGATAGAAACGGAAGACACATATGCCATGTTGTTTAAGTTGCATTATATATTTGATGAAGTTCATTCGCTATATATAAAAGAAAAAGACGCTAGAATTCAGTTAGTAAAGCAAAATGTTGCTGAGACAGAATTATTAGATGAATTCACAAATAGACAGAATATATATTGTTGTTAATGTTAGCAGAGATTTAGTATTGTTGGGGGAAGTAAATGAATGATTAAAGAGGTACAGGTATTTAATAATAATTCAATATATGTATATTTTTTATCATGTATAGTGATTTTTAGTTATCAGCATTTTTCAAAAAAGCAAAAAATCTCATTAATATATGCAACTACAATTGCAATGGAAATCATTTCTCAATATAGTTGTAAGATGACTGCTGTTATGCTACTTATGTCAATGTTTATATTGGAGGAATATTTGTCTGATGATAAAGTTAAATGTGAACTCCTTAGTAATCTTTGGTACAAGATAATAGATTTTGTATATCAAATTTTGTTTATTGATGCTGGAATATGGATTATAATTAATATTATAGTATCGGGAAATTGGTTAAAAGATTATTTGATTGAAAAAGGGATAACTATAAGTTTATTTTATGGAGTTAATATATGTATTTTATTAATTACCATTCATAAGTTAAATACATTAAAATTTGGAATGTGTGATTTTAAAACTATAAAAGGTTATTTTGATAAATTTGATGGGAAGAAAATAGAGTGGGAAAATTATGAATTACAGCAAAGATTTGAGATTATGGTTGAGCTGGAGGATAAATCTTTTTTTGAAAGAAAGAAATCTTATAATTGGTTTTCAATAGAGTTTATTGATTACAAAATTAAGGCGTATAGAGCCAATAGGGAGATGATGAAGAGATATAAGGTGAAAAAATCAGTGATTCAAATGCTGAAATATATTTGGACATTAATAAAAGAAATGAGATTCTTTAGATATATAATAGGTAAAATAAGAAGAAAAATAGAGGAAAACACATGGACTATTAAAGATTTTTTTGGGCGATTAAAAAGCAAAATTCGTGGGTGCTCTACTTTGGAAATGCAATTAATTCGTAATATAGGTATAGAAAAAGGGTATAGTAAATGTGTTATTCGGAGAAAGATTTTTGAATTTATATATACATATCTTTTTTTTAATGGACTAAAAGACTATTATGAAAATACTCGGAATAATAAACGCAGGGAATTTAAAAAGTTTATTTTATATGTATATTTACATTCAATTAAATTGAATATTTATGGAAATGAATTTAAGGCTATAAATAAACTGTTTGAACAGGAAAAGGTTGAAGAGTGGGATATAGATGAATTCTATGTTGCAATTCTTTCTCTTACAGGTGCTCCAGTTACACCAAAAAGAATGGTTTTATATCCTTATACCATTACTCATACTGGAATTAATTTAAATAGAGCGATAGCTTGGCGAAATATGATTAGGGATGGACGTATTACAGAAATACAAAAAGAAAAGTTTGATGATGATATTGTAGAAAAGGTCTTTTATGTTATAAATGGAAAGATTATACCTTATATAGAAGGGGGGATATTTTATGGTCCCAATGATGGAAAAGATGATTGGCCTAGTTATGGGAAAAATAATTGTTGGAGCTTTGCAAGAACTGTATATTGGCATATTTGGTGGGAAAAATTTAGTAATAAAGCAGGAACGGATGATGATATGTTAAACAAATGTCATTCTTTGGAGGAACGAACTATAACACCAGAACATTGTAAAAGGTACTTGGGGATGGCTGAATCTGGTGCTGTCATTAGAATAAGTGATGAAATAAAAGGAAGTGATAGAATGGGTAAATATAAGCATTCTCAGATTTTGTTGGATCATGATAAAAATGGTATTACTATTTATCAAAGTAATGATAAAAATACAAGTATAGAATATTATACGTGGGATGAGTATGCTGAGAAATATAAGAAATATAAGTATTTCAAATATATAAAATGGCCAGTACAGGCTCTCGTAAGAGAGTAGAAACAAAAGTGAATCACGATAATTAAGAAACCTTAAGTGCAATACCTAGTTCTATGTCAGAATTTGATATAAAATGAAAGTTTATTTTTGTTAAGAAAAATGAAGAAAGCAAAAGACTGGAATACTATACAAAATTATACAGTATTTATCAAATTTTGAAGGGAAAATATATATGATTAAGGTATTATTTATCTGCCACGGCATGATAATATCTTGGTGTTTGAAACTTTGATTTTATATGGTTTTGCGAAAGTTGAAACCAAGGTTTACAACTTTATGAGTGAGTCACGATATAATAAAATATAAAATGAGGAGGATTGGAAAATGGAAGTACGAAAAATATCTAATACAAAGAATATAATATGCTTGGTTATAGGATGTGGTATGTTATTTATATGTGTCATATCAATACTGGTTGGCATTTTCTTTGAAAAACGTAAGTGGTTAAGTCAAAGTAGTGATTTGTTTTTTTTGTTGCTAGGTGTAATAGGTATTTTATTAATATTAACAGGCATTGTGAATATTGTAAGCAATATTGAAACAAATAAGTATTTAAAAAATACACCATATAGTCTAGATTATCAAAAGGAAATTTCAACATATACAATAATTGGGAAAGATAAGAAAAAACCTAAAAATGGAGCTTTGAAATTTTATAAGTATAGTGAGTGGAAAGATTATATTGAGAAAACGTTTAAGGATATTATAGATGATGAAGATGCTTATCGTTATATGATTAGGAGACTCAGGAACAAAGAGAGTTATAAAGAATTGATTATTTCAGCAGTGATTCCGATAGAAGTGGGAATGTTTAGCACGTTTTATTCTGCTGGAAATAATGTTTCTGAATTTGGTACAAGTATTTCTATATTAATATCTGCAATTATTTTAAGTATTATTGTGACAGTCAATTATCTGGAGTGCAAAGAGGAGATTGGATTTATTTCGGATTTTAATGAAATAATATTTCCTTCAAAAATACATAGAAAATAAAGCACTTATTATGAAAGGACCTTAATTACGAACAAACGAACCCGCTGGGGAATGTTAAGAAAGCATAGATGTTGTGAATGACTTGATATTCTTTGACGGGTTTGTTATTTAATTATGGGCTTTGGCCTGTTGAGTGCATCTTCATTTCTCACAACGGAGAAATGGAGATGGGCGAAACAATAAACCACCTGCTATTGATATGATATGCCCCCTGTCAAGTAGACAGGTGCAATATCTAAAAATGAGTACAGATTATACCTACATTTCGATTGAAGTGTAGAGTAAACTCGCATAGATGATTTCCGGAGTTGCGATTTCATCGCACAAGAATATTCACTTTCGGGTGAAATTTTCACCTTGCAGTGGAGGGCACAGCAATATGAAAGTAAAAATTGAAAATATATCTGATAATGTGGCAAATGATATTCTTGTATAAAATGCTAATATGAAGATTAAAAGTAAGGCATAAGAGATGAAGAATTATTTTTCAAAGTCGAAATATTGCAGGTTGTGGCAATGTCCAAAGATGCTGTGGATGGATAAATATAAGCCGGAAGAGAATGCAGATGATGCCACAGATGACTCCAGAATGGAAGTGGGAATAGAAGTTGGAAAACTGGCCAGAGAATTATTTGGAGAGTCGGTGGATGTAACAGAAACTACAAATAATCAGTTAGATTTACCTGCAATGATAGAACGGACACAAGTAGAAATAGAACATGAGACATCGGTTATATGTGAAGCCTCATTCTCTTATCAAGGGTGCTATTGTGCGGTAGATATTTTGAAAAGAGAATATAATGGATGGGCAATTTATGAAGTAAAAAGTTCAACGGTAAATAAAAAAATATGAAAGCGGTATACGTGGCGGATGTTGCTTATCAGAAATATGTGCTGGAACATTGTGGGGTGCGGATTACAGGAACATACATCGTTTCCATCAATAACAATTATATATATGATGGCGAATTGGATTTAAAAGGACTGTTCCAGATTACAGATGTGTTCGGATTCGTGAAAAATGCGATTGGTGAGGTAGAGAATAATTTATTAAAAGAAGATACATTGTTGGAATCAGAGGCTGAGCCGGATCAGGAACTGGGATTATATTGTAAAGTCCCATATGGATGTCCATACTGGGACTATTGTAAAAAAAATTTGCCAAGACCGTCTGTATTTGACTTGTACAGAATGCCGTTAAAAAAGAAATTAGAATATTACAGGGAAGGAATTTCTGATTATAAGCAATTAAAAGCCTGTGGAAAGCTTAAGAATGAAAAGCAATTAAGGCAGATTGAATTTGCATTAGAAGACAAGGGGACATATGTAAATATTGATGGAATCCGGGAATTTTTAAGTACATTATCTTATCCGTTGTATTTTCTGGATTTTGAGACAATGCAACCAGTGATACCATTGTTCCTGGGAACAAAGCCATATCAGCAAATACCATTCCAGTATTCTTTGCATTATATAGAGTCGGCAGGTGCACCGTTATTACATAAAGAATTCCTTGCAGAATCAGGAGAAAATCCATTGCGGGCAATTGCGGAAGCTTTGTGCAGGGATATTCCGATGAATGTATGCGTAACGGCATACAATAAGTCGTTTGAGTGCAGCAGAATCAAGGAACTGGCAGTAATGTTCACGGATTTAGCTGAGCATTTATTAAATATCAGAGATAATATCAAAGATTTACTGGATCCATTTCAGGCAGGCCATTATTATAACCGGGCGATGGGAGGATCATTTTCAATTAAAAGTGTCCTGCCAGCGATATTCCCGAATGATCCGAAATTGAATTATCATAATCTAGAAGGTGTGCATAATGGTTCGGAGGCAATGACGATATTTCCGAGGATAAAAGATATGCCTGCGGAGGAGCAGAAAAAGGCAAGGCATAATTTGCTGAAGTACTGTGAGCTGGATACCTATGCGATGGTGAAAGTGTGGGGAGAGCTTGTGAGAATTGTGGAAGGAGATACGGAAGATGGAGATTGAAAAGGAAGTTGCTGAATTTGTGGATACAATTAAAAAAGATCCGTTTAAATATTATTTTCAGAACAAAGAGAATGAAAGGGTAAAATGGGAAGAAGATAAAGTTTATGTTGATGCCTTATATCAAGGATATTTGGATGCTTGTAGAACATTTAAATGGGAAAAAGATGGTAAGGATAACAAAGAATATATCCGTGAAATATTTGAAGAAAAAGAAATAGTAGGAGATATGAAGAATTATCTTAGGGCGGATAAGCTAGAAAGTTTTGATGAAATTCATAAAAAAATATGTGTTAATTTAATTGAGAAATGTAAAGAAAGGACAAATATGACATATGGTCAAGCACAAAAAATTATAAATATGGCGTTTAAGTATTTGTATTGTTGTAAACATGATTCAGAAATGGAAGAAAGATTTAAAGCTTGCCATATGCCGTTAGATAGTTTTAGCTTGGAATGGTTCAAAAGAAAGTTTAAGGAGAAATTTTTTTCAAATCCTGATAGTTATTCTGAAAATAATAGGGAGTTACCGGAAAATTTATTTACAAAAAAAGGTGAAAAAAAACTGAAAGCGGAGTCAATAGGTTCGTGGAGTTCTATGCAAACATGGGAAGAGGATTGTAAAAAACAAGAATATCCATACGAATTTTATGCTCATGTTATAAAGCAATATTGTAAGGAGAATTCAATTACACCATTACAATTGGATTTTATTGTTTGGTCTAAAATGCAGAAAATTATGGCTGCAGAGTCATTTATAAAGACTTTTAAAGACGATGATGAAGAGAATAAAGAAGTTATAAATTCAGAAGAACTAGAGCCATATGATATACTTAACTTGAAAACGACGTTAGAAAATAGATTGAGTGAAATCAGACCTTTAATATGCAAATGATTTACTAATAGAATATACAAAGTAAAAAACAGTGTTTCGGCACTGTTTTTATATGCTCAGAAGAAATGAACTATTTTTGCCCCATGCAATCATATATCCTAATTATTTATCAAGCACAGATAGGAGTGAAAAAGTTGAAAATATCCATTTATTCAAGAAAATCAATAGAAAAATTATTGAAAATAGATTTCCGTAAAAATGCAGCAGTAATCAGTTTCTATGGCTCACTGGGTAAATTTCGAGATGAGGAATACAAACCAGTAGACTATTCGACAAAAACAAACTGTGTATGGCTGGATGATATACGACCGGCTTCGGAAGGATATGTATACAGTAACTAATTTCCCAACAATATGTTGTAAGATGATTTGTGTACCCATTAAATGGGTAAAAAACAGTAAATGTACAAAATGTGGCGCAGATTATTTGAGTTGTAAGTGCGTCAAATTTATTGATGAGGATGTATCGGAACATCATATAGAATATGAACAGATAGGGATGACTTGGACAAATCGAGTGTGTGCGTAGTATCCGAAAGGAGAAATCTCCTTCAATTAATAATAGTTCTTAGTGGTAGAAATTTCCCGTTTACTACTAACAGGTAGTAGCAACTTGCAGGGTTCTACTCCAATTTGCTACAATCTGTAATTTCAGAGCATTTCATCATAACCCCGGAAAGCCTTGCAAAACAGGGCATTCCGGGGCAAAACAAGGAGAAACAAAACAATGATAAAAATACTATTTGTGTGTCACGGCAGATTATGTCGTTTCTTCTAGAAAGCCAGTAATAGCAAGGGCTTGCGGGTATGCGAGGTTAAAAAATAACACAAAAATAACACTCTTGCGGGGATGGGGGAGGCTTATTAGAAGCTAAAACTGTAGGGGTGGACATGGAACTTGAAGACAAGGAAAATGGGGATGTGATAGAGGGAGAGGATCAGCTGGGCTGGTCCTTTTTCAGTGGAGTTAAACTTGTCTGAGTAATATGCTACAAACAAGTTTGTGGGCTGAAAAAACCAAAATAAAAGTGCCGAAAAATACAAGACGCAAAACATTAAGCAAACGCAATAATTAAACGCAAAATATCGAATTGATTTGACTTTTTGCGTTTTACTGAGGTATAATTTGCGTAAGATGAGGAATAATATTGCGAATGACAGGAGCTGATATATATATGAAAACTTGTAAAGAAAAGGCTTTAGAGTGGAATGTTTCGCCACGTTCCGTAAATGATATGTGCAAAAAAGGAAGAATACAGGGTGCAATAAAAGAAAAAGGATCTTGGTTAATTCCAGACGACTCTCCAAAGCCAATGGATGGAAGAGTGTCTAATGGAAAATACATCAAGAAAAATATGGTTGCGAAAGCAGAAGTTAAATCATTACCAATCGGCATCTCTGACTATGTTCGTGCGCAGGAAGAATATTACTATGTCGACAAGACGTTATTAATCAAAGAATTCTTGGATCAAAAGCCATTGGTATCTTTGTTTACGAGACCAAGGAGATTCGGAAAGACCTTGAATATGGATATGCTCAGAGTGTTCTTTGAAATATCAGATAAGAATACTAGTAAGTATTTTGCCGATAAAAATATTTGGCAATGTGGAGAAGAGTATCGTTCACATCAAGGAAAATATCCAGTCATATTCTTAACTTTTAAGGATGTTAAATTTGATACTTGGGACGCAACAATAGATAAAATAAGGGGACTACTTCAAGAAGAGTATGGAAGACATCAAGAGCTACTAAATAGTGATAAGCTCTCACAATATGAGAAGGAGTATTTTACAAAGATTATTAGTGCTACAGCTAATGAAGTGGAGCTTACTTCTTCGCTAGAAAGACTATCTAAAATGCTTGCTTCACATTATGATAAGGCTCCAGTAATCATTATTGATGAATATGATACTCCGATTCAAGAGGGATACTCTAAGGATTTCTACGATGAAATTATTGGATTCATGAGAAATTTCTTTTCAGGAGCATTTAAGGATAATAAGAATTTATCCTATGGTTTCCTAACAGGAATTTTGCGTATTGCTCAGGAAAGTATCTTTAGTGGTCTAAATAATTTAACAGTGAACTCCGTAATGGATGAAGAATACGATAGCTTTTTTGGATTTACAGAATCTGAAGTGAAAGCAATGCTCAGTTACTATGGAGTATCAGATAAAGAGGAGGAACTTAAAGACTGGTACGATGGATATTTGTTTGGCAGCGAAGAAATATATAATCCATGGTCTGTAATCAACTATATTTCCAAGGGATGCCTTCCTCAAGCATATTGGGTAAATACAGGAAAAAATGAAATCCTTGATGATGTACTAAGAGTGGCTACAGATGATATTACAGAAAGATTATATGACCTTTTGCAAGGAGAAAGAGTAGTTGCAAGAATTGATCAAAATGTGGTGTATAGATCGATTGCGGAGGATCCAGCAAATATTTATAGCTTATTGTTGGTTGCTGGCTATTTGAAAACTCCTAAAAAGGAACTGCAAGCAGATGGTTCATATTTATGTGAAGTATCAATTCCAAATAGAGAGATTGCAGCTGTATATAAGAGTGAAATCTTGTCACATTTCTTGCAAACTGGAGCAATTACAAGGACTACAGCAAATAAGATTGCAGAAAGTCTTTATGCCAATGATTACAAGAAGTTGCAGAGCGCTATTGGGGAATATATGGATAAATCAATTAGCTTCTTCGATGGTGGAGCTGAAGGATTTTATCATGGTTTGATGCTAGGATTAATAGCATTAATGGATAATCAGTATAAGATTAAATCGAACCGAGAATCTGGAGATGGCAGATTTGATGTTTCTTTAATTCCAAGAGAAAAAAGGTATCCTGGTATTATTTTGGAATTAAAGTGGAAAGAAAAATTAAGCGATGTTGAGCTTGAAAAATGGTCTAATGAAGCATTAAAGCAAATTGGTGAGTTGCGATACGATTCTGAAATGAAAGAGGATGGAATTACGGAAATCTTGAAGTTTGGAATTGCTTTTTCGGGGAAGAAAGTATGTGTAAGAACTGAGTAGAACAAGAATTTAGTGCAAAGGAGGCGATAGTATGTTTCCAACAATTAATAAAAAAGAAACAGGTGTTAATCTTCGAAGAATTATGGATATGAGAGGAGTAAAACCAAAAGATATTCAAGAATATTTAGGGTTTGGATGTGTGCAGAGTGTTTATCGATGGTTGGATGGCGTTAGTATGCCAACAGTCGATAATCTGTATGCAATTAGCAAAATGCTTCAAGTTCCTATGGATTCAATTGTTTGCGGAAATGCTGGAAGAACAAAAAGTCAAATGGATGCATGTCTTACGGATCAGGAGAGAAGAGTTTATACCTACTATAAGAAAATGAGAGAATTAAATGCAGCATAATTTTTGAACTACAAGTTCAATGACATTACATGAATCCTCCCTTAGAATTATATTAAGAGATAGTTTTAAGGGAGGATTTTTTATGAGCGAAAAGATGTTAGTAACACAGGCTCTTGACGAAAGAGACCTACTAGTAAAGAAGATATCAGATAAAATTGACAAAGCAAGTTTTGTGGATACCATAAAGCCAAATGAGGATAAAGTATATTCAAAGCGCATTGGCAAGGATGAATATGCGAAAGAAGCGGAGTCGTCATATCAGCAGATTGTTGATTTGATTGAACGATTCCAGAAAATTGACGCAGCTATTGTTGCATCCAATGCTGAAACAGAAATCACAACATCATATGGAAAATTCACAGTTGCTGGAGCTATTTCGCTTCGAAGCAGACTTCGTGGACTAGGAACATACGATGGAGAAGCTGATTTTGAAGGAATCCTTAAGTCTAAAATGCAGGATGAGTATAACGAGCGTGTGCGCACATGTGATCTTAAGAACAGTCAGCTTCAGAATACTGCTGAGAGCATGCGCCTTAGCATTCTCGGAAAAGACAGTAAAACAAAAGACGATAAGCCCCTTGGAGTCGTGGATGCATATGTGAAGGAAAACACAACAGAACTTGTGGATCCGCTTGATATCAAGAAAAAGATAGAGAGCCTGGAGGAAAAGAACAATACACTTTTAAAGGAATTAGATACTCAGATTAAAGTGTCTAATGCGACTACTTTGATTGAAATAGCATAAAGTATTTGCCTGCATTGCGAAAATCCTAAATCTGGCTTCCCGTAACAGGGTTACGTTACAAGATAAGTATACCAATTCAGCGAAAATTGGGTTACCAATATACAAAGTAGCGCAATGGGTAGCGCACATGATTTGTAATCGTGAAGTTGTAGGTTCGAATCCTATCTTTGAAAACATTGGTTTAACAGCGATGACTGATAATCATCTCCAATTTTAACGGTTTTGTGTCTTATTTGAACATTTAATTGTGAATTGTAAACTTTTAAATGATTGAATTGTTTTAGGTAAAATAAAAACATTGATTTAGGCATAGAGATATGCTGAAATCCATGAAGATGGTTAAAGTGTTAAGCCAGTTGACTGAGGAATATCCACATGGCTGCAATGTGGGCAAATATTTAATGGTGGAGTCATGGCGTAAGCTATGGCTCCATTTTAAGTTAGGGATGATTTAGGGAGGAATTAAGAAATGGCAAGAGAAATCAGTAGAATAGAGCCAATGATTGATGAATTCAGGAAATTATAGGAAAAATATCTGGATTTAAGATTTGGACAGTTGGTTTGTAACATTGTGCTAGAAAATCAATTGTTCTATGTGGAGGATGACATTATGCTAGAGAGAATTCAAGATTGGGAGAAGAATAGAAGGTGAAAGCTATGATTTACATAACAGGAGATACTCATGGTGATATGAACCGCATAGTTCGATCCTGTGAAAGAATGGAGACTTCCCAAGAAGATATCATGATTATATTAGGTGATGTGGGCCTAAATTATAATGGAGATTCCAGGGACAGAAGGAACAAAGAAAAAGTAGCAAATCTACCGATTACGTTATTCTGTATTCATGGAAATCATGAGCGAAGACCAACAACTATTGTAGAATACAAGCTGCAGGAGTGGAATGGCGGAAAAGTATGGGTTGAAGAAGCATATCCAAATATTCTCTTTGCAAAGGATGGAGAAATATATGATATAGCGGGCATGAAAACAATTGTAATTGGTGGGGCATATAGTGTTGATAAATTTTATAGGTTAAGCAAAGGCTACAATTGGTTTGAAGATGAGCAACCGTCAGATGAGATAAAAGCGTATGTAGAAAAGCAACTTAGTAATAATGACTGGAATGTTGATGTGGTCCTATCACATACTGTTCCGTATGATTATCGACCGGTGGATTTGTTTCTTTCAATGATTGATCAGAGTACAGTGGATGAATCAACAGAGCTGTGGCTCGGAGAGATTGAAAAGAAGCTGGATTACAAATGGTGGTATGCTGGGCATTATCATACATCAAGGGTAAGAGATAAGGTTCAGATAATGTTTGAGGATATAGAGGAGTTTCTACATAGAAAACTAGATTATCAATAAGCATTGAAAAATAGAAAGTGATGGATTGGAATGAGAAGAAGCAAAAGCTATGAAGTAAGAGATCCAATAAATATATGGAATAAATATGATTTTGCTATGTCAGGTCTCGGAAAGAAAAGCAAAATCTTGGCAAAAATAAAACATTTTTTTAAATGCGTAAAGTGGAGTAAACAGCGTATTACAAGGGGCTATTGTGATTGTGATGTTTGGGAGATGTTTTCTTTTCTTCAGACGCTTATTCCGGATATGCTGCAAACACTGAAAGATACAAGAACGGGTTCACCAGGATATTTGGGAGAAAACTATACCAATGAAAATGGAATTCTTGTAAATGATACCTGCCATGAGGAGTGGAATTGCATTCTAGACAAAATGATATTTTTATGGCGAGAAGCGGAGAAAGATACATGCTCACAAAAGAATCCATTTGATGAAGCGCATTCCAAAGCAATGGATGAATTTACGGAACGATTTGGATTATTTGGAAATGAACTTCAAACCGAGAAAGAATTAGAGGAAAATAGAAAGCGCGGTGGCGGAGGAACAATTCATTTTATGGATGAGTTGCCTGAGTATAAAGAGATTTCCGATAAATATCGCGAAGAAGAAAATCGTTTGGAAGAATATAGAAGAAAGTGTAAGGATGAAGCTATAGATATGCTTAAACAATATTTCTATGACCTGTGGGATTGAGTTATTAGTAAATCTTAAACCAAAAGTTTAATGCAATTAGTAATAGAATCCGTTATACTAATCATCTACAGGTAAACTTGTGATTCGGGATGGAAGAAAATTACGGAGGTACAAAGAGATGGAACCAATGTATTTGCAGGTCCTACAAAAAGAAACAGGAAGACAGATTAAGAAACTGCTCGTGGAAAATGGTTATACCGTGAAAGACGTGCAGAATGCTATGGGATTTGAAAATCCACAAGCAGTCTACAAATGGATTTCAGGTAGATCATTACCGAGCTTAGACAATTTTGTAATCTTAAGCAGATTACTGCACACCAGCATAGAAGATATCCTCGTCATTGACGGGGATATTGTTCGTTTATGGGGATTTTCCGTTAAACTGTTAGTACAATGACAAACTTAGCGGAAGGCTTTATGCTGATATCAGAACAGGAGAAATCAGGAAAAGTAGAGAGGAGAAAAGATACGCAAACAATGACATCAGCATATGCAAATAAAATGCTTAAGAGTTTGGAAGAGGATAAGGCTTTCTGGCTGAACAAGGAGGAAGAGGCCTGCACATATGTTGCGGCAATTAATGAGGAGCCAGTTGTTCCTGATTATGATTATGTCGAGGTCGCAACAACAATTGCTGCGCTAGATGAGAAGATTGCTATTATAAAGCATGAACTTAATGTAACTAATGCAAACGCAAAGGTTCTAGTAGGTGATGTAACAATGAGTATAGATAGCATTCTTATTAAGATGGCACAGCTGAATAGAAGAAAAACGGTATTAGACGTAATGCGTAAACGATTGCCTAAATCCAGAGAAGAACAACGTTCTTATATGTCACGTAATTCGGTTCCTGAGTATAGATACATTAATTACGATTTGGAACTAGTTAAAAACGAGTATGAACTTGTGTCTAAGTCGATTATGGAAATGCAAATGGCACTTGATAAATATAATCAAACGGTACAGTTTGAAGTAGACATCTAAATGAAATATCCGTACAAGGCTTCATGAGATTGATAGTTGATCCAGGAGGTTCGTGTTCATTGTTAAGGTATATTTGTTATTCGTTATTTGTTATCAGTTTTTGTTTAACGTGAATAACATCAGAAAGCATGATTTCTTGACAGTTGCGTTGTAGAAAACCTGCAGGAAACTGCGTGTGGAGGTTCGGTTCTAAACACAAAACTGTGGAAAGTCTTTGGATTTTCCACAGTTATTTTTATGTGAAGTTGATAGAACCCATACTAGTAATATTGGATAAGTGACCAGTCACAATATTTATGCTAGTTCAAACTGAATTAGAAGAATAGTAGGGGTGGATTGCATTAGCTAAATAAATATGTTTACAGCAGGGGCGGCTGTGCTAGGCTGTTCTACCGAAGGCTCTGATTGAGAGGGATTATCTATAATCGGGGCCTTTTCTTTTGCCTTCAAGCACAGTTGCGGGTCATGCTGTCAACATATAGAAAACTGTTCGCCAAACAGAATAAAAATTAATTGAAATTATTCGCGGTTAGGAATACACTAAGAGTGATATAGTGTCGCATTTATTATGGAGGATGTGGAAATACAAATACGGACTATAAGAATATGCATAGTGTAGTATAAGAAAAAGTGTTACTTGAGAATTAATTGAATAAGGAGCATTTATTATGATTTATTTCGATTTAGATAATACGTTGATTGATTACAATTCTTCAGAGAGAAAAGCGATAGAGTTCATATTTAAAGAAAAATATGGACTGGTATTAAATAATAATCAAACAGATTATTGGAGTAAGATTTCTAGAAAGTATTTTGATTATTATTTATCAAAACAGATAACTTTCGAAGAGCAAGGAAAAAATCGATTTATTAAAATGTTAAGTTATTGTGGGTATGTGGAAAATGAAAAGATTGCAATGGAATTGTTTGAAGAGTATCAAAAACAATTAGAAAATAGTTGGATTTTATTTGATGATGTGGTTGATATGCTACATTCATTGGAAGGATATCGACTAGGTATCATAAGTAATGGGAAATCTATACAGCAAAGAGCAAAGTTGAGTTGTACGAACATTGAAAAATATTTTGAAATAATTCTTATTTCAGAAGAAACAGGATTTGCAAAACCTTCGGTTGATATTTTTTATGAGGCGGTCAAACAGTCAGGCGAGAAAATTGATTCAGTTATATATGTTGATGATAATATAAAAACAGATATTTTGCCATGTGAAAAAATTGGAATGAAATGTGTACTTGTGGATAGAAATAGTATATGTGAGAAAAATATATGTAAAATTAAGAATTTATATGAAATACATAATGTATTACTCAACGACATTGGGCAGTATAATACTGAACTTTCTATAAGAAGTTCTGCTCAATAAAAAACAAGAACTAAAAACATCTAAATATTACTATCTCAAACTTCCCATACTGAAAAGTGTGCTGAACCTTGAAAATTCAATATTTTAGCCAATAAAAAGTAAACGATGAAACGAAGGTACCTACCAAACCTAAATCAATATCGATATACTATGATCATAGTATATTTGTTAAAAAAGTTGAGCCTAAACTTTTTTGACTAAGATATGGGAGGTACAGATTATGGCTACAAATACTACAGCAGTTGCAAAGCAGGTTCGCTTGCAACAGTGGGCTCAACAGATCACGGATTGCCAGAACCGTCCTGTCGGAATGAAAGTGATTGACTGGTGTGATGCTAATGGCATTATATTACCAAAGCTGACTACTATTACCGGCTTAAGCAGGTTCGGGCATTCTGTTTGGAATCTATGGAACAAAAGAAAACTTCTTTCGTTGAACTACCCACACCAACAGAATCCGTTAACACATATAATTCGCAGACAGCGATTTTAGACAATGAAACTGTTGCAATAATCCATTTCCCAAGCGGCATTTCTGTAGAACTGAAACAGTCAGTTCCAGATTCATTGATCCGTACCTTAGTTGAGGCATCGACCTATGTTAAATGATGCAACAGGATTCAAAAAAATCTACCTTGCGGCGGGATTATCCTCAGTTTATTTTTATCCTCAGCTTTTTATTTTTCTCCACAATTATCGTGTAAATACCTTCAAAGCTGAGGATAATTATTATCTTATTCCACAAAGTCTGGCTAATTCTTCTTCATTATCCAGCCATTCAGCTGTTTCGGATATATCAACACTATTGTTTTCCATTGCCGCTTTCAGCATTTCTATCGATGGAGAAGCGTATATGCGGGTTGTTTGAGTAGATGTATGTCCAAGTATTCTAGATACAAGTTCAAGCTCAACACCACTTTGATATAGCCCGCAAGCCCTTGTTCTCCTGAGCATGTGAGGATACAACTTTTGCGGAAGCTTGGCTTGGATGCAGACGAAATCATTAATATGAAGATGTTTCAAAACGAGGCTAAGTATCCAGTGGATAAAGCAAAGGGAAGCGCAGCAAAGTACGATCAATTATAAAATCTGAAAGGTGGAGAGTATATGCAATTACCATGTTCCGAAGAACTGAATATTGAATATCTTGGTCGTCTTTTTGACAATACCAATGAGTGCTATAAGTTCTTTTGGTTTAAGGCAATTGTAGCAAAGGTCACCGAAGGAAAACAAGAGATATCCTATGAGGAACTCGTAGATGAAATGATAGCTGATGCTTGGTATATGGTCACAGAATATCATCTGAATCTTGGACCGAAGGATACTTTGGAAGCAGTAGTAAATCTAATTAAACAGAAATATCCAGAGCTAAAATCCTGTGAAAAAAAGACTGCAATTTTGAATCTGCTGAAAAATACTCAGGATCGAGATATAAATAGCAAGAAGCGTACGCTTACTTACAATGTTCCATATCGTCTACAGTCGCCATTTATGCCGTCTATGAAGGGAAAAGAATGGGATGTTTCTGAAAGTAATTTGATTGCTAAGATTAACCAAGAGCAGCGGCTTATGTATTACTTCACTGCGCTGAATGGTTTATCTACATCAATTATTGTGAACGACGATTGGGCTAATTACATAATTAAAAATCAGGAAATCATCAGAGGTTGGCTGGAATACAATATGATTTTATACATCCAGAAGAGGAATCCAAGTGTTCCAGGAATAGCGGACAAGCTATATCCACCTCAGGAGCGTAAGCTTGAAAAGGTTAAGAAATACTGGAAGCTTATTATTGGATTGGAACCTGTTCGTGAGATATACGGAAATGAGATTTTGACAGAAAAAGATATTTCTATCGATCACTTTGTTCCGTGGTCTTATGTGGCGCATGATGAGATGTGGAATTTAAATCCTACGACAAAGACTATCAATAGTTCAAAGAGCAATAATCTTCCAGATTGGGAGACTTACTTTGAACGATTAGCAAGGCAGGAATATCAATCTTACCAATTGATGTGGAAGTATGATCAGGTTCATAAGGAATTTGAAAAGTGTGCGAAGGAGCATATTAATAGCGATGATATTAAATATCGTGTATATCACCAAGGTTTGGAATATAACGAATTTGCAGGAGAACTGAAATCGGTTATTTTGCCAGTTTATCAATCCGCAAAAAACTGTGGATTTAGTAGCTGGCAGTATCAGATGGGGGAGTAAATGAAGGTCTATAACAAATTAGTGCGAGATAAAATTCCAGAAATAATTGAAGCGGATGGGAAAACTTGTAAAACAAAAATTCTTTCTGATGAAGAATACATTGCTGCGCTCGAAACAAAGTTAAATGAAGAGGTTGCAGAGTATCAGGCAGATAAGAATCTAGAAGAGATGGCAGATGTGCTAGAAGCGCTTCAGGCTATTTGTGTAGCGAGAGGATATAGCTTGGATGAGCTTGAGGCTATGAGAGCAAAGAAGGCGGAAGAACGAGGCGGATTTTCTGACAAGATATTTTTAGAATATGTAGAGTAGAGGTGGAAGCATGATAAACGAAATGCGACAAGGGTTTGAAACTGCATATATTGATGGCTCGGTTGTATCTAATGCAGCATATCGACCTCAGTTTGTATCGAATAATCACAAAGAAGGAAAAAAGGTACTCTCATCCATAGAGGATGCTACAGGCTGTAAACTGACAGAGCTTAAGGAATTGTGCCAGAGAATTGTAGCCAATCGTAATAGACCAAAGCGTGAGCCTATTATTGATGGCTATGGTGGATTTCTTTTCTTTGGTAAGGAGGGAAAGCCAATGGTGGCACTTCATTGGAAGAAGTACATTCAGCATGCTAGGGACAAGTATAATCACCAGCATGCTTTGCAGCTTCCACCGATTACGCCACATATATGTAGACATACCTTTTGCTCGAATATGGCACGTCAGGGAATGAATCCAAAGACGCTTCAGTACATCATGGGACATTCGGATATAGCAGTGACCATGAATGTGTACACGCACTTAGGATTAGATGATGCCAGAGAGGAACTTGTCAGATTAAAAGAGGCCAGAAATGTAATGAAAATGAAAGGTGTAATGTAGACTAGCATGACGCAGCTGTTTTCAACTTTGCTTTTTGTAACACAAAAATAACACTTTTGCCCATAAAAATATGGGAAAAAGCATCAATTTTTATCAAAAAACAAATGTTAGTCTGCCAAATGCACCACCTCGCAAAACCAGTATTTATAAGGTTTTGAGGGCTTTTAGGAGGATACATAAAATATGCTAAAAATCTTATTCATCTGCCACGGCAGTGTTTAATGGATGCTGTGAAAGCCTAGGCTTTAAAGGATTTTTTGATGATTGACGAATAATTTACACCTTATTTATACCTTTGGAAGACCGGATCGGAATAATAGAGAAATAAAGAAATAGATAAATATAACAGGAAGCAATTTTGTCATATTGGAAATAATTAAAATTTGCTGAACCGTGTTGATTTTATTGATTGAGTATAATAAAAGTAAGAACAGAAACTTCCATGTTTGAAGCGGTTACCAGAATTGACAAAGAAATGCAAGTTAGCCAATCCGGTAGTCCAGTATATTTTTTCATTGTCACCCGACGTTTTTACAAAACATATACTTATTCCGCTTGATGCGTCATTCTTGTTCTGAAAACAGGAACAGAATCCTTACAGCGACTGTAAGTGTTATTTATTGTGCTTCTGTGCTATCATTTACCCAGAAATGGATAGGAGGCATTCACATGAAACCAATTTTGAATATTGAAAATCTTACCAAAGTCTATGGGACGTTGCCAAACCAGACGAGAGCACTGAACGGAATCACTTTTCAGGTCATGCCGGGAGAGTTTCTCGGTATTATGGGAAGCAGTGGTTCCGGCAAATCCACGCTTCTCAACTGTATTGCAACTGTGATTCAGCCTACAGGTGGAAGCATTCAGGTGGAGGGAGATACTCTGCAATCCCTCAAGGAAAAGGCTCTTGCCGAGTACCGTGGCAAAAAAGTTGGTTATCTATTCCAGAACTTTGAATTGCTGGACAACCTGACTGGCAGGGAAAATATCCTGCTCCCGACTTCCTTGCATGGGGTAGCCGAAACAGAAAGCAGCCAGCGGCTGAAGCAGTTGGCTGACTATCTGGAAATTTCTGATGTTCTGGATAAGTTTCCGTCCAAGATGTCCGGTGGCCAGCGTCAGCGTGTTGCGGCAGCAAGGGCTCTGATCTTACATCCCCAAATGATCCTTGCCGATGAACCGACGGGTGCGCTGGATTCTAAGAACGCAAGAAGTCTTATGGAGAAGCTGTCCGGCCTGAATCGTGACGAACAAGCTACGATCCTGATGGTAACCCATGATTCCAATGCCGCCAGCTTCTGTAAGCGCATCCTGTTCATCCAGGATGGCGTGATCTTTCATGAGCTTCGGCGTGGAGACGAAAGCCAGCAGGAGTTCTACGGGCGCATCCTGAAGGTGATGGCGCAACTGGGAGGGGGCAGCGCAAATGTTCTCTAATCTCATTCTTCGGAACAGTCGCCGCAGCCGAAAGGAAAACGGTCTGTTTTTCAGCTCCCTGGTGATTTCTATTGTTGCATTTTACATGATTCTTTCCATCTCCACTCAAGATGTGATGCTCTTTTTGCAGAAAATGGAGAGTGACGCAGTTGACAAACTCCTGCTTCTGATTCCTGCGTTTTATGGGATGACCCTCGGTATTCTGTTCTTTTTGATCTATTTTGCCTGCAAGTATCAGTTCGAGTGCAGACGGCATGAGTTTGGTGTTTATCTAATGTTGGGGATGCGTAGAAGTAAACTGTTTGGTATGCTTCTGGCGGAAGATTTCCTGACCAGTATTCTTGCCATGCTCATAGGATTACCTGTGGCTGTGGTGCTTTCAGAAATTGTCAGTCTTGTCACCGCCAAGCTGGTAGGCATGGGGATCATCGGTCATCAGTTTTCTTTATCCTGGTTTGCGATTGAATGGACGCTGGCAGGATTTCTGGCAATTAAGCTGACGGCACTTCTGATTTTGAGTGGACGAATCAGCCGCCAGGAGATCGGTACTTTGCTATCCCAGCCAACGAACCGCCCCAAAAAGCAAATGCCATCTGTTATCTATGGACTGGCTGCTATATGCGGAAGTGTGATGTTGGCAGTGGCTTACTACATGGCGATTCAGGGAATTGCATGGACAAAGGTAAGTATGATGGGACTGACTTTGCTGTTGGGCATAGTTGGTACGATGCTGCTTTTCTATGGGATGCGTGCACTGATTGCTTTGATTGTTAAGAAAGGAAAAGGAAATAAGCAGCTTCATGTATTTACCTTCCGGCAGATTCAGGAGAATGTCATTCATCAGTCAAACTCCATGGCCATCAGCTCCCTGCTGATTCTGGCGGCGCTGTGTTGTTTTGGTGCGGGCGTAGGAATTGCAGGAACGAATAACCTGTCTTCTGACCATGTAATCGACTATACTTTTGAAGATCATACTGCAGAAGATTCATCGCAGGTTCTTCCGAATATAAAGGCAGTCCTGAAAGAAAACAGTTTGGAAAATCAATTTTCAGAGCTTTTTGAAATGAGGGTTGGGCGTATTCGCACCACAGAAGATTATGATAATGCCTACAGCATGGACGCTGTTATGGACTCTCTTCGGAGCCTGCCCCAGTCGGAAGACCGGGATGTCCTTCTGAACAATCTTGGTTATGCCACATACCCATATTTGATTTGTTTATCGGACTATAATCGTTTGTTGGAATTGTCCGGCAATCCGGCTCTCCAATTAGGCGAAAAGGAGGCCGCTGTCTATATTGATACAGAGTTTACTACGGTAAGCCGTACCGCAATGCTGAACCAAGTATTGGCCGGGCATCCCAAGGTGGAACTGGATGGTAGTCCGATTCATCTTACAGGAGAGGTTCAGTCTGTGAATTTGGTCACGGACCGTTCTATAACCTTGTCCTTTGCATTGATTCTTCCGGATGAAGCATTCCTATATTATAGTCAGGGAATGTATGATACCCATGTCAATGCGGTGCTCAGTGAGCAAGCTCTGAATGGAAATAGCCTTATGACTGCATATTTGGATTTGAACGAGAAGCTGGACGAAACTGACATTGAATATGAAAGCTATCTTCAGAATATGGGTCGTCAGCTTTTCTACACCATAGCATCCAGTTATATTACCCTCTATCTTGCGATTGTTTTCCTGGTAGTTGCCAACACCATCGTGGGTGTTCAGTTCCTGATGAGTCAGCAGAGAACCGGGCGCAGATACCAGACTCTGATCCGCCTGGGAGCTACTTACGAAACCCTTTGCCAGTCTGCTGGAAAGCAAATTACCTGGTTTATGGGACTTCCTGTATTGGTTGCGGCTGTCAGCAGTTTGTTTGGAGTCAGGGCGTTATTTACAGGGATACTCTCGTCCCGAACCCGTGGGACAGTGGCTGAAATGATGTTTGTATCTGCTGCTATGATTTTGCTGCTTTGCGTGATAGAATATATTTATATGAGAGTGGTCAAGCGCTCCAGTGATCGGTATTTGCTGACACTGATGCAGCCACAGAGAGAAGAATAATTTGGAAGGAGGTGCTGCCGTGAAAAGAATTGCTGTTGTGGAAGATGAAGTCTATATGCGGGAAGAACTCTGCAATATGCTTCAAAAGGACGGGTATCTTGCGGAGGCAATCACCGAGTTGGAAGATGCCGCTCGGCTCCTGGCAGCCCTCCGTCCTGACCTTGTGATCTTAGACCTGAATTTGCCGGAGATCAGTGGCTTTCAAATCTGCCAGGAACTAAAGAATAAAACCGCTATCCCCGTCCTGATACTGACTTCCAGAGATCAGGTAAAGGATGAACTGCAAGCGTTCCACTTGGGTGCTGATGAATATTTGACGAAGCCGTGCAGAAAAGATCGACTTCTTGCCAGGGTATCCAATATTCTCAAAAGGTATGAAGGCCGTACCAATCTCATAGAGGGACCAGATTTCCTGTTAGACCAGCAGACCTACACGCTTTATATTCATAATACCTCTGTCGTGCTTCCAAAAAATCAGGGAAAACTGTTGGTTGCTCTTTTGTCCGGCGGCGATGCTCTGGTCACGACGGAGCAACTTTGCATAGCACTATGGGGAACCACGGAATACATAGACGAAAATGCCTTGCAGGTTAATCTGACCAGGCTGAAAAAGACGATGTCCGGTCTTGAGATGAAGCAGCGAATCGTTGCGGTTCGTGGGATGGGCTATCGTCTGGAAACGGGGGTGGCTCCATGAAGCGGCTTTGGCGCATGATAGAACGGTACTACCCCTGGCTGCTGTTGCTGTTGGGCGTGGATTGCTTTTGTGCTATCATTCTTTGGATTTCTGACATTCAGGCATTTCAAACCTTGAGTGGGTTAGTAGTTCTGACAAGCCTCCTTTTGTTTTCAGCAATTCTGTTTGTACTAAACAAGCGGGAGACCACCCGCCGAGAGCTGTTCCGGGATTTCCTCAGTGATCCTGCCATCTGCAACGAGGAACGGCTGCTCAGTGCCATCAGCCGGGAAGAAGGAGAATCTATCCGGCTTCTGGCATCAGTTTTACAGGAACACAAAACTGAGAGTAACAGTATGGCAGATGCCCTACAGGACTATGAAGAATATGTGGAGGGCTGGGCACATGAAGCGAAAACGCCCCTATCGTTGTTGACCATGCTCCTGGATAATCGGAGCAACGAAATGTCTCCTCCCCTGCAAGCAAAACTGGATTATGTCCGCAGTCAGCTTCAGGAGGATGTCACTCAGATGTTATACTATGCCCGGTTAAAGAGCAGTACAAAGGATTATCAGTTTAAGGATATCAATTTGAATGACTGCTTGGGGGAAGTTCTGGAGGACTATGCCCCACTTCTGGAAGAAAAGCAGTTTGTAATTATCAATAAACTGCAATCTGAAACAGTCTATACAGACCGTAGAGGGCTTCAGTTTATGTTGGGACAGATCGTGAGCAATGCCATAAAATATAGCAGCGATAGTCCCATGCTAACAATCTCTATGATACATTCGGAGATCGCAGATGTCCTTTCAGTTGAGGATAATGGCATCGGTGTAAAAAAATATGATCTGCCGTATATTTTTCAAAAGGGCTTTACCGGGGATTCTACTGACAGCAGAAAGAAAGCTACCGGTATAGGGCTTTACCTGGTTAAGAAGATGGCTGACGATCTAAACCTTCGTCTGGAAGCTGCTTCCCCGTGGGAAAAGGGCTTTAAGATAGTCATCTTCTTTCCAAAATTGAAATCCAACGGAGGAAAATAATATAAGCAAAAAACGGGGCTGTAAAATAAGTCTCTGCTAAAGAAACGCTAGTTCCGACAAATGCTGGTTCTGGCGTTTCTTTACATTAATATATGTTTTTTGAAAATCGTCACTGTTTTATGTAAAAAGGGTACACTTAATAAGCTTGGATAGATTTCTTCTGTACGTCCATATTTTTTATATCTTACATGTTGTTTTCGTTTGAAAAGAAATTTACGTCCATTAGGGCATATAGGATTTCCGTTCTCATCTCTTATATAGTTTACAGCACGATAAGGATTCGTGTGATGTTTTTTATCTGCCGTTTCTTTTTTGTACATGGTAAATATCATTAAATTTTTCCATTAAAGGTACAAAGCATTCCATGCCTTGTCTTCCATAAAATCAATTCTACGTTAAAAACATACCGTCTAGACAGCTATTTTTTAAGCTATCATTTGAAAGACATATATAATATATAGGCTCAAATGGTGAAAGTGCCCATTTGGGCCTATTATTGTATGAATTCATACGTTACAACCAGAGCAAGATCCACCCGTGTATTACAGTATTGTCATTTTGACAATATTGTATTACTTACGAGTGGCAGACTTGATGGGGATTACGTCCCCATACCCACGTGAAAATATAATTGCTGGCAATTACATTTTAGCAGATATGCAGGCATATCTGAATAAGCGTCATAGACAACAAAATAAGGAAATTTTGATAAGGCATTCACCTGGAATAGGTGAGTGTTTTTTTGTTTTCAAATATTCAATTAATCAAAAAAATTAAAAAAATTTCATTAGGGGGCTGTAAAAATGCCTCTCAGCGTTTCGTTTTATGTAAGGGTATTTTGGACAGGAAAAATTTAAAAAATTTTTATCAAGAACCTGTATTTATGCCCTTCATCTTTTGAATATGTGTAAGGACATTTTTGAGCCGGTATAAAAATGATTTTTACAACAATTAGAAACAGAAACGAGGCGAGAAAAGAATGAAATATGAATACATGAAGGAGTCAGAGCAGATGCTTCAGTACTTCCAGTTTCCGAAGTTTTTGCTCAAACTGCGCATTTCCCAAACTGCAAAATTTCTTTATATGATTTTGTATGACCGGGCACGGATATCGAGAAAGAATAGCTGGATAGACAAGTATGGAAATGTTTATCTGATTTTTCCGATAGAGGAATTGTCTGCTCAAATCGGCAAATGTAAATCTTCTGTAAAAACAGCATTGAAGGAATTAGATGATGTGGGACTATTGGTTCGCAGATCTGGTGGTTTTTCAAAACCCAATCATTTATATGTAAAAATTCTATCTGATGAGATTGGTTTACAGCTGGTTGAGAATAAGGCGGTTGAAAAGATGGTTGCAACAGAGTCGGAAAAGCAACCTTCATCTGGTCGTAAAAATGGCTGTGCAGGAGTCGGAAATGTGGCACCTAGTAAAGTAACTGAGAAATATAAAAGAAATAAATATCATGAAGTAAATTATTGCTATGGGGAAGGAGAGAGTTTGTGATGAGAGAAGAAGATACTGTATGTGTAGGCAGTGATGGTTTGCAATACTGTAAAGTCTGTGGGGAAGCGAAAGAAGCATTTTTTCCTGAGGGTGGATTTATGGGGATGAAGAAACATTCCAGGCAATGTGCCTGTGACAGAAAAGCGTATGAAGAAGAACAAAAATATTTTAAAGACAAAGAGCACCGGGAATTAGTCAGCAGAAATACGAGCATCTGTTTTGACGAGAGCAGAATGGAAGAGTGGACATTTGAGAATGCAGATATGTCAGATACGGTAATGCATAGAGCAAAAAAATATGTTGATAACTGGGAGGAAATGAAAAGAAATCATATAGGCTGTTTGTTCTGGGGACCGGTTGGTACCGGGAAAAGTTTTATTGCGGGGTGCATTGCCAATGAACTTCTTAAGCAAGAAGTAATGGTAAAGATGACAAATTTCAATACCATTATTGATGATATATTTCCA
Organism: Roseburia sp. AF12-17LB; assembly: GCF_003479605.1. Classification (GTDB taxonomy): domain Bacteria; phylum Bacillota; class Clostridia; order Lachnospirales; family Lachnospiraceae; genus Roseburia_C; species Roseburia_C amylophila. The sequence goes on from NZ_QUHR01000012.1 coordinate 73,955, forward strand.
CTGGCAGACAAAACGGAATATATCAATGCATTGGCGTCTTATCAGCTTTTGATTATTGATGATCTTGGAGTGGAACGAAATTCAGAATATGCGTTAGGAATTATTTTTAGTGTCATAGACCGCAGGATCCGTTCGGGACGACCTTTGATCATCACAACGAATCTTCCGCTGAAAGAAATAAAAAGCGAGACCATGTTGGATAAAAGGCGTATCTATGACCGTATTTTAGAAATGTGTACACCCGTGTATGTTGGAGGCACAAGCAAACGAGAAGCGATTGCAAGTATGAAAATGGAGAAAGCGAAAACGCTGTTGAACACAAACAGAGGGAAGGAGGAATGCGAATGAATCATACAGAAAAAACAATACCTGTTTGGAAGAAATATTCTTTAAATGTTTCCGAAGCAGCAGAATATTACGGAATTGGAGAAAAGAGATTGAGACAAATCGCAGGTGAAAATGAAGGAGCAGATTTTATTTTGGAAGTTGGTTCGCATATCCGGTTCAAAAGAAAATTATTTGAAGATTATCTGGACACAGCCAGTACAGTTTAAGTGACAGAATAGAAGAAATGGTAATGAAAATAATGTTCATTTTATCTTAGCGAAGAGAAGGTCTTGTGGTATAATGAATAAACCGAGACGGTCTTCCAAGTTAAATGAGCATTTAATGAAGGAGACGAAATATTATGAGTGAAAAAAGGAGAGATCATAGAGGACGTATATTACACAATGGAGAAATACAGTTATCTGATGGCAGATATAGATTTAAGTATGTCGATGAGATGGGAAAGGAGCGCTGCGTATATAGCTGGCGCTTAGACCATAACGATGCAACTCCGAAAGGAAAGCGCCGGGCTTTATCGCTTCGGGAGATGGAGAAGAAAATCCAGGCAGATCATTTTGAACAGATTGCAACAAATGGCGGAAATATGACGGTACTGGAACTGGTTGAAAAATATACATCAACAAAAACCGGTGTCAGACCTACTACAGTTGCAGGATACGGAACAGTTATCAATTTATTGAAGAAAGATCCATTTGGAAAAAGAAGGATTGATACGGTTCGGATTTCGGATGCAAAATGTTGGCTGATACATCTTCAGCAGGTAGAAAAGAAAAGCTATAGTTCCATCCATTCAATCCGAGGAGTTCTTCGTCCGGCATTTCAGTTGGCAGTGGATGATGACCTGATCAGGAAAAATCCATTTCAGTTTCAGCTAATGGAAGTGGTTGTGAATGACAGTGTGACAAGAGAGGCAATCAGCAGGGCTGAGGAACGAAAGTTCCTACGGTTTGTGAAGGAAGACCCTCATTTTTGCAGGTATTATGAAGGAATTTACATATTATTTAAAACAGGCCTTCGCATCTCGGAATTTTGTGGTTTGACGATTTCTGATATTGATTTCAAGGAGCATACGATCAACATCGATCATCAATTGCAGAAAAAATCAAAAATCGGATATTATATTCAAGAGACTAAAACAACCAGCGGAACAAGAAAGATACCTATGACTGCAGATGTAGAGGAATGTTTTCGGAAAATTATAGAAAAACGAAACCCGCCCAAAGCAGAACCTATGGTAGATGGAAAAAGTGGATTCTTATACTTTGATAAAAATGAAAGTATCTGTTATTCCCTGCACTGGGAGCATTATTTTCAACACATCATTCAGAAGTATAATAATACTTACAAAGTACAGATGCCTGTCATCACCCCTCATGTATGTCGGCATACCTATTGCTCAAATATGGCAAAATCCGGAATGAATCCAAAAGCATTGCAATATTTGATGGGCCACTCAGACATCAGCGTAACGCTGAATACATATACGCACGTAAATCTTGAGGATGCCAGGGAAGAAGTTGCCCGGATTCAGGTTGTGCAATTACGATTTTTAATTGAAAATAGCAAGGTGTAAAATGGAAAAACATACACCTTATTTTACACCTTTTGCGGACGATATTATGAGAAAATAAACCAGGTTATGCCAGAAAAGAAAAATTCACAAAGGCTTACAAAGCCCGAAAAACCAAGAAAAACTAAGAAATGCGAGGTTATGCAACAATGATAAAAATACTATTCATTTGCCACGGCAACATCTGCCGTTCCCCCATGGCAGAATTCATCCTAAAGGACCTCGTCGCCAGACGAGGTCTCACCGACCGCTTCGAGATAGCCTCGGCTGCCACCAGCACCGAAGAAATCTGGAATGGCATTGGGAATCCGATTTACCCGCCGGCGCAGGCGGAGCTTAAGAAGCATGGAATCGGGAATACGCCGGAGACCGATTTTCGGGACAAGCGGGCGAGACAGTTGACAAAATCCGATTATGAGATTTATGATTACCTTATAGGGATGGACGAAAGCAACATCCGTGGAATCGAGCGGATAACCGGGCATCGTGGCGGTAAAATATCCATGCTGCTTTCCTTTGCCGGAGAGCAGGCAGCAATATCTGACCCATGGTATAGCGGCAGGTTCGATAAAACCTATGCGGATGTAACACGCGGATGCGAAGCATTCTTAGAATATCTCATAGAGCAGGGAGAAGTGTAGATGATAGAAATCTTATTTGGCGAAAGTGAAGGCGTAGCCATGAAGCTTGCGAAGAACTATCAGCAGCCGGATTATGAGGATGGACCAACCGCATGGCTTGGGGAAAAGCCAGACAAAGCCACCTTTGAAGACATGTTTGCAGGAGAAGCAGTTGGCGGAACTTCTGCGGAGGTCATTATACTGCCATTTATGTTGGACATTGGCTGCCTGAGGGAACCACTGGATGGTACATATCGGAAGAAGATAATCTTAGAGCAGTATGGTGTCTATTGGAATGAGGATGAGAAAGAGGGGCGGGAAGAATTAGAGCAGGCAGTGGAAACTTATGTAAAAGAGCTGCAGCGGATGGAGCAGTTTGCAAAGCAGGGAGAATCTTTCCGTATCTGGTACAGCAACAAGCCTTATTCCCTGTGCGGACTCTGCCATGCAGTCAGTGTGCTGCGGAAATATGAATGTGCGATATCCGTGGTACGTCTGCCGGATTTTGTAAGAGAAGAGGAAAATACGACGGTACGTTATTCTTCCTGGGGAGAAGTAGATGCCGGACAGTTTTATCGATTCCTCCCATTGGAAAAGGAACTTTCAGAGCATGAGCAGAAAGTATTTGCATCCAGATGGGACGAACTTAAAGAAGAGGATGCACCTCTTCGGGTTCTGATAAATGGCTGTCTGGTGGGCGTAAAAGATGATTTTTATGATTTCCTGATTCGAAGAGAACTGCCGGAGGGCGAAATCATACAGGCAAGACTTATTGGAAATCTGTTGTTAAAATATCCCCTTGGAATCAGTGACAGTTGGTATATGAACCGCATTAAACATATGATTGAGACCGGAGAGATAGAAGTAGTGAAAGAGGCGGATGAAATTTTCCGCCGGAGCATCAGAAAGGAGTAGTAAGGAATGAACGAGATCATAAAAGCAATGGAGACAAGAAGAAGTATCAGAGGTTATAAGGAAGATATGGTGCCGGAAGAGCTGATTGCAGAAGTAGTGGAAGCTGGAACTTATGCGGCTACCGGAATGGGCAGGCAGTCACCGATTATACTTGCAGTTACCAATAAAGAAGTAAGAGACAGACTTTCCAAGGTAAATGCTGAGATTATGGGAACAACCGGCGATCCGTTTTATGGAGCACCGGTGGTACTGGTGGTGTTAGCAGATAAGAGCCGTCCCACCTATCTTTATGATGGAAGCCTCGTTATGGGCAATCTGATGCTGGCAGCACATTCCTTAGGCCTTGGAAGCTGCTGGATTCACCGTGCAAAAGAAACTTTTGAGCGGGAAGAGGGAAAAGCAATTTTAAAGGAACTTGGCATTGAAGGAGATTACGAAGGCATTGGAAACTGTGTCATTGGCTATGCAAAAGAACCGGCAAAAGACGCCGCTCCGAGAAAAACAGATTATGTTCATTATATAAAATAAAATTGGATAATATAAAGGACATAGTGAAAAAATAGCATCAGATTTGTAAAAAATACTTGCAAAACAAAAAAAGCAGTGCTATCATAGTCAACAACTAGGAGATATAGTTGCAAAAGCTGGGAAAGAGACTCTTACTTTCAGAGGCCGACAGGAATACAGCGTCACCGACTGAGAGCGCTGTTTGGAAGAGAAAGCAAAGGGAACACTCTGGAGCCGATTGGCTGAATTACAGTAGGTCAGTACGTAGTGCACGTTACGCACGAAGAGAGGGAAGATGAAGCATTCATTTTCCAATGCGGGTGGTACCGCGGATAAGAAGATTATTCGCCCCGGAATACGAGTCAGTATTCCGGGGTTATTTTTATACTCCGGGCTGACAATCATATCAGAAAAGGAGTAGATAAGATGAGCAACATTTACAGAGACGTAACCTTAAATCAGGTAAGCGAAAACGACATTGGAAAGACACTTCGGGTAGCAGGCTGGGTAGAGAATATCCGGGACCATGGCGGCGTATCCTTTATTGATTTAAGAGATATGTATGCAGTAATGCAGATTGTAATCCGGGATGGAAAACTGTTAGAGGGAATCCGCAAGGAGCAGGCAGTTTCCATAGAAGGTCTGATTGAAAAAAGAGATGAAGAGACCTACAATCCAAAGATTCCGACCGGAACCATTGAATTAGAGGCAAAGAGCGTAGATATTTTAGGAGAGGTTTATACACAGCTTCCATTTGAAGTAATGACCAGTAAGGAAGTCCGTGAGGATGTCCGGTTGAAATACCGTTATCTGGATTTGAGAAACCAGAAAGTAAAAGACAATATTATTTTCCGTTCCAAGGTAATTTCTTTCTTAAGAGAGAAAATGACAGAGATGGGATTCTTAGAGATTCAGACTCCGATTCTTTGCGCATCTTCTCCGGAGGGCGCAAGAGATTACATCGTGCCATCCAGAAAATACAAAGGAAAATTTTATGCATTGCCACAGGCACCACAGCAGTACAAACAGCTTCTGATGGTATCCGGATTTGATAAATATTTTCAGGTTGCACCATGTTTCCGTGATGAGGATGCAAGAGCAGACCGTTCACCGGGAGAGTTCTATCAGCTTGACTTTGAAATGAGTTTTGCAACCCAGGAAGATGTATTTAAGATTGGTGAAGAAGTACTTTCTGCCACCTTTGAGAAATTCGCACCGGAAGGCAGCAAAGTAACGAAAGCACCGTATCCAATCATCAGTTATAAGCAGGCAATGTTAGAGTTCGGAAGTGACAAACCGGACCTTCGGAACCCACTTCGTATCATCGATGTGACAGAGTTCTTCCAGAGATGTACCTTTAAGCCATTTATCGGAAAGACCGTAAGAGCCATCCGTGTACATGCAGAGATGTCCAAAGGTTTCCATGAGAAACTTTTGAAATTTGCAACCGGAATCGGTATGGGCGGCTTAGGATATCTGGAAGTATTAGAAGATGGAAGCTATAAGGGACCGATTGATAAATTTATCCCGGATGACATGAAAGAAGAATTCAGAAAGCTGGCAGGCCTTGAAGTAGGAGATACCATTTTCTTCATGGCAGATAAAGAAGAGCGTGCCGCATATTATGCAGGCATGATTCGAAATGAATTAGGCGAGAAGTTGGATTTAATTGAGAAAGATGCATACCGTTTCTGTTATGTCAATGATTTCCCAATGTTCGAGCGTGACCCGGAGACCAAGAAAATCGGATTTACCCATAACCCATTCTCCATGCCACAGGGCGGCTTAGAGGCACTCAATACCATGAATCCGCTGGACATCTTAGCATACCAGTACGATATCGTCTGCAACGGTGTGGAGCTTTCCTCCGGTGCAGTCCGTAACCATGATATGCAGATTATGGAGAAAGCTTTTGAAATCGCAGGTTATGATAAAGAAGTGCTGAAAAATAAATTCGGAGCATTATACAATGCATTTCAGTTTGGAGCACCGCCACACGCAGGAATGGCTCCTGGCATTGACCGTATGATTATGTTACTGCGTAACGAGGATAACATCCGTGAAGTCATTGCTTATCCGATGAATGGAAATGCACAGGATTTGATGTGCGGAGCACCAAACGAAGTAACCGAGCAGCAGTTAAGAGAAGTTCATATCAAAGTACGTGATTAAGGAGGAAAAACAATGGCAAATGTGATTTCAGATGAAACCATGGAATACGTTGGAATCCTTGCAAAGCTTGAGCTTTCCGAAGAGGAAAAAGCAGCAGCAAAAAAAGACATGGAAAGCATGTTAGATTATATTGATAAATTAAACGAACTGGATACATCCGGTGTAGAACCGATGTCCCATGTATTTCCGGTGCATAATGTATTCCGGGAAGATGTAGTAACCAATGGTGACGGCGGCGAGGATACCCTTGCCAACGCGCCGGAGCGCAGAGACCGGGCATTTGTTGTACCAAAGACCGTAGATCAGTAAAGGAGGCGGCAGAAGATGAATTTATTATCACTGACAGCAGTAGAGCTTGGAAAGAAAATCAAAGCCCATGAAGTATCAGTAGAAGAAGCTACAAGAGCCGCCTTAGATGCCATTGCAGCAAAAGAGGATGCGGTACACAGTTTTGTTACCGTAGATGAAGAAGGTGCAATGAAGCATGCGGCAGAAGTGCAGAAGCTCATTGATGACGGCACATTGACAGGACCGCTGGCAGGAGTTCCGGTTGCAATCAAAGATAATATGTGCACAAAAGGAATGCTGACCACCTGCAGTTCTAAAATTTTATATAACTTTATTCCGACTTATACCGCAGAAGCAGTATTAAATCTGGAAAAAGCCGGGGCAGTAATTCTTGGAAAGACCAACATGGATGAGTTTGCCATGGGAAGTACCACAGAGACCTCTGCTTTTGGAGAGACCAAAAATCCATGGAATACCGAGCATGTACCGGGTGGTTCATCCGGTGGAAGCTGTGCGGCAGTAGCAGCAGAAGAATGCTTTTATGCATTGGGTTCTGATACCGGTGGATCCATCCGTCAGCCGAGTGCATTTTGTGGTGTCACAGGAATTAAGCCAACCTATGGAACCGTATCCCGATATGGACTGATTGCATATGGTTCTTCTTTAGACCAGATTGGACCGGTAGCAAAAGATGTAACAGACTGTGCTGCTATTTTAGAAGCAATTACTTCTTATGATGAGAAAGATTCCACTTCTATTAAGCGGGAAGAAACCGATTTTACCAGTGCACTGGTAGATGATGTAAAAGGAATGAAAATCGGTATTCCAAGAGATTATTTTGGAGATGGACTGGATGCAGAAGTAAGGGATGCTATTTTAGCAGCAGCTAAGAAGTTAGAAGAAAAAGGTGCTATTGTAGAAGAATTTGATTTAAGTCTGGTAGAATATGCAATTCCTGCATATTATGTTATTGCAGATGCAGAAGCAAGCTCCAACCTTGCCCGTTTTGATGGCGTAAAATATGGCTATCGTACGAAAGACTACGAAGGACTTCACAACATGTATAAGAAATCCCGTTCCGAAGGCTTCGGAGCAGAAGTAAAACGTCGTATCATGTTAGGCTCCTTTGTTTTAAGCTCCGGTTATTATGATGCATATTATCTGAAAGCGCTGCGTACGAAAGCGTTGATTAAGCAGGCATTTGATAAAGCATTTGCAAAATATGATGTTATCTTAGGACCGGCAGCACCGACCACCGCTCCGAAGTTGGGAGAGTCCTTAAGCGACCCGCTGAAAATGTATTTAGGCGATATCTATACTGTATCGGTGAACCTGGCAGGACTTCCGGGAATCAGTCTTCCTTGCGGAATTGACAGCAAAGGTCTTCCGATTGGCATGCAGTTGATTGGAGACTGCTTCAAAGAGAAGAATATCATCCGTGCCGCATATGCTTTTGAACAGACAAGACCATATCAGCACAGCCCGTTAGCAGCAGAATAGGAGGAAAGAAGATTATGAGTAAACAGTATGAAACCGTCATCGGACTGGAAGTCCATGTGGAACTGGCAACCAGGACCAAAATCTTCTGTGGCTGTTCTACTGCATTCGGAAGTGCACCAAATACACACACCTGTCCGGTCTGTACCGGTATGCCGGGTTCTCTTCCGGTTTTAAATAAACAGGTGGTAGAATATGCCATGGCAGTAGGTGTTGCCATGAATTGTGAAATCAACCAGTATTGTAAATTTGACCGGAAGAATTATTTCTACCCGGACAATCCTCAGAACTATCAGATTTCCCAGCTTTATCTTCCAATCTGCCACGATGGCGGCATTGAGATTGAGACTTCCGAAGGAAAGAAAACCATTGGAATCCACGAGATTCATATGGAAGAGGATGCGGGAAAATTAGTCCATGATGACTGGGAAGATGTTTCCCTGGTGGACTATAACCGTTCCGGTGTGCCATTGATTGAGATTGTATCTGAGCCGGATATGCGTTCTGCAGAGGAAGTCATTGCTTATCTTGATAAATTGAGAATGATTGTGCAGTATCTTGGTGCATCCGACTGTAAGATGCAGGAAGGCTCCATGCGTGCAGATGTCAACTTATCTGTCCGTGAAGCAGGAGCAAAAGAATTTGGCACCCGTACCGAGATGAAAAATATCGGTTCCTTTAAAGCAATTGCAAGAGCCATTGAAGCAGAGACTGCAAGACAGATTGATCTGATTGAATCCGGTGAAAAAGTGATTCAGGAGACCAGACGATGGAATGATGACCAGGGATATTCCTATGCCATGCGTTCCAAAGAGGATGCACAGGATTACCGTTATTTCCCGGAACCGGATTTGGTTCCAATCGTCATCAGTGATGAATGGTTACAGCGCATAAAAGACAGCCAGCCGGAGCTTCGGGAAGCAAAACGTCAGCGTTATCAGGATGAATTCGGTCTGCCGGAATATGATGCCAACATTTTAACATCTGCAAAGAAAATGGCAGATGTTTTTGAGGCAACAACTGCAATCTGCAATAAGCCAAAGAAAGTATCCAACTGGCTGATGGGTGAGACCATGCGAATCTTAAAGGAGCAGAACAAAGACCCGGAGGATATCGCATTTTCACCGGAAAATCTGGCAAAATTAATCGAGCTTACTGATGTCGGAACCATCAATGGCAATGTAGCAAAAGAAGTATTTGAGCAGATTTTTGCAGAGGATATTGACCCGGATAAATATGTGGAAGAGCATGGATTAAAGACTGTAAATGACGAAGGTGCATTGCGTGATACCATTGCCAAAGTCATCGAAGAGAATCCACAGTCGGTAGAAGATTACCGCAATGGGAAAGAAAAGGCAATTGGCTTCTTAGTAGGTCAGACCATGAAAGCCATGAAGGGCAAAGCAAATCCTGGAATGGTAAATAAGATATTGAAAGAACTGTTATAAAGAAGTGTTATAAATAACAGGGAATGCATGCAAGCTTTTCCTTATATGTATAAAAAATCCTGCAGTATGAAGGTATCAGAAATACCTGTCATGTTGCAGGATTTTTATGTTTTTACTGTAGTCTGTCAATAAGGGTTATAGGACAAAACGTGTTGATGGCTAATCCCATTCTGTAAAAGAT
>NZ_QUHR01000013.1:0-5258 GCF_003479605.1 Roseburia sp. AF12-17LB
GAAAAAGATTGGAGATTACTTCAAGTCACTAAATGACCTTATCACCCTTCATCGGCGTGCGTATCACCATAAAAAAAGGAGGACTTACAAATGAATACAACGACAACTAACAACGCTACTACCCTATTCTGTGATTATTACAAGCAATGGATTACAGTCTATAAAGAAGGTGCTATCCGCCCCGTTACTATGAGCAAATACAATATGGCTCATCAGTGGCTTGAAAGGCTCACTCCAGAACTGACTATAGGTAATCTTGACCGTTTTGCATATCAAAAACTTCTTAACGACTATGCTACTTCTCATGAACGGCAAACTACCATGGATTTTCATCATCATCTAAAATGTGCAATCCTAGATGCTGTTGATGAAGGACTTATCCAAAGAGACCCAACGCGCAAGGCTATTATCAAAGGGAAAACTCCAAGAGAAAAAAAGCCAAAATACCTCAACCAATATGAACTTCACAAATTACTAGATAATCTTGATTTAAAATCAGAAGTAAATATGGATTGGCTCATTTTACTAATTGCAAAAACTGGAATGCGCTTTTCTGAAGCCTTGGCTCTTACACCAAAAGATTTTGACCTTTCACGCCAAATGCTTTCCGTTTCAAAAACCTGGGATTATAAGAATCACAGCGGCTTTCTTCCTACGAAAAATAAATCTTCTATTAGAAAAATTCCATTAGACTGGCAAACGGTAATGCAATTTGCGGAACTTGTAAAACAATTACCAGAAGACGAACCTATTTTTGTTAAAGGCAAAATTTATAATTCCACGGTAAACAACATTCTTGCCAGACATTGTAAAGAAGTAGAAATACCAATCATCTCTATCCATGGGCTTAGACACACTCACGCTTCTCTCCTACTGTTTGCTGGTGTATCTATCGCAAGTGTCGCAAGAAGATTAGGTCACTCTAATATGACAACGACCCAAAAAACTTATTTACATATCATACAAGAACTTGAAAGCAAAGATATTGATTTAATCATGAGATCTTTATCAAATTTGAACTAACAACTATACGCACGCCTTTATGATAATAGAAAGCTTGTAGCAATATGCTACAAGCTTTCTATAACTATGATTCAATTAATGGGCTTATTTCCGGCATAAGCACTTCTTTAAAATCTCTTATAAGTGCTCCATTAAATTTAAATTTAGGAAGTGCATCCAAAGTTGTATCTTTATACAATGCATAATCAGCAAGTTCTTTTAATTTATTTTCATTTGCCAATTCACCATCTTTATAATTATATGCCTCATATTTTACATCATCAAACGGAACAAACCATTTCGTTGCAAACTTTTCTATTTCTTTATCAATCGCAGCATAACGCATTTGATTAATAATAACTGAAACATCCTGCCCCATAAATCTGGCTTTATCCTGTTCAATTTCGTTTAATACCTGTAATAATAACTCACTCAATCTAGGATTATCCTCAGCAAATTCTTTTACAATCTCTTTTAATTGTAAAAGCTTGTGCTCAAATTCAACCTCATCAAATTCATTATCTTTTTGATCCAAAAATTCAACAAATCCCTGCAGTAATTCGACAATATACTCAAAATCTATCTTAAACTTGCTATATGCTACTAAATCATAATCATCTCTAATCGGGTCATCATCCGTATCATCTGGTGGATCTTTCTTTAATTCTTCCATCACATTATTATAAACTGCAGCATAATCTTCGTATATTTCCTGACTAAAATCAAATTTGTCCAACATCTGAGGTTGAAATGTCGAGAATGATTTTAAATGTGCATAATCATGATCTAAATCTCGAAATAGTTTAATAAATGTTTTCTTTTGCTTCTTAGATAATCCCATCACATCACTCGGCTCAGGAGCAAAAGTTCGTATCGTCTTTAATGATAAGATAAAGTCGTTAAAAACAGTATCCCAATCCTCCGCAATTGCTTGTCCTATACCACCCTTTGAATACAAAACAAGTGCATTATTTATTTTCTCCTTGTATTCCTTTGGGCTTCTAAATGTAACAATTTGTCCATACTCCTTATTCTGGTCATACAAACGATTTGTTCTTGAAAATGCCTGTATCAAACCCTGAGGACTCATCGGTGGTCTGTCAATAAAAAGTGTTGATAAACACGGTGCATCAAATCCAGTAAGCAACCGGTCTACAACAATTACAATATCTATCTGTTGTTCTCTATCTGTATAACGTTTTTCTTTTCTCGCCAGTCTATCATTTAAATTACCATTATATGCACTAAGACCATCAATTGTATATTTTGTTCCAAATATCTTGTTATAATAGGCAAGATATCTCTTCATAGCCTCCTGGTTAGCTTGTGATGCTTCTTCATTTTCGGATACTGAAAATGTAATTGCTACTTTAGGGAAATCTGGAAGAGCTTTTTTTACTTCATCACTAATTTTCAGTTCATCTTCACCTGATTTAATTTTCAAAAGCATCTCATAATACTTTTGTGCAACGGCTATTGACTCAACCGTAAGCATCGCCTCATAGGTTTTTCCTCTTCCATTTTGCATTCCAAATTTAGAAAGGGACTGGTTGATAATTATATTCAGGACATTCCGCATGTGATTTTCACTATGATAATACTTCTCTTCTTCCTCTTTTGGTATATCTTTAGGTCCAAGATTCTCAACATTAAATCCTAATACCGCACCATCATGAATAGCTTCTTTTATTGTATAACTATGGAGACATGGTCCATATAATTCCTCTGTAGTCTGTGGCAAATCCCCTTTTTGCTCATAACTATTTTGATCAAATATCGGTGTTCCAGTAAATCCAAACCAAATTGAATTGCTGAAAAATCTCTCTATGTCCCGTTTGGTCTGTGGCGTTACTGCCCTATGACATTCATCTACAACAAATGCAACTTTTAATGCCTTTATTTTGTCATATTCTTTCGTACCCTCTTTGAGACGCCGGTTAATCATAACCTGCATCTTTTGCCGCGTGGTTACAATCATCTGCCGGTTATCATCAGACAGTTTTTTTATCAAACTTCCAACATGCTCTGTATCATCTACATCAATTGTATCATTATTGGCATATGATTGAAATGCACCTTTTGTCTGCAAATCTAAATCCTTTCTATCAATCAGAAAGATTGTCTTTTGAATAGACGGTATATCCATCAAAAGATTTCTTGTTGCTTTATAAGATGTCATTGTTTTTCCAGAACCTGTTGTATGCCAAATAAATCCAGATTTTCCAGCCTTTGAAGCTTCGCGCATTGCTTCAATTGCGTGAATCTGATATGGTCTTAATATGAGTAACTTTTTCTTATCATTATCAAGTACAATATATTTTGTTACCATCTCATGCGCTTCTGGTATTCTAAGTACAGCCTGTGCGAAATCAATATAATCGCTCACTGGAATATTTTTTCTATCAATCCATCCTGTCAAAAATTTTTTATTTAATTCTGTGTCTCTGGCCGCTGAAAAATATTTGGTATCAATAGCATTACTAACTACAAACATTTGAACATTCGAAAAGATACCATGAAATTTTCCCTCTGCTATGTATTTCTTTATCTGGCGATATCCATCCATATAAGAATGTTCTTTATTTTTCAATTCAATATGAATTACCGGAATTCCATTAATTAGAAGAGTTACATCAAATCGTCTATCTCTTCCACTCTCATCATTTTCCTCCTTAAATGCCTGATACTGATTTATTACCTCATAAACGCTTGAGCCTCCAGCAACATGTTCATTATTCATTACTACGAGATGAAGTGTCTCACTTCCCCTTTGAACATGAACATATACCTTACCATTTTCTCCAACCATCCACTTTCCAGCATCATAAAAAGAAGCATGTGATACATCATTCTTTATCTTTGCAAATTCAGATTCACTAAGTGGAATATCATCAAGCTTTGCCTTATTATTCTGTTCAAGTATATATTTAAAATTATTCCACAAATCTTCTTCGGTTCTTAAATCCGGTCGATATGTCCATTGCGATTCACCGCTGCACAACTGCCCTATAAGCCGTTTTTCAATTATTGATTCTAACTCTGCCATAATCACTTATCCTTTCTGTGGAAACATATTCTGCAACATAAATTTTTTAACTTCTTTTATCTCATCACACTTACGTTGATGAAGGGTGATAAGGTTGTCTAACAATGCAAAATAGTCACCTATTTTAACCTGTTCATCATATTCAGGATATGAAATATCCAAATTGTTTACTTGTTCTAACGATAAATTAGGTTGTGCTCCAATCGTAGGATTTCTTCTTATAAAATCCTCTACAGCAGGTCCTTTCAATACTGTTGTGAGATATGGAATATATCCCTCGTTAGTTCTTATAATTGCAAGTGCTTGATTCGTATTTGCAGGTAAAATACTTGGTTTTACGACACTTACACGTCCTAATGTTCCTGCAATGGAAAACAGAATATCATTCTCTTCAAGTCTTGAACGCTTTAAATACCCTTCATGTTCTTCTACACTTATCTTTGACATAGAAGTAACTTCTCCATTATCAGTATCTATATTTTCTACCTTAACAAAATTCACTTCGCCATTACCAGACTTATCCTTTGGAGTAGTTCCTTTTGTGATAAGTGAACATAGTGTTCCCAACTTACGCTGTTCCCAATCGTCCGTAAATCCCGCAAATCGTATTTCTGGTTTTTTCTCATTTTTTTGTGGAAACATTTTTTGTAACATATATTTCTTCAATTTTTTTGTTTCATCACACTTACGCTGATGAAGGGTGATAAGGTCATTTAGTGACTTGAAGTAATCTCCAATCTTTTTCTGCTCATCAATATCTTGTGGCATCATCAATTCTGTTTTAAAGAAATCTGCTGGTGCAATATTCAACAATCCATGATTTCTAGCTCCTTCAGCTGCAATGGCCTGAATGTCTTTATGCCAATTACTAGTATCATAATAAGTTACTAGAAAATCGGAATTTACTTCTTCTTCATTTCTTATCTTGAACACAATATAAAGCGTTGATAATACGCCATTTTCATATTTATCGAGTCTTTTTATAGCCCCCCAAGGAGCATCGGTAGATGTACTCTTGTTATATGCAAATTCACCGTTATAAATCAAATAATAGCCACTAACATCTTTACTTGCCACACGTTTATCAAAGAATTCATTTTGATCAATAAGACCATATTGTGCCGATATTGTAAGCGGTAACTCAGATACTAAATCTTGATTTTTTCTAGTCACTCTTTCTACAATTTCTTCGAGCTTACGCTGTTCCCAA
>NZ_QUHR01000013.1:5268-61426 GCF_003479605.1 Roseburia sp. AF12-17LB
GGTTTTTTCTCATTTTTTTGTGGAAACATTTTTTGTAACATATATTTCTTCAATTTTTTTGTTTCATCACACTTACGCTGATGAAGAGTGATGATGTGGTCGAGGCTTTCAAAATATGCTGCAATTTCTTTTTGCTCATCAAAATTGGGTACCCTAACCTTCATCTTTTGCAAATCGAGAAATGACAGTACCTTCTGTCCTGTTCCTGTACATGTATATGCTATTTCACGTACAACTTCTTCGCTATTATTCAATACCAATGAGAGGAAGAAAACATCACTATTTTTGCCACTAAAAACGGGATAAAATTTACTAATAATCCCTTTATCACAGCATTTGTTGATATTAAATGTAAAGTCTACTCCGTCACTTCTATTTCGATAAGTACAGTAATTTCTTGGTAGTATATTGTACCCGGTAATATCATGCTGTTGCTTTCTTCCAAAATGCTCTTCTTGCAGTATTACGCCCTCTGTTTTGGATGAAGTAAGAATTGGTAATGTGCAATCCGAATCAACAGTCTCTTTATATTCAGTTATGATATCTCCCAACTTACGCTGTTCCCAATCATCCGTAAAACCCTTAAATCTAATATTAGGTGTATTACCCATTTCTACACCTCCTTAAATATTTCAACAAATTCCTTAACAGCTGCTTCTGTTTCTGAAGAATTAAAGGTAAGTTCTCCTAACATGGAAAGCAATGCTTCATTACTTTCCTTAATTGCTTTATTAGTTTCTTTA
Organism: Roseburia sp. AF12-17LB; assembly: GCF_003479605.1. GTDB lineage: Bacteria > Bacillota > Clostridia > Lachnospirales > Lachnospiraceae > Roseburia_C > Roseburia_C amylophila. Next base: position 6,012 of record NZ_QUHR01000013.1, read on the forward strand.
ATACTTCCCGTAAGTGCCCGCAAATCTATCTCCTCTTCTTCCTCACTTGTATCAACATATCTAGGAATGTTAAGATTGAAATCATTTGCTTTTATGTCCTCATAAGATGCCAAATATGCAACTTTATCAACATTCTTTCTATCCTTATACAATTCAAGAACTCTATCAATGTGTTCCTCATTCATCACATTTTGTTTCTTTTCTTTTTCAAAAAGATTAGATGCGTCAATAAAAAGTACATCTCTTCCCTCTCTGTGCTTTTTCAGAACTACAATACACGTTGGAATAGAAGTATTATAAAACATGTTTGACGGCAAACCAATTACTGCATAAATAGATCCATTCCTAAGTAATGTTTCTCTAATACTTCCCTCTGCTGCCCCTCTAAACAATACTCCGTGAGGAAGTACAATTGCCATTGTGCCGGTCTGCTTCAAATGATAGAAACCATGTAATAGGAATGCATAATCTGCTTTTGATTTTGGGGCAAGCTTGCCGCCGTAATCCATAAATCTTTCATCCTGCTTAAATCCTTCAGCTGCCGACCATTTAGCTGAATATGGCGGATTCATAGTAACCACATCAAACTCTGTTTCTTCATCTGTTGGCCAATCTGCATCCAAAGTATCTCCATTTCTCAAATGCTGATTTTCTGGAAGTACTCCATGAAGAAACATATTCATTCTTGCCAGATTATAAGTTGATGGCATAAGTTCCTGTCCATAATATTTAATATAATCTGGCTCCTTTGAATAATTCCTGCAACTAAGCATCAGAGAACCAGAACCCATACACGGGTCATATACCTGAAGTCCCTTTTTTTCTTCCTGTCCTGTCATTGCAATTCTACAAAGAATTTGTGCTGGTCCATGAGGAGTATAAAATTCTCCTGCTTTTTTTCCTGTCTCTGAAGCAAACTGTCCAATCAAATACTCATAAGCATTTCCAAGAACATCACCTTTTGCATGAATCAAATCTGCTCCATCAAGAACCTTAATTACTTCTGCTATTGTAGTGCTCTGTTTCTGATCTCCAGTTCCAAGTCTATTAGAATATAAATCTACATCTGCAAATAATCCATGAAACAATTCATCCGACTCTTGAATTCGATTAAATGCAGCCTGTAATTTTTCCCTATTAAAAGTATTTGCCTTTGCATCGTTTAACATACTTACATATGTCATATTAGGATCTAATGTATAATGCATTGAATGTTTTAACTCTTGTAACAAATCTTCTGCATCATCCGTTTCCATTACTTCTTCATATTGTTTCTGTGCCTCTTGCAGATCATCTGGTGTCTCATCATTTAATAAATCGTATGCTTTTACCAGATACGAATCTGATAAATACTTATAAAAAACAAGTCCCAGTAAATATGTCTTATACTCATTCGCATCCATTTTTCCTCGGAGCACATCAGCCCCACTCCATAATACCTGTAATAAATCTTTACCCTCTGCCATTTTTTCAATCCTCCTCAATCTTCCTTATTATTGTAAGTGTAAATTTCTTAATTTTCTCCATCTGCTTTAACATTAACCGATTTTGTATTAAAGACTGTCGATACAATTCTCCAATTTTTCTCTGCTTCTCTAAATCTGGCAATCTTATTTTTAATTCTCCAATCGTTTTTACATTTAACTTTTTTACACTAAGTGTTGTTCCCTGATGAACCATCATAATCTGTTGTTCAAAATCTTTTCCTTCATTAAACTGATAACAAAAATACCATTTATCCAGTATTTGCTCATCAAACTCACATTTCAAAAAATTTGATGTTATACATTTATCCTTATTCTTCGCCGATATTGGCGCTGCTTTCGATTTAATAAGATTAATAATGCATTCTGCTTTACCATCATATTCACTCATACAATATAAGTCATTTTCAAAATCTTCTGGCAAATATAAACATACTTCTTGTTCTTTTAGCCTTGTAGGATTTTTACCTAAAGTAAAATTAATGATATCACTTAATTTTTTTACCTCCATCTCCCTTCTCCTTTCCGTAATTTAGTTAAATTACATTTATAATAATAACACATTGTCATTCTTTGTCAATATGTAATTTAATTAAATTACAAATAAAGAGTCGTGATTACTCACGACTCCAATATACTATATTTCTAGTCCATTTTGTGGGACTTCAAACTTTTCACTTTTTCAACTTCATATATAACAGTGGATACGGATTCCCTTCTTCATCAAAATCTGTTCTTTTATATATTTCAAATCCCATGTGTTCATAGAAGCCAACCGCTTTAGGATTCTGCTCATTTACTGTGACTTCATTTATATCATAGTTTTCAATTCCATATTGAAGTAACTGTCTGCCTGGTCCCTTGCCTCTTTCCTCTGGTGCTAAGAAAAGCATTTCCAGACGCTTGTGTTCTGTTCCTAAAAAAGCTGCTATCTCACCGGATTTGCTCTCAGCAATGACCAAATGGGCAACATCACTTAATGCCTGCAGCACATACGCTTTAATCTGATTGATTTCTTCGTCAGAGAGAAATAAATGGGTTGCCCGGACAGACTGCTCCTAGACCGCTAATAATTGTTCGATTCTCTTTGGTGTTCTCTCCTTCAGTTCAAATATATTCATGCATTTATCCTCTCTGTTTTTTATGAAACAAACCAAATTTCCTGCGCCTTTTTCAAGCATGATATCATGAACAGCATTCGCCGTTCATCAATCATATTTCAATCATTCTTATTTACAACTGGCAGCAATATCCCGGATACTTCCTGCCATGTCCGCATCAATGCCCACTGCCCGTTTTCCAAAGCTTTCCGGCACGACCGCTTCTCCAAGATTTAATCTTATCAGACTTATATTTCCATGCTCCCGCACCAGCTTTTCAAATGGGAAACGGATGATGGTCGGCGTATTAAATCCAACGCCAAGTTCCAATAATACAAGTTTCTTATGCACCGCTTCGCTAAGATATTCCGAGAAAAGTTTTTCCGCATGATACCATGCCTCATCCTGCACAAAATGCCCGTCTTTTCTGAGATTCATATCCATCGGTCCGCCACAGACCGGACATTTCGGCACCATGTAGGATGGAATCTTACAGTCTCTTCTCGCCTGATTCATCTGGAAAAAAAGCTTTCTTGCATCATAAATCTTATTATGGCAGCCCCGCCTGCACTGGATATGAAAATAGTCTCCCTGGGTACAGAATATTTTCTCTTCCGGCAGTCCGGCTTTCACAAACTGCCCATCTGCATTGGTGCTTAATACAAATATATTTTTATCAGAAAAAGCCTCTAATAAACACTTATGAAGTGGTGTCACATCCAGTTCCATTCCACCGAGCAGTGCCTGCTTCGACCAGTAGCCCCAATAGCTTTCTTCATCCGGATACGGATAAAAACTTGCCGAATACATATCCTGCATATAAGGTCCTTTTCCATACTTTTTCTGGAATTCTCCAAAATTTTCTTCAAAAAAGCTGCCGCCATACTGTGCACCTGCTGCCGTGCTCATTCCGGCTCCCGCACCAATCAGAACATAATCGGCATCCTTTAACATCTTTCCAGCTTCATTTATCTGTTCCTGATATGGAATATCCTGAGTGATATAATCCCTTGCCGGTATTCCGCAAAGGAAGTTTTCAAACGTTATTTTCATGTGTACTCCTTAACTTAATTTTTCTCACTTACAACAGGTCTCTGTAAAACGCTTCATCATAATTCTTAAAAACATTAAAGACTACTTTTATCCGGCTTCCGGTTCTCTTTTTATATGCTTTCACCATTTCCACTGCAATCTCAGCCGCCCGCTCATTTGGAAACATAAATACACCGGTAGAAATGCAACAGAAGGCAATGGACTCTAAGTTCTTTTCATCGGCTGCTTCCAGACAGGACTGATAGCAGGAAGAAAGAAGTTCCTCATGTTTCTTTGTAAGCCTGCCACTTACAATCGGTCCTACTGTGTGAATCACATATTCACAGGGAAGATTATAGGCAGATGTAAGCTTCGCCTGACCGGTTGGTTCTTCATGTCCCTGTCTTTGCATCAGCTTCGCACATGCTAACCGCAGCTGGACTCCCGCATAAGTATGGATACAGTTGTCAATGCAGTTATGGCAGGGCTGGTAACAGCCTGTCATTCCGCTGTTGGCAGCATTTACAATGGCACCCACCTTAAGTCTCGTAATGTCTCCCTTGTAAAGATAAAGCTCCGGCTCTAATTCTTCCATTTCAGAAAATGTCACGATTCCCTTTTCGGCATTTGCCTGCTGCAAATAAGCATCCTGTATGTGCAAAAACTCTTCATCTATAGCAGATGGCATTCTGACATTCATCAGTGACCGGAGCAGTGTTTTCTGTTCTTCTTTTCCGGCTGGAATCTGCATGGTCTTATCTTCTTTCCAATATCCCTTCCGCTCTTCTAACAATCTTTCGATTAAATAACGTCTTCTCTCTGACTGATTCATGCTATCCTCTTCTTTCAATTGCCTGCACCGGACAATTTTCATAACAGCTTCCGCAGTGCAAGCAATGATTCTGCTGTATTGTAAATGGCTCGCCTTCTGTGATACAGCGTTGCGGACAACTGCTCTGACAGGTACCACATCCGATGCAGGCATCCGTTATGTAATATCCCTTTTCTTCTATTCCAGCATTTCCCAATTGATATGTCTCCCGGAATATGGGATTAACACCCAGATTAAAATATTCTATTTCTGCTCTGTCGATGCAGAAAACAATTCCGATATTTCTGGTATCGCCCGGATATACATTGCCAAGATAAGGCTGTTCTTCAAAAATAATATCCCGCAATTTTTCCTGTTCGCTCTCCGCCACTGCATAAGCTTTTCCGGACATCCGAATCATTTCCTTATATCTGGTATAACAAAGAATCTGCACTCTGCCATCCTGTTGAAGCTCCCTGCAGAAATTTTTCCCTCTTGCTGTAAAAAAGTAAATTGCATCTTCTTCATAATGTATCGCACTGATATTTCGAATCTGTGGTGCTCCATCTGTATCCACCGTTGCAAATGCCAGCACACCTACTAACTGCATTTTCTTTAAACATGTTGCCAAATCCATTTTCTGTCACCTCTATTTTATTATCACGATTTGATGATATCCATTAACATGATAGCACCTCCCCGGTAATCTCATTTCTTGTCTTCCAGCACTGTGGATCTGCTCCATAGAAATTTCCAGCTGCTCCGTTTGCAACAGCCGGACAGCCTCTGCACCATGCTTTCAGTTCGCATTTACTGCATTTTACAAATTTATCATAGTCCCGGTATTTCTCCATCTGGCAGAGCCAGACATCTGCCAGCCGGTCTTCGAATATATTTGCCACCTTGCTGTCCATCACTCTTCTGCATGCCATCACATCTCCGTTTGAAGATATTGTAATATGACAGTTTCCACAGTTGCAGCCTCCATAAATCATTCCGTCCACTGCATTCTGTGGCAATTTGAACTGACCGTTTTCATATTCGTATAATGTCCACAGATGGTCTTTTCTATTAAAATAGGTCTCACATCCCGCCGCCTCATATGCTTTATATTTCGCATCACAGATTTCCAGTAAATCTCTATACTCCTGTGGAGTCAGATTGCTGTCTACCTCTCCGCCAGTTGAGACATAGCGGGAAAATGCATATACCTTAACTTTCGCTTTTACTACCGCATCAATAATATCCGGAATTTCCTTTAAATTAGTCTTTGATACGGTGCTCATAATAATGCTTTTGATTCCTGCCCGGTTAAGGCAGCCAACCTTTTCCAGTGTCAAGTCAAAGCTGCCCGGTTTGCGGAACCAGTCGTGTGTCTTTTGCATTCCATCCAAAGACATCTGGTATTTCTCGCAGCCGCACACCTTTAACATTCTGCAGATTTCATCATTTAAATGAAAAGGATTTCCCATTAATGTAAATGGAATATTTTTGCTTTTCAGCAATACCAGCAGCTTCCAGAAATCCGGGTGAAGGATAGGATCTCCTCCGGTGATATAAAAATATGGTACCCGGTTATAAACCTTGCAGAAGTCTTCGCAATTTGCTACCACTTCACGCATCTGGCCGAATGTCATGCTTTTTAATTCCTTACATCCGTCTCCCGAAAAAATATAACAATGTTTACAACGCTGGTCACACTCATCTGTAATATGCCATTGAAACGAAAAATACTGACTCATCCTATCCTGCCCTTCTTTCCTAATCTTTCTTATTTATCAGATGCACCACAAGCTGTTCCGCACGCTGCCGGTTTCTCCTCTGGTTTGTCTGCTGCTCCACAGGCTGTTCCACACGCTGCCGGTTTCTCCTCTGGTTTGTCTGCTGCTCCACAGGCTGTTCCACACGCTGTACTTGTCTTTGCGTACACTTTGTTGTTCCATCCAAAAAGATTTGATAATGCCATTTTTGTTTCCTCCTCTGATTCTTTTATTTTTCGGCAATTTCCTTGTTGCAGACTTATCATAGCAAGAGTTTTTCCACTAAAAAAGTACGCACTTTTTTATTACATAGGCACCTTTTTGTAACCACTATACACATGCAGATTTATATGTTACATTATTTTTGAATCTAATATCACAATTTGAACAAATGGAGGGAATACAGATGTTGACAAAAGACGAATTACCGGAATGTCCGGTTGCTACCACGGTCCAGTTAATCGGCAGCAAATGGAAACTATTAATTATAAGAAATCTTTTAGAAAGACCCTGGAGATTTAATGAATTGAAAAAGAATTTGGAAGGAATCAGCCAGAAGGTTTTAACAGACAGCTTACGTGCCATGGAAGAGGATGGAATTATTACAAGAACTGTTTACCCGGAAGTTCCGCCGCGTGTAGAATATGCACTCAGTGACCTCGGCGAATCCATGCGTCCGATTCTTACTGCCATGCAGGAATGGGGAGACAATTATAAAGCGACCTTTCTTTACTGAAATAGATAAGAAAAAGCACGCCGTTAAAATACACTTTTGGGCTTCACCCATTTTGTATTTCAAGCGACGTGCTTTTCTTATAATACTCTTTGAATAGCATCTACTACCTGCTGCCACTCTTCCATGGCTTTCGGATAAAAATGCTCTATCTTTTCGATGTTTTTTTCTTTTCCGGCACACTCCAGCTGGTAAAAGAAATCTCCAAGCGTTCTGGCTCCGATGCCCCAGGCTTCACCCTTTAATCCATGGGACTGGGTTACGAATGTTTTCCATAATTTGTTCATCATTTCTATATCTGTTGCAGCTTCTGAATCTATGATAGTTGCAGCTTCTTTCATTGTTACTACATGATTTACCTTAAGAGATTGGAACGCTTTCTCTAAATGATGCTGCTTCTTCTCTTTTTCTTTTACAAAGATGCCTAACAATTCTTTATAGAACTGTTCATCTCCATCCGCATAGGATAAGCCTTCTTCTGCTGCAATTCCATTCTTCTCAAGATAATGTAATAAGCCTCTTAGCTTTGTTACCTTTGTATCATCCATGTTTCCCTGGAAAACCATATTTTCTTCCGGCAGATAATCCCTAAGATATTTCTGCAGCATAATCTCCAGTGTGCCCGGTTTTACCGGTTTGGTAATATACTCTGCAAATCCTTCGTTTTTGTACAGTTCTTTTGCACCAGCTGTTGCATTAGCGGTAAATGCCACTGCCTGCGTATAATGATTTCGTCCTTTCTCATCTGCACGGATGAGGTGCAGCGTCTCTATGCCATCCGGCTTTGGCATCATATGGTCTAAAAGAAGTAAATCATATGTTTTCTCTTCACATTTTTGAACGGCAGTATTTCCATCCATCACGGTTTCCATTTTAACCTTTGTCTTATGTAAAAGATGTTCTAATACCATCAGATTCTGCTCATTATCATCTACCGCAAGAATGGTAAAGCTGCTGTAATCCGCATTCATACTTTTCGCACTCTGTTTTGTAAAATGATGTTTTTCCGATACTTCTACCCACGGAATCCGAACCGTAAAGGTACTTCCCTTTGTCACTTCACTAATCAGGCTGAGACTTCCACCCATAGCCTCTGCCAGTTGTCTTGCAATATCCAGTCCGAGACCGATTCCGTCTTTTCTGCTGTTTCTGGCATTATTGCCCCGTTCAAAGATTTCAAAGATTTTATCCTGCTCTTCTTTTCCTATTCCGATTCCACTGTCAGTCACAGTTATCTTTAAAAAGGTATCTCCATTTTCCACCGCTTTTTCTACACCCAGCTCCACAAAGCCTTCATCTGTGTATTTCAACGCATTTTCCAGAAGATTAATGATAATCTGACGGATATGTGCCTTGTCTCCATAGAAATGTTTTCCTGGTTTTAATAATGGTTCCTCCATCCGCAGCCGGAAGCTTAAAGATTTCTTCTCTGCCTGTGGTCTCATCTGGGCTGCTGCGTCATTGATAACCTCTTCTAAAGCAAATGCATCCTTCTTTATCTGAAGCGTACCACTTTCTAACCGTGAAGCATCTAACACTTCTTCTATCAGTGCAACCATACTGTCACCGGCAGATGCAATTTCTCTGGTATAACTACGGATTTTTTCTTCTGATGTTTCTTCTGAAATCACTTCATTCATACCAAGTATCGTATGCATCGGAGTCCGCAGCTCATGGCTCACTTTCATTAAAAATCTGGTCTTCGCTTCATCCGCACTACGGAGTCTCTGCATCATTTCCAAGTTTTCTGTCTGGTCGATAAACCAGAGCATGCAGCCATCCTTCTCACCATTTTCCACAATATCTTCCATACGAAGTTCATAGATGCGGTCATTTTTATGCAACAGCCTTTCCCGGTTTGTCAGTGCCTGCAGGATTTCTTTTTGCCTGCTTGCGGCACTTCCTACCTTTATTTCCGGGAAAAGTTCCTTCATACGCTGATTGACGGAAATAATTTTATTTTCTGCATCCAGGATAATCAGGCCTTCTTTTCCATGATTAAATGCATTATCCACCGCAGCCTGCAGAGAGCCAAAATATCCATAACGAATCATTGCCATCATCATGCAGAACATCATAATTGTCATGGCAATGACTACCGGATTATAACTGCCAAATACACCCAGACCCTTTAAGATTAATTCCAGTGCAAAAGTTCCCACACCTGCTATCATATAAATAATCCGCTTTTTATGAATCGGTGAACTCTCCCCGTAACGCATGATACACAAAATAAATACCGCAAGTATTACCGTTCCCAGATGTATATAATGCAGTTTCCAGATGATTCCGGGTATAACTTCAATCCGGTGATATATGCCATCTTTCAATATCCGCATTGTTTTATAAAAATATGGATGATATTCTGCCGTAAATACTCCTGTCAAAACAATTGTATTAATTACTGCCTGAATAAAATAAATAAACTTTGGAATTTTTAATCTGCCAAATTCGGATGCAAACCATAAAAATGCCATCAGAAAGCCTGCCTGTCCCACATACTGGATACACAGCCCCGCAAGTGCCTCACCAACGGTATCCGAATGCACCAGTTCCAGATGAACTCCCACCACAAACAGCATGGTAAAAATATCATAAATAATAAATGCAAGCTGTGCTTTGGAGAGCTTTTTATGAAGGCAGACTGCCAACATAAAAAGCATCAGGATAAGCGCTATAATATTTACCGACACAAGAAAATAGAACATACTTCTTTTCCTTTCGTAAAAGTCTTTTTGACTCTTTTACCATATTATAGCGGAATGCCTGATGCTTTTCCACTGATTTTATTTTGCAAATAAAGGAGTAGATAAATAGCGGTCCCCGGAATCCGGAAGAAGCACCACAATGTTCTTTCCTTTATTTTCTTTCCTTTTTGCCAGCTCAACAGCTGCCTTTAATGCAGCTCCTGCACTGATTCCCACAAGAATTCCCTCGCTGCGGGCAAATGCTCTTCCTTCTTCAAAGGCATCATCATTTTTGATTGGAATAATCTCATCATAAACAGAAGTATCCAGTGTATCCGGAATAAATCCGGCACCGATTCCCTGAATTTTATGAGGTCCGACTTTTCCCTGTGAAAGAACCGGACTGGTTGCAGGTTCTACTGCAACAATGTGTACGGACTTCTTCTGCTTTTTCAGATATTTTCCAACTCCGGTTATGGTTCCACCTGTTCCGACTCCTGCCACAAAAATATCAACGCTGCCTTCTGTCTGTTCCCAGATTTCCGGTCCTGTGGTTTCTTCATGGGCTTTTGGATTTGCCGGATTTTCAAACTGTCCTAAAATAATTGAACCTGGAATCTCTTTATGAAGTTCTTCTGCTTTTTCGATTGCACCCTTCATTCCCTTATACCCGGAGGTCAGCACAATATGCGCTCCATACGCCTGCAGAAGATTCCGACGTTCTACCGTCATGGTTTCCGGCAATGTTAAAATTGCATGATACCCTTTTGCAGCCGCCACAGAAGCAAGTCCGATTCCCGTATTACCGGAAGTTGGCTCGATAATCGTAGCTCCCGGCTTTAATTTTCCCTTTCTCTCTGCATCTTCAATCATGGCAAGTGCCACTCGGTCTTTTACCGAACCTGCCGGATTAAAATACTCCAGCTTGGCAATGATTGCCGCATCCTCTACACCTGCCTCTTTCATATAATTATGAAGATAGAGCATCGGCGTCTTTCCAATCAGTTCCGAAGCACTGTCCACTATTCCTTTCACACACGTTTCCTTCTTTCTATTCCATTCCTTTGATATATCCGGTTGCAGACTGAATTGCCACTGCACCATCTGCAACTGCTGTGACTACCTGACGCAGGCTTTTCGTCCGCACATCTCCTGCCACGAACAGTCCCGCAAGACTGCTACTGCAGTCTTCTCCTGCAATCACATAGCCTTTCTCATCGAGAACGTCAAGGTTCTTTAATAATTCCGTATTTGGAATCATTCCAACCGCTTCAAAAACACCATCTACAGCTATTGTCCCACCGTTATCTAAAATAATACCATCTACTTTATCTTCCCCGGTGATTTCCTGTACTCTCGTATTGGTAAGTATCGTTACATTGGAAAGCTCTTCTAATTTCTTTTTTGTCTTCTCTGCTCCACGGAATTCTGCTCTCCGGTGAATGAGATATACCTGTTCGCAGATATCGGATAAATACAATGCATCATCCAATGCGGTATCTCCACCACCGATGACTGCAGCTTTCTTTCCCTTATAAAAGGCACCGTCACAGACTGCACAAAAAGAAACTCCTTTTGCCAGCAGCTTTTCTTCTCCCGGCACCCCTAATCTGCGGTTCTGACAGCCTGCCGCATAGACTACGGTTTTCGCTTCTATGTTCTTTCCATCTTCACAGGAAATGACAAAGCTTTGCTCTTTTTTTGTAATGGCTGTAACCTCTGCCTCTTCAATGGTTACTCCAAGTCCTTCGGCATGCTCTAAGAATGCCTCTCCTAAAGAATAACCGTCTTTGCCCGGCAGTCCCGGGTAATTATCTACCCGGCTGCTGTATGCAATCTGTCCGGTTCCAAGATATTCTTTTTCCAGTACAACTGCATCGAGGTTTGCCCGCTTAGCATAGATTGCCGCACTTAAACCTGCCGGCCCACTTCCAATGATAACTACATCTAACATATTACCAGATCTTCCTTTGTTGATTCGTCGCCTTCAATATGAAATGAATTGAGTACCGGCTGTTCCGGTTCCATCAGAGAAAGAATCATATAGCTTGCTTTACTGTCATATGCAAGACGCTTATCTTCTTCGGATGGTCTTGAAGGAGATTCCGGATGGGAGTGCCAGTTGCCTAAAGGCATGAGACCATTGGCACGCATATCCTTTACGGCTGCTAACTGCTCTTTCGGATCCAGTGTAAAATGCTCATTGGAATGGTCGATATTGGTCAACAGATATACCTTTTCTACCACCTTATCCTCTCCGTCTTTGGTTCCTGCAATCAGTCCGCAAGCCTCTTCTGGTACACAGCTTTTGGCATGTGCCAGTATTTTTTCATAATCTGCTTTTTTTAATGAAATCATGCTATCCTCTTTCTATGTTTCATGGGTTATGTATCTGATAACATTTATTTACTGATACATTTATTTATCTGTACATTCTGCCTGTTCATAATCAATCAGCTCTGTTATGGTCGGATGTTCTCCACAAACGGCACATCCCTTGCCATTCCAAGGAAGCTTAATCTTGTGGAATTCCTGCTTAATTGCATCATAGGTCAATAACTGACCGGTCAGCAGATCTCCTACTCCAAGGATGTATTTGATTGCTTCCATTGCCTGAAGGCTTCCGATGACACCACCCATTGCGCCGATAACACCAGCCTGCTTACAGGTCGGTACGGCATCCTTTGGTGGTGGATTCTTAAATACACAACGGTAACATGGTCCCTCTCCCGGAACATAGGTCATTAACTGACCTTTGAAACGGATGATTCCTGCATGGGAAAATGGTTTCTTTGCCATAACACAGGCATCGTTAATTAAGAATTTTGCCGGGAAGTTATCGGTTCCGTCAATGATAAAATCATAATCTGCAATGATGTCCATGATATTTTCACTGGTAATGAATTCACGATATGTACGGACTTCTACATCCGGGTTCATTGCATTAATGGTCTCTTTTGCAGACTGCACTTTTGCTTTGCCAACATCTGCTGTCTGATGAATAATCTGTCTCTGAAGGTTACTTAAATCTACTTCATCTGCATCTGCAATTCCGATGGTACCTACACCTGCTGCTCCAAGATACATTGCTGCCGGTGCTCCAAGTCCGCCTGCTCCGATGATTAAAACTTTTGCATTTAAAAGTTTTTTCTGACCCTTAGCGCCAACTTCTTTTAAAATGATATGTCTGGAATAACGTTCAATCTGCTCATCCGTTAATGCCATAGCTTCCACCTCCCATGAAGTAAAGGAATTCTACATTATCACCATCCTTAAGAACGGTTGTTGCCTTTGCTTCTGTTTCTATAAATTCATCGTTAATGGATACGGTTACATATTCCGGTGTCTCTACATTTTCCTGCTCAATTAATTCCGGAAGTGTTAATCCGTCTTTTACTTCTTTCTTTTCGCCTGCTACTGTAATCTGCATAATTTCCTTCCTCTCACTTTTCTTTATTTTTATTTGTCAAGGGACTGGGTAATCCACTCCTCAAGTACCGCTTTTTTCTCTGCACCACTCTTACGGGCAATTTCTTCGCCATCCTTGAAGAGTACAATGGTTGGTACAGACATTACACTGTATTTTTCTGCCAGTTCTGAATCAAAGTTGGTATTTACTTTATAGACATTTAATTTTTCTGTCTGTTCGTCTGCGATAGCACCAATGACCGGTGACATTTTCTTGCACGGAACACAACTGTCTGAGTAAAAATCAATCAGCACCGGGAGGCTGCTCTTCAATACTTTTTCTTCAAAAGTGTCTTTTGTTACGCGTTCTGCCATTTCTTTCTCCCTTCCAGATGTTTAGTCCTCAACCTTCTTTACAATGAGGTTATAGGTTCCATCTTCGTTATTAACCAGTTTTAAAATCTGATGTCCTTCTTCTTTAATACTGCGTGGTACATTCTGTACCGGCTCGCCGTCATTCATACGGATTGCAATGACTTCGCCATCCTCTAACTCATCAATTGCAACCTTTGCCTTTACAAAAGTAAGCGGGCACACTTTATCGGTAATATCTACTGTATCATCAATCTTGATTCCTTCGATTTCCATCTTATTTCTCCTCATATAATAATTTTTATTTTGAATTTCCATTCCGATTTTTTCTTTTTCTGCTGCTTCCGGCAACTCTATTTTTCTTCAAATGCATTGCGGATTACTTTGCGGAATTCATCTTCTCCTACGCGCTGTAAAAGTAAACGGAAACGCTCACCCGGATTTGCATGCTCTTCAAAGAATCCAATGGCTGCATCAGTCACACGGAATAATGTCTCTTCATCGGTAATCAGCGGAAGTAACTGTTCTCCTTTGTAAATATGATTTCCAAATAATCCACCAAAGGATACAATATATCCGCTCTTTCCTTCCCATGCATCTGTCGGGCAGGATTTTACACAACGGCCGCAGTTGGTACATTTATCATAATCAATGGTAACTTCTGTTCCGGTACATTTGATAGCATCTTCACGGCACGCCTTTTCACAGACACCACAATTGATACATTTATCTGCTACCCAGCTTACTTCCATACCACCTTTTACACCGATATCATTTTCTTCTGCCTTAAGACAGTTGTTCTGACATCCGGTAACACCAAATTTGAATTTGTGTGGAAGCTCTCTTCCGAAGTAATGCTCATCTAATTTCTTTGCCAGGCTATAGGTATCGATACATCCGCTCGGGCAGATTTCAGAGCCCTGACATGCGGTAACGGTACGGACTCTCGGTCCACATACACCAGGTTTTACACCACCGTCTGCTAACTTTGCACGAACCTCTTCTATATCTTCAAAGTTAATAAATGGAATCTCAATGCCCTGTCTGGAAGTCATATGAACATAGCCTTTTCCATATTTTTCTGCCACATCTGCTACTGCTTTAATATTTTCTGCTGTCAGGTTTCCTCCAACTACCTGAATTCTTAAAGAAAAGAATCCTTTCTGTTTCTGGCGCATAAATCCGCCTTTTTTCAATGCCGCATAATCAATTTTTGCCATTGTCTGCTTCCTCCATTTACTCTTTGCTTTTCTCTGGTCTGCTCTGATCCATTGCCTGTCTGAAGTCTTCGATTAAATCTTCGATATCTTCAATTCCGACACTGATGCGGATCAAATCATCAAATACTCCGGCGTCTCTTTTTTCTTCCGGGGTACTGTGTACATTTAATGTAGATTCCGGATGAATCACTAATGTTTTCGTATCTCCGATATTGGAAATAATCAGCGGAAGCTTTAATGCATTGATTATTTCAAATGCCCGTTTCTTGCTTCCGGTCCGTATGGTTAAGATTCCACCAAAACGGTCCTTAAACTGTTTCTTTGCGATTTCATGCCATGGACTGCTCTCCAATCCCGGATAATTGACTGTTACATCCGGATATTCTCTTACAAAAAACCTTGCCAGTTCTGCTGCATTGTCACAGATACGCTCCATCCGGATTCCCAGTGTCTCTAACCCGATGCAGTTATAAAATGCATTCTGCGGAGACAGACAGGCTCCTGTGTTGCGGAACAGTCCATTCCGAAGCTTGGCAGTATAGGCAAATGGTCCAAACTTCTTAAAGTCTGCCATGCCCGGATATTTTTCCACATCCCACTTAAATCTGCCGCTGTCCGTAATAATTCCGCTGATGGAATTGCTGTGACCATTGATGTATTTAGAGGAAGAATTCATTACAATATCCGCTCCTAGGGAAAGCGGCTTCACTAAGAATGCAGTAGCAACCGTATTATCTATAATGAGCGGTACCTGATGCTCATGTGCCAGATTTGCAAGTGCCGTAATATCTGTCACATCAAGTCTTGGATTACCAATGGTCTCTGCAAAGTAAAGACGGGTATGTTCATTGGTCTTTGCTTCAAATGCAGCCAGGTCATTGTTTTCCACATAATGTGTTGTGATACCAAATGCCTCTAAGTCACGGAATAAATCAATGCTGCCGCCATAGAGACTGGCACTGGATACGATTTCATCGCCGGAACGAAGGATATTACAAAATGCATTGTAGAGTGCTGCCATTCCTGATGCACAGGCAACGCTTGCTACGCCACCCTCTAACGCCGTTACTCTTTTTTCAAATGCATCTACCGTAGGATTACTGATTCTCGTATAGGAATATCCCGGTGCCTGGTTATGAAAAATCTTTTCTAGCTTCTCTGCCGACTCATGTGCAAATGCACTGGATTGATAAATCGGAGTTGTTGTTGCACCTGTATTCGGTTCTCCTTGAAAATCTCCATGTAATAATGCGGTATTAAACTTCATCTTACGCTCCAATTCCTGCACGTCTTATCGTGCACTAAATACTTTGAACTGCCTTAGGAAATCTATTTACGATTATTCCTATTGGTTTTGTATGAATTATATTTTACTATATTTTTCTAATTTGTCAATACTAATTTATCAGAGCATTGTTATTTCTCTCCGAATATGTTATTTTATTCACGCAAGCGACCGCCGCAGGCGCGAGAACGTGCCAAGGCTCATTCTTTGTTGCAACAATACTTTTCAGGAAACACAATACATATTTCTGGAATAACGGAAAGGATTTCCTATGTACACGAGAAAAAAAATCATTTTATCTTTTGCCGGAATGTTTTTCCTGCTGCTTCTTATGATGTTGGCAAGTCTTTTTTTCGGCAGTGTTTTATTAAATCCAAAAGAGATTTTATCCTGTCTGATTCAAAATGACCGGACTTCTGTCACAGGTCTGTTACTTTTTCATATCAGAATTCCACGGATGTTTGGTGCCATTGCTGCCGGCATGGGTTTATCCTGCGCCGGAGTTATCTTACAGACTGTTATGAATAATTCCCTTGCCAGTCCGAATACCATCGGTGTCAATTCCGGAGCCGGATTTGCCGTTATGATTGGGCTTGCCCTCTTCCAGGGCCGTGCAGCCCATAATGCCATCTTTGCATTTGCAGGTGCCTTTCTGACAACACTTCTTATTTTTGCACTGGCGTATATGGCAGACAGCAAACGTACTACTATTATTCTTGCCGGAATTACCGTTTCTTCTTTTTTAAGTGCCGGAATCAATACGGTAAAATTATTAAGTGATGATATCACCTTAAACCTCACTACCTTTATGATTGGTTCTCTTTCTGATGTCACCACCAAAACGCTGTTGGCTCCCGGCATTGCCATTGTCATTGCGGTTATTCTCTCCTGCTTTTTTGGAAGCCACATGAATGTTCTGAGTCTTGGAGAAGATGTTGCCCGCTCCCTTGGCATTCCGGTATCGCTGCTCCGTTTCCTGTTATTGATGCTTTCCAGTATACTGGCAGGCTGTGTGGTAAGCTATGCAGGACTTTTAAGCTTCGTCGGGCTGATTGTTCCTCATATTGCAAGACGGCTCTTTGGCAATGATCTGCGGCTTTTAGTTCCCCTTTGTGCTCTCTTAGGTGCAAGTTTCGTCCTCTTCTGTGACACCCTTGGACGTGTTATTGCCGCACCATATGAACTTCCTGCCGGCATTATTCTTTCTTTTGTTGGCGGACCGTTTTTCTTATATCTTTTATTAGGAAAGAAAGGAGGCCGCAGAGTCCATGCTTAAATTTGATTCCGTTTCCATTGGCTACCACAAGGTGCCTCTGATTAAAAATCTGTCCGTTGAAATTCCTACCGGCAGCATCACAACCATCGTAGGGCCAAATGGCTGTGGCAAAACAACACTGATTTCCGTATTAAATAAATCCAGCCAGCTTTTTAACGGCTCTATCACATTAGATGGCGAAGATATTTATCATATGAATGGACACCTTCGTGCCCAGAAAATTGCATTTTTACCGCAGATTCGTGAAGTGATTCCTGCTCTTCCGGTTCATACCTTAGTGGAGCATGGACGTTTTCCATATCTTGGCTTCTCCAGACGCCTCACCAAAGAAGACCGCAAACTGGTGGAAGATGCCATGGAATTTACCCATATTACGGATTACCGCAACGTTGCAACTGACACTCTTTCCGGTGGGATAAGACAGCGTGTCTTCTTTGCCATGACTTTAGCCCAGAACTGCGATACGATTATTTTGGATGAACCGACTACCTTCTTAGACTTGGAAAGCCAGAATAATTTCTACCGGATGCTTCCAATCTTAAAAGCACAGGGAAAAACAATTCTTTTGGTGCTGCACGACCTTGCCAAGGCACTTACTATTTCAGACAAACTTATCGTCATGGAATCCGGTGCCATCTGCTTTCAGGGCACTCCGGATGAATGCGTACAAAAAAACGTCTTAAATAAAGTATTTCATACTTCACTTAAGACGTTCTCTGATGCGGAAGGAACTTACTACTTCTTTGAGTAAGTTCCTTACTTTTCCAATGTTTCATTCATACTTCCCATCCGGTAACCGCAAAGGTCTAAGGTTACATAGGTAAATCCATATTCCCGGAAAGCTTTTGCAATTCTCTCCCGATTCTCCTTTTCCATCAGCTTCGAAAATTCTTCCGGCTCAATCTCAATTCTTGCCATCATTCCATGAATTCTTACCCTCACCTGATGAAAACCTAAATCCAATAATAATTGTTCCGCTTTATCCACCATTGTAAGTTTCTCTTCGGATATGGTCTCTCCATAGACAAACCGGGATGACAGACAGGCAAAGGACTGCTTTTCCCAGGTTGGAAGATTCAATGCCTTCGAAAGAACACGAATATCCTGCTTGGTAAAACCACAGTCTCTGAGCGGACTTTTTATTCCAAGCTCTGCCACTGCTTTTAATCCCGGACGATAATCTCCGTTATCATCAAGGTTAGAGCCTTCCGCCACATAAGCTATTTTCTTTTCTTCTGCAATCTTTAATATCTTTTCAAATAATTCATGCTTGCAAAGATAACAGCGGTTCTTAGGATTCTGTGCAAATCCTTCGATTTCAAGTTCTTCCGATTCTGTAATAAAATGTCTTATATTTTCTTTCCGGCAAAATGCTTCTGCTTCCCCTAACTCTCTCTTTGGAAATGAACAGGAGGACGCAGTTACTGCAATTGCCCGCTCTCCCAATACATCATGCGCCACTTTCAAAAGATAGGTGGAATCCACACCACTTGAGAATGCAACTGCCACGCTGCCTAATTTTTCAAAATATTGTTTTAACGCTTCCTGCTTTTTTAACTGTTCCGGAGTTGGCGCTGCTATTTTATCCATTTCTTATGCCTCTACTTCACTTCTTCTCTGAGTTCTTTTACCGTAGCAAGCTCCAGTCCGACCTTTTCTGCAATTACTTCATCTGTCAGAAGGTCTAAAAGGTTTCTTGCAACACTGATTTTTTCTCTGGCAATTCCACGGGCTTCACCAATTTTAATTCCTTTTGCTTCGCCAATCTTAATGCCCTGCGCTTCACCAATCTTGATGCCCTGCGCTTCACCAATCTCTATTCCCTTGTTGGTCATCTCTTCTGCAAACGTACACATTGTAATCACCTCTCCTGCCTTCACACGTTCTGCTACTGTTTTCTCTATTTTGACATAGGTTTTATCATTTGTAAACACCCGAAGTAGATTCAAAACCGCTTCTACATGGCAGATTGCCTCCGGATGTTCCTTGGGATTATATCTTCCAAGACGTTTTTCTGCAAAAAAATCTGCTACAATTTTAAAATCGCTCTTAAACTCTTTTCGGACTTTCTCCGGCAAAAATGCAATATTAAAAACAAATATTTTATAATCATTTACATACGGTCTTAGTTCCGGAGAAACATCTAAAATGTCAAATAGCGCATTCGGACTTTTCCATTCTGTATCACTGAAATTTAAAACAATCGTAATTGCCGGATATTTTCGTTCTTCCCCACGGTCAATCTGCGCCCGATACACAGCATAATCATACCCCATAATCCGGATGGGCATATTTTTGTCTATCCGACTTTCATTTTCAATCCCAAAAGATGCCACTTTGTATAACCCATTCTTATATAATTTCACAGTATCCCGAAACTGATTCCGAAGATTGTTTTCTTCCACCTTATAGATGCTTTCTGTTGGTCCCTCTTCCAATCCTTCTTCCAAAAGAATCTCCTTTCGAAAAAGTAATACATTATATATGTCAGCAAAAACATCCGAAAATGATTCCAGATATTTTTCTGCCAAATCCTTATCTGCCAAGTATTTTCCCCCTGTTAAATAAATATTTTGGATAAAAAGATTCTGAAAATATGAATATAAGATTATCACGAATACAGGCAGTTCAACACGCCTGCATAATAGATGAATATCGAATATTATTATGAACTGATTTTACTTAAGTATAATAGCAAAAATATTCCGAAGAGCACAAGTACTCTGCGGAATATTTTAATCTAATTTAATAGAATTTATATAATCTTTACAAAGATAAAACATTTTTTCTGTTTTTGTAACTATTTTCTTCTCATTTTTGTCATTTTCCATGTAAACGTTTGCGCACATGTACTTTAACATACCAATGGCGATCAGGTCATTGGCACAGTATATGGCTGTTGGCGGATTCTCACCCTGAATCAGCTTCTCCATGACTGCATAGCCAATCTTACGGTGTCCTAAAGAAATCAGATATTCCAATGCCTTTGCTGCAATTCTTCTTTCATCACAGATGACCTCATCTACTTGATAATTGGTAGAATTACGATTTACTGAAACAATTACTTTAGTCCCTATTTACATTTGTGTGTCCGATGTATCAACAGTATAATTATGCATTTCATGAATTGCGTATGCAATTAGAAAATCAAGTAGTCCAAATTCCATAAAATGAAATTTTAGGGCAAATTACAGACATTAGCTTGGCTGTAGTATTTTTAAACAACATGTGTTAGACTACTGTTATACAAATCGGAAGTTTACAGCGAGGTAAAAGTTTATGAATAACTATAATGAAGTGAAAAAATCATTTGGTACACAAGCAGAGAAATTTGCTTCATATCATATGTCTAAGGCAGAATATACCGATTATTTGATTCGTAGTATTCAGGCAAGGGGCAATGAACATGCATTGGAGGTTGCTGCTGGAACCTGTATATGTGGAAGAGCAGTGGCTCCTTATGTTAAGGACATTACTTGTTTGGATTTGACAGAAGCAATGTTGGAGCAGGGAAAAAAACTGGCAAAGCAAGAAGGTATTCAGAACATATCATTTGTATCGGGGAATGCGGAATGCTTACCTTTTGAAGATGAAACATTTGACCTTGTGATTACAAGACTTTCATTGCACCATTTTGTTGAGCCTGAAAAGCCTTTTCGGGAGATGCAACGAGTTTTGAAAAAAGGTGGAAAACTTGTTATTTGGGATATGGTAGCGACTACAGAAGAATTGCGTGAAACTAATGACGCTATTGAAACGATGCGTGATAACTCACATACAAGAATACTTAGCAGAGAAGAATTTGAAGCATTGTTTGAGGATGCTTTTGAGCTTCAGCTTGAAGAAACAACACTTGTTCCTGTAAATCTACAAAGTTGGATGGATTTGACAAGTACACCAGAGGATATTCAAAAAGATATTATTGATAAAATGGAATACGATTTGAATGGTGGAGATAAAACAGGTTTTAATCCCTATATCAAGGAGGGACAAATATGCTTTGACCATAGGTGGTTATTGCTGATTGGAAAAAAGGAAAACTAATCCCCATTTATCAAGAAAAAGAAACTTTCAGTTTATAGAGTTAAAAAATATAAGTTAAGGAGGCATGTATTATGAAAAAAGTAATCTATCTGCTTGTATTATGTATGGTGCTGGGAATGGCTGGATGTGGAACGAATCAAGAAAATAAAGAACCTGTGTCTGGAAATGTGTCCGTAGAAACAGAAAATAAAGAAAATGATGATGTAGTACAAAATGAGCAAATAGCAGATACTGGCTCATATCCTCCATGTGTTATGGTTGATGGTGTTATATATAAAGACACAGGATATGTAGCGTCAATGCCTGGTTGTGGAACAATGGATGGAGAAATTGTGTCAACAGTGGCAGGGACAGAGTTACCATCTGAAAATAATCAATCAAATTTCGGAAGCGGATATCATTATCAAAGGAGTTCTGAAGGTCAGCTCATAGTAGTCATTGATGACGAACGAATCATATTTAGAGATATTGAAAAAGATGATACGTCTATTCCAATAGAGGTTATCAATTTTAATGCAAAAGTAAAAGAAATTACCGATGATGGAGAACTTCTTGTAACGCATGTGAGTACAGCTGAAGGCTTTTGTCAGATGAATGATGGAGAGTATTATGTATCGGCAGAAAATTTAGCGGAAGATGTTCAGGTGGGAGATATCGTTACAATATGGTTTAATGGAATGATTCAAGAAACATACCCTGCTCAATTGGGGGTAGTTTATAGAATCATTAAAACACAATAATTAGTCAAATTCCAGTTTGTCAATTACAGATGACATTGAAAGAGTCAGCCCATTCAAGATGCTGGCTCTTTCAAAAATTCCATTCTAATAAATTGCACGACAACTTATCAAAAAATAAGCTCCACATTATGGAAAATGAATATAAAATGTATAAAAGTAGAAAAAGCGAATAATTATAAGGAATTATGCATCAGACACACTTTTGTAAAAAGGGAGTTACTTTATAGTAGGAAGACAGCTTCTTTAACACCTGGGGCTCACATTTTCCAGGTATAATTAAGCCGTCACTATTCCTGATTATTTCCCGTCCGTGTCATTAAAATATCAAGGTAATACATCGTGTCTTTTGTAGTACTCTTACCCATTTTCAGATTCCTGGCTGCCTCGTTTGGCATATAGTTCATCTCTCTTGCTATCTGCCAGATTTTCTCCCGCAGCCCTTCCGATGAACATTTGTAATCCGGATTATTCAAAACACGGGATACAGTGGCTGTTGAAACGCCTGCTATCGCCGCAATTTTCTTAATCGACATATTAATCCCTCCTGTATCCCGCATTTTTTATGAGGAACCGCAAAAAGCGTATTCCCAGCTATTTTTATGACTTATTTTTTTTACAACTAATTTCCTATAACCAGATTTCATCCTTGAAAATAATCTTACGATATGTTTCAAAATGCAGC
Organism: Roseburia sp. AF12-17LB; assembly: GCF_003479605.1. Lineage (GTDB taxonomy): Bacteria > Bacillota > Clostridia > Lachnospirales > Lachnospiraceae > Roseburia_C > Roseburia_C amylophila. Next base: position 28,646 of record NZ_QUHR01000013.1, read on the forward strand.
CACTTATTGAAGAAGTCACTGGATGGTTTTTCACCTGCTGCAGCCAGATCGTCTAAGAATGCCTGTGCATCCTGTGCAGATGTAATGGCAACGGCAAAGCCTCTTCCGTTGATAACCGGAACATTGCTGTACTGGTATTCTGCCAGCGGTGCAATCTTTTCTACCTTGCGTCCACGAACCTGTACAAAGATTCTTTCTCTTAAGATGACAATATCGAAGTCATCCGGATACTGATAGCTCTCTCCGCTTACCGGAATTTCATCTCCAATGGTATAGGTCTTCTGAACCGGACGTACCTTGGCAATCGTCATACTCTCAAGGTTATAATAGAACTCTTCGAAAATGTCTCCATTTCCCTTAAGGCTTCCATATACGAAAGCTGCTTTTAAATCCTTGCTCTCATCTACGGCAGCATCTTCTACTACACCGCAGGCAGAAGTCATATTGGAAATACGGTCAATCAGAATCAGCTCTCCTAAAGTCTTATGCTTTTTGAATTCATCGATGACAACCGGCTCCTGCAAATCAAGGTCACAGACTGCAATCTCATTTTTCTTAAGCTGTCCTGCCGGAATAAATTCACCGGTATTTACATCAATCTTATACTGAATGTTCTTTAAGATACCAGGAATCTGCTTGGTTCCAAGTTTTACCAGATAATCGGTTCCCGGTGTCAGCTCCTCATCATCCATCCAGAGAATGGTTGCTGTAAAGGATTTGCTGATTGGCAGGTTATTGCCGGATGCAATGACACAGCCTCTGGATACGTCTACTTCTTTATCAAGCTGCAGTGTAACCGGCTGTCCCATAAAGGCACTCTGGCTGTCTTTATCTCCTACTAAAATGCTCTTGATATGCGCACGCTCATTGCTTGGCAGGGTAACGATTTCGTCTCCGACTTTTACTTCACCGGATTCAATCTGTCCCTGGAATCCACGGAAAGTATGGTCCGGACGGCACACTCTCTGTACCGGCATATAGAAGCCCTCTTCCTGCTTCTTCTCTGTTACATCTACTTTTTCAAGGTATGGAAGCAATGCCTCTCCCTTGTACCAGCTAATTTTATCGGATTTGGTTGTTACATTATCACCTTCTGTTGCAGAAACCGGAATAATGTAAATGCTCTCTAACTTCAGTTCGTCTGCTAATTCTTTAATCTGTGCTTCGATTTCTTTGAAACGCTCTTCGCTGTAGTCTACCAGATCCATTTTGTTTACTGCAAATACAAAGAACTTGATTCCCATTAATGCACAGATTCTGGCATGTCTTCTGGTCTGTACCAGTACCCCTTGTTTTGCATCAATTAAGATAACTGCAAGGTCTGCAAAGGATGCACCAACCGCCATGTTTCTGGTGTACTCTTCATGACCCGGTGTATCTGCTACGATAAAGCTTCTGTTGTCTGTTGTAAAATAACGGTATGCTACGTCAATGGTAATACCCTGCTCACGCTCTGCCATCAGTCCGTCCAACAGAAGAGAATAGTCAATTGCTCCACCGCGGCTTCCTACTTTGGAATCTAATTCCAGTGCTTTTTCCTGGTCTGTATACAAAAGCTTTGCATCATAAAGAATGTGTCCAATCAAAGTGGACTTTCCGTCATCCACACTACCGCATGTAATAAATTTTAATAATCCACTCATCTTAGAAATACCCCTCTCTCTTTCTTCTTTCCATACTGCCTGCTGCTTCGTTATCAATGACACGGGTGGTTCTCTCGGAAGATACTGCACTTAAAGTCTCATCGATAATTTCATCCAATGTAGTTGCTGTTGACTCTGTTCCTCCGGTCAAAGGATAGCATCCTAAGGTACGGAAACGTACACTCTTGTACTGGATTTCTTCTCCCGGAAGCAGACGCATACGGTCATCATCCACCATGATAATATTTCCATCACGATATACTACCGGACGTACTGCTGCAAAATATAATGGTACAATGTCAATTTTCTCACGTTTGATATACTGCCAGATATCAGTCTCTGTCCAGTTGGAAATCGGGAATACCCGAATGCTTTCGCCTTTATTGATTTTAGCGTTGTAAAGCTTCCACATTTCCGGTCTCTGGTTCTTCGGGTCCCAGGCATGATTTTCATTACGGAAGGAGAAAATTCTTTCCTTTGCACGGGATTTTTCCTCGTCTCGTCTGCCGCCACCAAATGCTGCAGTAAATCCATATTTATTTAGTGCCTGTTTCAGTGCCTGTGTTTTCATGATGTCGGTATATGCAGAGCCATGGTCGAATGGGTTAATGCCCTTCTTTACACCATCTTCATTGATATACTCTAACATTTCAATGCCAAGCTTCTTTGCTGTCTCATCACGGAAGTGAATCATTTCCTTGAATTTCCATGTGGTATTTACATGCAGGAATGGAAATGGCGGCTTCTCCGGATAAAATGCTTTCATGGCAAGATGCAGCATTACGGAGCTGTCTTTTCCAATGGAATAAAGCATAACCGGCTTCTCGCACTCTGCGGCCACCTCTCTTATGATGTAAATTGCTTCTGCTTCCAGTTCATCCAAATGTGATAATTCACCCATACTTACCTCTTTCTGCCACCCCGTGGCGATTTATTAATATTGATTCGATTGCTTTCTGTCGATAACGATGGTCTCTACGGTGCCATCCCTTTTCTCTATCTTCCAGTCCAGATACTGTTCCCGGCTTGCAACACTCATCTTACTTCCCATGCCGCCCATATCGGCTCCCAGGTAAAGTGCTATGGCATCTGCCTTACATTCTTTAATACAGGAGCAGCAGCCCCAGCAGTCCTTCGGATAGAGCATACATGCCTTTCCGTCAGAACCCATTCCAATCAGAGTTCCCGGACAGACCTGACTGCATCTGCCGCATCCCACACATTTGCTTTGATTAATAGCTATGCTCATAGGTCTCACCTCGCTTTACTAATTCCCGGAAGAGCACATGGATTTTACCATTTTCTTTTCTGGTATTGACATATTTTAACCACTCATCACTCTTATCCGGATAATCTAAGTTTTCTGCAAAACTGTGCCATCGGGTTTCCTTTCTGGCTCTCAGATGATAAATCAGTGTCTCACAGACCGTCAGCCGGTTCTTAAGCTCATAGACAAACATCAGCTCATGCATATTGGAAGCTCCAAGCCCCTTCGAAAGTTCCTTTAACTTTTCGATTTTCTCTTCTGCCAGATTCAGCTGGTTTTCATTAAACTGATAATGATTACTGATTCCGCCTGCATAGGTATCCATTACCTTCTGCATGGCTTCTTCTAATTGTTCCGTATCATATAAACCGGACTGATTTGTTAAAATCTTATCATACTCCTTCATCTTTTCTTCAAATCTGTTGTCACAGAATGCTTTTTCTTCTTCCGTCATTTCATAGCTTGCAGCCTTTTCTTTTGCAAGGTCTTCTACCATTGCCTTTGCTGCAATCTCGCCCTCGACCATGGCTCCTGTTACATATTTCTGTGGACAGCCTCCTGCCACATCTCCGGCTGCATACAGTCCGTGAATCGTAGATTCTCTTCTGGTGTCAACCCAGTAACCACTGGCGGTATGTCCACCTACCACATACGGCTCGGTTCCTTCGATTTCCACATTCTGCTCACTTGGGTTCTTTCCCTGTTCGATCCATTTTAAGGTCTGGCTTGGTGCCATGTTAAGATAAGCTTTCTTTAAGGAATCGTCCTGCTCGGCACTGATTCCTTCTGTCCGAAGATAACATGGACCGTGTCCTAATAAATTCTCTTTTACGGTTCCATACACACGCTGTGAAGTGGTAAGTCCGTATTTTGTCTCATACACTTCACCAAGGGCATTTACCTGCTTTGCCCCCACACCCTGTGCAATGGTTCCGGTCGGTGCGATGGTATCTTTGCAACGCAGTGCAATAAAACGCATTTCAAAGGTGGTCATCTCTGCTCCCGACTCAATTCCCATGGCATAACCGGCTCCGGTATTAAATGGTGGATACCACATCTTATGTCTGGAGAATCCCGGATTGTTCGGCCGGTAAAGACCGGATGCTCCACCGGTTGCACAAAGCACTTTCTTCGCCCGGATTTCTACTGCTGTCTCATTTTCAATGGAAAATCCCACTGCACCATAAATCCTGTTCTCCTTTACCAGATAATCGGTAATTGCCACCCGGTTTAAAATCGTAACATTTGGCAGTACCTCTACTGCAGAAGCAAGTAACGGCTTGATATTCTCACCGTTGATTTTGATATTCCGGTTTCCTCTTGCCACATATTTACCATTCTCATCTTTTAAAATGACAAGACCAAGCTTCTCCATTTTCTCTGTTACACGGTTTAAGCCCTCCGACATGGTAAGAAGTAAATCCTCTCTTACGATGCCGTCTGCATCCTTTTTGGCATAATCCACATAATCTTCCGGCTTTCTGCCCTCTACGATATATGCATTAATGGCATTTACTCCGGCTGCAAGACAGCCGCTTCTTTTGATGTTGGCTTTCTCTGCAATGATAACTTTCGCATCGGACTGTTCTGCAATGGTCAGTGCTGCATAACAGCCTGCGGTTCCACCGCCAATAATTAAAATGTCTGTATCCAATATTTTTCTGTTTTTAATTTCCATAGCAACTTAGATGTAGAATACATCATCCTCCTGCATTTCTTTATTTTCACAGAGATACGTCCGCTCTTTATCCAGCACATATAACCGGTAAATCAAAAGGCTTACCTTCTCTCCGATTTCAAGACTTTCTTTTTCCAATGGCCATTCACAGATTATCTCTATGCCGCCTACGTCTACCGTAACATCCAGACGGTTTCCACGGAATACGATATCCTTTACAATGCCATCCTGGGATGCACTCATATAGCGGTCAATTTTGCCAAATTTATGTATCTTTACAAATTCCGGTCGGATGACTGCTTTCGCTGCGCCCTCGATTTTATCAAATCCATGCAGCTCTTCGTAATGTTCCACCAGGGAAGAACGTCCAATAAACTGTGCTACAAACGGAGTATCCGGTGTATTATAAATCTCTGCCGGTGTTCCAATCTGTTCGATGGTTCCGTGATTGGTAATGATAATCTCATCTGCCACCTCAACGGCTTCATCCTGGTCATGGGTTACAAAAATGCTGGTGATTCCAAGCTTTGTAACCACACTGCGAAGCCAGAGTCTTAATTCCGAACGAACCTTGGCGTCAATTGCTGCAAACGGTTCATCCAGAAGCAGTACCTGTGGTCTTGGTGCCAATGCCCTTGCAAAAGCAACTCTCTGCCGCTGTCCGCCGGACAACTGGTTCGGATACCGCTTCTCCATACCGGAAAGTCCGGTAATCTCCAAAAGCTCCATTACCCGCTTCTTAATCTCTTTCTTTGGCACCTTCTGAAGCTCCAGTCCAAATGCCACATTGTCATATACCGTCATATAGCGGAACAATGCATAGTTCTGAAAAACAAATCCAATGCCTCGTTTGGAAGCCGGTATATCATTGACCCGCTTTCCATCGATGTAAATATCTCCGGAATTTGGCATTTCCAGTCCTGCAATCATACGAAGCAGTGTTGTCTTTCCACTGCCGGATGGTCCAAGCAGTGCCACCAGTTTTCCTTTTTCAATGCCAAAGCTGACGTGATCAGAAGCTTTAAAACTGCCATATTGTTTGCATATATCTTTCATTTCAACATACATATCAGCGGCTCTCCCTTCTTGTTTTTGCCCGATATTCCAGAATATTTCGAAGGAATAATATAATAACTGCCAGAATAACCAAAAGCGAGGATACTGCAAATGCTGCAGTAACGGACTGCTCTGTACCCGACATATATAATGCATCGATTTCCAGTGGAAGTGTAAAGGTCTCTCCTCTTGTCTTTGACAGAGCATTGACCGCACCGAACTCTCCCAAGGCTCTCGATGTACAAAGGATGACTCCATAGAGCAATGCCCATTTCATCTGTGGAAATGTAATCTTAAAAAAGATTTTCAGTCCGCCGGCTCCCATCAGGGCTGCTGCTTCTTCTTCGTCCTTGCCCTGAGCATTTAAAACCGGAATCACTTCCCTTGATACATAAGGAAATGTTACAAATACCGTTGCTAAAATAACGCCCGGAATTGCAAAAGCGATTCTGATATTCGTTCCAAAAAACTGGTTAATTGCCCGGATAAATGGATAGGTCCAGCCCAGTCTTCCAAATGTCATCAAAAATGCCAGTCCCACGATAACCGGTGAAATGGAAAACGGAATATCAATCAAGGTTGCCAGCACCTGTTTTCCTCGGAAGGAAAACTTGGTTAAAAGCCATGAAACACATAATCCAAAGAATGTGTTAATCACCACCGCTGCCACTGTTGCAATCAGAGTTACCTTTAAAGCACTCTTTACATAATCTATCCGGATGGACTGCATGTAAAAGGCAAATCCTTCTTTTAAGGAACTTGCAATGATGCAGAGCAGCGGAAGAACCAGCATCAGGAACAGGAACAGTACACTGACTGTAATCAGAATATGACGCGTACTTTTTTTTCTTTTTTCCAGTTTTTCAAGCTCGTTCATACTTTTCTCCTTCTATAACTGATTCGTGCGTTGTGCCTGCTTCATCTGAATGATATTTACCGCAAATAAAATAAGGAATGATATGATTAACATAACCAGTGCAATTGCTGTTGCAGAGGCATAATCAATATAATTTAATTTCTGCATAATGACATAGGAAATTACCTGTGTATGCTCCTTGGCACTGTTGCCGGATATGTAGATAACGCTTCCATATTCTCCTACCCCTCTGGCAAATGCCAGTCCAAATCCGGTTAAAATTGCCGGTTTCATCTCAGATAAGATTACTTTGAAAAATGTTTTCGAAGGCGTTGCTCCAAGGATATAAGCTGCCTCTTCATACTGTCCATCCAATTTTTCCAATATTGGCTGAACGGAACGCACGACAAATGGAATTCCCACAAATACCAGTGCAATGACCAGTCCCACATGGGTATATGCTGCTTTTATTCCAAGGACTGCTAACGGCTTTCCGATGACTCCGGTGTCAGAATACATCTTTGATAAAGTAATACCTGCAACTGCAGTAGGCAGTGCAAATGGAAGTTCAATAAATCCATCTAAAATCCGTTTTCCCGGAAAATCATACCGGGTCAGCGTCCAGGCTAATATCACACCAAACACCACATTGATACATGCTGCTAAGAAAGAACATCCGATGCTGGTGGCAAATGCATATAATACATTTGACTTGGTCAGAAGTCCGAAAAATTCTGACAGAGATAACTTTAAGGAATATACCATTACGGATGCCAGTGGAATCAGTACAATCAGTGAAAGCATTGTAACTGTAATTCCAAGCGTTAAATGAAATCCCGGTATGACTCTGATTTTTTTATTTTTACGGAATCGTCTTTTCATACTTGCCTCTTCTTCTAGTAGTTATATATCTCATCGAACCAGGCATCATCATCAAAATAATCTTTGTATGCCTGATCCCAGCCACCAAAATCATCAATACTCCAAAGTGTCATCGTCAGGTCAAAGGTATCTTCATATTCCTTTAAAATTTCCTGATTGGATGGACGGTAACCATTCTCTGCGGCGAGCCGCTGTGCATCATCTTCATATAAATAAGATAAATATGCTTCTGCCACATCTCTTGTTCCATTGAAATCTACATTATCATCTACCACTGCCACACTGGGCTGTGCTAAGATACTGACCGTCGGAGAAATCAGTTCATATTCTCCCGGATAATTCTTAAGTACTGTCATGGCTTCATTTTCCCATGCAATCAGTACATCGCCTTTTCCATTTTCCACAAAGGTGGTTGTGGAACCTCTTGCTCCGGAATCCATCACGGAAACGTTGGCATAAAGTTCTTTTAAAAATTTCTTTTGTTCTGCTTCACTGTAACCCTTTTCCTTTGCATAGCTTAATGCTGCCAGAAAGTTCCAGCATGCACCGCCGCTGCTCTTCGGGTCCGGCGTGATTACTTCAACACCCGGTTGAATCAAATCATCCCAGTCTTTGATATTTCTCTCATTTCCCTTTCGTACCAGAAAGACAATGGTTGAAGTATATGGTGCGGATTGATCCGGGAACTGATCCATCCAGCCCTCATTAATCAATCCGGTATCCTCTATCAACGAAATGTCATGTGCCAGTGCCAGTGTCACCACATCCGCATTACAACCTTCCACTACGGAACGTGCCTGCATGCCGGAGCCTCCATGAGACTGGATGACTTCCACTTTTTTTCCGGTTTCTGCTTCATAATGCTGTATGAACATTTTATTATATGCTTCATAAAACTCTCTGGTTGGGTCATAGGAAACATTGGTTATGGTAATGACATCACTCTTTTGTCTACCACATCCACTGAGCAGCAACATCATGACTGCAAGCAAAAGTGCAGTGATGTGGTAACGATATGTAGTTTTCTTTCCCTGCTGTTTTCTGCTCTTTTGCATGTCACCCAACATTTCCTTTCTATCTCTTTTCATTGATTTTATAATTCGAATAAAGAGGTGGATAAATACCGCTCTCCGCTGTCCGGCATTAAGATAACAATATTTTTATCTTTATTCTCCGGTCTGCCTGCCAGTTCTTCTGCTGCATGTAAGACTGCACCGGACGAGATTCCAATCAGGAGTCCATCCGTCTTTGCCACTTCTCTTGTGGTATCAAATGCCACATCATTATCTACCGGAATAATCTCATCAACCAGTGACAAATCCATAACCTTCGGAATAAATCCTGCGCCAATTCCCTGTATCTTATGTGGTCCCGGTTCTTTTCCGGAAAGAACGGCGGAAGTTGCAGGTTCTACTGCCACAATCTTAATGTCTGCTTTCTTTGCCTTTAAGCCTCTTGCTGTTCCGGTCAGTGTTCCACCGGTTCCTACGGAAGCTACAAAGATGTCTATCTTCCCGTCCGTATCCCGCCAGATTTCTTCTGCGGTAGTAAGCTCATGGATTTTTGGATTGACCGGATTTTCAAACTGTTGCGGAATAAATGCATTTCCATATTCTTCTTTTAACTGGGCCGCCTTCTCAATAGCGCCCCGCATGCCAAGCCGTCCCTGGGTCAGTACCACTTCTGCTCCCAGTGCTGTTACAATCTTTCTTCGCTCAACACTCATGGTATCCGGCATGGTTAAAATCAGATGCAGCTTCTTTGCCGCACATACAAATGCCAGCCCGATTCCGGTATTGCCACTGGTCGGTTCTATAATAACGGTCTTGTCATTAATCAGCCCGTCTTTTATTCCCTGTTCTATCATTGCTTCTGCCACACGGTCTTTTACGCTGCCCAATGGATTAAAATACTCAAGCTTTGCTAAAAGGTGTGCCGGAAGATGCTTTGCTTCTTCGTAATTTTTCAGTTCCAGTATTGGTGTATTACCAACTAATTCTGTCAGAGATTGTGCTATTTTCGCCATTTCCTTTTTTCTCCTTTCCTGTAACTATTTACCATAATACCCTATAATTCATATATGGTCAATAGGAAATGTAAGAAATTTTTTTCAGGACCTCGTTTTTCCGAAAAGTCCTGAATTTTTTTCTTTTTCTTACTCCGGTAAACGGACGGTATCTCCTACCACAATCACTGCCGGCATTGAAATCTGTTTCTCCTGCACTTCTTTTTCGATGGTAAGAAGTGTTCCATAGGCTGCCCGGCTGCTTCCATCAGAAGTTCCATGAATTACTGCTACCGGTGTCTCTGCCGCTGCACCGCCGTTTTGTAATTCTCTTATAATCTCCGCAAGCCTTGTGTATCCCATCAGAAAGACACAGGTTCCATCCATGGCAGCCATTTTGTGAATCTCATCTTTTAATGATTCCTCATCTCCGGCAAAATGCCCGGTCATTACATGAAAGCTCCGGCTGACCTTCCGCTCCGTCACCGGAATTCCGGCAAGCTCCGGCACTGCAATGCAGGAGGAAATGCCGGGAATTACTTCTGTTTCAATGCCTTCCTCCGTCAGTGCGTCTACTTCTTCATTTCCTCTGCCAAAGACAAATGGGTCACCGCCTTTTAACCTTACAACATGCGCACCTTCTTTTGCCTTCTCTATCAGCAGCATATTAATCTCTTCCTGCTTCATGCTGTGTCTGCCACTGCGTTTTCCTACACAGATTTTTTCACAGTTTTCAATGGTAAAATCAAGAAGCCTTGTATCAATTAACGCATCATAAATCAGCACCTGTGCTTTTCTGATTTCCTGCATGCCGCGCAGTGTTATGTATTCATAGGACAGACAACCGGCTCCCACCAGAACTACCTTTCCTGGTGATATTTTTCTATCTGAATATACATCTTTTCCAGATTGCGTCTCCCTATCCGAAGGTGCTCCTTTATCCGAAAGTACATCTTTTGATGTCTTGTTTCGATAATTTTCCAGTAAAATTTCGCATTCAGTTTCTGTCAGGGGACGTCCTTTTCCCATACACACATCTGCCAATTCCATCAGAAAAGCAGCTCTCTTTTTGTCATCTTCGATTGCCATTTTTGCAAAAGGACGAATCTTTTCAAGATAATCCAGGATTTCTTCCATCCGCTCCGGGATGTCTGCGCTTAACCGGGCACGGAACGTGGTTGCTACTCTTGGACTTGCTCCTTCGGTAGAAATGCCGATACTGAGCTTTCCTTCCCGAATCAGTGACGGGAACAGGAATCCACATTTTTCCTTATCATCTACAACATTTACCAGAATATTCCTCTCTTCACAAAGCTTTGCAATCCTTGCATTCAATGTTTCATCCGAGGTTGCCGCAATAACAAAATCCATTTTTTCCAGATTTGTAGTTTCAAAATCCCGCTCGGATAAAATAAGTTCCGACGTATCTGCGTTCTTTTTTCTTTTCTCTTTTATTTCTTCGGAAAGTTTCCAGATTCCATCATCAATCTTTGGTGCAACAACCAGAAGCTCTGGTTCATAAGGCAGCAGCTTTCTTACCTTGCGTTCTGCTACAATACCGCCACCGACAATCAGTCCTCTTTTTCCTTTTAGTTCCACAAAAAATGGAAAATATCCCATCCCGATTCTCCTTTATTGCCTATACTCTGTCACTTAAGTTTCTGCGTCTTAGTTTTCCTGATATAAAATGTCTGCCAGTTCTTTATACGCTTCTCCCCAGCGGGCATTTGGTTTCAGGTTGTAAAGCCGTTTATCCAGTACATAATAGTGATTCTCTTTCACTGCAGTAAGACTGCTCCATACCGGACTGTCAATTAATGTTTCCTGCACATTTTCCAGTGCCGCATCTGTATCGGTTCCCTGTGTAGTCACGAAAATATAATCCGGATCTGCGGTTACGATTGCTTCAAGGCTCAGATTATCCAATAATCCGCTGTCACTGTCTGCAATATTCACACATCCCAAATCCTTTAACAGCTCACCACCTACGCTGCCTTCACTTCCTTTGGCTTTTACACCACTTGCTGCTGCACGTAAAAATAATACGCTTGGATGGGAATCGTCTACTCTCGCCTTGATTTCTTCAATCTGTTTCTGAACATCAAGTCCGTTTTTTTCATATAAATCCTTTCTTCCGGTAATATCTGTACAAATGTCTAACATCTGAAGATATGCGTCAAAATCAGATACATCAAAATATGCTACTGTAACGCCTGCTTCTGTCAGCATATTTTCCATCTCCACATTAGAAGTAGTATTGGTGCTTGCAATTACAAGATCCGGCTGTGTGGCAAGTAATGCTTCTGTATTTGGCTCCTGAATACTTCCAAGATTTACCACATCATCTCCTAAGTCAAGGTCTAATGACTCCCAGGAATCATTGGCTGTTGCCACCAGTTCACCACCGGATAATAACCAGACATCTGCAAAGCTTCCAATCATGGCTGCCACACGGTCATGGGAAGTTACGGTTACATCTCTTCCCAGTGCATCCGTAAAAGTAATCGGATTCTCTTCACTGGCTCCCTCTGTCACTTCATTTCCTGCTTCTGTCACATTTTCTGTACTCTCAATTACCTCTGTCACAGACTGCTGCTCCGTGCTTAAGGTCTCCTTTGTATCCTTATTTCCACATCCTGTCAGTACTGTAAACATTAATGTTACGCAAAGACCGAGTGCTGTTATTTTTGTTCTTACACTTCTGTTCATTTTTTCTTTTCATCCTTTTCCTATTTATTTACTATGAATTGTATTGTACTATATTTTTTTGATTTGTCAAGATATAGAAAATACCTTTCTTTGCATTTAATAAAATAGCAGCACAATCTGTCCACTATTCTACTAAACAAAAAAAGTTATTTACTCCTTCGTTCTCATGCCTGAAGAAGCTTAATAACAAAAAAGAGACCTCCTTCCGTCTTACAGAATTCAGTCTCTTAAGAATCAGTCTCTCGATTCAATCATAATCAATATTCCGTTTTTTAAATCTATCACCGCTTCATCCTCTACAATTTCATTGCTGACGCCCAATGTATTATCACTGGTAAATGCGGCATCCTGCAGAGGATATTTCATTCCGGTCAATGTTACTCCGGTTACTTCTGTTGTAAGAGGAAGTAAGGATACATACTTTCCGAACTGCTGACTCTTTTGAAGAACCGCGCGCTCTTTCAACAGACGAATCCGGTTATGGAAATCTATGAGAAAGCACGGAATATCTTTTGCCAGCGGCTGCATCAGAAGCTGTATATTACCTAACACATGGTCAAGCCTTGTGCCGGTGCCGCCCAATATATGGATTTCACTGCTGTTTCGCTCCATAGCTTTTCCGATGGCAATTTCAGAATCGGTATAATCCTTCTCCGGCTGATACTGGTGCCACTCAATGCCGCTTTGCCGTCGAAATGCTTCCAATATGGTTTTATCTGCCGAATCATAATCTCCTAATATGACATCCGGTTTTATCTGATTGCGGTAACAGAATTCCATGCCACGGTCTGCTGCTAAGATACAATCCGGTTTTACCCGTTCTATATAACTTAATGCAAATGCATCCTCTATGGTTCCGCCATTGATAATCAATGTTTTCATCTTATTTACCACCATTAATGAGATTTAAGAAACATCTGGTGTTCTCTTCCGCATCTCCGCCAAAAACTGCGCTTCCGGCAACAATAATATTTGCTCCTGCATCCATCAATGTTTCAACATTGGAAAGGTTTACGCCGCCATCCACTTCAATATCAAGCTTCAGCTTCCGCTCCTGCACCATTTTCTTTAACTGACGCACTTTATCGATAGTATAAGGAATCAGCTTCTGTCCGCCAAAGCCCGGATTTACTGTCATGATTAATACCATATCCACTTTTTCTAAAATATGTTCAATGGCAGTTAATGGTGTAGCAGGATTTAATGCTACTCCTGCAATGATGCCACGTTCCTTAATAGCTTCAATGGTCCGGTCTAAGTGCTTACAGCTTTCTGCATGCACCGTAATCAAATCTGCTCCGCAGTCTACCAGCTCATCAATATAACGGATTGGCTCATCAATCATCAGATGAACATCAAACATTTTATCGGTGCATTTCCGGATAGAACGGATGACCGGCATTCCAAAAGAAATGCTTGGCACAAAGCTTCCATCCATTACATCGATATGAATGTACTGCGCCCCGGCTTCATCTACCGTCTTAATCTCTTCTCCTAATTTACTAAAATCTGCTGATAAAATAGATGGGGATAAACAATTCATTGTCTGATTCCTTTCTGTATCTGATATTTCTTTCGTATCTTATTTGGCTGTACTTTATTTTCGATATCCTATTTTCTATCTCTTCTCTTTCGATACTCTAATTATTTAATACTTCTTTCTGTCCTTTAATTCTCCATAAAGCTGGCAGTAATTTTCATAACGCACCGGATGAATCTTTCCTTCTGATAAAGCTTCTTTGACTCCGCAGTCCGGCTCACTGATATGGGAACAGCCATGAAATCTGCAATACGGTTCAAAGGCTGCAAACTCCGGATAACAATCCTGCAATTCTTCCTTCTCCATTTCCGGAAGATAAAGAGAACTAAATCCCGGTGTATCCATAATATAACCGTCGCCCTTAAGCTGAATCAGTTCCGCATGTCTTGTGGTATGACGACCGCGCTCTATCTTCTTACTGATTTCACCGGTCTCCATACAGGCTTCCGGTGCTAAAAGATTAATAAGTGAAGATTTTCCCACTCCGGAAGGTCCTGCTACCGTTGTAGTCTTTCCTTCTAATATTTTCTGAAGTTCTTTCAGTCCCAGTTCCTTTTTTGCACTGACAAAGAGTATCTTGCAGCCGCTTGCTTCATAAATAGAAGCAATCTCCTGCTGCTGTTCTTCAGTAATCAAATCACACTTATTAAAACAAAGGATTACCGGAACATCCTGCCGTCCCATCATTACCAGAAAGCGGTCTAAAAGATTAAAATTCGGATTGGGACTTGCCGCCGCAAAAATCAAAAGAGCCTGCTCCACATTGGCAACTGCCGGACGAATCAGTGCATTTTTTCTAGGAAGAATTGCTGCGACATTTCCGGTCTTCTTTTCTTCTGAAATAATATCAATCTCTACATCATCTCCCACCAGCGGTTTCATCTTCTGCTGGCGGAATATTCCTTTTGCCTTACATTCATAAATTCCGGATTCCACTACATGAACGTAGTAGAATCCGGAAATTCCTTTGACTATTTTTCCCTGCATGTGCATCCTTATTTTTCAGTAAAGTTTACAGAGGTCGATACCACATTGGTTCCTGTTGTACCATCTTCGTTGGTATATGTCCAGTCAACCTCAAGGGTACCGCTGCTCATATTTTTAATATTATCTACATTCACAGAACCAGGTGTTGTTCCCTCGAAGGTTGTTGTCCAGAGGGTACTTCCATCAGAACCTTTCAGTGTAACGGTTCCGCCGGTATAATTCTTGCCATCCTGCGGTACTGCTAATGTATCACTCTTATAAGAATAGTATGTGGTCTTCTTGCCTAAACTGATGGTCAGGGTAACGGTTGTTCCACGGTCAACAAATTTGCCATTTACCGGATCCTGACTGATAACAAGGCCTTCTGCCACATCATCACTGTAATCGGTCTTGGTTGTAACATTTAAGCCTGCACCGGTTAATTCATTTTTCGCATCAGTTTCTGAGTGTCCTCTGACATCCGGTACCTGTACGCTTTCAATACCACGGCTCAAAATCAGGGTAATGGTATCACCCTTCTTCGCATTGGTTCCGATATCTGGTGTAGTCTTGATAACATAATCCTGCTGTACGGTATCGCTGTAATCATAATCCGTGCTTACCTTAAAGCCCATATCCTCTAATTTTTTCTGTGCTTCCGAAGACTTATAACCGGCTACGTCAGGAATCGGAACATCTCCTGCTCCGCTGCTGATACGGACAGTAACGGTATCGCCAGCCTTTACAGATTCACCCTTCTTCACACTCTGCTCGGCAATCTGTCCTTCCTCATAATCATCAGAGGAAATCTCCTCGCCTTCTTCTAACTTGATATCAAGCTTCTTATCTTTGATTTCATTCTGTGCTTCTTCAAAAGTAAGACCACGCAAATCAATCATTTCGATTTTATCTTCGGTGTCTGTTTCGGTTTCTGTTGCAATCTCTGTCTCGGTATCATTTTTCTTGTTGCCGCCAAATCGGAAAATTCCAAGGATATTACCAACCAGGCAAATGACGATTCCTACGATGATAACTGCAGCGACAATTCCCATAATAGTAACTGCTTTTTCCATCTTCGGATTGAGAATTCCATTCTCCTTCTCCTCATCCTCTGTTAATTCATCCTCATCCGGTTCTTCTTCCTCTCCTGCTTCTTCCTCTTCATCATAGGAAACTTTTCCGGAGCCTTCCCGGATCTGCTCTAATTCATCCTGTCCGATGACTCTTGTCTTATCATTGCTGCCAAGTGGAACCATGGTAACAAAATCTTCATTCGGACTAATCAGACATTTCTTTAAATCAATCAACAGTTCGCCCATATTCTCATAACGGCGGTCCGGGTTCTTCTGTGTACATTTTAAAATAATCTTCTCCAAGCTGATTGGAAGGTCCGGTGTATACGCGGTTGGTGGAACCATTTCTTCCTGTAAATGCTGGATTGCTACTGCAACGGTAGTATCTCCATCAAAAGGAACTCTTCCGGTTACCATTTCATACATGACAATTCCAAGAGAATAAATATCACTCTTGCCATCTACGAAACCGTTTCTTGCCTGCTCCGGAGAAGAATAATGTACGGAACCCATAACATCAGAATTAATGGTGTTGGAAGTTGCTGCACGGGCAATTCCAAAATCGGTTACCTTTACTTTTCCTTCTGTGGAAATAATAATATTCTGTGGCTTGATATCACGGTGCACAATATTCTTATTGTGTGCAGCCTCAATACCTCTGCCCACCTGAATGGCAATGCTGACTGCTTCTTTGTAAGTCAGTTTGCCTTTCTTCTCAATATATGTCTTTAATGTGATTCCATCCACATACTCCATGACAATATAATGCATGCCGTTTTCGCTTCCGACATCATAGATATTTACGATGTTTGGATGCTCTAAGCCTGCTGCTGACTGTGCCTCTGTACGGAACTTTGTCACAAAATTAACATCTTCACTGAATTCCTGCTTTAAAACTTTAATTGCCACAAAACGTCCTAAGACATGATCCTTTGCCTTATAAACATCAGACATTCCGCCTGCGCCTATTTTCCCAATAATTTCATAACGTTCTGCGATAAACATTCCCTCTGTTAACATATCTTCACCTCATCCGAAAATGGTTTTATTACAATTACTGTAATGTTGTCTTTACCGCCATTTTCATTGGCAGTCTTTACCAGTCTTTCTGCTTGTTCTGCAATATCACGCTGACTGAGCATAATATTTCTGATATCTGCATCCTCTACCATGTTGGTTAATCCATCGGTACACATAAGTATTTCATCTTCCGGATCCAGATTAATCTCAAAGAAATCCACATCCACTTCCGGAACTGCTCCGATTGCCCTTGTAATAATGTTTTTATCACGGTGATTCCGGGCTGTTTCTTTGTCCATCTCACCCATCCGCACCATTTCTTCTACCAGCGAATGGTCTTTCGTAATCTGCCTGATTTCCTGATTTACTACATATAGTCTGCTGTCTCCCACATTGGCAACCGTAAGCACGTTGTCATGAATGGTACAAATTACCAGAGTAGTTCCCATTCCCTTCATTTCCTCATGGTGATTCGCTTCCTCTAACAGCATGGTATTTGCCTGCTTTACTGCAGACTCAATAATTGCAGCCGGCTCTGACAATGTCGACTCACGAATCAGCTTCTCTAATGTCTCTACCGTATATCTGGAAGCATAATCTCCCGCTTTATGTCCTCCCATTCCATCTGCAACAATGAAAAGATTTGGCAGATTACCAATCGGCTGCTCAGAGGAAAAGACATAGTCCTGATTGGAGCTGCGCTTTTGTCCGATATCTGTAATTGAAAAAGTCTTCATGATAGTCCACCTACCTTTCTAAAAATTTCTTTCTTAACTGTCCACAGGCACCATCAATATCTCTGCCCATTTCCCTTCTAATAGTAACATTAATTCCGTTTTTTTCAAGTTTATTTTTAAATTTGAGGATTTCCTCATGGTCTGACTGCACATAATCCCGCTCTTTAATGGGATTTACCGGAATCAGATTAATGTGGCAGTTCATGCCGGAAACCAGCTTAACCAGCCGCTCTGCATCCTCATCCGTATCATTGACGCCGCCCACCAGACTGTACTCAAAAGTGATTCTTCGTCCTGTCTTGTCAAAATAATATCTGCAGGCATCTAAGACCTCGGAAAGCTCATAACTGTTGGCAACCGGCATCAGCTCTTTCCTCTTTTCCTGTGAGGATGCATGCAGGGAAAGTGCCAGTGTAATCTGAAGTTTCAAATCAGCGAGCTGCTTCATCCGTGGCACCAGTCCACAGGTAGATACCGTAAGATTTCTCTGGCTGATATGAAGTCCATGCTCGTCTGTCAGCAGTTCAATGAATTTTACAATATTATCATAATTATCCATAGGTTCTCCGCTTCCCATGACTACCACATTGGAAATACGTTCTCCGATGCTCTCCTGAATCCGGTATATCTGCTCTAAGATTTCCGATGGTGTCAGATTACGCACCAGTCCGTCCAGTGTTGATGCACAGAACCGGCAGCCCATACGGCAGCCCACCTGGGAAGAAACACATACGGAATTGCCATGCTTATATTTCATCAGCACACTTTCTATCATATTCCCATCTGCCAATGCAAATAAGTACTTTCTCGTTCCGTCAATCTTCGAAATCTGTACCAGTTCTTCTTCTAATACTATAAGGTCTGCTTTCTCTTTTAATGTCTCCCTTAAATTCTTCGAAAGATTTGTCATTTCATCAAAGGAGGTGACATGATGGATGTGCATCCATTCATATATCTGCTTTGCCCGGAATTTCTTCTCTCCCAGAGATAAAAGAAATTCTTCTAATTCTTTTAAATTTAAGGATTTTACATCAACTTTTTCTATCATACATTATTTTTCCTTAATCTGGCAATGAAAAATCCATCACTGCCTAATTCATCCGGCAGAATCTGTTCCATGCTTTCTAATTCAAATTCTTTATGATTTGCCATAAACCATGCAACATTTTCTTCATTCTCTCCCACATCAATGGTGCAGGTACTGTAAATCATTCTGCCGCCCGGCTTCACATACTGATGTACCGTGGATAAAATCTCCCGCTGTAATGCGATCAGTGACTTGATATCTTCCGGCTGCATCCGGTATTTGATATCCGGTTTTTTCCGGAGCACGCCCAGTCCGGAACATGGTAAATCGGCAATGACTACATCTGCTTTACCGATACTGCCTTTATCTGATACACGGGCATCCCACTGTTCGGCTGTCATATTGACCACCTGATGACGTTTGATATTTTCTTCTATCAAAGAGACTTTATACTCATTGACATCCCTGGTGATAACCCTGCCACTGCCGGAAAGCAGCTGTGCAATATGTATACTCTTTCCACCGGGTGCTCCGCACACATCAATGACAGTATCATTTGCTTTTACCTCTGCCGCCTCAGCCACCTTCATGGAGCTTAAATCCTGCACATAAAAAAGTCCTTCCGCAAATTCCGGAATGCTGCCAAGATAATCCACACCTCTTACATGCAATGCATAAGGAAGTTTTTCATCTATGTTCACTTCCATGCCACGATTTTTCAAGCGCTCCACCAAGCTTTCTGGTGTAATCTTTGTAATATTACACCTTATGGTCAGTGGTTCTTCTTTCAAAAATGCTTCTGCTATCTTTTCAATCCGTTCTAAGGAATAATTTTTCTCCCAGAGTGTAATCATCCATTCCGGAATGGAACAGGTTACGGATAAATACTGTTTATAAGCTTTTTTCTTATCCGGGTATGCAATCTTATCAAGATTTCTTCCGATATTCCGAAGCACTCCATTGACAAATCCGGAAAGCTTTCCAAAGCCTTTTTTCTTTGCAAGCTTTACTGCTTCGTTGCAGGAAGCCGATACCGGAACACTGTCCATATATTTCATTTCATAGACGGCACTCCGGATAATACAACGGATTACCGGCTTCATTTTATTCACCTTCACACTGGAAAACTGATTGATAATATAATCAAGTTCCAGCATGCGCTCCAATGTGCCCTCGCTGACTCTGGTAATAAAGCTGCGCTCCTGTTTCTCAAGATACTGATATTTGGTCAGTACATCAGAAATCGCCACATGACTGTATATGCCATCCTTTGTTACCGCCAGCAAAATTGCAAGCACCAGTTCCCGGCTGTTCACCGAATCAGTCATCCCGTCGTCCTCCAAATAATAAAATCAGACGCAGTAACTGAAGAATCGCTGAAGCTGCTCCCGCTACATAAGTTAACGCTGCAGCTCCTAAAACTTTTCTCGTATAGCCCAGTTCCTGTTCTCCTAAGATTCCTGTCTCTCCAAGGATTCTTACTGCTCTTCTCGATGCATTAAATTCTACCGGAAGTGTTACAATCTGAAATAATACTGCCAGTGAAAAGCAGATGATTCCTGCTGTAATCAATGCCTGACCACTGCGGCTGCTGATAAATAATCCAATCAGAATCAGCGGCCATGCCAGCGTAGAACCGATATTGGCTACCGGAACAATGGCACCACGAATGGTAAGCGGTACATAATTCTTCTGATGCTGGATAGCATGTCCACACTCATGGGCTGCTACACCAACCGCTGCAACAGATGTCGAACCATAGACACTGTCTGAAAGACTTAAGGTCTTATTTCTCGGGTCATAATGGTCGGTAAGGTTTCCGGAAATATGGCGGATTTCCACATCATAAATGCCTGCTGCATTTAAGATTCTCTGTGCCGCCTGTGCCCCTGTCATTCCGGACATACTGCTGTATTTTGAATATTTTTTAAACGTATTGTTTACATGGGCAGATGCCAGAAGACAGATTACTGCACCAATAATTACCAAGAAATAAGTCGGGTCCCACCAATAATAATATGGCATATGAATTCCTCCTTTTTATTGCTGTTTTGTTCCAAGCACCGTTCCGTTTCCGATTGTAAATCCACGTAAGAAATCAGCAACCGGCATACGTTTTTTTCCTTCTAACTGCACTTCTTCCAGCGAAAGGCGGTCAACGCCTGTCTGTATGACAAGGCTCTGTTTATCTGCCTTTACCACTGTTCCCGGTGCAGCATCCGTATTGCCCGGATGTACCGTTGCCTTCCAGATTTTCAATGTCTTGCCGGAAAGGTAAGTATAGGCACTCGGCCATGGATTCAGTCCACGAATCAGCCTCTCAATCTGCACTGCAGATAAAGACCAGTTAATCTTTCCCAATGACTTCTGAATCATTTTGGTATGCGTTGCAATCTCATTATCCTGTGGTGTATACACTGCTGTACCATCTTCAATGGATTTCATGGTTTCTACACATAATCGTGCCCCGGCATCCTGCAATTTATCAAAAAGGCTGCCACCGGTCTCCTGTGCATCCAGTTCCACAGCCACAGATGCTATCATATCTCCGGTATCCAGGCCTTCATCCATACGCATAATCGTTACGCCGGAAGCCTTCTCTCCATTGATTACTGCCCACTGGATTGGTGCAGCCCCACGGTATTTTGGAAGCAGGGATGCGTGGACATTGATACAGCCATATTTTGGCATCTCTAAAATTTCTTTTGGAAGTATCTGTCCAAAGGCTGCTACCACAATGATGTCCGGCTGATATTTTGCCAGATATTCTATGCATTCTGAACGGCGTACCCGCTCCGGCTGATACACTTCAATTCCATAGGCGATTGCAGCTTCCTTTACCGGCGGATACTGCATGCTCTTTCCTCTTCCCTTGGGTTTATCCGGCTGTGTTACCGCAAGCACTACTTCATGACCTGCTGCCACAATTGCCTCTAATGTACCCACCGCAAAATCCGGTGTTCCCATAAATATTACTTTCATTTCTAACCCTCCTCATAGACTACATCATGAAGCTCGCCCTCTACTTTTTCCATATACATATGTCCATCCAGATGGTCTAATTCATGACAGATTGCTCTTGCTAAAAGCTCTGTTCCCTCAATCTCATATTCATCACCATCTTCATTAAATGCACGGGCTTTTACATAATTGGGTCTTGTAACCGTTCCTGCCTTACCCGGAAGACTTAAGCAGCCTTCATCCCCTGTCTGGGTTCCGGAGGTCTCAATAATCTCAGGATTAATCATAAGAATCGGGCCATCTCCGATATCAATAACTACCATTCTCTTTAAGATTCCAACCTGCGGTGCGGCAAGTCCCACACCATTGGCTTCATACATGGTTTCTAACATATCATCTGCCAGTTCTAAAATCTTTGGTGTTATCTCTTTAATTTCTTTACAGGTCTTTGTCAATACCGGATCTCCTACTGTCCGGATCTGTCTTAATGCCATTTTTGCTTCCTCCTTAAATCTCTTTCTCTAAAAGCCATTTACCGGGTCAAAATCAAATTGCACCGATACGTTTCTTACTCCCTGTTTTTCTTCCATAAGCTGTTCTACTTTATCTTTTATCTGAATCAACACACCATAATCCGGGTGTTTGAAATAAAGTACTTTTTTATAAATGTCATTTACCCTGGCTACTGCTGCATCTGCTGGTCCAATCATCTGAAGCTTTTTATCAGCCTGCACTTTTTCCATGGTATCTGCAAGCTCTTTTGCACATGCATAGGCTTCTGCTTCTTCTTTTGATGCACAAAGCACAACCAGCATATGCCATACCGGCGGATAACGCATTGCCTGCCGGTAGAAAATTTCCTCTTCATAGAACTGGTTATAATCCTGATTCTTTGCACAGATGACACTGTAGTGCTCCGGATTATAAGTCTGGATAATGACCTCTCCCGGTTTCTCACCTCGTCCTGCCCTTCCGGCTGCCTGGGTCAGAAGCTGAAAGGTTCTCTCAGCGGCATGATAATCGGATACATAAAGAGATAAGTCTGCCGCCAGCACTCCTACTAATGTTACATTTGGAAAATCATGTCCTTTTACAATCATCTGGGTTCCAATCAGGATATCTGCTTCCTGATTGGCAAATGCGGAGAGGATTTTCTCATAGCTGTCTTTGCTTCTTGTGGTATCAAAATCCATCCGAAGAATCCTTGCCTCAGGAAATTCTTTTTTTACCAGCTCCTCAATTTTCTGGGTTCCGGCTTTAAAACCACTGATATATTTTGAACCACAGCTCGGACATATCTTAACATGATTTTGCTCATAACCACAATAGTGACATATCAGTTTTCCATTATTATGTGCATGCAATGACACATCACAGTGGGGACATTTCATTACATGACCACAGGCACGGCAGGATACAAAGCCTGCCATTCCCCTGCGGTTAATAAATAGCATAACCTGTTCTTTCCGCAATAACCGCTGCTCTATTTTTTTATGAAGGCTTCTGCTTAAAATCGAAAAGTTTCTTGCCTTTAATTCTTCTCTTAAGTCCACAATTTCACATTCCGGCAGTGGCTTTTCCTTCACCCGCTTATCCATGGAAAGGAGTAAATAGTCACCCTTTTTCGCATGATAAAAGCTTTCTATGGAAGGGGTCGCCGAGCCTAAAATCACGGTGGCACCGGACATTCTCGCCCGCTCTATTGCGGTTTCCCTTGCATGATACCTTGGTATCGTCTCACTTTTATAAGTGCCCTCATGCTCTTCATCTATTATAATATACCCAAGATTTGAAAAAGGTGTGAACAAAGCAGAACGAGGGCCAATCATAACATCAATTTCACCTTTTTTTGCCCGCTCAAACTGGTCGGAACGCTCTCCCGGTGACAGTTTCGAATTCATAATGGAAACCCGGTCGCCAAACCTATGGTAAAACCGCATCACCGTCTGATAGGTCAGTGCAATCTCCGGAATTAATACGATGGACTGCTTTCCCCTGCCGGCAGCTTCTGCAATCAGCTCCATATATACTTCTGTCTTACCGCTTCCGGTCACTCCGTGAATGAGGCACGGCTTCTTTTCTGTTCTGGCATTTTCTATCACTGCATCCACCACTTTTTGCTGCATTGCATTTAAGGTCAGGGTATAGGCTCCCATCTCCTGTGTACGGACAGGATTACGGTAAGTCCGCACTTCTTCTACCGTTATAACTCCCTGCTGCACCATTGCTTTGATGACATCTGCCGTAATATGAAGCTTTTTGGTTATTACATCATAACTTAAGACAGTTTCTTCTAACAGTGCTTCTAACAGTCTTGCCCGGGCAGTTCTGTGCTTTCTTTTCAGTTCTTCCAAAAGGCTTGCTGCCTCATTAAAAGGAAGCATAAGGCGTACCAAACGGCTCTTTTTTTCTTTGGCTTTCTCTTTAATTGGAATCACTGTCTTTAATGCCTGGTTCATGGTTCCACCATAATTTTTACGC
This sequence comes from Roseburia sp. AF12-17LB, assembly GCF_003479605.1. Classification (GTDB taxonomy): domain Bacteria; phylum Bacillota; class Clostridia; order Lachnospirales; family Lachnospiraceae; genus Roseburia_C; species Roseburia_C amylophila. The sequence continues at coordinate 52,547 of NZ_QUHR01000013.1, forward strand.
ATCCACGCTGCCAGGGCAATGAACTGTGATTCAATCTGCATGGCATTGTTATCAACGGCTTTAATGTCCTTTAATTTTGCCGTGTCAAATTCTGCTTTATCTGTCAGTTCTAACACATAGCCCTTTATCGTCCGGTTTCCAAAGGGAACAATGACCTGCATTCCTTCCGTTATCTCATCCTTCATTTCCGGTGGAATCCGATACTGAAAGGTTTTATCTAATTTTTCATGAGAAATATCAATTATGATATTGGCATATTTTGCCATAGATTCACCTCATCTACTGTTCTCTATCATTTCCCGTTCGTTCATCGGATAAAAATGTCCTTCTATCTCCTGATACTCTTCATGACCTTTTCCTGCCACTACAATCAAATCGCCCTCCTGTGCCTGAGAAACAGCATAAGAAATGGCTTCTCTTCTATCCGGGATAATTTTATACTTTCCTTTCGTTCTCTTCATTCCCTGTTCGATGTCAGAAAGGATTGCCTCCGGCTTTTCATATCTTGGATTATCCGATGTCAATATCGTGACATCCGAAAGTCTTCCTGCTGTCTCCCCCATCTGAAACCTCCGCAGCGGAGAACGGTTTCCACCGCAGCCAAACAATAATACCAGACGCTTGGGCTGATACTGCCGCAATGTCTTTATCAGTGATTCCAGACTTGCCGCATTATGGGCATAATCAATGACTACATCAAATTTATCTGAAATTCTTACTTCTTCAATTCTTCCTTTTACTGAAACATTTCTTAAGGTTTTCCTTATCGTCTCCGGGGAAATTCCAAGGAGATGTGCTGCTTCCATGGCAGCAAGGGAATTATATACATTGGCAGTTCCGGGCATTTTTAATACGATTTCATCCTTTATCCACCCGGTTGTCTGATATGTGACATTTAATCCACGACTGCTTCTTTCATATAGGATATGCTCTGCTCTTATATCACAGGGTTGTTCGATTCCATAAGTATAAACCGGAGCCGAAAGATCCGCTGTCATAAAACCATGATATTTATCATCTGCATTGATACAAATCATCCGGCTACGCTCAAAAAGCCGTTTTTTACAGCAGGCATACTCCCGGAAACTCCGATGCTCCCCCGGTCCGATATGGTCCATGGACAGATTAGTATAAATTCCAATGGCAAAGGTGATTCCTTCCACCCGGTAATGCTTCAGTCCCTGGGAGGATACTTCCATCACACAACAACTGCATCCGGCATCCGCCATTTCCCGCAGTTCCTTCTGTAATACCAGGGCATCCGGTGTCGTATTGCTGCCTGGCTTTTTTAATCCATCGCTTCTTCGTACGCCAAGAGTTCCGATCAGTCCGCATTTTACCCCGGCTTCCTTTAACATCTGATACAGCATACAGGCAGTCGTGGTCTTTCCTTTTGTTCCGGTAATTCCTATCATCTGCATGGCTTCTGCCGGTGCACCATAATAATTTCTGGCTATCCATGCCATGGCTTCACTGGTATTGCGTACCCGGATGACTGTCACATCACCTTCCACCCAGACATGCTTTGATACTACACAAACCGCTGCACCTTTACGAATTGCCTGAGCAAGATAATCGTGCCCGTCTTCTCTGCTTCCCGCAAGGCAGATAAACATGCTTCCTCTGACCACCTGTCTGGAATCATGGCAGATATGTGTCACCTTACAATCCATCGTTCCCCGTGTACAAATATATGTAACCTGCTTTAGTAAATCCTTAAGATATGCCATAGACGTATCCTTAAAAATACACTTTTATCATTATATGCTACCGGGTGGGTTTTTACAAGTTTTCCACTTTTTATTTATGAAAGATTTCATAATTTCTTACAGATATTTTATGAAATTACGAAACAGGGTGATGCTGCAAATGTATTTATTGTGTAACCGAAATAACCGGATGTTCACGAAATCTGAATGTAACATAATGACCTGCAAGAAGCACTAAGAATTCTGATATTGTTATGATTTGTTCCGGCAACCAGCGCAAATTCACATCCATGTTCATATGCGCTTCACTGCCACATCCATGTGTCAGCGTTGCCTGTTTTTATACAGAATTCCAAGTGCTTCTAACAGGTCTTATCATACATTCGTCCTTTCGTGAACACCCAGTTATTTTACACACAAAAATTACCAGCCGCATTCCATCCCTGTTTCATAATTTCATAGTATTTTTCTAAATTCAAAGGAGATACTTTTCTTATGATGAAGAATAATTTTATGATATGCGGACTCACGGGCTGGTGCATGGAAATTATCTTCACCTCCCTTGATTCTGTCCGCAATAACAATTTTAAACTGACGGGGCATACTTCTATCTGGATGTTCCCGATTTATGGCATGGCGGCGGTTATTCCGCCTGTTTATAAGCACATTCATAAGCTGCCTGCCATCTTCCGGGGTTCCATTTACTCTGCCGGTATCTTTGTCTGTGAGTATCTGACCGGAACCTTCTTAAAGAAAAAGGGCATCTGTCCATGGGATTACAGCAATGCCAAAACCAATATCAACGGTGTCATCCGCTTAGACTATGCGCCTCTCTGGATGATGGCAGGTCTCCTATTTGAACGTGTTACCACTGTTCCCCGGAGAAAATCTTAAATCCCCTTTTCTGCATAAAACAGCATCGCACGGAACTTCTTTATTAAGTCCGTGCGATGCCTGAATCCTGCAATGTCCTGTTACGCTTATGAGTCTAAATCATCAATATCTGCGCCAGCTCCAATATCTAACGTATTTAAAGTACGGCGTTTCATTCTTGCAATTTCGGATGCTTTTAAGATGTAATTTTTTACTTCCCTGGAATGTTTGATATGTGTCAGCCGAAGCTCCGGTGTGGTAACATCTCCGGTATAACAGATTACAGTTCCAAGTCCGAACATCCGCTCCAGCAAAGTTGCCGTTAATTTTACATCCTGTACCTTATACATATAGCAGTCATTTTCTTCAATTTTGAATAAGCCTGCATCTACAGTAATTACACTTGGTTTGATGTTATATTTGGTAAAGGTCCATGGCAGACCGAAAAAGAGTATTCTCTTGCGTTCTGTGTACTGGGCATCCTCATCAAAGTCCATCTGCATGTCATTTCTTTCCTCAATCATTTTTGCTCTCCTTCTCTTTGCATCACCTTATGATACCCTACTTTATCATATACTGAAAAATTTTTCAAATTTCAGAATATTGCGTCTTTATATTTTACCTTGAATTTTATATTTTATTATTATATGATAGTAAAAATGCCTAGATGACATTACTAAAAACATCATACAGGAGGAATCTTATGCGACACTTAATGAGTCCCCTCGATTTATCCGTAGAGGAGCTGGATCAACTGCTGGATTTAGCAGGTGATATTGAAAAAAATCCACAAAAATATGCACATGCCTGTGATGGCATGAAACTTGCAACCTGTTTCTATGAACCAAGTACCCGTACCCGTCTTAGTTTTGAAGCTGCCATGTTAAACCTTGGTGGTTCTGTTCTTGGTTTTGCCAGTGCAGACAGTTCATCCGCAGCAAAAGGTGAAAGTGTTTCCGATACTATCCGAATCATTTCCTGTTACGCAGATATATGTGCCATGCGTCATCCAAAGGAAGGTGCGCCTCTCGTAGCTTCCCAGAAATCTTCTATTCCAGTAATCAACGCCGGTGATGGCGGTCATCAACATCCAACCCAGACATTAACTGATTTATTAACCATTCGTTCTTTAAAAGGGAAATTAGACAATATGACAATCGGTTTATGCGGTGATTTAAAATTCGGCCGGACCGTGCACTCTCTGATTAATGCACTGATTCGTTATCCCGGAATCCGCTTCGTTCTTATTTCTCCGGAAGAACTTAAAATTCCGGACTATATCCGCGAAGACGTTCTGGTAAAAAATAATATTCCGTTTGAAGAAGTAACAAGACTGGATGATGCAATGCCAAAACTTGATATTCTTTATATGACCAGAGTGCAGAAGGAACGTTTCTTCAATGAAGAAGATTATGTCCGTCTGAAAAACTATTACATATTAGACAAGGAAAAAATGAAGCTTGCCAAGGACGATATGTATGTTCTTCATCCACTTCCTCGTGTCAATGAAATATCCGTAGAAGTAGATGATGACCCAAGAGCTGCTTATTTCCGTCAGGCACAGTACGGTGTCTATGTGCGAATGGCTCTAATTCTTACACTATTAAAATGGAGGTAATCAATATGTTAAATATCAGTGGAATTCATGAAGGTTTCGTTCTCGACCATATCAAAGCCGGTATGAGCCTTTCTATCTATCACAATTTAAAGCTGGACAAGTTAGACTGTACCGTTGCCATTATCAAGAATGCCAAAAGCAATAAAATGGGAAAAAAAGACATCATCAAAGTCGAATGCCCGATTGATGCCTTAGACTTAGATATCTTAGGTTTTATCGACCACAATATTACCGTAAATATTATCAAAGGCGATAAAATCGTTGAGAAAAAGGAACTGCATCTTCCAAAGCAGGTAAAAAATGTAATCCGTTGCAAGAACCCACGCTGCATTACTTCCATCGAACAGGAATTAGACCAGATTTTCCTGCTCACAGATGAAAAAGAAGAAACCTATCGCTGCAAATACTGCGAAGAAATGTATACCGACTACGGTTTTCGTGCATGAGTAAAATTGTTAAAAAGTGCACAGGAACGAATTCCTGTGCACTTTTTATGAAACTATATAACTGCTTTTCTTTTCCCCTAGAAAAAAACTTACAGTTTTATCTTTTTATCTTGTCAATTGTCCACAGATTTTCTCTACATCATAGTCTGGTGCCATATCTCTTGCCAGTTCATATATATTTTGAATTTTTTCTGGAGTTTCTTCTAGCATATCCGCAATTTCTTCTACAGATTTTCCTTTTTTCATTTTCTTTATTACAAGTGAAACTAAACTCTGCTCTATTCCATGCTCGACTCCTGCCTCAAATTCTGCTTTCCTTAATTTCTTTTCCTCTTCCTCTTTGTCATATTCAAATATACTCATAGCAATTACCTCCGCCTGATTTTTCCTAAGGAAATCTGCCAGAATATTTTCATGGATGCATTCTGCAACTGCTTTTTGTACAGCAGCATCTACTGGCATCTGTTCCGTAAAAACACGCACTTTTGCGACATAAATGGAATATTCCCTCAATATCTGGCACTGGGACATTAACTCCGTGTTGTGCCCCACATTCACATTAAATGTGGTAACAACAAGCTCCAAAGATGGATTGTCTGTTGCATGATAAAACGCATCTGACAGCCGTCTGGTACAACAATCCTCTATCGGCATGCTTCCGTTATAAAATACAATAAAATGGGGATTTGGAATTTTCTGCAACGCAGAAGAATATAGGGATTTCTTATCTACAAGCCTCTGGTATTCTGCTGCAATATAAAATAATAGCATTTTCTAAAGTTACAATTTCCAGCGCATCTGCATCCGTATAATTACTGCTATTAACCGCATTATAAAGTGACAGCAAAGCTTCCTTTTCCGAAAATAGCATGCGAAAAATAGTGTCCTTGAATTTACGGTTTGCTACCTGTGTGTTTTCATTTGTTTCTCTTGTCATAGGCAAGTCCTCCTTGTATGTGGCAGGAGAACCATTGCTACAAAATCCACTGCTGTACCTCTCCTGCTTTTTTGATTAATTAGTGAATAAAAGCATAGATAGATACAGAAATGTCATGTTCAAAATGAAACAAGAATTGAATAATAGAATTTGCTATTTCGATTGTATTAATGTATGCTTTTTTGTATTTTAACATATGTCGCACAATGGGACAAGATGGAAAAGTGCACAGGAACGAATTCCTGTGCATATAGATAAAAAGGAAGCAACAGATTACTCTGCTGCTTCCTTTTATGTCATCGATATTATTACATAATATCAACGATTACTTTTTTGTTTTCTTTTGAGGCTGCTGCTTTCACAACAGAACGGATTGCCTTTGCAATGCGTCCCTGTTTTCCGATTACCTTACCCATGTCGGACTGAGCTACGCGCAGTTCCAATACGATGGCTTTCTCGTTCTCTGTCTCTGTGACATTGACCTCATCCGGGTAATCTACAAGTGATTTTGCAATTACTTCTACTAATTCCTTCATAGGTACACCTCACTATTTTACGATACCGGTTGCTTTGAAGATACGGTTTACGGTTTCTGTTGGCTGTGCGCCGTTTGCTAACCATTTCTTAGCCAGTTCTTCATTTACATGGTACTCACTAGGATCCTTAGTTGGGTCATAAGTTCCAATCTCTTCGATGCATTTTCCATCTCTTGGGGAACGGGAATCTGCAACTACGATTCTATAGAAAGGAGCCTTTTTCTGTCCTAATCTTCTTAATCTGATCTTTACTGCCATTACTGTTTCACCTCCTTGAATTATGCTATCCTAAGCAAATGCTTATATGTTAAAAAGGAAACTTGAATTTTCCCATTTTACCACCGCGTCCACGTCCACCCATAAGTCCGGGCATCTGTTTCATCATTTTCTTCGCCTGTTCAAACTGCTTTACCAGACGGTTTACTTCACTGATATCTACCCCTGCACCTTTTGCAATCCGGTGCTTACGGCTCGGATTCAAAAGTGAAGGATTACTTCTTTCCTTCTTTGTCATGGAATAGATGATGGCTGTTGTACGTGCCATATTTTTCTCAGCTTCACCTTCATCAATATCCGGCATCTTTCCGCCGCCAAGTCCCGGCAGCATACCAAGAATATTTCCAAGGCCGCCCATTTTCTTCATCTGTTCCATGGAAAGCAGATAATCATCAAAGGTAAAGTTTGCTTTCTTCAGACGCTGCTGCATGTCTTTGGCTTTCTCTTCATCTATATCAATCTCGTTCTGTGCTTTTTCAATCAATGTAAGCACATCGCCCATGCCAAGAATTCTACTTGCCATACGATCCGGATAGAACTGTTCCAAATCAGAAAGTTTCTCTCCCATACCAACATAAAGAATCGGTTTACCGGTTACTGCACGGATGGATAATGCCGCTCCACCTCTGGTATCACCGTCTAACTTTGTCAGTACAACTCCATCAATTCCAATCTTCTCATCGAACGTTCCCGCCACATTTACGGCATCCTGTCCGGTCATGGCATCTACAACCAAAATGGTCTGTGCCACATCCACATTTTCTTTTATCTCAATCAACTCATCCATCATATCTTCATCTACATGAAGACGTCCGGCGGTATCTAAGATGACTACCTGATTGCCATTCTTTACTGCATGCTCTACTGCTGCTTTTGCAATATTTACCGGCTTATTCTTATCGCCCATGGAGAATACTTCAACTTCCTGCTTCTCTCCATTGATTTTCAACTGCTCAATCGCAGCCGGTCGGTATACATCGCAGGCTACTAACAACGGCTTCTTGCCCTTCTGTTTTAATTTACCTGCAATCTTAGCGGTCGTCGTTGTCTTACCAGCTCCCTGAAGACCCACCATCATAATAATGGTAATCTGCTGTCCCGGACGAAGTGCTATCTCCGTCGTCTCGGAGCCCATGAGCCTGACCATCTCTTCATTTACAATCTTAATTACCATCTGTCCAGGATTCAGTCCGTTCATTACATCAGAACCAATTGCACGCTCCTGCACTGCTTTGGTAAACTGTTTTACTACTTTAAAGTTAACATCTGCCTCAAGCAGAGCCATCTTTACTTCTTTCAGTGCTGCCTTCACATCATCTTCTGTAAGACGTCCCTTACTGCGAAGATTTTTAAACACATTTTGAAGTTTCTGTGAAAGACTGTCAAATGCCATATTACAGCTCCTCCAATATCTCTCCTGAAATTCTCTCTATCTTATCAATTACTGTATCTGCGCGTTCTGCCCTGAAGCTTTCCGCTAATTTGTTAATCTCTTCTACCTTCTGCTTCGTCTCTAGGAATTTCTTTACCAGATGAAGCTTCTCTTCATAGCCTTCCAGCATCTTATTGCACCGCTTAATCAGATCATGTACACCCTGGCGGCTGATGCCCTCGCAGGAAGCTATCTCGCCTAAAGATAAATCATTGAACACGAAATCTTCGTAGATTCTTCTCTGATGTTCATTGAGCAGCTCTCCATAAAAATCATATAAATAAGCCTGTTCTACTTTTTCTTCCATGTTCTCACTCCTTGCGACCTTAGCTATCATACTATAAAGGAAGCAGGGTGTCAAGTATTTTTTCTTGACACCCTGCTTTTTCTTCTATTACACTCGCTTTTCATTTTTCCGAATATTTGTTATACGCTCCTTTTTACAATTCATCAAGAAATTTCAGAGTTGCAAAGTCTGCCACCGGCAGCTTCTTACAGATACTTTACAATAGAACAAAGAATGTGCCTTAGTGCATCCTCGCGGAACGTTTTTTACTTTACAGGAAAGCAATTTCCTGCAAAGTTAAAAAAAAACCTTGATATCATCAAGGCTTTTTTCATGCAGGAGATGGGACTTGAACCCACACGATATTGCTACCACAGGCACCTGAAGCCTGCGCGTCTGCCAATTCCGCCACTCCTGCGAACAAATGATATTTTACCGTTTCAACGGTAATAAGTCAACCCCTATTTTTAATTTTTTCCCTTTTTTTGAAAAAATATATAAAATTGACAAAAATCGAAAAAAGTTAAAAATAGGCATTGACAATTGTCCCGGAATTTGTTACTATTTACAAGTCGTCATGAGACGTAAGTTCATACGGTATGCGGAAGTGTCGGAACTGGCAGACGAGCAAGACTAAGGATCTTGTAAGCATTGCGCTTGTGTGGGTTCAAGTCCCATCTTCCGCATTCAATGAAAAGATGAGGAAACCTTTATTGTACCGACCCCTAAAAGTTAGACCAAAAAATCTAACGATTGGAGGTCGGTAT
>NZ_QUHR01000014.1 GCF_003479605.1 Roseburia sp. AF12-17LB
TCAGAAATCTAGCTTGGCTAAATATCCTAAAGTTTACTGTTTTAGGTCGCATTCTTCTATTAAATAGAGATGCTGTCCTGAATGATTTTGTAATCTTTTGATTACGTTTTTCTCAAAATCTTTCAAGGTTATTTCACTGTTCAGTTATCAAGGTTCTTTATTGTATCTCTCAGACACAACTCATTTAGTATAACATCTTATTTCTTATCTGTCAACAACTTTTTCCAAAAAAAATAAATTTCTTTATTCTTGGAAAAAGCGGAGAAAGAGGGATTTGAACCCTCGCGCCGGTTGCCCGACCTACACCCTTAGCAGGGGCGCCTCTTCAGCCTCTTGAGTATTTCTCCATATCTGAACTTTCCAAATAAATATGATGTTGTCTGCGTACATGACGCATAGATAATAATACTAAAACTATTTCACTTTGTCAATCACAAATTCAAATTATTTTTCACTTATTTTTTTAGAGCATTTTAAAGCTGGACTTTCTTATATTTTTCTATTGCTGTTTCATAGAGGTTGTTGCCATCTCTGTCTATCACAACTATTACCGGGAAGTCTTTTACTTCCAGCTTGCGGATGGCTTCCGCTCCCAAATCTTCATAACAGACAATTTCTGATTTGGTAATACATTTAGAAAGAAGCGCGCCTGCCCCGCCGATTGCTGCAAAGTACACTGCCTTATTACGGATGATGGCATCTATGACTCCTTTGGAACGTTTTCCTTTTCCAATCATTGCCTTTTCACCCAAATCCAATAGGGTTGGTGCATACTTATCCATACGGGTTGCAGTGGTCGGACCTGCGGAACCGATTGGTCTTCCCTCTCTTGCCGGTGATGGTCCCATATAATAGATTGTGGAATCTAAAATATCTATCGGAAGTTCTTCTCCTCTTTCTAAGACTTCCATCATTCTCTTGTGAGCTGCATCTCTTGCCACATAAATCGTTCCTGTTATGTATACATAATCTCCTGCATGAAGCTCTGCTGTCTTTTCTTCTGTTATCGGTGTTGTAATATATTTATCCATTCTATCACCTGTTCTTTCTATAATAAATAATGATATTTACCAGCTTTTATAATAAATCTATTATAATGCCTTTTCGTAGCACCACCAGTCTTCTCCATAAAGATCCGATTCACCACATTTTGTAAAATTCAATTTCTGATAGGAACGCATTGCCCGTTCATTTGTCTTACTTACCAGAAAATGCACACCTTTCATGCCACTTTTTTTTAATTCTTCCATGGTCTTTTGAATCATAACGCGTGCCATTCCACGATTCTGTTCTGTCTCTCTTATGACAAGACGAGCCAGCTCCGCAGATGGCTCTAACAGCTTCGACCAGCAGGTTAATGCATTTACTTCCGTATCTTCATCAATTGAAATTGCTCCGGCTATTTTATGGGCATTATCTTCTATTATAAATAATGCCTGATTTGCAAAATCTTTTGCAATGGTCTCCCGGCTTGGATATGTTTCATCCCAGGTGCAGCCTTCTGTTCCCATTACACTCTGGTATAAAGACAGTATTTCTTCTGTATTTTCCGGATGTGCCATTTTAAAATGATATTCTTTTCCTTCTATTACAATTGTGTTCATTTTAAATCTCCCTTACCACATGTCTGTTTACATGACAGCAGATGTTCACTGCCACCGGAAGTCCTGCGATATGTGTCGGGTATGTATTGATGTTTACCTTTAAAGCTGTAGTTGTTCCGCCTAATCCGCCCGGTCCGATGCCTAACTTATTAATTTTATCTAACATTTCTATTTCCAGATTTTTTACATAAGGTATTTCAGAATAGGAATCTACGCTTCTGGTTAATGCTTTTTTTGCAAGAATCGCACATTTTTCAAAGGTGCCTCCGATTCCAACGCCTACTACCATTGGCGGGCAGGCATTTGGACCTGCATCAGCTACTGCAGTCATGATGGCATTTTTAACACCTTCGATTCCTTCTGCAGGCTTCAACATGAAGACGCGGCTCATATTTTCACTTCCGAATCCCTTTGGTGCAACAGTCATTTTCACTTTATCGCCTGGCACAATGGAATAATGTATAACTGCCGGAGTATTATCTTTGGTATTTTCACGAATCAGTGGGTCTTTTACGACGGATTTCCGAAGATATCCTTCCACATATCCCTGACGCACTCCTTCATTAATGGCATCTTCTATAGCATCACCTTCAAAATGAACATCCTGTCCAACTTCAATAAATACCACTGCCATTCCGGTATCCTGACAAATCGGAATCTGCTCTTTATCTGCAATTTCAAGATTATCCTGTAACTGATTTAATATTTTCTGTCCTAGTTCAGATTCTTCCGTTGCAGCCGCATTTTTCATTGCTGCATCCATATCCCTGGATAAATAATAATTTGCTTCAATGCACATTTCTTTGATATTTTCTGTTATTTCACTTGTTTTTACTGTTCTTATCATTTCTGTCTCCTTTAATGCATCTGTACTTCCGGTAAAATCTCATCGATATCCATATAGTATTTTTTAAAATTATCCGGTCTTGTATAAATTTTTACCATATTATTTTTCATCATTCCCGCCGGATAAAAGAAAATGTTGCGGCTGTGAAATGTATGGATGCAGCCATTCATATCCTGATATCTGGCATATATCACATAAGGGCATCTGCCATTTACGTTTACATTATAATTCATATCTATATTTGAAATTTCTGCCATAATGTAATAGCCGTTATCTACAATTTTCTTTAAGCTGCTTTTATTATTGTAATGCAATATCAAAAAAATGACACCAATCAGGAAAAAGAATAGTCCGGTTCCGCCAAAGATGAGTCCTAACATTTTAAAGGCTTCCTCTTTACCGGACTGTGTCAGAAAAAGGATTCCCATTATTAAAAAGACAGAACCCAGCCCTGCAAATATCCATCCTATTATCATGATTGCGCTTATCCCTGTTTTTATTTTCGGTTTCATATTTTCCTACTTTCTTATATTGATTTTCTTTAATTTCTGCAAAATCTCGTTATGATGTTTTGATTTCATATCCGGGAATGCTTTCATCAGACGGCTGGATACTGCATTCTTTTTGGATAAAAGTTCATCATATTTATGACGCAGATTTTCGAGTTTTTCTATCTTTTCTGCATGCCCTTCTTTAAATTCTGCAGATTTTTCCAGTGCTTCTTCTACATTTTCATAAATATTTTCACCAATCTGGTTGGACAATACTTTAATTTTTGCTGCAATATCATCCATTACCTTTAACCTGCGGTTGAACTTCACAATAGTAGATACCGTTACTACTACGTCAATGGCAAATCCGGTCATTATAATTATAAGTAATACCACCCCCACAATATGCGGTATCAGATGAATGAATCCGTAAATAATCGGATGAATAATCAGCATAATAAAGGTACATGCCAATCCCCAGAAAATTGAAAATTTCAGACATACATATCCCATTATATTAAAGGGTTTATCCGAGTAATCCCACCATTTATTATGAAATACTTTTTCCATTACGAATCCTGTTATAAATTCCAGAACTGATGTCAATAGGAAGGAACCTAAATATAATATCAGTAAATTTTTCTTTAATGGTGTCAGTAACACAACCACGATTAATACTCCACATCCGTAAATTGGACAGTATGGTCCGTTCAAAAATCCTCTGTTTACAAAGATTCCCCTATCCAATGCTGCATATGATACTTCGCTGCACCATCCAATAAATGCATAAATAATAAAAATCCATAGTACTTCATAAAATGTCTGTGGCATCTTTAATCCCCCATTATTTTTTGAAAGGGCGAAATCATGATACAGTGATTCCGCCCTCTTTTTTATAAAGTTTTTTATTCTTCTTCGCTATCCTGCTCTGCGCGGTTAATTAATTCACCAAGCTCCTTGGATATCAGCTCTTCCTCCGATGCTGATGCATCTTCATCTTCTTCTACAATAACACCTTCTGGCTGTTTCGGCTCCGGAATATCATTTTCCATAATGGATTTATCTTCTTTTACCTTAGCCATGCTGGCTACAGTTACTCCGTCATTTACATTAATCAGTTTTACTCCGGATGTTACTCTGCCCAAAAGTGCTGTTCCATTTACCGGAATCCGAATGATGATTCCTTCTGTGGTAATCAGCATTATTTCGTTATCCTGATTTACGGCTTTGACACCGATGATATTACCGGTCTTCTCGGTAATCTTGTAGCACTTCACGCCTTTACCGCCACGGTTTTGTGGTGAGAATTCAGACATCAGGGTGCATTTTCCAAGACCTTTTTCAGATACAATCATCAGTGCATCACCCTGGGTATTTAACTGCATTCCTACGACTTCATCGCTGTCTGCTAAATTCATACCGATAACACCCATGGATACACGACCGGTGCTTCTTACATCTGTTTCATGGAAACGGATACACTGGCCATATTTAGTTACTAAGATGATATCTTTATTGTTATCTGTCTTCTTTACTTCAATCAGTTCATCATCATCACGAAGGTTAATTGCTGCAAGACCTGTCTTACGGACATTTGCATATTCGCAGATTGGTGTTTTCTTCACAATACCATTCTTGGTTGCCATAAAGAGGTATTCACCTTCTTTGTATTCCTTAATCGGAATAACTGCGGTGATTTTCTCACCCGGCTGAAGCTGAAGCAGATTAATAATCGCAGTTCCTCTGGCTGTTCTTCCTGCCTCCGGAATCTCGTATGCTTTCATACGATATACTTTTCCGCTGTTGGTAAAGAACATCAGATAATGATGAGAGGTTGTCATGAGAAGCTCTTCGATATAATCGTTCTCGATGGTCTCCATTCCCTTAATTCCTTTACCTCCACGATGCTGGCTGCGGAAATTATCTACACTCATGCGCTTGATATATCCTAATTTTGTCATGGTGATTACCGTATTGGTTACCGGAATCAGATCTTCCATGGAAATGTCATATTCGTCAAATCCGATAGATGTTCTTCTTTCGTCTCCATACTTATCTGCAATCAGAAGAATTTCTTCTCTGATAACACCAAGAAGCTTCTTCTCATCTGCAAGGATTGCTTTTAATTCTGCGATTCTTGCTACTAATTCCTTATATTCATTTTCAATTTTCTCGCGTTCCAGACCTGTCAGTGCACGCAGACGCATATCTACAATAGCCTGTGCCTGTGCATCGCTGAGTCCGAAGCGGTTCATTAATTTTTCTTTTGCTTCCGGTGTTGTCTTACTTCCACGGATAATGGAAATTACTTCATCAATATGGTCTAAGGCAATCAGTAAACCCTCTAACAGATGAGCTCTTTCTTCTGCCTTGTTTAAATCATATTTCGTTCTTCTTGTTACAACTTCCTTCTGATGCATCAGATAGTAGTTTAACATATCAAGAAGATTTAAGACTTTCGGCTGATTATTTACCAGTGCCAGCATAATAACACCAAAGGTGTCCTGTAACTGGGTATGTTTATATAACAGATTTAATACTACGTTTGGATTTACATCACGACGCAGCTCAATACAGATTCTCATACCCTGACGGTCTGATTCATCACGTAAATCTGTGATTCCATCAATTTTCTTATCTCTTACCAGCTCTGCAATCTTTTCGATGAGTCTGGCTTTATTTACCATATATGGAAGTTCCGTTACAATAATACGGTTCTTTCCATTGTTCATCGCCTCAATATTGGTAACTGCACGGACACGAATCTTTCCACGGCCGGTACGGTATGCTTCGTTGATTCCGGTTGTACCAAGAATCATTCCACCGGTTGGAAAATCAGGTCCTTTTACAATATCTAATAACTCTTCAATATCGGTTCCACGATCCTGCTCTACTTCATTATCAATGATTTTTACTACTGCATTGATAACTTCTCTTAAGTTATGTGGCGGAATATTGGTTGCCATACCTACCGCAATACCAGTTGTACCATTTACTAAAAGATTTGGAAATCTTGATGGCAGTACAACAGGCTCTTTCTCGGTCTCATCAAAGTTTGGCATGAAATCAACGGTATCTTTATTAATATCAGCAAGCATTTCCATGGAAATCTTAGAAAGTCTTGCTTCGGTATATCGCATTGCCGCAGCTCCGTCACCGTCTACAGAACCGAAGTTACCATGACCATCTACCAATGGATATCTGGTAGACCAGTCCTGTGCCATATTTACCAATGCTCCATAGATTGAGCTGTCTCCGTGTGGGTGATATTTACCCATGGTATCTCCAACAATACGGGCACATTTTCTATGTGGCTTATCCGGACCGTTGTTCAACTCTATCATGGAAAACAGTACACGTCTCTGTACCGGTTTCAGACCATCCCTTACATCCGGCAAAGCCCTGGCTGCAATTACACTCATGGCATAGTCTATATAGGATGTTTCCATCGTTTTCTTTAAGTCTACGTCATGTATCTGGTCAAATATCTTGTCATCCATCTATTCTTCCTCCTAGATATCCAGGTTCTGGACATACTTCGCATTTGCTTCAATAAAATCACGTCTTGGTTCTACTTTATCACCCATTAAGGTGTTGAATGTTACATCAATTTCAGATGCTTCTTCTTCATCCATTACAACACGACGTAAGATTCTCTTCTCAGGATCCATGGTTGTCTCCCAAAGCTGCTCGGCATCCATTTCTCCTAATCCTTTGTATCGCTGAATCTTGTTATTACCGTCGCGTCCAATCTCTTTTAAGATATTGTTGAGCTGTTCATCGCTGTAGGCATACCAGACATTTTTATTTTTCTCAATCTTATAAAGTGGCGGCTGTGCCAGATATACATAGCCCTGTTTGATTAATTCCGGCATGAAACGATAAATGAAAGTAAGCATCAGGGTACTGATATGGGCACCATCCACATCGGCATCGGTCATAATAATAATCTTATGATATCTTAATTTACTGATATCAAAATCTTCATGAATACCGGTACCAAATGCTGTAATCATGGCTTTAATCTCAGCATTTCCGTAAATTTTATCAAGTCTTGCTTTCTCTACATTCAAAATCTTTCCACGAAGTGGAAGAATTGCCTGGGTTGCACGGCTTCTTGCAGTCTTTGCGGAACCGCCGGCGGAATCTCCCTCGACGATGAAAATTTCGCAGTTTTTCGGATCCTTATCAGAACAGTCTGCTAATTTTCCAGGAAGTGAGGTTCCTTCTAATGCAGTCTTTCTTCTGGTTAAATCTCTTGCCTTTCTCGCTGCCTCTCTTGCACGCTGTGCCAGAAGTGATTTTTCACAAATGGTCTTTGCAACCTGAGGATTCTGCTCTAAAAAGTATGTAAGCTGCTCACTTACTACGCTGTCTACGGCTCCTCTTGCTTCACTGTTACCAAGCTTCTGCTTGGTCTGTCCCTCAAACTGAGGCTCTTCAATCTTAATACTTACAATAGCAGTTAAACCTTCACGGATATCATCACCGGAAAGTGCCGTCTCAGAATCCTTTAAAATCTTATTCGCCCGCGCATATTCATTAAAAGTTTTGGTAAGCGCATTACGGAAACCTGCCAGATGTGTTCCACCCTCCGGCGTGATGATGTTATTGACAAAGCTGTACGTAGCTTCGTTATATGCATCGTTATGCTGCATAGCAACTTCAACAAGAACCCCGTTTTTTTCACCTTCACAATAAATAACCTCCGGATACAATGCTTCCTTGCTCTTATTTAAGTAAGTTACAAATTCCTTAATACCGCCTTCATAATGGAATACCCGTTCTTTTACAGGCTCTTCCCTGTCATCACGAAGTGTAATCCTAAGATTCTTTGTCAGGAATGCAGTCTCTCTTAAACGCTGCTTTAATGTATCAAAATCATATACGGTTTCTTCGAAAATGCTTCCGTCCGGAGAAAAGGTTACAGTAGTACCGGTTTTATTTATATCACATTTTCCGACTTCCTTCAGTGGATACATGGTATGTCCACGTTCATAACGTTGTTTATAAATCTTTCCATCGTGGAAAATCTGTACTTCCAGCCAGTTAGAAAGTGCATTTACAACGGATGCTCCTACACCATGTAACCCACCGGATACCTTATATCCTCCACCGCCGAATTTTCCGCCGGCATGCAATACAGTAAATACTACTTCTACCGCAGGAATACCTGCTTTGTGGTTAATTCCTACCGGAATTCCACGTCCATCATCTTCTACGGTAATGGAATTGTCTTTATTAATCGTAACGATAATATGGGTACAATAACCTGCCAGTGCTTCGTCGACAGAGTTATCCACAATTTCATATACCAGATGGTGAAGTCCTCTCACAGAGGTACTTCCAATATACATTCCAGGTCTCTTTCTTACTGCTTCCAAACCTTCCAAAATCTGAATTTGGTCTGCTCCGTATTCCGTACTCATCTGTATTCCTCCTATTCACGGATTATTTTACATTTCATTTTTTTCACTTACTTTTCCGCTTATGACTTCAAATATTTTATCAATCTGGAAGCGGTTTCTTACAAATTCATCCAGACCGGTACAGGTAATGACCGTCTGAATATCATGTATACTGTTAAGCAGATAATTCTGCCTGTTACTGTCCAGTTCGGAAAGCACATCATCTAAAAGAAGTACCGGTGTATCATGGATACATCTTTTCACCAGCTCTATCTCTGATAATTTCAGTGATAAAGCAGAAGTTCTCTGCTGTCCCTGGGAACCGAATTTACGGATATCTATATCTCCGATAAAAAAGGAAATATCATCTCTGTGGGGTCCCACGGAGGTACTGCAGTATTTTATGTCCTTTTCCTTTGCCCGGTTTAATTCATCTTCAAAAAAAGCTTCTTCGATATCCGGTTCATACGTCAGCGTCAGCTGCTCCCTGCCACCGGAAATGCTTTCATGGATGCCCCGGACAATTTCATTTAATTCTTCTACAAATCTCCGGCGCCGGCTGATAATCCGCCTGCCGTAAGAAATGAGCTGCATATCCCACACGGATAACGTATTTTCCAAATCCGGATGAAATACCATATCTTTTAACAGCTTATTGCGCTGATTTAAAACTTTATTATACTTGGTTAAATCAGAAAGATAAATTTTATCCAGCTGGCAGATTTCCGAATCTAAAAATCTTCTGCGCTCGGAAGGACCATTTTTGATAATATTTAAATCCTCCGGTGAGAAAAATACCATATTCAGCACACCGAAAAGCTCACTTGCCTTGCGGATTGGCACACCATTAATGGCAATTCCCTTGGAACGGTTCTTCTTCAGATGCATATCAATCTGATAACTCATCTGATTTTTTTCTACCATAGTACGGATATGTGCCTCATTTTCACCAAAACGAATCATTTCTTTGTCGCGGCTTCCCTTATGGGATTTCGTTGTTCCGCTGACATAAATGGATTCTAATATATTGGTCTTTCCCTGGGCATTGTCCCCATATAAAATATTGGTTCCACCGTCAAGATTCAGATTTAACTCTTCATAATTACGGAAATTCTTAAGTTCAATGGACTTTATTATCATTTTACAATCTTTATGGTTTCGCCCAAAGCTTCCACTACATCTCCATCATATAATTTCTTGCCACGCTGTACTTCAACTTCGCCATTTACCTTAACTTTTTCATCTAATATTACGAGCTTGGCAGTGACTCCGGAGTCTACGACTCCGGCAGCTTTTAACGCCTGTCCCAGCTTAATATATTCATCCCGCAGCTTAATTTCCTGCATGATTGCCTCTCTTCCTGCCTCTGCAAATCCTAGTTTGCAGCTGCATTAAAGTTTACCGGAAGAATCAGATAGATAAAGGTCTCATTTTCATCCCGGATAAAACATGGTGCCTTTGGATTTACCATATAAAGGGTTACTTCTTCTTCATCAATGACACGAAGGGCATCGATAAAGAATTTCGGATTGAATCCAATTAAAATATCTTTTCCATCTTTGGTAATATCAATTTCTTCATTCATGGAACCAATGAAAGAATTGATTTTTAATTCCATCTTATCATCTGTTATATTCATGATAATCGGCTTCTTATCTCCCTCTTTTACTAAAAGGGTAGCACGGTCGATACAGTCTAATAATTCACGTTTGTTAATCTTAACCTTTGTCTCATAATCAGAAGAAAGCATCTGTTCAATCTTAAAATACTCGCCTTCAATCAGACGGGAAACAACGGTGGTATTGCCAAATTCAAATACAATATGGTTGTCTGATAAATACATGCTGACATCTTCGTCAGCATTTCCCGGGAGAATCTTGCTGATTTCCTGTAAAGTCTTTCCAGGAACAACCACTTTCTTATGCTCATAATTATTTTTCAGTTCTATATTACGGATTGAAATACGGTGGCCATCCAGTGATACAACCTTTAAGCTGTTCTCATTGATTTCAAATAATTCTCCTGTCATCAGCTTATTATTGTCATTATCTGCAATAGAAAAGATTGTCTGGCGGATTACTTCTTTTAAAGTAAACTGTGAAATGCTGATTTCTTCATTTCTTTCAATATATGGAATATAAGAAAAATCTTCACCGGATTTTCCAATGATATTGAATTTTGCTTTTTCACAGGTAATGGTTGTCTTAAAGGAAGAGTCTGTTTCGATTACAACTTCATTATCCGGAAGCTTTCTTACGATATCAGAAAAGACTTTTGCATCTAATGCGATAATTCCTCTTTCTTCAATCTCTCCTTCTATTTTTGTTTCGATTCCAAGTTCCATATCATTGGCAGTTAATTTAATCTCACCGGCAGAAGCATCTATTAAGATACATTCTAAGATAGCCATGGTCGTTCTGGTTGGTACGGCTTTGGAAACAATGTTTACACCATAAAGTAAATTTGATTTTGAACAGATGATTTTCATGTTGTTCATAACTCCTTTCGACATATATAAATATAATATTTAAAAAGAAATTAAACGTCTTATTCTTAGGGGATGTTAATAAGTGAATAACCTCTGCAACCCTTAATTCATAAGCATTTAAAAGAATTTTGTTACTGTATAACCTGTTTAAATGACTGCGGATTGTGTCTTAATAAAAAGTGAATAAATTTTTATGTAAAGTTAACATAATTAGTTATCCAAAGCCATTCCACAGCTAGTTCACAAATTATAAACAGAACCCTGTGCATAAATTAATTTGGGTTAATTTTTTTCTTAATGGTATTTAAGAGATTTACGGTTGCTTCATTAGTCTGTAATTCAGCTTCTACCTTATTAATACCATGAATTACGGTAGAATGATCTCTTCCTCCTAAGAGTTCTCCAATATTTTCTAAGGAAACCCCAGTCATATTTTTGCAAAGATACATGGCAATCTGTCTCGGTTTTGCAATATCGTTGCTGCGGCTTTTAGAAATCATCTGCTCTTTTGTAATATGGAAATGTTCGCATACCACATCAATAATAAGCTGTGGAGTAATCTCCCTCGGCTTGTCCGGAGAAATAATATTCTGAAGCTCTTTCATGGCTACTTCCATGGTAATCTCAGTCTGTTCAAGATTGGAGTAGGCAAGCAGTTTATTTAAAGCACCTTCCAGTTCCCTGATATTAGACTTAATATTAGTAGCAATGTATTTTAAAATTTCATCATCTAAATGGAAATTATCCATTTCTTCTTTTCTTCGCAGAATTGCCATTCTGGTTTCATAATCCGGAGAACCGATGTCAGCAGTCAGACCGCATTCAAAACGGGAGCGGATACGTTCTTCTAATGTTTCCATATCCTTTGGCGGCTTATCAGAAGAAATAACAATCTGCTTCTTAGCAAGATAAAGCTCATTAAAGGTATGGAAAAATTCTTCCTGTGTACTTTCTTTTCCTATAATAAACTGGATATCGTCGATTAAAAGTACATCGATATTACGATATTTCTCACGGAATTTTGTCATAGCTGTATTATTGCCATTTCGGATGGCTTCAATCAGTTCATTGGTAAAAGTTTCCGAAGAAACGTATAAAATTTTTACATCTGGATTATTGGACTGGATAAAATGTGCGATGGAATGCATCAAATGCGTTTTACCAAGTCCTACGCCTCCATATAAAAAGAGTGGGTTATAGACTTCTCCCGGAGATTCTGCAACAGCCAGTGAAGCTGCATGAGCCAGTTTGTTATTATTTCCAACAACAAAAGTATCGAAGGTATAGTTTGGATTCAAACTGGATTTGTCAATACTTTCTGTATTTACGAAAGCCATTGGTTTTGGTGTACGCATGGATTTCGCCTGCTCCGGCAGTACAAATTCGATTTCGTAATCCTTTCCAATAATTTCAGCGACTGCTACTTTAATAGGAAGAGTGTATTTCTTGGTAATGTAGTTAAGCCCCATCTGTTCGTCCGGTACCAGTATGTATAAAGTATTGTCTTTGACATCAAATACCTTAAGTGGTTCTAACCAGGTTTTAAAAGAAATGTCAGTAAGTTCATGCTCTTCCTTGACAGTTCTTAAAATTTCTTCCCATTTTTCAATGATCTGTTCCATAAAAATCTCCATGTTTCTATTATTTAAGCTTTTTAAAGCTTCTCATATTTATAGCATTATATAGAATCCTACTCTTTTAATAATAAACTAAATGGGGCAAATTATCAATGAGAACTTTTAAAGGTATAGGTGATAAGCCTAATGTGAATAAAGTGGATAAAAAAGCCTTTATTTTAGCGGAAAAAGCTATTCAAAATTAAGGCAAGGTCATTTTAATAACAAGTTATCCTTAAATTATCTACAGGTTATGCACAGGTTATGAACAATTGTGGATAACCTGTGCATAAAATTTTGATATATAAATTTTATGGTATGGAAGGAAGAAAATGGATACTAGATATAGATTAAAAATAGTTTCTTCCTTATATATATAGTAGTGTAAAAATTAATTACCGAAAAATGCAGGTTTTACTTGACTTGACAGGTTTTTTTGTTATAATTGTACTGATGTTTTCTAGCATAGAGGAGGTGGATTATTATGCATAAAGGTAAGATGACATTTCAGCCAAAAAACAGACAGAGAAATAAAGTTCATGGTTTTCGTAAAAGAATGAGTACAGCAGGCGGAAGAAAAGTATTGGCTGCAAGAAGATTAAAAGGAAGAAAGAAATTATCAGCATAGGCCACAACTTTTGTGGTCTTTTTCTTCTTATTACAAGACTTTTTTAAGGATTGAAAAATGGACTCATTGAAGAAAAACAAAGATTTCCAGAATGTATATCGCAATGGTAAGTCTTATGCGGACAAGTATCTGGTGATGTATGTTCTGGAAAATGGTTTGGAATCGAATCGAATTGGAATCTCCGTCAGTAAAAAAGTAGGAAATAGTGTAGTAAGACATCATCTGACGAGATTATTAAGAGAAAGTTACAGACTACACGAAGAGATGTTTCATAGTGGTTGGGACATTGTAGTCATCGTAAGGGTGTCAGCAAAAAATGAAGGTTATCACAAGTTAAAGAGTTCATTGCTGCATCTTTCGAATCTTCATGGAATTATTTAAAGATAATATCGAAAAGAAGATGGAATGATTTTGAAAAAAATTTTAATTGCAATCATTAAATTTTATAGAAAATATCTTTCACCAATGAAAACAACAAAGTGCCCTTATTGCCCGACCTGTTCTACTTATGGTCTGATTGCCGTGGAAAAGTATGGTGCAGTAAAGGGGGGAGCACTGGCTCTCTGGAGGATATTAAGATGTAATCCTTTTTCAAAAGGCGGATATGACCCGGTTCCATGATTAGGAGGTACGTTAAGTGTCAGAAATCATTTTAACTCAGTACAATGGTAAGATTCTCGGACCGATTGCGAAGGTCTTAGGATGGATTATGAATGGAATCTATTATGTGCTGAACAGTTTGTTTGGAATAGAAAATATCGGACTTTGCATCATTATCTTAACTTTGATTATTTATGCATGTCTTTTTCCATTAACCTATAAACAGCAGAAGTTTTCAAAGCTTTCACAGAAAATGAATCCAGAACTTCAAGCTATCCAGAAAAAATATAAAAACAAGAGAGACCAGGTATCCATGCAGAAGATGCAGGAAGAGACACAGATGGTTTACCAGAAATATGGTGTTTCACCGACCGGAAGCTGTATCCAGATGTTAATCCAGATGCCGATTCTGTTTGCTTTATATCGTGTATTCTTAAATGTACCGGCATATGTACCGGCTGTAAAAGAGAAGTTTTCTGTTCTTGTTACAGAGATTATGTCTATCGACGGCTTTGCAGATAAGATGACAAGCTTTGTTGATAAAATTAAAATTGCAGGATTATCTGTTGATTTTACTGCAACGGATACAAATGTTCTTCATAATTATATTGTTGATGTTTTATATAAGATGAATACTTCCGGATGGAGTGAGTTAAAAAACGTATTTGGTAATCTTACTAATCTGGATGCAACTGAGAAATCCTTAGAGAAGTTAAACTATTTCCTTGGTCTTAACATTTCAAACAGCCCATGGAATATTATGACAACAGGCTTTAAGTCAGGAGCTTATTTACTTGCAATCGGTGCATTACTGATTCCGGTTATTTCTTTCCTGACACAGAGATTAAATATCAAATTAATGCCTACCGCTTCTACCGGTGAAAATGATGCAATGGCACAGCAGATGAAAACCATGAACCTTATGATGCCATTATTCTCATTTGTAATGTGTTTCACTGTACCGGTTGGTCTTGGTATTTACTGGATTGCCAGTGCTTTGGTTCGTAGTATCCAGCAGTGGGGTATTAACAAACGTCTTGATAAGATGGACTGGGATGCTATTATGAAAGCTAATCAGGAAAAAGCGAAAGCAAAGCGTGAAAAGAAAATGGGTCTGATTGAAAATCAGATTGCTAATGCAGCAAAGATGAGTACAAAAGCAAATGTTATTGAATCAGGTACTATGACAAAAGAAGAAAAGGAAGAAGCTTTAGAGCATGCAGCAGAGGTAAGAAGCAATGCAAAAGCAGGAAGCCTCGCCTCAAAAGCTAACAGAGTACGTGAATTCAATGAAAGAAACAATAAATAGAGGGGGTAATATACAATGGAATTTATTGAAGTTTCAGCAAAAACAGTGGATGATGCAATTACAGAGGCTTCGATTAAGCTTGGAACTACCAGTGATAAGATTGAGGTAGAAGTTATTGAGAAGGGCTCTACCGGATTTCTTGGTATCAAGAGTAAACCTGCAATCATCAAGGCACGGAAGAAGAATGATACGGTAGATAATATCCGTGAGTTTTTGGAAAATGTATTTTCTGCTATGAATATGGAAGTTACCATTGACATTAAGAAAGCAGAAGATGATAAGGTCTATGAAGTAGAATTAAGCGGCAAAGAAATGGGACTGCTGATTGGCAAGAGAGGTCAGACTTTAGATTCTCTTCAGTATCTTACAAATCTTGCTGTTAATAAACATTCGGATGGATATATCAAAGTTAAGCTTGATACCGAAGATTACCGCCAGAGAAGAAAAGATACTCTGGAAAATCTTGCAAAGAATATTGCATATAAGGTTAAGAGAACAAAACGTCCGGTATCTTTAGAGCCAATGAATCCATTTGAAAGAAGAGTGATTCATTCTGCATTGCAGGGTGACAGATATGTAGAAACCCACAGCGAGGGAGAAGAACCTTTCCGTCATGTAGTTGTTACATTAAAAAAATAATTTAAAAATTTTATAAGAAAATGATTTCATAAGAGTTATAAAATGATATAATTATACCGTTTTATAACTCTTATATATTACACAGATAATATAAGAATTCTTATATTAAGGAGATTTTTATGAAAACAGAGACTATTGCAGCAATTGCTTCCGCCATGACGAATTCAGGAATTGGAATTATCCGTATCAGTGGAGAAGATGCTTTTGATGTAATTGATAAGATATACCGGCCACAAAAAGGAAACAAACTTTTATCACAGTGCAAGAGTCATACGATTCATTATGGCCATATTTATGATGAAGATGAAATAATAGATGAAGTAATGGTTCTTCTGATGCGGGCACCGAACAGTTATACCAGAGAAGATACGGTAGAAATTGACTGCCATGGTGGAACACTTGTGATGCGGCGTATTTTAGAAGTAGTGCTGAAAAATGGAGCAAGACCGGCAGAACCGGGAGAGTTTACCAAGCGTGCATTTTTGAATGGTCGTATTGATTTAAGCCAGGCAGAATCTGTCATGGATGTCATTTCTTCGAAAAATGATTTTGCATTGAAAAGCTCCATGCAACAGTTAAACGGAGCTCTTACAGGGAAAATCAAAGAAATTCGTGGTAAAATCATACATGAGATTGCATTTATTGAGTCTGCTTTAGATGATCCGGAGCATATCAGTATTGATGGATATGGAGAGAATCTTCTTATTATAATAGAGAAACTGATGCAGAAGATGAATCAGATGATTGCATCTTCGGAAAATGGCAGCCTTTTAAAGGAAGGTATTAATACAGTGATCGTCGGAAAGCCGAATGCCGGAAAATCTTCTTTATTAAATGCGCTGGTAGGAAGAGAGCGGGCAATTGTAACGGATATTGCTGGAACTACCAGAGATGTATTGGAAGAACAGATTAATTTGAACGGCATTACGCTTAATATCATGGATACCGCTGGAATCAGAAGTACTGAGGATGTGGTAGAGAAGATTGGTGTGGATAAAGCACTATCCCTTGTGGATAAAGCTGATTTTATTATCTATGTAGTGGATACTTCTACTGCATTGGATGAAAATGACGAAAAGATTATAGATGCCATCCGGGAGAAGAAAGCCATCATTTTATTGAACAAATCTGATTTAATCCAGGTAACCGGAGAAGATGAGATCAAAGAAAAATTATCCGGTGCAGATCATAAGATGATAGCTATTTCTGCAAAAGAAAATCTTGGAATTGATGTATTAGAAGAAACCATTACGGAAATGTTTTTCCATGGAACGATTTCATTTAACGATGAAGTATATATTACTAACATTAGACATAAAAACGCATTGATTCAGGCAGTAGAGAGCTTAAAGTTAGTAAAACAGAGTGTAGAAAATGGAATGCCGGAAGATTTTTATTCCATTGACCTTATGAATGCTTATGAAGAACTGGGTACTATTATCGGAGAAGCAGTAGAAGATGATCTGGTTAATGAGATTTTCAGTAAATTCTGTATGGGTAAATAATTATATTTAGATAGAAAGAAGGATAACGAAATGTCGGTAATCGAAGAGACATATGATGTGTGTGTGGTTGGAGCAGGCCATGCAGGTTGTGAAGCAGCACTTGCCTGTGCCAGAATGGGACTTGAAACCATTATATTTACAGTAAGTGTAGACAGTATTGCGATGATGCCTTGTAATCCTAACATTGGTGGAAGCTCCAAGGGACATCTGGTTCGTGAAATTGATGCTCTGGGTGGACAAATGGGAATTAATATTGATAAAACATTTATCCAGTCGAAGATGTTAAATAAATCTAAGGGTCCTGCAGTGCATTCTCTTCGTGCCCAGGCAGATAAGGCGTCTTATAGTATGGAAATGCGGAAAACGCTGCAGTCTACTGAACATCTTACCATAAGACAGGCGGAAGTATCTGAAATTATCACAGAAGATAATAAGATTGCCGGCATTAAAACATTTTCCGGAGCAATTTATCACAGTAAGGCTGTTGTATTGTGTACCGGAACTTATCTTCGGGCAAGATGTCTTTATGGAGATGTGATTAATTATACAGGACCGAATGGGTTACAGCCTGCTAATCATCTTACAGATTCTTTAAAAGCCCATGGAGTAGAAATGTTCCGCTTTAAGACAGGAACTCCGGCAAGAATGGATAAGAATAGTATTGATTTCAGTAAAATGACCGAGCAGACCGGCGATGAGAGAGTAGTACCATTTTCCTTTACTACAGACCCGGAAAGTGTTCAGATAGAGCAGGCATCCTGCTGGCTTACCTATACAAATCCGAAAACTCATGAGATTATTCGTGCAAATCTCGACCGTTCACCAATCTATGCTGGTGTTATTGAAGGAACGGGTCCTAGATATTGCCCCTCCATTGAGGATAAAGTGGTAAAATTCGCCGATAAGGAAAGACATCAGGTATTTTTGGAGCCGGAAGGCTTAAATACCAACGAAATGTATGTCGGTGGAATGAGCAGTTCCCTGCCAGAGGATGTTCAATATGAAATGTATCATACGGTTCCGGGACTGGAACATGCGAAGATTGTAAGAAATGCTTATGCTATTGAGTATGACTGTATCAATCCAAACCAGTTGTTACCTACTCTGGAGTTTAAGAATATTAAGGGATTGTTCAGCGGCGGCCAGTTTAACGGAAGTTCCGGCTATGAAGAAGCTGCAGCCCAGGGTATTGTTGCCGGAATTAATGCAGCTTTATATGTAAAAGAGAAGGAGCAGCTTGTATTGCATCGTTCCGAGTCCTATATCGGAGTGTTAATCGATGATCTGGTTACAAAGGAGAATCATGAGCCATATCGGATGATGACATCCCGTGCCGAGTATCGTTTATTACTGCGTCAGGATAATGCAGACCTTCGTCTTAGTAAATATGGTTATCAGGTCGGACTCATTTCTCAGGAAAGATATGACTGGGTAGTAAAAAAAGAAAAATTAATTCAGGATGAAATAAACCGGGTAGAGTCAGTAACAATCGGTGCTAAAGAGAATGTGCAGAAACTTTTAGAGGAATATGGAAGTACTCCTTTGAATACCGGAACCCGTCTTACCGAACTGATTCGCAGACCGGAACTGGATTATGAAAAACTTGCTCCAATTGATGAAGACAGACCAGAACTTCCGGAAGAAGTACAGGAACAGGTTAATATTAATATTAAGTATGATGGATATATCAAACGTCAGATTAAACAGGTGGAGCATTTTAAAAAATTAGAGAATAAGAAAATTCCGGATGATTTCGATTATGATGCAGTAGACAGCCTTCGTATCGAAGCAAGACAGAAGTTAAAGCTTTATCGTCCGGTTTCCATTGGACAGGCTTCAAGAATTTCCGGTGTATCACCTGCAGATATTACGATGTTGTTAGTCTATATGGAACAGATAAAAAAATAGGAAGAATAATGAGAAGAATGAGGATATTTTATGGCATATGATTTTACAAAAATGAGAAATATTCTATCGGAGTGGAATTTAGAACTTACTGCAGAGAAAGAGCAGCAGTTCCTGACTTTTTATGAAATGCTGGTAGAAAAGAATAAAGTAATGAATCTTACTGCAATCACAGAATTTGAGGATGTTGTGGAGAAACATTTTTTAGACAGTATTTCTCTTTGCCAGGTGATGGACTTAAAGAAGCCGCTTACTTTATTGGATTTGGGAACCGGAGCCGGTTTTCCTGGAATCCCACTTAAGATTATGTTTCCGGAGCTTAAGATTACTCTGGCGGATTCCTTGAATAAAAGGTTATTATTCTTAAATGAAGTTATGGAAGCACTTAATCTGAAGGATATTGAAACGGTTCATGGAAGAGCAGAGGAGCTTTCTAAAAGAAAAGATTATCGGGAATCCTTTGATTTATGTGTTTCCAGAGCAGTTGCTAATTTATCCACATTAAGTGAATATTGCCTACCATTTATCCACATAAGCGGCAAATTTATCTCTTATAAGTCTGGAGAGGTGGAAGATGAGCTGAAGGATGCAAAGAAGGCAGTTTTCGTGCTGGGCGGCGAGATAGAGGATGTAATTCACTTTACACTGCCGGATAGTGACATTAAACGTTCTTTTGTTGTAATTCATAAGGTTCATGCAACACCAAAAATATATCCACGTAAGGCTGGAACTCCATCAAAAAGCCCTTTAAAGTAAAAATTAAAATTAGATTAAACTACGGGAAACATGTTTGGTTCCTTCTTTTCTATTATAATTTTTCTCGATAGTTGAGTAAATAAAAAGGATAACAAATTTTCGTTTGTTATCCTTTAAAGATTTATACGTTGTTTTCAATGACTGGTTTTATTATTGTAAGAACATTAAAACAATATCTTTAAATTTATCTGGCGTTTCAAGCTGGGGAAGATATCTGGAATTGGAAATGTAGGTTGCTTCAATATTCTTATTTAAGTGAAGATATTTTTCTGTAATAGCTACGGCATTATTTCTTTCTCTACTGGAAATGATGTAGAGATTGTCTGCTTTTTTCACAGCATTGGTGATATCAATATTGACATAATTTCCTTTGGTGCTGGCAAGCAGATATTTTCCGGCACTGTTTCCTTTGTGTGCAGATTCAAAGTAAGTATCTTCTAATTTGGATGAAAGGAATGTTTTCTTGAAGATATACTTACTTTCAATGTAATTGCGGATTCTCTTGTGATGCATAATCAGGTTATAGATAAAGGTACCAAGAATTGGAATCTCTAAAATAGTTTTGGCAGCCTTTGTTTCTTTTGTAGGCATCTCCCTGATAATATTGATGTCAGATGGATTAACCAGAATAATTTTTTTAAAGTTATCCGGCTCCATTGCCTGTGCCATAATGACGAAAGAAGAAGAAATACCGGTTACGACTATATTTGCCGCTTCTTTTACAATGTCGTGGATAAAATTATTAATTAGCTGTACATATAGGAAGTTGGTATAGGTAATACCCGGTTTTTCAGAACGGCCGCAGCCAAGCAGGTCGATAGTGTAGACGGTATGTTTCTTTTCCAGGCGGTGTACAATCTTACTCCATTCTTTGGCAGAAGAAGCAGGATTCAGTTCATGAATCAGAACAACCGGAGTTCCTTTACCGGAAACAGTATAGAAGACGTCACCATTTTTCCAGTGATACATATTTCCTTCTTCGGTAGTTAAAAGATTTTTTTGTCCTGCAGTATAATCTACAATTCTATTTATAATATACATGCCGGCAACAGCAGTAGTAGTGATGCCGATTACTTTTTTCAGGTTTCTGTTCATTGTAATTCCTCCCTAAAGTTTATGATACTTTTATTATAAACAAAAACATGCTGCTTTACAATTAAAATCATGGAATAAGACTTTTCAGATTGAAAAAAATGGTTTACAATTATTATGTATACCATATAAGAACATATGTTCTAGGAGGAGCTATGATTAGAGAATATCTGGAGAAAATTCAGAAGGAACTGATAGATCAAAAGAGAGAGACAGAAAAGAAAATTATTTCTTTAGAAAATACAGAAAAAGAAAATATAAAATTTATTGAACTTCTGGATGAAATAAATGATCCAAATTATGAAGCGTTTACTCCAAGAACAGTGAATGCCCGTAATAAGGAAAAAATTAATGAGCTGAAAGTACAGCAGAAAAATATTATCAAAGAAAAGTCTGAATTACAGAACAAGTTATATGATGTACAACGTCGTTTGGAAGAGTGTCAATCTATTATTCAATGTGAGAGGGAAAAGGAGACAATTGCCCAGCAATATCAGGAAGAAGATAATGCAGAATATAAGATTCAGTTATTAGAAGCACAGGAAATGGAGCGACAGCGCATTGCGAGAGATTTACATGATTCTACAGTACAGGATCTTACCAGTATGCTTCATAAGATAGAACTTTCTATGCGTGTAATGGATATGGATTCGCAGCGTTGTAAAATGGAATTATCAAATGTACTTGATAATATTCGCAATGTGATAAGCAATACAAGGAAAATGATATATAACCTCAGACCAATGTCAGTAGATGATATAGGAATAGATGTAACACTGAAACATGCTATTGCAAAAATTGAGCAGGAGTGGAACCGGAAGATAGAATATATTATAATAGGAAAACCGTTTCACGTTAAACCTGTTGTTGCATTGTCTTTATTAAGAATTATGCAGGAGGCATGCACGAATGCATTGAAGTATGCTGATGCAAAAGAAATATGTGTTGTATTAGAATATACTGAAAATGATATTTCACTTGTAATTGAAGATGATGGTATTGGATTTAATACAAAAAAGAAAGTTGCAAAAACAAAAAATTCCGGTTTTGGTTTATCTATTATGAAAGAAAGAGTTCATCTTTTATCAGGTGAGATTCAGATAAAAAGTGAAGAAGGAAAGGGTACTACAATAAGTATTCGTGTACCAAATTTTGTCGAGGAGGAAGAAAATGAGTAAAGTGAAAGATAAAATAGAAATAATCATAGCAGATGATCATATGATGATTCGGGAAGGCTTGAAACAATTACTGGAACTGGATGGTACGATGAAAGTAATTGCGGAGGCAAATGATGGTGAAGAATGTCTGAATTTATTAAATAAGAAGATTCATCCAGATATACTTTTATTAGATATAAATATGCCTAAGAAAAATGGTATTGAAGTATTAGAATATATTAAACAGAATAAAATCCCAGTAAAGGTATTGATATTAACAGTTCACAATGAAGTCGAATATTTATTGAAAGCTGTTGATATCGGCATTGATGGATATTTATTAAAGGATTCCAGTTATGATGAATTAAAAGAAGCAATTGATGTGGTTATTTCTGGAAATACTTATATTCAGCCAAGTCTTCTTCCTGCACTAAATGAAAGTATGGAAGATTATGCTTTAGATAAAGAAAAAATTGAATGGCTGACTAAGAGAGAACTAGATGTACTTCGATTGATTTCAGAAGGATGTAGCAATAAGAAAATATCTGATGAGTTGACAATTAGTGAACGAACAGTAAAAAATCATATTTCCCATATATTTAGAAAAATAGATGTGCAAGACAGAACACAGGCTGCTGTATTCGCTATTCGAAATAAGATAAGTTAGAATAAATAGTAATTGATATACAATATAATAGAGGTATTTTGATAAAATGTTTCACGTGAAACATTAGTAAAAGAACGTCCGTGAAACATAAAATAGATACAAGATTTAGTATAAATAAAAAAATAAGTCTACTATATTATGAAAGGAAATGTTTCATGTTTCACGTGAAACATTTTTTTCTTTACAGAAAATTGTTTTCCTGTAAAGAAAAAAACAAAAGTAAAAACAGAGAAAATAATAGAAAAAATTACTTTCATTTCTACATGGATTTACTGGAAATGAAAGTGTTATAGTGTTATAATAAAACAAGTTCGGTACAGATAAAATAATAGAAAACTGAAATTTATGTTTCAATGATGAAAGAGACAGAAAGGAAAATAATATGGGAAGAATAATAGCAATAGCAAATCAGAAAGGCGGAGTTGGTAAAACCACAACGTCTATTAATTTGTCATCATGTCTGGCAGAAGCCGGAAAAAAAATATTGGCAATAGATTTGGATCCGCAGGGAAATACTACCAGTGGATTGGGAGTTGATAAAGATGATTTAGAAAATACTGTTTACGAATTAATGCTGGATGAATGTACAATTCGTGAAAGTATTCATAAAACAGAAATTGAAAATCTGACTTTGATTCCATCTAATGTAAACTTGTCCGGAGCAGAGATTGAACTTTTGGGAATCAATGATAAAGAGTATATTTTAAAAAATGCAGTAGATTATATCCGGGACGATTATGATTTTATTATTATTGATTGTCCGCCATCTTTGAATATGCTGACAGTAAATGCTATGACAACAGCAGATACCGTATTGGTACCAATTCAGTGTGAGTAT
This sequence comes from Roseburia sp. AF12-17LB, assembly GCF_003479605.1. Taxonomy (GTDB): domain Bacteria; phylum Bacillota; class Clostridia; order Lachnospirales; family Lachnospiraceae; genus Roseburia_C; species Roseburia_C amylophila. Next base: position 23,551 of record NZ_QUHR01000014.1, read on the forward strand.
TATGCATTGGAAGGAATCAGCCAGTTGATTCACACCATCGACCTGGTACAGGAAAGACTGAATCCAGATTTAAAGATGGAAGGAGTTGTATTTACTATGTATGATTCCAGAACAAATCTTTCTAATGAAGTAGTAGATAATGTAAAAAATAATTTACATACAACAATTTATAAAACAATCATTCCAAGAAATGTAAGATTAGCAGAAGCACCAAGTCACGGCCTTCCAATTAATCTATACGACAGCAGGTCAGCGGGAGCAGAAAGCTACAGACTTCTTGCAAAAGAAGTAATTGACAGGGAGGATATCTAAATGGCAACAAGAAAAGGTGGATTGGGAAAAGGTTTGGATTCATTGATTGCAGATAAAGTTGGAACATCCAATGAGAAGACAGATGCAAAAAATGAAGTTATGGTAAATATCAATAAAGTAGAACCAAATAAAGAACAGCCGAGAAAGAATTTTGATGAAGATGCATTATTAGAATTATCAGAGTCTATCAAACAGTTTGGTGTCTTGCAGCCACTTCTGGTAGTAGACCGGAAAGACTACTACGAAATCATTGCCGGTGAGCGAAGATGGAGAGCAGCAAAGATGGCAGGATTAAAGAAAGTTCCTGTAATCATCAAAGATTTAACTGAACAGGAAATCGTAGAGATTTCACTGATTGAGAATATCCAGAGAGAAAACTTAAATCCAATTGAAGAGGCAATTGCATATAAACGCCTTTTAAATGAATTCAATCTGAAACAGGATGAAGTTGCGGAGAGAGTATCAAAGAGCAGAACTGCAGTTACTAATTCCATGCGGCTTTTAAAACTTTGTGATAAAGTGCAGCAAATGGTAATTGACGATATGATCTCTACCGGGCATGCGAGAGCTTTACTTGGAATCACTGATGAAGAAAAACAGTATACACTTGCACAGAAAATCTTCGATGAGAAAATCAGTGTAAGAGATACTGAAAAGCTGGTAAAGAAAATGCAGAAACAGAAGAATGCACCTGCAAAAGAGGTGAATCCGGAAAAGAAAAAACTGGATGCTGTTTACCAGGAAGCAGAAGAAAAAATGAAAACAATACTTGGAACAAAGGTTATCATTAATCAGAAGGATTCTATGAAGGGAAAAATTGAAATCGAATATTATTCCCCGGATGAATTAACAAGAATATATGAATTAATCGAAAGTATTAAAAAATAGAACATTTGTTTGTAATTAAGAGAAGAGGATAACAACATGATTTTTTCAGAATATTTAGGAATTGATTCCGATTATGTAATAGTAGGACTGGCAGCACTGGTATTGATACTTTTTATAGTTACCATTGTAAATATCGTCCAGATGAGTAAGTTAAAAAAGAAATATAAAAAGTTCATGTCTGGAAAAGATGCCAGGACGCTGGAAGATGTATTGAAAGAGCGTTTAGATGAAATAGATGATCTGGTTGCATCTAACAAGGCAAATAAGAAAAATATCGAAGATATATTTGCTACTTTACGTTTTACATTCCAGAAGCTTGGACTTGTAAAATATGATGCTTTTAATGAGATGGGTGGAAAGCTGAGCTTTTCCCTTGCAATGTTGAATGAGCGCAATGACGGATATATCATCAATGCAATGCATAGCAGAGAAGGCTGCTATACGTATATTAAGGAAATTATTGATGGAAATTCTATTATTGCACTTTCCGAAGAAGAAAAAGAAGCTTTAGAAATGGCAATGAAATCAAAAGATGAATAAATTTAATGAATAAATTTGCAGAAAGCAGATTGTAAAAATGACAGGCATACTATATAATAGGGTATGCCTGTTTTAGGTTTTCAGATGGTATTTCAAGGAAGGAAGAACAGATTCGTGCATAGCTATTTAAGAGCAATTGGATTTCAGAACAATATGAAAAAATCTGATATAGAGAAACTCACGGATAAAATCGTTTCATCCCCGGATAGAATTGAAGTTTCAGAAGATTCCATGGGAAATGAATTTGTAGAAATGACGAAAGAGATTGCACCGGGAGCTGGAATCCGTGTTTGCGGAGAATATGCAGAAGATGGAACCTTTCATACCGAATACTATTACCCGTATGTAGAGGGTGACGGAATTACGACCCAGGAGCAGATAGAGATAGAGAAGCATTCCGAAAAAGAATCTTATGCCGGTGTCTGTGACGAGATGAAGCTGGGCGTTACATTGATTTTCTATTTACAGAATGTTGCAGAATATTTATCCGAGCATCATAGAAATCCGAAGATGCATCCAATGTCCGCTACATTAAGTGCATTGTCATTAAATGGAAAAATCATTATGCCAATCAGCAAAAATGAAAAGCAGATCCAGAATACAAAGAAAAACAGTCAGGACCGTAATTATCTCATTGCAGCTGCAAGAGAGGGAGACGAAGATGCCATTGAAAATCTTACACTGGAAGATATTGATACGTATTCCATGTTGTCAAGACGAATAGCTAACGAGGATATCTTAAGTATTGTAGATTCCTATTTTATGCCATACGGAATCGAAAGTGACCAGTATTCCATTTTAGGTGAAATTGTAGATTACAGGATGGAGAATAATAAGATGACAGGTGATAAAATCTGTTTGCTTACACTGGACTGTAACGATTTGATATATGATGTCTGCATCAATGAAAAAGACCTTCTGGGGGAACCTGCAATTGGCAGAAGATTTAAGGGAGTCATCTGGATGCAGGGAAAAGTAAATTATTAGGTAATATTAGTTCTCATAGTTAAATGGATATAACAAGTGCCTCCTAAGGTTCAATCATGGTTGAGACTTATGGAAGTTGGAAAGTGATAAGTCAGAGTTCGATTCCAACAGGGATTGACCTGAATGTCAAAATAAGATACAATGGAAATTCATCACTAAGTGTTGAATTCATAGATATGGCAGCCGGAGCCAAAAGAGCTGAAAAGCCCGAAAATACGGCATTTGTCTCCTTAGTTAAATGGATATAACGGGGTCCTCCTAAGGTTCAATCATGGTTGAGACTTATGGAAGTTGAGAAGTGATAAGTCAGAGTTCGATTTCAACAGGGATTGACCTGAATGTCAAAATAAGATACAATGGAAATTCATCACAAGAGTGATTGAATTCATAGATATGGCAGCCGGAGCCAAAAGAGCTGAAAAGCCCGAAAATACGGCATTTGTCTCCTTAGTTAAATGGATATAACGGGGTCCTCCTAAGACTCTATTGTAGGTTCGATTCCTATAGGAGACGCTCATTTTTAGCGGTAATGAAGATAGTTTCATTGCCGCTTTTTTCATGCAGAATTGCAATTTCAGTGACAAATTTGTCAGCGAAACAGGGTTAAATATACTGATTTTGTCAGCGGGGATGGATGCTTGTCACTGATTCACATTTTCTAGTCTGTCACCCGGACGGATTAACTACAGTGTAGGATGAACTTTGGGGTGTAAAATTAGGAAAAGCAGTGAAACAAAACACGATATTCTTGTCTGTGATATCAGGCCTGTCGGAAGAGTCCGTTCAGATTAGAGAAATACAATCTATTCTGGACGGGCTTTTTTGCGTTCAGGGAAAGGAAATTGCCTATGGAAGAAAAGAAGGAATTGCAGAATCAGGATGAAAGAGTTGTAGAGATTGAGCTGGAAAGACTTCGGGGATTTGTAAACCATCCATTCAAGGTTCAGGCGGACAGTCAGATGATTGAATTGCAGGAGAGTATTAAGAAGTATGGAATATTAAATCCTCTGATAGTCAGACCGAGGCAGGATGGAACTTATGAGATCATATCGGGTCACAGAAGAAAATTTGCAGCTGAAAAGATAGGTTATCGTAAGGTACCTGTGATCATTCGTGTATTAAAAGATGACGAAGCGGTTGTATCTATGGTTGATTCAAATTTACAACGGGAAATGATTAGTCCAAGCGAAAAAGCATTTGCTTACAAAATGAAGTATGAAGCAATCAAAAGGAAGGCAGGAAGAAGAAAATGTGGTCAGGTAGACCATAATTTGGGAAAGAAAAGCATTGAGCTCATTGGAGAAGAATGCGGAGACAGCCCCAAGCAGGTTCAGAGGTATATCAAAATAACGGAACTTATTCCTGAAATGCTTGAAAAGGTGGATGACGGAAGCATGGGATTTACCCCGGCAGTTCAGTTGTCATTTCTGAAAAAGAAGGAGCAAAAGGAAATGCTGGATGCAATGGAATTTGCTCAGTGCACACCATCACTTTCCCAGGCACTCCGTATAAAGAAATTAAGTTCGGATGGGAACCTTACAGTAAGGGATATGGAAGATATCCTAAGTGAAATTAAGCAAAAAGAGATAGACCGCGTAGTATTCAAAACGGAGCAGCTTCACAGATTTTTTCCTGTCAGTTACACGGCAGAGCAGATGAGGCGTGAAATTTTGGAAATGTTGAAATTAAATATGAACAAATATTGGGATGCATAAAGGAGGAACGGATTATGTGCAGAGTAATAGCAGTATCAAATCAAAAGGGTGGAGTAGGTAAAACAGTATCATGTGTGAATCTTGGAATTGGATTGGCACAGGAAGGAAAAAAAGTACTTCTGATAGACGCTGATCCACAGGGAAGTCTTACAATCAGCCTGGGATATGAGGAGCCGGATGAAATGGAGTATTCTCTTGCAACACTGATGATGAACATTGTGAATGATGAAAAACTGAATATAGAAAAGACAATCTTACACCATAAAGAAGGCGTAGACCTTATCCCAGCCAACATTGAATTATCAGCAATAGAGGTGTCTTTGGTAAATGCCATGAGCAGGGAACTGATTCTGAGATCTATGGTAGACAGGCTGAGAGAATTTTATGATTACATCATAATCGATTGTATAACCTGGATAAGTATGAAATCTATAGCATGAGAATACTCATTGACAATGGCAACACCCCCGCCGCCCCGCGCCCGTATATCGGGCATTACGGGCGGTTGCGGAAAGCCTACCTTGAACAGTACCGCCCCGACCTCTACACCGCCCTTGTCGCAAATGAGAAGCTGCATGAGCATTGCGCCGAGATTGACGAAGCCGCCCGGAGCCGGATTGACCTTATCATGCCGCAGCTTGCAAGGAGCGCGGAAGCTACCGAAGCACTCAAAGCTACCGACCCCATGAAATGGGTGGGACTGATGAACGCTTGCAGGGCGCAAGCGGAGGAAATTGCCAAGTTTGAGCTAGTCTATGTTTGACGGTCAAGAGCCGGAAAAAACACCCGAAAAATGCCCCTATTGCGTAACAGGGGCGCAGAAAGGAGAGTTTATGAGAACAGGGCTTACGAAGCAGGAAAAGACCACCGATATTTGGTTTGACGAGAAAAACCCGATTATCCATATCCGCACCCACAACACCGACTTAAAGAAGCGGCTTGCCGCCTACTCCGGACAGTACCCCGACCAGTGCCGCCAGACCGACGCAGACCCCGAAACGGGCTGCATGGAGTTTGAGATTGCAAAGGGGCGCTTCTCTTTCCGTCTGACCGCCCCATACAACGAGGAACGGCGGGAAGCTGCGCGGCGGTCTGCCAGAGAAAACAAGGCCACTGACAGGCTGAAATGAGGTGGATTTATTCATAACCATGTGCTATGATATTTATAGATAGTGAAACTTCCTTTCAATTTTTTCGTCTATACAAGTAACAGAGAAGAACAGGAGGCTTGTTCCATGAGAAAAAAGAGATTGATGATTGCAATAGCTTGTATCATTTTAGTAGGTATCGCGGTAATCGTATTTTTTTCACAACAGGGGAAAAAACCGTATAAGGATTTGGACGCAGCGCAGATTGTTTCCGCTAAAGTGTTATTAACACCGCCAGACAAAACGATTGAGATTGAAAATATCCAAGAATTAGTTGAATATTTGAATGATGTTGTTGTCTATAATGAGGATAATTCTTACACAGAGTATGATGGACAAGGCGTTGTTTTTACCTTGACTATGGTAGACGGTACACAAACAGATATTATGGCGTATAACCCATTTATTGTCATTGACGGTATCGGTTATAAGACAAAATATGAGCCATGTGAAGCACTCAACAGCTATGCAAATGAATTACTAAACTCTGGGACTGCCAATATAATTTTGGAAGAACCGCCCACATTAAGCGTTGTGAGTGACGAAACCGCTATCGGTGCAGTATTAGGAACTTATTCGTGGCAAAAAACAAATATTGACGGAACTGCTGAAAGCACAATAGCTGATAGCCCACACCCGTTAGAGTGCAAGGATCTGTTGTCCCCGCCATTTGAAACAACAGAAACAACAGCTACATTAAGATTTACAGAAGACCCAGATACAATTTTAAGTGTGCAGTGCTGGAGTGACGAACATTGGGGAGAGCCTGCTACAAACAGCGAAGATGTAACTATTGTTGGAAACGTACTCACTCTTAAACTGGGCGGATATATTTATGAAGTAACAGCTGAATGGAATACTGAAAATGGCTATGGCGGAACAGCAAGCTATTTTATATATTTGAAAACAGCAGACTAAAATTGAATAGCCACCCACAAGGGCAGCCGAGAAAATCGACTGTCCTTTTTCTATGCCGACAGGCAGAAAGGAGCGACCACCCATGACAAAGCCAAGAGAGAAAACCCGCGAGGAATTGACTGCCGAGATTGAGGACGGGAAGAAGAAAATCCGGCAGTTTGAAAATCGGGAAAAGATGCTGCGTCAGAAGCTATCCAAAGAGGAACGCAGAACACGCAGCCACCGCCTTATTGTCCGGGGCGCGGTCTTTGAAAGCATTGTGCCGGAAGCAAAGAACATGACCGACGAGGAAGCCGCAGCACTTCTTAGGCTTGCCTTGACGAGTGAACCAGCGCGGGAATATCTGAAAAAACGAGCCGAAAGCAGGAACGCCGAATAAATCCCTTAGGAACTAAGGGCGCACTTATACACCCTTACGGGCGTGTGCGCTCTGCCGAGGGCTTATCTTCGCACAGGGAGATTTCCCCGCGCTCCGATATGGCGGCTTTGCCGCAACAAGGGGCTGCACCCCTTGCGCCGCTTCGCGGCTATCCCTGCACACCCACAAAAACAGTACACCCGCCGTTGGCGTCTGTACCATTTTTGCGGGTTTTATTATCCTATCCGGGAGGTGATACCCATAGCCATTTACCATTGGAACATCGGCATTGTGAGCCGAGGAAAAGGCAAATCAGCCGTTGCCGCAGCCGCCTACCGAAGCGGCGAAAAGCTGACAAACGAATGGGACGGAATGACTCATGACTACACTCGCAAAGGCGGCGTTGTCCATACAGAAATCATGTTGCCGCCCCACGCACCGCCCTCATTCGCTGACCGTTCAACCTTGTGGAACAGCGTGGAGCTTTACGAGAAAGCCGGGAACGCCCAGCTTGCGCGTGAGATTGACGCAGCACTCCCCATAGAATTATCCAGAGAGGAACAGATCCGGCTTGTCCGGGAATACTGTTCCTCTCAATTTGTTTCCAGAGGAATGTGTGTGGATTTTGTTATCCACGACACCAACAGCGGCAACCCCCATTGTCATATTATGCTTACCATGCGCCCCCTTGACGAGCGCGGAGCATGGGCGGCGAAATCCAAAAAGGAATATGACCTTGACGAAAACGGCGAGCGTATCCGCTTGCCAAGTGGCAGATACAAGACGCACAAAATTGACCTTACAGGCTGGAACGACAAGGACAACACCCTCTTGTGGCGCAAGGCATGGGCTGACTATACCAACGACTTTTTGGAGAGAAACGGAAGCCCGGAGCGTATCGACCACCGCAGCAACGCCGAGCGCGGCATTGACGAAATACCGACCGTCCATATGGGCGTAGCCGCCTGTCAAATGGAGAAGAAAGGTGTAGCCACCGAGAAAGGCGAACTGAACCGAAATATCCAAAAAGCAAACCGCCTTATACGGGAAATCCGGGCGCAGGTTAGCAAGCTCAAAGAATGGATTGCCGACCTGTTCAAAGTGTGGGAAACCGCCCCGAAGCCGCCGCCGCAATCTCCCAACCTTGCAAATCTGTTGATGAAGTATTTGAGCGTTCAGAGAGAAAAGAGCCGGAAGTATTCGCAGCGTTGGCAACAACAGCACACAGCCGATGAACTGAAAACCATAGCGGCAGCGGTCAACTATCTCTCCGAGCATGGTATCTCTAATCTTGATGAGCTTGACGCTTCCCTTTCCTCTGTCAGTGATAGAGCCTATTCAATCCGGGCAGGAATGAAAACCGCCGAGGAACGCATGAAGAAGCTACAAAAGCTAATTGAATACGGGAAGAACTACACAGAGTACAAGCCCATTCACGATGAACTGAAAAAGCTGCAAAACGGCTGGACAAACAAGCGCGACAAGTACGAGGAAGCCCACCGCGCCGAGCTGACCCTATGGAACGCAGCAAGTCGCTATCTCCATGCAAATCTGCAGAAAGGAACAAAGACCTTGCCTATTGCGGAATGGGAACAGGAATATGCTGACCTCAAAACACAGAGGGACAGCGATTATACCAAACTGAAAGATACCCGCACCAATGTTTCAGAGCTTCAAAAAATCCGCAAATGCGTGGATATTGCACTCCGCGCCGACCAAGCGGAGCAGACGCAGAGCCGCACCAAACGGCATGATATAGACCGCTGAAAGGAGTTGAACTTTTATGTATTACACCCAAGAACAGATAGACCGCGCCAACCAAGCCGACCTTGTTTCTTTCCTGCAATCACAGGGCGAGCAGCTTACCCGCGCCGGACAGGAATACCGCTGGAAGCGGCACGACAGCCTGACCGTCCGGGGAAACAAATGGTACAGGCACAGCCAGAGCAAGGGCGGTGCACCCATTGATTTTGTCATGGAGTTTTTCGGCAAGAGCTTCACCGAAGCCGTTGAACTGCTGACAGGCGAAAAAGGAGCCGCCCCGCCGCTGGACAGACCAAGCCCCGCGCCCCTATCCGACTTCCGGCTACCACCCCGCAGCACCGACAACCGCATAGCGAGGAACTACCTCACAGCAGCCCGCCGCATTGATGAAGATGTGACGGGCTTTTTCTTTTCCACCGGGGATATTTACGAGGAAGCCGCCCACCATAACGCCGTATTCGTCGGCAGAGATGAAAGCGGCATACCGCGATACGCCCATCAGCGCGGCACAGCCGGGAGTTTTCGGCTTGATGTGAAAGGCAGCGACAAAGCCTTTAACTTCTGCTACCGTGGCGAGGGCGAAAGGTTGTTTGTCTTTGAAGCCCCGATAGACCTCTTATCTTTCCTCTGCCTGTTCAAAAAGGACTGGCAGAAGCAAAGCTATCTGGCGTTGGGCGGCGTGGGAGAAAAAGCCCTGTTGCGCTTTCTCTCTGACCGTCCGAACATCAAGACCGTTTTTCTCTGCCTTGACAGCGACCAAGCCGGAAGCGACGCTTGCAGCCGCCTTGCGGAGCTTGTGCCGGAGGGCTTGACCGTCCATCGGCTTATCCCTCTTTTCAAGGACTGGAACGAGGTATTGCAGCACCGGGCAGAAATCACAGACGGGAAGTATTTGCGGGAAGCAATCTACGGCTTGAAAGAGCCGCCGCAGGAAGAAACCGTTGAGATTATCCGCATGAGCGAGGTTGACACACAGACCGTTGAATGGCTATGGGAGCCGTATATTCCCTTTGGGAAAGTAACCATTGTGCAGGGCAATCCCGGCGAGGGCAAGACCACTTTTGCCCTACGCCTTGCCGCCGCCTGCACCACCGGGGGAACGCTGCCGGGAATGAAGCCCTTGCCGCCATTCCAAGTAATTTACCAGACCGCCGAGGACGGGCTGGGCGATACCGTCAAGCCACGCTTGATAGAAGCCGCCGCAGACCTTGACCGGGTGCTTGTGATTGATGAAGCCAAGCGGGAGCTTACCCTGTCCGATGAGCGCATAGAAAAGGCAATCACGCAGAACGGGGCGCGGCTGATTATCCTTGACCCCATACAGGCGTACATGGGCGAAAAAACCGACATGAACCGGGCAAACGAAGTGCGCCCCATGTTCCGCCGCCTTGCCGATGTTGCCGAGCGTACCGGGTGCGCCGTTATCCTTATCGGACATCTCAACAAAGCTGCCGGAGGGCAGAGCGCATACCGGGGCTTAGGTTCTATCGACTTCCGCGCCGCAGCAAGGAGCGTCCTGCTGATCGGGCGCGTGAAGCGAGAACCGAATGTGCGCGTTATCGTCCATGACAAATCTTCCCTTGCGCCGGAGGGCAAGCCCGTTGCCTTTTGCCTTGACCCGGAAACGGGCTTTTCATGGATAGGCGAATACGACATCACCGCCGACGAGCTGCTGTCCGGCGCGGGCGGCAACACCGCCACCAAAACCGAACAGGCGGAACGGCTGATACTGGATTTACTGGCAGACGGGAAAGAGCTTGCCAGCGAGGACATAGAGAAAGCCGCTACAGAAGCGGGCATATCCGCCCGTACCGTCCGGGCGGCAAAGAGAAACCTTGACGGGCGCATTACCTCAAAGCGCATTGGCGCGGCATGGTATCACGCTCTTAAAAAGTGAAACGGCAAAATCCAAGTGGCAAAACCCAGATACCTTGCCACTTTGCCACTTCGCCACTTCAACCTCAAAACCACCGCCCCATGTATGACCGCATGGGGCTTTTCTCATGGAAAGGAGAGCCTATGAACAACGACACCAGCAACCGCAGCACCCCCGCAACCGCTTCCCCTCTGACCGTAAAGGAAGCCGCGCCACCTGTAATGATAAAGAAAATCGGAAAGACCACCTACCGCGTCAAAATCCATTTCAGTGAAACGAGCAAAGAAACCATGAGCGACAAAATCAAGCGTCTGATTTTGAATGACAGCGAAAAAAGTTCTTAAACACCCTTGACAAAACGTATCAGAGTATTCGGTTTTGGGAGGAACTACAGGATAAACGACCCTGTTGATTAATCCGTCATTTTCTAATTCTCTAAGTTGCTGGGTAAGCATTTTGGGAGTTGCAGATTTAATGAGCTTTCCTAATTCATTAAATCTAAGTGTTTTTCCAATGAGATGCCATAGGATAAGTGACTTATATTTACCACCTATAAGCTGAAGGGTTGCTTCTACTGGACATTGGAAAGATTGACATGGTTTCATTATATACGACCTCCTGAAATTTGAATCCATAGTATCATTTTGGGTAGTATGGCACTTAAAAGTGCGTACTTGTAAAAAAGAAATACTGTGATAGCATTATAGCGTACTTGTTGAGCAGGCACAACAAAAATGTATTAAAAATGAAAGTGAGGAATATTTTTATGGAGTTTTTATCTTTAGCAAAACAGAGATGTTCTGTAAGAAAGTATAAAACTGATGAGATTGAAAAGGAAAAATTGGACAAAATTCTGGAGGCTGCTAGAATTGCTCCAACAGCAGCAAATGCTCAGTCGCAGAGACTGTTAGTAATTAGTAGCCAAGAAGCAAAAGAAAAATTGTCTAAAGGAGTAAATTATCATGGCGCCCCGTTGGCTATCATTGTATGTGGGGATCATTCAGATGTTTTTGTGCGTCCGTTTGATAAAAAGGATATGGTAAGTGTTGATGCAACAATAGTTGCGGATCATATAGTATTAGAAGCAGAGGATTTAGGACTTAGTTCTTGTTGGCTTACATATTTTGATCCTGAGATTATCAGAAATGAGTTTAATATTCCAAGTAACCTTGAACCAATAGCAATTATTGCGGTGGGATATGCTGACACAGAAAAGGCATCACCAGACAGACATTCAAAGGATAGAAAAGCGCTTGAAAGCCTTGTTTGTTACGAAACTTTTTAAGCATATTAAGAAATAAAAGAGATTGTGTTTAAAGATGGAAAACTTGTCTGAGACACAGCGAAGTAAATAAAATGAATAATATAGGAAGTCAGTAGTGTGTGAATAAACTGCTGGCTTCTTTTTTGATAGATACAGTCACTCCCAGAGAGTGTGCAGGATAGTAAAGTAATAATATCAACATGACGATATAGAAAATGCAGGGAAGCATTGTATTTCAAAGAGTTTGAGATACAGTGCTTCTGCGTTTCTATAGGAGATAGTCGTTCTATGCGGAAAATAGTCATTTGATGCAGAGAATGATCGAGTGAAAGATTTGTTTGATATAATAAAGAGTGCTAGGTGAGACTTGTATGGTTTATAGGCATGAGAGCAATTAAAGACAGGAATGAAAAATATGAACATTATTATTTGTGATGACAGGATAGATGACAGAAAAAATCTGTCAGATTTGCTGTCAGACTATGGTGAAAAAAAGAATTATGAGTTTGCTATTACAGAATATGATTCTGGAGAACAGTTATGCGAAGAACAATCGGCTTTGGAAGCGTGTCAGCTATTATTTCTGGACATCAATATGCAGGGGATGGATGGGCTGAAAACAGCTATGAGGATTAAAGAAAAATATCCAAAACTTCCAGTTGTGCTGGTGACGGCATACATGAATTACGCACTGGATGGATATAAGGTGAAAGCAAGCCGATTTCTGCTGAAAGATAACCTTGCAGACACCATAGAAGAATGTATGGATGATTTGATAGCAGAAATTAATAAAAACCGTAGAATTCTCGAATTTCGTTTTGTGGAGGGAACGATAAAACTTTATGCAGATGACATCATTTATATAGAAACAGAACTTCACAAAAATGTATTTTATACTGAAAAAGGTACGTTTCAGATTTATAAAAAACTGGATGAACTGGAAAACGAATTAAAGAATATGGGATTTGTGCGGGCGCATTTAAGTTTTCTTGTAAATATGAGGTACATTACAAAGATCAGCGGATATGTGATGACACTTACCACGGGAAAAAAGATTCCGGTTCCCAAGGCACGATATGCACAGGTGAAGAGGGAATATATGCTGTATAAAGGAGAAGAATAATATGACATTCTGGGTATTGGTATTTATTGCGGAAATGCTGGAAGTAAAAGGAACGCTATACTTTTTTGATACTTTTATGGAAAAAAGAGATGGCGGATATAGGAACAGATACAGATTTTTTGTTTATTGCGGAGTGCTTTATCTGGCAGCAGTCACAGGGATATGGATCGGAATGTTAAAATGTATCCTGATTATACTGGTTATGTCTTTACTAAATCTGGCTTATTATGAGGTCTCCTTCCGGCAGAGTTTTTTATTTTCAATCATCAACTATACAATGCTTGTATTGATTGATTATGTGACTGTTTTGCTGGGAAGAGGAGGTTCAATCCAAGAAAAATGGTTTTTACAGGCACTGATATCAAAGACGGCTTTTATCATTCTGATGTTGTTTATCAGAAGATTTAGCAAGACAAGAAAAAGCTACGGTCTGATTACAGGAAAAGAATGGTTACAGTTTTTCTGTGTTCCTGTATTTACGGTGGTCGGTTTCATTCTTATGTTTTATTCAGAAAACGATGATATGCAGAATGTATTTTTATTTCTTTCGGTGGGACTGGTTGTGATTAACCTTATCCTTATGGAGTTCATGCAGAATACCATTGAAAAAGAAGAGAGAATAAAAATTGCGGTACTTACGGAACAAAATCAGAAAAATCGTATTGCAGATTATCAGGATCGGGAAGAAATCTATGAGCGTCAGCGAAGAAAAATGCACGATTATAAAAATCAGCTTTCCACGATCCAGACATTGATAAAGAATGGACACACAGATGAGGCACTTTCCTTTACGCAGAAGCTGACAGAGAGCATAGCTGTCGAGATGTCGGCAATCAACACGAACCATCCGGTGGTGAATGCTATTTTAAACCAGAAATACCGCAGTATGCAGGAAAAACACATAGCAGTGATCCTAAAAGTAGGGGATTTGCAGGAGATCTGTCTGGAGGAGGAAGAGATTGTGATTCTGCTCTCTAATTTATTGGATAATGCAATCCGGGAGAGTGAAAAGGTACTGAAAAATACCGGAAAAGCGGTCATTCATCTGAAATTAGAGTGCGAAGATCATAAACTGATATTTGCGGTGAGAAATCCGGTGACAGAAAAGGTGGAAATTGAAAATGACACGATAAAGAGCAAAAGAGGGGATCATCACGGCATTGGGCTGTTAAATGTAAAAGCAGTTGTGGATAAATATGGCGGTGATATGGTGCTTTCCTGCGATGAAAATGAATTTAAGGCTGTGGTTATCTTGTAAAGAGATGGTCTTTGTGTGCGTAATATGGTCGTTTGATGATATGGGACTAGGAGAACAGGTTATTTTATCCGATAAAGAAAGCAAAGGAGGTTACTATGAGTAATACAATTAATGTGAACTATATGACACGGGCTTACAATCAGTACCAACAGAAAAATGCGGCTAAAGATCAGGAGAAGGAAGATACAAGGTTTGCGGATAGTGTAAGAGAAAAGAGCGAAGCTAGTGGAAGTATAGTGGGCAATTCAAAAATAGGTTCTGTGTCTGCTAAAGATATGACGATGGTGGAATACAAGCAGTACATTTACAATAAAATATCTCAAATTCCAATGCACCCCACAAGAGCAGGCGAGTCAATATCTGTTACAATTTCAGAGGCGGGTTTTGAAGCAATGAAGAATGATCCAGAGTATGAAGCATGGGTATTAAATGATTTGCAAGTGGGTTGGTCACAACCAGATAAATGGTCCGGTATATGCGGAGGAGCGTTTTCTACAATATATTATGGAGCATCAAAAGAAGAATGTCATGCTGAGATGTGGAGTGCTGGTTATAACAATGGGAATGGTGGGAAGATTTTTAATGATAAGTCAAAAAATAGTTTTTGGGAGCGCAGAATAGAAAATAAAAATAGAATAGAAAATCAAGTAAAGCAACAACAGAAAAAAAAGCGGATTCAGAAAAAACAAGCGGAAAGAACAGCTTATGAAGAATATGTGCAAAATAAAAGGTTATCAGCTCAGGATGCCAGAACTCGATTGGTGGCTGAGAGTAGTTCGTCTGCTAAGACTGTCACAATAAGTCAGGCAGTAGCTTCTTATGAGGCAAATTTTACAATGGCAGTAAGCGTATCGAACAAAACCCAATAGCCTGCAAATAAAAAATCAAGGCTAAATAGAAAGGAGAGATGCAGTATGGGAATTAATGGAGTATCATCGTATGCCAATACATACACATACGGAAATGTAAAAAATGAAAATGTAAAGCCATCAAAGAATAGTGAAAAGAATTATTATGCAGGATACACTATGAATTCAGCCAATAAGTTTAAAAATGTATCAGACTATTCAAAGTATTTGACTAACAAGTATAAATGTTTGACTCCATGCAAAAATGCTTCTGTATTGATTGACAGAAGTGTAATGCAAAAGGCATGTGGAGATGAAAAAACTGCGAAATGGCTTGAGGAAAATTTAGCAATTATGCCAGATGTTATACGAAATGCACAGAAGGCGGCAATAAGTCATGGTAGTAAACTGATATCAGTGGAGTTTAAGTTTACGAATAATGGAACCGAAATGACAACCTGTGGCATTTTTGGAGAGACTGGTACGGATTCAGAAATTGACAAATGGCTGGAGAGAATGAAAGAGGATAAAGAAAAAGAAGATAAAAAAACAGAAAATATGATTGCTATAGAAGCGACAACTAAAAATAAGGTAGGTTTTGATATATATGCATAGTATCAATTTCTATAATTTTGAAGAAAGAAAAGATTACAAACAAGGTATTGAAGGTAGTGGAGAGAATTGCCCGGAATGAAGTGGAAAAAACAGTTCTTGGCAGGACGGCAGAGTGTTCAGCGATTTATCACCAGCCGAAAAGACCGAAGAAAAGGGAAAACTAGGTCAGAATAATGAAATATTTTGTGGAGTGTTGCGGTTGTGATTATCGTAATGGCAAAACAAAAGGAGTTAATATGGGATTAGGCGTTGAAAATTCAGTTAAATCCGGGCGGGAATCTGACCTATCAGGATTACGCAAGCGATATCTGGGAAATTTTAGCATATAACCGGACACAGCACAAAGATATTATGTCTGAGTTAAACGTACAGTTTGTGATAGTAGACGGTACAATTCAGATAAACTGATTGGAGGAATAGAAGTATGCACATCGGTTTTGGTCAGAATACCGTATCTTCATTGTACGGTCATCAAAAAGGCGATCATATGAAAACTATAGGGTTTTCTCATAAAAAGCATAAGGCAAATGAATCGCAAGAAAAAATGACCGTAACATCCGGCAAGGACGTATGCCGGAAGATAGAACATTCAGATGAAGTCGATGGGGAAAATCAGGAAAACACATATATACATGATAGTTTTGCCTTAGACGCTAGTTACGCAAATTATATCAGAGAAACGGTGCCTAAAACTGTTTGGTCAAATGATTATCTTCGAGAATTATGGGATGAAAATGCTAAATATTTAAAAAGTATCCGTGAAAGTAAAAATGGGTATGGTTTCGATGATATTGGAATGGGAGCTGCATATGCCTATTCTACTATGTATCAAAAAATTGTAGAAGGATATAGGAATGGAACAAGAGAAGTGTATGTATGCGATAATCCAGAGAGTGGGAAAAGACGTCTGTTGTCAATGGATGAAGAATTGGAAAAGCTAAATAAAGGTTTTGAGGAACTGATAAAATGGGACAAAATGGTTGCCAAAAGTCAAAAGCAAAATGCAGAAAATAAGCAGAAATTTCAGAATACAAAATTGGATGAATCGTTTGATGCCTTTGATATAAATCAGGCATGTGATTATATTCAAGATTCTTATTTAGAGTTCCGTTCACTTTATCTGGAGCAATATGAAAGAACGGGAGGAAATATAGATATAAAGTCTTTGTTTTCTTCTGTTTTAAGAAGCGGAAATCAGGATATGCATAAATATTGTGAATTTCTGTTTGAAAAAATTGGTTTTATTGTTTAATGCGGGTATTAAAATGTTTGAGAAATATTGAAATAATAAGGAAAAAGCAAGGGAGGGCAGTGGACTATGAACATTTTAAATAAACAGATTGATTCCATCTATGACCGACAGAAAAATTTATATAGTAAATATCCGCATTATAGCCAACAGAATGCAGAAAGTAAAAAGGTATGCGAACAAGAAAAAATCACAGCAACATCTGGAAAGGATGTATTGGGTATCACAAAAGGAGATAAAGAAAATTCTTATATTGTGCATTTCTCTGATTCTGCAATGGTCAGCAGGGCAGTTGCAAGAGGATATGTTACGGTCAATGGTAAAGAGGTGGAATTGACGGAAGATATCAAGCAGCAGTTGTTAAAGACAGACAAAGAAGCAAGTGCTGCGAGAGAAAAGGCATATCAGGATTGGTTGATAGTTTCTCGCAACTCTATTTTACCATAAATCTTGAGGAGATATTTTATTTTAACAACAAAAAATGCCGTATTTATGCGGCTTTTGGCGTTTCGCAAACGCCTATTTGATATAAAGGCATGAAAAAGTGCTGATAAAGGAGGATTAAAAATGGCTATTAGTGGAATAGGACAGAGCTATTATCAGAACAATGTTGCAACAACGAAAAGTACAAAGAGCGTAAACAGCACGGGAGAAACGGGCAATACAAAGGAATTATCAGAAGCGGAAGAAATGGCGATTTTCAAAAAGGAATTTTATGCTGAAATTGATAAGATACCCAGAAATAGAACTATAACCAATGTGGCTATCAACATATCAGAGGAAGCATTTAAGAATATGAAAGATGATCCGGAGTACAGGCAAAAGATATTATCAGCACTTAAACGTGACTTAACTTCGTCCTTTGCACCGTTGGAAGCTTCTATGGTGCTCACTGTAGGAGCTACTGCTAAAGATTATAGGGGCGATTCATGGTCTGGTGTTAATAATCAATCGGAATTTTTTGCTCGTTCACAAAACAGTTTTTATAAAAAGACAAGCAACAAGAAAGATAGACAAAAAGAGCTTTTGGAAGAATATCTGGAAAAACGGGCGCAGGTTAAAAAACAGCAGCAGGAAATGTTGAATGAAAAGATTGCAAAGCAGGAACAGGAAAGAAGCCGATTATTACGGTCGTGGAACAATGAAAGGCTGTTGTCAAAAGCGTCTAATGCTTATGAAGCAAGATACCAAACGGCAGTTGTTAAAGGTAGATAAAGAAGCAAGTGCCGCGAGAGAAAAGGCATATCAGGATTATGTTATGCAGTATGAGATGGCGGTTGCAAAGCAACAGAGTGAAGCGTGGAGAAAAGCGTTAGATGGAGTGCCAGATAGTTTAAGAATGTTGTTGGAAATAAATAATACTGAAAATGTGCCGGAATATTCAGAAAAACAAAAAAAGCAATATAACGATGCAATCAAGGCTTATGATCATACCGGTAACGGTGTAAGCTGGTCGCAGTTTGAATGGAAAACTTACGATACACAGATGACAGTCACATTTGAGGATTCGGTGAAAGTTGAAAGCATTTCAAAAGGAATGAATGTGATAAATGGGTAGATGCAATGGTAAATAGGAGGGACATTTACGCAAGCGATATCCGGGAAATTTTAGCATATAATCGGACACAGCACAAAGATATTATGTCTGAGTTAAATGTACAGTTTGTTATAGCAGACGGTACAATTCAGATAAACTGATTGGAGGAATAGAAGTATGCACATTGGTTCTGGTCTGAATACCGTATCTTCATTGTACGGTCAACAAAAAGGTAATCAAATGAAAACTCCTGCATCTGGGGAAAAGACATTTTATACGGCAGAAACACCAAAGGTATATCAGATATTTACAACAGATAATATGTTGTGGACAGGAGGTAATGGTACAGGTCTTTCTTATTGCCTTAAATATGCGGATGATTCGACGGATGAAAATCCAGTGGTGTTAGCGAAAGGTGTGGATGAAAATGGAAAAGAGTTTGAACAAAGAATATATATAAATGACGTTAATCCATCAAATGCTACAGTAGTCGAAATGCGTGCATTAGAGGCACATTACAAAGTGGAAAAGCAGGGAGGTTTCACGTCTCTGCCGCTTGAAGCTGGTAATATGGGACTTAACGACAGAAGAGATTTTATCGCAATGTTCAAAAAAAGCATAGAAGATTTAAACAAATTGGGAAGGTTTGACTTATCGTTGCTTTGGACGAAAAGTATGGATACATATCTTAATTTGCCAAATGCAAATAGTAAGTATAAATAGTGCTTAGTCATTTGAACATAGGAAAAAAAGAGAACTTGGATTACATATCATATTGAGGCTGAGAGAAATCTAATAGGTGACATAGTCGGAAGAACTCCGAATAATGAAGAAAAAATGTGGAAAATAAAATGAAAAAAGTTTATCGATAAGGTTCCAGTATGATTTACATGATACAGATTATAAGACTTATATAAGGCAGGGGGATAATATGGTTACTGTAAATAATTCTGACTATTATAATAACATTCCAGCGGGCAGGGATTTAAACAACCTGCCCAATACTTCCAGTGCTGGTACAACTGTAGGTTATCAATATGATGGACTTACAGAGGAGGATCGTTTCGTACAAAAAGTTTTGCAGGAGCATTATGATAAAGTGTACAAAGAAAATTTGTCTCATTCTGATCCAATGGCATATATCGAATCAAAATATTGTGATGTGACCTCACCTAATTTTTGCTCATATATGACAGAAGATCAGCGTTCCATAGCTTACCGCAATGAGAAAAGAATGTTACAAACAGGAGGAAAATATTCGGCTGGATTTGCCCGGTATGATTATGCATTAAGGAATTACAAGGATGTATATACAGGTGGTTCAAGAAGTGTTGGTTATGTACGCAATACTGACAGGGAAAAACAGCATGCCAGAAGTGTTGTAAATCAGCAAATTTCAAATCTACTTTCAAAGAATGGGATATCAATATCAAAACAGGCAGATTTGGTATTTTCTATTGACCCATATACATATCAACTAACGGTGTCGGGAAATGCAGATAGAGATACATTATCGCAGATAGAAAAATTGCTGAATGAAGGAGATAATGCAAAAAATATTTGGACGCATGCGTGGATTTGTATGCATGATGCAGATAATGAAATTGTTAATTCGCAGGCAAATATGACAAAGGCAAACCAATATTCTTTATGGCATGAAGTGTATGAGACAACTGGATATGATGCACGCAATGCGACATATAAAAATGGTACTTTTATTGCAGAGGATGGTACAGATTTACTGGCATTGTTTAAGGAAAAATCTAAAAATGGTGCAGGGTATGAACTTTATTCTAAGAGATGGCTGCAATATGCTAAAAATGGCTGGAAGAAAGAAAATGATTTGGTATTAAAAATAGGATTTGACAGCAGTGGATTGTATGATATAGGGCAGGAAAGAGGATATGGAGCAACGCAGAATATGTGGATGAAAGGTATTAGTCAAAGTATATTTGAAGCTAGCGTGTGATCAATATTATATTGATTCTGAGAGAAATCCAACAGGTGGCATAGTTGGAAGGACTCCGAATAATGAAAGGAGATATGTTAATATGGCAGTTACAGGAATAGGAACTTATGCGTCATATACGAATAGTTATGGCAATACACAAAATGCTGGAAACAAAACGGGCAGGACATATAAGAATGCTCATGAATATAAGAACTATTTAACACAAAAATACGATTGTTTACGAAGCAGGGATTATTCCGTAAATATAAACAGTTCTCTTTTGTCAAAGGCTATGGGAGATGAAAAGACAAAACAATGGTTGGAGTATAATCTATCTTTAATACTGGAAAGTATCGAAAAATTGAAAGCTGCTCAAAGTGCTCGTGGCTGTAAGGTACTGAGTGTAACGGATACAATAAATGGATATGATAGCATAACAGAAGAAGTACTGGTAACAGATGAGGTTGATCCGGGAACAGAAAAAGCAAGGAAAGAACTTGAAGAAAGACTCGAGAAAAGGAAAGCAGAAAAGAAAGAGACAGAGGAACGGCTGGAAAAACAGCGTGCCGAAAAACAGGAGCAGGAAGAACGGCAATATAATCTGAAAATTGATGGAAAAGATGTGGCAGACCTAACAGGAAAACTGGTGGAACTGCTAGGTACTTCAACTTCTACAGGAGTGACAGAAAATGGAGTTTCGACATTTGATGTGCTGGCATAGAAACTGATATGAGTATGCCGGGATGTATTGACATGCAGAATGTATTTTTATTTCTTTCGGTGGGACTGGTTGTGATTAACCTTATCCTTATGGAGTTCATGCAGAATACCATTGAAAAAGAAGAGAGAATAAAAATTACGGTACTTACGGAACAAAATCAGAAAAATCGTATTGCAAATTATCAGGACCGGGAAGAAATCTATGAGCGTCAGCGAAGAAAAATGTACGATTATAAAAATCAGCTTTCCACAATCCAGACGTTGATTAAGAATGGACACACAGATGAGGCACTTTCATTTACGCAGAAACTGACAGAGAGCATAGCGGTTGAGATGTCGGCAATCAACACGAACCATCCGGTGGTCAATGCTGTTTTAAACCAGAAGTACCGCAGCATGCAGGAGAAACACATAGCGGTTATCCTGAAAGTAGGGGATTTGCAGGAGATTTGTCTGGAAGAGGAAGAGATTGTGATTCTGCTTTCCAATTTACTGGATAATGCAATCCGGGAGAGTGAAAAAGTACTGAAAAATACCGGAAAAGCGGTCATTCATCTGAAATTAGAGTGCGAAGATCATAAACTGATATTTGCGATAAGAAATCCGGTGACAGAAAAGGTGGAAATTGAAAATGATACGATAAAGAGCAAAAGAGGGGATCATCACGGTATTAGATTGTTAAATGTAAAAGCAGTTGTGGATAAATATGGCGGTGATATGGTGCTTTCCTGCGATGAAAATGAATTTAAGGCTGTGGTTATCTTGTAAAGAGATGGTCTTTGTGTGCGTAATATGGTCGTTTGATGATATGGGACTAGGAGAACAGGTTATTTTATCCGATAAAAAAATAGAGGAAATAAGTATGTTATGAGAATTTTAAAGAATGAATATGATAAATGGATAAGTATATATAGAGGTTAAAATATATGCAGAGAAGGTAGAAAATATGAGGTGAATTCATGGGAATATCGATTTCAAATGCAACGAGTTCTGCTATTACAAAATATAGTGTATCGCTGAGAAGTGGAGAACCTGATTGGTCTATGATTCCAAGTGCAGGGAAAAGCAATAAGTCACAGGCAGAGTTTGTCTCTGAGATTAAGGAACTGGCTCAGAGAGCTGCCAACACTACGAGTAAAACGGAATTAGAATCTATTCACAGGCAGAGAACAAGGTTATGTGCAGAATACATATCCGATGTATCCCCTGACAGAAAGGCATTATATCAGCAGGCTAAAAATGCGGTAAAAAGTCAAAATGGTAATCCGAAATGCAAAGGAATCGGAGAATTATCATTGCTCGATTTTCTGGAGAGGGCAGAGGGGAAAAATAACAACCTTGCGCAAAAGAAGTTTGCTCTGGCGGGAGGAGGCACACTGGAATGTCCGATTCTGACAGGCGAAGGATATGGTGCCGACATTTCTTATCAAGGAACAAAAGTGTTGACCTATCTGGGAGATAGTTATGGATGGGGATGCGAAAGAACTCCGGCTGAGCGGGAAAAGGAAAGAGAATTTTACGGAATTTACTTCAATGAATGCCATACGCAAAAGAATGCCCAAAGCTCAGAATTGAAAGAACTGCCGAACTATTTGGAAGAGAAAACGTCTTTTGATAGGAAAGCGTAAGGATATAGGTAAGATAACAGGTTTAATATGGGAGGATGTTTTATGTCAAAAATAACGGATTATGCTTTTTTGTTTCAAAAATCATTTGGGACATCAGGAGTAAATGCAATAGGCAGTTTTCAGTTGTCCCAGTTGAACAGCAGTTCTGTTCAGTCCAAGTTAAAAGCTGCCGGGATTAACACAAACAGCAAACAATATAAAGCCGCAGTAAAACAAATGATGTCTGCTGGAAATGGTGCAATGTATGGCAATATTCAGGGAATAAAAAATCTGATGAGTCATTATGACAAGGATGGAGATTATATCAACCCTGTAAATGGACTGGCAGGACTTTTAGTGACAGATGAAAATGAAAGTTCGAGAAAAAGGATCATATCAATTCCGGATAGTAGCAAAGAAGAAATGTATGAACTGACAAAAAAAGAGTTCCTGCGTGAAAACGGTGTCCACAATGGAGATACAACAAAACGTTCCGAGGTATATAACAATTTGTACCGCAAAATGCAGAAAAAGGACAGATTGGCTGCCGGGTACACCCTTGAAAAATATGAGAGAATTTACAGACAGGCATTTTATGATGCCGCAAAAAAGGCTGATCCTAACTGGGAAATTGGTAAGCCAATTAAAGATGGTGCATTAGATAGTGTTACAAGAGAATTGGCAGAGTCGGGGAAATCTCCTGCACAGGCAACGCTTGATACTAAAATTTAACATATCAGGTATATTTGAATAATTAAAAAGAGAAAATTTTGAGCTGATTGGAGGAACAAAAATATGAACATTAGTTCTGGTCTGAATACCGTATCTTCATTGTACGGTCAACAAAAAAGTAATTATATGAAAGCACCTGCATCTGCGGAAAAGACATTTTATACGGCTGAAACACCAAAGGTATACCAGATATTCACAACAGATAATATGTTGTGGACAGGAGGTAATGGTACAGGTCTTTCTTATTGCCTTAAATATGCGGATGATTCGACGGATGAAAATCCAGTGGTGTTAGCGAAAGGTGTGGATGAAAACGGGAAAGAGTTTGAGCAAAGAATTTATATCAATGATGTTAATCCATCAAATGCTACAGTAGTCGAAATGCGTGCATTGGAGGCACATTACAAAGTGGAGAAGCAGGGAGGTTTCACGTCTCTGCCGCTTGAAGCTGGTAATATGGGACTTAACGACAGAAGAGATTTTATCGCAATGTTCAAAAAAAGCATAGAAGATTTAAACAAATTGGGAAGTCAAGAGCTTATGTGGCAGCAAGAGGAGCAAAGATACTGAGTTATAATGTTATAAGAGAATGTTGGCAGTTGTTATGAGACTTATATAAGGTAGGAGATAATATGGTTACTTATATATTTATAAATCACTTGGACCATATAAGGAAAGTGATTGCAAATTCCGAATGACAGAGGAATATCAACGAAAAAATGCAATGGAGGAAATGCAATGGGTATAACAGGCGTAGGAAGTTCTTATAATTTTGTTTATAACACAAAAACAGGTAAGCTATCTACAAAGGATGGCAGTAAAAATGAATTTGTTGATTTTTGCAATGGAGATGTAAAGGGAGAAGATACAGAGACACTGAATCATTTTGATGAGCATACAAGATATCAGTTTACAAGAATGCTGTTTGCATATGGAACCGGAATGACCGGACAGAATCCTTTTGCCAATGATGAGAAAGTCGAGATTACAGCGGATATAGACAGTGCAACCCATACTTCCTTTTATGTGAATGGGCAGAAAGCGTTTACGGCAATTACGGGTATGTCATATCTCCCATCCGAGATTCAAACCTTTGGAACCGTACAGCAGCCATTTAAAACCAGAGGGTACAAACCATATGATCCCAGTACAAACAGTATCACGATTGGGGTTGGAAGCAGATTTAATCTTGGAAATGGATACAGCATGACGGTACAGGAAGATTTTGTCTGGGGCGAGGGCTATGGAAACGGAAGCAAGGCAGATGATGAAAGATGCAATATGATGATAGGTGGTCTGAACTCCCTGATACATTTTGCGGATCAGCAGTATTTTTCAAGTATGACAGATACATACACCGATTATATTTTAGATTTTCTTGCGTCACAGGGAGTGGATACAAGCAGAGAATTTGTGATAAACGGGACACATTGCGAACTGGTAAATGGGAAAATAAGTGAAGTTGGTAACGATTATGTGGTGCCTAGTTCCATTCAGCAGAAAGCAGTGAAAAGATATGAAGAAAGTATGTCACAGCTTTTGAATAGCGGAACTTGGTATAGATGGTCATAAAAGTAATAGATCACTTGGACCGTTATGGAGAGTGAATAGATTCCGAATGACAGAGGAATGAAAATAATTGGAGGTTGAGATGATGCAATCAATATCAAGTTATATTAATCCCAATACAAGAGCACTTACATCTAATTATAAAAATACAGTTATTAAAGATAAGGAAGCATATAATGGGGCGATGTTGCAGCACTTACTAAATCCGGTAGAGGATCTGGCACAAGCGTTAAAAACACCAATAAAATTGGCGAAGGGTGCTTCAATTAGCAGACAGAATAATTCTGTTAATATTGCAGAAGGACAAAGTATTCGTGTTAATGGAGGTCATGTGCTTACGGTTACGGCGCATAGCAAAAATGGCTGGTGTTGAGGAAAATGATATTGACAGGCTTTTAGCCAA
>NZ_QUHR01000015.1 GCF_003479605.1 Roseburia sp. AF12-17LB
TCAGAAATCTAGCTTGGCTAAATATCCTAAAGTTTACTGTTTTAGGTCGCATTTTTCTATATGAATAGAGATGCTGTCCTGAATGATTTTGTAATCTTTACGATTACGTTTTTCTCAAAATCTTTCAAGGTTATTTCACTGTTCAGTTATCAAGGTTCTTGACCAGTTCTGCGAACTCTTTTGCTTTGTTCTCACCGGTCAGCTTGTTTATATTATCACAGGACTTTCTCTTTGTCAACAACTTTTTTACTTTTTTTGACTTATTTTTTACAGTCGTAAAATCCATTGTCGAACGTCCGCATGATCATCTCACAAGCGAGCGGAGAAGGAGGGATTTGAACCCTCGCGCCGCTGTTAACGACCTGCACCCTTTCCAGGGGTGTCCCTTCGGCCAGCTTGGGTACTTCTCCGAATCAGTTTCCAATTATTAAGTTGGAAGCGGAGAGAGTGGGATTCGAACCCACGCGCCCTTGCGGACAAACGGTTTTCAAGACCGCCTCGTTATGACCACTTCGATATCTCTCCATATTGATACGCTTCAAATCAGCGCAAAAATGATTCTATCATCAAATAGATAGCATGTCAACAATTATTTTCATTTTTTCAAAATCATTTTTCAAAATTTCAAAACATATTCATTTGATTTCCCATTGGTGCCGGATGGTTCATTTTCTATGAACATACACCCTTACCAGGATTTCCTGCATTCAGCATAAACTCCGCCATTTCCAAATCTTCCGGTGTTGTAATCTTAAAATTGCGATAGCTCCCATCTATTACATATACCGGAACTTTTCCATACGCCTCCACTACCATTGCATCATCTGTAACATCTTCTCTTCCATCCGCTATCATCTTCTGATAAGAATCATAAATCAGGGAATAGAAAAATGCCTGCGGTGTCTGTACCGTATAAAGGCTTTTTCTTGGTGGTGTATCCTCTACTTTTCCATTTTCATCTACCTTTTTTATGGTATCCTTCACCGGCACAGCTGCAATACATGCATGTTTTTTCTGCACTTCATCCATTATATGTCGGATGACTTCCTGCCCTATAAACGGGCGTGCCCCATCATGAATCAGTACATAATCCGTATGTTCACACGCACTTAAGCCCTGAAAAACAGAGTGGTAACGTTCCTTACCACCCTTTACTATCTTCGTTACTTTATGCAATTTATATTTTTCTACAATTTCTTTCCGGCAGTATTCCTCTTCTCCTTCACCGGTTACCAGTACGATTTCATCTACCGGGCTTTCTTCAAATGCCTTAAGGGTATAATAAATCACCGGCCTCCCACAAAGAAGCAGATACTGCTTATGGACAGAGCTTCCCATGCGGCTTCCTTTTCCCGCAGAAAGCACGATTGCTGTATACTTTGCCATTAACGTTCTCCTAATTTTAAGTTTGGTACTGCATTCAAATCAAGTCCGGAACGGATTCCCGCCCGGTAATCATAATATGCTGCTGCACCTATCATTGCTGCATTATCGGTACAGAGAATCGGCGACGGATGATAAAATGCCACATTTCTCTTCCGGCACTCTTCTTCCATTGCTCCTCTTAAGGTTCCATTAGAAGCCACTCCTCCCGCAATAGCAAATTTATCAATCTGATATTTTTCAATGGCATGCATGGCATTTCCCACCAGCACATCAATAACCGCTTTCTGGAAAGATGCTGCAATATCCGCCTGCACAATCTCAATACCTTTCATTTTACAGCTGTTCAGATGGTTTAAAACAGCAGACTTTAAGCCACTGAAGCTGAAGTCATACTCCCCATCTGCAATCTTCGGTCTTGGGAATTCCACAGCATGAGGATTTCCTTCATGTGCTACTTTTTCAATCTTTGGTCCACCCGGATAGCCTAATCCGATTGCTCTCGCCACTTTATCAAAGGCTTCACCTGCTGCATCATCCCTGGTTCTTCCAAGTATCTCATATTTTCCATAATCCAGTACTTTTACCAGATGTGTATGACCGCCGGATACTACAAGACATAAAAATGGTGGCTCTAACTCTTTATTTTCAATATAATTTGCGCTGATGTGTCCCTCAATATGATGCACACCTACCAGTGGAATATTTCTTGCATAACTGATTGCTTTCGCTTCTGCCACACCAACCAGGAGGGCACCCACTAATCCCGGTCCATAAGTTACACCGATTGCGTCTATATCTGCCCAGTCTGCCTGCGCTTCCTGCATTGCTTCTGTTATTACCTGATTAATTTTCTCAATATGTTTACGGGATGCAATTTCCGGAACCACACCTCCATATAAGGTATGTAATGCAATCTGGGATGAAATGATATTCGATCTCACATCCCTTCCATTTACTACAACTGCCGCCGCAGTCTCATCGCAGGAACTTTCTATTGCAAGAATTGCAATATCTCCTTTATTTTTCTGCATCACCATTGTCTCCTTCCAGTGCCACAAATCCTAATATTTTCCAGTCCCCATTCTCATCCTTACGCAGCACATATTCCTGGTTAGCCCGGTTATATGCCTTGGTAGAGCGCAGGAAATAAGATGCCGTCACATAGGCACAATCACTTCCATCTACTTTCTTATAAGCCACTTCATCTGTATCGCAGACAGATGCTGTTGCTATAATCTTACTTTCTGCTTTATAAGCCGCAATGTCATTCTGCATCTGGGTTGAAAATGTATCCTGCGGATTGTTTTCCAATAACTCTTCATCCATCAGTGCACGCATCTTCTCCAACAGCTTCTGGTACTGCTCATCATCATAAGTTTCATTATAAAGGCAGAGCAGAATCCTATTATAATATTTGATTACAGCACGAGGTGACGCCGGATAATCCTTCTCTAAATTTTTACTTAAAACAGAGGTTATCTCATCTGTTTCTCCTGTTGTTTCCACACTTCTTGGTGAGCGGTTTGTCAGATAATAATAAAATCCGACCACAATTCCAATGCAAATCACACCTATAATAACTGTCTTAATTATGCCTGCTGTACGTTTCTTCATGTTTACGCCTCCTCAAAATCCAGTGTAACACTCTTTCCATCTTTGCCTAAATATGCATTCGGATATATCTTCCTTACAGCATCCATATAGTCTTCGCCCCTTACAAGGGACGGGCTGAAGTGGGTAAGCCACATTTCTTTCACCCCGGCATCCTTGGCAAGATGTGCTGCTTCATAAAAAGTCATATGTTTATATTGTTTCGCTTTTGCAAGTTTCTCTTTTTCTGCATACATACCTTCACAGATAAATAAATCGGAATCTTTGGCATTTTTTGCAATGCTCTCCGTCGGGCGGGTATCAGTACAATATGTCAGCTTGATGCCTTTTCTTGGCGGGCCTAATACCATTTCCGGCAGATAGGTCTTGTCCTCTTCTTCAATAATTTCACCTTTTTGCAGGCGGCTCCAGTATTTCTGCGGTATCTGCCGTTCTAATGCATGTTCCACTGAAAATCTTCCAGCCCTTGAAATCTCCAAGGTATAGCCGTAGCAGATAACATTATGGTTCACCCGGAAAGCATGGATCGTATATCCCTTTAATTCTATAGTCTCTTCCGGTTCCGTCAGTTCTATAAATTTAATCCCAAAAGGCAGTTCCGGTGCAATCACACGCAGTGCATTTACCACACGTTCCAGCCCCTTTGGTCCAATCATCGTCAGCGGCTCCGTTCGTTCCGCATTTCCCATGGTAAGAAGAATTCCAGGCAGTCCGCTGATATGGTCCGCATGGTAATGTGTAAAGCACATAATATCCACCGGCTTGAAGCTCCAGCCTTTTTCTTTTACTGCAATCTGGGTGCCTTCGCCACAGTCAACCATCAGACTGCTGCCATTATATCTTGTCATCAGTGAAGTCAGCCAGCGATATGGCAATGGCATCATTCCACCGGTTCCTAATAAACAGACATCTAACATTCTATTTCCTCAGCTCTCTATACAATTTCTGTTACTTCTTCCATTAAAGGCGGTATCACAAACTGTTTTGTCCATTCATCAAAGCAGGACTCGCATACACGCAGTTTGCTTTTCACACCATCCTTAGCAGAAAAATAATTCCATTCTTTTTCTATATAAATATAATCCTGTTTTCGTTCTTCGATTTCTTTTCCACAACAATTGCAAACCATTTCGCATCCTCCGTCTCTTATCTTGTGGTTCTCTTTCATTATAGAACCATTCTAATAAATTTGCAGTGGAAATTACTGGACCCTGCTCATGATATATGCATCCTCTGAGGGCTTTTCATAAAAATTCTTTCGAGTTCCAAGTACAGAGAATCCAAGTTTCTGATACAGGCGAATGGCAGGCTCATTGGATACCCTTACCTCTAAAACATACCGGCTAATACCATGTTTTCTACCCTGCTGCATTAGTTCTGTTACTAGTTGTTCCCCATAACCTCTGTTTCTGCAGGCTTCACTTATTGCCACATTGGTAATCTCGCCTTCATCTAATGCCATATACATTCCACAATATCCTAAGATGGAACCCGCTTCTTCTGCCACCAGAAAAATCACATGGTTCATGGCAAGAGCATCGCGAAATCCCTGCTCGCTCCATGGCTGCGAAAAAACTTTTGCCTCTATGGCTGCTACATCAAAAACATCTGCCTCTGACATTCTACGAATTTCCATGCTGTTCCATCCTCTCGCGTTCTGCCTGGGAAAGGCGCAGATATTCCGGTTTGTGTTCTTCTGCAGATTCTAATTTACCTGCTTTGTAATATTCTTCTCCTAAAGCTGCAACAGCTGCTGCACGCTGCTTATTCACATGTGCCGGTGCAAAGGAATATGGCACTTTACAGTTTTCTTCTATATAAGTGGTAAATACCGGGACACCATCTCCCAAAAATACAACCGGAGCATTGTTTTCATTTATCTTTGCTACAATCTCATCAATTCCCACAACGCACTGTGGGCACAATACCTGCATTTTTTCGTCTTCAAACTGATATAAACCGGTATAGGTCTGGTTTCTTCTGGCATCCATTAATGGACAGATAATATCTCTATGCCCATAGAGGTTGTATGCCAGTGCATCCACGGTCGGTACGGATATCAACGGCTTATCCAGTGCAAGTCCCAATCCTTTTGCTGTTGCAGAGCCAATCCGAAGTCCGGTAAATGAGCCCGGGCCCGCTGCAATTGCAATGGCATCTAATGTATCCAAATCCAGTTCTATCATTTTCGCAAGTTCATCTAACATTGGCAGCAAGGTCTGTGAATGTGTTTTCTTATAATTTACAGTAAATTCTCCCAACAGCACATCATCTTCTACTACTGCTACGCTGGCTACCAGTCCGGAGCTGTCCAATCCCAATATTTTCATCGTTCCACCTCTTCTATTGTTATCCTGCGATAATCAAATCCTTTTTCCAAATCTTTTTCTATTGTTATCTGCCGGTAATGATCCGGTAAAATTTCTTCAATCAGATTTGCCCATTCTATCATGGTCAGACCATTTCCATAAAAATAGTCCTCATAGCCGATTTCATCCATTTCCTCAATATCCGCAATCCGGTATACATCAAAATGATAAAATGGCATTCTTCCTTCTTCATACTCCTGCACAATAGTAAAAGTCGGACTGCAGATAGGTTCTGTTATCTCCAAACCCTTGGCTATTCCCTGGGTAAAAACGGTTTTTCCTACTCCCAAATCTCCGATTAATGTATACACTTCTCCCGGCTTTGCTTCCCGTCCAATCTGTTCGCCTAACTTTTCTGTTTCTTCTGCCGAAAATGTTTCATATACCATATACTTTTCTTCCTATCTCTTCTTCATACAATTCTGGTGCTTCTTCAAATTCTTATCTGCCAGTTCCTTCAACGCTGCATACTGTCCGCCTACAATTTCCATCGGCAGGATATATGCATTTACGCGGCTGCTGTAAATCAGAACATTATGCTTTGTTGACACCATTTTATAAATCTGTTTCCACTCCAGCAGGGCATTTTCTTCTCCCAGAGATACATGGACACCTTCATCATCCAACATATAATGCAGCGTACTTTTCAGTGCCTCTGACATGGAAATCTGTCTTGCCGCCCGCATTTTCAAGGTTAATGGAAAATAAAAAAGAAAGACAATGCCAAATATGATGTAAAGCACCGTATACATGGTATCTACCTTTCCATAGGTTCCCACTGCGGCTACAAATCCAAGCACCGCTGCCAAGATGGAAAAGATTCCGGTAAAACTGGTATATATATGATACATATTAAACCGGTACATATCGTTCGCTGTTATTTTTACATCAAATTCAATTGGCATTGTCTTTCCTCCTGCTTACTTTTCTGATTGAAGTATAGCATTATTTTCGGGAATAGACAAACTCTTTATCAATTTTGTGTCGGGCAAAAAAGGGACGTCTAATTCTTACGGCTGTTGGTTCCTTTGATGATTGGTGAAATATGTTTATAAATCAAAAATGTAATTCCAACACTAATCATACCTTTTAAGAAGGTGAATGGCATATTAAATACTACAAGACACTCCAATAAATTATCCATATGTCCGCCTACTGCAGAAGCGATTGCATTGTAAGCACCAATAATGGCATCTTCCGGCATAAATGCTGTATAGAACGGATATACCAGGAAATAGTTTGATACCACACTGAATACTGCCATGAAAAGTGCTCCTGCTAAAGAACCGATTAATGCACCTTTGCGGTTCTTCTTAAATTTGTAAATCAGTCCTGCCGGAAGCACGAACGCTACTCCAAGAATGAAATTGGACAGTTCTCCAACACCACTTGTGGTTGTAATAGTCAGATGAATCAGATTTTTAATCAGGCAGATTACAATTCCGCTGACCGGTCCCATGGAAAATGCTCCAATCAATGCCGGAAGTTCTGAAATATCCAGTTTGATGAAGTTTGGCATAAAAGGAACTGCAAAATCAAGGAACATCAGGATGAACGCAATGGCTGAAAGCATTGCTGTCATCGTCAGATATCTTGCATTTACACCTGTTTTTACGTTGCTGTTTGTTGTTACACTGTTTGTACTCATTTCTTTTACTCCTTTTTTCTTTACTTTTAGCTCTTGCAAGGGATGTCCGGAGTATTGGTGTACCATAAAAGCCCCGGATAAAACTATCCGGGGCACGCAAAATAATCACCTTAATGGTCACTTATCTTCTCCCATCCAGACTATACTGTCGGTTTTGGATTTTCACCAAATCAACTGCAATACTGCAGTTCACGGACTAATGTGTCATGCACAATCACCGTCGGTCGGGAATCTATGCTTCGCATATCACCCTGCCCCGAAGACTTCCTATTCAATTACTATGGGTCTATTGTAGAGCTTCACTTTTTCCTTGTCAATACCCAATTTTATCTGTTACCTTTTATTTACAGTTTCATAGTAAGCTGGATTCTCTGTTTCTTAAGGTCTACGCTCATTACTTTTACTTCTACAATATCTCCCACACTGACCACTTCCAGCGGATGTTTGATATAGCGTTCGCTCATCTGGGAAATGTGTACCAGTCCATCCTGATGTACTCCGATGTCCACAAAGGCACCGAAGTCAATGACATTACGGACGGTTCCTTTTAATACCATTCCCGGGGTCAAATCCTTCATTTCCAGTACGTCACTCCGCAGAATCGGCTTTGGCATATCTTCCCTCGGATCTCTTGCCGGCTTTTCCAGTTCCTTTACAATATCCCGTAAAGTAAGTTCTCCTACTTCCAATTCTGCTGCCAGTTTCTTATAATCTGAAATCTTCTTTGAAATCCCGGTTAATCCGCCACCGGTTATCTCTTCTTCTGAATATCCTAATTTTTCCAAAAGCTTTCTGGTTGCTTCATAACTTTCCGGATGCACGCCGGTTGCATCCAACGGATTCTTTCCACCGGTAATACGAAGAAAACCGGCACACTGTTCATATGCCTTCGGTCCTAATTTTGCCACTTTCAAAAGCTGGCTTCTGGATGCAAATTTTCCATTTTCTTCCCGGTATGCCACAATATTTTTCGCAATCACTTTGCTGATACCGGAAATGTATTCCAACAGGGATACAGATGCGGTGTTTAAATCTACACCAACTTTATTTACGCAGTCTTCTACCACGCCGCCTAAGGCTTCACTTAATTTTTTCTGGTTCATGTCATGCTGATACTGACCAACCCCGATGGATTTCGGATCAATTTTAACCAGCTCTGCCAGCGGATCCTGCAACCGTCTTGCCATGGAAGTGGCACTTCTTTGTCCCACATCAAAGTTTGGGAATTCCTCTGTTGCAAGTTTACTTGCAGAATATACGGAAGCACCTGCTTCATTTACAATAATATACTGTACTTTTACCGGAATCTCTTTTAATAAATCTACAATAATCTGCTCCGACTCACGGGATGCTGTTCCATTTCCAAGAGAAATCAGTGTAATATGATACTTGGAAATCAGTTTCTTTAATACTACTTTTGCTTCCTCTACCTTATTCTGTGGCGCTGTCGGGTAAATGACTGTCGTATCCAATACTTTTCCGGTCGGATCTACCACTGCAAGCTTACATCCGGTACGGAATGCCGGATCCCAGCCAAGCACAACCTGTCCTGCAATTGGCGGCTGCATCAGAAGCTGCTCTAAGTTTTTTCCGAAAACTTTGATTGCTCCGTCTTCTGCCTTTTCCGTAAGGTCACTTCGAATCTCACGCTCGATTGCCGGTGCAATCAGACGCTTATAGCTGTCTTCGATTACTTCTTCCAAAACAGGTCTGGTTATGGCATTATCTTTGGTTATTACCTTTTTCTGTAAATACGGAATAATCTGTTCTTCCGGCACTTCTACTTTTACTGTCAGTATTTTCTCTGCCTCTCCACGATTCAATGCCAGCGTACGATGTCCTGCCATTTTTGCAATCGGCTCATCAAAATCATAATACATTTCATAAACAGATTCTGTTTCCGGATCTTTGGCAGCAGATACAATCCGACCATGTTTTACGGTAAGGTCACGGATGCGGATACGATAATCTGCTTCATCGGAAATATGCTCTGCAATAATATCCTTAGCACCTTCTAACGCTTCCTCTGCAGTATGAACTTCTTTTTCTTCGTTGATATATTTTGCTGCTTCTTCTAAGATTGGAGTCTTAAGCATCTGAAGACTGATTACATTTGCCAGCGGCTCTAAGCCCTTCTCTTTGGCGATGGTTGCTCTGGTTCTGCGCTTCGGTCGGTATGGACGGTACAAATCATCTACGACTACCAGTGTCTGTGCTTCTTCTATCTGTTTCCGCAGTTCGTCCGTCAGCTTGCCCTGTTCTTCAATGCTGGCAATGACCTGTTCTTTCTTCTCTTCTAAATTTCTAAGATAAGTCAGCCGGTCAAATAAGTTACGTAATATTTCATCATTTAATGCGCCGGTTGCTTCTTTTCGATACCGGGCAATAAAAGGAATGGTATTTCCTTCATCAATTAACTGAATTGCTGCCTGTGCCTGATTTTTTCTGATTCCAAGTTCTTCGGCAATTTTTGCTGTTATGTCCATCTTGTATTTCCTTTCCTGTTGATGCGTTTGCGCTCATTATAGCACATCAGGCATTTCTGCAAAAGGGAAGATTTTGGCTTTTATTGTTTTTTCCGGCAGAAAATGGTATACTGGATTTATTCACGATTTGAGGAGGTTTTTTATGGATTTTCAACAGCAGCCAAACGGCTATCAACCAAATCCCAATTATTCATATAATATGAACCAGGCACCACAACGTAATTACATGGACAAACGTTCCACCGGACTTGCCACCGCATCCATTGCTCTTGGCATTGTCTCCATTGTAACTTTCTGCTGCCTGTATGCAGCACTGCCTTGTGGGGCACTTGCCATTATTTTAGGACTTCTTTCCCGTGGCGGCGAGATGACTTTTTCCACCACCGGCAAAATCGGTATCGTCCTTGGAATTATCGGTCTTGTACTTACTATTGCACTTTATACTTTCGTCATTGTCATGATGTTTACCAACGCCGATTTCATCAACCAGATGTCCAATGGAAATACCGCTGATTATAACGAACTGATGCGGCAGTTTAATGAAATGAATCAAATGTACCAGTAAATATATGCAAAAGAAAAATGCCAGGAAACCAATTCTGATTTCCCGGCATTTTTCTTTTCTTATTTTTATACCGAAGCACTCCACGTACTGTACTGCGGATTCTGCTGTTTTGTTCCGTATGGGTCTGTCTGGTTTTCTGTCCGGTCTAATTCTCCTGTAATGTCACGATAGAATGTCACCTGTGTCTGCGTATAGTATGGTCCAATCCACAGGAAGCCAATTCCAAATGAAAGGAGGCCAAGGAAAGACCAGCCAAGGAAGCTTAACATGATATAGAAGTATCTTCCCTTGTTGCCCTGCATCAGTGCTTTACTTTCCCTCATTGCCTGCCGGATTCCCTTGGTATTATCCTCAAGCAATATCAAAAACAGCATGGAATATTTTAAGGAAAGAATAAATGCGATCACTTCTCCTCCAATTCCAAGTACACACATAGCTACTACATAGCCAATAAAAATCCCCTCTGTGATTTTCATGCTGCCGGAAATGGCAGTTACATACATTCCAACAGAGACTGCGATTGCCGGAAGCATCGGAATTAATACCACAACC
This sequence comes from Roseburia sp. AF12-17LB, assembly GCF_003479605.1. Lineage (GTDB taxonomy): Bacteria > Bacillota > Clostridia > Lachnospirales > Lachnospiraceae > Roseburia_C > Roseburia_C amylophila. The sequence goes on from NZ_QUHR01000015.1 coordinate 10,618, forward strand.
ATAAATAAAAGATATGCCAGAATGTATTTATCCGGATGATGATTGAATCCATAGAACATATCGGTAAACTTATATGGCTGCTTTCTTCCCATTCGCAGGGCAATCTGGAGAATTCCTATATTTAAAACAACCCCCAGCAATGCCAGTACAAATGCTGCCACATAATAAATTGCCCACTCCATTTTTCCGGAATACGGTGTCAAATTCCAGGAAAAGAACATGGTCGGCAAAGTTACGATTAACTGCGATACTACCATGGCTCCCATTGGCAATCCATAATGTCCGGTAAGATTTTCTCTTGCAATACGTTTTATTTCTGCTGATTTTCTTTTCATCTATCTCAAGCTCCTGTTTTTATTTTCTTGTGTCGATTCTGGCTCCGGTCAGATCTGCCGCATCCTGGCTCTTCCGCTCCTGCTGATAAGGATTTGTTTCATTCGGATACTTAATGGTGGTATTGGTCTCTCCGCCTGCCACATATACTCTTCCGCACTCCGGGCATACGCCGGTACGAAGTGTTACGCTTGCAGATACCACCTGACCATTTCCTTCTGCTGCTTTGGCATAAGCATTGGAAACATGTTCTGCCTCATGGGCTGCCACACGGATTCCCGCCGCCTCCGGAGAGATGTGGGAAGCTGATTTAAAAGAAACATTCTCGTTGGAACCATCCTGATATTTCCGGTTCTTACAGGTCTGGCATTCGCCTTTGCTGCCCTCTGCCACCCCGGTACTCTTCGCATCTGCGTCAGTTCCGACCCCATATGTATGATTGTACCCGGTATCATATCCTATATCTTTCGGATTCCATCCATCAATCTGCATAAACCACTCCTCCTTCCAAAGTCTGAAAAAAGTGCCTCTTTTTATTATACACATATCTTGGGTGAAACACAATAACTTTGACTTTCCCTTATGACAATTGTATACTACCAACAGATTCTATATTTTGTTTGAATACTGATTTGCGAGGGTTTATATGGAAAAGAAAAAAACGTCCACTGCTATGGACAACGGATTATATATCACCGGCTGGTGCATCATAGGCACTCTTCTTCTGCTGGTGCTTTTTATAAAAGCAACGAATATCCAGCTTTCAAAATATCTTTTCCCCTGTGTGCTTCACAGCCTGACCGGACTATACTGTCCCGGCTGCGGTGGCACCAGAGCGATAGCTTTTTTACTGCATGGGGATTTCCTGCACTCACTGGTTTATCATCCCTTTGTGCCATATACCTTTGTGCTCTGCACCTGGTTTATGATTTCCCAGACTATTGAGCGGCTCTCTAAGGGAAGGCTTCGTATTGGCATGCATTTCCGGGAAGTATTTCTTTGGATTGCACTGGCTATTATTATTATAAATTTCATTGTGAAAAATGCGGCTCTTCTATTCTTTCAGATTGATTTTATGCCGCTGACGCATATATCATAAGGTATTATATATCAAAACCTATAAGGAGCTGCCACCGGCAGCTTTTTCGAACGCTTAACGAGAAAAAAGAATGTGCCTTGGCAAATTCTCACGCCTGCGGCGGTCGCTTGCGACATCTACCTTATACGCCGCAGTGCGCATCCTCGCGGAGCGTTTTTTACTTTACAGGAAAGCAATTTCCTGTAAAGTGAAGAAGAGGAAGTGGCTTACGCCTCTTCCTCTTCTTCTGTATCTTTTGCCCATCCAAAGGCATATTTTACTGCCTTCTTCCAGCCTTTTAATTTCTTCTGTCTCTCTTCTTCTTCCATCTGTGGATGGAATACCCGCTCTATCTGCTGGTTCTTTATCACATCTTCTTTGGTCTTCCAGTAGCCTACTGCAAGTCCTGCCAGATACGCCGCACCTTTTGCCGTTGTCTCTACACATGCCGGACGGTTTACCGGCGCCTGTATCATGTCTGACTGGAACTGCATCAGGAAATTATTGGCACTGGCTCCGCCATCTACATTTAAGGAACGGATTTCGATTCCGGCATCCGCTTCCATGGCAGAAATAACTCCTTCCACCTGATAAGCAATGGATTCCAGTGTTGCCCGGATGATATGATTCTTGTTGGTTCCTCTGGTAATTCCAACTATCGTTCCTCTTGCATACTGATCCCAGTATGGTGCCCCCAGTCCGGTAAATGCCGGAACCACATAACAGCCATGGGTTCCTTTTACTTTGGTTGCCATATACTCTGAATCCGATGCGGAGTCAATGAGACGCATACCATCACGCAGCCACTGGATTGCCGCACCTGCCACAAAGATAGAGCCTTCCAGCGCATAATTTACTTTGCCATCCAACCCCCAGGCAATGGTGGTGACCAGTCCGTTTTCTGAAAATACCGGACGTTCTCCCGTATTCATCAAAAGGAAACAGCCTGTACCATATGTATTCTTCGCTTCTCCTTCGGAAAAGCAGGTCTGTCCGAATAAAGCTGCCTGCTGGTCGCCTGCTGCACCGGCAATCGGTATCGCACTTCCAAAATATGCCGGGTCTGTATAACCATAAACACAGCTTGATGGCATCGGCTTTGGCAGCATGCTCTCCGGAATATCAAGTTCTGCCAGAATATCTTTATCCCAGGTTAATGTATTTATATTAAAAAGCATGGTTCTTGATGCATTGGAATAATCGGTTACATGTGCTTCCCCTTTGGTCAGCTTCCAGATAAGCCAGGTCTCTACCGTTCCAAAGAGCAGCTTTCCTTCTTGTGCTAATTTCCTTGCACCCTTCACATTATCTAAAATCCACTTGATTTTCGTTGCCGAAAAATAGGCATCAATAATCAATCCTGTTTTCTTACGATAGGAATCTTCCAACCCCTTTTTCTTTAATGCATCTGCAATATCAGAGGTCCGGCGGCACTGCCAGACTATCGCATTATAAACCGGCTCTCCGGTCTCTTTGTTCCATACAATTGCCGTCTCTCTCTGGTTGGTGATTCCAATGGCTGCAATATCTGCTGCCGTAGCACCAATCTTAGACATTGCCTCTACTGCTACCCCAAGCTGTGTCGACCATATCTCATTGGCATCATGTTCTACCCATCCCGGATTCGGGAACATCTGACGGAATTCTTTTTGTGCCATACTGCAGATTTCACCGGCTTCATTAAAAAGAATACACCGGTTGCTGGTGGTTCCGGCGTCTAACGCCATAATAAATTTTGACATAAAAATACCCTCCTGAAATTATATTTATACCCTTAGTACAATTATAATTTCGAAGAGGGTTTTTCGCAACTATTTTACACGAATCATCTGAAGAATATCAGCAAGTTTTGCTGCTTTCTCTTCATATGCCGCTTCTGTCATTTCTTCTGTTACAAATCCAAGTTCGCCGTTTACACCTTCTGCTGCAACGAACTCAACTGCTCCGAATGCATTCTTTACTGCTGCTTCGTCTGCTTTGGTACGGACAAAGAAACGGTTGGTTACCATCTTATAATCTGCAAGCTCTAATTTCTCCGGTCTCCATTCCATTGGAAGGTTGGTATCTTTGAATTTTGCAATTTCAACCATATCAGCCACAACAGCACTGGCGGTTGGAAGTTTTCCTGCTCCACTTCCGTAGAACATTGCATCTCCTAATACATTACCATGTACAAAAATTGCATTAAATACATCATTTACCGGATACAATGGATGCTCCTGTGGAAGCATACATGGAGATACCATTGCACAATAGCTGTCTCCTACTTTACGGCTGGTTGCCAGTAATTTAATGGCTTTACCCATTGCTTTTGCATATTTGATATCTGTTGCACTGATTTTGGTAATTCCTTCCGTATGAATGTCATTGAAGTCTACCTGTTGTCCGCATACTAAAGAAGTTAAGATTGCGATCTTACGGCATGCATCAAAGCCTTCTACATCGGCAGTCGGATCTTTCTCTGCATATCCTTTATCCTGTGCATCCTTTAATACATCTGCAAATTCAGAACCCTCTACGCTCATCTTGGTAAGCATATAGTTGGTCGTTCCATTTAAAATACCGGTAATCTCTTCAATTACATCTGCAGTCAGGCAGGAATTTAACGGGCGAATAATCGGGATACCGCCTCCTACGCTGGCTTCAAACAGGAAATTCACATTTTTCTCTTTGGCAAGTGCAATCAGTTCTGCACCTTTCTCTGCTACTAATGCCTTATTTGAAGTTGTTACATGTTTTCCTGCCTCTAACATGGCACGGACAAAAGTATATGCCGGCTCTACACCGCCCATTGTCTCAACTACCATACCAATTTCAGGGTCTTCTGCAATTACTTTGTAATCATGCACAATTTTATCCTGAATCGGGTCTCCCGGGAAATCCCGTAAATCCAGAACATATTTTACTTCGATTGCTTCGCCTGCACGTTTTGCAATGCTGTCATGATTAATGTTTAATACTTCTACTACTCCGGAACCAATTGTTCCATATCCCATTACTGCTGCTTTCATTGTTGTTTCACTCCCTGGCTAATATTTTCAGATAATGTATTCCAGCCTGTCCTTCAATCTTATCTACCATCTGTGACAAATCTCCTGTCTCCGGCAGAATATCAATACTCAGTGTCAGGGATGCAATCCCGTTTACCGGTATGGACTGGTGGATAGTTAATATGTTGGCATGAAATTCTGCCACGATATTCAAAACGGTTGATAATAATCCCGGCGTATCATCCAGCTGGATTACCATCGTAATTGTTCTCCCCTTCGCATTGTCGTGAAATGGAAAAATATCATCTTTATACTTATAAAATGAACTCCGGCTGATATCTACCTGCTCGGCTGCTTCCTGTACGGATGTTACGCGGCCAGATTCTAAAAGACGTTTCGCTTCCACTACTTTCAGCAATACCTCTGGTACAGCCTTCTCTTTCAACACAAAATACTTCGTATTCTCTGCCATATTCCCCTCCGACTGTTTGTGGTACAAATACAACTGTTCTCACCAGAAAGATGATAGCACATATACACAGCCATTACAAGTAAATTTCTCTTTTTTATACAAAAGTACCCATATGGAACCTTTTTCGGATTCCATATGGGTAAATTGACGAATTTTTATATTTGCTTTCCTTATCCGAAAGCTCTTAGAATTTACGGCTTCCGCCTCCGGTGCTTCGTCCTCCTGCTCCGGTATGTACTGTTGTTCTGCCTGAACTGCTTCCGCCTCCACCAGAAGATTCCCTCTGGATATGACGATGGGTTACTACCTGATTTACAAAACGGTCAGTGCGGTTTGTAAGATTTACATGGCTGTTCTTGTGGTAATCATATTTGTACTTATCAAAATGCAGGCGGTATTTACCAATTGTGATTCCACAGAATGCGCCACCGATACCTAATGCCACCAGTAAGGTAATCAGAATTTCAAACCAGGTCAGCGTATTTTTCTCGTAGTAATCATACTCCCCGGTTTCTTCATCGTAATTATACTGACCGGTTGGCACGCCCTGTCCGTAATAATATTCTGCCTCATCAATCATTGCCTCCATGGCATCTGCATACTCTGCATCTCCCATATAATTGAAGCCTTCATCCAGAATACTTTCCACTCTTTCGTCCGTATAATAACGGTTTGCTTCTCCAAAATGAACCACTGCGATTTCACGGTTATCCATGTCAATGACAAAAGCAACGCCATCCATGCCGGTGGCATACTGGTCAAAGGTATTCTCTCCATACTCCTGGGAAGTATACCCCTGCGCATCCTCTGTGGTAAATGCATAGATTTCCCAGCCGGTCTCACTGGAAAAATCGCTGATTTTTTCACTGATGGAATCTGCTTCACTCTGGGCAAAAAGCTCTGCGTCATCATAGACGAAGTCTGCCTTTGGCTCTGATGCCATAACAGGAACAACAAATAACATACTGCATAAAAGCAGTAACGGTACAATTATCTTTTTCTTTACCATATCAGCAGCCCTCCTAACAATCCAAGTACCAGCACTGCTGCTGATATGATTCCACTAACCAGAGTCAGTTTCTTATAATCTACCGGAAGTTCTCCACATACTTTTCCAGTCTGACCATTCATGGAATAGTAATACATCTTGCCATTATTGGCGCGATAGGTGATGGTCCAGATTGGAAGAAGCACATAATTCCAGTTCTCACTGCCATTAGAAAATCCGCAGTTATGTACCTTCACACCGTCATAGCCGGATACACTTTCCCGCAAGAGCCTGGTTGCATAATCCTTTGTCTCTCGTCTAGCTTCCTCTGCTACGCCTTCTTTTTCAATATCACGCTTCTCTGCCTGAAAGCCAGAAAGATACCCCATGGAGAAATCCTTCATCTTGTCAAACTGATATGGCAGTACACCCTCTACCAGCTCTTTGTTGGCTTTCTGTAATGCATTCAGTTCCAGATTGGAAAGAGATACATCTCCGCCACGTTCTACTTCATAGAATTTTGTCTCGGTATATTCTTCATCCCCGGAACGCCATACCCGGACACGGGTTGCCTCTGCCGAAAGATTACCATTCATCCTGGTATCATAAATCCAGAATGGGAAGTATACACCAGATAATTTATCAATTTGTTTCTTATTGAAAAATGCCTTTGGAACAAACTTTTTCCTGCCTACATATTCCATAAAACGTTTTTCTGCTTCTTTACGGTCAATTGCAAACGGAATTACCTTATTCGGCATATAATTTCCGGATAATCTTCCGGAAAGCACTACCGGATTGTGGCAATAATAGCAGAAGGTTGCCGCTGTGGTTGCATCTGTTACAATCTGTGCGCCACAGCTTGGGCAGGTATAAATGACTGCTTCTTCCTCTGTCTTCTTCTCTTCCTGTGTTCCGTCTGTATTCTCAGAAGCCTGGCTTCCATCCATGCTACCGGCAGTTTTTTCCTTTTCCTCCGCCGGCTTCATGGCATCCAGTTCTTCCTGTGTAAATTTTGAGCCACAATATTCGCATTTATATGCGCCGGAAGCAGGGTCAAAAATCAGTTCGCCATCACAATTCGGGCACTTAAAACTAATTACTGACATGCAGTGCTCCTTCCTCCATTATGGTCTCTGTTTTCCACAATTGCTGCAGAATTTTCCGGTATTTACAGTTCCACATTCGCAGGTCCAGTCTGCTGCCGGAGCCGGTTTTCCGCAGTTAGTACAGAATTTTCCGGTATTTGTTGTTCCACACTCACAGGTCCAGTCTGTCTTTACTGCCGGTGCAGGAGCCGGTTTTCCACAGTTACAGCAGAATTTTCCGGTATTTGTTGTTCCGCATTCACAGGTCCACTCATTGCCTGCCGGTGCTGCTGCCTGCTGTGCCGGAGCTGCCTGTTGAGCCGGTGCTGCCTGCTGCACGCCTGCTACTCCGCCTGCTACTCCGCCTGCCATCTGTGCTCCATTATTCATCTGCTGGTTCTGCTGCATGCCTGCTGTCATCTGATTTAAGCTGTCCATGCTGCTGTTGAATGCATTCATTCCCATTCCAACACCCATAAATCCGGTCATTGCACCTGCTGCATTAGAACCTGCATCACGGATACCTTCCGTAATATTTCCAACAGCAATACCACGCATTACATTCGGGTCACTACCCATCATTGCACCTTTGTTGCGCAGATTGATAAGGTTAGTGGATTCCTCGTCGTAAGAGATGCTTGCAATACCTACTGCCTGAATCTCCATACCACGCATCTGGTTCCATTCCTCATCAAGAGTTTCTGACATGTATTTACTCAGCTCGCGTCCCTTGGATGATACATAGGAAATGCGGACGCCATCTGCAGATAACTGATTGATGGATGTCTGTAATGCTTCTAAGAATTCAGAGATATACTGTTCATTGATATCTGTGATTTCTACCCTGTCTTTGTTTCTTGGAATTGCTTCTGCATAGAAACGAATCGGGTCTACAATCTTAATGGAATAAGTTCCGTGTGCACGCAGGAACAATTCTGCATTGTAGAAATTATCAAAATAGTTAATCGGATTTCTTGTTCCGAATTTGATTCCCTTGATTTCCTGAAGATTTATAAAGAATACCTTCTGTTTATCCGGTGTCTGACCACCAAATTTGATACGTGCGAAGGAATCTTTTAAAGTATCCTTTAACTGTCCGTTAAACAGGGATGGCAAAGAAGAATTATCTACTTTGTAATATCCCGGTTCTGCAGTATAGTCTACGATTTTTCCACCATCTACTAACATCATAAACTGATTATCATATACATGGATGATGGAACCATTAGATACGGTATCATCCGTTCCCTTTGTATTCTGTCCACGGCGAATCAACACACCTCTGGTAAAGACGGTCTGATCTCCCATATCATCCGGCTCGATTACCTCTAACCACTGATCTGCAAAACTTCCTCCAACTGCCTGTGCTACTGCTTTAATTAAACCCATAACAAACCTCCTGTTTTCTTATGTTATATATTTTCATTACACCTTTTGGTATGTAACTTCGTAAAAATGCTGCAGAGACCAAACCTGCATATTGATTGGTATTACTTCACTGCCACAGAACTCACAGTATTTCGCTCCAAGGGATGTAACCGGAGCACCGCAGTGCGGGCAGGTAAGTCCTACCCCTTTATCAGCACTGACTTTGCTCTCATCCTGGATATACATCAGTTCCATGTTGTACTTGGTCTGTTCTAACAAATCTTTTTTACCGGAAATCAGTTTTCCGTCTTTCTCTTTATAGTGAATATGCTCCACTGCACTCTGTAGTGTAATAATGCATTTTCCCTTTTGTTTTTCATATCTGGCAATCTCAGTCTGATGAACACGGATACGTTCATATACCTCATTTACACCTGCTGTCTGATTCTGCTCAATTCTTGCTGTCACTTCTTCTTTAAGTGCTTCCGACAGGCTCTCTGCCCTTCCTATACTATGTTCGGAAATTGCCATCAATGACAATTTCAATGCATCTTCTGCCTTATTTTTAAACTGCACCCAGTTAAATTCCGGGAAATCCCGCTGTATCTGTGGTTCTAATAATCTTGTCATTCCGGATACGGAACATGGTGTGACAGACAGTTCCTCTTCCTGTTTCTTCCAGCCTTCCACTAAAGAATCTGTTCCAAAGAGATCCTGTGAGAATTTTCTTACTTTATTTTTCACATAGAAAACCACGCCTGCTATCACTCCCACAATGACAAGAATAATGACCAGTGGTATGATTACTTTTTCCATCTTACTCTCCCATCTTCTCCGGACAGCCCAGTGACAGCCACTTTAAATATCCATTAATGAAAATATCAATATCTCCATCTAATACTGCATCTGTATTTCCCGTCTCTACGCCGGTTCTGGTATCCTTTACCATAGTATACGGCTGCAATACGTAGGAGCGTATCTGATTTCCCCAGCCAATTTCTGTGACTTCGCCACGGATATCTGCTGCTTTATCTGCATTTTCCTGCTGTTTCAATAAATACAGCTTGGATTTTAACATCTGCATTGCCTTGTCTTTATTCATGTGCTGGGAACGCTCATTCTGGCAGGTTACTACAATTCCCGTCGGAAAATGGGTAATCCGGATTGCTGAAGATGTCTTATTGATATGCTGTCCACCGGCTCCGCTGGAACGGTAGGTATCAATCCTTATATCTTCATCCTTTACTTCAATATCAATGTCTTCTTCTATATCCGGCATCACATCACATGATACAAAGGAGGTCTGACGCTTTCCTGCCGCATTAAACGGTGAAATCCGCACCAGACGGTGTACGCCTTTTTCTGATTTCAGATAACCGTAAGCATTTTCTCCGTTTACCTGAAAGGTAATGGATTTGATTCCTGCTTCATCTCCATCTAAGGAATCCAGTACTTCAATGGCAAATCCTTTATCGGATGCCCATCTTGTATACATGCGGTATAGCATGGATGCCCAGTCACAGGATTCTGTTCCGCCTGCTCCTGCATGCAAGGATACAATTGCATTGTCTTTATCATATTCTCCGGATAACAGGGTTTTGATCCGAATCTTTTCAAACGCTTCTTCGTATTCCTTTATCTCTTCTTCGATCTCCGGAATCAGGGAAACATCATTCTCTTCATCTCCCATCGCAATCAGTGTTTCAATGTCAGAAAGTTTCTCTTCCAGCTGTGCACAGACTGCCACGTCATCCTTATAGCTTTTTAACTCTTTCATCTTCTGCTGGGACACTTCTGCATCATTCCAGAAATCTGGTGCTTCCATCTCCCGTTCCAATTCTTCGATTTTTTTTGACTTATCTGCTAAGTCAAAGTGAATCCCTCACTTCCTGCAGTGGAGCCTTATAGGTTCCCAATTTGTATCGGTATGCGTCCAATTCAACCACAGTATCACCAACTTTCTTATATTCTTATGATTTTCTGTATAACAAAGAATGTGCCTTGGCACATTCTCGCGCCTGCGCGGTCGCTTGCGACATCTACCCTATACGCCGCAGTGCGCATCCCCGCGGAGCGTTTTTTCTTTGCAGGAAAGCAATTTCCTGTAAAGTAAGAAAAACCACTATAAACATTATAGTGGTTTCCCGGCTTCGAATCAATTATATTTTCCTTAATATTGGTTGAAAAGTCTATTTTTCTGCTTTCCGTTTCATTTTTAAGAGCATTTCCTTATCCTCTTTGGTCACGCGATAGGATTCCCTGATTTTCTGTATCGTCTTATTGTAAGTCCAGTCATCCAGATGATTTGTCCTGAGATAGGAAAGTGTTTTATCCCGGAACTTCACAAAACACACGGACAAATTCCAGGCTACTGCCATTTTCACATAATAGGCATCCTGATGAATCTTATCCATCTCTTCTAAGACAAGGTCGATATAGTCTTCCGTAATAAAATGATCTAATAACATCACAACGCCAAACCGGATGAAAAATTCTTCATCACTGCGAAGATAAGGCAGTAAATATTCTAAAACTGCCTCCGGCTCTTTTCTGGCAATTTTTAAACTTGCACAGGTGCTGTCACATACCGACCAGTTCTTAATTTTTGGAAGAAAGGCATCAAGATACGGACGGATTCCTGTGAAATCACTTTTCACATAGCCTAAGGTCATGCCCTGCAACATGGTCTCTTCCATGGAATCATCCGATGCCTGTGAAAGGTAAGTCTGCCAGTCTCCTTTTGCTAATTCTTTTGCATAAGAACGAAGTAAGGGCAACCTTACTCCAAGCACATGTTTTTCCCCCGGAATCAATCCGGCGGAAAAGGTGCCAAAATCCGGTTCTGCCCATTCCATTAACTGCTGGCGAATCTTTTCATTTAATTCACTCATGATTTATCTCTGTTGTAATTTCTGTATTCTGTGCATTGTCATGCTCTTCCGCATCCTGATACATCCCCTTAAGTACGAGAATGGTAACTACCAGAAGAATTACTGCCACCACATAGCGAATGATAAGTTTTTTCTTCTCTTCGTTATTCATCTTCATTATTCTTCTCCGTTCAATACTTCAATGGCTTTTAATATCTGATTATCCTGCATCTCATCATAAGTACCCTCGGTATCTCCGGTGTACTCATATTCAATTTCAACATCCGGTGTAATTCCGGTTCCATGGATGTTATCACCGTTTGGTGTATAATATTTTGCTACCGTAAGCTTAATGGCACTGCCGTCCTTTAACTGCATGATATTCTGCACAATGCCTTTTCCAAAGGTTGTGGTTCCAATCAGTGTTCCATAATCAAAATCCCGGATGGCTCCTGCAAATATCTCGGATGCACTGGCGGAATTGCCATTGACTAATACTGCAATCGGCATATCAAGATAATGCTCTGCATCAGAAGTATAATCCTGACGGTTGCCATATTTATCTTCCGTATAAACAACAGTTCCTTCCGGAAGAATCATATCCAACATCTGCTGACAGGATACTACCATTCCGCCGCCATTATCACGTAAATCAATAACCAGCTTCTCCATACCCTGACCCTGTAAATCTGTAATTGCATCCGAAAACTGGGTTGGTGTATTCTCTGCAAATTCAGATACCTGTATATATCCGATATTGTTTTCTAACATTTTATAAGCTACTGTTGGAATATCTACTTTGGCACGGGACACATCAAATTCCAGATTTTCTGATTCCCCTTCTCTTTCAATTACCAGATGAACGGTGGTTCCCTCTTCGCCACGGATGTTGGTTACCAGTTCCGACAATTCCATAGAAGTGGCTTCAATATCATCTACCTTGACTATCTTATCGCCTTCTTTTAATCCTGCTTCCTGTGCCGGAGAATTATCATAAATATGGGTAACGGATACTTCCATGGTATTCTTATCCTGGGTAAGTCCTGCTCCGATTCCATAATAATTTGCATGGGTGGATATCATGATATCTTCATATTCTTCCGGGGTATAATACTCACTGTACGGGTCTCCGATCCCCTCAAACAAGCCTTTATACATTCCGTTAATCAAGTCTTCCTGATCCACATCTTCATAATAATCTGCATTAATCTGGTCTGCCAGATTATCAAGCTTATTGATGACATCCTTTGAAAGCAGATCACCATCTGATGCTGTTACCGTCTGGCTGCCTCCTGTTATGCCTTTTCCACCAATTACCACAGCACCACTGTAAATACCAATCAATAATACAATCAGCAATACCGCCATGACCGAAGCAGCACCGGTAATCGCACCACGCCAGTAAGTTCTTTTCTTTTCCTTTATTTCCTGCCTGATTGCTTCTGCTGAATTTGTCTCTTCCCTTATTTCGTCCATCTTTCTTCCTCTTTTACTATTTACTCAGATAATTCCATGGGCTTACATAGCTTCCATTTAAGGATACGCCAAAATGTAAATGATTTCCAGTAGATATACCGGTACTTCCTACCTGGGCTATCGTCTGTCCCGCCGTGACTTTATCACCGGTGGATACCAAAAGTGCCGAAGCATGCCCATATACTGTATATAGCCCGCTGCCGTGGCTGATCATTACATAGTTGCCCATTCCATTATTATAGCCTGCATAGGAAACCGTTCCATCTGCCGCCGCCACAATACTCGCACCATAGCTTGCCCCAATATCCAGTCCCTTATGATTAGAGGATGCTCCCTGGGTCGGAGATAATCGCGTTCCGTAATCACTGGTTACCCTGGTACTGCTCGGACACGGCCATACAAAAGCCCCGCCACTGTATACATCTCCGGGAGTCGTATCCGGAGTAGTTCCATTTTCCTCTGCTTCCTGTCTTCGTTTCTCTTCTTCCGCTTTTTTTCTGGCTTCCTCTGCCTGAATCTGCGCAATAATTTCATTCTGTGCATCAATCTCTGCCTGTACTGCATCTGCATCCGACTGTGCCACCGTAATGTCACTCTTTACCTTATCCAGTTCGTCTTCCTTGGCATCCATCAGAGCCTGCACGGTCTGCTGCTGGGATTCTACCTGTGCCTTCAATTCTTCCAGCTCTGTATATTCCTGTTCTAACTGTTCCTTGGCATCTGCCACGGTCTGTACACTGTCATTGTACTGCTGCAGCATATCTCTATCATATTCTGAAATCTGCCGGATATATTCTGCCTGATTCAAAAATTCTGCCATACTGCCGGATTGAAAAAATGCTTCCAGATATGACATTTTTCCACTATTTTCATACATGAACTGAATCCTTTTGCTCATAGCTTCTGCCTGGCTTGCCACATCCGCCTGGGCATCCTCTAATTCGCTCTGGGTGTCTGTAATCTCGGCACTCTTTTCCTCTAACTGTGCCTGTGTATTGGTAATTTCAAGAGAAATGCTTGTAAGCTGCTGATCTAATTCCTTTACCTTCGTCTGAATATCAGCCTTGGAATCTTTCAGCCCATCAATGACACTTTGGGCCTCCTCTAACTGCTTCTCTAAATTTTCTTTTTCCTTCTGTGCATCAGACAGGCTGCTGGCAGATATCTCCATCACCGGAGAAAGTAACATCACAGCTGTCAGTATTGCGGTTGTTACCTTTCTTCGTATCTTCATCTTATTCTCATCACCTTTTATATATTCAAAACAGGGTATCCCTGTGACTGCCCCAGTACACAGGCGATACCCTTTATCCTTATACTTTCAAATGCTTCTTAATAGTCAGCCGGCTGCCAACAAATCCAATTCCCACTCCCAACAGCAGTGAAATCGGAACCAGACTGTGAAACAGTTCTGCAACCGGAATAAAATTCATAATATTATCTAAAAAGCTGAATTTGTCCGCTACATATACTATAATCTTGCCATACATGAAGTAAAGCAGAATCAGTGGCAATGCAGAACCCAGAAGTCCAATCAGCACACCCTCTACTACAAATGGTGCCCGCACAAAAGAATCCGTAGCTCCAATCAGCTTCATAATCGCAATCTCTTCTCTTCGTACCGAGATGCCAACTGTAACGGTATTACTGATTAAGAAGATAGCAACCGCAAGCAGGATTAAGATAATGCCTCCGGAAACATACGCAATCAGTTTATTAAAATCAGACAATGTATTTGCCACCACTGCAGAATGATGCACTTCCCTTACGCCATCTAAGGACTCTAAATATGTAACCAGTGCATCCTGCATGGAAACATCTTTCATATAAATTTCATAACTGGCAGAATTAGCAAGTGGATTCTCCGCAAATCCCTCTGCTGCTTCTTCTGAGCCACCAAAATATGTCTCTTTACATCTTTCCCACGCTTCATCTGCGGAAATAAATTCATAGCTGGCAACTTCCACACGCTTACTAATTTTATTGCCAATCTCATCTATCTGTTCCTGTGAGATTCCTTCATTAAAGAAAACAGATACTGCAACGCCTTCCTCTGCCTCTTTTACCATTGACTGAAAGTTTTCTACAATTGAATAAAAAAGACCAAACAAAAAGATACAGGCACACATAGTCGCAATAGATGCTATTGAAAACATTTTGTTACGCCAGATATTCTTGATACCCTGTTTTATTGAATAGAAAAACGAACTAATCCTCATCGCTGCAATCACCTTTCTCGTCACTGATAATGACGCCTTTCTTCATTGTGATTACACGTTTCTTCATTGCCTTGACAATCTCAAGATTATGTGTAACAACGACTACTGTCGTTCCCTTCTGGTTAATCTCCTCTAAGAGCTTCATGATTTCCCATGCATTATGGTTATCGAGATTACCGGTCGGCTCATCTGCCAGAAGAATCTTCGGCTGATTTACCAGTGCTCTTGCAATGGCAACCCGCTGCTGTTCTCCACCGGACAACTGTTTTGGATAAGATTTATATTTTGCTGCCAGCCCTACCATAGATAACATGGTCGGTACACTGCTTCTTATGAGCCTTGCCGGAGTACCTATTACCTTCTGGGCAAATGCTACATTCTCATATACATTTCTGTCTTTCAACAGGCGGAAATCCTGGAACACAACACCTACATTACGACGATATTTCGGTATCTGCTTTCTCCGGATTGCATTTAAATTACGGTTGTTAATCGTAATAACCCCTTTGGTCGGCTCTAATTCTTTTAACAATAATTTAATCAGTGTTGACTTTCCGGAGCCGCTGTTTCCAACGATAAAGACAAATTCCCCTTCTTCTATATTAAGACTGATATCATTTAATGCCGGTATTCCTGCCGAATATGACTTGCTTACATGTTCAAGCTTAATCATGTGTTCCTCCTAAAACTACTGCTTAGTAATCCAATGTCTCCATATATTTCATGTATTTTACTACCATTAACGCAATTTTAAATGTAATGGCATCTTCAAATACCCGAAGGTCTAAGCCTGTGCTTTTCTGCAGTTTATCCAGACGGTATACCAGTGTATTTCTGTGTATGTATAACTGTCTGGATGTTTCTGAAACGTTCAGGCTGTTTTCAAAGAATTTATTGATGGTAGTAAGTGTTTCTTCATCAAAATCATCCGGAGATTTTCCATCGAAAATCTCTTTGATAAACATTTTGCAAAGCGGAATCGGGAGCTGATAAATCAGACGTCCAATTCCCAGTGCAGAATACGCAATAATATTCTTCTCTTCAAAGAATATCTTTCCTACATCCAATGCCATTCGGGCTTCTTTATAAGAACGGGATACTTCCTTAATCTCATTTACTACGGTACCATATGCGATATAAGCCTCGCAGTCTTCATCTGCCTTGAACAGATTTAAGATAACTTCTGCCGTTTTCTCCAAATCCTCATAGGTCTCATTTTCTGCAAGTTCTTTTACCACAATGATATTTTTCTCATCTACCGCTGTCACAAAATCCTTGGACTTGCCGCCAAAGATACTGCGTACTTTTTCCAGTTCATTTCCGTCCTTTTCCCGGTTGGTTTCTACAACATATACCACGCGGCGTACTTCCGTCTCAATATGAAGCTTCTTCGCACGGTTATAAATATCTACTAAAAGAAGATTATCCAATAAAAGATTCTTAATAAAGTTGTCCTTATCAAACCGTTCCTTATATGCTACCAGAAGATTCTGAATCTGGAAACCGGCAATTTTTCCCACCATATACACATCATCACTGTCACCATTTGCCAGTAAAACATATTCTATCTGATGATCATCAAAAACTTTAAAGAACTGGCATCCCTGAATCACCTGACTGTCTGCCGGAGATTCTACAAATGCCAATGCAGGATTGATATAATTATCTGCATCAGGAAATGTGGTTGCCAATACTTTCCCCTCAGTATCGATAATGCACATATCCACTCTTGTAATCCCTTTCAAACCGTCAATTGTGTTTTGAAGTATCTGATTTGAAATCATACTTTTTTCTCCTTCTCTTATCAATATCGCCCCAGTTACTGGACAACTTTCACAAAAAATCCGCATCCTTTTGTGAAAGATAAAACTCTTTGAATCTTATTTTAATGCAAAACGTCAAAAAAATAAAGAGGAAATGTGAATATTTTTATGCTAATATTCCAAAAAACCTTCTCCCAGCACTTCCCGGGCATCCGTCACAATTACAAAAGCTTTCGCGTCAAGTTCCATTACTATCTCTTTTAACTCTACAATTTCCTTTTTCGGCACTGCACAAAAGAGTATGTCCTTCTCATTTCCGGAATACATTCCCTTTGCATGAATCGCCGTAACACCGCGGTTCATCCGGTGCATCAGTGCATCTGCCACTTCAGCGGCATCTTCCGTAATGATATACGCCGCCTTGGAATATTTGATACCTTCCATAATTGCATCCGATACTTCCGTTGTTATAAAAATTGCCACCACAGCATATAACGCCGGCTTTACTCCAAAGAAAAACATTCCGCTTAACACAATAATACCATCTAACACCAGCATAATCTGTGCAATGGTATATTGTTTTAGAAAACGCTGTAATAAAGTGGCTACCATATCTGTCCCTCCAGTAGAGGACTTCGTCACCAGAACCAGACCGATTCCCGCTCCGGAGATGCATCCGCCATAAATAGCTGCCAGCATATAATCATCCTGTGCTATATTCCAGTGAGGCAGTACCAGAAGCCAGAAAGACAGCATTACCATTCCATATAATGCCCGCCACAAAAATTTCTTTCCTTTTCTTCTCCATGCGCATAAAAAAACCGGAAGATTCAACGCCAGGTTCGTAAACCATAACGGAATTCCTCCGGGAATCCATTTTACTGTCAGTTGTCTGATAAGAATTGCAACTCCGGTAAATCCACCAACAACCATTCCTACCGGGTCATAGATGGACTGAATTGCTATACCCATAAGGCAGGTTCCTGCTGTCATACACAAATAATCCACTATGGCCGGTCTTTTATATCCCAGACCCATAACCATCCGTTTCCTTTAATCTTTATTATATTTGTGTAATTTGCTCTGCAGTTTCTTCTTATAAATCAATCTGCCCGCTATCTGGGATATTCTGCTGATACGGGAACGCGGTGCATAATCACTGCTCAACCCATACCATATTTTAGCATCCAGTTTGCTTTTATTTTCTGTCAAAAACTGTTCCTGTAACGGAGACGGCAGAATGGAAAAAATAACATCTGCACTGGCACTGTTAATCTCATTTACCACACTTTCAAAGTCATTGGACTTTTCCTCAATCGCACAATGACCCGCCACCTCAATCTGTTCGTATTTTCCTACAAGGAAATGCTCCAGCTGTTCTTCCTGAGCAATGGTTTCCGCCAATAAAAATACTCTCTTATGGTTACGGATAATCCGCTTGATGAATTCCCGGAAGAAATCATGATTAATGGTCTCACTGAGCCGCTGGCTGGAATGAACATCTGCCGCAATCAGAATCTCCTTCTCTCCGATTACCGCAAGATCCAGCTGTTCAATGCACGCCCGCACCGTTTCATCCTGTCCTGCCAGTTCTAACATCTTCATATCTATGGTCTCTATGGTATTCATTATCGTGTTATCCAGATAATTTTCCACCTGCATCATTGCTTCACGGACTGTATAATTATCTACTTCTATTCCCAGTATATCGATTTTCTTTAACATCTTACACCTGTCTTATTCTGTGCATTTCCATGCGCTTTTATGCAAGTAGTATAGCAAAAGCTCCAGTTTTTTTCAACCATTGTGCAAATTTTCTGTAATAATTTTCTCAGATTGCCTTTTTACACTTTTGTAAATAAACTGACATTTTCAGACAATTTTATATGATTTTTTCAATATTGCAATGTCAATAGATTTTGTGTATTTTTTTGAAAAGTTATCAACTTTATCATTTGTTCACAAAACATCCGTTCTTATTTTTTGCTATGTAAACCTATATTTTTCTCCTTTTTTCTGTGGATAATGTGTATAACTTGGTGTATAACTCCTTTTTTTCGATATTTCCACATTTTTCGATGTGGATAACTTTTGGGACTTTTTTATGATTTCCAGCACTTTTTTTCGACGTTCTTTTCTTTTTTGTGCATATTGTATATTTTCAAAAAAGAAGTGTAAAATTGTCTGATTGCAATTTACACTTCTTTTCCGTCAAATGAATTTCTTTTCCACTTTTCAAAATAGTACCTCTTCCCCATATGTATATTTACATAATATCATATTCGTTCACATAACTATTTTGATTGGGAAATTGTATGAACAATTCCTTCTATTCTTTTTTCCAAAACTGCATCTGCGTCCAGGCTTCAGGCTCTGCAGACAGCTTCGATTTCTTCTAACTCTTCCGTGGTAAATGCCGGTGCATCTACAATCTTTAAATTATCTAATATCTGCTGCGGACGGGATGCGCCAATCAGAACACTTGCTACCGTCTCATCCTTTAATATCCAGCTTAATGCCATCTGTGCCAGTGTCTGTCCACGGCGCTTTGCAATTTCATTCAGGCTCTTAATCTGCTGCATTCTTGTTTCCGTAAGGTCGGATGCATGAAGGAATCTGCCATCTCTTTTAATCCGGCTGTCCTCCGGAATTCCATCGATATACTTATCTGTCAGCATTCCCTGTGCAAGTGGAGAAAATGCGATCACACCTTTCCCCTTCTCTTTTGCAGCTTCTAGCAAGCCATTATTCTCTACCGTACGGTCAAAGATATTATAGCGGTTCTGGTTTATCACAAACGGACACTTTAAATCTTCCAAGATTTCAGCTGCCTGTTTCATATGCACGCCATCATAATTGGATATTCCTACATATAATGCTTTTCCGCTTCTTACAATCTGGTCTAATGCCAGCATGGTTTCTTCCAATGGCGTATCCGGATCCATTCTGTGATGATAAAAAATGTCCACATATTCAAGTCCCATACGTTTTAAGCTCTGGTCTAAGCTCGCAATCAGATACTTCCTGCTGCCATGATCCCCATAAGGTCCCGGCCACATATCAAAACCTGCTTTCGTTGTAATTAACAATTCATCGCGGTAGGCATGCAATTCTTCCCGCATGATCCTGCCAAGATTACTCTCTGCACTGCCATATTCCGGGCCATAATTATTTGCCAGGTCAAACTGTGTGACTCCATGGTCAAATGCCGTAAAACACATTGCTTTCATGTTCTCATAATTATCATTGGTTCCAAAATTATGCCAGAAACCAAGGGACAATATTGGAAACAACAATCCGCTCTTTCCTACTCTTCTGTATTTCATGGTTTCATATCTTTGTTCTGATGCTGTATATTCCATCTGTGGTAACCTGCCTTTCATTCTATAATAATGCACCTCCGCCACTTTATTGGCTGATTTTATTATAATTGCAGTTTTTCCAGATAAAAATAGGGTTATAGGACAAAACGTGTTGATGGCTAATCCCATTCTGTAAAAGATTT
>NZ_QUHR01000016.1:0-406 GCF_003479605.1 Roseburia sp. AF12-17LB
GTAGGAAATCTGCCAACATCAAGATAAGCAGACAGTTCTCTCTCAATATCCGCTACTTCCTCTGCTACCGCATCAAAGTCTGATCTTGCTCCCTGAATGTTCTCCTCCAGTCCCTCCATGGAATCCTGAGACATCTCTGCCATCTGGTCAGAATCAATGTTATAATACCAGTCTGTATAGAGTATAAAGCTGCTCCGGTAGGTTTCTATCGTATCTTTTATCATATTTGCAAGATTCATATGATAATCCCACATATAGCTTCTTACATGCTCTGCTGCCTCTCCGTGCATCTCCGGCATGGCAGCAATTTCTACAATACTGCTTCTTACCGCATCTATCTGTTCTATCCACCGGTCAAGCTGTGCCAGAATCAGTTCCCGAATGCTGGTAATTTCTTCATACTTTA
>NZ_QUHR01000016.1:416-17592 GCF_003479605.1 Roseburia sp. AF12-17LB
GAATGCTGGTAATTTCTTCATACTTTACCTGAAATCCCATAACTTTCTCCACTTTTATTATTCTGTTTTTATCCTGTCTGTTATCTATTTTTCCCCTTTTCCATTCGACTTTCAAGGAAAAATATTCGACTTATTTTTGTCTGAAATTCGACTTTTCAGCACCCTATATTCGACTTTTGTGCCACCCTTATTTTTATTATATTTTTTCTTCCAAATTCCTTGTTTTATGCTGTTTTTTTCAAAATTTCCTTTACCGCTTTCCAGTAGATTCAAGGTCGAGCCAAAAATTTTTTAAGTCGAATTATATATAAAAACCGGTTACGCTCATGTACGAAGTACGAATTGGTTGTGCATTTTTAACAACTGACAGGAATAAGTTCCTCATGAAAAATCCTCAAAAGTCTTACCCTTCAGATGCTCTCTGGATGGGTAATGCCTTCCAGAAATACAGTGCCGTAGGTCTGCTAATATCATTGGAAGACTGCTTGCAAGACGGATACGCGATATGCAACTGCTCATGAAGCTGATTCATCAGTCTAGATTTACATTCTGCTTTACGTTTCTCATAATACGCTCGAAAAGCTGAATGTCTTGGTATACCCTTTGATGATACCTGTATCATCTGGATTGCCCTGTAAGAGAAAAATAGGAGATGCACCATAGCCCATAGCAGCTACGGAACCTCTCCTATTATGTGTTTTTGTTTAGATAGAATGAGAAATTTTCATCCCCATATTCCTCTGTTGCGTGCTATTGTAACATGTTTTTTTGAAGCATTAAGAAAAATGTCATAAAATTATTACTCTCACATAATTAAAATTATATTGTTTCATAATAATTTTTCTCTAAAATGAAATCATCGGGAAAAATAGGACATACTATCTCCTTACTTAATAGCCCGCATAAAAAGTCTTCCATACTCATTATATAGCTCATATTATTTGCATATCTTGACTCATATACTACTATTTCTACGATATCTCCTTTATAATTCCAAAATAATTCATCTCCATTATCTGTAATACCCCAGGGAAACAAACCTGTTTTACCGTTATAAAAATCAAAAGAAAACTGTTCTGGAAATTCGCTTTGCATACTTATATACGCATCTTTCATAACGTTGAATATCCACAAGAACTCATTAATCCCTCCTTATCCATGAAAATCGATAAACCGTTTATAATCCTCTGGGAAAATAATTCCTATTTTTTTCTCTATTTCTTCCCATGCGTTTTTTTTGCATTCTCCTTGTCGAATAGGCAAAAATTCATTAATGTCATAATTCATAAACAACCCTACTTTCTGTTCAATATTGTTTGATATATATTCAAGCCATCACTTCCTTGTGCTTGAATAGTAATTCCACGCAGTATAAGATTATTACCTTCGTAGATAGGCGTAAATTTTGACATATTGTCACCAAATATCCTCTAGCATGCCCTTGAGCTTGTACTCCAAGGCCTACCGGTTTTATAGATAACTTAGCGGGACTACCTATTCCAATCATATCTGGCGTGATAGTAGCTTCCTCGAATTGATTAATTTTTGTATCTGTTTTTTTATCCATTGCTTAATTCTCCGTCTTCAAATTTTTCAATAATTTTTTGACGCTCTATACTATCTTCGGATTTGAATTTCTTACGCAAACTTATTACATCATTTGATTCTTTAATGCTACTTCTGTCTTTAATTATCCCTTTATTATATAAAATTCCCATAACAGCAGTACTCCTGTTAACCTTATTACTATTATTAATATAAACGTCTACAAGAATGTTATATAATCGCTGACAAGGCTTACAATATGACAAAATTGAAACAAATGATATCGTTTCCGGAGATGCATCAATATTTTTTTTAATTATATCTAAATATCCCTCATCTCCCGTAGCCTCATACAATATTTTACTAATTTCAACACTTGCTTCACTTGGTATTTGTAATAAATAAGGGCTTTCTTTTAAAGCCTTGATACCATCATATTTTTTTAACTTAGGAAAAAATTGTGCTAATTCTATTTCATTTTTATTAAAAAAAGCATCCCAAATAATATCTTCTACTTCTTCTCGCTCCCAATCATATATTTCTTCCATCACTTCTGGATAATATCCATCCATTTTTTCTGAGCCGTTTGCATTCAATTGTTTTATTAAACAATCATAAGCTTTACTATTTTGCATCTATAATTACCTCCTGAATAATAATATCATTTTCTTCGAGGATTGGTTTTTCTATATTTGACCAAACTTTTCCCACATAGCCATCAGGATGAGCATATGTTGCAATTCCTTCTGCGCCATTTGCATATTGACTTGACAGGGCATCCCAAATTGGTTTCTGAGCTAGACTCGTGGGTGTATCCCATTCAGGATACATACCGCTCAATCCTCTCCAATTATCAAATACTTGCCCACCTGGAGTTTGCTCCATTATAGTTCCGCCAATGCTGTTTGCATATGCAGCAGCGCCTTCTTTATTGCCACTCCAAAATACTGCACCATCAACTGGTGATGAAGTATCAAAATATGTTGCCATCTTTGTATAATCACCGTTTCTCATTGCCTCAAAGGCTTCTGCAATTTGCGTATCACTCAACCCTGCCGCACTTGCTCTTTCAGAAAACTCATTAAAGAACGCTTTTTCATTATTTAAAATATATCTTGTAGCATCTTCTGGTGACATTCCATCAGCAAAATTCGAATATCCCTGTGTTGATAAGCCACCCGTTCTACCACTCTCTCCAACATTCCCCAACTGCTGCGGTCTTTTTACATTATTTACTACTTCCAGCTCTGCCTCACTGAGCGTTCCATATGTTGCTATTCCAGTTAGTGAACCAACTACAAAACCTGCCAGTGGACTGTTGGTTGCTTCTGTCATGCTCTTTTCCACATAGCTGCTGGCTGCCATCGTCAATCCCTGCTTTGCATACTCTGTCACTACTGCCCTGCTTACGGATGTTCCTGCACTTATCGCTGCATTAGCTGCCATTCCTCCGGTCAGTATCATAGAGGCAGCAATTGTCAATACATTTCCTATTAAATAATAGAGGTCCGGATTACTGGCAAATACTGTATCTCGGATTGGATTAACCGATACCATTCTTGGGTCTCCCGTCACTCCCGCATATATATCCTGGCTTCCTTCTACTGCATTTGCACATCCATATGCAGCTGTGCCTAATCCAATTGCTGCAACTCCAACGGTAGCCACTAAAGGAAGAGCCATACCACAGGTTGCCACGACAAGCATTCCTCCCAGAATCATGGTTCCGACTCCGGCAATCGTCTTTACAATGCCTTCTTCTGTTCTCAGCCGGATAGATTCCTGCCACTGCTGTTGCTGCAGTTCATAGAACTCCTCACAGGAGTTTACCCTGTCCTTCACCTGCTCGAGATATGTACTTAACATTCCATCCATCATCTGTGCCAGTTGGAAGGACTCTGTTGCATTCACAACCGATGCATCATATGCACTGATTGTAGCACTACTGCCCCCTAACTGTCCACCAATAATACTGCGAAGATAACCTATCAT
Source organism: Roseburia sp. AF12-17LB (assembly GCF_003479605.1). GTDB lineage: Bacteria > Bacillota > Clostridia > Lachnospirales > Lachnospiraceae > Roseburia_C > Roseburia_C amylophila. Next base: position 3,954 of record NZ_QUHR01000016.1, read on the forward strand.
CATATCGATGGGATACATATCTGCATGGCTGTGTGCCTCTTCATATTCCCCTATCTGTGTGCGGACATTCTGCACTCCGGCAAGCGCATTGTCAAAGCAGCTTTCCATACAGGTTGTAGAAAATCTGCCCACATCAAGATAAGCAGACAGTTCTCTCTCAATATCCGCCACTTCCTCTGCTACCGCATCAAAGTCTGACCTGGCTCCCTGGATGTTCTCCTCCAGTCCCTCCATGGAATCCTGGGACATCTCTGCCATCTGGTCAGAATCAATGTTATAATACCAGTCTGCGTAGAGTATAAAACTGCTCCGGTAGGTTTCTATCGTATCTTTTATCATATTTGCAAGATTCATATGATAATCCCACATATAGCTTCTTACATGCTCTGCTGCCTCTCCGTGCATCTACGGCATGGCAGCAATTTCTACAATACTGCTTCTTACCGCATCTATCTGTTCTATCCACCGGTCAAGCTGTGCCAGAATCAGTTGCCGAATGCTGGTAATTTCTTCATACTTTACCTGAAATCCCATAACTTTCTCCACTCCCCCTATTTTGTCTTTATCATTTTCATCAAAGAAGCTTCTGCATCAACCAATTCATCACGCAGTGTGAGAAGCTTCCCGGCATCCTGCGTCAGAAGGCTCTGATAATAACTCATCAGACCAATTAACTGTGAAAAGCCCGCCCGGTACGCTGTCATAGCATCCATTGATACATTTAACTCCGGAACTGTAAGCTGTTTTCCTTCTACCTCACCGGATACCGTCGAAAAAGAATGTACCTTTGATGTATAAACATTGGTATCTAATTTTATCAGCATAATGATGCCCTCCTAATTAGTATGTTTTTCCAGCCAGTTGCAAAGACTGTTCCAACTGCTCTGCAGCTTGCCGATATACTCATTCTTATTGTAGATTTCATTCTCTCTTCTTGTAATCTCATCACAAAGTGCATCCAGATCATATCCCAGATTGGTACAGACATTTCCGTATTCTGTTTTCAATGCACTGGAGGCAGAAATTGATGCATTATATAAATCTCCACGCCAGCCACTGTCTAATGTATATTTATCCTCAATACCATCCTTCTGGTTTCTCAGCGTATCTATGGCTGTCTCAAGTCTCGTTTTCAGTTCCTTTAATGTATTAAGTGTCCCCTCCATGGGAGCCAGACTGCTGCTTTCTAACTGCAAACTGCTCTTTACTGTGTTTAACTGCTGTTTTACCTGATTAATCTCCGCTGTACTGGTTGTACTCTTCTTTGTTGTTGAACTTCCTTTACTGCCGGAAGAGCTTTTCTTCGTCTTCGACATTTATCCTTTCCTCCTCATCTCTCCGACGCCTTCTTATGCTTCCTGTTCTTTCTTCAGCAGCTGCTCCTGCAGCACACTCAGATTGTTTTTAATATTTTCCTGCATCAGCTTCTCGTCTTCATCCTCATAACCGCGATATACTATTTTCTGAATATCCTTATGCTGAAAATATAACAGTGCATCTCCTATAACCCCTTCCGGATAGGTACACGCTCCATAATCAAAATATCTTTTTTCACCTTTGACTACTGCAAATGCACCTCTTGCTATAATCATAATTTTCTTTACGCCACCTTTAAGCTGCACAATACTTCCTAACGGCAAAAACTCTATATTTTCCTGTTCCATCTTTTTATCCTCCTGCTTATTTTTCTTTATTCTTCTCTGTCTTCACATTTCGGTATGCGGATACGCACATATGCTCCATTATGGAAGAGCAGACCATCACTTAACTGCGGCAATTCCTTTGCTGCAACTGTTCCAAAAATTCCTGTAGAACCAGGGTTGCCCACCAGCAGACCATCCGTAGTTGCTTTTGCAAATTTGGTAATCTCATCAAATCCTTTTAATTTACCGGAATTGGCTGTAAGAATAAATCGGATTCCACTGGACAATGCCCCACTCAATATCGGTGCCAACAATACAGCTTTTAATTTCGTTGCCTCTACAAAGTCATCCCACTCATCTACCACAACATAACATGCATCCAGTTCCTGAACCAGACGGCGTGGTAACTGTTCCGGATGTTCCTTCATCTTCTGCTGCAGCTGCTGATTTCGTACAGTCACCAGTCCTCCCAGTTCCATAAGAAACGCATCTATTCCATCTGCTCCGATATAATGAATCTCATCGCCGGACCTGTAATGATATAGTTCCATATCTTTCGAGTCTAATAAATATACTTTTCCTCTTCCTGTTATCTGTTCTAAAATAACCTTTAATGCATTCGTCTTTCCTCTTGCAGTCTCACCCAGAATTACAAATGGCGTTGTAAGACCTGCCGGAATACATTCCGGCAATACACTCTCTTTATTCAGTCCCAGCCAGATTGCCTTCTCTGCAGCGTTTTCTTCTGCTGTATGCTGTTTCTTTCTCATTTCCATAAATGTTCTGATATTTAACTCATCCGGCAATACCGGGATTCTCGGTGCTACAGTATCCGGATAGCATGCATTTATCTGCTCAATACAAGCTTCTATACCCTGGTTATACTCCAGTTCATCTGTAAATGCAGTCATGACATAGACCTGCATGACACTTACCAGTCCATTGTATTTTATAAGTGTCCGTCCCTTTATCTCTGACTGTGAATAAGAACTTCGTCCCACAATTACATGCAAGTCTGATTCATCGAAAAGATAACCTGCCACTTTATTCTTAAAATTGTTATATGTAGAATACTTCATGGCATTACTTCGTGTTGCTGTTGCTGCCATATATATGCCAAGTCCGGTACCATCTCTGGATAATTTCTGGAAAAATTCTTCCGCTTCATATCCCAGTTCTTTGACTACATCATAATTGTCAATAGCAATTACTATTGCTTTTAATGTCTTTTCTGCCACCTGATTGTATACTTCAAAATTCTGTACCATCCGTTCTGCCAGTAATTTTTTACGCCGTTTTATCTCTGCCTGTATAAGATTGCAGAATTTACGGAATCGTTCCGTATCATCAAAACTGATATAGTCTGCCGTATGATGCAGGCGATTCAATGGAATCAATCCACTGTTTCCAAAATCCAATATATAGAAGTTCAGATTCTCTACCCGGTTATGCATTGCCAATGACAACAACACGGTTGTAAGAAATGCTGTTTTTCCATAACCTGCGGAAGCAATATATAAGAGATTTCCGTCTGTGGCAAAATCAAGCTGGTACTCCACCTGCTGCTGTTCTTCCGGAATATCTATCTTTCCAATCCGTGCAGTCAGATTTAATGCATTTCTTTTCTCTGCCTGCTGGTCCGATACAATCTGTTCCGGCAGCGGTGGCATCCACGGCCGTTTTACTTCCACGGTATCCATTGCCTCATATACTCTGTGGATATAATCTACCGTAGCATCCAGCTGCGTCATCATATTGCCGCCGGAAGCATGTTCATCACTTAAATCTTCGTTTATCAGTTCACCCTGTCCAAGGTCATTCACCAGATAAACTCTGTCATCTACTTTTTCCTCTTCCTTTTCACTTACATAAGAAGCTCCACTCCATGCCGACTGGAATAATTCATAGATTTCATTATTTCCAACCTGAAGATAAGCTCTTCCGGGGATTGTAATATTGGCGGCATCCGGTGTCTTTAATATTTCTTTACTGTCTGCCTCATTCTGTACCATAAGTGCCAGTTTAAACTTGGAGTTTGTCCAGATCTGATCATCTACAACTCCGGTTGGTTTCTGTGTTGCCAGTATCAGATGCACACCAAGGCTTCGTCCGATTCGCGCCGCCGATACCAGTTCGGTCATAAAATCCGGCTGTTCCTTTTTCAATTCTGCAAACTCATCACTGATAATGAATAAATGCGGCAGTGGTTCCTCTGCCTCTCCATTCTGGAACAGCTTATGATATGCGTTGATATGATTCACATCATAGCTGCTGAATATTTTCTGTCTTCTTGCCAGTTCACTCTTAATTGATGCCATGGCACGCATGCTCTGTGCTCCATCCAGATTGGTGATTGTTCCCAGCAGATGCGGCAGATTCCGGAATAATCCTGCCATTCCACCACCTTTATAATCAATCAGTAAAAATGCCACCTCATACGGATGATAATTGACTGCCAGGGACAGTATATAAGACTGGATAATTTCCGATTTACCGGAACCTGTCGTTCCTGCTACAAGTCCATGGGGACCATGGGCTTTTTCATGCAGATTAAGATTGACATAATCTTCCTTGGCTCTTACCCCAAGCGGAACCGCCAGAGACTTTGCTGCATGATTTTTCTTCCATCGTTTTGCAATATCCAGTTCCTCCGGATGCTCCACCTGATACATTTCAAAAAATGTAATACTCTCCGGTATCTGTGCACTAATTCCCTGCATATGCTCCAGTGTACTTAAATTTCTTGCCATCCATTCCAGATTTATACCGCTGGTATCTGACAATTCAAAGGAAAGCTTTTTCTCTTCCTTCTCTTCCATCAGAAGTGTTGCCTGACCGGAATTATGAAGCATAACTATTGTACCGATATTCTCCGGCAGATTTGCTCTCATATTTGTGGTGTAAATAATAGAAAATCCAAGGTTATCCCCTTCTTTATCCAGATATTCCATAATAGAATGGTCCATAATTAACTTTGGCTCATCTATAATAAATATAAGATGCGGCAGGAAACGGCTTTCCTTCTTACTCTCTTCTAATTTGTTTTTCCGGTTCTTAATCATCTGATGCAGGCTTCCAAGAATCTGGTCTCTCTTCCGCTCTGAATTTACAGTTCCCACTACATTTACCGCATGTATCCGTAAATGTGGATACCAACGCATCCACTGGAAATCAGCATCAAATCTGTTATTATAAATTGTTACGATTTCAAGGTCATGATAACTCTGAAAAAAAGTAAGCTGCGCCACAAGTAATTTCAATTGCTCATGAATAACGCTTTTCTCTCCCACCAGTCCCAGATGTGCTTTCTTTAAATCTACTACAACAGGCTGTTTCATCTTTGAAAATTCCCGCTTCAATTCCTGTGCTTCCAGTTCCAGCTCATCCGGTTTATTCTTTAATTCATCCGTAGAAAGGCGAATACGGAAATGACAATCTGCCATTACCTGTCCCAAAGATACATTCAGGAAATCATCATCATTAGAGCTTCTCTCATAGATTCTTGGACTGTACTGCCCAACCATCCGGGCAAGCTCCTTTACCTCCGGATAATTATAGTGATTTGCCTCTTCTTCATTCTGATATGCTGCATATATTTCCTTTCTTTTCTTTAACAGATATTCCCGATATGTTTTCTCCCGGAGCCTTTTATTCTCCTGACCTTCCTTACGGTCTGTTATATATTTAACCACCGTAAATATTGTTGTCATCACTGTGCCTGCTGCTGACATCAGCACATATAAACCACGCTTCATTAAAATACTGATTCCTACTGTCACACACAGCATCACAAGAGGCGGCACAATAAGCTGTACCAGACTCTCTTTCTTTCCATTCTGCTGTTCTTTTGGGCTGGTCAGACTAATTTCCAAATCCGGTATTCTTTTAATGATTCGCGGAGAACGTTTATACTTCGGATATCCTTCAAATGGAATTTCTTTTTCTTCCAGTTCCAATAATCCATCGGTATTGATATTCACCGTATCTTCGCATTCCACCTGTACACTTTTTTCCAGGAAGATAATTTTTCCCCGGGAAAAGCTTAATTCATCTCCATTGTTTATCTTTCCTTTACAGGCGGCTTCCCTTCCGTTCCAGTATATGTTCTCATAACCTTCTATTGTTACCTCATCATTCCTGACCCATAGCCTTGCCGGAAATCCTTCAATTCCAAGATTTCCATTTTTTCCGTCTATTGTAAAATTCTCTGTTCTCTGAAAGCTTCTCTTCATGCTATTCTTCCTCGGTATCATATTTTTCCATCAATGGCTGCATCTTCTGTGCAATTTTCTCCAGCTCCTGTGTTTTCTCTTCTCCACTGAGACTGCTGTCTGTCTCTATCATGGATTTCTGTTTCATATAAGCATAAAGCAGCATTTCATCATCGGACTGCTGCATGGCAATATCAATTGCCTCTGAAATGTCATTTCTTCCAAGATATATCCAGTACTCCAATCTGGCTGGCGTCTCCTTTAAAGAAAGATTGCTTATAATATTCTCTTTCTGCTGCTGTGTCAGATTCTCACTTCTCACATAGGAATTGGCAAGAATATATTTCTGATATATATCCATATCTTTTACCGATATTTCCTGCATGGCATCCACACAGGATACATAATCAGCTGAAATATAGGCATTTTCCGCCGCAATTACTGCATCCTTATATGGCTCAGTACGGATGAAATCAACCAATGCATAGACCGCCAGTACTATTGCCAACAGCAATACCACAACAAACGATGCCTGCAATGTACGATACCGTCTTCGGTTCAGAAAAATCATTTTCACAGACCGTTCTGTCTCTATCTCCTGCTTACGCTGTTCCAACAGTCTGACCAGCTCTTCTACGAATTCCACCTGCCGTACCTTTTGCAGTATGCCACCCTTTAAAAGCTGCATTCCTCCCTGTACATAATCCGCATAACTGTACTGCTTCTGTAATGCATAGCCAATGAGTGCTTTATATTCTTCCATCCATTTCTGTTCATCATATTCTCTTTCTTCCCCGCAGATATCTCTCTGTTTTACATAGACCAGATGATTCCTGTCGTAATAAAGATTTTCCGGCTCTAATGTAAAGTAATATGATTTCCGGCATGCTGCCAGTAATTCTATATTTTCCAATACTGCCAGTCTTGTGGTAATATCTTCTTTTCGTATCTCTGTCATCGGTGTCAGTGCTTCCAGATTATAGGTTAAAAGCAGTTCCTCCCCTTCTTCCTCTATTTTCACTGCAATAAGACCTGTATCCGGATACATTAATTTCTGATAATCAAATATGCCTTCCGCCTGTAATGCTGATTTCTTTATTCTTTCTTCCATCTTTTCTCTCCCGTATCTTATTTTCTTCTGTCCTCTGTCTGCCTCTACTGTATGCAGAGAATATCTCCATCATAAATACTCTGCTGTTCATAGTTCTTATTCATGTCCAGAAATCTTCCCCTGCGTTCAGATTTCATTTCATGTACCTCTTCCTGTGGCAGTTTTCCCGCTTCCTTTAAAATAAGCATGGTATCTATTATTTTCTGCTGTGGATTAACCTGTATATCTTCCTGCCAGCTTCCTTCACGATTCATAATTGTAAGTGTGAGCAACATTTTTCTTCCACCTTCCCTGTCTTCTCTTCCGATATTGCAGCAACAGCAGAATTCCCACTGCCAGCAGAATTCCGCATGCCGGAATCCAATACGCATCCAATGATGAGGTTACTTTTGCCTGCTGCTGCAGCTGCTGACTTCCTGTTGTTAAAAATAATTGTTCTTTTACAGCCTCTTCTTTTCCGGCATTTTCATCCATTTTCTTTATAAATACCTGTTCCTTTGTATCCTCATAGCTGCGTTGTTCCTTCTGCTGGTAATCTTTTACTCTTTCTTCATAATCATCCGTAAATACATCTGCTCCGTTTACATCCGTCAGCGACTGATAGGTCTGCGACCGGTTCTGCAGTACCGAAGGATTAATCTCTATCTTAGAATTATCTGTCACTTTACTTCTCCTGTTTCTGACAAAAGTATGGTCTTAAGGGATAGAAGAATCGGAAAGTCACAGGATGTGGCTTTCCGATTCTCTATTACATTACTCCAATCTTTCCGGCAATTTCACGGTCAATGTTCTGCATAGATGTAGATACATCACGTAACTGCTGTGCAATGGATGTAATTAATTCTGCAGTTGCAGAAAAGCTAGGCTCTAAGGAACTGAACTGATCATAAAATGCCTGACTGCTCTGTCCTGCCCATTCATCGCAAAGTGTAGAAACCATATTACGCATGGTACTTACTACCTGCTGGAATTCCTCACATCTTGCATCAAATTCGTTTGCCTTTGTCTCCATCTGCTCCGGACTAATCCGGATGTTGTTTACATCTGCCATTTCTTTTGTCTCCTTTACTTTATATTGCAACGTCTTTCGACGGGTTGCTCTGTTCCTTGATTCTTCTGTGATAACTTCTGGCATAGCTTCCTAATATTCCCACCGCCAAAATTCCTAATATTCCATATAAAAGATATTCCACCCAATGCGAACTCTTCTGTTGTTCCCTGCTGCCGGTAACACTTTTCTGTGATACGGTATGATCCACCTCATCCTTTAACCGCTGGTAATCGCTGACCTGCAGCATCTGCGTTGGTTGTGCCACAAATTCATATACCTGTGTATATTCCATGCTTCCTACTCTTGTATAGGGAAGCTTTGCTGCAAAATCTGCCAATGCCGTCTGATTCTGACTGCTTGTAGTATTCTTCACTTCCTTTGCCGAAGCCAATGCATCTGTAACTGCCTGATTGGAAGTTTCTTTCGCTTCTTCCATGTGCTGCTGCAATGTCAATATATTTTCTGAAGTAGTCTGATACAATTTATCTGCATAATCCACATAAGACTGATTGCTGGTGTTGATTTCCTGCTGCATAAGTGCAGCATTTTCTCTCATGCTGCTCACGCTGTCATTCATCACTGTGGTATCCTGTCTTGGATGAAATCCATTTACGCTTCTTTGATAAGAATTAACTGCATCCTGTTCTTCTTTCTGGCTATTTTCTATCTCCTTTTTCACGAAATCTGTGCGGTCTGCCAATGGCTGTATACAACCACTCTGAACCAGACCCGTAATGCCATCCACATCAACATTCTTCTGTGCCGCCACATCTGTCTGCATCGCATCACATAAAAGCCCGGTGTCTCTCAGCAAATCACGAAATCCCATCCTGCTGCCATCCCCGGTCTGCCAGCTTCCCTCAAATACCGGTAATGTATAATCTTCTGTCGCAATCTGTTCCAGTGATGCCTTAAGATATTCTCCCAATGCATCCACATCTCCCGTTACCTTTAGCTGCGTCTCTGTCTGTGCAACCGGCACTTCTCCATCCAGATATGCCTTTAAAAATTCCTTTGTAGAGGCATACCCCTGTTCTGTCAGAAATTCCATGATTTCTGTATCTGCATCACACTGCTCAAATATTTTTTCTACCGTAACCGCTGCTTCCGGTTCTTCTCCAGTATCTTCGCCTTCGCCTGATTCCGGTTCGTTTTTCTCTCCTTCTTCTGTTTTGCCTTCTTCTGTTTTGTCTTCTCCGGTTTTCTCTTCTCCGTTTTTGTCTTCTTCTGTTTTCTCTCCTTCTCCGGTTTTATCCTCTTCTCCGTCCCCGCCATCTGAATCTTCCGGCAGCAGAAATGCCTTTAATATTTTGTCGATATAATTCTTGTTCTTTACATTTTCTTCAATTGCATTCTGTTCCAGTGCAATGGTAATAACCGGCGGTTCTTCCATTCCTTCTACCTGACTGCAGGTCAGTTCATATGCTACTGTTCCATCTTCTGCCTCTGCTTCCTTCCATTGCAGTTTCGGCAGCTGAGCCTTCATTTCTCTGCCATAGGAATTCAGGTTCTGTATTCCTGCTGCTTCAATTCTCTGATTATAGTTTTCAATGCATTGCTGCAAATTCGTATCCAGTTGTTCTGTCACATTTTGAATCTGTGCAATCTGGGCAAGACGGCTGTTTTGTTCAGCAGTCTTTTCTCCGTTATATGCAAGCAATGTATCCTGCAGATTTCGAATCCCATCCCGATATAAAAGTTGCCCGTCTGCATCCGAAAGTAAATTGATTTCTCCTACGCCTTCTGATATTTCTTTTAAGGAACTGACCAGTTCATTTCCTGCTGTTCGCAAATCACTTAACTGTGCAGAAGCATCTGACAGATTTTCCCGATATGCACTGTCTACTGCCTGAATCAACTGCGCATTTTCCTCTGTATAATCCGAAATATCTAACGGTATTGTAGTGTCTTCCTGCTGTTTTAATTCCGGAACCGGAACCATGCTTACCAAATCAGATGCCTGTATTCCCTGTATTGCTTCTTTATCTGTAATGTCATTATTCATAACCATTGCAGATTCATCCTGCGCCGCATGAAATTCATCCATTATGTTACATAGATACATATATGTCATCTGACTGTTCAGTTGTTCCCCAAACTGAAGGACATCACCTAAAAGATCTTCTCTTGCATCCGCTGATACATCTTCACTGACTGCATACTGTAACTGCGATGCCGCCGGAACTGTATTTAAGCTTTCAACATTTTCCGAAAAATCTGATGGAATTATAATATAAGCACCGTATCGCCCTTCTTCTATTCCATTTCTGGCATCTTCTAATGAGGTATATATGAAATTATCATTTGGAAAATTTATGATCTGCTCCCCATAATAGACTTGTGTATTACCATCCGATATGCCGGTATCCAGATTCACAACTGCCACTCCCTGTGACTCCACCGTTCTTTCTACTGCTGTATTACCTGTCTGCAATGTAGTGTTTCCATTTATCTTACCGATTTGATATCCGGTAAAACCGCTTGTTCCCAGCAGCATAATGCACAAAAGAACAGTTATTACTTTCTTCCGTTTCATATCCTCTCTCCCTTTTCTTTTGTCTTTGTCGTATAGATTCTTTCTCTTTTTTTCGTAAATGTCAACCAAAAATATTCGACCTCATTTTCCCTCTATCTGTTCCTCTTTTTTTCTCTCCTGATTTGTCATTTTTCCTTATTTTCCGGGCATTTCAGCATACTTTTTCTAAAATTAACAGATGATTAATTTCTATATCATTTTAAACTTAATTTAATCTGGTCGAATAAAAGTCGAAACAGTTTTCTCTGAACGTCAAAGCAGTTTTTCCTTTTTTGTGTAATCTGCCATCTCACTATTCACGTAAATCATTACCACCCGTTTGTGATATGATTTTTATGGCAAGAAGAAAAGACAGTCCACAAAAAGCAGCAATGAGAGAAATGATGCGTGATTATTTGAAAAATAATGATATCAGCATCAAAGATGGTACGGATGTGAACAGCATCATGCGTGACATGATGTCTGTCATTTTGGAAGGTGCTTTGGATGAAGAACTGGATGAGGAATTAGGATATTCCAAGTATGACTACCGAAACAAAGAAACAGACAACAGTAGAAATGGACATTCTAACAAAACCATGCACACCAGTTATGGAGATATGGATGTAGCTATACCAAGGGATCGTAACGGTGATTATGAACCACAGCTGATTAAAAAGTATCAGAATACAGTAACCCAGGACATGGAGGAAAAAATACTTTCCATGTATGCCGTAGTATTTATGGATGCCATCCACTACCATGTCCGCAGTGAAGGACGTATTGTAAAACGTGCGGTTTACATTGCTCTTGGTATCGATATGAATGGAAAAAAGGACGTCTTTGGAATGTATGTTGGAGAAAACGAAAGTGCGAAGTTCTGGATTTCTATCATGAATGGATTAAAAAACCGGGGAGTTGAGGATATCCTTATTGCATGCGTTGATGGTTTGAATGGATTTCCACAGGCAATCGAGGCTGTTTACCCAAAAACAGAAATCCAGCAGTGTATTATCCATCAAATCCGTAATTCAACAAAGTTTGTTTCATACAAAGACATCAAAAAACTGATGGCTGATCTGAAGCTTGTATATGCGGCTCCAACAGAAGAAACAGCTTTAAATGAATTAGAGCTGTTCAAAGATAAATGGGAGTCCAAGTACCCGAAAATCTATAAATCCTGGCATGATAACTGGACAACCCTGTCCACTTATTTCAAGTATCCGGAGGCAGTAAGACGCCTGATTTATACCACAAATGCCATTGAAGGATTCAACCGTCAGCTTCGGAAAGTGACCAAAAGCAAGACGGTTTTTCCGTCAGATGACAGTCTTTTAAAAATGCTATATCTAGCAACTATGGACATCACGAAAAAATGGACAGGTCACCGGCAGGACTGGGGACAGATTCATTCCCAACTGGAAATCTATTTTGAAGAACGTCTGACCGGACGAAACCTGTAAAAAACAGCTTGTTTTAGGCAGGTCTTATTAACATGCCTAAAAACTTCTGTATAATGCAGATATGGGCAGAACCTGAAAAAGCGGCTCTGCCCATTTGTAACTATTCACAAATCTTATATCAGTTTTTAACGTTTACACAAAACTTGAAACGGTCTCTAAAAATATCACCAGCCGTAAATCGGCTGACGATACAAAAAATTTATTATTTTTTATTGTCCTCTTGACAGGTAGCACACCACAAACCTTACCAACCTGAATGCTATTGAAGTTACTTATCTCCAACTGCTGTTCTTTCTTCACCTGCACTTCAGTTATCTTTTTCATCATGATTTATTATTTCCTTTGTTTCTTTCGGTATAATTTTCTTTTTTAAAATCATCCTAAATAATGTACCCCCAATAAATAATATGCCTCCAATACTAAATCCAACTGCATACCGATTACTTACTATAAGCAATAGTTCATGTAAATGCAATGAAACAATAGTTACAAATAGTATCATAAAAATTATTCCAAAGCAAAGAAAACCTCTATTCTCTATTTTAAATGTATCTATCAAATCAGCTTTCACGTCTTTTATACTATTTCTACCTTGAACTTTTTGCATAGATATATATGAACCTACCCATATTGAAACTGCTAAACTGGATATTTCAAAAAAGTCCGATACTTTATATTGAATAAAAAAAACGATTCCCAATGCAACCATTCCAGCAATAGATATGGTATTACACCATTGCAGTTCACCCTCAGTAAGTTCGATATTTCTATTATTTGTTTTCCATATACTATTCCAAAAACATCTCACTATTTTTACAACTGTTATCAATATAATAGTCCCCGCCAAAGCAGAACATTTCCATTTATAATCATTCCATAATTGAGAAAACATAAACACTACTATATATCCTAATAACATACTCAATATATAAGTAATCATTTGAACATACTTCCTACTTAAATAGTTATGCTTTTTCGTTTTTTTTCTGTATAAATAAACACCAACATAAATAATTCCAACCATAATCCACCATAATATAAAACCTATTAAATAATTCATCCACTACCACCTTTCCAGCATTAAAATATTCTATACCATAATATTAATCGGAGCATGTGAATCTTGGGTACCATGTCATCCATGCAAAACATCAGCATCTGTTCCTGTTTCTGTTTCTTATCCGAATTTCTTGTTATCATAAAAAATACCTCCCTTTTGCAACAAAAATATGTTTTGAAAATAACACGTTTATATCAGCGTTTTGGAACTAAATATTAGATTTTGATTTTCGGATGTCCTTATGTGAAGACATAATAAATTTTATTTTAGGAATTCATTTGATTTTATCAAATACTCCTTCATTAAAGAAACTCTTCTACCATCCAATTCTCCAGTATCAATCTCAACATCAAATTTAAAAACAAACCGATTAGCAATTTCATCCTCCAGCGTTTTTAATTCCTCTTTATCAGTATGCTCACATAAAAATTTCAACCATTCTTTAGCTTCTTCTTGATTCTGATTCAATAAGTAGTCCTTTTTTTCAGTTCTCATTAATTCAATTGTGGTTATTAATTTGATTTTCGTGGTGTAGAGATGTAATTAGATATACTTATTAAAGCATCAATATCCAATCAAAAAAAG
>NZ_QUHR01000017.1 GCF_003479605.1 Roseburia sp. AF12-17LB
TTCAAGGCTTGAAAGCGGTTTTCATCAACACATTTTGTCCTATAACTCGCTTTTCTTGATTCTTACTAATTCATATTAATTCTCATTCATCTTCGCCAATTTTGCTGCCTGGTCTGCTGCAATCAGAGCATCTAAGATTTCCTGGATGTCACCATTCATGATTTTATCCAGTTTATAGAGCGTAAGATTGATTCTGTGGTCGGTTACACGTCCCTGTGGAAAGTTATAAGTACGAATCTTCTCCGAACGGTCACCAGTACCAATCTGGCTTCTTCTGGCTTCTGCTTCTGCATCATGCGCCTTCTGGCATTCTATGTCGTATAATTTAGCACGCAAAAGGGCAAATGCTTTCTCTTTATTCTGAAGCTGTGATTTCTCTGTCTGGCTGTAGATTACAATTCCGGTTGGATAATGAGTCAGACGAACCGCAGAGTCTGTAGTATTGACACACTGTCCACCGTTTCCGGATGCACGCATAACGTCGATTCGGATATCCTTTTCATCAATCTGGACATCAACTTCTTCTGCCTCCGGCATTACTGCTACTGTAATGGTAGACGTATGGATACGTCCGCCGGACTCTGTCTCAGGTACACGCTGTACACGATGTACACCAGATTCATATTTCATAACAGAGTAAGCGCCCTGTCCGGTAATCATGAAAGTAACACTCTTCATTCCACCGATTCCGATTTCTTCGCATTCCATCGTCTCAACTTTCCAGCGTCTGCTCTCTGCATAATGGACATACATACGGTAAATCTCAGCTGCAAACAAAGCTGCCTCATCTCCGCCGGCACCGGCACGGATTTCCACAATGACATTCTTATCATCATTCGGATCCTTTGGAAGAAGAAGAATTTTCAGTTTCTGCTCTAATTCTTCTACTCTTGCCTTGGAATCATTTAATTCTTCCTTTGCAAGCTCCTTCATTTCTTCGTCTGTTTCTTCGTCCAGCATAGCAAGCGAATCTTCAATATTCTGCTTACACTGTTTGTATTCTTTATAAGCTTCCACGATAGGAGTTAAATCGCTCTGCTCCTTCATCAGCTTACGAAAACGCTCCGGATTATTTGCCACATCCGGTTCACTTAACTCACTCATCAACTCTTCATAACGAATCAATAAATCCTCTAAACGATCAAACATTTTAATTTCCTTTCCCTTTTACCACACGATCATTTCGTGCAAGGTCTTTGATTACTTCAACTTCTGTAAATCCTGCGTTACGCATCAGCTCAGAGACTGCTTCTCCCTGGTCATAACCAATTTCCATGTAAACATATCCGCCAGGATTCAAATAATCCTTTACCTGTCCGGCAATCTTCCGATAAAAATCAAGACCATCCGCTCCGCCATCCAATGCGTTTTCCGGCTCAAAATCCCGCACCTCCGGCATCAGTGACAGAATCTCTCCTGTCGGTATATAAGGCGGATTCGCCATGATTACATCAAAAGTCTCGGTAATATTATCAAATAAATCACTGCGTATCCAGTCCGCATCCACTTCATGCATCTTTGCATTTTCTTTCGCTACCAGCAATGCAGTTTTCGAAATATCACTTCCAACACCGGTAAGTTCCGGTGCATTTTTCAACACACTGATTAATACACAACCAGACCCTGTACAAAGGTCTAATACTTTCATCCCCGGCTTTACAATCTTCAATACCTGCTCCACTAAAGTCTCGGTATCCTGCCGCGGTATCAGAACATTGGAATTTACTTTGAATCGAAGCCCCATAAATTCCTGTTCTCCAATAATATACTGTAGCGGAATATGTTCAGCTCGTTTCTGTACTGCAATCTCATATTCTTTCTGAGCATCCTGTGTAATATCTTCTTCCCCGTGAACGTAGTAGTAACTGCGTTCAATCCTGCATACCATCTGTAAAAGATACCATGCATCCAGTGCGGCATCCGGCACTCCTGCATCTGTAAGACACTTTGTACCAAATTCCACTGCCTCTCTATAAGTCATATATTACGCCCTTTTCTTTTACATTTCGCTCAAATATTTTTTCCAGTCAAATACTGCTTCCACGGAAGCAATACCAACCTCAATCATAGAATCATCCGGTTCTCTTGTTGTAAGCCTCTGCAGCCACAATCCAGGTTTACTTAAGAAATTCACTACCGGATTATCACTTTTTCCGGCAAGCCGGATAAATTCATATGACACACCAGCAATCACCGGTATCAGCAGCAAACGAAGCACTACCTTCAAAATCCGGCTCTTTACATC
Organism: Roseburia sp. AF12-17LB; assembly: GCF_003479605.1. Lineage (GTDB taxonomy): Bacteria > Bacillota > Clostridia > Lachnospirales > Lachnospiraceae > Roseburia_C > Roseburia_C amylophila. The sequence goes on from NZ_QUHR01000017.1 coordinate 2,246, forward strand.
AATAAATGCAAAGAAAATAATACTGATAATCATTACAAACAGGAGAAAACTTGTACCACACCGCTTATGCAGTCTGGAACTCTTTCTCACGTTTTCTACATTCAGCTCCATTCCATGTTCAATGCAGTTAATGCATTTGTGCTCTGCTCCGTGATACATGAATACACGCTGGATATCCTTCATTAAGGAAATTGAAGCAATATATGCCAAAAAAATCATCATTCGGATGATACCTTCAATCAGCGCCAGTGCCACATGGGATGTAATAAATTTCTGAAAAATCAAAGAAAGATAATATGGCAGAATCATAAAGATTCCAATGGCAAGTACAAAGGAAAATGCAACAGTAATACCCATTTCTGCCTTTTCTTTTTTTGCTGCTGCCTCTTTTGATAATTCTTTCTTTTTTGCTTTGGTGTCTTCCTCATCCTCTTCAAAGAAAGATGCGGAATATGTAAGCGTTGATATTCCAAGTGTCAAAGACTCCACAAAACTTAACACTCCACGTAAAATCGGAATGTTCCGCAATGTCTTGTTTTTAATCAGTCCATAATACTCTTTGGTATCAACGGTAATCTCTCCATCCGGCTTCCGGACTGCCACGGCGTACTTTTCCTTATTTTTCATCATTACGCCTTCTAAAACTGCCTGTCCACCGATTCCCGAATATTTCATGTGTGACCTCTCTTCCTGTTTCTAAAAAAAGGTTGAGATTAGAAACCTCAACCTTATCTTTCAGTCACATTGTGCAATTTCTATTTCATGCCGTATTTCTTATTGAACTGCTCAATACGTCCACGAGCCTGGTTAGCTTTCTGCTGTCCAGTATAGAATGGATGGCATTTGGAACAAATTTCAACGTGAATATCCTCTTTGGTTGAACCAGTTACGAATGTGTTACCACAGTTACATGTAACTGTTGCCTGATAATAATCTGGATGGATTCCTTCTCTCATGTCTCTCACCTCTCATATATGAATTGCTTCGCAATTACGACATTTGTCTAATTTAAGTGCGATACTGTTTAGTTTCCGAATAAACAGCTTATTCATTGTAGCATAGGAAAAGCTGTTATGCAAGTGTTTTTAAACAAATTTTGTCTTTTTTACAGTCTGGATATATTCCCGGTTGTTTTTCGTCCGGACAAACATATTCAAGATGCTCTCAACCGCTTCATCGGTACGCATGCCATTGATTGCCTTACGCATAATAAATACGGCCTCCTGCTCTTCCTGTGTCAGTAAGAGGTCTTCTCTTCTTGTACCGGATTTTACAATGTCAATTGCAGGGAATACACGTTTCTCAGATAACTTACGGTCAAGCACCAGTTCCATGTTACCGGTTCCCTTAAATTCCTCGTAAACAACATCATCCATCTTGCTTCCGGTATCTACCAGTGCTGTTGCAAGAATCGTAAGGCTTCCGCCCTCACGCATATTACGGGCTGCACCAAAGAAACGCTTCGGCATATGGAGGGCTGCCGGATCAAGACCACCGGATAAGGTTCTTCCACTTGGCGGAACTGTAAGGTTATATGCTCTTGCAAGTCTTGTAATACTGTCTAAGAGAATCATAACATCCTTCTTATGTTCTACCAGACGTTTTGCTCTCTCAATTACCATCTCGGATACTCTCTTATGATGCTCCGGCAATTCGTCAAAGGTAGAATAAATAACTTCTACATTCGGTCCTTCAATTGCTTCCTTAATATCGGTAACTTCCTCCGGCCGCTCATCAATTAATAAGATAATCAGATGCATCTCCGGGTTATTCTGCTTTACTGCCTGTGCCACACCTTTTAATAATGTAGTCTTACCTGCTTTTGGTGGGGAAACAATCATTCCACGCTGTCCCTTACCAATCGGAGATACTAAATCTACAATTCGCATTGCCATTGCACTATGGCTTGTCTCAAGCCGGATTCTCTCATCCGGAAAAATCGGAGTTAAATCTTCAAAATTCTTCCGCTTTACAGCCTCTGACGGATGCAGGTCATTAATAGAAGTAATGTATAATAATGCAGAGAATTTTTCAGCCTGTGTCTTAATTCTGGTATTTCCGGTCACAATATCTCCGGTTTTCAGATTGAACTTACGAATCTGGGACGGAGAAACATAGACATCATGCTCTCCCGGCAGATAATTTTCACAACGGATAAATCCGAATCCATCCGGCATAACTTCAAGAATTCCATGTGCCTTCACACCGCTGTCTAAGTCCTTGTTTTCTTCTGCCACACGCTCCGTTTCATCTTTTTCCGAAATATGCTCATCCGGTGTATGTCTTACTGTGCTTCGACGCATCTCGCCCTCATGTCCCCTCGCTGCATTTTCCCGGTGCGGACGTTCTGCGCGATAGGTTCTGGTTTCTGCTACCTGCTCCGTAGTTTCTGTTGTACCTTCTGCTTCTTTCTTGGCTTCCTGCACCTTTGCTTCCTTTTCATCTTCCGCCAGCATCGCTTCTACTAACTCAGCTTTCTTTAAGGTAGAAATTCCTTTCATTCCCCTTGCTTTTGCCAGTTCACGCAACACTGCTGCAGAAAGACTTTCATACTTCTCTCTCATTCTATTCTCCTTACCTCTTGCTTATTTGATTATCTGCTAAATAATTGGGATTTCTTTTTGAAATAAAAATAATTGGAACGTAAGATTCGTCTTTTCGTATTATACAACAGTTTCTTTCAAATAGGAAGTCCTTTTTCTTGCTTTAAAAATTTTTTAATGATATGATACTAGACGGAAGTAATCAATGGCTAAGAAAAGGAGACGAACTATGGATACCAACGAAAAAGCAATTGAAATGCATAAAAAATGGAATGGAAAATTAGAAACCATCTCCAAGACACCGGTAAAGACCCGGGAAGATTTATCTATCGCATACACACCTGGTGTTGCGGCACCTTGCCGTATCATCGCAGAAAATAAAGAAGAAGCTTATACTTATACCATGAAAGCCAACACCGTTGCCGTTGTCTCAGACGGAAGCGCTGTTCTCGGTCTCGGAAACATCGGACCGTACGCAGCCATGCCGGTTATGGAAGGAAAATGTGTACTGTTTAAAGAATTTGGAAATGTCAACGCTGTTCCAATCTGCCTTGACACACAGGATACCGAAGAAATTATAAAAACTGTTAAAAATATTGCTCCAGGATTCGGCGGCATCAACTTAGAGGATATTTCCGCCCCACGTTGTTTTGAAATTGAAGAGCGTTTAAAGGAAATGCTTGATATTCCGGTCTTCCATGACGACCAGCATGGTACTGCTATTGTTGTTCTTGCCGGAATCATCAACGCTTTAAAAGTAACCGGAAAAGAAAAAGAAAACTGCCGCGTTGTTGTAAATGGTGCCGGTTCTGCCGGTGTTGCCATCACCAAACTGTTACTGACTTACGGCTTTAAAAATGTTATTATGTGTGACCGCATGGGAATCATCGGCAAAGATTATCCTGACTTAAACTGGATGCAGAAGAAAATGACCGAAGTTACCAACCTTTCCAATGAATCGGGTACCCTTGCCGATGCATTAAAGGGTGCTGATATCTTCGTTGGTGTTTCCGCACCGAATATCGTGACTCAGGAAATGGTTGCATCCATGAATAAAGATGCCATTCTTTTTGCCATGGCAAATCCTACTCCGGAAATCATGCCAGACCTTGCCAAAGCTGCAGGTGCTAAAGTGGTCGGAACCGGAAGAAGTGATTTCCCGAATCAGGTAAACAACGTCGTTGCTTTTCCGGGAATCTTCAAAGGTGCTTTAGAAGGACACGCTTCCCAGATTACAGAAGAAATGAAGCTTGCTGCTGCAAAAGCAATTGCAGGGTTAGTATCTGATGAAGAATTAAATGAAGACTTTATTATGCCGGAAGCATTTGACCCGCGTGTTGCCGAAGTGGTAAGCCAGGCAGTCAAATCACACATCCGCTAATGAAAAACGGCACGATTACACTGTGGGGGGAGAAGCGCTACCACTCTCTGGACTACTATTTAAAAAATACCTACCATGAAAAGGTATACCGGATTGCATTAAATGCCGGACTCAGTTGTCCCAACCGTGACGGACACTTAGATACCAGAGGCTGTATTTTCTGCTCTGCCGGTGGTTCCGGAGATTTTGCCGCCTCCCCCACGCTTTCTATCAAAGAACAGTTAGAATCCGAAAAAAGCATTCTGAAAGCCAAAAGAAATTGCAATAAATTCATTGCATATTTTCAGGCATTCACGAATACTTATGGTTCTGTGGAACACCTGCGGAATCTTTATATGCAGGCAGTAAACGACCCGGATGTGGTTATTATTTCCATTGCCACAAGACCTGACTGTCTGCAGCCTGAGATTCTTTCACTGCTTGCCGAAATCAATGAAAAGAAAACCGTCTGGGTGGAACTTGGTTTACAGACAATCCATGATGACACCAGAGAGTTTACACGAAGCGGCTTTACTTATGAGACTTTTCAAAAAAGTCTCTTCGCCCTTCACGCCCTTTCTATCAAGGTGATTGTTCATCTGATTTTAGGACTGCCCCACGAAACCAGAGAAATGATGTCTGCTTCCGTTCAGGCAATTGCAAATCTCCCGGTCTGGGGAATCAAGCTACAGCTGCTTCATGTATTATCCGGCACCGATTTAGCCGCTTATTATGAAAAGACACATTTTCCGGTATTTTCCATGGATGAATACTGTGAAATGATTATTGACTGTCTGGAGCTTCTGCCTCCGGAAATGGTGATTCACCGGATTACCGGCGATGGTCCGAAGGATTTACTGATTGCGCCGATGTGGAGCACCGGAAAACGGACTGTTTTAAATCAGATTCACCGCCGCTTAAAAGAGCGGAATACTTACCAGGGACGCTTAGCAACTAAGAGGTGATTTTATGGCTGAACCAGCTACTTTATATAAATTAATTATTCTGCACATGCTTGAACATATTGATTTTCCATTGTCCAATGCGCAGATTTCAGATTTCTTTTTAGACAGGGAATATACCGACTACTTTACGATTCAGCAGGTCATTCATGACCTGATGGATTCCGGGCTTGTCCGTACGGAAAACACCCACAACAGTACACGGTATATTATTACTCCTGCAGGAAAAGAAACACTGCATTTTTTCCATGACAAAATATCCCCTTCTATTGAAGAAGATATTGCAGCTTATTTTCAGGCAAATAAGCTTGCCATTAAAACAGAAAATGCATATCTATCCGATTATTACAAAACACCGGAACAGGAATACGGTGTGCGATGCCAGCTCCGGGAAAAAGGCCGTACCCGCCTTGATTTTACTTTAACTGTCCAGACAAAGGAACAGGCGGAAGCCATCTGCACCAACTGGCAGAATCAGGCAGATGATGTATTTGCCTGTCTGATGGATTTACTTTTAAAATAAACGTTATTCAAAAAGCGGAACAACGAGAAGATTTTTCTCTCTGTTCCGCTTTCTATAATTTCTTATATTTTCAGTTATTTTGTCCTTTTTATTTTATTCTTTTTTATTTTGCTCTTTTACTTCGCTTTCTTCTTTCTGCCATTCTTTGAAGGCTTCTGCTTCTTTACGCTGTAACCAAAGCTTCCAAGCTTCTTACCCAGCAGAAAATATTCTCCATGGGAATAAGTCACCAGCCCGCTCTGATTCAGTTCGAATTTACCTTTTTCATTCATATAGGAATCATCAACGGTAACGCCTACTACATCTGCCAGAAACATATCATGGCTTCCAAGATGTAATATCTGGCTTACCTTGCAGGCAATGTTTACCGGACTTTCTGCAATTCCCGGTGCCGATACCTGCGGAAGGTTCAGTGGTGTCAGATGCATGGCATCAAACTTGTCAACGTCACGGCCGGATTTTACGCCACAATAATCCGTGGCACAGACCAGATCCTTCGTCACAAGATTTACAACAAATTCGCCGGTTTCCGCAATTATTCCATGGGAATATCGTTCCGGACGGACAGATATGGAAAGCATTGGCGGATTCGTACATACCGTTCCTGCCCACGCTACCGTAATAATATTCGGTTTTTCTGTCGGTCTCTGGCAGCTTACCATCACTGCTGGAACCGGATATAACATATTACCCGGCTTCCATGTTTCTTTCGCCATTACAAAATTCTCCTGTATAAGTTGTTATCTTATTTCTGTCTCTGATATAGGCATTTATACCTGCTATCATCCTGCCGTAAGCATTTACGCTTGCTGCAATCCTGCCATTAATGTCGGAATCATCTGTTTCTTACGGGATACTACTCCCTTTAAGTAAAAGCTGCCTGATTCATCCGGCTCTCCAAAGCACTCCTTTAAAAGGCTGCCTGCCTGCGCTCCGGCATAGATTACTTCCGAATTCTCATCCAGAATGTCCGTCAGCATCACAAATACAGCATCCAGTTTCTGCTCTCCCAATGCAATTTCCAGATATGGCTGTAGCTTCTTCTTCGCCATGCCAAGCTGCACGTCACTCATGGCACTAAGCTGTGCTACACCAAAATCAAATTCATCGGTATGGAAGGTTTTAAAATCCTGATAAAACAGTTCTTCTGTTGTTTTTTTCTTAAAATCACTGCCGGCTTCAAACATCTTCTTGGCCAGCTCTTCAATATCTACTTCTGCAATCTTCGCCAGTGCTTCTGCTGCTGCCCGGTCCATCTGTGTACAGGTCGGTGAACGGAACATCAAGGTATCTGAAATAATTGCTGCCAAAAGAATTCCGGCTGTCTTTTTATCAATGATTACTCCCTTTTCCTGATACATCTGATAAATAATCGTTGAAGTACAGCCCAGTGGCTGGTTCCGGAAAAATACCGGAGCAATCGTCTCAAGGCTGCCCAGTCGGTGATGGTCAATAATTTCTAAGATTTCTGCATCTTCGATTCCATCTACTGCCTGGGATTTTTCATTATGGTCAACAAGGATCACCTGTTTTTTCTGTAAATTTAAAAGATTTCGTCTGGAAAACATACCGACATATTTTCCATTCTCATCCAGTACCGGAAAATCACGATGACGCACTTTAGACATAGTCTCTTTCACATCATCCACATAATCCTCTAATTCGAATGTAATCAGATGCTCCTTTTTCATAATATATTTAATCGGCATACTCTGATTAATCAAACGCGCCACGGTAAATGTGTCATATGGTGTGCTGATAAGCATACAGTCTTTCTCTTCTGCAAGCTGCACAATGGTCTTTGTAATCTTCGCTCCGGAACAGACAATCACACAGCTTGCATTCATTTCCAATGCACAGAACTGTGATTCATAACGGTCTCCTAAGATAACCATATCGTCATCTTCAATATACTGCTCCATCATATCCGGTGTGGTAGCCGCAACAACAACCTTACCTTTTATGAAGTAACCATGCTCATTTCCTGTTACAAGAGTTCCATTTAAAGTTTCAACAATATTCTTATACTGCGTCCGGGCAGTTGCAAGAATCCGGTTGTCCAATACATCCATATAGGATTTTGCAATATCACTGGTAACAACCATTCCCTGCAGATTGTTCTCATTGTCAGTAATCGGCAATGACACGACATCTAAATTCTTCATCAGCTCCCATGCCCGTTTAATGGAAATGTGACTGCTGACGCCCTCCGTTCTACGATATTCAATATCCTTAATCTGTGCACCAACATCTGTTACCAGTTCCGGTTCCGGTACATCAAAAAATTTTAGGACATACTTCGTCTCTTCGTTCATATGTCCTGCTCTTTTCGGTATAAAAATACCGTCCTCTGTTTGATTTTTTAAATCTGCATAGGCAATCGCCGCACAAATAGAATCTGTGTCCGGATTCTTATGTCCAATTACCCATGTCTTTCTCTTTCCCTGTGTCATATAATTCCTCGTTTTAACTACTGCTTAAAAATTAAATACTCCAAGAGAATATAGAATAAATGCCACCAATACTACAAAATTGATAACAGAAAACCAGGTTAAGCATTTTGCATAACCTTTTACGGTATTCAAGCTCTTCTCTAAAGTATCATTTTCCTCTAACTTAACGGTAAGCTCTTTAATTAAGTCCTGCATATTGCGGTAGCACTTTACATCTTCGGTATGTATTTTCTCAGCCAGTTCCAGTTTCATGCTGTCTAACTGCTGGGAAATTTCCTGTAAAGATGCCTGCATCTGTGCAGTCTGTTCTGCGGTTCTTCCGGTGGAATCACTTACGTCTGCTGCAATCTTTTCAGACAGTGCATTCAATTTTTCTTCTACACGGTTAATCATTTCTTCCATCTGACCGTGTACTCCGGTAAGAAGAACATCTGCTTCTGATTTACGTGCATTTAAAACATGCTGCAGTTCTTTTGCTTTTTCTTCTCTTTCATCTACGATATTCTGTAATTCCTGCACTTTGTCTTCTTTTGTAACAAGCAAAGCCTGAAGCTGTTTTGCTTTCTCACGGAATTCATCAATCTGCTTTAATAAGAAATCTTCCTTATCCATTCCTTTATCCACCTTACTGTTTGTCCTCTCTGACCTGTTATGCTGTTCGTTTTCTTTTAACGAAGGGGCTGCCTTTCTGGTCTCTGTATTTCTTATCTGTACCTTCTGTTGTGTCACCGGCTCTTTTCTGCTCCGGTCCGGCGTCCCATAACTCTTCGCATTTTTACGGTAAAACATCGTTTTCAGCACATCAAAAAAGCTTTTCACTACCGTCTTCCTCCTGCGGAATCTCTTCCATTCCTATTACTGCTAGACACATTCTAGCATTTACCCTGTGATTTGTCCAGCAAATGCTCAACCATTGCTTTCTCCTTTGCTGTCAAATCTGCATCTGCCAGCAAATCCGGTCTTCGTTCCATGGTTCTTTTAATGGATTGTTCTCTCCTCCATGCTTCTACCTTTGCATGGTCTCCGGAAAGTAAAATAGCTGGAACTTTCTTTCCCATCCAGTCTTCCGGTCTGCTATACTGCGGATATTCCAATAAATTTCCTTCAAAGGATTCTGTGGTTCCGGATTCATCATTTGCCAGTACGCCAGGCACCATACGGGATATCGCATCCACCATGACCATTGCCGGAAGTTCTCCTCCTGTCAGCACATAATCTCCAATCGACACATAATCCGTCACAATTTCTTCTAACACACGTTCATCGATGCCCTCATAATGCCCACAAAGCAATACCAGGTCTTCTTCCTTCGCATAATCCTTTGCCATTTCCTGCTGAAACGTATTGCCCTGAGGTGTAAGATATACTGTTCTTGGCTTTCTTCCAATCTTCTGTGCCACTGCCTGCCACGCATCATAAATCGGCTGTGCCTGCATTACCATCCCGGCTCCGCCACCATACGGATAATCATCTACTTTTTTATGACGGTCTAACGTATAATCCCGGATGTTAATTGTTTCTATATTTAAAAGTCCTTTGCCAACTGCTCTTCCGATGATACTGGTATTCAGTCCCCGTTCTACCATATCCGGAAATAATGTTAATATATGAAAATTCATTTTGCTACCTACTTCTTATTAATATCACGAAGCCCATTTAAAAGGTGTACCATAATGGTGCCTTCCTCTATATTGACATTTTTTACACAATCCTTAATTGCCGGAAGTAAAATATCATCTTCCCCATCTTTATGTAATACATAAATGTCATTTGCACCGGTCTGAAGTACATCCTTTACTTCACCTAAATCTTCTCCGTCATCTCCGACTGCCTTTAAGCCAATCAAATCAGCCACGAAATATTCATTCGGAGCCAGCTTTACAGCATTTTCCCTTGTTACATAAAGCCCTCTGCTCTTATACTTCTCTACATCATTTATATTATCAAATTCTTTGAATTTTAATATTACCAGATTTTTAAAGAAGCGCGCCTGTGTAACCTGAAGCTCCATCGGTTCCTTTCCAGTATCCAAAAATACCTGCTTCAGCTTTTTAAAACGCATGACATCATCTGTTGTCGGATATACCTTCACTTCGCCACGCACACCATGTGTATTGGTAAGTACACCTACCTGCAGCATTTCTTCCTTCCAGTCTTCCTGCACTTTCTTCATATCCTATCCTCTTTCTCTTATACTTCCGTTCTTCAGGCAAGCCTGAATTTAATTATACAAAAGAAGCATAACTGCCGCAAGTAAAAAAGGTAAGATTCTTAAGAATTCTTAGGAATCTTACCTTCTAACGGTCTCTTACTTTTTTATAATCAAAATTGCTCTTATAAATTAAAGTTTTCTACATTTCGCACTTTTGCAGTATCCGTTGCAGTAATCTGCCGGATTCCGCTCTGTTCAATGTTCTCTCCCACAAAGAACTGATACTGCTGCAGTACCTGATCTTTGTGCATATCGGATAATGCCTTCTCAACATCCAGACTATGTATATCACTTTCAGAACCTTTCATCTCGTAGGTACGATCCGACTGGTACTGTGCTGCATAATCTGCTGCCCCAAAATCCTGTTCTCTTCGTACCGGAGTCTCTAAGGTATCCTTCTGCTGCTGTTCAGATGCACCGGCATCTGCTACCGTCTTAACAACCGGTGTATCTTCTACTGCATTCCGGATATTCTGTATGCTGTTGTAATCGTAAAATCCCGCATTGGGACGAATTCCTGAAATATTCATAACGATCACGTTCCTCACATCATAATTATCTGCTACTAATTTTATCGGATAAATTCAACCAAAATTAACCCTTTTCTCCAAAAAGATTTTCTTTTATTTATCCAGCATTTTCTTTAACTCATTCATAAAGGTATTTACATCCTTAAATTCACGATATACAGATGCAAAACGAACATACGCCACTGCATCTAAATCTTTAATCTTATCCATCAGAATCTCACCAATTACGGTACTTGGGATTTCCTTTTCTTCCCGATTAAAAATCTCTGTCTCCACTTCATCAACCAGTCTGGTTATCTGCTCCACGGATACCGGTCTCTTATGGCAGGCTCGAAGTACACCTGCTTCAATCTTGGAACGGTCATACTGCTCTCTGCAGTTATCTTTTTTTATTACAATCAATGGAATTGTCTCAACTTTTTCATAAGTTGTGAAACGTTTTCCACAATCATCGCATAATCTTCTCCGGCGAATGGAGTTATTGTCATCTGCCGGTCTCGAATCAATTACTCTGGTATTTTCACTGCTGCAAAATGGGCACTTCATCTTTTTTCTCCTATTCTAAAAGCTATGCAAAACACGCTTTGTGAATTTTGCATAAATAATACCGTTTTTCCATCACCAAACGTTCATAAAGAACTGTTGATATCAGCTTTTACAAATATTGGTCGTACTATTTTTAGTATAACTTTCTCGTATTCTTATGTCAACTAACTTTTCACATCTTCTACACAGACATCTACCAGAATAATATCCGGTCCAATCCGCACAACACGTTTCCATGGAATAATATATTCGCATGCCGGACAAAAAATACAGAAAAATTTTCCCGGCGCAGCTACAACCAGTGCACAGATTCTTCCATTGCACTCATCCAGTTCCAAATCCACCACATTTCCCAGGCAGCAACAGTCTGCAATATTAATCACCTGCTTTTCACACAATTCACAATAGCGTATCATGTGCCTGCCCCACTGTGCCTTTTCTTCTATTTATACTATGCCGGATTTTTCAAAAGGTTCCTTATACGTTGAAACGGAATAAAATAATATCGCCATCCTGAACAACGTAATCTTTTCCTTCCAGTCTTACCAGTCCCTTTTCTTTTGCTGCTGTCATGCTTCCACACTCAATCAGATGGTCATAGGATACCACCTCTGCACGTATAAATCCACGTTCGAAGTCGGTATGAATCTTTCCTGCCGCCTGCGGTGCCTTGGTTCCCTTGGTAATAGTCCATGCTCTTGTCTCATCTTCTCCTGATGTAAGGTAGCTGATAAGTCCTAACAATTTATAGCTTGCTGCAATCAGTTTCTCAAGACCGGATTCTTTTAATCCAAGGTCCTCTAAGAACATTGCTTTTTCATCATCATCTAATTCCGCAATTTCCTGTTCAATCTGTGCGCAAATAACAAATACTTCACTGTTTTCTGCGGCTGCCTGTTCTCTTACTCTTGCAACATGTGGATTGTTTGCGCCATCATCTGCAAGGTCATCCTCACTTACATTTGCTGCATAGATAACCGGTTTTGCAGTTAATAAATTATAAGATGCAAACCATGCCTGCTCGTCCTCATCATCACTCAACGGATAAGTCTTTGCCATCTTTCCTTCTTCCAGATGTGCCTTTAAGGATTTCAAAAGTGCCTCTTCTTTTGCAAGTGTCTTGTCCATTCTTGCCTGCTTGGTAACTTTTGCAATTCTTCTTTCCAAGATTTCAATATCAGAAAAGATAAGTTCTAAATTAATGGTCTCAATATCACGAACCGGGTCAATGCTTCCGTCTACATGGACTACGTTGGTATCTTCAAAACAACGTACAACATGAACGATGGCATCTACTTCACGAATATTGGCAAGGAACTGGTTTCCAAGTCCCTCTCCTTTGCTGGCTCCTTTTACAAGTCCTGCAATATCTACAAATTCAATGACTGCCGGTGTTACTTTCTTGGAATGATACATCTCGCCTAACACCTTCAGACGGTTATCCGGTACGGTTACGATTCCCACATTCGGGTCAATGGTACAAAACGGATAATTGGCTGATTCTGCGCCTGCTTTGGTCAGTGAATTAAATAATGTACTTTTTCCTACGTTTGGTAAACCTACGATTCCAAGTTTCATTTTATCTTTTACCTGTTCGAAAATCCTTAAGTTATCAGGTTTTTCGCCTTTCTATGTTATTTTACTACATAATTTATCATGCAAATTTTTAAGCTGTATCAAACTCTTTTCTGCCAAGTTGGCAAAAGGAGCTTAATACAGCCTATTATTATATCATAAGTCTTATTATTTTGAAACCATCAAAATTTAAAGTTCATGGTTTCCGTCTATTATCGGTGAAAACTTTATTCATCCACAGATACCTCTACAAGATTCCGGACAGAAAAATTTCCCTTTTCAAGTTGTTCTTTGGATTCCATTAACCAGTCATAATTCGCTTTATTGCCTATTACATGCATTTCTTCATTAGATAATTCATTATTTTCATCTAATAAAAAATTCATTAAGAATTTTTCTAAAAACTCCGTTGTTTCGTAGATTCCTTCTTTTATATTATTATAATTTGCACGAACTAACGCATTTCTAAAATACCATGAATTTTCCGCAAACAAGTCATTCTCTGCTTTAAATCCCAGAATTCTGAGATACTTAATAAAAAATACCGCAGTTGTTCTGGTATTTCCTTCCCCGAAAACATGAATCTGCCACAATCTTGAAATAAACACTGCCAGATGATGAGTAGTTTCATCCATGGTCAGTCCATTATATCTAAACTCCCTTTCCCGGGCAAAATCATATTCTAATGTTTCCCGCAAATCCAATGCACCACCATAGGAAACGGTATCTCCATACAGCACCCATTCTTTCTTCGTGATATTATAATCACAAATTTTCCGGCATGTGAATATATCCCCTTAAACAATTCCCGATGAATTGCTATATATTGCGTTGGTGAAAATGTAAATGCCTTTTCAGATAACAGTTTTGCTATTCTCGCTGATACTTTATCTGCTTCTTCTGTTCTTGATTCATCTTCTAATCTGCCAGCTCTGCTTTCATAATAGTTATTAATCAACGCATCCGCTTCATCAACAGAAATTTCACCATCAATACTCTTCTTTGCTGTTTCATATAAATATTCAGATGGCTTTAATCCATCCACATCCTGTAATCCAATCGCTGTTGACCACGCCTGCCCCAGTTCTTTTCTGGTTGGAGGGAGATTTCTAATATATTCCTCAAATGAATCCCTTTTGATATCTCTCATGCAATGTCTCCTCCCTTTCACGAAAAAAGGAATTATTTCATATGTAAAACCATATCAAAAATCCCTTATTTTTTCAACCAATCCTCTTTCATCGAACTTATATTCTTAATCATATCTTATGTGTTAATATAATCTCAAAATCGTACCTATTCCCCAAAGCAGAAAAATTATTGGCTAAATACCTATTCAAATTAAATTTATATAAAAAATGATTCTATTTATTCCGTACTTATTATTCAACTTGGGAACAGCGTAAGCTCGAAGAAATTGTAGAAAGAGTGACTAGAAAAAATC
>NZ_QUHR01000018.1 GCF_003479605.1 Roseburia sp. AF12-17LB
AAACAGGACAGTTTAAGTATTTCTGATGCTGCACGAGGCTTTTCAAAGCAATCCATAGCTGCACTGATAGATAAAAATGCGAATATTTCTAACAGTGAATTAGCTTATTATTTTGCAAACTATAATAATTCAAGTGCTATTTTGGATGCAATCAATTTTGGGGAGAATGTTTCCTGTGGATATAATTCTGATTTTAAGGAGTACGGGGTTATTTCCTTTGACCTTAATGGGAGCAGACAGGTAGTACCTAATTATGCAGTACCGAAAATGAATACAAGCACCATGTCAGGCATTTGTGCTGCAAATAATTCTTTGGTATTAAGTAATAAAAGTTATTATTCATGGACAACATCAAGTGGCGGTAAATATACATGGACGGTCAACAATGGAAGGATAGGCTGGGCAGCCTCGGAATCGTTGCTTGCAGAGAATACAAATCAAAAAGGGACAAATTATAAGTGGGAAATGCGCAAAGCAAGTAATATTTTATCTGATCTGGCACAGGGAAAGAGTGTGTGGGGTTATCTCTACAGTAATGAGGAAGTACTGTCAGTCTGTGAGAAAGTCGGGATTTCTCCAGGATTCTTTTCTATAGATGCGGGAGCAGGAAAACACACTTATTTATTGCAGGAATCAGGAAAGACCATAAATGTTGACGCAAAGATAAAACAGTTAAATGATATAAACTGGATAGAAATCGGATTTAAAGAAGGAGATACGTTTTCCGTTTATGGTAAAGAGTATGCTATTGACAGCAGTGGGCATATCAATGTTTCGGCAGAAGATGAATTTACATCAACGGAAATTAAATATCCAAGTCGTTCAATATAATAGAAATTATTTTAAGTTTCAATAACAGGGAGGTAGGATTATGGCAATTACAGGTATCAATAACAGCAGTTACACATCGTATTATGCATCAGGTTACAAGAACACGGTTAAAAAGGCAGCTTGTGATATTCAAAAAACAAAGGAAAATTCACAGGTGAGCAAAACAGAAGAGAGTCAGGAAGATTATGTAAAAAAATTGCAGGAAAAAAATCCTCAAATAGATATTGTGGCAGGAAGTTCGGATAAAAATGTAAAAACAGCTAATCGTACAGGAAAAACAGATGTGAGGATTGCTCCTGAGATTTTAAATAGGATGATGAGTAATCCAGAGGTTGCCACAAAATATGAAAATATGTTGTCAAAAATTCCAGCATTAGATAGATGGGCTGACTCAATGATTAAATCAATGACTGGTAGTGAAGTTAAGTATCGTCAGGTATGGATAGATAAGGATGGTAATATGGGCTCCATGGTTATTACAGGACCAAGCGAAGAACAAAAAAAGGCTGATGAAGATAGAAAAATCGAGAAAAAGAAAGAAAATGAACAAAAACTTGCAGAACGGAGAGCTGAAAGAAAAGAGCAGATGAAGAAAATTCAGGAAGAAAGACGCACAATATTTGCAATTGGTACGGATATGAAAAGCATTACAGAGAATGTTGTAGCACAGGCAGTAGGTACAGCTCCATCTATCGGAGGAAGTTGTAATGTTAAGGCATAAGAGGATTTGATAAAAGAAAAATATCTAATTGGTGCATAGGATGGCATCACCAGAGAGTAGAGTGGCAGAAAGTCAGTAGATATAAAGTTATAGATAGATTTATTTATGAACCGTGAGGTGGATTTATGGGAATCTCTTTTTCAAATATAGGAACAGTTGGAAGGGAACAGCTAATTACTTCTGGTAGTAATGGAGAACCAAACTGGTCTTATATTCCATCGAAAGGAAAAAGTACAAGAACGCAGACTGAATTTGTGAGTGAGATTAAGAAACTGGCACAAAAGGCTGCCAATGCTACTGATAAGACAGAACAAGATGCTATTTCAAGGCAGGTATTGCAGTTAAGGGCAGAATATTTGTCAGAGGTTGCACCGGATAGAAAGCAGTTGTACCAACAGGCAAAAAGTGCAATGAAAAATCAAAATACCAATCCAAAATGTAAAGGGATTGGAGAATTAACCTTATTGGATTTTTTGGAACAGGCAGAGGGAAAAAATCAGAATCTTGCAGATAAGCGGATTGCACTGGCAGGAGGCGGAACATTAAATTTCACTATTTTAACATCGGGAGGTTATGGTGTTCAAATTCAGAGTCAGGGCGTGAATGTATTGTTAAATACCGGTGCCGGCTGGGGGTATGAAATGACTCCGGCAGAACTTACAAAAAAAGATGAATTCTATTCCATTTACTGGAAGGAATATAATGCCGTAAAGAATGGTATGAATTCTGAATTGAAAGAACTACCGGATTATCTGGAGAAAAGACCAGTTTTTGAAGCGAAAGCCTAATGATAATAATGCAATTCAAATAAAAAGGAGTATTGATATATGCAGATTAGTTCCAACTATTCTATGAATGGTGTGTCATACGAAAACAGACGCAGACAGAATGATATTCCTCAATTTAGTACAGAACGTGCCAAACAGGAAAATGAGAGTATAAATCCATATATGGCAGATACGGATTTTAACGAAAAAGCATTTGATATGATTGGTCCGAATGCTCCGCAGGAGGTAAAAGATGCATGGATGGAAGCAGCAAAGGAAGTAAATGCGAATGGTATGGGAATAAAGAAAAACGGAATGTTGAGCCATATATCACAGATGATGGTACAAAGGCTGAATAAGCAGATGAAGGGTGAGGTCGATGTGGATAACATCGACATTTTGGGAAACACAACAGAATCTGCAATTCAGGCAACGAAACAGGCTTTATATAATTTAGACCATCCACTGGAATATGTCCCTAAAAGCATAGAAGTTCAGAGGGCTTGTATGAAAGAAAGAGAATTCTATGTTGCGTTTCTGGAAAGATTGGAAAAGTTATAATTGACTGGAACAGAAACGGAAAATGACAACGATGAGACATATATATAATTATTTAGGAGGGACATAAATGGCAGGTATAAATGTGAATGGTATAGGAAGAAATCCGTATGCTGACAGTTACTTAATTTCTGCAAAAAACAGAAGTAATACTACATCAAAAGATACTTTTGTAAATGCGGTGAAGAAAGTAGAGGAAAGTAAAAATTCAGCGGATACAAGTAATGTGATGTATCCGGGAGATGTGACGATTGATTATCCACCTCGGATAAACTATGCTGTAAACAATAGCGTGGTTTCTGAAAAATCAAAAGATGAGATGTCACTGGATGAGTATAAACAATGGGTTATGAATCAAATATCTCAATTTCCCGTAAGCGGATAGGTTCGTTCCACATTTTCTTCAGGGTCGATTGTGATTAAGGAAGAAGCTTTTGAAAGAATGAAAAATGATCCTGAATATGAGAACTATGTTTTGAACAGAGTTCGTTCAGCATATTCCGTTCAAGGCTTGCCGGTAGGATCAAATAATGTTGGCTTTGATGTTATTGGAGCGTCACCGGAAGAATGTTACGGTTATGCAGGCCCAGTAGGAAAGAGTGGATCAGAAACAGCGAATGACGGAGAATCTTGGTGGGAGAAGCGCCACGAAAGAATGGAAGAACTTATGAAAGAACAGGAAAAGGAAGCAGTAAAAAGAGCACAGGCAAGACGAAAAGCTGTACAAAACGAATATCTAAATAGCCAGTTGGCGGCGGCAGCATATGAGAAAAGCAGTATTATTTTACCGGATAATCCTGTTATACTGTAGGCTCATCTTTTGACAGGAAAGCATAAGAATACAGGTAAGATATTTTTCGGGAGGAAGGATAAGAAATGGAAATAAACAGTAATCATTCTACATATGGGGCGGCATTTCGTCAAAAACCGATTTTTTTCATGTCTGGAAAGGAAACAGTGGCATTTTTTGAAGGGAAACTGAAGAAAAATATGACACTTCAGGAAGATACCTGTACACTTGGTAGCAATGACACTTATCGCAGACAGCATACCACCTATGAGGTTTCGGACAAGAAGAAGGGAAGCACATTTCTGGATTTGGATTTTCTGATTAAGGACGAAACCAGCAGTCTGAAAGGAAATCTCAGTGATAAAAAGGATGTGGATTTCTATAACTTTTCCATTCCATTTAATCGAACCATACAGAATTATTTTGGGGTTCAAATCTATATGGACATGCCGGAAGGCTGTGATTATGACCTCACCTTATATGATGAATATGGCAATCAGGTCGGAAAGGCAGAATGGGACGGAGAAGGACGTAAAACACTGACCATCCCGAACTGGGATACAAATACCAATAAATATTGTATCAAAATAGAAAACAAAAATGGGGAAGAAGTTTCTCCAGATGATTATTATAAAATCAGTTTCAAGGTTACGGAAAATAAAGAACAGGAAAAGACCGATGCCATAAGGGAGGCATTCGGGAACCTTCACGGTGCATACAGCCGGAAAGATGAAAATTGGAGGGAATGCCTCGACAAATATAATGAAGTCCTGATGGATACAGAGAAAAA
The DNA here is from genome assembly GCF_003479605.1 of Roseburia sp. AF12-17LB. Taxonomy (GTDB): domain Bacteria; phylum Bacillota; class Clostridia; order Lachnospirales; family Lachnospiraceae; genus Roseburia_C; species Roseburia_C amylophila. The sequence goes on from NZ_QUHR01000018.1 coordinate 4,458, forward strand.
TTATACAAAAGAAATGGAGAAACTCCACCAGAAGCAGTTTGAAAGTCTGCCGGAAGAAAAGAAATACAAAGGCGGGCGCACAGTGGATGAATTGTTGCAGGACATGGCAGAAGGAAAGACACTGGATGATGTGGAAATGGAGTATGTGAAAATTTTTGCCAACCTGAAAGATTTTGAGAAAGCACAGCAGAAGGCGGAACTGAAACATGATTTTTCCGAGGATTTTGTAAAGGATCTGGAAAGCAAAGGTATCTCACGTGATGAGCTGGAGGGAATGCAGATAAAGATTGAAAGCAATGGGAATGTAACAGTGAGCGGTATCGAAGATAAAGAAGTCCGGGAACAGGTTCAGAAACTGGTAGAAGAAAAGTACAGTGACCGGATGTATCAGTATTACACAGGAATTGCTGACAGTGTGGGAAATCTGTCGTCTAATACCTATCAGTATGCCACGGATGTGCAGGAAGTCAGGCGTTACTTAAAAGGGGTTACGGGAGAAGATATTTCTCTGGAGAACTTTTATCTGACACCGGACGGAAAAATTGGCGGGTTGCCGGAAAAAGCCGCTAATCTGATCAACAAAACAAAAGACAATGCCAAGATAGAGCGGATAAAGGATGCATTGATAAATATTATAGGACATAACAGGACAAGCGGTGATCTGGGGATTCCCGATTTTACTTCGGAGTTTCAATTCAGCAATGGCGCTTTCTCTGTGGCAGACAGCGGTTTTACGGTGGATATGGCGGCATTGGACAGAAGGCTGACGCCCCAACCCCATGATAACATGTATTCGGATATGTATGAGTACAGTTTCAGGAAAGTATTATGATACAACATCAGAAGGAGGTAATTAAATGCGTATTGGTTCGGGAGTGCAAAGTGCATCGGAAGTATTTGGAAAGCAGTAAAATAATAGCAAAACATATGTTGCCGAAAATGAGGCATTTTCTCAGACATCAGTGAAGGTGTATTTAAAGACGGATGATATGTTGTTTTCAGGTGGAAATGGAACAGGTCTTTCGTTTTATATTAAATACGCAGAAGAGTCAACAGAGGATAATCCTGTAGTGATAGCCAAAGGCGTTGACGAAAATGGAAAAGAATTTGAAGAAAAGAGTAACATTAATGATATTAATTTGAGAAATGCTTCTTATGTTGAAATGAGTGCTTTGGAGGCATATTATAACGTCGACAAGGGGAATAGTCTCAGTTATTTTCCGCAAGAAACTGGGTGTATGGGATTAAATGACAGATGCGACCTTATATCCAGCTTTGAAAAGGTTATACAGGATATGAATAAATTAGGAAGGTATGATTTGCAGATGTTTTATATGCGAAATATGAATACTTATCTAAATGCAAGCAGTAAGCATAAATAGGGCTTAGTTATTTGAATATAGTAGAAAAAGTAAGCTTGGACTCCATAGGAGAGAGCAGGTGCGGTTCCGACTGACAGAAGAACCGTGGAAAGTTAATATGGGATTAGGTGTTGAAAACACTTTTATCCAAAAAAGTTGAGGCGGAAACTGGACTGGCATATAGAGAAAATTTTGAGCTGATTGGAGGAACAGAAATATGTATATTGGTTCTGGTCTGAATACCGTATCTTCATTGTACGGTCAACAAAAAAGTAATTATATGAAAGCACCTGCATCTGCGGAAAAGACATTTTATACGGCAGAAACACCAAAGGTATATCAGATATTCACAACAGATAATATGTTGTGGACGGGAGGTAATGGAACAGGTCTTTCTTATTGTCTTAAATATGCGGATGATTTGACGGATGAAAATCCTGTGGTGTTAGCGAAAGGTGTGGATGAAAACGGGAAAGAGTTTGAGCAAAGAATTTATATCAATGATGTTAATCCATCAAATGCTACAGTAGTCGAAATGCGTGCATTGGAGGCACATTACAAAGTGGAAAAGCAGGGAGGTTTCACGTCTCTGCCGCTTGAAGCTGGTAATATGGGACTTAACGACAGAAGAGATTTTATCGCAATGTTCAAAAAAAGCATAGAAGATTTAAACAAATTGGGAAGGTTTGACTTATCGTTGCTTTGGACGAAAAGTATGGATACATATCTTAATTTGCCAAATGCAAATAGTAAGTATAAATAAGGCTTAGTTATTTGGACATAGAAGGAAAAGAGAATTTAGAATAAACGAAGGAGATTGAGACAATGCAGTCAATATCAAGTTATATTAATCCTAATACAAGAGGACTTACATCTAATTACAAAAATACAGCTATTAAAGATAAGGAAACCTATAATGAGGCGATGTCGCAGCACTTACTAAATCCGGTAGAAGATTTGGTTCAAGTGTTAAAAACACCTATAAAATTGGCGAAGAGTTCGTCACTTAGCAGACAGAATAATTCTGTTAATATTGCGGAAGGGCAAAGAATCCGTGTTAATGGAGGTCATGTGCTTACGGTTACGGCGCATGGAGTAGAGGTTTCTGGTGGAGATAATCCGTATGATACACAATCATATGTAAAAGCACAGAGAATGGCAGATGCATTGGCATCCATGCTGCGAAATGCAGGTGGGACAATGACTACTGTAGCACATTCAAAGGAGGAATATGCCCGGTATACAGAGGGAATTACGGATGTTATGTCTTATCTGGGTGTAGACACTTCCAAAGATTTTACGGTCAATGGTATGAAATATAGCAAAAATAAAGATGGTTGGTATGAGTCAGAAGCGAACAGTGATGCGCAGGCGGCATATGAACAGTTAAAAGCGAATAACAGAATCTACCAGTTTGCAGATGAAAAGACCAAAAAGCAGATTGCATATATTAGTGATTATTACCTTCAGACAGTGCCGGAGAGTGTAAAGGCGGCGTGGCAGGAAACATTGGAAGAAACTGGTTTTAATCCATTTCAGACGGATGTAACCAGTACATTAACGCAGTTATCTGTAGAGCAGGATTTTCTGACAGGTGGTGATGACAATATTTTTGGTGAAACGAAAGAAAGTTGTTTAGCAGCTATCGACAAAGTATTGGAGAGAATAGAAAATCCGTTGGCAGCAGTTACAGAGGAAAGGGCAGCATATCTGCAGCAGGAAAAAGAATTTTATACCGTACTGGCATCTAAAATAAGAGAATAAAATGCCGGGAGGAATTTAAAGATACAGATTATAAGACTTATATAAGGCAGGGGGATAATATGGTTACTGTAAATAATTCTGACTATTATAATAACATTCCAGCGGGCAGGGATTTAAACAACCTGCCCAATACTTCCAGTGCTGGTACAACTGTAGGTTATCAATATGATGGACTTACAGAGGAGGATCGTTTCGTACAAAAAGTTTTGCAGGAGCATTATGATAAAGTGTACAAAGAAAATTTGTCTCATTCTGATCCAATGGCATATATCGAATCAAAATATTGTGATGTGACCTCACCTAATTTTTGCTCATATATGACAGAAGACCAGCGTTCCATAGCTTACCGTACAGAGAAAAGAATGTTACAATCCGGAGGAAAACCTGTGGGTGGATTTGCACGGTATGATTATGCATTAAGAAATTACAAGGATGTATATACAGGTGGTTCAAGAAGTGTTGGTTATGTACGCAATACTGACAGGGAAAAACAGTATGCCAGAAGTGTTGTAAATCAGCAAATTTCAAATCTGTTTTCAAAGAATGGAATATCAATATCAAAACAAGCAGATTTGACATTTTCTATTGATCCATATACATATCAATTAACTGTGTCAGGAAATGCAGATAGAGACACATTATCGCAGATAGAAAAATTGCTGAATGAAGGAGATAATGCAAAAAATATTTGGACGCATGCGTGGATTTGTATGCATGATTCAGACAATGAAATTGTTAATTCGCAAGCAAATAGGACAAAGGCGAACCAATATTCTTTATGGCATGAAGTGTATGAGACAACAGGGTATGATGCACGCAATGCGACATATAGAAATGGTACTTTTATTGCAGAGGATGGCACAGATTTACTTGCCTTGTTTAAGGAAAAGTCTAAAAATGGCGCAGGGTATGAACTTTATTCTAATAGATGGTTGGAATATGCTAAGAATGGCTGGAAAAAAGAAAATGATTTAGTATTGAAAATAGGCTTTGACAGCAGTGGATTGTATGATATAGGGCAGGAAAGAGGATATGGAGCAACGCAGAATATGTGGATGAAAGGTATTAGTCAAAGTATATTTGAAGCTAGCGTGTGATCAATATTATATTGATTCTGAGAGAAATCCAACAGGTGGCATAGTTGGAAGGACTCCGAATAATGAAAGGAGATATGTTAATATGGCAGTTACAGGAATAGGAACTTATGCGTCATATACGAATAGTTATGGCAATACACAAAATGCTGGAAACAAAACGGGCAGGACATATAAGAATGCTCATGAATATAAGAACTATTTAACACAAAAATACGATTGTTTACGAAGCAGGGATTATTCCGTAAATATAAACAGTTCTCTTTTGTCAGAGGCTATGGGAGATGAAAAGACAAAACAATGGTTGGAGTACAATTTATCGCTAATACCAAAAACAATAGAACAGTCAAGAGCTTATGTGGCAGCAAGAGGAGCAAAGATACTGAGTTATAGTATTACTATAAATGGATATGATAGCATGAGTTCTGTAATGTGTACTCAAGATGAAGTTGATCCGGGAACAGAAAAAGCAAGGAAAGAACTTGAAGAAAGACTCGAGAAAAGGAAAGCAGAAAAGAAAGAGACAGAGGAAAGACTGGAAAAACAGCGTGCCGAAAAACAGGATCAGGAAGAACGGCAATATAATCTGAAAATTGATGGAAAAGATGTAGCTGACCTGACAGGAAAAATGGTGGAATTGGTAGGTACTTCAATTCCTATAGGAGTGACGGAAAGCGGAGTTTCGACATTTGATGTGCTGGCATAGAAACTGATATGAGTATGCCGGGATGTATTGACATGCAGAATGTATTTTTATTTCTTTCGGTGGGACTGGTTGTGATTAACCTTATCCTTATGGAGTTCATGCAGAATACCATTGAAAAAGAAGAGAGAATAAAAATTGCGGTACTTACGGAACAAAATCAGAAAATCGTATTGCAGATTATCAGGACCGGGAAGAAATCTATGAGCGTCAGCGAAGAAAAATGCACGATTATAAAAATCAGCTTTCCACGATCCAGACATTGATAAAGAATGGACACACAGATGAGGCACTTTCCTTTACGCAGAAGCTGACAGAGAGCATAGCTGTCGAGATGTCGGCAATCAACACAAATCATCCGGTGGTCAATGCTGTTTTAAACCAGAAGTACCGCAGCATGCAGGAGAAACACATAGCGGTTATCCTGAAAGTAGGGGATTTGCAGGAGATCTGTCTGGAAGAGGAAGAGATTGTGATCCTGCTCTCCAATTTACTAGATAATGCAATCCGGGAGAGTGAAAAGGTACTGAAAAATACTGGAAAAGCGGTCATTCATCTGAAATTAGAGTGCGAAGATCATAAACTGATATTTGCGGTAGTATGAACAGACAATGATATTCTGTATTTTAGAAATATAATATTTTTCTGTAGGATCAAATAATGTTAGCTTTGATGTTATTGGAGCGTCACCGGAAGAATGATATGGTTATGCAGGTCCGGTAGGAAAGAGTGGACTAGAAACAGCTAATGATGGAGAAACTTGGTGGGAGAAACGTCATAAGCGGTTGGAGGAATTTATTGAAGAACAGATTGAAAAAAATCAAAAGGAACATTTGATAAAACGTAAACAAATGGAAGATGTATATAGAAGTCGGACATATGAAAGTAAACAAAGACTGTCCAATCTATTGAATAACTCAAATGCTAACAGTGATAATGTCAATATTCAGTCATTGGTGTCAACAGCAGCTTCTAGTTATGAAAAGAGCATTGAGATGGTATCTCATGATAAAATCTGAATTATTACATGATTATAATCAAATTATTGGATGAACAATAATTTTGTTTATAAAATATTAGAAGAAGGAGGTTGGTGATATTATGAATATATTTTTTAACAGCCGAATTAATGCTAATCAGTCGTTGCTTAATGTTCTGTTTGGTCAACAACAAAAAGCGGCAAGCAGTCAAAACACTGATTGTAGAGGCACAAGAGATACTTTAACGATAAGTGCATCGGGAAAGGAAAAACTGACAAAAAGTACAAGGGGAAGAACACATAATACAAGTATTGATAGTAGCATTGACTTAAAGTCCTATATAGCTTCAGCAAAAAAAACGAATCAAGAGCTCATTGAGAATGCAGGAACACAGATTAATGCGAAAACAAGTGAATATATGAGTACAGGTAAAGCATTTAGGGCGGCATTAACGGAAAAGTATTCTAAGCTTGCCGCAGAAGCAAAAACACATTCTAACCCTGAAAATTATATTCATTCCAAGTATTTTGATAAGAGTTCAGAGTATTACGAGACTAATTTGACTGATACAGAACGTAGGATTGCATATAATTATGAGATGCAGATGTGCCGGACAGGAAAAATAAATGGTGTAAATTATCAGGATTCTTTGTTCAGGGGAATTGAAGTGGACGGCGACAGTGTAGATTCGGATAAAATCCAATTTGAAAGAGCATTGGTAAATTCGCAGATTTCAAATATTTTAAAGCAGGCTGGTGTAGATACATCTTCTATTACGAAAGATTGTACTTTTACTGTCAATCCATACAGTTACAAGATAACGGTAGATGGCGTGGATGAAGAAACAAAGGTGTTGATGCAGAATGCTTTAAATGTAGGTAATAATGGGAAAAATCTCTATAAGCATATCTATTATTGCTCAACACAAGATGGCTGTGAGAGTTCTCAAGTAACAGAGGAATCAAAGATGAAATACGAAGCATATCATCAGGTTTATAGTTATACAGGATATGAATTAGACAAACTTGAGGGAAAAAATGGGACATATTATACGAAGTCGGGAGAGAATATATTAGACTTAGTGGATAGTGCAGTTGAAAGTTCCGGAAAAGTTCCGAAAGAGTTTAAGCAGCAAATGAATAATTGGATACATGACCTGGTTTCAACTATTTCAACCAGAGGATGGAACAATGTGCCAGATATGACTTTAAGCATTTTATATGGAAAGAGCAGCTTAAAGGATATGAACCAGTTGATTACATACCAGTATGAAGCTGATCGTATGAACAGACAATGGTATTCTGTGCTTTAGAAATATAATATTTTTTTGCAAACTGGTTGAAAAATTACGAAAAAAGGAGAACCCTGTATGGGAATTGGAATCATCCAGAATCATAGTCAGTATAAGAATATTTGTGGTAATTATACATATCATATGCCGGCTCCGGTATGCCAATCAAAAATGAAGGACTTAGGTGATGAATTTGTTCTGACGGAAAAAATGATGGAGACAATAATCTTTATCGTAATGCTTTTACGGGGGCATCTACAAGTGCAACAGTAAAAGGATACGGTTCGGGAGTTGTGGATTTATCGTTATTGAACATTGGCACCAATAAGAACAATCGTTTTATTGGTTCATTGAGTAATGACAGGGATGAGGAATATCGTCTGGCTGGCTATGTAGAGGAATTAGATCGTTTTTTGAATAAGGTATCAAATGGGAACGTAACAGTAGATGATTTATGATGTTCTGGCTTATAAAAAGGAAAATGGGACGATTCCAAGATATCAGATTCAGATGGATGTGGGAGGCAATTAAAATAAGTAGTATAGGAAGTCAGTAGTGCGTGAATAAACTGCTGACTTCTTTTTTTGATAGATACAGTCACTCCCAGGAGCGTGTGCCGGATAAAACAAATTAACAGGAAGCAGATAAAGCGATATATGTGATATTCTATTTCACAACAAAAAAAGGTCTGTTCACAACATGGTGGCTAGCTATTTAAAGAACTTTTCCGATATTATAAATATAATTGTATGTAAGTAAGGAAGTGACAAGATGCAAATAGCAATCTGTGATGATGAAAAATCTATAGGATTGATATTAGAAGAAAAAATAAAGAAATTATTGCCAGATGCAGTAATAGATAAATATTTATCTGGTGATGAATTGATTGCAAGTGGTTGTGAGCCGGATATTCTATTTTTGGATATTCAGATGCCAGGAATGGATGGAATGGAAACGGCAAGGATTCTGCGTCAGAAAAATGAAAGAATGGTATTGATATTTGTAACTGCTGTGGAGGAGTATGTTTTTCAGGCATTTGATGTTGCAGCATTTCATTATCTGGTGAAACCGTTTTCAGATGAAAAATTTGAGGAAGTTGTGAAACGTGCAGTCAGAAGCATTGAAAAATATTCTGAAAATCAATCGGATGAAAAATACATGATGGTGCAGTCCGGAGGAAGCCATATGAAAGTGTTTTTGAAGGATATTGTGTATGCTGAGGTATATAATCGAAAAGTCATTATCCATACACGGGATACGAATATTGAATATTATGGAAAATTGCAGGAACTGAGTGAAATTGCGGGAGCAGATTTTTTTCGTACACACAGAGCCTACCTCGTACATTTCAAATATGTTCAGAAATATGATGCAAATTGTGTGACGATGGAAAATGGAACTGCATTGATTGCAAAACAGAATTATTCTGAGTTTGTAAAACAATATTTGAAATATAATCAGAGGAAAGGAAAAGAAATCGGATGAGTTTGGTAGAAAAATGCTGGATGGTTACATCGAAAATTTCTGTTATCGCACTCCTTATGATTACAGGAATCTATTTTGGAAAATTTGTTTGTCCCTATATAAAAAAGAAAAAAGGGGCTGTGGCAGTCAGTATTGTTTATATTACGATTATGCTTGTTTTATATATGATTCCGCCACAGATTGATAATTTTTCCGCATATCTGATTGGAGTTATAGCAGCGTTTCTTGTGATGTATGCAGAGGACAGAAGAAATATATATCAGAAAATATTTCTTGCAATTACGTTCTTTTCTATCCGATGGTTAACGGTTGCAATGGCAGCCAGACTTGATGATCTTGTTACAAAAGCACTTGTATTTCGGAATATGAGTGCAGAAAAAGTGTGGTTGCAATACGGACTATATGTTGGAACCAGAGTTTTGGATATTGTACTTTGTATTGCTTTTATTGCGGTTGCAATAGGACTGATCAATAAAGCGTATATATACAAAAAAGATGAAATGAGCATCAAAGAGATGGTAATGCTTATTATACCTTCACTTGTAGGCGTCACTGGGTATGGCATTTTACAATATTATCTCATGATATACGAAAGAGATACTGGAAAGAACTTGATTGTTACATATGGATTTTATGGAGCTTTAAGCTTTTTACACTATCTGATTTCCATAGTTGCTATTCTTGTTGTGATTGTAATGTTTCAAAACTGGAAAGAGATGCAGGAAGAACAGCGGGGACAAGAGCTGGTATTAAATCAGATCAGTGACATGAAAAAGCATATCGGGGAAGTCGAAAAGTTGTATCGGGATATCCGCTCCATGCGCCATGATATGGGAAATCATATACAGACACTGGAACATCTGGTGGCACATAATAATATGGATGATGCTACAGAATACTTGGAACATCTGAAAAATGAATGGGACGAGGTATCTCCGGAAATAAAGACAGGAAGTCCGGTAATTGATGTCATTTTGATGGAAAAGCTGAGAGAAGCAAAAGAAAGGCAGATTCGGTTTCTGTCGGATTTTCATTATCCGCAGAATACGAAGTTAAATGCATTTGATCTGAGTGTGATCATGAATAATGCCTTGAATAACTGTATGGAAAATGTAAGTGGAGATGATCCGTATATCAGTATTTCTTCTTTTCGGAAAAACAGTATCTTTATGATAACCATAAAAAACAGTTTTGGGGGTCAGCTTAATTTTGGTGATAGCGATTTGCCAGAAACAACAAAATCTGGGAGGGAACATGGAATGGGTCTGAATAACATTCGCCGGGTTGCCAGAATGTATATGGGAGATATATCTTTGGAGCAGGGAAATGAGGAAGTAATCCTTAGCATTATGATGCAGGTAGAATAAAGAAATAAATTGGCACTATGTATTTTGCAAATTACAGAAATATGTAGTGATTTCTTGATGCTTCACAACGAAAAAAGGGCGGTTCACAACATCACGGTTTATTGTGAAGAAAGATATGCCGAAAGAAAAAATAAAGAGAAATCATGTTATACAGATTTTCAGGAAACGGATTTCAGAGTATTAGCTCAAGGAGGACAACGAAATGATGAAAATTAATGGATTTAACGGAACGAATACGCAGACAGGAGCAATAGGAATGGCACAGGCGAATGATTCTGTGAGTAAAAATATTCAGAATCAGATTGCAAATGCACAGCAGAAATTGCAGGACTTATCATCAAATGAAGAACTGTCATTAGAGGATAAGATGAAGAAACGTCAGGAGATACAACAGGAAATTACAAATCTCAATCAACAGTTAAGACAGCACCAGATTGAACAGAGAAAGGAACAGCAGAGTAAAAAATCATCTATGGATGATATGGTGGCTGGTACAAAAAATACATCTGCAAAGAAAGGAACAGGCTTGTCACAGGCAGGTATGCGGGCAATGATTTCCGCAGATTCATCTATGAAGCAGGCAAAAGTGCAGGGTAGTATGGCAACACAGATGGAAGGAAGAGCCGGTGTGCTTGAGTCTGAAATCAAGCAGGATGCTGGAAAAGGCAATACCGAAAAGAAAGAAGAAGAACTGGCAGATTTGCAGGCAAAAGCGCAGTCTGCAACAGCATCACAGATGTCTTCACTTTCAGATGCAAATAAATCTATGGAAGAAGCAGCAAAGGCAGACAACCGTACAGATGCAGCAGAAACAAAGAAGGATCAAACGCAGAAAGCAGAGAATACACAGGAAAATGCAGATACGGCAACAGATGCATCAGAGAATGCAGATATCAAAACAGAAACAGCAGAAACAATAAAAAATCCAGCATCAGAAAGTGGACAGTCGGTAGTATATACACCGATCGATATACGTTTATAGTTCGGAAAGGAGGCTGGTGTTATGTCAGAAATCAAAAGTTTTAGTGATTATACAAGTAAATATAACAGCAATGTAGATTTTTCAGCGTTGTTTAGTGGAACGTCAGATAGTTCATCAGTAGGCAATACAAATATGCTTTCTGATTATGCTGCAATCAAAAATGGAAGCTATGGAAAACTTATGAAAGCATATTATGCAAAACAGGATGCTGAAAAATTATCGGGAAAAGGTGATACTTCACAAAAACTTACCTTGATGAAAACAAGTGCAGATTCTCTGAAAAAATCAGCAGATGCTTTGAATGACTCTTCTCTTTGGGAAAAAAAGAAAATAAAAAAGAAAGATGAAAAAACGGGGGAAGAGATTGAGGTAGAGGATTATGACTGGGATAAAATCACCAAGGCAGTAAAATCTTTTGTTGAAGATTATAATGATGTAGTTAAGGAAGCCGGAGAATCTAATACAAAGGATGTATTGCGAAATGCTTCATGGATGACTGGAATGACAGACAAAAACAGTAATATGCTTGCCAAAATAGGTATTACCATAGGAAAAGGAAACAAGTTGGAATTAGATGAGGATGCTTTAAAGCAGGCAGATATCAGTTCGCTGAAAACGGTCTTTACAGGATATAATTCTTTTGTAAGCAAAATATCGCAGAAAGCAACTGGTATATCGAATGCTGCAAACCGGGCGAGTGCAACCTATACAAATAATGGTACGTACTCTAAGACGGATGCTTCTTTGACATCGAGCAAGATAGATAAAGAAGTATAGAAAGTGTGGACTAACT
>NZ_QUHR01000019.1 GCF_003479605.1 Roseburia sp. AF12-17LB
ACAGGATATGAATCACCATCAAAAACGATGGATAATCTCCTATTATCCACCAAATAATAACTCTACATAAAGATTTCTCTCTATATCAATAAGTTGATATTTATGTATAATTTTTTTGAACAACCTTTTTTGATATGCAAATAAAAGCTTTCCTTATTCTAGGCCTATAGATTTCCTTACCTGCATACACTAACTAGTCTTAAATGGGGATTACTATTGGAGAATTCCAACATATCTGAATTATGTGATATTTGTACTAGCTATCACTTATAACTCATACTCCCATTCATCAAATTACTTTTTCTGTTAATAGATTACTCTCTTTGTCATTTCTTGTCAATTATTTTGTTGGAAATCTTTTTCAAAGGACTGCATTTCCCGGAACATTTCCTTGTCTACATAGCAGCCGGCTTTCTCATGCTCCGTCAGATTGATGGCACAGTCAAACTGGTCGATGATTCCTTCTATCGACTGTACCATTCCTTTCCAGCCATCTCCCATAGCATCCTGCAGCCGCTTCCAGTCCGTATACATTCTGACCGCTGCATTATTATGCTTTCCTTCTATGGTCGGAAGTGAAATCTGCATATCCTTTTTCAGTACCGTTTTGCCATTTTCATCCGGCTCCGGAAAATCTGCTGACGTTTTAGTTGGAATAATAAATCTGGCTTTTGTCATTTCTATGGACAGAAATCTAAAATATAATTTGTAAATAAGTTTCTGCTCGTCTGTTACCGGCTGCCCAAGCTGAGCAATCAGAAGCATCCATCTTACCAGGTCAGGATTAGTAACCGGAACGCTAATTTCCGGTATATTGCTGTAGTCCGGCTCCGGAACAAATTCCGGCGCTGCTATTGCCGTATTTTCATTTACCACTTTGACTCCACAGGCACCATTCATATAAAAACAGTATCCAAGGAAATTGTAAATTGCCTTATGGGAATCATCGTTTTTAATCTCTCTGATTTCATACCGTTCTTCCGGAAATCTGACTTTAAATATATCCTTATATGCCTTAGTCAGAATCCAGATGTCAGGTGGTGTACACATATATGTGCCATCCTGTCGGTCTACCGTCTGGGAAAAAAGTGCCGGCTCACCTGTGATTTTACTGTATACGCAATAAATAGCAGATGCTTCCAATACCTTTTGAACAAGGGATTTTGCAATTACACCAATCCGCTTTCGGACTTCTTCTTTCTCAGCATCATCCTTTGCCGGAATTACTTTCGTTTTATACCACGCATACAAACGCCAGATTTCTGAGCAATCTGTAATGCTTAATTCATCAAGTTCTTTCTGTGAAAGTACCAGTTGTTTTGACGATACATAAGTATCTCCCAAACCGGAAATATAGGCATCATGTACTTCTGCAACTGTTGTGGTTCTTGAATATACCATTGTTCCGCATTTTATCGGATACGTTCCTGCCTGCTCCAGTTTCAATCCTACCCGGCAGTTTTCTGCTTCACGCACAGCTTTTCCCTGACCAACTTCTATTCCGAGCACTACTGTCACCAGTATTTCTCCATCATCATCCGAAAAATTACTCATGTAGACAGCATCACCCACCTGTATTTTTCCCTTCAGTTCACCTACAACCACGATATCATCTGTATTTCTAAGGCGGAACTTATCCTGTACTTTTAATACACACTTTCTTGCTGCTTCTTTGGAACTATTTTCCACTGCATTATCTTTATTCTTAAAAAGATGTAACTTTTCCCTGATTCCCATTGCAACCGGCTCCTTTTCGTTGTTCTAATTGTTCTGCTGTCTATCTATGATATATTCCAGCATTTTTCTCGCATTAGCTTTTTTCATTTGAAGTTCAAACAGTCTTTCCTTTTTTTCATTAAAAAACAGATATGCCACATTTCCCGGCATTGCACTAACCCCGGTGATTTGCCCGATTGGGATATTTTTTAGTTTTCTTTCTGCATAGTAAAATACTTCATTTTTCTTTATAAATACTGCCGAATATGTAAAATGCTGACACAAAAATGTTGCAAAACCAAGCTGAACCATACAGCAGCAAAAAAGAAACAGAAATAGTGACGCAACTTCTATTGAAAATAACAGAATCACCCATTCCAAAACACTAATTATATAAAACAGAATTCCAAATATCCATATTATTTTTTTATCCCCTACATAGATAAATGCTTCTGCTTTATTATTTTTCTGCTCTTTCTTACATTCAAGCATAAACTTTAAATCAAAAATTCCTATCACAAATGCTAAAATTATTAATATAATTAAAAAATATTTCATGCTATCACCTCGTCTAAAATAATCCTATAAAATCCGCCAGTATTAAATATAATGCATACCATATTCCAAAAGCTAAAACTGAAAAACAACTAAAATACAGTAGAATTTTTTCTCTTTTCTCTTCTGCATTTTTTGCCATATCAAATATTCCAATTCCAGCAGCCCAAAACAGAACTCCCAAAAGAAACTTTAACCAATAAATACATATAAGAATCAATTATCTATCCAAATTTTTCTTCTGCCTGATGGTTTTTCTGAAAACCTAACTATAAACCACATCCAGACAGAAAACATAATACATTTTATGAATAAACGCATTCATTTTTCTCCCTTTTATCTGTTACTATTTGCCATATAGTTGATCCTAATGATGGTACCGAGCCCGAACAAAAACCTTTAACCATAGCTTTTGTAATGGAATCAGAGTAATATTTTCCGGATTCACTCCAAACTTTTCGAACTGAAGCCTCTAAAACATTTTCTCTGATTGAACATTCCTCGCATCTGCCTTGCACATCTCCCTTTATCATAATTCAAATAATATGTATTGACTTTGCTGCTGCTCTTTCATCTATTTCATTTTTAAAATTTAGATATAGCGACTTTGTAATATATATATTTCCTGTGTATTTTTCCATTATTTCATCAATTACATTTTTCTGGTAGATAAAGCCCACTTTTTGCTTAGATTTAAATATTTTATTCTCTATTTCAATGGAAGTCACTTTATCTGGATATAACCCCACCTCCATTGGATCTATTTTTTCAAAAAATAAAGTAAACCATGGACAAGGAATTATTTTTCCATTTTTCCACATATTAATTGGATTTGTTCCATGAAAATATATGTATGCATTCGATATCACAACAGATTCTATTTCCGTCAATTTTTTTCTATTCTTTTTAAATTTATGAAAAAATACTATTTCATCATGTCGAATAATATATCCATCTTGAAAAAACTGAACAGAAAATGTCACTGCCAAAAACGCTTCTATTAAAAGCAAACCCACAAATAACAATGTTAGTTGCTCTTTTGCATTTGTTCTCCTAACCTCTCTGCATGCAATTTTTCAGTTTACCGGCTCTAAATATTCACAAATTTCCATTACTAAATAAGCAATGGATGCAATCATAAAACAAATGGATAATATACAGTATTTGATTTTTTCTTTCATTTCTTCTTGTTTTTTCCACTCTGCAAAGCATTCCACTGTCGCAGCCACACATGCAAAAAAAATTTGAAAAGCTCCCCAAAAAAAGCATACAGTTGATGCTTTTGCATTAAGCAAATAGATAGAAAATAATGCCAAACCAATTAGCATTTCATAACTCACACAAACAACCCTGGAAAAAATTGTCGTTTGATTGTAAACTGCTACTGGAAATAGAAACAAATTCCTTATTTTCCCATTAATCACTATTCTCCTAAATCTCTCATCACAGTTTCTCACTCTACATGCTAAAATCATTCCAATTGTTGTAATTGTTAACATAATAATATATTTATTCGGCATTACTTAATTTTTCTTCCTTGAATTTATACACCTTTATACGCTCTTTGAATATCGTCCAAATATTTTTTATAAATTATTTGGGATACTTGCCGGAGAATTCCGACATATATGAACTTCCTTATTCTATAAAAGATGTAAGTGTTATTTTCATAGCCCACACTCCCATTGTTTACTCAACAATCATTTAATAGCTTAAACATTTTACTTTTTTCTGTCAATTAACATTTTAGATAAAACACACTATTGTATTTATATTATTTTCACAAAAGCGAATTATATAACTTTTACATTTCATTATGTACTTCCGGGAATATATGCTATAATGGACGCATATTTGATTCATTTACTAAGGAGAGGTATTTTACAATGAAAGAAAAATTTAAAAATCTGTCAACACCCGTTGGAATTGTGCTGTCTATTGTAGCGGTTATTCTTTTTACCGGGTTATTGTTGGGACTTGGCTTTGTTTTAGGAAAAATTCCGGGATTAAATGAACAAAACGACTACCTGCTTCAGGCAATCGCAGAATTTATCATTCTGATTGTTTTCCTGATTATAACCTTTGTGATTGGTTATACCCGCATCTTTACGGAAAATGTTGCCGGCTGGCTCAGAAGTTTATATACCGGCGGTTTCTTTGTGGTTTACTGTCTGTTCAGCCTTATTGCACAGATTTATCTTTGCGGTATGTCAAAAGCGGGAAATGTAAGACCTGCTTTGGAAATTATTTTCTATGTAGTTGCTATTTTTCTGGTTGGACTGGTAGAAGAACTGGTCTTTCGAGGTGTCATTTTTAATCTGTTACTGAACAGTTTTCCAAAAACAAGAAAAGGCATTACCGGTGCCATTGTTTTAGGCGGCGTCCTCTTTGGTCTGATGCATTTTGTAAATATCCTTTCCGGAGTGAAATTTACAAGTGCACTGATTCAGGTTATCTCTGCTGCTCTGATGGGTATTTTATTCTGTACGATATATGCATCTACCCGCAATTTCTGGATGCTTGTCATTTTCCATGCCCTTGTTGATTTTGCCAGCCTGCTTTCCACCGGAATTTTCGATGCCGGAAATATTGTGTCCCAGATCAATACTTTCTCTGCAATTAATTCCCTGTCATTTATCATGCTGGCAATTCCAATGTTTGTTATGCTGCGCAAATCAAGACGTATCCGCTTAGAGATGCTCTACAACAACATTCCGATTTATGATGATGAACACGAAGCTAAGATGCTTTCCATCGTATCTCTTGTTCTTGGCATCATCAGTCTGGTACTTTCCTGCATCGGCTATCTGATTGGGCTTGGTATTGTAGGCATTTTTGCAGCAATTCTTTCCAAGAAAGCCAAACCATATAATAACTCTATGGCTACTGCCGGAATGATTACTTCCATCATAGGAATTATCCTTTCTGCCATTGCTGTGGTTCTTCTCAGCGTGGTCTACTCCAGCGATATGATGGCACAGTTTATGTAAAAGTTCAACATGAAAAGCCCGGGTTGCTCCGGGCTTTTCTTATACATTGTCTACATTGTTTAAATTTTTTCGGATACGAGGGCTATGCTTCTTCCTTGTCATCCAGATTTACTACGATTATATTTTTTCTTGTAACTGCGCCAATCTCTTCCAATGCATTGAGCATACGGTATACGGTTGCTGTTCCAATGCTTTTGTCTTTCTTGGACGCTCTGTAATAAATTTCCTTACAACTGGAGCAGTTATCTTCTAAGATAATATCCAAAAGAATACGACGCTGCTTTGTCATCCGGCATCCCCGGTCTTTCAGCATCTTGATTATCTTGTCTCTGGTCTGTGTCGTCTGCGTCATGCCTGCCTCCAATCTAGATTAATGGCAATGTCCATCACAGTGCTTGCAGTTCACACCACACTGCAGTGATTTTCCTGCCTTTTTGTCTTTTACCATGCTTCGAATTATAAGTGCAACGACTGCTACAACTACAGTTCCAACAATAACTGTACCCATCGTAATCACTCCTTTCTGTTATGGCGGATTATTTTGCTTTTACTGTTACATTTAATGTCTGGCTTTCCTTATAAGGACGGAACAAAAGATAAATGAATCCGATGATTAAAAGGAATGCGACTACTGTTCCAATACCAAATGTTCCTGCTGTAATTAAGGAACCAATCTGGAAGATACATAAGGATACAACATATGCAAGGATACACTGATATCCGATTGCGAACCAGAACCATTTTGTATTGTTCATCTCACGTTTGATTGCACCCATAGCTGCAAAACATGGTGCACACAGTAAGTTGAATACTAAGTAAGAATATGCTGCAAGTGCAGTCATGCTGCTTGCAAGGTTACCCCAGATTTCTGCTCCGTCTTCTGCAACTTCTGCAAATCCGAATAACTGTCCGATTGTTCCTACTACGTTCTCTTTTGCGATTAATCCGGTAATCGCTGCAACTGTCATCTTCCAGTTACCCCATCCAAGAGGTGCGAAGATCCAGGCAACTGCATTACCAATCTTAGCTAAGATACATTCTGCCTGAGCAGCTTCCAGCGCGGTTCCTTCCAGTCCGTCAAAGCTTAACATTCCGAAGCTTCCGTCTGTCCATCCAAAGTTCATTAAGAACCAGACTACGATAGTTGATAAGAGGATGATGGTACCAGCCTTCTTAATAAAGGACCAGCCTCTCTCCCACATGCTTCTTAATACGTTTCCAACTGTTGGCCAGTGATATGCCGGTAACTCCATAACGAATGGTGCCGGATCTCCAGCGAACATCTTTGTTTTCTTTAAGATAATACCGGAACAGATGATTGCTGCGATACCAACGAAATATGCACTTGGTGCAACCCATGAAGCTCCATCAAACAATGCACCAGCGATTAATGCGATGATTGGAAGTTTTGCTCCACATGGGATAAATGTTGTTGTCATGATTGTCATCTTACGGTCTCTGTCATTTTCAATGGTTCTGGATGCCATAACTCCAGGAACTCCACAACCACTACCGATTAACATCGGGATAAATGATTTTCCGGAAAGACCGAATTTACGGAAGATACGGTCCATGATAAATGCGACACGAGCCATATAACCGCAGGACTCTAAGAATGCCAGGAAGATAAATAATACCAGCATCTGAGGTACGAATCCGAGAACCGCACCAACACCAGAGATAATACCATCTACGATAAGACCTGTCAGCCAGTCTGCACATCCGATATTTTCAAAGAAGTTCTGTGCTGCCGGGATAATCCACTCACCAAATAAGGTATCATTGGTCCAGTCTGTCAGAATAGAACCTACTGTTGTTACAGATACATAATATACAACCCACATAACTACTGCGAAGATTGGCAGTGCCAGCCAACGGTTTGTTACGATACGGTCAATCTTATCGGAAGTAGAAAGTGCTTTCTTGCCATTCTTGGTAATACACTCACCAATAATGCTTGAAATATATACATATCTTTCATTTGTGATAATACTTTCGGTATCATCATCAAATGCATCTTCCATTTCTTTGATTTCTGCAGATACATCTGCTTTCTGTTTCATCTGCTCTGCAATCTTATCATCTTTCTCAAGAAGTTTGATTGCGAAGAAACGTTTCTGTTCTTCCGGAATATCACTTCCTAATTTTTCTTCTGCTTTGCGGATGATGTCCTCCGCTTCTTTCGAGAACTCATGTACCGGAGCTGCTGCTTTCTGTTTTGCTGCTTCGATTGCTTTCTCTGCTGCCGCTGTAATTCCGGTTCCCTTTAATGCAGAAATTTCAACAACTTCGCATCCTAATTTCTTAGAAAGCTTGCCGATATGTATCTGGTCTCCGGATTTCTTTACCAAGTCCATCATGTTTACAGCCATGATAACCGGAATTCCCAGTTCCATTAACTGTGTAGAAAGATAAAGGTTTCTCTCGATGTTAGTTCCATCTACAATATTTAAGATTGCATCCGGCCGATCGTTAATCAGATAATTTCTTGCAACGACTTCTTCCAGTGTATATGGTGATAAGGAATAGATACCTGGTAAGTCCATGATTGTTACATCCTTATGACCTTTTAACTTTCCTTCTTTTTTCTCTACAGTTACGCCCGGCCAGTTACCTACGAACTGGTTAGAACCTGTCAGAGCATTAAATAATGTGGTTTTTCCACTGTTGGGATTTCCTGCTAATGCAATTTTAATCGCCATCTTTTTTACTCCTCTTTTCTTCTTTCTTTTATCATTTTTGAATTTCCTGCATAGAGCCTTTCTATGCTGTTAGTCCGATGTTTCTTTTGTTAGTCGGACTGTTCCAATGTTAGCTTGGCATTCTTTATGTTAGTATTTACTAACCTATATGCAAAAAAATTTATTCTACTTCAATCATTTCTGCATCTGCTTTACGAAGAGAAAGCTCATAGCCTCTGACCGTCACCTCTACCGGATCACCCAGTGGAGCAACCTTTCTTACATAAACGTCCACGCCCTTGGTAATTCCCATGTCCATGATACGTCTCTTTACCGGTCCCTCTCCGGACAGCTTTTTCACCTTTACAGTCTGACCGCAGGCTACTTCTTTTAATGTCTTCATAATTTCCTCCTTCTGGCTGTTACACCATAATCTTATTTGCCATGTCTTTTCCAATTGCTACTCTGGATTCTTTGACATTTACAATCATATTTCCATTTACCTCGGATACTACTGTTACTGTACCACCGGCAACAAAACCAAGGTTTTCAAGAAATCTTCTTGTCTCTTCTTTACCGCCGACTTTCTTAATTACGTTCGGCTCTCCTTCTTTTACCATAGATAAAGGCATCATGTTCTCCTCTTTTCTATTGTGCTATTGTTAATTTTTTCTCATTTCATTGGTTAGTATATTCTAACTATCATTAGTTGTCAAGAACGTTTTTGAGAAAATTTTATCATTAAGAAACATTTTTTTGCTTCATTTTATGATTTGATATGTTCTGCTTAATATGTTATACTTACCTAAATTCATGTATTATTATAGGAAAAAAACGTTAATGGGGGTGTTGTTATATGGCAACAAATGAATCAGCAGAAAATTATCTTGAGACTATTCTTATGCTGAGCAAAAAGCTTCCTGTGGTTCGTTCTGTAGATATTGCCAATGAACTTGGCTTTAAAAAATCCAGTGTCAGCATAGCAATGAAGAATTTAAGAGAAAGGAATCATATTACGGTAACCGATTCCGGTTTCATCTATCTTACCGATTCCGGTCGTGAGATTGCAGAAATGATTTATGAACGTCACGAATTTCTTTCTACCTGGTTAGAAAGTCTTGGTGTACCAAAGGAAATCGCAACAGAAGATGCATGCAAAATGGAACATGTTATCAGTAAAGAAAGCTTTACCGCAATCAAAAAAGCTCTGAAGCAGTAATACTACTGCTCCAAAGCTTTTTCTTTGTCTACAAACATCATAATGAATGCCATGAACAACACGGCTGCACATATCAAAATTGCTTTCTCTGCCAATAATTTCACAAAGGCATTTCCAATAATCGCCCCTATTATAAACATCAGGATAATGCCATAATACAGCATTCCTTTAAACGCGGATTCTTTATTCTTCGTATAATGGAAATCACACCAGTTCTGTGTCCCGCTTCTTAAGTTTCCGATGCACATCGTGGTTGCAATTCCATTGCCATGTATCTTCCGGAAGCTCTCCACCTGTATTCCACATGCCAGTGATGTTAAGCTGTTGGCTGCCAGATTCATGCTCTGTGGAAAAAAGCATACCACAAATAGCACCAGTGCTTCACATAATACAGAAAGCTGCCGCCAATGAAACAGGCTCTTATCTTTTGCATGTACCCGTACTACATCTGCCAGCGCTATTCCCACCGCAAATGCCAGCACCGGAAACAGATAACGCAGTGCCATTCCCCAGTTTCTCTCCGATAAATTGATTCCGAGCAATAACATATTTCCCGTCTGCGCATTAGCAAATACTTCATCCCTGCACATATAGGAATATGCATCCATAAATCCTCCAGCCAACGCCAGCACGATTCCAAGTTCTATTGATTCCGACATCTGTCTGGAACGCCTCATAATTATCATCCTCTCATCCTTGGTTTTCTTCTTATTATACTATGGGTGTCAAGGGGAGGGATGAGGTCTCTACACTATTCTTATCTTTGTTTGGAATTGTTTTTCAATGATTCTTCGACTATTTGCAAAATTGAAATACTTTCCGATAACTTTTATATGCTACTCTTTAAATATATCTTTTTTCCTTATTTTAGATAGAAATGATTCTTTAAGTCCAATTGCAATTCCTATTCCAATCATACATATCCCCTCTATTGCCAATACCAAAACCAAAGATAACTCTACATATGCTAAAATTAGAGCGCATTTTCCTTTTGCATAACCCACTATAAAAGTTAGTATATATATAACTATTACTTCAAGTACTATTCTTAACATACTTTTTTCAAATACTCCTAAATAGTTATATGTCGTAATTATATTTGAATCCAAATATCCTAATCGTCTTCTTAGCTTCGTATTCATTTTGTCTATATTTTTTTCAAATTGTTTATATGCTATATTATCGAATTTAGCACCCTCAAAATTTTCAAATGCTCTTAATGTAGTCTTATCTGCATATTTCCTATATTTAGTTAAATACTTTTTACATTTATCCATGCTTTGCTGAATATCTGCATTACTTTTTGTTATATAATAAATAGGATAGTATATTCTATTATAGGCTATTTCCAGTTTATCTAACGGAATATTTCTATGATATTTATATTTTGTAATAAAAAATGTAATCAAACCAGTTGCTAACGCTGCTATTAAACTATCCATTTTTTGAATATAGTCTATCATTGGCATAAGTATATTTAACATTTCTCCCATTCCCTCCATAATCTTACAATTAAATTACTTATTTTCTTCTAAACTAATTAGGATAACTAGTCAAACTTTTCCATCTTTTAGAATCGTCTATGTAATCATTCATTAACCTTATCTGTATATATATGCTATTACTTTCGCAGAACATTCTTACTAACATTTTGGAAACGTGAAAAGTCCATAAATTGGGAATTGTGCTTGATAATATTACATATCTATTGTATGAATAACACCACTCATACATTTCCAGAATTTCCTTGTCTTTTACTTTCAAACTAATATGACACAACTATAATAAATTTAATATATCCTGCTCACTCCAATATTCATTAGGATAAATTGATAACTCATCTTTATGCTTACGAATAATTCTTTGTGGTGTATCTGTATTATCATATACATGCATAATGTCACATATATCAAGTAATTTACTCAAACTTCGCACATTAAAATGTGCCTATGCACCTTGAAAATTCAATAATA
>NZ_QUHR01000002.1 GCF_003479605.1 Roseburia sp. AF12-17LB
ATCTTTTACAGAATGGGATTAGCCATCAACACGTTTTGTCCTATAACCCTTATAAGAAGAGATTAAAAATAGCATATTGTGAATGATATGAGAAGAACTCCTGCCGGTTGGAAAACAATCAGCAGAAGTTCTTTTTATGCGAGCAGCGAGAAAAATCGCATGCCTGCATGCAGATTTGGCAAGCACCGCGATAACTCGAGAAACTCGCAAAGCGTGTTTCTCGTAGTTAGTGCGTCTGTTTATTAATATAGCTTGTCTTAAATTTTGAATACATAATCTTCTGGCTGCGGTACAGTCCGTAATAGCCGGAGAGCATATAGCTGAATGCAATCGCAAGAAGCAGGAATGGCATTGCAGCGAAGCCGAACATTTCAAAGCTGATCAGCAAAGAAGTAATCGGGCTGTTGGTAACACCACAGAAAATGGCAGCCATACCGATGGCGGCACATAAGGTTGGGGAGAAACCGGTCAACGTTCCAAAGAGACAGCCGAAGCTTGCACCGATAAAGAAAGTAGGAACAATTTCGCCACCTTTAAAGCCGGCACCAAGGGTCAGGGCGGTAAAAATGATTTTTAAAAGAAAAGCTTCCGGAGCCACTGTGCCGTCAAAGCATTTGGAAATAATATTAACGCCGGTTCCATTGTAATCCTGATTACCTGCCAGAAGGGTGAGGAGAATAATGATGCAGCCGCCTGCCGCAGCACGAAGGTAAGGATTTTTGATAAATTTACGGTAAATGGCTTCACTGTAATGTAAGGAAATACAGAACAGGATACTGACCAATGCACATAAAACGGCAAGAACCGTTACGGTAACTGCAGAAGAAATTCCAAATTCCGGAATGTCTGAAATAGCAAAGGACGGCGGCGCAATCTGAAAGTGTAATGCCAGACCATGTGCTACTAAAGCAGAGATAACGCATGGCACTAATGCAGAATAGTGCATGATGCCGACACTGACTACTTCCAGCGGAAAAATAGCGGCAGCCATCGGTGTTCCGAATAAGGCGGAAAAAGCAGCACTCATGCCGCACATAATCATAATATGTTTATCTTTTTCATCAAAACGGAAAAGTCTTCCGAGAGAATTTCCGATGCTTCCGCCAAGCTGAAGTGCTGCACCTTCCCGGCCGGCAGAACCACCAAAGAGGTGTGTGATTAAGGTGGAGATAAAAATAAGCGGAGCCATACGCAGTGGAATTTCATCCCCAGAGTGGATGGCGGAAAGCACCAGGTTGGTTCCAGTATCCTTTTCATCATGGAGAAGATGATAGAGCAGTACAATCACGATTCCACCCAGCGGAAGAAAGAAGATGAGCCATGGATAAGCAGTTCTTGTATCGGTGACCCATGTCATGCCAAAGTAAAAGGCAATTCCCACCATACCGATGAGAAGACCGGACAGAATAGAAAAAATAATCCATTTTATGGCGGTACGCAGACGGCGCAGATTGTGTTTGATTTTATGTATCACAAGTTCTTTGGTAACTGGTTCGTTCATGATGTAGTAACTCCTTTTTTATATAAAGTAAATATTATAAGCAGAAATTGTTTGTATTTTCTGAAAAATATATATTCTATAAGAAATAGTAGCATTCTGGAAATAAATTTACAAGATGAATGAAGAGATAAATGAAGAGAATTTTATTTGCAAAAAATAACCGGGGTGACTATAATAAGTGAAGGCTTTCTATAAAATCTGGAAATTACAGGCAATGGAGGAAGAAAGATGGAATCAGAAATCAGGATACGCCGACAGATGATAGAGATTGGAAAAAGAATTTATCAGAGTGGAATGGTGGCTGCCAATGATGGTAATCTTTCTGTGCGTATATCAGAGAATGAAATTTTGTGTACGCCAACCGGAATATCCAAAGGATATATGACGGAAGAATGTTTATGTAAGATAAATCTGCAGGGAGAAGTCTTATCCTGTCAGGATGGGTTCCGCCCGTCTTCTGAAATGAAGATGCATTTGAAAGTATATGAAAAACGTCCAGATGTAAGAGCAGTTGTACATGCGCATCCGCCATATGCCACAACCTTTGCGATTGGCGGTCAGGCATTAAATCGTGCAATCATATCAGAATCCATTGTAAGTCTTGGGTGTGTGCCGGTAGCAGAATATGGGCTGCCGTCTACGCAGGAAATACCGGATGCCATTGCACCATATCTTGACTATTTTGATGCGTTGCTCTTAGCGCATCATGGGGCACTGACTTATGGAAAGGATCTGACGGAAGCTTATTACCGGATGGAGTCGGTAGAATTATATGCAAGACTTCTTTACCAGAGTAAAATGATGGAAATGGACCGGGAGCTGGATGCAGATACGGTACACAAATTGTGTCTGATGCGGGAAAAGGCAGGAATGAAGAATCCGGAAACAGTCTGTGGCAGTAAGAAATTATTATTTGAAAGCTGCCGTGAGTGTATCCGCAGGAAAAATCTTTTGCCAGATGGATAGAAAAGAAAACGTTTGGCAGAAGGCAGCATTTTATAAGCAAGAAAAAGTTATTACAGAGAATAGCGGGAAACAGAAAAAGGAGATTAGAAGATGACAATAGAAGAAAGAGTAAAATTAGCAGAAGAAAAACATCACAGTGGTTATAACTGTGCGCAGGCAGTATTATGCAGTTACAGTGATAAGCTTGGAATTGACGAGGAAACTTTATTCCGTCTGTCCGAAGGATTCGGCGCAGGAATGGCAGATATGCAGGGAACCTGTGGAGCAGTAACCGGCATGTATATGATTGCAGGAGCACTGGGAAGCTCGGGAGCAATTGAAAAGGGCATGACCAAAGGCAGAACATATCAGACGGTAAAGGGACTGACAGCAGCATTTGATGAAAAAAACGGCTCTCATATCTGTAAAGAATTGAAAGGAATTGAAACCGGAAAGGTTTTGCGGAGCTGCGATGGCTGTATTGAAGATGCAGTCCGTATAGCAGAGCACTTGTTTTCATAGAAAAAACACAATTTTATGGTAAAAGTGCACAAAAACAGAATGTCAAAATTATATAAGTGTACAAAATGTTGAAAACCCCATTGCTATTTTTGAGTAATGGGGTTATATTATATACATCCACTGAAAACGTTACCGAGAACGTAACCAACTAGGTTCCAGACAAGTCGGTATACAGATTGGGGAAGAGGTTTTCAGGAAGGACAGCATATTATATTTTAGGAGGATGTACTATGAAAAGAAAATTAGTATCTCTTATGTTAGTTGTATCTATGACAGCAGCTATGGTTGCTGGATGTGGAAGCGACGACAAGAAAGCAGCTGACAATAATGCAGCAGGAACAGAGAAGACAGATGACAGCAAAGAAGCAGCAAGTGGTTCTGTTTACTACTTGAACTTCAAACCAGAACAGGATCAGCAGTGGCAGGATCTTGCAAAAGCTTACACAGATGAGACTGGTGTCCCAGTTGAAGTTGTTACAGCAGCATCTGGTACATATGAAGAGACTTTAAAGTCTGAGATGGCTAAATCTGATGCACCTACACTTTTCCAGGTAAACGGACCGGTTGGTCTTGCAACATGGAAAGATTACTGCGCAGACTTATCAGGAACAGATGTTTATTCACATGTTAAGAGTGATGACTTTGTACTGAAAGATGGAGACGAAGTAAAAGGTATCGCATATGTACTTGAGACTTATGGTCTTATTTACAACAAAACCGTATTAAACGCATATTGCGGAATGGACGGAGCTAAAGTTACTTCTATCGATGAAATCAACAGCTTTGCAAAATTAAAAGAAGTAGCAGATGATATTCAGTCAAGACTTGCAGAAGTAAGTGAAGCAGCTGGTCCTGAATATGACCTTAAGGGTGCATTTACTTCAGCTGGTATGGATTCATCTTCTGACTGGAGATTCAAAACCCATTTAGCAAACCTTCCAATCTACTATGAATACAAAGCAGATGGAATCGGATCTACAGATGCTATCAAAGGAACTTACCTTGATAACTACAAACAGATCTGGGATTTATACACAACAGATTCTACTTGCGAAGGCTCTATGTTAGCAAGCAAGACTGGTGATGATGCAACAGCTGAATTTGGCTTAGGCGAAGCTGTATTCTATCAGAATGGTACATGGGCATACAATGATATTATCAATGCTGGTGTATTAACAGATGATGACCTTGGAATGATGCCTATCTACATCGGAGTTGATGGAGAAGAGAATCAGGGACTTTGTACAGGATCTGAGAACTACTGGTGTATTAATGCTAATGCTTCTGAAGAAAACATCAAAGCAACAGAAGATTTCTTGAACTGGGTTATTACAAGTGACACAGGACGTGACGTTGTTGCTAACCAGATGGGCTTCACAACACCATTTGATTCATTTGATGATGGATATCAGGCAAGCAATGCATTCATGGATGCAGCTAACCAGTACATTGCAGATGGTAAGACTTCTGTAGCTTGGTGCTTTACAACAATGCCTTCTGAGGCTTGGAAAGATGGCGTAGGTTCTGCATTAACAGCTTATGCTGCTGGAACAGGTTCCTGGGATGATGTTGTAACTGCATTCGTTGATGGCTGGGCTTCTGAGTACGCAGCAGCAAACGAGTAAGACTTATCACATATAATCAGAACAATATGTGAAAAAAGGGCGGGCGGATATCGCCTGCCCTTTATAAAGGGAAAGGAAAAATATTATGAACAAATCAATTAAAAAATATTTTCCTCTTTTTGCACTTCCAACGTTAGTTGCATTTACAATTGGTTTTATAATTCCTTTTGCTATGGGTATCTATCTTTCTTTTTGTAAATTCACAACTGTTACGGATGCAAAGTTTGTAGGACTATCTAACTATACCAAAATCTTTGGAGATGAGACATTTGTTCACTCATTATGGTATACAGCACTCTTTACAATTGTTTCTGTGCTTGCCATTAACTTTTTTGCATTCGTAATTGCGATGCTTTTAACAAAGGGTATTAGAGGAACAAATGCGTTCCGTACCATTTTCTTCATGCCGA
Source organism: Roseburia sp. AF12-17LB (assembly GCF_003479605.1). GTDB lineage: Bacteria > Bacillota > Clostridia > Lachnospirales > Lachnospiraceae > Roseburia_C > Roseburia_C amylophila. The sequence goes on from NZ_QUHR01000002.1 coordinate 5,004, forward strand.
ACCTGATTGGTGGTATTGTATTAGGATATATCTGGCAGTTGATTTTCAATGGTATTCTCGCAAATTACAGCAGAACATTGGTATATAATGAAAAATATGGTTTCTGGGGTATGATTATCCTGATGTGCTGGCAGCAGATAGGTTATATGATGATTATCTATATCGCAGGTATCCAGAATATTCCTGGAGATTTGATTGAAGCTGCAGAAATCGACGGGGCAACTTCCTGGCAGGTACTTAAAAATGTAACCTTACCGATGGTAATGCCATCTATTACCGTATGTACATTTTTAACACTGACCAACGGATTTAAATTATTCGACCAGAACTTAGCATTGACAGCAGGTGAACCTGCAAAGAGATCACAGCTTTTAGCATTGAACATCTATGATACTTTCTATGGTAGAAACGGATGGGAAGGCGTTGGTCAGGCAAAAGCAGTTGTATTCTTTATTCTGGTAGCAATAATTGCACTTGGACAGAACTATCTGACCAGACGTAAGGAGGTGCAGCAGTAATGAGTAATGTAAGAAAAGCAAAACATGGCTGGATTTTTACCATTATATTTACTATTTTAAGTGTACTGTGGGTACTTCCAATTGTAATCGTATTTATGAACTCCTTTAAATTAAAGGCATATATTAACCGATTCCCGTTCCAGTTAGGACCGTTTAAAATGACTGACGGATGGGACAGATTTGTTGCCGGAGTACAGAAGGCATTTGTTGGATTAACCAACTATGCAGAAGGTATCCGCAAGATTAACTTCTTTAATGCGTTTGGAACATCATTATTTATCACAGTATGTTCTGTTGCAGTAATTATTCTCTGCACATCTATGTGTGCATGGTATATCATCCGCGTGAATGATAAGTTTTCAAAAGGTTTATATTGCCTTTGCCTGTTTTCCATGATTGTACCTTTCCAGATGGTAATGTTTACATTATCCAAGCTGTCCAATATGTTACATCTTGGAAATCCGGTTGGAATCATTTTAGTATATCTTGGATTTGGAGCAGGACTTGCGGTATTCATGTTTACCGGCTTTGTAAAGAGTATCCCGCTTGAAATCGAAGAAGCAGCAATGATTGATGGATGCAGCCCGATTCAGACATATTTCCAGGTTGTATTCCCGATTTTAAAGCCTACGGCAATTACAGTTGCAATTCTTCAGGTAATGTGGATTTGGAATGACTACCTTCTTCCATATCTGGTACTCGATATCAGAAAATGGAAAACGATTCCGATTGCAATTCAGTATTTGAAAGGTGGATATGGCTCTATCGACTGGGGTGCAATGATGGCTATGCTGGTACTGGCAATTCTTCCAATTATCATTTTCTATGGAATCTGCCAGAAATATATTATCGAAGGCGTTGTTGCAGGAGCTGTAAAAGGTTAAGCATTTATATAATAAGTATTTCGCTATAGATATAGTGTAAAGGCAGGACAAAACATGACAATAAAAGATATTGCAAAAGAATCCGGATATTCAGTAAGTACTGTGTCGAGGGTTCTGAATAACAGGGATGATGTGAGTCCGGAAGCAGAAAAGAAGATTCGGCGGATTGTTGCAGAACACAATTTTGTTCCAAATGGAAATGCCAAACATTTGAAACAGATTGCCTCTAAAACCATCTGCGTACTGGTAAAAGGTACGTCAAATATGGTTTTTTCAGGGATAGCAGAAGAAATTCAGACGATTGTAAATAAGACCAGTTATACATTGAATATGATATATCTGGATGAAGAAGAAAATGAAGTAGAACAGGCAATTATTCAGTGTCGTGAAAGAAAACCTCTGGGGATTTTATTCCTCGGAGGTAATCCTGCATTTTTCAGGGAAAAGTTTCATGAAGTAAAAGTTCCATCGGTATTAGTGTCTACAGCAGGAAAAGATCTTGGCTTTCCGAACCTGTCCAGTGTAGCAACAGATGATGTGGAAGCAGCGAAATGTGCCATGAATTATCTGGTGAATCAGGGGCATGTTCATATTGGGGTAATTGGAGGAAATTTAAGTTCCTCTTATGTCAGTGAACAGCGTTATATCGGGTGCGAGAAATGCTTTGGTGAAAAGGGAAGAATATTTGATTACGATAAATATTTTGTGAAAGCAAGATTTGACTTTGGAAGTGCATATCGGGCTACGGAAAAACTTTTGGAGAAGGCAAAGGATGTGACTGCTATATTTGCGATGAGTGATGTCATGGCAATTGGAGCAATTCGTGCGATACGAGACAGAGGTCTGTTGGTACCGGATGATATTTCCGTTGTGGGGTTTGACGGAATACCAATGGCGGATTACTATAATCCAAAGCTGACCACTATAAGACAGCGGTACCAGACGATGGCACAACGCAGTCTTGAAATACTATTTCGTACAATTGACTTGAAAACCAAGGCAGTACATGAGATAATACCTTTTGAACTTGCACTGGGGGAAAGTGTTCGTGAGATAGGAAAATAATCTAGTTTGCAGGAGGAATTTAATTATGAGAACAAGTGGGATATTAATGCATATATCTTCACTTCCGTCACCATACGGAATTGGTACAATGGGAAAGGAAGCCAAAAAATTTGTAGACTTTTTGGATAAAGCAGGACAGACTTACTGGCAGATATTACCGATATGCCCAACCAGTTATGGAGATTCTCCGTATCAGTCATTTTCAAGCTTTGCGGGGAATCCATATTTTATTGACTTAGATTATCTTTGTAAGGATAAGTTACTGACAAAAAAGGAATGTTTAAGCTATGAATGGGGAGAAAATCCGGAATTTGTAGAGTATGGAACACTTTATGAAAACCGTTTTCCTTTATTGAAAAAAGCATATCAGCGCTTTAAAAAAGCATTACCGGATGATTTTGCGGACTTTTGTGAGAAAAACAGTGACTGGTTAGAGGACTATGCACTGTTTATGGCATTGAAGGATGCAAATGGCGGGGTTGCATGGTTTGAATGGAAGAAAGATTTAAAACTCCGCAAACCATCAGCAATTGAAAATGCGAAAGAAGAATTTGCAGATGATGTTGAATTCTGGAAAATGCTGCAGTATCTGTTCTTCAAACAGTGGACAGAGCTGAAAGCATATGCTAATGAAAAAGGCATTCAGATTATCGGTGATGTACCTATTTATGTTGCTGGTGACAGCGCAGATGTATGGGCAAATCCGGGACAGTTCTATTTAGATGAGAACCTGGATCCGATTGATGTATCCGGATGTCCTCCAGATGCATTCTCCGATGATGGACAGTTATGGGGTAACCCGTTATTCCGTTGGGATGCTATGAAGAAGGATGGTTATACCTGGTGGACAAAACGTATCAAAGCAATGTCTGAATTGTATGATGTTGTTCGTATTGACCACTTCAGAGGTTTTGATTCATATTACGCAATTCCTGCAAAGGATAAGACAGCAAGAAATGGAGAGTGGAGAGAAGGTCCTGGTATGGACCTGTTCAATGCTCTGGAAAAGAAACTTGGCAGATTAAATATTATTGTAGAAGATCTGGGTTATTTAACACCGTCCGTAAAACAGTTGTTAAAGGATACCGGTTTCCCTGGAATGAAGTTAATCCAGTTTGCTTTTGACAGCAGAGAAGAGAGTGATTACCTTCCACATACATATCAAAAGAATTGTGTTGTTTATACTGGAACTCATGATAATGATACCATTATGGGATGGTTCAAGACGGCTCCAAAGGAAAGCGTTAAATATGCCAAAGAATATTTAAGATTAAACAAAGAAGAAGGATATAACTGGGGCACCATGAAAGCAGTATGGGGCTGTGTTGGTGATATGGCTATTGTTCCGATGCAGGATATTCTTGGAATTGGCAGTGAAGGACGTATGAATACACCATCTACACTTGGCATGAACTGGAAATGGCGTGCAGTAGATGGACAGATTACTTCGGCACTTGCAAAGAAAGTCTGCAAAAATATGGAAATCTACTGTAGAAAGAGAAAAACAAAAGAAGAGCTGGAAGCTTTAGAAACAGCAGAATAAAATGTATCATTTTATAGTAAACAATACCTCGGGAGGCGGCAGGTCCAAACGGGTCTGGGAGGAACTGCAGAATTACCTTCTGGAGCATGAAATAAGGTATAAAGCACATTTTACAGAGTATGAGGGCCATGCGAAGAAGCTTGCAGACCGTGTATGTGATATTGATAGAGAAAAAGTGTATCTTATTGTGGTCGGTGGTGATGGTACGTTAAATGAAGTACTGAACGGGATGCATGATTTTGAAAAAATCCGGTTTGGCTACATACCGACCGGCTCCGGGAATGATTTCGCAAGAGGTATGAAAATCAATGGAACACCTACAGAAAATTTAGAGCGGATACTTCAGGCGGAAGAGACAACGCCGATTGACTTAGGTTGTGTCAGCTGGGTGGAAGAAGGACAGAAGGAACAGAAGATTTTTGCAATTAGTTCCGGTCTTGGACTGGATGCGGATGTATGTAAACAGGCACTGCATTCCGGATTAAAGAAAGCATTAAATAAACTGGGACTTGGTTCATTAACCTACGTCTGTCTTACGATAAAATCCCTGTTTACCATGCCGACAGCAGAGGCGAAGATAGTATTTGATGATGAAGTGGAAGAGCCGATTTCCCGGATGATTTTTATTGCTGGAATGAATCAGTATTGTGAAGGCGGCGGAGTGCCGATGGCTCCGGATGCAGTGGCTACGGACGGAGAATTTTCGGTCTGCTGTGGCTATGGAGTGGCAAGGTGGCGTACCTTTTTTCTGCTGCCATTTCTGGTAAAGGGAAAACATACAGGATTTAAGTGCTTTGATATCCATAATTGCAGAAAATTCAGCGTGGATTTGGAAAAACCAATGGTATTGCATGCTGACGGAGAATATTGTGGGGATGTGACGCACGCAGAGTTTAGATGTCTTTCTGGAAAACTGAATATTTTGTTATAAAGGTGACTTCCTCCTGCATATACATATAACAGTATAGGCAGGAGGAATTTATATGGAAAATTTTAATACAGGCACTTATGATATGTATAAAGATATCAGTGCAAGGACAAATGGGGAAATTTACATAGGTGTGATTGGAGCTGTGCGGACCGGAAAGTCATCTTTTATCAAACGTTTCATGGAGCTGATGGTACTTCCGTTTATGGAGGATGAAAACAGCCGCCAGCGTGCGGTGGATGAAATGCCACAGGCGGCCCAGGGGAAAACCATTATGACAACAGAGCCGAAGTTTATTCCAAAAGATGCTGCAAAAATCCGGCTTGGCGAAGATGCCGAAGTAAAAGTGAGGCTGATTGACTGTGTGGGTTATATGGTAGAGGGTGCCACCGGACATCTGGAAAATGGTGTGGAGCGAATGGTAAAGACGCCTTGGTTTGAAGAGGAAATTCCTTTTACAAAGGCAGCAGAGGTCGGGACCAGAAAGGTTATTAATGACCATGCAACCATTGGAATTGTAGTAACTGCAGATGGCAGTTTCACAGATATCCCGCGGGAGAATTATGTGAAAGGTGAGGAAGAAACCATAAAAGAGCTGCAGAGAATCGGAAAACCCTTTGTTATGGTACTGAATTCCGTAAAACCATACAGCGAGGAAACGGCACAACTGGCAAAAGAATTAGAAGAAAAATATGAAGTCAGTGTATTTCCACTGAATTGTGAGCAGCTTCGAAAAGAAGATGTCTATGCAGTGCTGAAGGGTATCCTCTATGAATTCCCGGTGGTGAAGATGAATTTCTTTCTTCCGAAATGGGTAGAAATGTTGGAAATGAGTCATCCAATCAAAGAAAATGTGGTTGCAAATGCTGGAAAAATGCTGTCGGAAGTAACTCTGATTAAAGATTTGATGGATTACAAGATGGCTCCGGAGGGAGATTACATTTCCAATATGATGATGCAGGCGGTGAATCTGGAAAATGGCACAGCAGATATCCGGCTGGATATTGCAGATCAGTATTATTATGAAAATATCAGTGAACTGACCGGAACAGAAGTGACTGGGGAATACCAGCTTATTTCCATGATAAAAGAGCTTTCTGAGAAACGTAAGGAATATGAGAAGGTAGCGGATGCGGTACAATCGGTAGAAATGAAAGGATATGGAGTGGTGAGTCCGAAGCTTTCAGATATTAAAATGGATGATCCGGTGCTGATTAAACATGGCAATAAGTTTGGTGTAAAAATCAAGGCAGTAGCACCGTCTGTTCATATGATCCGGGCAAATATTGAAACGGAGATTGCACCGATTGTAGGAAGTGAAGAGCAGGCAAACGACCTGATTCATTATATCAAAGAGGGACAGAGCACAGAAGATGGAGTCTGGGGAACCAGCATTTTTGGAAAATCCATTGGAGAACTGATGGAAGACGGTATCCGCAGCAAGATTGGCATGATGGATGATGAAAGCCAGATGAAACTGCAGGATACCATGCAGAAAGTTGTAAATGATAATAATGGCGGATTAGTCTGTATTATTATTTAAGGATGCAAGCCGGTAATCCCGGGGCGATATTCCTTTCAGCTTATGGAACGTCTTGGAAAAATGCAGCCCATTGTCAAAGCCTACGGAATTAGCTACAGCAGTAATGGATAGGCTGGAGTGTTCTAAGAGATAGCATGCCTGTTTTAAACGAAACTGGGTCAGATAATTTTTCGGCGACTGACCCAGTATGGTTTCAAAAGAGCGGTACAGATGGCTCCGGCTTACGCCTACATAATCAGCAATATCTTCTACGTGAATCGGGTAGGAATAGTTGGCGGAAATATAGGCAATTCCTTTCTGGACATAGTTGCTGGAACTGTTATACTGTTCATTATTGCTGGCATGTTTCATAAAAAGAGCCAGCGTCTGATAGAGCCGTCCGGTCATTTCTACAGAATCCATGAAATCATTTCCGCAGGCTTCATAGATACCGAGAAGGTGTTCCCGGATGGATTCGGAAAGCGGCGTCTGGTGAATCAGTGGAAACTCCCTGGAAAAATCTGTGGCATTCAAAATAATGGCAGCGTCACTGCCATTAAAGCCTACCCAGGCATATTCCCACGGGTCTTTTTCGTCTGCATAATAGGTGATTTCGGTCTGAGGGTAGACAAGGAAGGTATCTCCGGTGGAAAGGGCATAAACTTTACCACCAACAGAATAATATCCTTTGCCGGATAGAATGTGATGAATCAGATAATGGTCACGGATTCCCGGTCCCCACTGGTAAAGAGGTTCACATTTCTGGAAACCGACATTATAGACGGAAAGGGAAACCAGTTCTTTTTTATTTACTTTATAAGAATTCTTATATTTTGGGTCCATCGTATGCCTCCCTTCTGGAATTTGCAGATAGATTATAGATATATTATAGAGGCTGTCCTTTGCAGATGCAACAAAAATACATATTGTTTATACAATAGATACTGTTCAAATACAGGAATATAAGGTATACTATTATTTGTAAGGAACACGAAAATACATATTTTAGTACAAAGGAGTGGAGAATATGTCTATTTTAGTTACAGGTGGAGCAGGTTATATCGGAAGTCATACCTGCGTGGAATTACAGCAGGCAGGCTATGACGTAGTAGTGCTGGATAATTTGTCCAATGCCAGCGAAAAATCATTGGAGCGTGTAAAAGCGCTTACTGGAAAAGAAGTTACATTTTACCGTGGAGATATATTAGACCGTGATATCTTAAATGAAATCATGGAAAAAGAGAAGATTGACTGCTGCATTCATTTTGCAGGATTAAAAGCAGTTGGAGAATCTGTGGTAAAGCCATGGGAATATTATAATAACAACATTGCAGGAACATTGACTTTAGTAGATGTGATGCGCCAGCACGGCTGCAAGAATATTATCTTTTCTTCCTCCGCGACCGTATATGGTGATCCGGCACAGATTCCAATCACAGAGGAATGCCCGAAGGGACAGTGTACCAATCCATATGGCTGGACGAAATCCATGTTAGAGCAGATTCTTATGGATATGCAGAAAGCTGATCCGGAATGGAATGTTATCTTATTAAGATATTTTAACCCAATCGGAGCACATCAGAGCGGAACTATGGGAGAAAACCCGAATGGAATTCCGAACAATCTGATGCCATATATTACCCAGGTGGCAGTTGGAAAGTTAAAAGAGCTTGGCGTATTTGGAAATGATTATGATACACCGGACGGAACCGGGGTAAGAGACTACATTCATGTAGTAGACCTGGCAAAGGGACATGTAAAGGCATTAAAGAAGATTGAGGAAAATGCCGGATTAAGTATTTACAATCTTGGTACCGGACATGGTTATAGTGTACTTGATATTGTAAAGAATTTTGAAGAAGCAACAGGCGTAAAGATTCCTTATTCCATTAAGCCACGTCGTGCCGGCGACATTGCGACCTGTTATTGCGACCCTTCAAAGGCAGAGCGGGAGCTTGGCTGGAAAGCAGAGTTTGGCATTCGTGAAATGTGTGCCGATTCCTGGAGATGGCAGAAGAATAATCCGAATGGATATGAGGACTAGAAAGAAGCTGAAGAAAAAAATTGCAAAAAAATTAAAAAAGTGCTTGCAATTTAGAGGGCGTCGTGTTATAGTATCACTTGTCCGGTTCATTGGTCAAGCGGTTAAGACGCCGCCCTCTCACGGCGGAAACAGGGGTTCGATTCCCCTATGAACTGCTCACTATTAATAATTTAATAGCCCAACCCATAGAAGATGCTGAAAGCCAGATAATGGTTTTACAGCATTTTTTATTTACGCGAGTAGCGAGAAAAATCGCATGCTTGCATGCATATTTGGCAAGCACTGCGATAACTCGGGAAACTCGCAAAGTTTGTATCTCGTAGTTGTTCTAAAAAGCCTTAAAAATACATTGCTAAAAGTGCGAGGTATTCAAAAAGGTATTCTAACATATGTTCGATTGATAAAATACGCAGGAAAGGAGAGTCCTGCAAAAGTGCTTACCCAAGATAAATCGACCACAAATCGGTTTAGTTTTTGACCTTAAATAAAAGAGTATATGGTATGTCATAAGTGTAGTTGCAGTTTATACCGATATGAAATATAATTGTTTTATACAGAGGAAAAGAGGAGAATTATGGAAGAATATACGAGAGATAGAATATATGATATCATGAATGTGACTCAATGCAATCAAGCCAATATGTTGAAGCGATTAGATAAGAACTCAAAATTTTCAAGTTTTGTGCTTATTTATTACAGTATAGTCTTGATTATTTATTCGTTAACTTCATTGTATTTTCCTAAATATTATGATGAAATATTGTCTGGATATTTTAGCATAATCATTTCTGTTGTAATCTTGGCATTTTCTATTATAAATGGAAATTCAAAATACTCTGAAAGAATTAAAGCAACAGAATCGACGTTGAATGCAATCAAAGTGTTAAAAAGAGAACTTACTGATGAAAATCTTTCTGATAAAAAGTCCGAATATAACGAAGTGATTGACAGAATGGAATATCGGGCGGAGGTAGACTTTTTTAATACGCTTAAGCAAAGATGCAAAGAGTATAGCATAAGATGGTACTGTTATAAGAATGATATAATAGAAGCAAAAAGATGTACATTGGAAAAAGAAAGAATAAGACAATTGGATAAGTTAAACAATTATCTAAGCGAAAATAATCCCTTTTTACAGCAAATAAAAGTTGTTTGTATCAATATTCTTTATGGGGTAATAGTTCTTATGCCAATTTTGATTTTTATAATTTGCTTTCTGATTTAAGCGAGAAAGTTGTGGTGTGTGTATTAAAAAGGAATGAAGCAATCGTTTTATTATGCTACTCCGGATTGCTGAGTTGATAAGGATATGGATAGTTTATGAGCTATAAGTGTAGCTGGGACAGTTGAAAAGCTGAGATGATATTTAATTGGATTCGTATTATTCGTGTAATGTAGCAGTGGTGGAGGACGCAGCTGCATAGTAGTCTGCAACAGTTGAAAGTTATGTAAGGCATTATTAGTTGACACAGTAATTCTAGTGACAGTGCCAATAACCTTTTTATAGGTATGCTGACAGCTTTCTAGTTTGCATGAAAATGCAATGGAATAAAAAGAGGTTTGCCTTGAATATTGATTGCATCACAAATGGAGAAGGCTAGCTGCAGGCGGAGAAAAATAAAGTGGATGTCCCTATAGTGTTTGATGCTTTGTAAAAGTAATTGTGTTATTTTTTCATAGTGCTCTTCAAAAATATTAGTAAGAAGATGTTAAAAAATTATCAAAATAATAATTTGCAATGTTGAAGAATACATATAGAACCGCTGTTAAAAACTGCAACATATCGTTACCTCCTTAAAATATTGGATAAAAGCAATATGTTTAAAAATTAAAAAATAAAGGAGATTCTACAAAAAAAGAAAAGGTAAATTTGTGGAAATGTATACACAATTAAAATGCTTGAATTTGTACAAAATGATTAAGGGGGGAGAATACTTGAATTCAAATCAATTTCGATTTTGATTGGTAGGAATATGAAAAATAAGAATTGAAAAACAGCATGCTTTCTGTTATATTAAAAACAGAGGGCATAATATTATAAATTAAAACCATTGTTTTCATAGGTTTATTTCATTTTATGAAAGTGAAATGATGTAAACATAGAAAAACAAAGATTCAAATTTATCTTATCTTGTTCAATTTAGCAATGCATTATAAGAATGGATTGTTTATTATTGGACTCTTTATGTCTTCTAGTAAAAATAAACTAGGAGGTATCATATGGATACAAATGATTTAATTGGTATCGAAAACCAAATTGATTACAAATTTAAAAACCGGGACTTGTTACAACAGGCATTTGTTCGCAGGTCGTATTCTGCAGAAAATGGCGGGGCAAATAACGAAGTTTTAGAGTTCATTGGTGATAAGGCTCTTGATTTTGTTGTGGTTCAATTGCTTACAGAAGAGTACGGTTATATGGCATCTGAGTGCGATGATTTCAACAGGGATGAGTGTAATGAATTTTATTCTGAATGTGATGAAGGTGAATTGACAGAAATTAAGAGCAAACTTGTTCAAAGGAAGAATCTGGCAGAAAGAATTGATATGCTGGGGTTCGCTGATTTTCTTATTATGGGAAAAAGTGATATTAACGGACATGCGGAAGAAAAAGATGCTGTAAAAGAAGATTTGTTTGAAGCAATCATTGGGGCAGTAGTATTGGATTGTAATTGGAATATGAAAATTCTTAAACAGGTGATTGAGCAGATGCTGGAACCTGATTTAGAGAATGAAGATGACAATTATATTCAACTTTTGCAGGAGTGGTCATTACGAAAATATGAAATTTTGCCATTATATCATGTGGAAAAATACAATACTGCACATTGGTATATGGGGGATTATGTGTGTAGTGAGTGGCCGATAAACGGAAAAAGGCCACTATATAAGGCGTATCTAAAAATTGAAGAATTTGACAATATTATTCTTGGGTTTGGTGACTCGCAGAAAGAAGCCAGAAAGGCTGCAGCAAAATATGTATACCAGTACCTGGAAAAGAATAACTTATTGTTTACTATTAGGGATGAAATAGAACACCCAAATAAACAAGATTCTATTAATCAACTTGAAATTCTTGCAAGGAGAGGCTATTTTTCCATTCCGCAATATAACTTTGCGGAGAAATATGATTCGAATGGTAATCCAATCTGGCATTGTGAGTGTGTAATTAAAGAATATGATAGTATTTGCATGGCAGATGCAACAGCAAAAAAAGAAGCAAAAAAGAGAGCTGCATTTAAAATGTTAAAGATGGTTTTAGAGGAGAAATAGAATATGTATAGAAATATGCTTGATTACAATGATGGAGATATGCTCTGTCAGACATCAGATAATATCGCAATGGATATGGAGGGACATTTGATGTCAAGAGTGTCAGACAACATGGCACTGGATTTAGATACTGGAGAAATACATCTGATTTCATCCTGGAGAAGTGATGAAGAAGATGAATAAGTAAATGAAAGAAACATATCAAAATAGGATTTGGTATGTTTTTTTATAACTAAAAAATGTAAAAATACTAAAATTTACGAAAATTTCTCTTCTAAATCATCAAACATTATGTTACAATTTACTATGTTTCCGGTAACAAACAAGGAAAAAATAAGCAAATCTAACAAATGTATGATGGAGGGTGACATGAAGAGAAGAGGAAAAGCATTGGGGATGGCATTGCTGCTTATCATGATGACTGTTTTTTCAGTAGTCTCAGATGCGGCAATGGTAAAGGCTGACGAACTTTTGATTAAGCTGCATTACCACAGAGCAGACGACAATTACGATGGATGGGATGTCTGGATGTGGGGAGAAGGTGCGGATGGTGCAGCTTATGAACTGGCAGAGGAAGATGGTGACCATGTGGCAACCATGGAAGTAACACCGGGTACAACCTCTGTTGGATTTATTGTGCGTACAGCAGACTGGACCAAGGATGTTGATGAAGACCAGTTTATTGATATTTCCGAGATGGTATCCGGCACTGTGGATATTTATGTGGAGTCCGGTGTGAAAGGATATACCAAAGAATATGGTGATGATGCTGTAACCGGAACTAAATTATCCGGAGCCAAATATGATGGGGAAAGCGCAGTAACCGTTCAGATGACCGGAGCAATTGAAGGGGATCTGATGCAGGCATTTTCCATTAAGAGTGCCGATGGTGTGGCGGTTACTATCAAAGAAGTAACACAAGATGATGATTTCGTATATCAGGTAGTTGTGGAAGAACCATTAGATGCTTATAAGAGCTATCAGATTACATACGAAGGAACTGAATATAAAGTAGTGATGCCGAGCGTATATTCCACCAAAGAATTTGAAGAAGAATATACTTATGACGGAGATGACCTTGGTGCAACCTGGACAAAAGACAGCACAGCGTTCCGTCTCTGGGCACCAACCGCACAGGCTGTTTCTGTAAATCTCTATGAATCAGGAACAGAAGGAACCGATGATTTAATCGAATCCATTCCAATGACTGCAGATATAAACGGAACCTGGGTGGCATCAAAGGATGGAGATTTAAATGGTACATATTATACTTATACCGTTACCATTAATGGTGAGGAAAAAGAAGCCAATGACCCATATGCAAGAACCACAGGTGTCAACGGAAAACGTGCCATGATAATTGATTTGGAATCCACCAATCCGGAAGGGTGGGACAGTGACGGTAACCCACATGCCGGAGAGGGTATTAATGATGCTGTTATTTATGAAATGCATATCCGTGACGTCTCTTCAGATTCCAGTTCCGGAATTGAAAACGTTGGAAAATATTTAGGACTGACAGAGACCGGAACCACAACTGAAAATGGTGTTCCGACCGGACTTGACCATATCAAGGATTTGGGAATCACACATTTACATTTACTTCCGTTTTATGATTATGGTTCCGTAGATGAAACAAAGCTGGATACACCGCAGTTTAACTGGGGATATGATCCGGTCAACTACAACGTACCGGAAGGCTCTTATTCCACGGATCCATATCATGGAGAAGTCCGGGTGAAAGAAGCTAAAGAAATGGTAAAAACATTACATGATAACGATATCAGTGTCGTTATGGACGTGGTTTACAATCATGTATACAATGCAGGGGAATTCTGTTTTAACGTAATTGTGCCGGAGTATTTCTCAAGAGTAAATGATAATGGGACTTATTCTAATGGTTCCGGCTGTGGAAATGACACAGCATCCGAGCGTTCCATGGTGAAGAAATATATTGTGGACTCTGTGAAATACTGGGCAGATGAATATCATATTGATGGCTTCCGTTTTGACCTGGTAGGACTTTTGGATACGGAAACCATGAACGAGGTAATCGAGGAAGTGCACAAAGACCACCCGGATGTTATCTTCTACGGAGAAGGATGGTCGATGCAGACAAGCCTTACCAAAGAAGGATATTCCATGACAACACAGACCAATTCCACAGAAGTACCGGAAATGGCTTTTTTCAGTGATACTTTAAGAGATTTGTTAAAAGGAAATACATTTTCAACTACAGAAAAGGGTTTTGTATCCGGAGCAAATGGCAAAGAGAAGACCTTACAGAAATGCTTTATGGGATTATCACCGGAATGGTGTACTACACCTTCCCAGTCCGTTAACTACGCATCCTGTCACGATAATCTTTCCCTGATGGATCGTATTATCCGTTCTACTCCGGAAGCTTCCGTGGAGGAGCGAATCCGCATGAACAATCTTGCAGCAGCCATTTATATGACGGCAGAGGGTGTTCCGTTTATGCAGGCAGGAGAAGAATTCTTAAGAAGCAAAGTGAAAGCAGATGGTGGTCTTGATGAAAACAGCTATGCCTCACCAGATTCAGTAAACAGCTTAAAATGGAGCAATCTGGAAGATGAACAGTATCAGAATGTTTACCAGTATTATAAAGGACTGATTGCATTCCGTAAGGCACATCCGGTGCTTCGCCTTGACAATGCAGAGGATGTAAAAGCACATGTGACTCCGGTAGAAGATTTAGATGATAATGTAGTAGCGTTTGCAATTACCGGTGATGTTGACGGAGAGACAGCAGATGGAATGTATGTGATCTTCAATGCCAATAATGAGAAAAAAGAAGTAACTCTTCCGGAAGGAAACTGGAATGTATGCATTAATGATACCTTAGCAGGAACAGATACGATTGAAACAATTTCTGGAACAGCAGAAGTAGCTCCGGTTTCTGCATTGATTTTAGTAAAAGGTGATGGAAACGGCAGCACAGCAGTAGTATCTGCAGGAACATTACCAGCATGGATGGCATATGTATTTACAATTCTGGTTGCCGTAGTGATTGGAGCATGTTCTGTCTGGTCACAGAAAAAGGCAGGAAAAGCCGGCAGAAAGTAGATAATTTGGAAATAAAATCTTGCAATTTAAGAAAATAGTGCTATAATAATACAGTACATGATGATTTAGGCTTTGAGAGTGGGCGTTGCGTCCACTCTCAATTCATGTTTAGAACAAAATTTAAGCAGATGGAAAGGTGGTTACATGTCCAGAAAAGAAATTTATGAACAGAAGACAGAAAGCTTCATTCAGCCAATCGTTGATAAGTATCATTTTGAACTGGTAGATGTGGAATATGTCAAGGAAGGTTCCGACTGGTACTTACGGGCTTACATTGATAAGGAAGGCGGAATTACCGTCAATGACTGTGAAATGGTAGCACGGGAAATGAATGAGATTCTGGATCGGGAAGATTATGTGGAAGACTCTTATATTTTTGAAGTGAGTTCGCCGGGACTTGGCAGACCGTTGAAGAAAGAAAAGGACTATGTCCGTTCTATGGGAAAAGAAGTGGAGATACGTCTGTATCGTGCCATAGATCATGAAAAGGAATTTTGTGGAGTCTTAAGTGCATATGATGAGAATACCGTAACAATTGAAGACGAATCTTATGGACAGAAGGTATTTGATAAGAAGGATATTGCATTAATCCGTCTTGCCATCGATTTTTAATCATTAACATAGCATACAACTTAGAAAATAAGTATATAGGAGGATAAAGAAATGAATAACGAGTTGTTGGAAGCATTGACAATACTGGAGCAGGAAAAAAATATCAGCAAAGAGACTTTACTTGAGGCAATTGAGAATTCTCTGCTGACTGCATGCAAAAACCATTTTGGAAAGGCAGATAATATTAAAGTAAATATTGACCCGGAAACATGCGAGTTCCATGTGCTTGCTGAGAAGACCGTAGTGGAAAAAGTAGAAGATGATGTAACAGAAATCAGCCTTGCAAATGCACGCATGATTGATTCTGAGTACAATCTTGGTGATGTGGTAAATGTAGAAGTTAAATCCAAAGAATTTGGACGTATTGCAACACAGAATGCAAAGAACGTAATTTTACAGAAGATTCGTGAGGAAGAAAGAAAAGCAATTTACAGCGAATATTATAGCATGGAAAAAGACGTTGTAACCGGAATTGTACAGAGATATGTTGGAAAAAATATTTCCATTAATCTTGGTAAAGCAGATGCCATTCTTACTGAAAATGAGCAGGTAAAGGGTGAAGTATTCAAACCGACCGAACGTATCAAGGTATATATTCTGGAAGTAAAATCTACACCAAAGGGACCAAAGATTATGGTTTCAAGAACACATCCGGAATTAGTAAAACGTCTGTTTGAAGCAGAAGTTACTGAAGTAAAGGATGGTATTGTAGAGATTAAGAGTATTGCCCGTGAAGCAGGAAGCAGAACAAAGATTGCTGTTTACTCCAATGACCCTGATGTAGATCCGGTAGGAGCATGTGTAGGTATGAACGGAGCCAGGGTAAATGCTATCGTAAGTGAATTACGCGGTGAGAAAATTGATATCATTAACTGGAATGAGAATCCTGCTATGTTAATCGAGAACGCATTAAGCCCAGCAAAAGTTATTTCCGTAATCGCAGATGGCGAAGAGAAGAGCGCAAAGGTTGTTGTTCCGGATTATCAGTTATCCCTTGCTATCGGTAAAGAAGGACAGAATGCAAGACTTGCTGCAAGACTGACCGGATTCAAGATTGATATCAAGAGTGAGACACAGGCAAGAGAGTCCGGTGAATTCATGGATTATGAAAATGATTACGAGGACTATGATGAGGAGTATGAAGAGGGTTATGAGGAAGGTTATGAAGAAGAAAACGCAGGAGATGGTGAGTTCATAGATGGCAACGAATAAGAAGATTCCTATGCGGAAATGTGTAGGATGCCAGGAAATGAAAAGCAAGAAAGAACTGATTCGGATTATTCATACGCCGGAAGATGAACTTGTAGTGGACTCCACTGGAAGGAAGAATGGAAGAGGCGCATATATCTGTCCGAATATGGATTGCTTTTTGGCAGCAAAAAAGACAAAGGGCTTGGAAAGATCTTTGAAAATGGCGATTCCGGAAGAAATATATGAGGAATTGCAAAAGGAGATGCAGAATATTGAAACAAGATAAGGTGTTATCCATGCTTGGACTTTCTGCCAAGGCAGGAAATGTTGCAAGCGGAGAATTTTCAACAGAGAAAGCGGTAAAAGAAGGAAAGGCTCATCTGGTCATTGTCGCAGGAGATGCTTCAGATAATACGAAGAAACATTTCCGTGATATGTGCAGCTTTTATGAAGTGCCATTTTATGCTTATGCTGATAAGGAGAGTCTCGGACATCATATTGGAAAAGAATTTCGGGCATCATTGGCAGTTACCAACGAAGGTCTTGCCAAAGCCGTCATAAAGCAATTGAAACTGTTAACAACTGAATAACGGAGGTAGTTATATATGTCAAAACTCAGAGTATATGAACTCGCAAAAGAATTAAATATAAAGCCGCAGGATGTTTTGGATTCCTTAAAAGGAACCCAGTATGAAGTAAAGACATCCAGTAATAGTATAGATGAAGATGCACAGAAACTGGTACGTTCTAAAGTAAAAGGAGCAGCAAAACCGGCAGCAAAGCCAGCAGCAGAGACAAAGCCGGCAGGCGAAGCAAAAGCTGCAGGCGAGGCAAAATCAACAGAGGCACCGGCTCGACCGAAGAAAAAAGCAAGTATTTCTGCTGTATTTAACCCACAGAACAGCAAGACCAATCCGGGAAGCAGACGTCAGGCTTATCACACCAATGCCAAGACCGGAGAAGCAAGAAGGCCGGCACCGGCTGCAAGACCAGCTCAGCCTGCAAAAACGGCAGCACCAAAGCCTGCAGAAGTAAAAACTGCAGAAGTTAAGCCGGCAGAGGTAAAAGCAACAGAAGTTAAGGCTGCAGAAGTAAAACCAGCAGAAACGAAAACTGCAGAAGTAAAGACTACGGAAACAAAAACTGTTCAGGAGAAACCGGTAGTGAAAACAGAAGAGAAGAAGACGGAGACAAGAAACTTTAACAATAACCGTCAGCAGGGAGACAGACCATACAACAATAACCGTCCACAGGGAGACAGACCGTATAATAACAACCGCCCACAGGGAGACAGACCGTATAATAACCGTCAGCAGGGAGACAGACCGTACAACAATAACCGCCCGCAGGGGGACAGACCATATAATAACCGTCAGCAGGGAGACAGACCGTATAATAACAACCGCCCGCAGGGAGACAGACCGTACAATAACAACCGTCAGCAGGGAGACAGACCGTACAACAATAACCGCCCACAGGGAGACAGACCATACAATAATAACCGTCCACAAGGCGACAGAAATGGAAGAGGCGGAAGAAATGGTGGAAGATTCGATCAGGAATTAAACCGTTTCAATAAAGAAGCAATCCAGGCAGGACCGGACGATTTAAGAAAAGAAAGCCGTGAGAACCGTGACCGTGACAATACCCGTAAGAAACAGGTGCAGGAGCACGATAAGTTAGGAAGCAAGAAACAGGAAAGATATGTAAATCTTGAGAAAAACGGCGGTAAGAAGAAACGTCCTGCACAGCCGAAACCAAAGGAAGAAGATACCATCCGCAGCGTATCCCTGCCGGAGCGTATGACGATTAAGGAACTGGCAGATAAGATGAAGGTTCAGGCTTCTGAAATCATCAAGAAGCTCTTTATGAAGGGACAGATGGTTACCGTAAACCAGGAAATCGACTATGACAGTGCAGAAGAAATTGCACTGGAATTTAACTGTATTGCAGAGCCGGAAGAAAAGGTAGACGTAATTGCAGAGCTTTTAAAAGAGGATGAAGAAAGAGAAGAAGATTTAGTTCCAAGACCACCTGTTGTCTGTGTAATGGGTCACGTTGACCATGGTAAAACATCCCTTCTGGATGCAATCCGTAATACACATGTAACAGACCGTGAGGCTGGTGGTATCACACAGCATATCGGAGCATATGTGGTAAGTATCAACGGACAGAAGATTACCTTCTTAGATACACCGGGACATGAAGCATTTACCGCAATGCGTCTGCGTGGAGCAAAATCTACCGACATCGCAATTCTTGTAGTTGCAGCAGATGATGGTGTCATGCCACAGACGGTAGAAGCAATTAACCATGCTAAAGCAGCCGGAATTGAAATCGTAGTAGCAATCAATAAGATTGATAAGCCAAATGCCAATATCGACCGAGTAAAACAGGAGTTATCCGAATACGAACTGATTCCGGAAGACTGGGGTGGAAGCACCATCTTTGTACCGGTATCTGCTCATACCCACGAAGGTATTGACCAGTTATTGGAAATGTTATTATTAACAGCAGAAGTCAGCGAATTAAAGGCAAATCCAAAACGTAAAGCCCGTGGTGTTATCATTGAGGCACAGCTGGATAAAGGAAGAGGAGCTGTAGCAACTGTTTTAGTACAGAAGGGAACCCTTACAGTTGGTGAGCCGATTGCCTGTGGTAGTGCATATGGTAAAGTGCGTGCCATGATTGACGATAAAGGAAGAAGAGTAAAAGAAGCCGGACCATCCATGCCGGTAGAGATTTTAGGACTTTCCAGTGTACCGGATGCAGGAGAAACATTCGTAGCATGTGACAGTGAAAAAGATGCAAGAAACTTTGCAGAGACATATATTTCCGAAGGAAAGGCAAAACTGTTAGAGGAGACCCGTTCCAGAATGTCTTTAGATGATCTGTTCTCACAGATTCAGTCCGGAGATGTAAAAGAGCTGGATATCATCGTTAAAGCAGACGTCCAGGGTTCTGTAGAAGCCGTAAAACAGAGTCTTGTAAAACTTTCCAACGACGAAGTTGTGGTTAAGATTATCCATGGTGGTGTTGGTGCAATCAACGAATCTGATGTTACTTTAGCATCTGCATCTAACGCAATCATCATTGGATTTAACGTAAGACCGGACCCTACAGCAAAGGTTACTGCTGAAAATGAAGGTGTAGATATCCGTCTGTATAAAGTTATCTATAACGCAATTGAAGACGTAGAAGCTGCTATGAAGGGAATGTTAGATCCTGTATACGAAGAAAAAGTAATCGGCCATGCAGAAGTTCGTCAGATTTTCAAAGCATCCGGTGTTGGTAACATTGCAGGTTCTTATGTATTGGATGGTAACTTTGAGCGTGGATGTAAAGTCCGTATTACCCGTGAGGGAACACAGATATTTGAAGGAAATCTTGCTTCCCTGAAACGTTTCAAGGACGATGTGAAGGAAGTAAAAGCCGGATATGAGTGTGGTCTTGTATTCGAAGGATTTAATGATATTGCAGAACTGGATCAGGTAGAGGCATATAAGATGGTAGAGGTTGCCAGATAATCTGATAGAAGGACAGGAAAATTATGCAAAAAAATAGTATGAAAAATATGCGGATAAATGGAGAAGTTCAAAGAGAACTCTCCAACATTATCCGGAGTGAAGTAAAAGACCCGCGTATTGCGCCGATGACCAGCGTGGTTGCCGTAGAAGTGGCACCGGATTTAAAAACCTGTAAGGCGTATATCAGTGTATTCGGAGACGAAGAAGCTCAGAATAATACAATCAAAGGTCTTAATAGTGCAGAAGGGTATATTCGTCATGCCCTCGCAAAAAGTATCAATTTAAGAAATACTCCGGAGATTCGGTTTATCCTGGATCAGTCCATTGAGTATGGTGTAAACATGTCAAAGAAAATTGATGAGGTGATTGGACAGGAAGAGTCCTAAGCCTCATCCGAAGAGAAAGAGAGCAGGTGTTGCCAATGAAATTAGAGGAACAGCTTTATGATGTGAAGCGTGTAGCAATAGCCGGTCATGTAAAACCTGACGGAGACTGTGTAGGTTCCACGTTAGCAGTATATAACTATATCAGAAAATATCATCCGGAAATGGAAGTGGAACTCCATCTGGAACCGATTCCAAACATTTTCAAATTCCTTGCAAATGCAGATAAAATTGACAGCTCTTATATAGAAAAAGAGCCATACGATTTATTTATTGCATTGGACTGCGGTGATGAGAAACGACTGGGAAATGCAGTGAAATATTTTCATGCAGCAAAACGCACCTTCTGTGTTGACCATCATATCAGCAATCAGAGCTTTGCAGATGCAAACTACATTTTCCCGGAGGCAAGTTCAACCTGTGAGCTTGTATATGAACTCATAGATGAAGAGAAGATTACAAAGGAAATTGCAGAATGTATTTATGTGGGAATTGTGCATGATACCGGTGTGTTCCAGTATTCCTGTACTTCCGCAAAGACCATGAACATTGCCGGCAGGCTGATGGAAATGGGAATTGATTTCAGCCGTATCGTGGATAAGACTTATTATGAGAAAACTTACGAGCAGAACCGGATTTTGGGTCAGGCATTGGTGGACAGCCAGCTCTTTTTAGATGGAAAATGCATTGCATCTATCGTAACCAAAGAAGAAATGGAAAAATACCAGGTTCTTCCGAAACATTTAGAAGGAATCGTACAGCAGCTTCGTGCTACCAAAGATGTGGAAGCTGCAATCTTTCTTTACGAAAATGAGGATGGAAGCTTTAAAGCAAGCATGCGTTCCAGTGGTAAGGTAGATGTGGCAGTTATTATGATGTCCTATGGTGGAGGCGGTCATATACGGGCAGCCGGAGCAACCATAGAAGGCAATGCCAAAGAGATTCTTGAGGGAATCGTAAAGGACGTTGAAAAACAGCTTTTGAAATAGACAGGATAACGTATGGACGGAATTATTAATGTGAGAAAAGAAAAAGGATTTACGTCCTTTGACGTAGTTGCAAAGCTGCGTGGAATTTTAAAAATGAAAAAGATTGGACATACAGGTACGCTTGATCCGGATGCGGAGGGCGTACTTCCTGTATGTATAGGAAAAGCAACCAGAGTCTGTGACCTTTTAACTGATAAGGACAAGGTATACGAGGCAGTCATGCTTTTGGGAAAAGAAACGGATACCCAGGATATGACAGGAACCATATTAAAGGAATCCGAGGTAAATCTTTCCATAGAAGAAGTAAAGCAGTGTATTGAAAGCTTTGTGGGAGAATATGCACAGATTCCGCCGATGTATTCTGCACTGAAGGTCAATGGAAAGAAATTATGTGACTTAGCAAGAGAAGGTGTGGAAGTAGAACGCAAGGCAAGGAAGATTCAGATATTAGATATTGCAATTTTATCAATCGACTTGCCGCGAGTGACCATGCGGGTGCACTGTTCCAAAGGAACTTATATCCGGACATTGTGCCATGACATCGGAGAAAAATTAGGTTGTGGAGCCTGTATGGAGTACCTGATACGGACAAGAGTTTCAGATTTTCAAATAGAAGCTGCAAAAACACTGCAGGAAATTGAGACAATAATGAAAAGTGGTAAGATAGAAGAGATTTTATATCCCATTGATACCGTATTTAAAAATCTGCCACAGATTCACAGCCGCAAAGATAGTACTGCACTTTTATATAATGGAAATAAGCTGCCGCTGCCCGTGATAGCAGAGGCAGAGACGATAGAGCATACGCTTGCTTCTTTTTATAAAGAAGATGACTGCAAAAAAGTCAGAGTGTATGACAATGCAAATCATTTTGTTGGAATATATGAATACCGTACAGCGGACAGGCTGTTTAAGCCGGTAAAACTTTTCTTTACACAGCAATGAGAAGGAAAAAGACATTTAAGCAGGTATAAAAAATGAAGTATATACATGGAACAACAGAATTTCATATTGAAGAAGAATGCGTGCTTTCCCTTGGCAAATTTGACGGTCTGCACAGAGGACATGAGACTTTATTAGAACATATGATGGAGCAGAAGAATAAAGGCTGTGCAACGGTACTGTTTACCTTTGCCATTCCGCCGAGACCGGGCAGGATAAATGAAGTCCAGAAGGTGCTTACGACGAATGAAGAGAAGGTTGCAATCTGTGAAGAGCAGGGCATTGATTATCTGATTGAATATCCTTTTACCAAAGAAGTCATGACCATGGAACCGGAAGCATTTATTGAAATGCTGGCTTCTTCCATGAAAATCCGTGGCATTGTGGTTGGAACAGATTTTCATTTCGGACATAACCGCCGAGGAGATTACCATCTGCTGGAAATATATGCGAAGAAGCTGCATTATGAACTTAAGGTAATAGATAAGGTTCAGTATGAGAATCGGGATATCAGCAGTACCTTTATCCGGGAAGAAGTAGAAAAGGGCAATATGGAAAAAGTAAAATACCTTCTTGGCTATGATTATTTTGTGGAAGGTGTTGTAATACATGGCAGAGAAATGGGCGCGAAGGTACTTGGAATCCCGACCATAAATATCATACCGCCTGAAAACAAACTGCTTCCGCCGTTTGGCGTCTATGTTTGTGATGTTGTAGTAGGGGATAAGACGTATCATGGAATCGCAGATGTGGGATGTAAGCCGACTATCGAAGGGGTTAATCCGGTAGCAGTGGAAACCAATATTTTTGATTTTAATGAGAATCTCTATGGAAAGAAAGTGCGTGTCTGCTTCCGGAGCAGAGAGCGCAGCGAGATGAAGTTTGAATCCTTAGAGGCTTTAAAGCAACAACTCGAACAGGATATTGCCTATGGCAGATTTTATGTACAGCAGCATTAAATATATGAATTTCGTAAAATTTCGAACAATTGTTACATAATTGTTACATATTTATGTTGACATTATGAAATCACGTTGCTATAATCTTAAAATATGGAGAAGCATATTGATTCGAACAGATGCGGAAATGCAGGGTGCATTTTGCATCGTTACAATGTCAGGAGGCATATTTTTATGAAGAACAATAGAAAGTGGAAGACAACAGCATTTATTCTTACCTGTGGACTTACAGTGGCGCTTGAGGGTGGCGCAGCTGCACAGACATCAGCAGGTTCCGGCTTAAATGCAGGAATATTTGCTACAATGGATTCCTATTATAATACAGATATTGTTGTTTCAGCAACCAATACTGTTACAACGATGGAAGGACAGTCTGAGGATGCTGCAGCAACTGATACAACGGTACCTGCAGATACAGCAGCAACCGATACAGCGGTACCTGTAGATACAACAATCTGTGGATATACCAATCTTGGTATTGCACAGGTTGACAGCAGTTTAAATGTAAGGGAACAGCCGGATACCAATTCTGATATCGTAGGAAAGATGCAGAGTGATGCCGGATGTGAAATTTTAGAGGACGATGGCGAGTGGCTTAAAATTGAATCTGGTCAGGTAACCGGATATGTAAAAGCAGAATATATCATTACCGGAGAGGCAGCTGTAGCAAAAGCCCAGGAAGTAATGAAGACCATTGCAACCGTTACAACACAGACTTTAAATGTACGTGCTGAGATGAATACCGATTGTACCAAACTGGCATTGATGCCGGAAGGAGAAGAATTAGAGGTTTTAAATCAGTATGATGGCTGGGTGGAAGTAGACTTAGATGGTGATGTAGGATATGCAAGCACCGACTATGTAGAGATTTCACAGCAGCTGCCAAAGGCACAGACCATGACAGAATTAAAATATGGTCAGGGTGTTTCAGATACAAGAGTATCACTGGTGGCTTATGCAACACAGTTTGTCGGTAATCCATATGTATGGGGCGGAACCAGCCTTACCAGAGGAGCGGACTGTTCCGGATTCGTATTATCCGTATATGCAAATTATGGCGTATATCTGCCACACTCATCCAGAGCACAGGCAGGATGCGGAACCAGAATCAGTGCATCCGAAGCACAGCCGGGAGATTTGTTCTTCTATGGTAGCGGTAAGGGCATCAACCATGTGGCAATCTATATCGGAAATGGTCAGATTGTTCATGCAAGTTCACCTTCTACCGGAATCAAGATTTCCAATGCATATTATCGTTCACCAGTATGTGTTGTCCGTGTATTAGGAAACTAGATAAGGAAACTAACAGAATTTTGTTTACAAATAATAAGTAGTATGTTATATTTGTTAGGTATGATTTAGCCGATATTCGGTAGATGGACACTCCGACCTTTTGCTGATTATCAGGCGATAAGAAAATATAAGGAGGAAACGTAAATGTTATCAAAAGAAAGAAAAGAAGAAATCATCGCAGAATATGGTAAAACTGCTACAGACACAGGTTCACCAGAGGTACAGGTTGCACTTTTAACAGCCAGAATCAATGAGCTGAATGAGCACTTAAAAGTAAATCAGAAGGATCATCATTCCAGAAGAGGACTTTTAAAGATGGTTGGTCAGAGACGTCGTTTACTGGCTTACTTAAAGAAAGTTGATATTGAAAGATATCGTTCTTTAATCGAACGTTTAGGTTTAAGAAAGTAATTTCTTGTAAAAGGAAACCGTATAGAATAGAGCGGAGTTGTCCGCTCTATTTTTCGGTTGCTAGGCTTCCACAGGTTGCCGGATATCCGTAAGGAACTGCAAGTACAGAGTCTTATGGATGACAATGTAAGAACGGCAGAAGGACGATTCCGAGACCACTGATTAGTGCAATTACAGATTGTGTTAATCAGTAGTTTCGGTCGATACACCTCCGGATGGCTGCAAACAGCACCATTTCGGAACTTCTGCCATAATAAGCAGGAATATCCTGTATACAAAAAAGGAGAAATGATATGTACCAGAGTTATTCAATGGAACTTGCCGGAAGAACTCTTACGGTTGATATTAACCGTGTGGGTAAACAGGCAAATGGATGTGCATTCATGCACTACGGTGATACCACTGTATTATCTACTGCAACAGCATCTGAAAAGCCAAGAGACGGAATCGACTTTTTCCCTCTTAGCGTAGAGTTCGAAGAGAAATCTTATGCAGTAGGAAAAATCCCAGGTGGATTTAATAAGAGAGAAGGAAAAGCATCTGAGAATGCAATTCTTACTTCCCGTGTAATTGACAGACCTATGCGTCCGTTATTCCCAAAGGATTATCGTAATGATGTAACATTAAACAACCTCGTTATGAGCGTTGACCCGGAATGCCGTCCGGAAATCGTAGCAATGCTTGGTTCTGCGATTGCAACCTGCATTTCGGACATCCCATTTGACGGACCATGTGCTATGACACAGGTCGGAATGAAAGATGGTGAATTTGTAATCAACCCATCCCAGGAAGTTTGGGACAATGGTGATTTACAGTTGACGGTTGCTTCTACCAGAGAGAAAGTAATCATGATTGAAGCCGGAGCAAATGAGATTCCGGAAGATAAAATGATTGAAGCAATTTACATGGCACACGACATCAACCAGACCATTAATGATTTCATTATGAAACTGGTAAACGAAGTTGGTAAACCAAAACATGAATATACAAGCTGTGCAGTTCCAGAGGAAATGTTTGCAGCTATGCGTGAGATTGTTACACCGGATGAGATGGAAGTAGCAGTATTCTCTGACGACAAACAGACCAGAGAAGAAAATATCCGTAAAGTAACAGAGAAAATGGAAGAGGCATTTGCAGATAACGAAGAGTGGCTTCCATTAGTTGGTGAGGCTGTATATCAGTATCAGAAGAAGACCGTTCGTAAGATGATTTTAAAAGACCACAAACGTCCGGATGGAAGAGCAATCAACCAGATTCGTCCGCTGGCATCTGAGGTTGATATTATTCCTAGAGTACATGGTTCTGCTATGTTTACCCGTGGACAGACTCAGATTTGTGATGTTGTAACATTAGCTCCATTATCTGAAGTTCAGAAAATCGATGGATTAGATGAGAATATTACCACCAAGAGATATATGCACCATTACAATTTCCCATCCTACTCTGTTGGAGAAACAAAACCTTCCAGAGGACCGGGACGTCGTGAAATCGGACATGGAGCACTGGCTGAGAAAGCATTGGTTCCGGTTCTTCCTTCTGAAGAAGAATTCCCATATGCAATCCGTGCCGTATCCGAGACCTTTGAATCTAATGGTTCTACCTCTATGGCATCTACCTGCGCATCCTGTATGGCGCTTATGGCTGCAGGTGTTCCGATTAAGAAAATGGTTGCAGGTATTTCCTGTGGTCTGGTAACTGGTGAGACAGATGATGATTACATCGTATTAACCGATATTCAGGGACTTGAGGACTTCTTCGGAGATATGGACTTCAAGGTAACTGGTACACATGACGGTATTACTGCAATCCAGATGGATATTAAGATTCACGGATTAACAAGACCTATCGTAGAAGAAGCAATCAGAAGAACCAGGGAAGCAAGACTTTATATCATGGACGAAGTTATGTCTAAAGCAATTGCTGAGCCAAGAAAAGAAGTTGGACAGTATGCTCCAAAGATTCTTCAGGTTCAGATTGACCCGGCTAAGATTGGTGATGTAGTAGGTCAGAAGGGTAAGACAATCAACGAGATTATCGACCGCACTGGTGTTAAGATTGACATCAATGATGAAGGTGCAGTAAGCATCTGTGGTACCGATAAAGCAATGCTTGAGAAAGCTGCTGACATGATCCGTATCATTACAACTGATTTCGAAGAAGGTCAGATTTTCACTGGTAAAGTAGTAAGCATCAAAGAATTTGGTGCATTCATCGAATTTGCACCGGGCAAAGAGGGAATGGTTCACATTTCCAAGATTGCGAAAGAGAGAATCGAACATGTAGAAGATGTTCTGACTCTTGGTGATACAGTAACCTGTATCTGCATGGGCAAAGACAGAATGGGAAGAATCAGCTTCTCCATCAAGGATGTTCCTGCTCAGAACTAATTGCAGATTCGTGGCATGTGATTTTTCAATACTCACATAAATAAAATAAGGCGTATGCTTTTGCGGATGAAAATCCACAAGGGTATACGCCTTTTTACGTAAGTAGCGAAGAAAAAGTCTGGCAGAAAAAAAGAGCCGAGTTTGCTGAGTAAACTTCCTTTTCGGGTATCCGGAAAGCTCTGCCGGTGGTCAAAAATGCTGCACTGCATATATTATAAGAAAACATAAAATGGTGCAGTATGGAACGGGTCAGACAGATTACAAGGGTGAATGAAGCTCATAAACTAGGATATATTGGAAATAATGTCACGGTAGCCGTGATGGATACAGGAATTGGAACTCATATTGATTTTGGACAAAGAATCAGAGGATTTCGTGATTATGTAGGTGATAAGAAGATACTTTATGATGATAACGGTCATGGAACCCATGTTTCCGGAATTATTGCAGGTTCTGGTTTCGCTTCCCATGGACGTTACCGGGGAATGGCTCCGGGAGCACAGATATTTTCGATAAAAGTATTAGACCGCATGGGAAAAGGTAATACCAGACTGGTGGTATCTGCATTAAAATGGCTGATTGCAAATTATGGGAAAATGAATATAAGAATCTTAAATATTTCCGTAGGAATGCTTGCTTCGGCCAGAAGGGAAGAACAGGAGGAATTGTTAGCAGCAATTGAAGCAGTCTGGGACGCAGGAATCGTAGTGGTTGCTGCTGCAGGAAATAACGGGCCAAAGGATAAGAGTATTACGATACCGGGGCTATGCCGGAAGATTATAACGGTGGGCAGCAGTGATGATGAGGAAGGAGAAGTAAAAAATCTGGGTCTGATGCGTGGGTATAGTGGGAGGGGTCCGACGGAAGCCTGCATTATGAAACCAGAAGTAGTGGCTCCTGGAACAGCGATTGTCAGCTGTAAGCGGATGGGAAATGGTTATGAGATGAAAAGTGGAACCTCTATGGCAACACCGGTGGTGGCCGGGGCGGTCGCGGTGCTTTTAAGCCGTTATCCAAATCTAAAACCGGCAGAAGTAAAACTGCGGCTTTATGAGACGAGTGTAGATACTGGAAAATCCAAGCATGCACAGGGCTGGGGGAGGCTGGATGTCATGCGGCTGATTCGATAAAAGAAAATAGCCTGGAAGAGATAAAAAGCAGAAAGAAAGAGACAGAGACAGAGGGAAAGGAATACGCCGGACATTTGATTTCTGGGAGAAAATGCGGTAAAATGAAAAATACGCATAAAATAAGGGGTAGAAAAAGAAAGAGGAGGGAATAAGGTGAAGAAAATAGTTAAAGTTTTAATCAGCAGACTTTTTATCACAGTTTTACTTATTTTACTTCAGTTTGGATATTTATTTTATCTGCTGCTGGAAGTTGGTAAAATGTCTACTTACATCAACCTGATTCTCAATATACTTGCATTTATCGTAGCTTTATTCGTTGTAAATCGAAGAATGAATCCGGCATACCGGCTGGCATGGGTATTTATTATTCTGATGTTTCCATTGCTCGGATTATTGCTGTACGTGGTATTTGGAAGACCGGAACTCACCAGAAAGGCAAGAGAGAAAATGAACCGTGTAAATGAGGAAGTAGAACCGCTTCTTACAGAAGATAGAGCGTGCAGAGAACGGCTGGCAGAAGAAGATTCGGTTGCCGCTGGACAGTCTGCATATATCAGTGACTGGGCGCATTTTCCAGTTTATGAACATACAGCAACAAATTATTATCCGTCCGGAGAAGAAATGTTTCCAGTTATGTTAGAAGAAATCCGGAAAGCGAAAAAGTTTGTTTTTCTGGAATATTTTATTTTAGATGATGGAAAGATGTTCCGGGAGCTGATTCAGCTTTTGAAGGAAAAAGTGGAAGAGGGCGTAGAAGTACGTCTGATTTATGATGATGTTGGCTGCATTACGACACTGCCGAATAATTTCTATAAGGAATTGCAGAAAATCGGAATTAAATGTGCGGCGTTTAATCCGTTGCGGGCGAGACTGGCTGTTATTATGAATAACCGTGACCACAGAAAAATCCTCGTTATTGATGGAAATGTTGCATTTACTGGCGGAATTAATATTGCAGATGAATATATCAATGAAATTGAGCGGTTTGGATACTGGAAGGATACCGGAATCCGTATGAAAGGTGCAGCGGTATGGAGCTTTACCTGTATGTTTCTTGAAATGTGGAATTATATAATAAATTCCACGGAGGATTATGAGAAGTTCCGGCCGGATGCAGACTATGTGGCAAAGATTCCATCCGTTGGATATGTGCAGCCGTATAGTGATACACCGTTAGATCACGAAAATACCGGCGAGAATGTATACATGAACATTATTAATTCAGCACAAAAGTATGTCTACATTTTCACCCCGTATCTGATTATTGACCATGAAATGCTGGTAAGCCTTCAGAATGCGGCAAAACGTGGTGTGGATGTGCGGATTGTAACACCTGGAATTCCGGATAAGAAATTTGTTTATCTTCTGACACAGGCAGATTATGGTGTTCTTATTGAAAGTGGTGTAAAGATTTATCAGTATACACCGGGATTTATTCATGCAAAGAGTTTTGTCTGTGATGATAAAATTGCTACCGTAGGCAGTATCAATCTGGATTACCGCAGTATGTATCTGCATTTTGAATGCGGAGTCTGGTGCTATAAGACCGAGGCAGTGCTGCAGTTAAAAGAAGATGCACTTGCGGTAATCGGACAGTCACAGCAGATTGATCTGGAATTCTGCAAACACAGATTTGTAGGAGTACGGATGATACAGACCTGTCTGCGTCTGCTGGCCCCGCTTTTGTAGAAAAGGTTTTACAGGGAGAAGAAATAAGTAAGCGTCTTACGAAAATAATCCTGATAGGTAGCTTTTGGAATTGTAGTATCATATAAGACACGGATGGAGCCGATTTCTTTTTCATTTAATGTATAGTAAAGTGTGCCGGCTTCTTTTCCCTGTGTTACCGGAGCTTTTATTTCTTCTGGAAGAGAAAGCTTTTTTTCAATAAGATTTAAGTCATTTCCTGCAGTATCAAGATATGAAAAGGTTCCTTCATAGGAAAGACTGACCTTTTTATCAGTGCCACCCCGTACTGATAATTCCGGCAGAGCGGGCGGTGTGGTATCCTGATAGAGCCGGCATACGGAAAAACCATAGTCTAAAAGGGCGGACGCATCAGCAAAACGCACTTTATAATCCGGTGCAGCCATAATGACTGCGATGAGTTTAATGTTATCTTTTTCAGCAGTGGCTGAGACACAGTACTTGGCAAGACCGGTGGAACCGGTTTTTAATCCAGTGGCATAGGCGTATTGTTTGATGAGCTTATTGGTGTTGGTTAAACCAAATTCGGAAGACCCTTTTTTCGTGACATGGGTAATATTTTCCATCCAGATGGTGGAATAATTATGTATCTGCGGATATTTTGTGATTAATTCCCGGGACATTAGAGCAACATCATAGGCACTGGTCATATGATTGTCAACGTCAAGACCGCAGCAGTTAACAAAGTTGGTATCCTTCATACCAAGTCCGGCAGCCCGCTCATTCATCTGGGCAACGAAGGCATCTTCCGAACCGGCAATGAATTCTGCCATGGCAACGCAGGCGTCATTGGCACTGGCAACACTGATACACTTTATCATGGTATCAACGGTCTGGGTTTCACCCGGCTCTAAGAAGACCTGGGAACCGCCCATGCTTGCAGCATGTTCCGAAACTGTGACAACATCATCCAGGGAAATTTTTTGTGCGTCCAGAGCATCGAAAATCAGAATCAGTGTCATGATTTTCGTAATGCTGGCAGGATGCAGGATGGAATGAGCATCCTTTTCATAGATGATGGTTCCGGTAGATGCTTCCATTAAAAGAGCGCTGGGAGCGGACAATGCGACCGGAGCAGATGCATCGGAAGCAGCATCCGGATTGGAAGAATCTGGCATGGAAGCATCCGGGGACGGATTGCCGGATTCTGTAGAACTTTCGTTTTCTGCAAGAACAGAAAATTGTGATGCCATTGGTAAAAAGGCCGGGCTGAGAAGAGACAGGCTTATGAAAATGGAAAGAATGGTATGCATAAGAATACCTCCGGTATGTTCTATTACATTTTAATAGAGAAGAGAAAAAAATATGCAGATAAAGCATGGTTTATTTTGTTGATGCAAAGAGGTGAAAGATGTTATTAAAAATCATTATTGTAATAGCATGTGTGATTTTGGTTTACATAATCTGGCAGTGGCAGGAATTAAAAAAATTTGCAAGAACGGATTATGAGATAAAAAGTGGTAAAGTGCAAAGAGAATATAAGGCAGCAGTACTGGCAGATTTGCATGGTTTTCAGTATGGAAAAGACAACATCCCGCTTTTAGATGCAATTAGAAGTGGACAGCCGGATCTGATTCTGATTCCAGGAGATATGGTGGTCAGCAGGAAAAGTGACACCTATGAGACAGCGTTAAAGATATTGGAAGAGCTGTGCAGGATTGCACCGGTTTATTATTCTTACGGAAATCATGAATCCCGTGCCCACATAAGAAAAAGTAAGTATCAGGAGAAATTTTTCGCTTTTGAAAATAAGGTAAAAGAGCTTGGCATCCATGTACTGCATAATGAAACAGAAGCTTTTGGAGAACTGGCGGTTACCGGGCTTGAAATTCCATTGTCCTGTTATAAAAAAGGAGTGGATGTGCCACTTCCACAGGATTATCTTGAGAAAACGCTTCCGGAGCAGACGGAAGATACATTTCAGGTGCTGTTAGCACACAATCCAAGATACGCGAAGGAATATGCAGACTGGGGAGCGGATTTGACTCTTTGCGGACATAATCATGGAGGACTGATACGGATTCCGGGTGTTGGAAGCCTGATTTCTCCGCAGTTTCAGTGGTTCCCGAAATATGATGCAGGAGCCTTTGATTTTGAGGGAAAGAAAGTAATCGTAAGCCGGGGGCTTGGAACCCATACCTTTCATATCAGAATCTTTAACCGGGCGGAACTTGTGTTTATGGTTATAAAACCACAAGATATTGCTTGATTTGTGGTATAAAGTTGTGAAAAACACTAAATCTTGTGAAAACACTTGCGTTTTTTCTTAGATACCGTTAAAATAGATGTGCTAGGAAAGAATGGAGAGGTTTTGAAATGGAATTAACAGTAAAGCTGCAGGTGTTCGAAGGACCATTAGATTTGCTCCTTCATCTGCTGGATAAGAATAAAGTAAATATCTATGATATCCCAATTGTGGAGATTACCAATCAGTATATGGAATATATCCGGGAAATGAAGCGGCAGGATTTAAATGTTATGAGTGAGTTCTTAGTCATGGCAGCCACACTGATTGATATTAAATCAAAGATGCTTCTTCCGGCAAAAGAGACAGAAGAAGAGGAAGCAGAAGACCCGAGAGCAGAACTGGTAGAACAGCTTTTGGAATATAAGATGTATAAATGCATTTCCTATGAATTAAAAGACCGTCAGATGGATGCGGAAAAGGTGATGTTTAAGGAGCCGACGATTCCGGACGAGGTAGCTGCCTATGAAGAGCCGGTGGATTTAGAGGAACTGATGGCAGATGTCACATTGAAGAAATTGAATGATATTTTCAAATCCATCATGCGTAAGCAGGAAGATAAGATTGACCCGGTTCGTTCCAAATTTGGCAAGATTGAGAAAGAAGAAGTATCACTGTCCGATAAAATGGTATATTTAGAGCAGTATGCAATGGCACATCCACATTTCAGCTTCCGCAGTCTTTTAGAAGCACAGTGTGGCAAGATGGAGATTATCGTGACCTTCCTTGCAGTGCTTGAGCTGATGAAAATGGGCAAGATAACCATTTATCAGGATAAAATATTTGATGATATCAGAATAGAGTCCAAGGTTGCAGCCTAGGCTCTTATTATATGAGGGTAGTAATGGAAGAAAAGAATTATGAAGCAATTATAGAAGCAATTTTATTTACCATGGGGGAATCGGTAGAATTGGATAAAATTGCCAATGCAATTGAATTAGACAAACAGGAAACCAAAAAGAAAATAGAAGCACTCCGGCAGAAATATGAGCAGGAAGAAAGAGGTATCCAGATTATCGAACTGGACGGCGCTTATCAGATGTGTACGAAGAATGAAATGTATGAATATCTGATTCGGATTGCAAAACAGCCAAAGAAGCGTGTCCTTACAGACGTACTGTTGGAGACCTTATCCATCATTGCTTATAAGCAGCCAATCACTAAGGCGGAGATTGAAAAAATCCGTGGCGTATCCTGCGACCATGCAGTAAGCAAACTGGTGGAATATAATCTGGTCAATGAAGTGGGAAGATTGGATGCTCCGGGCAGACCGATGCTATTTGGCACAACAGAGGAATTCTTACGGAGCTTTGGGGTGCATTCCATCGATGAACTCCCGGTGCTGAATGAAGACCAGGTGGAAGAATTCAAGCATCAGGCTGAACAGGAAGCAGAAATGAAGCTTGAAGTATAGCAACAGGGAATGTAGTAAGCGGAAGTATAATCGAAGTATAATCATAGAAAGAAATGAATAGAATGCAGAGAAAATGTATTTCGGAGCGGTCATGAAAAAGAGACGGTGGAAGAAAATGACAGCATTATCTCTGCTTTTTATATTTTTTAGTTCCAATCATATTCCGGCAGAACCGCTGCCACAGGATAATCCGGATGAAACGCAGGAAGAAAATGAAATAGAAATCGAAGAACCAAAGAATTTGTACGCGCTGTCTGCATGCTTAATGGATGCGGATTCAGGGCGTATTTTGTTTGGAAAAGAAGAGGATGTGCGCCGGGCAAATGCCAGTACGACAAAGATTATGACATTGATTGTAACCTTAGAGCATGCAGATTTAAATGACGTGGTTACATTTTCTGATTATGCAGCCTCCCAGCCGGATGTGCAGCTGAATGGAGCAAGTGGGGAACAGTTTTTATTAAAAGACCTTTGTTTCTCTCTGATGTTAGAATCCCACAATGATTCGGCAGTGGCAATTGCGGAACATGTGGCAGGAAGTGTGGAGGCATTTGCTGGCTTGATGAATGAGAAGGCGGCGGAGCTTGGCTGCATGGATACCTATTTCCTTACGCCAAACGGACTGGATAAGGAAGATGAAAACGGATTCCATGGAACGACAGCAGCCGACCTTGCCCGGATTATGAGCTATTGCATCAATGAGTCTCCCATGAAAGAGACTTTTCTTGAAATTACGCAGACACCGTCCTATTCCTTTTCTAATATAGAAGGAACACGAAACTACAGCTGCAATAATCATAACCGTTTCCTTACGATGATGGACGGAGCAATCAGTGGTAAAACCGGTTTTACGGGCAATGCCGGATACTGTTATGTGGGAGCATTGCGGCGGGATGACCGTACCTATGTGGTGGCACTTTTGGGCTGCGGCTGGCCAAACAATAAGAACTATAAATGGGCAGATACAAAACAGCTGATGCAGTATGGAATCGATTCTTTTGAAAAGGTAAATCTTCTGGAGTTGGAAATCCCCAAGGAAGCAGAATGTCCCCTTGAGATAAGTGGGGCAAAGACAGAAGACTGTAGCAGAATTAAGATGACAGAGGTTCAGAACAGGACAGAGGAAAAACAGATAGAAAATATACTGCTTCGTAAGGATGAATCCATTGAATTTAAATTGGAGAGAAAGCAGAGACTTGAGGCTCCGGTGGAAGCAGGAACTACTGTTGGAACCCTTAAGTATATACTGAACGGGCAGGTGGTGAGAGAGGAAGAACTTGTCTTAAAAGACAGTGTTCCGGCATGGGATTACCGCTACAGCTGCCTCAGAATGGTTGACCTTTTTTCTTTATAAAGTCAGAAAATCAGCCATAAAATGCGATATGTAAAATCTGTGAAAAAATTAACAATTTGCTATTGAAAAGTTTTGGTCAATGTACTACAATTACCCTAGCGAAAAATTTTATTTTTTC
Organism: Roseburia sp. AF12-17LB; assembly: GCF_003479605.1. Classification (GTDB taxonomy): domain Bacteria; phylum Bacillota; class Clostridia; order Lachnospirales; family Lachnospiraceae; genus Roseburia_C; species Roseburia_C amylophila. The sequence goes on from NZ_QUHR01000002.1 coordinate 40,530, forward strand.
TAAAATAGATGGAGGACTAAGAGATGAGCAACAGAAGTAATAACTTAGCAGAACAGAGAATTTGCCGTTTGCTGGATGAAAACAGCTTTATGGAAATCGGTTCTCTGGTAACCGCAAGAAATACGGATTTTAATCTGGCAGATGAAGCTACGCCATCAGATGGTGTCATTACCGGACATGGTCTGATTGATGGTAATCTGGTATTTGTCTACAGTCAGGATTCTTCCGTATTAAATGGAACAATTGGCGAGATGCATGCAAAGAAAATTGCAGCTGTTTATGACAGGGCGATGAAGATGGGTGCACCGGTAATCGGACTTTTGGATTGTGCCGGAGTTCGTCTTCAGGAATCAGTAGATGCTTTGAATGCATTAGGAATGATTTATGAAAAACAGGTTATGGCATCCGGAGTAATTCCACAGATTTGTGCTGTATTTGGCAACTGTGGCGGCGGACTTACCGTAGTACCTGGATTATGTGATTTTGCATATATGGAAGCTGATAAAGCCAAAATGTTTGTAAATGCACCAAACGCAATCGAAGGAAATTACGTTGGAAAATGTGATACTTCTTCTGCAGATTTCCAGAGCACAGAGACCGGCGTCATTGATATGGCAGGTTCTGAAGAAGAAATCTTTGCACAGATTCGTGAACTGGTCTGCATGCTTCCGGCAGATAACACAGAGAATGGTTATATGGAAGACTGTGAAGATGATTTGAACCGTGCATGCGAAAATGTAGATACCATGAAAGGCGATCCTCGTTTCGTATTAAGCGAGATTTCTGATAATCACAATTTCTTAGAGACAAAGAAGGATTATGCAAAGAGCATGGTAACCGGATTCATCCAGTTAAACGGACTGACTGTCGGTGCTGTTGCTAACTGCACAGAAGAATATGATGAAGAAGGAAAGAAAGTCGCAGAGCATGATGCAGCACTTTGTGCAAAAGGCTGTGAAAAAGCTTCTGAATTCATCCAGTTCTGTGATGCATTTGATATTCCTGTATTATCTCTTACCAATGTGGCTGGATTTACAGCAACAAAATGCAGCGAAAGAAGACTTGCAAAAGCTCTGGCTAAACTTACATATGCATTTGCAAATGCTACCGTTCCTAAGGTTAGCCTTCTTACCGGTAATGCTTACGGAAGTGCAGCAGTAATGATGAACTCCAAAGCAATCGGTGCTGACCTTGTATACGCATGGCCGGATGTTAAGACCGGTATGATGGATGCACGTCTTGCAGCAGAGATTATGTATGCAGACGCTGATGCGGACAAGCTTGCTGAGAAAGCAAAAGAATATGAGGCATTACAGTCTAACGTTGTAACTGCAGCTAAGAGAGGATATGTAGACTTGATTATTGAGCCTGCTGATACCAGAAAATATCTTGTAGCAGCTTTTGAAATGCTGTTTACAAAACGTATGGATACTCCATATAAGAAACATGGAACAAAATAGAAAGGTGAATCTTATGAAGAAAAAATTGTGGATGCTTGTATGTGTTTGTCTGCTTGCATTTTCTGTTACGGCCTGTGGTAAGACAGATCAGACTTCAATAACATTCAATGGAGGCACCTATGACCAGTGGAAGGATACAGTACAACAGACAGTACAGCAGATAACTACTGTGTCAGAAGCTGATATTGATAATGCTCTTTCTTCCATTTCAGAGAAGAGCGATGCAGTAAACTACAACTTCTATAGCAGTTGGAAAGAAGCTGTTGCTGACGAAGGAGATTTCCAGGGATTTGGTGACTTTACCATGACAGAGTCAAATAAGACAATGGTAATGGAACAGACATTGAATTATACCAACCGTGATTTGAGTTTTACTGTTGTATTTGATACAACTACAGACACACCGGAACTTACCAGTATGACATTTGACAAGGTATATTCACTTGGCGAGAAAATGGGCAAAGCCGGAATGAATACACTTATGGGCATGGGTACCGTATTTGTAATCTTAATTTTAATCAGTATTATTATTTATGCATTCCGCATTATTCCTTATTTACAGAATAAGAAAAAGAATGCGGCTGATGCAACTGCTGCAAAAGAAGATAAAGTAGTAGAACAGATTGCTCAGAAAGAAGAGCTGGTTCAGGATGATTTGGAACTTGTTGCAGTTATCTCTGCTGCAATTGCGGCAGCAACAGGAAGTTCTACAGATGGATTTGTAGTACGTTCCATTAAGAGAAGATAGTTTGAAGAATAATTAGGAGGATATAAAGATGAAAAACTATACAATTACAGTAAATGGAAATGTTTATGATGTTACCGTAGAAGAGAACGGAGCATCTGCACCTGTAGCTGCACCAAGAAAGGCAGCAGCAGCTCCTGCAGCAAAAGCAGCAGCACCTAAGGCAGCAGCCGGAGCAGGAAGCATTAAGATTGAAGCCGGAGCAGCCGGAAAAGTATTCAAGATTGAGGCTCAGCCTGGAACAGCAGTAAAGAAAGGTGATGCAGTTCTGATTCTTGAAATTATGAAAATGGAGACTCCTGTTGTTGCACCGGAAGACGGAACAGTTGCAAGCATCGAAGTTGCAGTTGGTGACAGCGTAGAAGCAGGAGCATTACTTGCTACAATGAACAACTAGGAGGAAAATTATGTTAAGTTATGTTGGAGACACAATGAGTAACCTCCTGCATCAGACTGCATTCTTTAACCTGACCTGGGGTAACTACCTTATGATTGTAATTGCCTGCGTATTCTTATATCTGGCAATCAAGAAAGGTTATGAACCTCTTCTTTTGGTTCCGATTGCATTTGGTATGCTTCTGGTTAACATTTATCCGGACATTATTGCAAGTCCGGAAGAGACCAGCAATGGTGTCGGTGGTTTACTTTATTATTTCTATACTCTGGATGAGTGGTCAATCTTACCTTCTCTGATTTTCCTTGGAGTTGGTGCGATGACAGACTTTGGCCCTTTGATTGCAAACCCAATCAGCTTCCTTTTAGGAGCAGCAGCACAGTTCGGTATTTTCGGAGCTTACCTGCTTGCAATTCTGATGGGATTCAATGACAAGGGAGCAGCAGCCGTATCTATTATCGGTGGAGCAGATGGTCCGACTTCTATCTTCCTTGCCGGTAAATTAGGACAGGCTGCATTGATGGGACCGATTGCGGTGGCAGCATATTCTTATATGTCTCTGGTTCCGATTATTCAGCCGCCAATTATGAAACTGTTTACAACAAAGAAAGAACGTGCAATCAAGATGGAGAACCTTCGTCCGGTATCCAAACTGGAGAAGATTTTGTTCCCAATCGTAGTTACTACAATTGTATGTCTGATTCTTCCGACAACCGCTCCGTTGGTTGGTATGCTTATGCTTGGTAACCTCTTCCGTGAGTCTGGTGTAGTCAGACAGCTTACAGATACAGCATCCAATGCTTTGATGTATATCGTAGTTATTCTTCTGGGTACTTCCGTTGGTGCATCTACCAGTGCAGAAGCATTCTTAAATGTCAGCACACTTAAGATTGTTGCTCTTGGACTGATTGCATTTATGTTTGGTACTGCAGCCGGAGTCCTCTTTGGAAAACTGCTTTGCTGGATTACCAAAGGAAAAATTAATCCGTTGATTGGTTCTGCCGGAGTTTCCGCCGTGCCTATGGCTGCGCGTGTATCGCAGAAGGTCGGTGCAGAAGAAGACCCGACAAACTTTTTACTTATGCATGCAATGGGACCAAACGTTGCCGGTGTTATCGGTACAGCAGTAGCTGCCGGTGTATTTATGGCAATCTTTGGTATATAGGAGGATAGAAATGTCAGAAGAAATGAAAAAACCTTTAAAAATTACAGAAACTGTTCTTCGTGATGCACATCAGTCTCTGATTGCAACCAGAATGACAACAGAACAGATGCTTCCAATTATCCCGAAAATGGATGAAGTTGGATATTATGCAGTAGAGTGCTGGGGTGGAGCAACATTTGATGCCTGCCTTCGTTTCTTAAAGGAAGATCCATGGGAGAGACTTCGTAAATTAAGAGATGGATTTAAGAAAACTAAACTTCAGATGCTGTTTCGTGGACAGAATATCTTAGGATATCGTCCATATGCAGATGATGTGGTTGAGTATTTCGTACAGAAATCTATTGCAAACGGAATTGATATTATCCGTATTTTTGACTGCTTAAATGATGTTCGTAACCTTCAGACAGCAGTAACAGCATGTAACAAAGAAAAAGGACATGCTCAGGTTGCATTATCCTATACATTAGGAGATGCTTATACCTTGGATTACTGGATGGAAATGGCAAAGAGAGTAGAAGACATGGGTGCTGATTCCTTATGTATTAAGGATATGGCAGGACTTTTAGTTCCTCAGAAAGCAACCGAACTGATTCAGGCTCTGAAATCTTCAACCAGCCTTCCAATCGAACTGCATACACATTATACTTCCGGTGTAGCTTCCATGACATACATGAAAGCTGTAGAAGCTGGATGTGATATTATCGATACTGCAATGTCACCATTTGCACTTGGTACCAGCCAGCCTGCAACCGAAGTTATGGTAGAAGCATTCAAGGGAACACAGTATGATACCGGTCTTGACCAGAACAAACTGGCTGAAATCGCTGATTACTTCCGCCCAATGCGTGAGGAAGCATTAGACAGCGGTCTGATGAATCCAAAGGTACTTGGTGTTAATATCAAGACTTTATTATATCAGGTACCGGGTGGAATGTTATCCAACCTGATTTCCCAGTTAAAAGAGCAGGGACAGGAAGATAAATACGAAGAAGTACTGGCTGAAGTACCTCGTGTTCGTAAAGACCTTGGTGAGCCACCACTTGTTACACCTTCTTCCCAGATTGTTGGTACACAGGCTGTATTTAACGTATTAATGGGTGAGCGTTACAAAGTTGCTACCAAAGAGACCAAGGATATTCTTCTTGGAAAATATGGTCAGACTGTAAAACCTTTCAATCCGGAAGTTGTGGATAAGGTTCTCGGTGCTGACAAAGATAAGGCAATTACCTGCCGTCCGGCAGACTTACTTGAGCCTGAATTAGATAAGATTGAAGCTGAAATGAAACAGTACAAACAGCAGGATGAAGATGTATTATCCTATGCATTATTCCCACAGGTTGCTACTGAGTTCTTCAAATATCGTCAGGCACAGCAGACGAAAGTTGATACAACAATTGCAGATACAAAGAACGGAGCATATCCGGTATAGGGTACCTTGCTATCTATAGCAGTAAAGAAGCGGCTACAGACAAATATGTCTGTAGCTGTTTTCCTTTTGATGGGTATAATGGAATATCAGAATTACATAAAAATTCTATGGACAAGAGGACAAAAGATTGCTATGATGAAGTCATGATTTGTCATGGGGTAGACAATTTTAATTGCAAAGCATTTGAAAATATTGTGGCAGTTCTTTCACGGTATTTTGAGAGGGAAAAGGTGAAGGACAATGAAACTGTATGAATTGGGGACAGGGGAGCCGGTGCAGGTGCTGGTGAAAGTGGAGAATGCTTCAGCAGAATATGATAGTACAGTTGCTTTTGGAAAAGGAGGCATTTTATTAATCGAGCCAATACGTTATGATGGGAAAATTATTAACTTTTCCGGAGATAAGGTGCATATCAGTGTGATTTATATGGAAGATGGAATCAAACCGCTGATATGGGAGGGGTGCAGAATGCAGACCGTCCAGGCAGGAAAAGAAAAATATCACGCAATTGTATGTAAACGTGATGGAATGAGATGGAACCGCAGACAGGCATACCGCCAGTATCTGGGACTGGATGGAATGTTGTCCATTGACAGTACAAGAGCAAATTATTCTGTGATTGTAAAAGATATCAGTGCAACCGGAGTGTCCTTTGTGGGGGTGCCGGATATGAATTATCTTTCCATGGGACCGTTTCATTTGACGTTTGAAGATAAAGCAAGCAGGCTTAAAGTGCAGTTATCCGGTATGGCTGTTCGTCAGGAGCCGGTAGATGAAACGAAAGTGATTGTAGGATGTACGGTAAAGCAGGCAAATCTCGACTTGGGGACTTATGTCGCCTCCAAGCAGAAGCAGGAAATTGCCAGACGACATGGAAACTGACGAAAATCCTGCAAAAAAATGTTAAAATGACATAAAAAATGCAAAATATTTGTAGAATCGAGAAGAAGGAACTATGAATGGGAATACTAATGATTTGACCAGTCGAATCAACGAATGTTATGGAAGTTTAAGCAAAGGACAGAAAATATTAGCAACCTATATTACGGATAATTATGATAAGGCTGTATTTCTTACGGCAGCAAAAATGGGACAGGTAGTAGGTGTGAGCGAATCGACTGTAGTACGATTTGCTACACATTTAGGCTATAAGGGTTATCCGGAATTTCAGAAGGCTTTAGAGGAGATGGTTCGGAATAAGCTCAACTCCATTCAGCGTATGGAAGTGACTTATGGAAGAATCAGCCAGTCGCATATATTAGAAACGGTATTGCAGTCGGATCAGGAGAAAATTAAGGATACCTTGGAACATATTGATGAGCATGCTTTTGAACTGGCAGTAGATACCATTATCAAAGCAAAACATATTTATATTGTTGGAATACGAAGCTGCGCTCCACTGGCAGCTTTTATGGCGTTTTACTTTAATCTGATGTTTGAAAATGTGACATTGCTTCAGACCAATAATTCCAGTGAATTATTTGAACAGATGGTGCGAATCAGTAAGGATGATGTCATTATCGGAATCAGTTTTCCAAGATATTCCATGCGTACCTTAAAGGCAATGGAATTTGCCAATAACCGGAATGCAAAAGTAATTACATTAACAGATAGTGTGCATTCCCCAATGAATTTATATTCTTCCTGTAATCTGATTGCAAGAAGTGATATGGCATCTATTGTGGATTCTCTGGTGGCACCGCTTAGTGTTATCAACGCACTGATTGTTGCTCTGTGTATGAAGAAGCAGGGTGAGGTTGCCAAGACATTGGAGACCCTGGAGGATATCTGGAATGAATACCAGGTATATGAAAATGATGAAATTAATTATATTGATGATAAAATCAAAATGAGATATGCCAAATTAGGAGATGCAGATGAGTAAGGTACTTGTAATCGGCGGTGGACCGGCGGGCTGTTTTGCGGCAATTGCTGCAGCAGAACAGGGACATCAGGTCGTATTGTTAGAACGCAATGAGAAAATCGGGAAAAAATTATTCATTACCGGAAAAGGAAGATGCAACCTTACCAATGCATGTGATACGGAAGAACTATTTTCAAACATTCCAAGGAATTCCAAGTTCTTATACAGCGCAATCTATTCTTATGACAATTTCCGGGTCATGGATTTCTTTGAACAGAATGGAACACCGGTAAAGGTGGAACGGGGAAACCGTGTATTTCCGGTATCAGACCATTCGTCGGATGTCATTGCAGCCTTAAAACGCTCCCTGGATGCACATAAAGTAAAGATTATGTATCATACAACGGTAGAAAAGCTTATGGTATCGGAGAATTGTGTACATGGAGTAATTACTGCAGAGGGAAAGAAAATGCCGGCAGATGCAGTAGTTATTGCAACAGGCGGCTGTTCTTATGCATCTACCGGTTCTACCGGGGATGGTTATCGTTTCGCAGAAGCCTGCGGACATACCATAAAAACCTGCAGTCCATCCCTTGTGCCTTTTAACGCAGAAGAGGAATATGTCAAAGAATTGCAGGGGCTATCGTTGAAAAATGTAAAGGCGAGCATTTATCAGGGCAAAAAGCTTTTGTATGAAGCTTTTGGAGAAATGTTATTTACCCATTTTGGCGTAAGTGGACCTCTGATGTTAAGCGCCAGCAGCGTGGTAAATGATGCGGTAAGAAAACAGCCGTTGCAATTATACATTGACTGGAAACCCGCACTTTCAGAAGAACAGTTAGATCACAGAATTTTAAGGGACTTTGAAGAGGCAAAGAACCGGCAGGTGATTCATGGAATTGAAAAATTATATCCGTCCAAATTCCTGCCGATTATTTTAAGACTTGCTAAGATTCCAGCAGAAAAGCGTGTCAATGAAGTAACCAAAGAGGAACGGCAGCGCCTGGTGGAACTGACAAAGAAGTTCCCGGTTACACTGACTGGTTTACGGGGCTTTTCGGAAGCCATTATTACAAAGGGCGGTGTTTCTGTAAAAGAAGTAAATCCATCGACCATGGAATCAAAATTAACAAAGCATCTTTATTTTGCCGGAGAGGTATTGGATTTGGATGCATTTACCGGCGGCTTTAATCTGCAGATTGCCTGGTCTACCGGATATCTGGCAGGAAGCAGTATTGGAAATGAATAAAGAGAATAAAAAAGCAGAAAAATCGGAGGATAAAAAATGAGCTTTAATATAGCAATTGACGGACCGGCAGGAGCCGGAAAAAGCACTATAGCAAAACAGCTTGCAAAGGAACTTTCTTTTATATATGTAGATACAGGAGCCATGTATCGGAGTATGGCATTGTATTTTATGAGAAATGGCATTGCAAAGGAAGATGAGGCAGCAATTTCAGATGCCTGTAAAACCGTGGAAGTATCTATTGCCTATGAGAACGGAGAACAGCAGGTGCTTTTAAACGGTGAGAATGTCAGCAAAGAAATCCGGAAAGAAGAAGTTGGAAAAATGGCATCTGCCACCAGTGTTTATAAGGAAGTCCGCACAAAACTGGTTGAATTACAGCAGAAGCTTGCAGCAGATAAAGATGTTATCATGGATGGAAGAGATATCGGAACCTGTGTGCTGCCGAATGCCCAGGTAAAGATTTATCTTACTGCAAGTGTTGAAACAAGAGCCGAGAGAAGATATCAGGAATTGCAGGAAAAAGGTGCTGCCTGTGACTTGGAAGTGATTAAAAAAGATATTGCGGACCGTGATTATCAGGATATGCATCGGGAAATTTCACCATTAAAGCAGGCAGAAGATGCCATTCTTGTAGATTCTTCGGATATGGGAATTGAAGAAGTGGTAGAAACCATCAAAAATATTTATAGGGAAAAATGTTAATATGAAAAATGTCAGAGTTGCAAAAAGTGCAGGTTTCTGCTTTGGCGTAAAGCGTGCAGTAGATATGGTTTATGCACAGCTTGAAACAAACGATGAAACAAAGGATGGAATAAAAGACCCGATTTATACTTACGGACCGATTATTCATAATGAAGAAGTGGTAAAGGATTTAGAGGCAAAGGGCGTAACCGTAATCCATGATATTTCAGAAATAGAAGAATCAGAAAAAGGAACCATCGTCATCCGTTCCCATGGTGTAGGCGAAAAAATATATCAGACATTAGAAAATGCCGGTTACCATATCGTGGATGCCACCTGTCCTTTTGTAAAGAAGATACATCGTCATGTACGGGAATATGGAGATGCCGGTTATCATGTTGTAATTATCGGAAATGCCAGCCATCCGGAGGTAGAAGGAATCCGTGGATGGGGAAATGAAGAGGAAATTACGGTAATTGGAACGAGGGAAGCAGCAGAAAATTTCCGGGTTTCAGCAGGAAAAAAGGTTTGTATCGTATCACAAACGACAATTAACTACAATAAATTTCAAGAATTAGTTGAAATTATAAATAAAAAAGGTTATGATATAATTGTTTTAAATACAATCTGTAATGCAACGGAAGAGCGGCAGACCCAGTCGAGGGCTTTGGCAAAAGAAGTTGAAGCAATGATTGTGGTTGGTGGGAAGAGCAGTTCCAACACACAGAAGTTATTTGAAATATGTAAAAACGAATGTGCAAATACTTACTATATACAAACCATAGATGATTTGGATCCGGCAGTACTTCGGACCATTGATAACGTAGGTATTACCGCAGGGGCATCTACCCCAAATAAAATTATTGAGGAGGTTCAAAATAATGTCAGAAATGAGTTTTGAACAAATGTTGGAAGAATCTTTTAAAACAATAAGAAATGGAGAGGTAGTCGAAGGCGTCGTTATCGGTGTTAAGCCAGATGAGATCATCCTTAATATTGGATATAAGTCAGACGGAATTATTACACGTAATGAATATACGAACGAAGCAAATGTAGACCTGACCACCGTTGTATCCGTAGGTGACACTATGGAAGCCAAAGTTTTAAAGGTAAATGATGGAGAGGGACAGGTACTTCTTACTTACAAACGTCTTGCTGCTGAAAAAGGAAGCAAGCGTTTAGAGGAAGCATTCAACAATCAGGAAGTGCTTACCGCAAAGGTTACACAGGTATTATCCGGTGGATTAAGTGTTGTAGTTGACGAAGCAAGAGTATTTATTCCTGCAAGCCTTGTATCAGATACTTACGAGAAAGATTTATCTAAGTATGAAGGACAGGAAATTTCATTTGTAATCACTGAGTTCAACCCAAGAAAGAGAAGAATTATTGGTGACAGAAAACAGCTTTTAGTAGCAGAGAAAGCTGAAAAACAGAAAGAACTCATGGAGAGAATCCATGTTGGTGATGTTGTAGAAGGTACAGTAAAGAACGTAACAGACTTTGGCGCATTCATCGACCTTGGTGGAGCAGACGGACTGTTACATATTTCTGAAATGTCCTGGGGACGTGTTGAAAGTCCTAAGAAAGTATTCAAAGTTGGCGATACTGTAAAAGTATTCATCAAAGATATCAATGAGAGTAAGATTGCACTGAGCATGAAATTTGAGGATGAGAATCCTTGGAATAATGCTGCAGAGAAATATGCAGTAGGTAATGTGGTAACAGGTGTTGTTGCAAGAATGACAGACTTTGGTGCATTCGTAGAATTAGCTCCTGGAGTAGATGCATTACTTCATGTATCCCAGATTTCTAGAGAGCATGTTGAGAAACCTTCTGATGTATTAAAAGTAGGTCAGGAAGTAGAAGCTAAAGTAGTTGACTTTAATGAAGAAGACAAGAAAATCAGCTTAAGCATGAAAGCACTTCTGCCAGAAGAGGAAACAGATACAGAAGAAGTATATAGCGAAGAAGTTCCTACAGAAGAATAATAAGGTAGGAGGTAGCATATATGTTTGAAGGCTATGAAAAGTTTAAAAAAGATATATATGCAATGACCACGATTGACTTAAATGCTTACAAAGAGAAACAGATGCGTCGTAGGATTGACAGCCTTTTGGTAAAGAATAAGGCTCAGTCCTATGATGAGTATGTACATCTGCTTCATACAGATAAAGAGAAGTTTGACCAGTTTATTAATTTCCTGACTATTAATGTTTCAGAATTTTACCGGAACCCGGAACAGTGGAAGTTTTTGGACGAAGAGGTTTTCCCGGCACTTATAAAACAGTTTGGCAGCAATTTGAAAATCTGGAGTGCAGCGTGTTCTACCGGAGATGAGCCATACTCTCTTGTAATGGCTTTATCAAAGCATGTTCCGCTGAACCAGATACATATAATTGCTACTGATATTGATAAACAGGTACTTGAGAAAGCAAGAGTTGGACTTTATAACGAAAAGAGCATTGAATCTGTACCGGATGATTTGAAGCGTAAGTATTTTACACAGGTAGGAAAATCCTATAAGATTTCCGATGAAATCAAAAAGCATGTAGAATTTCGGGAACATAATCTTTTGCGGGATCCATATCCATCAGGTTGCCATTTGATTGTCTGCAGAAATGTAGTAATTTATTTTACAGAAGAAGCAAAAGACGAGATTTATCGCAAGTTCTATGATTCTTTGGCAAAAGATGGAATGTTATTTATCGGAAGTACAGAGCAGATTATGAATTATCGTGAGTTGAATTTAAAAAGGCATCAGTCATTTTTCTTTCAGAAATAATAATGACATAGTAAAGACCTCGTTCTCAAAATTGGGAAAGAGGTCTTTTTTTACAGGAAATTGCTTTCCTGTAAAGTAAAAAAAACGCTCCGCGAGGATGCACACTGCGGCGTATAATGTAGGTATCACTTAATTTTCTTGTTTTTTATAGCTTCTAACAAGTGGTTTACATAACTATGAATAAGCTCCGGAGATGAAAGAAATTTTTCCGTAAGTTCAAAGTAAGATATTTTTTCCTTATAGTCGTGTTTAAAAGAAGGAGAAATAAGCTCTTCGTACTGTGGAAGAAAGCTTCCTTCATGCCGGGTATAGCAGGTGGCAGCGGTAGCCTGTCTGCGGTGTTCTTTATCGACATATGATGCTACACTTTTGTGCATTGCAGTATCTTCAGCCGGAAGATAATAATAATCCTTATAATTTGGAAAGAAATATTTCAGGGCATCCTCTTCTAAACGGACGGAGAGGGTGCATTTTTTGCCCTTTGCATAGAAATAAACAGAACCTATGCGGCAGGAAATATGCTTTGGAAATGGAAATTCCGGCTCAATAGAAAGAATCAGTTCTTTCTTTTCCTGTTGCTTATAATCTGTATATTCAGAAACAGAAGCACTGCAGGATAAATACTGTCCGTAAAACAGATGGACATAGGATAAGACGGGAAGTAATGCAGGCATATCCAGAACATCTTCGTAGTTGTGGAGCAGAAGAATTTCCAATTTATCCGGACGTGGTTCCTTGGTATACGAATGATAGATCTCAATCAATTCACCGCCGGAATATAAGTCATCCCTGCCAATACCAAGAAAAGCTTCGATGGTCTTCTGCTTGTAATTTGGCAGCTGGAGAATATGCTTTATCTGGGAAATGGATTTGAAAATATCCACATAAGTAAAATCAGCAAAGTGCTCGTTACATTCATAAGTATTGCATTTTGCTTTCAGATAAGGAATATCAAAGCCGATTCCATTGAAAGTGATAATTGTATCAAAACCGTCTAATAGCAAAAGAAACTGCTCAAGTACTTCTTTTTCTTCTTCCGGTGTTTCGGCAAAAAACTGTTTGATATAAAGCATCTGTTCTATATGATAGGCACATCCAATCAGATAAAGACTGGTATGAGCCGGGGAAAATCCGGTAGTTTCGATATCGAAAAAGACAGAGGAAGCAGTGAATATTTCCTCATCTAAATTCGAAGCCGGACTATATGGAATTTCATGTACAATTGTTTTCATATCTGCCCTCCTGTCATTTTTTTATTATACACGATGTATGGTCAAAAAGTAATCATTCCTTGTTAAAAATCGACAAAAATATTGAGAAAAAATCTTTTTAGTGTGTCAAAAAATTCTAATTTGTGTTATAATACATTTTATGTTAAATGCATTGCATATGCAGTGTAATACTATCATAGAAAGAGGGGCACATAAGATGGGTTTAATGACATTTAAAGGTGGCGTCCATCCTTTCGAAGGAAAGGATTTATCAAAAGATAAGCCAATACGTGAATTATTACCCAAAGGTGAACTGGTATATCCGTTATCGCAGCATATTGGAGCACCGGCAACACCAATCGTAGCGGTAGGAGATTCCGTTTTGAAAGGGCAGAAGATAGCAGAAGCAGGCGGCTTCGTATCTGCACCAATCCATGCGTCCGTATCCGGAACTGTTAAGAAAATTGAGCCAAGAAGAGTTCCAACAGGTGATATGGTGAACTCCATTGTAATTGAAAGCGATGGTGAATTTAAGGAGGTAGAGTATCAGGCAGTAGAAGACGTCAGTGCTCTTTCCAAAGAAGAAATTATTAACCGTATAAAAGAAGCGGGAGTTGTTGGTATGGGTGGAGCAGGATTCCCAACCCATGTAAAATTATCTCCGAAGGAACCGGAAAAAATCGACTATATTATTGCCAACTGTGCAGAGTGTGAACCATATCTGACATCTGATTACCGCATCATGTTAGATCACACGGAAGAACTGGTAGAAGGCATGCGTATCATTCTCAGTATGTTTGAACATGCCAAGGGTGTATTTGCAGTCGAGAATAATAAACCGGATTGTATCGCAAAATTATTAGAATTAACGAAAGATGAGCCTCGTATGGAGGTCGCACCTCTTATGACAAAATATCCACAGGGTGGTGAACGTCAGCTTATTTATGCAGTAACCAAACGTGCAATTAATTCCAAGATGCTTCCGGCAGATGCAGGATGTATCGTAGATAATGTTGCAACCATGGTTGCCGTATACCATGCAGTAAAAGAAGGAAAACCTGTTACAAGCAGAATCTTTACAGTTACCGGTGATGCAGTAGAAGATCCGGGTAACTTTGAGTTCTTAATCGGAACCAGTTTCCAGGAACTTTTAGATGCTGCCGGTGGATTTAAAGAGCAGCCGGAGAAAATTATTTCCGGTGGACCAATGATGGGCTTTTCCATGTTCGGATTAGATGTGCCGACAACCAAGACTACCTCGGCACTCCTTTGTATGACCAAAGATGAAGTGGCAGAAGCAGATGCAGATGCAACAGCATGCATCAATTGTGGTCGTTGCGTAGAAGCATGTCCGGAACAGATTGTTCCATCCAGATTATCTAAATTCTCAGAGCATGGAGATATGGCAGAATTTGAAAAATGGCATGGTCTTGAGTGCGTGGAATGTGGAAGCTGCAGTTTTATCTGCCCGGCAAAACGTCCGTTAGCACAGCTTATTAAGACAATGAAAAAACAGGTTCTTGCTGAAAAGAAAAAAAATAAATAACAAAGAAAGAGGTGGACTATTGTGAGTGAGTTATATCATGTATCATCATCACCACATGTACGAGCCAAAGATACAACAAGCAGAATCATGCTTTATGTAATTATAGCTCTGCTTCCAACAAGTATATTTGGTATTGTTAATTTTGGATATAAAGCAGCAGTATTGATTTTGGTATCTGTTGCAAGCTGTATTGCATCAGAGTGGATTTTCAATCTGATTGTACATAAGAAGAATACCGTCAGTGATTTAAGTGCGGTAGTTACCGGACTGTTACTTGCATTAAACCTGCCGGCATCCCTTCCATGGTGGGAAGCTGTAATCGGCAGTGTATTTGCAATCGTTATTGTTAAAATGATGTTTGGCGGACTGGGACAGAACTTTATGAACCCGGCACTGGGTGCAAGATGCTTTTTACTGATAGCATTTGCCGCAGACATGACAAACTTTACCGTAGATGGATATTCAGGAGCAACTCCACTGGCTCTGATCAGAGAACAGGGCGTTGGAGCTGTTAATACCATGAATATGTTAATTGGTAAGACAGCCGGAACCATCGGAGAGACATCCGCTATTGCTATCTTAATTGGAGCAATGTTCTTAATCCTGATGGGTGTCATTACACTTCGGATTCCGGGAACCTATATCATTACATTTGTAGTATTTATCAGCTTGTTCGGCGGACATGGCTTTGACATCGACTATATCGTTGCTGAGCTTTGTGGTGGTGGATTAATGCTTGGTGCATTCTTTATGGCAACCGACTATGTAACATCACCAATCACACCGAAGGGACAGATTTTATATGGAATTCTTTTAGGTATTCTTACCGGATTATTCCGTATCTTTGGAGCAAACGCAGAAGGTGTATCCTTTGCAATTATTTTAAGCAACCTTCTGGTTCCTATGATTGAAAGGATTACAATTCCAAAGGCCTTTGGACAGGTAAAGGAGGCAAAGCAGCATGAATAAGAAGATTGTACATGACGCGTTGATTTTAACCGTATTTACCGTAGTAATCGGATTTATTCTCGGACTGGTATATGAGATTACCAAGGATCCGATTGCAAAGGCAGAAGAGGCAACTGCACAGGCTGCATACAAAGCAGTGTTTGAAGATGCAGATTCTTTTTCCACCTATGATTTTGATGCAGAAGCCGCAGCCAGCCTGTTAGAGCAGAATGGTTACAGTGATGAAATCAATGGTGTGCAGGAAGCATTAGATAAAGATGGCAATGTATTAGGCTATGTGATTACTGTAACAGCTAAAGACGGAAGCCAGGGTAATATCACATTTTCTGTTGGCATAAAGAATGATGGAACCGTAAACGGCTATTCCGTTACCAGTATGTCAGAGACACCTGGACTTGGAGACAAGGCAAAGACAGAAGACTTCTCCAAACAGTATAAGAATAAGAATGTAGACAGCTTTACCGTTGTGAAACAGGCACCATCTGCTGATAACGAGATTGAAGCAATTTCCGGTGCAACCATTACATCAAAAGCAATGACCAATGGTGTAAATGCCTGCATTACATACTTCCAGAATGAATTGGAAGGAGGCGCTGAATAATGAATAAGTATTTAGAACGCGTATATAACGGATTGATTAAAGAAAATCCTACCTTTGTACTGATGCTTGGTATGTGTCCGACACTGGCAGTAACAACATCAGCAATGAATGCACTGGGAATGGGATTATCTACAACAGTGGTATTGATTTTCTCTAACCTGTTGATTTCCTTATTCCGTAAAGCAATTCCAAATGGTGTCAGAATGCCGGCATACATTGTTATCGTAGCATCTTTGGTAACCATTGTAGAATTTATTATGAAGGCTTATACACCGGCACTGGCTAAACAGCTTGGTGTATATATCCCTCTTATTGTTGTTAACTGTATTATCCTTGGACGAGCAGAAAGCTATGCATCTAAAAATCCACCTGTATTGTCTATCTTAGACGGTGTTGGTATGGGACTTGGATTTACCTTCGGATTAACCTGTATTGGCATTGTCCGTGAGATTTTAGGTGCAGGACAGTTGTTTGGATTCCAGATTCTTTCACTGAAATGGTATACACCAATCAATATCTTTGTTATGGCACCGGGTGCATTCTTGGTACTGGCATTCTTAGTTGCTTTAATGAGTATTGTTCGTCAGAAGATGGAAGCAAAAGGCAAACCACTGGCAGAGCCTGCCGGCTGTATCAGTGGAGACTGTGCCGGATGCAGCATGTCTGCAACCTGCAGCGAAAAAGAGAAGAAAGCTGCAGATGCAGAGGAAAAAAGTGAATAGGAGGAATATGACAGATGCAGACATTATTATTGATTGCAATTGGTTCAGCCATTGTAAATAACGTAGTATTAAGCCAGTTCCTTGGTATCTGTCCTTTCTTGGGTGTATCAAAGAAAACAGAGACCGCTGCTGGAATGGGTGGAGCCGTTATCTTTGTCATAACGATATCCTCCTTTGTTACCTCATTGATTTATAAGTTTATACTGATTCCGACGGGAACACAGTATTTACAGACTATTGTATTTATTCTTGTAATCGCAGCGCTGGTACAGTTTGTAGAAATGTTCTTAAAGAAATCCATGCCTGCTCTTTATAAGAGCCTTGGAGTGTATCTTCCTTTGATTACAACCAACTGTGCAGTATTAGGTGTAGCACTTACCAACGTAACCAAAGAGTATGGTATCTTAGAGGGCGTTGTAAACGGTTTTGCAACCGCATTTGGATTCTTTATTGCTATTACAATTATGGCAGGAATTCGTGAAAAAATTGAATATAATGATATCCCTAAGCCATTTAAAGGAACAGCAATTGTATTAATTACAGCATGTCTGATGTCCATTGCATTTATGGGCTTCTCAGGAATGATTTAGGAGGAAAGAAAAGATGAGTGTACAGGCAATTATTATTGCAGCCGTTATTGTAGGCGGCGTAGGACTTTTTATTGGATTTTTCCTCGGCGTTTCCGGAGAAAAGTTCAAAGTAGAAGTAGATGAAAGGGAAGAAGCAATTGTTGGTGTTCTTCCTGGAAATAACTGTGGTGGTTGTGGTTATGCCGGATGTTCCGGTCTTGCAGCTGCTATTGTAAAAGGTGATGCCCCGGTCAATGGATGTCCTGTTGGTGGTGCGCCGGTTGCAGCAAAAGTCGGGGAAATCATGGGTGTTGCTGCAGAAGAAGGCGCAAAGCAGGTTGCCTTTGTAAAATGTGCAGGAACCTGTGAAAAAGCCGGTCATGATTATGAATATACCGGAGTAGAAGATTGTGCTGCTATGGCATTTATTCCGGGCGGCGGAGCAAAGAGCTGTAGCTATGGCTGCCTTGGCTTTGGAAACTGTGTAAAGGCATGTCCGTTTGATGCGATCCATGTTGTAGACGGTATTGCAAAGGTGGATAAGGAAGTTTGTAAAGCATGTGGAAAATGTATTGCAGCCTGTCCAAAGCATTTGATAGAGCTGGTTCCATATGAAGCAAAGCATCTGGTACAGTGCAGTTCCAAGGATAAAGGCAAAGACGTTATGAAAGCCTGCTCCGTAGGTTGTATTGGCTGTCATCTCTGTGAGAAGAACTGTCCAAATGATGCTGTTCATGTCGTAGATAATGTGGCTTATATCGACCAGGAGAAATGTACCGGATGTGGCATTTGTGCCGAGAAATGTCCGAAGAAGATTATTTTATAATCGTTTCTGTGATAGAAAGAACGGGATTGTCATTGATTTGGCAGTCCCGTTTTGCGTAGTTGATGTTATATGAGGATTGGATATGAGAAAATTTAGAGAAAAGTATATTGGAAATAAAGATTTTTATAAAATGGTTCTGCTGGTAGCTATTCCAATTATGATACAGAATGCCATCACTAACTTTGTGAGTCTTTTGGACAATATCATGGTAGGACTGGTTGGAACGGAGCAGATGTCCGGTGTCGCAATCATCAATCAGTTGATGCTGGTTTACAATATCTGTATTTTTGGAGCAGTATCCGGTGCAGGCATTTTTGGGGCACAGTTTTATGGAAAAGGGGACCATAAAGGAGTGCGGGATGCCTTCCGTTTTAAAATTGTAGCCTGTGGTTTCTTAGCAGTCATATGGATGCTGATATTGGGCTTTGCAAATGAACCGTTAATTCGGCTGTTTTTGCATGAAGGAGGAAGCACGGGAGATATTGAAGCTACATTATTGTATGCAAAACAGTATTTACAGACGGTAATGCCATCCATGGTTCCTTTTGCATTGATTCAGGCATATGCCCAGACATTACGTGAAACAGGAGAAACGGTTCTTCCGATGAAAGCCGGAATTGCTTCTGTAGCAGTAAATCTGATGTTTGACTATGTATTAATATTTGGTGCATTTGGACTGCCTGCATTAGGAGTAAGAGGTGCAGCGGCAGCAACCGTATTGGCAAGAGTTGTGGAATGCATTATTGTTGTCTTGTGGACCCATGCGAGAGCAGATAAGAATCATTTTATTGTAGGAGCTTACCGTGATTTTAAAATACCGGGAACACTGGTACGACAGATTATCATAAAAGGAACGCCATTGCTTTTAAATGAGACTTTATGGGCTGGAGGAATGGCAGTCCTGATGCAGTGTTATTCCACAAGAGGTCTTGCTGTTGTAGCTGGATTTAACATATCAAATACAGTAGCCAATCTTTTTAATGTTGTATTTATTGCGTTGGGAAGTGCGATATCCATCATTGTAGGACAGCAGCTTGGTGCTGGTAAATTGGAAGAGGCGGTGGATACGGACCGCAAGATGATTGTATTTTCTGTATTTTGTTGTTTTGTTATAGGAGCCTGCATGTTTGCGATTGCTCCGTTCTTTCCAAGAATATACAATACGACAGAAGAAGTGCGTGGACTGGCAAAACAATTTATCCGGATTGCATCAGCCTGCATGCCGTTATATGGATTTATGCATGCAACCTATTTCACACTGCGTTCCGGTGGCAGGACAGTCATTACCTTTCTTTTTGACAGTGTCTATATCTGGGTGGTAGATATTCCACTGGCATTTGTGTTAACCAGATTTACAGGAGTTCCGATTGTATCTATTTATTTATCCTGTCAGTTGATAGAGATTATAAAATGCATCATCGGATATGTTATGGTAAAGAAGAAAATCTGGGTCAACAATATGGTTATGGAGCAGCAATAGGATTATGTTTACATTTCATGAAATGGAATATTGCTGCCGATGCCGGAAGTGGTATGAAGTTCGTAATCGTCGGTGATAAAAATGGCTTCCGTGTCATCCAAGGATTCTATCAGCTTCATGCCGTCCTCTAATCCTAAAGCAAAACAGGTGGTGGAAAGTCCGTCACCATCTACGGATTTCGGACAGATAATGGTGACACCCAGCAGGTTATTGTCATAAGGATAACCGGTTTTCGGATTTAAAATGTGGTGATAGAAGTTATCACCCACATAGAAATAACGTTCATAAACACCGGAACTTACTACCGTTTCATCAGAGACTTCAACACTGGCAATGGCAGTGCCGTCATCGGAAAATGGTTTCTGGATACCGATATTATAGTTGCTTCCATCTGGTTTATCATCCAGCGTAAGGACATTGCCTCCAAGGTTAATCATGCCGGAGGTAATGTCTTTTTCATTTAAATAATCTTTCATTTTATCAGCAATATAACCTTTGGCGATGCCTCCCAAGTCAATCATGGCATCCGGATTGGAAAGACTAACTTCGTTTCCATCAATAACAATCGCATGATAGTCGATGGTGGAAAGTGTGGCTTCAATATCAGATTCAGATGGAACCGTACCGCTGTTATTTGGAAAGTCCCAGAGGGAAGACAATTTACCAATGGTGATATCGAACTGTCCCAGGCTTAAATCACCATAATAAATACCTTTTTGTAATAATTCAATCGTATCATCATCCACAGTAACCGGTGTGCCACCAGCATTGTTTATTTTACTGATATCGCTGTCTGCGATGGTATTGCTGAAAAGGTTCTCATAATGGGAAGCAAGCTTGAAGCAGTCATCAATATAAGAAGCATTTTCTTCTCCATATAGTGTAATAGTAATGACTGTATTAAAATAAAAATCAGATTTGGAAACGGGTTCTTTGCTGCGTCCGCATCCCATGAAGGAGAAGGAGCAGAAGAAGAGAAAGAAAGCAAGTAAACTGCAGGTTAATTTATAAGAAAATATCGTCTTTTTTGTTTTCATCATGTATACTCCGGTTCTTTTAAAATCATATAGCACAAGCATAGCACAAGGAAGATAAAATTTACAGATGATTTTTTTCGAAAGGTATGATAAAGTATAAAATGTATGCATATGAATAAAAAATTATAACCGGCATTCAGATAGTGAATATGCCGTAGATGATTAAGAGGCGGAAAAATGGATACACAGTTGCGTGAAACATTAAAGAATAAGAAGCGTGTAATTGTAAAAATCGGTTCTTCATCTCTTTTACATGAAGAGACCGGAAAATTAAATCTTTTAAAACTGGAACGTTTGGTAAGAGAATTATGTGATATTAAGAATCAGGGCATGGATGTATGTCTGGTCAGCTCCGGGGCTATTGCAGTAGGAAGACAGTCCATGGGATTCAAAGAAAGACCGGAGAAAATAGCTGTAAAACAGGCATGTGCGGCAGTGGGACAGGCGAGACTTATGATGACTTATCAAAAGCTTTTTTCAGAGTACCACCAGAATGTGGGACAGGTTCTTATGACAAAAAAAACTATGGTTGATAACGTGTCGAGAAAAAATGCCCAGAATACTTTTGAAGAATTGTTTGAAATGGGAATTATACCAATTGTAAATGAAAATGATACCGTATCTACTTATGAGATGCAGTTTGGTGATAACGATTCCCTGTCGGCTATTGTAGCCTCATTGGTAGGAGCAGATTTGTTGATTCTTTTATCTGATATTGACGGGTTGTATACGGATGATCCGAGAAAGAATCCAAAAGCAGAATTGATACCGGTAGTAGAAAAAATTGATAATCGGATTGAAAACATGGCAGGAGATACAGTAGGTAGTGATGTTGGTACCGGTGGAATGACCACCAAATTAACGGCAGCAAGGATTGCAACCTTATCCGGAGCAGATATGATTATTGCCAATGCAAAGGATGTGGGAGTTCTGCATCAGATTTTCGAAGGAAAACAGGTGGGAACCTTTTTCAAAGCCAATAAAAATGATGATTTCTATATTGCAGATTATGTAGAAGAAAGCATGGAGTAAAAAGATGATTGAAAATACAATAGCAAGAATCAATGAATTATATCATAAATCTCAGAAAGAAGGACTGACACCGGAAGAAAAGGAAGAACAGGCAGCACTTCGCAAGGAATACATAGCAAGTGTAAAGCGGAATCTGAAGGGACAGTTAGATAATATTGATATGGTAAATGCAGATGGAACGGTAACCAATCTGGGAGAAAAATATGGAAACAAAGGCAAGCATCAGAACTAAGTATAAGACACTGCGAAATGCAATGCCGGAT
The DNA here is from genome assembly GCF_003479605.1 of Roseburia sp. AF12-17LB. Lineage (GTDB taxonomy): Bacteria > Bacillota > Clostridia > Lachnospirales > Lachnospiraceae > Roseburia_C > Roseburia_C amylophila. Next base: position 62,555 of record NZ_QUHR01000002.1, read on the forward strand.
AATATTGTAAGAGAAGAATCCCAAAGGATTTGTCAGAATATCAGTACCTGGGAAATCTTTCAGAAAGCAAAAAATTGTTTCTTTTATTATCCCCTTGGGAAAGAAGCTTCTTTATTGCCTTTTTTTAAAGAAAGTATTCAAAAAAGAGCAGCTTTTCCCCGGGTACGTGGAGAAGAAATGGACTTTTGTGAAGTCAATAGTACAGATGATTTTCAGGAAGGGTATTTTCATGTGATGGAGCCAAAGGATGAGATACCGGCGATGGATTTAGCAGAACTTGAGCAGGAGAAAACAATTGTATTCACACCGGGACTGGTCTTTGATATTAACGGTGGAAGAAGCGGATATGGTAAGGGCTTTTATGATCGTTTTTTTCAGAAATATAAGAAAGTAATCCGGGTTGGAATTGCATTATCCTGTCAGCTTGCAGAACAGGTACCTATGGAGGCTTATGATATTCTGATGGATTATCTTGTAACACCGGAGAAGATTTATAAAGTAACGGATAACAGAGACGAAAATAAGTAGCAGGAGGGAATTATGGAATTACAGGAATTAGGTAAGAGAGCAAAAGCAGCAGAAGTCATCATGCGGAATATGGGCATGAAAGAAAAAGAAAAGATTTTGCTTGAAGTTGCAGAACATTTAGTAGAAGATACCGATGCTATTTTAGCAGCAAACCAGAAGGATATGGATGCAGGAAGAGAAGCCGGAATGCATCAGGGACTTTTAGACCGTCTGATGTTAAATAAAGAGCGTATTGCACAGATGGCAGAAGGAATCCGCCAGGTAGCAGAATTAGAAGATCCGGTAGGAGAGGTCCTTTCCATGAAACAGCGCCCGAATGGACTTATGATTGGAAAGAAGCGTGTACCATTAGGTGTCATTGGAATTATTTATGAATCACGTCCAAATGTAACAGCAGATGCCTTTGCTTTGTGCTTTAAAACTGGAAATACCGTGATTTTAAAAGGTGGAAGTGATGCCATTCATTCCAATATGGCAATCGTAAAGAGCATCAATGAAACTTTAAGTAATAACCAGCTGCCGGAAGGAGTGCTTTCTTTAATCGAAGATACCAGCCGGGAAACTGCTACTGCATTTATGAAAATGAATGAGTATGTGGATGTACTGATTCCAAGAGGTGGCTCCGGACTGATTCGTGCTGTGGTAGCCAATGCTACAATTCCGGTGATTGAGACCGGTACCGGTAACTGCCACATTTATGTGGATGAAACCGCAGACCTTGATATGGCGGTGAATATCATTAATAATGCCAAAACACAGCGCATCGGTGTATGTAATGCCTGTGAATCTTTAGTGCTGCATGAGAGCATCGTAGATGAACTGATGCCACGCCTTTCTGCAAAATTATCCGAAAGCCATGTAGAAATCCGTGGGGATGAGCGGGTTCAGAAAGCTACAAAAGATGCAGTGGCTGCAACAGAAAAAGACTGGGGCACCGAATATTTGGATTATATTATTTCTGCAAAGACAGTTTCAGATATTGATGAAGCCATTACACATATCAATAAATATAATACCGGACATTCGGAAGCAATCATTACCAATAATTATGAGCATGCACAGAAGTTCTTAAATGAGATTGATGCTGCGGCTGTTTATGTAAATGCATCCACACGTTTTACCGACGGATTTGAGTTTGGCTTTGGGGCAGAGATCGGAATCAGTACCCAGAAGCTGCATGCCAGAGGACCGATGGGCTTAGAAGCACTGACGACCACCAAATATATCATTTATGGGGATGGCCAGATCAGAGAATAATAAGAAAAATATTAAGAAAACAGGAAAAGAAATGAGAGAAATAGAAAAGATAAATCACACCGGTGAAGTTCCGGTAATGGAACCACAGAGACAATTTTATTTTATGGACCTTGCAAAGCAGTATGTGACGCAGATTTCCAGGAAGAAAGGCAGACCGCTTACCTTTCATGTGACAACTTTTGGGTGCCAGATGAATGCCAGAGATTCCGAAAAGTTATGCGGAATTTTAGAGACCGTAGGTTTTGAAGAGACCGATTCCGAGGAAGCAGATTTTGTCATTTATAATACCTGTACCGTACGTGAAAATGCCAACAATAAGGTTTACGGACGTCTGGGATATTTAAGCGGCTTTAAGAAAAAGAATAAAGATATGATGATTGCATTATGCGGCTGTATGATGCAGGAACCGGAGGTTGTGGAAAAATTAAAACAGAGCTATCGTTTTGTAGACCTGGTTTTCGGAACCCATAATATCTTTAAATTTGCAGAACTTCTGGTACGCTGCTTTGAAGAGCAGAAAATGGTGATTGACATCTGGGATGATACGAAAGAAATTGTAGAAGAACTTCCGGTAGAGCGGAAATACAGCTTTAAGTCCGGTGTTAATATTATGTTTGGCTGCAATAATTTCTGCAGTTACTGTATTGTGCCATATGTAAGAGGAAGAGAACGCAGCAGAAAACCACAGGATATCATAAGAGAAATTGAAAAATTGGTAGCAGATGGTGTAGTAGAAGTTATGCTCTTAGGACAGAATGTCAATTCCTATGGAAAGAACTTAGATACACCAGTGACCTTTGCACAGCTCTTACAGGAAGTAGAAAAGATTGAAGGTCTGGAAAGAATCCGGTTCATGACATCCCATCCAAAGGATTTATCCGATGAACTGATTGAAGTAATGAAGAATTCTAAAAAAATCTGCAGACATCTTCATTTGCCGCTTCAGTCCGGCAGTAGCAGAGTGTTAAAAGAAATGAACCGTCACTATGACAAGGAGCATTATCTTGCACTGGTTGAAAAAATCAAAAAAGCAATGCCGGATCTGGCAATTACAACCGACATTATTGTAGGATTCCCAGGAGAAACCGAAGAAGATTTCTTAGAGACCATGGATGTGGTAAGACAGGTAGAGTATGACAGCGCGTTTACGTTTATTTATTCCAAACGTACCGGAACGCCTGCTGCCAAAATGGAAAATCAGATTCCGGAAGATGTGATAAAAGACCGTTTTGACCGGCTGTTAAAACTGGTACAGGAGATTTCCGCAAAGAAAGCCGGAGCATTAACCGGAAGCGTGCAGGATGTATTAGTTGAAGAATTAGATGAACAGCAGGAAGGTCTTGTGACCGGAAGATTATCCAATAACTCAGTGGTACATCTGCCGGGTGATGCATCCATGATTGGAACCATCGTACCGGTACATTTAAAAGAATGCAAAGGCTTTTATTATATGGGAGAGGTTGCAGAGTAAATGAACCGTCGTTTTGGAAAAAATGATATCCTGTTGCTGGGAATGCTTGCAGTAGTTATTTTAGTTTTCTATGTAGGAATGACCTCTGCATTACAAAGCGGTGACAGTATTATCATTACGGTAAATGGCAGCGAATATGGCAGATATTCCCTGACAGAAAATAAAGAGATTCCAATTAAAATAGATGGAAAAGTTACCAATATCGTAACGATTGAAAATGGGACTGCCTATATGCTTGAGGCGGACTGCCCGGATCAGTTGTGTATGCATCAGAACGCAATTTCCAAAGATAAAGAATCCATTATCTGTCTGCCAAACCGGGTTGTAGTAACCGTAGAAAGTGAGCAGAAAAATACATTGGATGATGTGGCAGGGTAGGTGAAAGCATGAAGAAAAGTGTAGCATATCTTGGCGTGTTTTTGGCACTGGCCATGATATTAAGTTATGTGGAAGCAATATTGCCCTTTGCCATTGGAATACCGGGAGTAAAGCTTGGACTTGCCAACCTTGTTACGGTGCTGATGCTGTATCTGATTGGCTGGAGAGAGGCTCTTTGTGTATCGGTGCTTCGTATTGTGCTTACCGGAATTTTATTTGGAAATTTGGTCAGCATCTGTTATGGACTTGCCGGCGGATTATTAAGCTTTGTACTTATGTTTATTCTGATTCGGATAAACCGTTTTCATGTAGTTACGGTCAGTATCTGTGGCGGAATCATACATAATATGGGACAGCTTATCGTAGCAGGATTTCTGGTAAGCTCATACTATGTCATTTACTATATGCCGGTTTTATTGATTGCAGGCTTTGTGACGGGTGCCCTGATTGGAATTGTGGCAAAGGAAGTAGGAGGAAGATTATGTATTCATATATCAAAGGCGAATTATCCGAAATAGTGGCAGAGAATCATATTGTCGTTGAAAATGGCGGAATCGGCTATAATATTTATATTCCGGGACAGGTATTATCTCTGCTACCGGGAGTTGGCGAAGAAGTAAAAATCTATACTTATCTTTGTGTCAGAGAGGATGCATTTATTTTATATGGTTTTCTTAGTAGAGATGATTTAAATGTATTTAAATTGCTGATTGGTGTATCCGGAATCGGACCAAAGGGTGCACTGGCAATTCTTTCTGTCATGTCAACGGATGATTTGCGTTTTGCAGTATTATCTGATGATGCAAAAGCAATTGCAAAAGCTCCGGGTGTTGGAAATAAGACGGCACAGCGGTTGATTATAGAATTAAAAGACAAGCTTAGTTTAGAGGATGCCTTTGAACAGAAATTAAGCCATACACAGGAAGCTGCTTCTGGTAACGGCTTAAAAGGAATCCGCAATGAAGCGGTAGAGGCACTGGTTTCACTGGGTTATTCTTCCACAGAGGCTTTGAAGGTTCTTCGTGATATTGAAATTACGGAAGACAGTTCGGTAGAAGATATTTTAAAACTGGCTTTGAAGCAGATGGCATTCTTATAAGAGGAGCAGAAAATGGAAAAACGTGTAATTTCAACGCAGATGCAGGATGAAGATATCAAAATCGAAAAAACACTGCGTCCGATGACCTTGGATGAATATATTGGTCAGGAGAAAGCAAAAGCAAATCTTAAAGTGTATATAGAGGCTGCAAAACAGCGTGGAGAGTCCTTAGACCATGTATTGTTTTATGGTCCTCCGGGACTTGGTAAGACTACTCTTGCCGGCATTATTGCCAATGAAATGGGCGTACATATGAAAGTCACTTCCGGTCCGGCAATTGGAAAGCCGGGAGAAATGGCAGCTATTTTGAGTAATCTTGCAGAAGGTGACATTTTATTTGTAGATGAGATTCATCGTTTGAACCGGCAGGTAGAGGAAGTATTATATCCTGCCATGGAGGATTATGTCATTGACATTATGGTGGGAAAAGGCGCAACTGCCCGTTCAATCCGCCTTGATTTACCGCATTTTACGCTGGTTGGTGCCACTACCAGAGCCGGACTTTTATCGGCACCCTTAAGAGACCGTTTTGGAGTGGTACATCATCTGGAATTTTATAATGTGGAGGAACTTAAGACAATTATTGTCCATTCTGCAAAAAAGTTAGAGGTAAAGATTGATGAGGAAGGTGCAATCGAATTGGCACGCCGTTCCAGAGGAACGCCGCGTCTTGCCAACCGCCTTTTAAAGAGGGTGCGTGATTTTGCACAGGTGCAGTACAATGGTGAAATTACCAAAGAAGTAGCATCCTTTGCACTGGATTTACTGGAAGTAGACAAGATGGGATTAGACCAGAATGACAGGAACATTTTGCTTACGATTATTGAAAAATTCCAGGGTGGCCCGGTAGGGCTGGATACCCTTGCGGCAGCGATTGGGGAAGATGCCGGAACCATAGAGGATGTTTATGAACCATATCTTGTAAAGAATGGATTTATCAACCGGACACCAAAGGGAAGGGTCGCAACAGAATTTGCATATCATCACTTTGGAATAGAGGGCTAAGAAAATAGTTGTTTTTCGACAGATTTATAGCTATAATATGCTATATGTAGTAGTCAGAGAATATTTTTAGGCAGATACGCAGAGAGGAAATGAAAATGGCAGCAAAAAATAATACAGAAGTGATTATTGATGGAAAAGTATATATTTTAAGTGGATATGAGAGTCAGGAGTATTTACAGAAGGTAGCAACTTATATCAATGATAAGATTGCAGAATTTAAAATGCTGGATGAATATAAGAGAATTCCAAGTGATATGCGTTCCACATTGCTGGCATTGAACATTGCAGATGATTACTTCAAAGCGAAAAATCAGGTTGAAAAATTAGAGCAGGATTTAGAGGTAAAAGACCGTGAAATCTATGATTTAAAGCATGAACTGATTTCCAACCAGATCCGCATGGAAAGTGATGCCAAATCTTTAAAGGAACTGGAAAAAGAAAATAAAGAGCTGCTTTTAAATAAGACCAGATTAGAAGCAACCTTAGAAGATGCTTTACTTGGTAAAGTAGATAAACTTGAAAAATCGGAAAAAACTGAAAAACCAGAGGAAAAGAAAACAGACCATACGGAAGAAAAGAAAGAGGAAAAGCCTTCCGGAAAGAAAGCGTAATAGAGAATAAAAACTATGAAAGGGGGCAGACATTTATCTGTCCCTTTTGTTGCCATAGGAGATGAGGAAAGATGAAAGAGTTAGAACTTTTAGCACCGGCAGGTTCCTTGAAAACATTAAAGGCAGTCATTCATGCCGGAGCAGATGCCGTATATCTTGGCGGAAGTATGTTCGGTGCAAGAGCATATGCCAATAATTTTAACGAAGAAGAATTATTAGAAGCAATCCGTTTCGGACATATTCATGGACGCAAAATTATTCTTGCGGTGAATACTCTGTTAAAAGAATATGAATTAGGACAGCTCTATGATTATCTGCACCCTTATTATGAAGCGGGATTAGATGCTGTCATCGTGCAGGATATGGGCGTTATGGAGTTTATCAAAACTCATTTTCCAAATCTTCCGATACATACCAGTACCCAGATGACCATTACCAATGTAGAGGGAGCCAGGCTTTTAAAGGAACAGGGTGTAGAGCGTGTGGTGACAGCGAGAGAAATGTCCTTAGAAGAAATTCAAAGAATCCATGATGAAGTAGGCGTGGAACTGGAAAGCTTTATTCATGGCGCATTGTGTTACTGTTATTCCGGACAGTGCCTTTTCAGTAGTATCATCGGCGGAAGAAGCGGAAACCGTGGCAGATGTGCACAGCCATGCCGCCTTTCCTATGAAGTATTGCAGGGAGAAAAGAGTCTTACCGGACATCATGCAACTCCGATTCTGAGTCTTAAGGATATGTGTACACTGCCATTTTTGTATGAACTGGCAGACCATGGGGTATATTCCTTTAAGATAGAAGGACGGATGAAGACACCGGAGTATGCTGCCGGTGTAGTAAGTATTTACCGAAAATATATGGATTCCTATCTGGATGGAAGCCGTATTCCGGTGGAGAAGAAGGATATCAGGGCACTTTTAGAACTTGGAAACCGAGGTGGCTTTACCAACGGATATTACTATCATCATAATGACAGTGATATGCTAAGCGGAGAGAGTGCTTCCCATAATAAGAGCGAAGGTGTTCTTCAGGATAACATCCGTAGAGAATATGTAGACACCGAATTAAAAGAAAAGATTAAAGGAAAGTTAATATTAAATAAAGAATGCCCTGCTAAGATAGAAGTGCAATATGGAAAAATAAAAGTTTCTTATCAGGGAGATATGGTTCTTGTAGCGCAGAATCGTCCGTTGACGGAAGAAGTTGTAACAGAAAAGATTACAAAGACTGGAAATACACCATTTGTTTTTGAAAATCTTGAAGTTACAATGGATGATGATATTTTTATGCCGGTAAACCAGTTGAACCAGCTGCGAAGAGGTGCGTTGGAAGCATTAGAAGAAGCGTTGTTGAAACCTTATGAAAGAACGCTTCCAGAATTGGTGGAAACTTCTTCCGCTGAAACAGATAGGCAGACAACAGGAAATGTCATAAAAGAAAAGCAGATTTCCGGACAGTCATTATCACAGACTTCTGGACAACAATCCGCCGGTTCATCCACAGAAGTCCGGGTACTGATTGAAGACGCAGAACAGCTTCCGGCAGTATTAAAAGCCGATTTCGTGGATACGGTTTATCTTGATTGTATGTTGTATACAAGAGAAAATCTGATCCGCAAGTTAAGTGAGGATATAGACAGGGTACAGGCATCCGGTAAGAAAGCATTTTATGTATTCCCGTTTATTTTCCGGCAGCAGACCAGTCTTTTTTATGAAAAAATCATGCCGGAGCTAAAAAAGCTTCCATTAAATGGTATTATGGTGCGGAGTCTTGATGAGATTGCGTTTATAAAGGAATGGGGCAATGAAAACTGGCAGATGGTATCCGACAGTAATTTATATACCTATTCCAATGAAGCAGCAGAATATTTTTATCATCTTGGAATGATGCAGGATACAATTCCGGTGGAATTGAACCGGAAGGAGATTTTAAGAAGAGAAAACAGCCGGTCTGAAATGATTATCTATGGCAGACTTCCACTTATGATAACGGCACAGTGTATTCATAAGAACACGTTGGGCTGTATGCATCAGCCTGACGTGCTGACCTTAAAAGACCGTTATTCGGTACATTTTCCGGTGAAAAATTTCTGCTCGGAATGTTATAACGTAATTTATAATTCGCTTCCGGTCTGTCTCTTTAAGGAAGACGTAACCGTGAAAAAGATTGCACCGGCTGCCGTGAGACTTTCCTTTACGATAGAGACGGAAGAAGAGACAGAACAGATTTTAACAATTTATGGCGATATTTATAAAAATGGTGGCATTTTGGGGCAGCTGCCAATGGAATGCACCAATGGTCATTTTAAACGAGGCGTAGAATAAAGCAGAGGTATTTATGGTTCATTTAATTGTGGAGTTATCAAAATATGCACTGATTATTCTGTTTTCCGTGTATACATATGAATGTTTTGCGGTATTCCGGAATATATCAGAACGAAAACAGGAAAAGAAATTTAAACGGCAGGCAAGGATTTTGTATGTGATTCATTTTACGGCATATTTAGTCATATTTGCGGTGACAGAGGATGCATATACCTTTATTTTTTATCTGGCGCAGATAATTCTTCTTGTTGTGGTGCGGAATGTGTACAAATTATGTTATCCGACGGCTTCAAGACTTTTGGTTAATAATATGTGTATGCTTATGATTATCGGGTTTATTATTCTGACCCGCCTGAATTTTGGACATGCTATCAAGCAGTTTGCGATTGCAGCGGTATCCTGTGTGATTTCCCTTGTGATTCCGGTGATGATACGGAGGATGGGATTTTTCCGGAATCTTACCTGGATTTATGCGGCAATCGGTATTGTGGAACTTGGTATTGTATGTATAGCAGGAAGCACCAGCTATGGAGCAAAGATTTCCTTTACCATAGCAGGAATTACGGTACAGCCGTCCGAATTTATTAAGATTCTTTTTGTGTTTTTTGTGGCTGCCATGTATCATAAATCAACGGAATTCCGTCAGGTGATAATTACCACTTTGATTGCAGCACTGCATGTATTGATTCTGGTATTATCCAGGGATTTAGGTGGCGCATTGATTTTCTTTGTGGCTTATATGGCAATGCTTTATGTGGCAACGAGAAAACCACTCTATTTTGCCGGTGGACTGCTGGCGGGAAGTGTAGCGGCAGTAATTGCCTATAAATTATTTAACCATGTCAGAGTCCGTGTGGTGGCATGGAAAACACCTCTAAAAGTAATTGACAAAGAGGGCTATCAGATCTGCCAGTCACTTTTTGCAATCGGGACCGGAAGCTTCTTCGGTCTGGGGTTATATCAGGGCATGCCAAATAAAATACCGGTAGTAGAACAGGATTTTATTTTCGCAGCAATTTCAGAAGAACTGGGTGGAATGTTTGCCCTGTGTCTTATTTTGGTCTGTGTAAGCTGTTTCCTGATGTTTTTAAATATTGCCATGCAGTTAAAGGATTCCTTTTATAAGCTGGTGGCACTTGGACTTGGAACGATTTACGGATTTCAGGTATTCTTAACCATTGGCGGAGTTACAAAATTTATTCCATCCACCGGAGTAACCCTTCCGTTAGTCAGCTATGGAGGAAGCTCCATGTTAAGTACATTGATTATATTTGGCATTATTCAGGGATTATATATTTTGCGGGAAGACGAAGGAGTGTCACATAATGAAAAAGGAGAATATAAATCAGCAAAAAAGAAAGCAAAATCGGGATTCGAAACAGAAGTCAGGGACCTCAGTTAGTAAGAATAAAGAATTTGCAGTGATTACTTATCTTTTCCTTGCTATCTTTATCTGCCTGATGGGATATATGGTATATTTTCAGACGGTAAAAAGCGAAGATTTTATCAATAGTCCATATAATAGCAGACAGGATACTTTTGCAGACCGTGTGGTCAGAGGAAAGATTATGTCAGCAGATGGCAAAGTTTTGGCCGAGACCGTAGTGGATGCTGCCGGTAATGAAACCCGGAAATATCCTTATGGTAATATGTATGCGCATGTGGTCGGTTTTTCCACCAATGGAAAGTCAGGTATTGAATCCAATATGAACTTTAATCTTTTACGTTCCCATTCTTTTGTATTAGAGCGTATGTTTAACGAGATTAAAGATGAAAAAAGCATGGGAGACAATGTGGTTACCACGTTGGATTCCACTTTGCAGGAAGCTGCATATCAGGCATTGGGTAATTATGATGGTGCAGTTGTTGTGATGGAGCCTTCCACCGGAAAAGTGCTTGCCATGGTGTCCAAACCGGATTTTGACCCGAATACTATTGCGGCAGACTGGGATTCCATTATTTCAGAAGATAATAATAACTCGGTTCTTTTAAACCGGGCGACCCAGGGATTATATCCGCCTGGTTCTACTTTTAAAATAATTACAACTTTAGAATATATCCGGGAAAATCCGGATTATGAGAATTACAGTTATAGCTGTAACGGAAGTATTACAGAGAATGATTTTACAATACACTGTTATAATAATGCCGTGCATGGAACGCAGGATTTGAAGCAGTCCTTTGCAAATTCCTGTAATTCATCTTATGCCAATATCGGATTATCTTTGGACACAGATTCTCTTTCGGACCTTTGTTCAGATTTGATGTTTGATAAGACACTGCCGGGAAACTTTGAAACAAGTAAAAGTCAGTTTAAATTAACAGATGAATCCCCGGAAAGTATGAAAATGCAGACGGCAATCGGACAGGGAGAGACGCTGGTAACACCACTCCATATGTTATTGATTACCAGTGCAATTGCCAACGATGGTATTCTGATGAAACCTTATGTGGTAGACCATACGGAAAATGAAAATGGTATAGAAGTAAAGAAATATGAGCCGGCTGCAAGCAAGCAGCTTCTTTCGGAAAAAGAAGCAAAGACCATGCAGGAATTTATGGCAGGAGTAGTTGCAGATGGTACTGCATCCAAGTTAAATGGGCAGAGTTATACTGCATACGGCAAGACTGGCTCCGCAGAGTTTAATAACAATAAGGGAGAAAGCCATTCCTGGTTTGTTGGATATGCACACCGGGAGGATAAGGAAGATATTGCAGTTGTTGTAATTGCAGAAGGTGCAGGTGCAGGCAGTACTGTTGCAGTTCCGGCAGCAAAACAGGTTTTTGATGCATATTACAGATAAATGAAAACAGATAGGATGACATGTTGCGTCGGGGAATCATCCTGGACTTCTGAAATGGATTGTTGCATCCTTATGAAAAAAGGGGTATACTGTTTGTTAAACAAAAGGTAGTGACCACATCAGGAGGTATTGCAATGATTGAAGCAACAAGTTGTGGTGGTGTGGTAATATTTCGGGGTAAGGTGCTTGTCCTTTATAAGAATTATAAGAATAAGTACGAAGGCTGGGTGCTTCCAAAGGGAACAGTGGAACCCGGGGAAGAATTCAAAGATACCGCAGCAAGAGAGGTATTGGAGGAAACGGGCGTAGATGCATCCATAATCAAATATGTCGGGAAGAGCCAGTATAGCTTTACTGTGCCAGAAGATACGGTGGAGAAACAGGTACATTGGTATCTGATGATGGCAGACAGTTATTACAGTAAGCCACAACGTGAAGAGTTCTTTGTAGATTCCGGATATTATAAATATCATGAAGCCTATCATCTTTTAAAATTTGCCAATGAGAAGCAGATTTTGGAAAAGGCTTATAATGAATATCTGGATTTGAAAAAGTGTAATCTGTGGGGAACCCACAAATATTATTAGAGCAGCCATCTGACTGCTTTTTTAAATCAGATATGAGGTGTAGCATGCATTGGTATTCTAATTTATATCTGGGAGAAAGGCTGAAAAATCAGGAAGCAAAGGTAAAAAGCAGAGTGGAGCGGAATGTGCCACAGCCGTCGCTTTATCTTCTGACCCTTCCGTCAAATGAAGAGAATCTTCTGGATATTATACCGGCAACAGATTTATTACAAAAGGCATATCCGAAGAAAGAACTTTTTATTATCGGTCTGGAAAGAGGATATGACGCAGCATTAGAGATGTCAGCAGCAATTGTGAATGATATTTATCATAAAACAGGAACATTTGAAGTGCGTAAATTTGTACTGAAACAGCAGACTCGTAAAAATACTGAAATGGAGACATGAGGATGACAGTGCTGTTATCTATTTTGAAAATCCTGGGCATAATATTATTATGCATATTAGGTTTACTGGTTTTACTTATCATGCTTTTGCTGTTTGCTCCGGTATCTTACCGGATTCGTGGAGAGACAAGGCAGGGACAGACTACGTTAAAAGTGCATGGAGCATGGTGTCTTATGGCTTTGCGTTTTTCCTTTCTAATGGAGCAGGGAAAGCGGCTTGCAGTTTTAAAGATTTTTGGCATAAAAGCATGGAAGTATCCATCGGATGAAAAATCCAAAAAGAAATTAGAAAAAAAGAAAGTAAAGAAAAAGCAGAAAAAGAAATCCGGGGAAAAATCCCATAAGGAACCGGAAAAAGACTTAGTGCAGAAACGTCAGAAGCCGGAAGAACAAACAGCACCGGCGATTGAAAAAAAGATAGATGTAACGGGGTTAGAAGAACAGAATCCACCGGCTGAAGTGCAAGAAGAACAGACGGAAAAACAGTATGAACAGAAACACCATAAGAAGACATATAAGAAAAAGTTTGTTTCCGTATTTGGTAAAATCAGCAAGACAATACGCTCGATAGTAGAAAAGATAAAAGCAATTCCGCAGAAATTAAAAAATATCGGCAGTAAAATAAAAAAAGTGAATCAGTGGATACAGGATGAGCAGAATAGAAGTGCCGTCCGGTTTGTCCTGGGTGATGTAATAGGGCTGTTAAAAAAATACGGACCAAAGCATATGAAGGCAGATGTTGCTTATGGTATGGAAGATCCGGCAGCCACAGGACAGGTTTTAGCAGTGCTCAGCGTATTACCATTTTTATATTATGATAAGGTATCTATTATGCCGGATTTTGAGGCAGAACGTTTTTATATCGAAGGCAGCTGGGATATAAGGGGACGGATACAGGTGATTCATTTATTAAAGGCTGCAATTCAAATCTGGAGAAATCCGGATGTGAAACACTTTATAAAGCAATTTTAACAGAATCAATACGAAGTAGAATCAGGAGGAATTATTATGTCAGACAGTAATAACACATTTCGCAATACGGTAGAATCTTTATTCAAAGGAATGGACAGCTTCATTACAACCAAGACGGTTGTAGGAGATGCCATTCATATCGGAGATACCATCATTCTTCCATTAGTGGATGTATCCTTTGGCGTAGGCGCAGGTGCATTTTCACAGGAGAAGAAGAACAACGGAGCAGGAGGAATGGGTGGAAAGATTACACCGAGTGCGGTTCTTGTCATTCAGAATGGCACCACCAAGCTTGTAAATATTAAGAATCAGGATGGTGTGACCAAAATTCTTGATATGGTACCAGATTTCGTAAATAAGTTTGCATCCAGGGGAAAGAAGGATGAGGCAGCAACTGCAAAGTTAGATGAAGAATCCAAGAAAGCAGCAGAGTCTGAGATGAATGAAATTTTATCTGATGCAGTAAATAAGGATGAAGAATAAGAGAACAGTATAGAATAGTAACAGAAGAACGTACAGCGTGCTAAGTGAAAAAGAAGGGCATATACTATAATGGTATATGTCTTTTTGATTGGAGAAAAAACATGAAACGCTTGATGGGGTATTCCTTTTTCATGGTGGGATTTGGCATGTTTTTTATGTTTATTATTCCAAGTGACGTGATTGGGATTATTATTATATTGATATTGCTGTTGATAGGGTATAATCTTTTCTGCTGTAAGTAATAGGAAAGCAATTTCTTGTAAAGGAACAAAGAATGTGCCTTGGCACATTCTTGCGCCTGCGGCGGTCGCTTGCGACAACTACCTTATACGCCGCAGTGTGCATCCTCGCGGAGCGTTTTTACTTTACAGGAAAGCAATTTCCTGTAAAGTAAAAAAAGGACTGTCCAAAAGGACAGTCCAGATAGAAAATGCTAATTAAGCTCTTTCAACGGATCCGGATCTTAAACAGGAAGTACATACGTACATTCTTTTTGGAGTTCCGTTTACTTTACATTTTACAGATTTGATGTTTGATTTCCACATTCTATTAGATCTTCTATGAGAATGGCTCACATTGTTACCGAAATGAGCGCCTTTTCCACAAACTGCACATTTTGCCATGATAGCACCTCCTTTAAATTCTTCACTAAGCCTGTTATGACACAAGCTCACAACAAAGCTATCTTAACAGAAATACAGACAGAATGCAAGAAAAAAATTGCATTTTTTGAAAATAAAGAAAAATACTGTTTCTTTTTTCGGAAAAAGAGGTTATAATATAGTTCATGTTATGTATATACTGGCGGAAATGCGAGAAGATTAATTTTAATTGGAGGTTATAGAATGACAGGTAAAATGGAAAACGAATTAGGTAAAGTCGTAATTGATAATGAAGTAATTGCAACCTATGCCGGTTCTGTTGCAGTTGAGTGCTTTGGCATTGTGGGAATGGCTGCAGTTAATATGAAAGATGGCCTGGTTAAATTATTAAAGAGAGATTATCTGACACATGGTATAAATGTGGATGTGGATGAAAATAATAAAATTACAATTGATTTCCATGTAATTGTTGCCTATGGCGTAAGTATTGAGACAGTAGCAGACAATCTGATTCATACGGTAAAATATAAAGTGGAAGAGTTTACCGGAATGCAGATTAAGAAAGTCAACATTTTAGTTGAAGGCGTCAGAGTGATTGATTAAGGAGGAACTGTTGAAGTGGAAGTAAGTACAATAAACGCTGCGGTATTTGCTAAAATGTTTTTGGCCGGAGCAAAGAATCTCGAAGCAAAGAAAGAGTGGATTAACGAACTGAATGTTTTCCCTGTACCGGATGGAGATACAGGAACCAATATGTCTATGACAATTATGTCAGCAGCAAAGGCAGTAAGCGAGCTTGAAAATCCGACCATGAAGGAACTTGCAAAGGCAATTTCATCGGGTTCATTAAGAGGAGCAAGAGGAAACTCAGGAGTTATCCTTTCCCAGTTATTCCGTGGATTTACCAAGGTGATTGCAGAATATGATGAGCTTGATGTAGTGATTCTGACAGAAGCTATGCAGAAGGCTGTTGAGACTGCATATAAGGCAGTTATGAAACCAAAGGAAGGAACGATTCTTACTGTTGCTAAGGGGGCAGCCAACAAAGCATTAGAACTTTGTGATGATACCGATGATATTGTATTCTTTGTAGATGAAGTTATTAAAGAAGCAGACCATGTGTTAAGCAAGACACCGGATATGCTTCCTGTATTAAAACAGGCTGGCGTAGTAGATTCCGGCGGACAGGGACTGGTTCAGGTATTAAAGGGCGGTTATGATTCCCTGATTGGCAAAGAAATTGATTACAGCATTGAAGGTTCTGCAGCATCTCCAGGTGTTATGAAGATTACTGCTGAGACAGAAGCTGATATTAAGTTTGGTTATTGTACCGAATTTATCATTGTATTAAATCAGCCATTAACAGAGAAGCAGGAGCATGAATATAAAAACTTCTTAGAGTCCATTGGTGATTCTATCGTTGTTGTGGCAGATGATGAGATTGTGAAAACCCATGTACATACCAATGACCCTGGTCTTGCCATCCAGGAAGCATTGAAACATGGTTCATTAAGCAAAATCAAGATTGATAATATGCGTGAAGAGCATCAGGAAAAATTAATCAAGGATGCTGAGAAACTCGCAAAAGAGCAGAAAGAGGAAGAAACCAAAAAAGAAGAAAAGGCAGAGGAACCAAGAAAAGAAATGGGCTTCATTTCCGTATCCATTGGTGCCGGTGTCAATGAAATCTTCAACGGACTTGGAGTGGATTATATCATCGAAGGTGGTCAGACCATGAACCCAAGTACCGAGGATATGTTAAATGCCATCGACCATGTGAATGCAGATAACATCTTTATTCTTCCGAATAATAAGAATATTGTACTGGCTGCAAATCAGGCAGCATCTTTAGTAGAAGATAAGAAGATTATTGTTATTCCAACCAAGACAATTCCACAGGGAATTACAGCACTGATTAACTTTATTCCGGATCAGTCGGCAGAGGAAAATGCAGAACGTATGACCGAGGAATTAGAAAATGTAAAGACCGGTCAGGTAACTTATGCAGTTCGTGATACTGTAATCGATGACAAAGAGATTAAACAGGGCGATTATATGGGAATTGGCGACAAGAGCATCCTTGCTGTTGGTAAGGATATCAAGAGCACTACAGAAGATATGGTTGCTGAGATGGTAGATGAAGAATCTGCGATTATCTGTATCTATTATGGTGAAGAAGTAACAGAAGAAGATGCCAATGCATTAGGTGCTGCTTTAGAAGAGAAGTATCCGGAGGTAGAAGTGGAGATTCACTTTGGCGGACAGCCAATTTACTATTATGTAATATCAGTAGAGTAACAGGAGTGTTTATGGACAGAAATGCACCCATTCAGGAATTGAATGGAGTTGGACCAAAAACTGAAAAAATATTGCAAAAACTTGGAGTATATACCGTTGGGGATATACTCCTTGCTTTTCCAAGGGATTATAAGCAGATGCCGGAGCCGGAGCATATCAGTGTGGCAGAGCCGGAGAAAGTCTATGCTTTTCATGTACGGCTGTGTTCTTCTCCGGTAACAAGAAGTACCAGAGCCATGCAGATATCTACTGCACAGTTTAGCGATGGAACAGGGAAAGTAGAGGCGGTCTGGTTTCGGATGCCCTATATCTGTAATCAGCTGAACCGGGAACCGGAAGTAATATTATATGGAAAGCTGACCTTAAAAAATAAGAAATATGTCATGGAACAGCCGGCAGTGTGGAAGCCGGATGAATACAGGAAAATGCAGATATCACTTCAGCCGGTATATCCGCTGACTAAGGGCATATCCAGCAAGCAGTTTGGTAAGCTTGTACGTACAGCCCTTGACAGTGTAAAAGAAGATGGTGAATATATTCCGGAAGAAATCTTAGCCCGCCATCAGTTTATGGGATTGAGAGAGGCATTGGAAAAAGTGCATTTTCCAACAGATTTAGAAGAACTGACCGGAGCAAGAAAACGTCTTGCTTTTGACGAATTTTTCTTATTTCTGCTGCAGATACAGCGGTTTAAGGAACATCACGAGCAGACGCCGAATGGATTTCCGGTAGTAAGGGATGAATTTATTGAGGTGGTGGCAGAACAGCTTCCGTTTCCACTGACAAATGCCCAGAAGAAAACACTGGCAGATCTGGAAAAAGATATATACAGTCCTTATGCCATGCAGCGGCTGATACAGGGGGATGTAGGCTCCGGTAAGACTATTCTTGCATTTCTTATTATGGCAAAATTTGCCCATGAAGGTTATCAGACTGCTATTATGGCACCAACCGAGGTTCTGGCAAGACAGCATTATGAGACCTTTCAGGAATGGATTGCTATGTTTGAACTGGACTTTCCTGTTATTCTTCTTACCGGTTCGTTGACCGCAAAGGAAAAACGTGAAGCATATGCGAGAATGGAAACAGAACAGAATGCCATGATAATTGGAACCCATGCATTGATACAGGAAAAGGCACTTTATCAGAAGCTGGCGCTGGTAGTAACGGATGAACAGCATCGTTTTGGGGTAAGACAGAGGGAGACGCTGGCAGATAAGAGCAGCCGGCTGCCACATGTACTGGTTATGAGTGCGACTCCGATTCCGCGGACCCTTGCAATAATTCTTTACGGAGATCTGGACATCTCGGTAGTAGATGAGCTTCCGGCAGAACGTCTTCCGGTCAAAAATTGTGTCGTTGGACCGAAAATGCGGGAGAAATCCTGGAATTTTATTTTAGATGAAGTTCAAAAAGGACATCAGGCATATATCATCTGTCCTCTGGTAGAAGCCAATGAGGAATTGGAATTGCAGGATGTTACTTCATATGTAAAGAAATTAGAACAATATTATGGAGACAGAATCAGCGTAGGATTACTTCATGGAAAAATGCGCCCGGCAGAAAAGAATAAAGTAATGGAAGCCTTTGTCACTGGTGAAATCCAGGTTCTGGTTTCTACAACGGTAGTGGAAGTAGGTGTGAATGTGCCGAATGCCACTGTTATGATGATTGAGGATGCACAGCGTTTCGGGCTGGCACAGCTCCATCAGCTGCGGGGACGTGTCGGAAGAGGAAATGCACAATCCTATTGTATTCTTATGAATTCTTCCAATGGAAAGAATGCCAAAGAGAGATTGAATATTCTGGCGGGCTCTAATGATGGATTCTATATTGCCAGTGAAGATTTGAAAATGCGTGGACCAGGAGATTTCTTCGGGGTACGTCAGAGTGGTTTAATGGAATTTAAAATTGCAGATGTCTTTTCGGATGCCGATATGCTTTCTATTGCATCCGAAGAAGCAAAAGAATATGTCGAAAAGTGTAACTTAAACGATTGCGAAAAAGACATGAGACTTGAAACAACACTGAAAAATGCGTACAAAATGACAGAATACAGCACAAATATTTAGAAAGTTTCGAAAAATTAAGGAATAATTTGTGAAAAGTTTACGAAAATTAACGCAAAATCCCTCGTTTTTATTGCTAAAGTGCCTAAATGTTGATACAATAAGTACAAAATTACAATTTAGTGAAGGCGGGGGGATATA
Organism: Roseburia sp. AF12-17LB; assembly: GCF_003479605.1. GTDB lineage: Bacteria > Bacillota > Clostridia > Lachnospirales > Lachnospiraceae > Roseburia_C > Roseburia_C amylophila. The sequence goes on from NZ_QUHR01000002.1 coordinate 81,569, forward strand.
TTTTTATGGCTAAGAAGAAAAAAGGGAAGAAAATTAGCACGAAAATGTTAAGTGCAATGCTCCCGGTACTGATTCTTGGTATGGCTGTATTAGGGGCAGTCAGTGTATTTTCCAGTAAGCAGATTATTGACGATGAGATTGGGAAGGAAATGACGCTGAGTCTGGAAAACGAGAAGACAGAGGTAGAGTCACAGATGCAGTCTGCGGCAAGCCTTGCAAAACATATGGCTGGAATTGTTGGGATTACTTATGAAAATGAGGAACTGCTGGCATATGTTAATTTCTTAAATACCATGATTTATGAGGAGGATTTTATTTATGGTGCCGGAATTTATTTTGCACCGAATAAGTATGACTCCAAACAACGTTTTGTAGGACCTTATGTATACAAGGATGGAGATACGCCGATTCTGACTTATGACAGGAGCCAGTCCTCTTATGATTATGTAAGCAGGGATTTCTACAAGATTGTTTCGAATGGCGAAACAGAACCGAAGTTTACAAAGGCATATCATGATGAGGTTTTAGACTGTGATATGGTAAACTGTTCTGCACCGATGTATAATGCAGATGGAACTTATATGGGATGCGTAACTGTTGATATTACGCTGGATGAGATTCAGAATCTGGTCAGCCAGATGTCAGTAGGAAAAACAGGAAAAGCATTTCTGATTTCATCGGATGGAACCTATCTTTATACACAGGATTCCGGTAAAATCATGAATGAGAAAATAACGGATTCTAAAAATAGTTCTCTTGCTAAAGTAGGAACAAAAATGTTAGATTCTGATAGTGGAAAAGCCTGCTTTACAGAAGGGATTACCGGATATACAGTATATTATGAGACAATTCCGGATCTGGACTGGAAACTTGGAATTGCGATTGAAAATTCAGAACTGAATGCACCGGTTATCAGCCTTGGGATTAAGTTGGCAATCATTGCGGCAGTGATTCTTATTATTATGATACTTGTGATTTTATCACAGGTAAAATCAGTTTCCAGACAGATTAATAGAGTTAAGAACTTTGCTGTACAGCTGGCAGAGGGTAACTTTAAAGTACAGTCGCTTGAGAGCAGACGCAGTGATGAACTGGGAGCAATGGGACAGTCTTTAAATGAAATGTATGGAAATAATAAGGACATGATTTCAAAAATCAGTGGTCATGCAAAACTTCTGAGTGATTCCAGCATTGAACTGAAGCGTTCGGTAGAGGAATTAAAGAAGGATTATGAGATGATAGAGTCACTGATGAATCAGGTTAATTCCGATATGACTTCCTCCAGCGCAGCGACGGAAGAAGTAAATGCTGCAGTAGAGGAAGTGAATTCCTCTGTTAATATGCTGGCTTCTGAGACAGAAAAGAGTCTGGAACTGGCAGGAGAAATTAAGAAGCGTGCAAATGGAATTGAAGATACCAGCCGCAGTGCTTATGAACTTGCCAATAAGCTTGCAGCGCAGAACAGAGCTGGTCTGGAGGAGAGTATTAAGAATGCAGATGTTGTAAAATCCATTGGCGCATTGGCAGAAGTGATTTCCGAAATCGCAGATCAGATTAACTTACTGTCCTTAAATGCTTCCATTGAGGCCGCCCGGGCAGGAGAACAGGGAAAGGGATTTGCAGTTGTTGCCGGAGAAATTGGCAATCTGGCAGGTGAGACTACAGCTGCAGTTAATAAGATTAAAGAAACAATTGGCGAAGTAGAACATGCCTTTAGCGGAATTGTGGAACAGTCACAGTCTATGTTAAACTTCGTGACAGATACGGTCGCACCGGACTACGATACTTTCGTCAATGTAGCACAGCAGTATGGAGATGATGCCCAGGCAATTGAAAAATTTTCCAATGATATTGCCCGGATGGCAACAAATATTGAGACAATCATTCACGAGGTCAGCCAGGCAGTGTCCAGTGTGGCGGAATCTTCCCAGAATACAGTGGATAATAGTGGACAGATTATGCAGTCTGTAAATTCAGTATCTGCAGTTGTTGGAGAGGTGTCTGAAATGTCTTCCCAGCAGGAAAAGATTGCCGGAGAATTAAAAGAGGTTGTCGGAAAATTCGTATTGTAATAAGTGTTACTGCATGTGTCATGATAGAAAAATGATATAGAAAGAAAAGGGGGAACCTGAGAAAGAGGCTGTTCACCGATTCCGGTGGACAGCCTCTTCTGACATCTAAGCGGGCAATGAAAAAGATGTGTTAACGTTCAGCCATCTGCTTTTCCTGCGCCTCAATCATTTTCTTTACCATATAACCGCCTACGGAACCATTCTGATGGGAAGTTAAATCCCCATTATATCCCTCAGACAGTGGTACACCTAACTCACTTGCAACTTCGAATTTGAAACGGTTTAATGCACTTTGTGCTTCTGGAACAGAAGATTTTTTCGAACGATTAGACATAGTAAATTTCCTCCTTAGCATTTGTATATAACCGAATGGTTACAATACTAGTATCTACCGATAAAAAAGGATAATACTAATAAATATTCACTTTTTTGGAATAATCTTGAAAAAGCTCTTGACACATACAAGTATAATTGTATACAATTATTCAAGAATATTTGTGAATCAAAAGGAGTGTGTTCCATGAGAGAAGTCGTTATGAATGAAAAAACTAATCTATTACAGTTGGAAGAGCATTTTTATCAGCTTGTAGATGTTGAGGAACCAAATGTATTCCGCAATCTTTTTCCATATGAGGAAATTCCGAAAATTGCATTTAATGACAGAATCGTTCCGCATAATATGCCGGAGGATATCTGGATTACTGATACAACATTCCGTGATGGTCAGCAGTCAAGAGCACCATATACCACAGAACAGATTGTAACCATCTATGATTACTTACATAAATTAGGCGGACCAAAGGGTAAAATTCGTCAGAGCGAGTTCTTCTTATATAGCAAGAAGGATCGTGATGCCGTATATAAATGCTTAGAGCGTGGTTATAAATTCCCGGAAGTCACCAGCTGGATCCGTGCCAGCAAACAGGATTTCCAGCTGGTAAAAGATTTGGGACTGCGTGAAACCGGTATTTTGGTAAGCTGCTCCGATTATCATATTTTCTATAAAATGAAAATGACCAGAAGCGAAGTCATGAACCTTTACTTAAGTGTAATCCGTGAATGCTTAGAGACCGGAATCAGCCCAAGATGTCATTTGGAGGATATTACACGTTCTGATATTTACGGATTTGTAATTCCGTTCTGCTTAGAGCTGATGAAGTTAATGAAAGAATACAATATTCCGATTAAGATTCGTGCCTGCGATACCATGGGATATGGTGTAAACTTCCCGGGAGCAGTAATTCCGCGAAGTGTACCGGGTATCATTTACGGACTTACCACACATGCAGGAGTTCCTTCTGAATTGATTGAATGGCATGGACACAACGATTTCTATAAAGCAGTCAATAACTCGACCACAGCATGGCTTTACGGTGCATCCGGCGTAAACTGTTCCTTATTTGGTATTGGTGAGAGAACCGGTAACACACCTCTGGAAGCAATGGTATTTGAATATGCGCAGTTAAAGGGTACCCTGGATGGAATGGATACCAGAGTTATCACAGAACTGGCAGAATATTATGAGAAGGAATTGAATTATAAGGTTCCAAGCCGTACACCATTTGTCGGAAGTAATTTTAACGTTACAAGAGCAGGTATCCATGCAGACGGACTTTTGAAAAATGAAGAAATTTATAACATTTTTGATACCGAAAAATTCTTAAATCGTCCGGCACTGGTATCTGTTTCCAATACATCAGGACTTGCTGGAATTGCACACTGGATTAATACCTATTACCGTCTCAGTGATGACCGTAAAGTAGATAAGAATTCAGAACTGGTAAAGACCATCAAACAGTGGGTAGACGAGCAGTATGATGAGGGACGTGTAACTGTAATTACAGATAACGAACTTGTAGTACAGATAACTGACTGTTGTAAAAAACTCGGAATTGTATTATAAATTAAGGAGGCTTTATCGTGGGCGAAGAAGGATATTCTTTAAGCGGAAGAGTATTTCATACGATTCGTGAAAATATCTTATCCGGAAAATACAAGTGCGATGAAGAATTAAAAGAAAAAACCCTGGGTGATGAACTGGGTGTCAGCCGTACGCCGGTAAGAGAAGCCTTAAGGCAGCTTGAACTGGAAGGACTCGTCAGAATCATTCCAAACCGCGGAGCATTCGTAGAGGGAATTACGAAAGAAGACGTAAAAGATATCTATGAAATCCGTGCACGGCTGGAGGGACTTTGCACAAAGTGGGCGGCAGACAGAATTACCAAGGAGCAGATAGCGGAACTGGAAGAAAACATTTTTCTGGTGGAATTTCATGCTAAGAAGGAAAATTATGCACAGATATTGGAGCTGGATAATAAGTTTCATGAGGTGCTTTATGAAGCTTCCGGAAGCAAAATGTTAAAGCATGAATTGTCTGCATTTCATCATTATGTGGAAAGAGTTCGAAAAATCACTTTGTCAATGCCGGATCGTGTGGTAAAATCAAATGATGAACATAAAAAGATTGTAGAAGCATTGAAGCAGCACAATGCAAAAGAAGCAGAACTGCTTGCGACAAGCCATATGTTAAATACTATTGAAAATATGGATAATTATGGCTGGGACAATCTGCTGAAATAGTAAATGGAGGATAGAAAGATGGACAAAATTAAAATGACTACCCCTTTGGTTGAAATGGACGGAGACGAAATGACAAGAATCCTTTGGAAAATGATTAAGGATGAACTGTTATTACCATTTATTGATTTGAACACAGAATATTATGACCTGGGTCTTGAACATCGTAATGAAACGGATGACCAGGTAACTGTAGATTCTGCAAATGCAACAAAGAAATACGGTGTTGCAGTAAAATGTGCTACCATTACACCAAATGCAGCACGTATGACGGAGTACAACTTAAAGGAAATGTGGAAGAGTCCGAATGGAACTATCCGTGCAATGTTAGATGGAACGGTATTCCGTGCACCAATCGTTGTAAAGGGAATTGAGCCATGTGTTAAGAACTGGAAGAAACCGATTACCATTGCAAGACATGCTTACGGTGATGTATACAAGGCTTCTGAAATGAAGATTCCGGGACCGGGAAAATGTGAACTGGTTTATACAGCAGAGGACGGAACGGAAACAAGAGAGCTGATTCATAACTTTACCGGAGCAGGTGTTGTCCAGGGACAGCATAACTTAAATGATTCTATCGAAAGCTTTGCAAGAAGCTGCTTTAGCTATGCACTTTCTACCAGACAGGATTTATGGTTTGCAACCAAGGATACCATTTCCAAAAAATATGACCATACTTTCAAAGATATTTTCCAGGAAATCTTTGATGCGGAATATAAAGAAAAATTCGAAGAAGCAGGAATTACCTACTTCTATACCTTAATCGATGATGCGGTAGCCCGTGTGATGAAAGCAGAGGGCGGCTTTATCTGGGCATGTAAGAACTATGATGGAGATGTTATGAGTGATATGGTATCATCTGCATTTGGTTCCCTTGCCATGATGACTTCCGTACTGGTATCACCGGCAGGATATTATGAATATGAAGCTGCACACGGAACAGTTCAGCGTCACTATTATAAACACCTCAAGGGAGAAGAAACATCCACTAACTCCGTAGCAACTATTTTTGCATGGACCGGAGCACTCCGTAAGAGAGGTGAATTAGATGGCAACCAGGAATTAAGCACATTTGCCGACAAACTGGAAAAAGCCTGTGTAGACACGATTGAATCCGGAAAGATGACCAAAGACCTTGCACTGATTACTACAATTGAAAATCCGACTGTATTAAACAGTGAAGACTTTATCAAAGCAATCCGTGCCACATTAGAGAAAATGTTATAAATTTTATACTCCGGGAGGGCAGAATAGTGTGCCGTCCCGGAATTTTCAGCTATAAAAAGCCCTTGTAAAGAATGCTTTACTTATGGGGTGAAGAGAAAAAGTGAGGAGACTTCCATGATTTTAGCCTGTCAGAATATCAGTAAATCCTTTGGGACAGACACCATAATACAGAATGTTTCTTTTCATGTAGAAGATAATGAGAAAACAGCAATTGTCGGCATCAATGGTGCCGGCAAATCTACGTTATTGAAAATTATAGTGGGAGAGCTGGCACCGGACAGTGGCGAGGTAACCGTTGCAAAAGGAAAAACCATCGGTTATCTTGCCCAGTATCAGGATAAAGACAGCAACGAGACCATTTATAATGAAGTGCTTCATGCCTGCGATGCATTAATTGAAAAAGAAGAAAAGCTTCGTAAAATGGAAGAAGACATGCAGCATGTAAGCGCAGACGAATTAGAAAAATATATGGAGCAGTACAACCGTTTCAGCCATGCCTTCGAATTAGAGGGCGGACTGACTTTTCGCAGTGAGATAAACGGTGTGTTAAAGGGACTTGGTTTTTCGGAAAATGATTTCGGAAAGAAAATGTCAGAGTTATCCGGAGGACAGAAGACCAGAGTGGCATTAGGCAGACTTCTGGTAACCAAGCCTGACATTATCATGCTCGACGAGCCGACCAACCACCTTGATATGGCATCGATTGCATGGCTTGAAAACTATCTTTTGAATTATAAAGGAGCCGTAATTATCGTAGCCCATGACCGTTATTTCTTAGACCGGATTGTTACGAATGTAGTGGAAATATCCCGCCATACGGCAACGGTATTTCCGGGAAATTATACCGCATATGCGAGGCAGAAGGAAATACAGCGGGAAAGTCTTTTGCGACAGTATTATAACCAGCAGCGGGAAATCAAGCACCAGGAAGAAGTAATATCCAAGTTAAAATCCTTTAACCGGGAAAAGTCCATTAAGCGTGCAGAAAGCCGTGAGAAGGCATTGGATAAAATAGAACGTATTGAGAAGCCAATCGATGAAAAAACAGATATGCATATTACATTGGAGCCGGAAATTACCAGTGGAAATGATGTACTTTCGGTGAAAGGACTTTCAAAATCTTACGAGCATAAACTGTTTTCAAACATTGATTTTCAGATTAAGCGAGGGGAAAAAGTTGCTTTAATCGGAAATAACGGTACCGGGAAAACCACCATTTTAAAGATAATCAATGGAATTGTAGACGCAGATGCCGGGGAGATAAAGCTTGGAAGCAATGTGGAAATCGGATATTACGATCAGGAGCATCAGAATTTAGACCCGGATAAGACGTTATTTGATGAAATTGCAGATGCTTATCCGAATCTGAAGGCAACGAAGATTCGAAATGTGTTAGCGGCATTTTTATTTACGGATGATGATGTGTTTAAGCGGATTCGTGATATCAGTGGTGGAGAAAGAGGGCGTGTTTCACTGGCAAAACTGATGTTATCCAATGCAAACTTCCTGATATTGGACGAGCCGACCAACCACCTTGATATTATGTCAAAGGAAATTTTAGAGTCAGCCATCAATTCCTATACCGGAACGGTGCTTTATGTATCCCATGACCGTTATTTTATTAATAAAACTGCCAGTAGAATTCTTGATTTAAAGAATGAAACAATTCTAAATTATATTGGAAATTACGATTATTATCTGGAGAAAAAGGAAGTTCAGGAGTTAGCGGCGTTTGGCACAGCTACACAGGATCGTGCAGACAATTCAGCAGCAAAAGGAAATGTCATTGTTTCCGATGGAACTGGAGAAAATAATGGAACAGAGCAGATATCCAGCGGAGGAAAACAGAAGTTAAGCTGGGAAGAAATGAAGAAACAGCAGGCAGCAAAACGTAAGCTGGAAAACGAATTAAAGCGTACAGAAGATGAAATTGCTAAGAGAGAGGCAAAGATAGAAGCATTAAATGATGAACTGTCAAAGCCGGAGGTAGCATCAAATTCTTATGAATTAAACAAAATCCATGAGGAGCAGATGCAGGAAGAGGCAGCGCTGGAAGAACTCTATGCAAAATGGGAAGAATTAAGTTTACAGAAAGATTGTTAAAGTTGTAACACATTGACATCCTTTCGGCAAGAAACTATAATTATTGTAGGGTATTGAGAGCAGGAGGAACTGGCAGAATGAGCAAAGAAATATCACAGGCAGTAATTCGTAGAATGCCAAGATATTACCGATATCTGGGGGAACTTTTAGATGAAGGGGTAGAACGTATTTCATCGAATGAACTGAGTGCAAGAATGAAAGTGACCGCATCGCAGATCAGACAGGATTTAAATAATTTTGGTGGTTTTGGACAGCAGGGATATGGTTACAATGTACAATTTCTGTATGAAGAAATCGGAAAGATTATGGGATTAAATGAACAGCATAATATTATTATTATTGGAGCTGGTAACTTAGGACAGGCACTTGCCAATTATGTGAAGTTTGAAAAACTCGGCTTCGTCATAGTAGGATTGTTTGACGTGAATCCGGAGTTATGCGGAAAATCCATTCGTGGCAATAAAATCGAAATGATTGATAAACTGGAAGAATTTGTAAAGACACATAAGGTAGATATTGCTACACTGACTATGCCGAAAGAAAAGGCTGATGCTGTGGCAAACCAGCTGGTAAGCCTTGGTGTACATGCAATCTGGAATTTTGCCCATGTGGATCTGGAAGTGTTGGATGAAAATGTTGTAGTGGAAAATGTACATTTATCAGACAGCCTGATGCAGTTATCCTATAATATGACAAAGAACAAAAGGGAAAAGTAAACGCTGGAATAGAGGTGTTTTTGCATGAAAGATGACAAGGAATTTCTGGAAGCATTAGAAAGCAGAAAAGTACCAATACTTGTATTGGATCAGAAATGGCACAGACTTTTTGCGTTAAGTGGAAAAACCAGTGAAATCAAGCGGCTGGAAGAAAAGGTAAATCAGTTGTTAGAACAGCAGGGAAAGCTTAATAATGATTTGAAAGAGCTGAAAAAGACAAAGAATCAGTTGATGAAAAGCATTGTTGTCAACATGGAAGGAACTCATGAGGAAAATGAGGGGGATATTTCTTCCAGAAAATTAGATGAAGACAAGAGACTGATTGATGAAGTCAATGTCAAAATGGAAGAAATTGAGGATGAATTAATTGAACTTCCACGAAATATAAACAGTGCAAATCAGGAACTTATGTTAGAAAGCATGCGTTACTGCTATGAGAGACTAAGACAGAACAGCAAAGAAGCAGATGAAATTACGGCCTGGATTGATAAGGTAAGGGTAGAACTTAAGAAAAATATCATCAAAAAACAGAACCGTGAAATCAACAACCGGCAGATTTATTCTTATATGCATGATATTTTTGGTGTGGATATTTTAAATATATTTGATCTGCGGCAGGAAGATGAAGACCGTCTGCAGGGAAAAAAAGCGGTGGAAAATGCGGACGAAAGGAATTAATTTATGGAATATCTTGTAAATTCCCGGGAAATGAAAACATGTGATACCAATACAATCGAACATTTTAAAGTGCCATCCATGGTTCTGATGGAGCGGGCAGCGCTTTCTGCGATAGAAGTAATACAGGAAAAAGAAATTTCATGTAACCGCGTGCTGGTAGTGTGTGGAACCGGAAATAACGGCGGCGATGGTATGGCAATTGCAAGGTTGTTATACTTATCCCACATTCCGGTTGAAGTATATCTCTATGGAAATAAAACACATTTTTCAAAGCAGGCAAAAGAACAGTATGAAATCTTGACATCATATGGTGTACCATTTATTGATGAAATGGAGGATGCAAATTCCTACAGCCTGATTATTGATGCGTTATTTGGTATAGGATTATCACGAAAATTAGATGATGAACTGGTGCACTTGATGGAACGGCTAAACCAGAGCAGTGCCCACCGGCTGGCGGTGGATATACCATCCGGTGTCTCGGCAGATAATGGAGCTGTATTAGGTGGTGCATTCAAAGCAGATGATACCGTAACCTTTGCTTACTGCAAGACCGGAATGGTGTTATTTCCTGGTGCAGAATACTGCGGAAATATTACGGTTAAGGATATCGGAATTGGAGAAGAAAGCTGGTTAGATAAAAGACCTGCAGCTTATGCAATCACAAAGGAAGATTTAAATTTTTTAAATAATCGTGCTGCTGATTCGAACAAGGGAACCTTTGGAAAAGTCCTTCTGGTTGCCGGAAGCGTGAATATGGCAGGTGCGGCGGTTCTTGCAGCAAAGGCAGCTTATCGCAGTGGCTGTGGTCTGGTGAGAATATATACACCGGAAGAAAACCGTATTATCTTACAGACAGCAGTGCCGGAGGCAATTCTTACTACCTATTCTGCAAAAAAGGCTGATACACAGCAACTGATAGAATGTCTGTCCTGGGCAGATGTTATTATTTTAGGACCTGGAATTGGCAAAAGTGATGTGGCACACAGTATTGTAAAGACGGTACTTAAGAATGCGGCAGTACCAATGGTAGTAGATGCCGATGCATTAAATATCATAGCAGAGCAGACCGAACAGCTTCTTCGCCCGCATACAGAACTGGTATTAACGCCACATCTGGGTGAAATGTCCCGGTTAAAACAGCTTGCCGTTTCCTATATCAAAGAAAATATTGAGCAGGTTGCGGAAGATTTCGCAAGGGAATATAATGTAATCTGTGTTTTGAAAGACAGCAGAACGGTAACGGCAATTCCTTATGGGAAAACATTTATTAACCGGAACGGTAACAGCGGAATGGCTACTGCGGGAAGTGGTGATGTACTGAGCGGAATTATTGGAAGTCTGATGGCGCAGGGCCTATCTGCAGAGCAGGCGGCACCGCTTGGGGTATATGTACATGCGGCGGCAGCAGATGAACGGAGCAAAACAGTTTCAAAGCATGGACTGACTGCAGGCGAAATTATAAACGGATTATCCGATGTGTTGTCATAATAATAATTTGAGGTGAATGAAATGAAAAGATATAGCAGGGTATATGCCAGCGTGAATCTGGATGCGGCCATTGAGAATATGGAGGCAATGCACCGGCTTTTAAAGAAAGATACCAGCATGTTTGCGGTAATTAAAACAGATGGATACGGACATGGTGCAACGGAACTTGCCCGTGTATTAGAGCCGCTTCCGTATCTCCATGGCTTCTGTGTGGCCACAGTGGAAGAAGGCGTAATTTTAAGAAATCATGGAATTAAGAAACCGATTCTGATTCTTGGTTTTGCATTCCCGGATGAATATGATATTATTGTAGAACAGAAATTAGAGCCTGCCGTATTTACGTATGATATGGCAGTTGCACTATCTGAAGCTGCAACAAAGAAAAATCAGGATGTGGCAATTCATATTGCAGTGGATACTGGAATGAGCCGGATTGGTTATCAGGTGGAAAAAGAAAATGCAAGAGAGGTAGCGCAAATCAGTAAGCTGCCACATATAATAATGGAGGGGATTTTTACCCACTTTGCAAGGGCAGATGAAAAAGACAAAACGGGTGCCCATAAGCAGCTTGAACTGTTTCAGAAAATGATTGCAATGTGCAAAGAAGAAGGCGTTATTTTCCATCATGCACACTGTTCAAACAGTGCAGGAATTATTGATTTGCCGGAAGCAAATATGGACATTGTAAGAGCGGGAATTACATTATACGGACTCTGGCCATCGGATGAAGTGCAAAAAGACAGACTGCCAATGCACCCGTTAATGGAATTAAAGAGTCATGTTTCTTACGTAAAGACACTGCCGGCTGGAAGGGAAATCAGCTATGGTGGAACCTATACCACAACCAGAGAGACGAAGGTGGCAACGATTCCGGTCGGTTATGGAGACGGTTATCCGAGAACTTTATCTAACAAAGGTTCTGTACTGATTCAGGGAAAAAGAGTACCGATTCTTGGCAGAGTCTGCATGGATCAGTTTATGGTGGATGTTACTGATGTGCCGGATGTTGTCGTTGGAACAGAGGTAACACTTCTTGGCAGAGACGGCGATGAAATCATTACAGCGGAAGAAATCGGGGATTTATCCGGCAGATTCAATTATGAATTTGTCTGCTGTCTTGGCAAACGTATTCCAAGAATCTATTTCGAAAACAACAAAGAAGTAGAACAGAAAGATTATTTTCAGGATTAGAACAGTATACACTCGATAAAATTGGTAATACTTTCAGTAAAACCTATTCTATGGAGTGTATATTATGATTATCAGACGAGGAGATATCTATTATGCGGATTTAAGACCGGTAGTAGGCTCGGAACAGGGCGGAATCAGACCGGTTCTGATTATACAGAATGATGTAGGAAACCGGCACAGTCCTACGGTTATCTGTGCCGCAATCACATCACAGATGAATAAAGCGAAGCTGCCGACCCATGTGGAACTGTCCTGTCATGAATATGACATTGTAAAAGATTCGGTTATTTTATTGGAACAGCTTCGTACCATTGACAAGACACGATTAAAAGATAAGGTGTGTCATCTGGATGGAAAAATTCTGTCGAAAATCGACAAAGCACTGAAGATTAGTCTGGAATTATATACATAACTTGACTATTTTTGCCTAAAATGTTATATTTTTCAGAAATATGTATAAAAAGGAGAGTATTCAAAAATGGATGACGGAGGGAGTCCGAATACAGGATTTTTTAAAAAAATTTTTCATAAACTTCCATTCAAAGATTCCGAGGATGTAACAGAGGAAGAAATTATTTCCATGGTAAATGAAGGCCATGAGCAGGGAGTCCTTCGGGAAAATGAAGCGGAGATGATACATAATATCTTTGAATTTGGTGATAAAGAAGCCGGTGATATTATGACACACCGTAAAAATATTTCTGCACTGGATGGAAATGACATTTTTGAAGATGTAATCACTCTGGTGATAGACAGCCATTATTCGAGAATGCCGGTATACTCTGATACCATAGACAATATTATCGGAGTATTACATATCAAAGAGACCTTATCCTACAGCAGACAACCGGAGCTTTTAAAGAAGCCGATTAAGGAAATTGACGGGTTAATCCGTCCGGTGGATTTCATACCGGAGACACGCAACATCAATGCATTGTTTCAGGAGATGCAGTCGGCAAAAGAGCATATGGTAATTGTTGTGGATGAATATGGTCAGACAGCCGGACTGGTCACCATGGAGGATATCTTAGAGGAAATCGTCGGAAATATTTTAGATGAACATGACGAGGAAGATACCTATATAGAGAAGAAACCGGACGGAACATTTGTAATGAATGGAATGACACCGTTAGAGGAAGTAGGGGAAGCACTGAATCTTGATTTTGAAGATGAGGATTATGACACCTTAAATGGCCTTCTGATTTCGCTTATTGATAAAATTCCATCGGAGCACGAAGTCTTTGAAGTAAAATACAAAGGCTATATTTTCGAAGTACTTTCCGTGGAAGATAAGATGATAAAATATGTACATGTTGTTCCGGAAAGGTCAGAATCTGCCGAGTCTGACACTGCGACTTGTCAGCAGGATGAAAAAATGGTAGAATAATACACGAAATACGGATAGAAAAGAGGATTTATTATGTCAGGACATTCCAAGTTTGCCAATATCAAACATAAGAAAGAGAAAAATGATGCGGCAAAAGGAAAAATATTTACAATTATAGGACGTGAAATTGCAATTGCGGTAAAAGAGGGTGGAGCAGACCCTGCTAACAACAGTAAATTAAGAGACGTAATTGCAAAAGCAAAGGCGAATAATATGCCAAACGATACCATCGAGCGTGGTATTAAAAAAGCAGCCGGAGACGGTGATTCCGTAAATTATGTACAGGTTACTTATGAAGGATACGGTCCAAGCGGAACTGCAATTATTGTAGACGCATTAACCGATAACAAGAACCGTACCGCTGCAAATGTAAGGAATGCATTTACAAAGGGTCAGGGAAATATCGGAACACAGGGCTGTGTATCTTACCTTTTTGACCAGAAGGGTCAGATTATCATTGCCAAGGAAGACTGCGATATGGATGCAGACGATTTGATGATGATGGCATTGGATGCCGGAGCAGAGGATTTCTCAGAAGAGGAAGACAGCTTTGAAGTAATTACAGCACCGGATGATTTCAGTGCAGTACGTGAAGCTTTGGAAGCAGAAAATATTCCAATGGCAAGTGCTGAGGTTACCATGATTCCTCAGACTTATGTTTCTTTAACAGACGAGAAAGATATTACCAATATCCAGAGAATCCTAGATCTTCTGGATGAAGATGATGATGTACAGGAAGTATATCACAACTGGGAGGAATAAAACTGATACCTGCATTTATCAGAGACAATGATAGATAGATGCAGGTATTTTCTAATAATATATTACATATGGTATAAAGGAGAAGGAAAGATGGAAGAGAATTATCAGATTGAGACAAAATGTATTCAGTCTGGCTGGAAACCAACCAAGGGGGAACCGAGAGTATTACCGATTTACCAGAGCACTACATTTAAGTATGATACCAGTGACCAGATGGGACGGTTATTTGATTTAGAGGAAGCCGGATATTTTTATACGAGACTTCAGAATCCGACCAATGATGCAGTAGCTGCAAAGATTGCAGATTTAGAGGGCGGTATAGCAGCAATGCTGACCTCATCCGGACAGGCAGCCAACTATTTTGCAGTATTTAATATCTGTGAAGCAGGAGACCATATTGTGGCATCCAGCTCCTTATATGGTGGAACCTTTAATCTGCTGGGAACCACACTTAAGAAACAGGGGATTTCCTGTACCTTTGTGGATCCGGATGCATCGGAAGAAGAGCTTTCAGCGGCATTTTTACCAAATACCAAGGCGGTGATTGCGGAGACCTTATCTAATCCATCCCTTGTAGTACTTGATATTGAGAAGTTTGCACATGTTGCCCATGCACATGGGGTACCACTTATCGTAGATAATACATTTGCAACACCGATTAACTGCAGACCTTTTGAATGGGGAGCAGATATCGTAACTCATTCTACTACCAAGTATATGGACGGACATGCCATGGCAGTGGGTGGATGTATCGTTGACAGTGGTAATTTTGATTGGGAGAAATATAAGGATAAATATCCGGGACTGACACAGCCGGATGAATCTTATCATGGAATTGTATACACTCAGAAATTTGGTAAGCTGGCTTATATCGAAAAAGCAACAGCACAGCTTATGCGTGACCTTGGTTCCATTCCATCCCCAATGAATTCTTTCTTACTGAATGTCGGGCTGGAAACTTTACATTTAAGAGTGCCAAGACATTGTGAAAATGCCCAGAAGGTAGCAGAATATTTAAATGCAAATGATAAAGTGGCATGGGTAGATTATCCGGGCTTAAGGGATAACAAATATCATGCACTGGCAGAAAAATATATGCCAAATGGCACCTGTGGTGTTATTGCATTTGGCTTAAAGGGTGGTAGGGAAGTATCCGTATCCTTTATGGATCATCTGAAATTAGCTGCAATTGTAACACATGTAGCAGATTCCAGAACCTGTGTCCTGCATCCTGCCAGCCATACACATCGTCAGATGACAGATGAGCAGTTAATTGAAGCAGGTGTAGCACCGGATTTAATCCGGCTTTCCGTTGGAACGGAAAATGTAAAAGACATCATAGCAGACCTGGAACAGGCATTGGAGAATGTTTAAGCAGAAAGGGGTAGCAAAATGAAGAAAATTCTATTTGCAGCATCAGAATGTGTACCATTTATTAAAACCGGAGGGCTTGCGGACGTGTGTGGTGCACTGCCAAAGGAATTTGACCCTCAGTATTGGGATATTCGTGTGGTAATTCCAAACTATAGTTGTATACCGGAACATTTCCGGAGCCAGTTTGAATATGTAACACATTTTTACATGGGAACAGGTTCTTATATCCCAAGCAAATATGTGGGCGTATTAAAATATGAATTAGATGGAATTACATATTACTTTATCGATAATAAAGAGTATTTTGATTGTTTTTCACCTTATGGAAATATCAGACAGGATATCGAAAAATTCTGTTTCTTTGATAAGGCAGTATTATCTATGCTTCCTGTTATCGGCTTCCAGCCGGATATTATCCATTGTCATGACTGGGAAACAGGTCTCATTCCGGTATATCTGAAAAACGAGTTTCAGGGAGATATGTTCTTCTGGGGTATGAAATCTGTTATGACTATTCATAACTTAAAATTCCAGGGTGTATGGGATATTAAGACCATGCGGGGGTTAACCGGACTTCCGGCATCACTCTTCACACCGGATAAGCTGGAATATAAGAAAGATGCTAATATGTTAAAGGGTGGTCTGGTTTATGCAGACTACATTACCACAGTCAGTGATTCTTATGCCAATGAGATTCAGACAGAATATTATGGGGAAGGTTTAAATGGTCTGCTTTCCGCCCGTCATTATGATATGCAGGGAATTGTAAACGGTATCGATTATCAGGTTTACAACCCGGCAACAGATAATAAGATTTACTGTAACTATGATGCTGAGTCATTCCGCAAGAAGAAAGTCAATAACAAGCTGAAATTGCAGGAAGACTTAGGACTGAACGTAGATAAGAAGAAATATATGATTGGTCTGATTTCCCGTCTGACAGACCAGAAGGGCTTAGATTTGATTAACTTCGTTATCGACCGTATCGTAGATGACTTTACACAGCTTGTAGTAATCGGAACTGGTGAAGGTCAGTATGAGAATATGTTCCGTTATTATGCATGGAAATATCCGGATCGTGTGTCTGCAAATATCTGTTACTCCGATGACCTGGCGCATAAGTTATATGCATCTGCCGATGCCTTCTTAATGCCATCCCGGTTTGAGCCATGTGGACTGACACAGCTTATTTCGTTCCGCTACGGAACAGTGCCAATCGTCCGCGAGACTGGTGGATTAAAAGATACTGTTGTTCCATATAATGAATATGAGAATACCGGAGATGGATTCTCATTCAGTAATTACAATGGGGAGGAAATGCTTTCTGTCATTAATTATTCCAAACACATTTTCTTTGACAAGAAGAAACAGTGGAACCAGATTATTGACCGTGGCATGGCAAAAGACTTCTCCTGGAAGAGTTCTAAGTGCCGTTATGAGAACCTTTACAATTATTTAAAGGGCTGGCCGGTATAAAAAAAGAATATCATGTAGATAATAAGACAGACAGTGTAAAACTGCCTGTCTTATTTTTTTCGCGAGTAGCGAGAAATAATCCAGACAGAAAGAAGGGAGCATCCGATATGGAGCAGAAAGAAAACAAAGTGCTGCCAAAGAAAAAAGTCCCAAATGTGGAATTGAAAAATGCAGAAAACAAAAATGCAGAATTACAAAATACAGAATCAAAACTAGAAAAAACAGAAAACAAAGAACGGAAAAAAGATGAATCGAAAAAGGAACAGTTAGACGATCAGGAACTGATCAGGGAATCCGGGCAGATTTCCTTATCTGACAGCCGATGGCATCAGAAGATTCATTTATTATCGGTGATTGGTGAGATTGAAGGTCATGAATGTCTTTCTTCCAATACCAAGACAACGAAATATGAGCATGTACTGCCGAAGCTTGCAGAAATAGAAGATTCTGACCAGGTGGATGGTGTTCTTGTGCTTTTGAATACAGTAGGCGGTGATGTGGAATCCGGACTTGCCATTGCAGAAATGCTATCTTCCTTAAGTAAACCGACGGTGTCCCTTGTCTTAGGCGGAAGTCATTCCATTGGTGTGCCGCTGGCGGTTTCAACGGACTATTCTTTTATTGTGCCATCGGGAACCATGGTCATCCATCCGGTGCGTATGAGCGGTACGGTAATCGGAGCACCGCCGACTTATGATTATTTCCAGCAGATGCAGGATAGGATTATTCATTTTATAGCATTCCACAGCAGAGCAGACGAAAAAAGATTAGAGCAGCTCATGATGAATACCACCATGCTGACAAAGGATCTTGGAACCATTCTCGTAGGAGCGGATGCAGTAAAAGAAGGGTTGATTGATGAAGTGGGCGGAATCGACCGGGCACTTCATAAATTGCATGAGATTATAAGAGAACAGAAAAACGAATGCCTGTAATGACAAACGCATCAAAATATGGTATACTAATGCACGGTGTTGATAATTTTATACAAGTAACTGTAGTGAGCGATAAGAGATACCAAGGAGGCAGCTATGTCATTATTACAGTCTGTTTTATTAGGTCTGATACAGGGATTAACCGAATTTCTGCCGGTAAGCAGTTCCGGTCATCTGGCAATATTTAAACAGTTTTTTCAAATAGAAACCGGCGGAATGTTTTTTGATATTCTGCTTCACATCGGAACACTGATTGCCGTATTTATTGTATATTATAAGGATATATTCCGCATGATTAAAGAAGGCTTTGCCATTATTGGTGATTCTTTTGTAAATGTGGCAACCTTTTTTAAACGTGTGATAACAAAAGAAGATTTACCATACCGTAAAATCGTGCATAATAGTTACCGGAAATTTGTGATGCTTGTCATTGTTTCCACGATTCCAACCGGAATTATTGGAATTGCAGCGAAAGATCTGGTGTCTGCGGCAGAGCAGATTTTACTGGTTCCTGGAATCTGCCTTATTATTACGGCAGTACTTTTATTTATTGCAGACCGGATTCCGGATGGCGGCAAGACACCAAAGCAGGTAACTTATACCAATGCATTTTTAATCGGTATCAGTCAGGGAATCGCAACCATGCCGGGCTTATCGCGGTCAGGAACCACAATCACAGCATGTCTTTCTACCGGAATGACCCGCAAATTTGCGGTAAAATATTCTTTTATCATGTCTATTCCGGCAATACTTGGAGCATTGGTAGTAGAGATTAAGGATGTTGAATTTGCAGCATTACAGTCTGCAGATATTTTGAATTACATAGTTGGAACGCTGGTGGCAGCGATAGTCGGTTATATCTGCATTAAGACCATGCTGGTAGTAGTGCGCAAAAAGAAATTCACGATATTTTCCATCTACTGTCTCATAATGGGACTGGTATCAATTGGAGGATATTTCTATATGTAAACGGGAGATTGAAATGGCAACTGGAACTAGAAAAAAGACAACTCAGAAGAAAAAAACAACGGGAACAACAGCATCAAAGGCAAGAAAACAGCGGGAACAGCAGGAATCCTTCCGGAATGAAGTGATTCTTTGGATTGCACTGGCAGTCTGTATTGTTTTGCTGCTTGCTAATTTTGGAATCGGTGGAAAAATCGGAAGCGGAGTCAGTTCCTTTTTCTTTGGAATATTTGGATTAATGGCATATGTATTCCCAATCTGTTTCTTTTTAGCCGTGGTGTTCGCAGTGTCTAACCGGGAAAATAAAGTAGCAGCAGTCAAAATTGTAGCGGCGATATTATTTGTATCCTTTTTATGCCTGTTTGTGCAGATGGTAACAGACAGCAGCAAGGAAGCAGGAGCAATATCCGCTTTCCGCTATGGCTTTGAAAATAAGGCTGGTGGCGGTATAATCGGTGGATTATTAGAACAGCTTCTGTGTCCGAATTTTGGTGTGCCGGGTACTTATGTCATTGATATTATCGTTTTGATAATTTCCCTTGTGCTGATTACGGAACGTTCTATTATGAAGGGCATGCAAAAAGGCGGAAAAGTCATTTACGATTCTGCCAAGGATGATGCAATCCGCCGAATGGATGCAGCAAAGGAACGCCGGGAGGAGCGGGAGAAAGAAAGAGAAAAAGAGCAGGCAAGACGGCGGATGGAGAAGAAGGTAAGTGGTGTGGCATTGGATACCAAATTACCATCCCCAGATAAAAAGAAAGTTAAATCAGATGATATTAATGAAATTACCTTAAGTGATATCGAAGATATGCCTGTGGTACAGGAAGAAAATAAAGTTGTACTTACGGCAGCCAACGGCAGTCAGGGAGTGGAACCGCCGGTATGGCGGGAGCCGGTAATTCACACACTGAATGAGCCGGTGGCAACCATACATAGAACAGAGGTAAAACCGGTAATTGAGCCTGCATTTGAGCCGGAACCTGTTGCAGAAAAGGCAGAAAGCAATCTGCCAAAAGAACCGGCGCATCCTGTAATGGAAGAAGAAAAGCCAAGGAAAAATAAAAAGCAGGACAAGATGGAAATCGAAGATGAAGTGGCGGCAGTAGAAGAATCCATCGTAAAACAGGAAAGTTCCGGTGGCAGATATGTATTCCCGCCGGTAGATTTGCTGAAAAAAGGAAATACAGGTGCTTCTGGTGATACCAGGGATTATCTGAATCAGACAGCAGCAAAATTAAAAGAGACTCTAAAGAATTTTGGAATTAATATTACAATTACGGCTATCAACTGCGGACCAGCAGTAACGAGATATGAATTCCAGCCGGAAATGGGTGTAAAGGTCAGCAAAATCGTAAATTTGTCCGATGATATCAAGATGAATCTTGCGGCGGCGGATATCCGGATTGAAGCACCGATTCCGGGTAAAGCAGCCATTGGTATCGAGGTGCCGAATAAAGAAAGTATTCCGGTTATGTTCCGTGATTTGGTAGAGTCAGAGGAATTTCATGCCAATAAATCACCGATTGCTTTTGCAGCCGGAAAAGATATTGCCGGAAAAGTCATGATTGCGGACATTGCAAAGATGCCGCATCTATTGATTGCAGGAGCTACCGGTTCCGGTAAATCGGTCTGTATCAATACAATTATTATGAGTATTTTGTACCGAGCAGATCCGGAGGATGTAAAGCTTATCATGATTGACCCGAAGGTGGTTGAGTTAAGTGTATACAATGGAATCCCACATCTGTTTATTCCGGTTGTTACAGATCCGAAGAAGGCGGCAGGTGCATTGCACTGGGCGGTAGCTGAAATGACAGACCGTTATCAGAAATTTGCAGAATACGGTGTCCGTGATCTGAAGGGCTATAACCAGAAAATAGAAGGAATCAAAGATATTGATGACCCGGATAAGCCAAAGAAGATGCCGCAGATTGTAATTATTGTGGACGAGCTGGCGGATTTGATGATGGTTGCACCGGGGGATGTGGAAGATGCTATCTGCCGGTTGGCGCAGCTTGCAAGAGCCGCAGGAATCCATCTTGTCATTGCAACACAGCGTCCTTCCGTAAATGTCATTACCGGACTGATTAAAGCAAATATGCCATCCCGAATCGCATTTTCTGTAACGTCCGGTGTGGATTCAAGAACCATTCTTGATATGAACGGTGCGGAAAAGCTTTTAGGAAAAGGCGATATGCTTTATTATCCGCAGGGCTTACAGAAACCGCTTCGTGTACAGGGTGCGTTTGTATCCGATAAAGAGGTATCAGATGTGGTTGAATTCTTAAAGGAACACAATGAGGGAGAAGGCTACAGTAGTGATATTGAAGAGCGGATGAACAATATTTCTGTATCCGCAAGCACTGGTGCTGATGCGGCATCTGGTGATGGAAATGACAGAGATGCTTATTTCTTGGATGCTGCAAAGCTTTTGATTGATAAAGATAAAGGTTCCATCGGAATGATTCAGCGTTATTTTAAAGTTGGTTTTAACCGGGCGGCAAGAATTATGGATCAGCTGGAAGAAGCGGGTGTAGTAGGACCGGATGAAGGGACCAAGCCGCGACAGGTGTTAATGTCTCCGGAACAGCTGGAAGCATTTATTGAAGAGGGTAATTAAGAAAGATTTATAGAATACAATCCATGAGGAGGAAATGAAGATGAAGTCAGATATTGAAATTGCACAGGAAGCAGAACTGGTACATATTAAGGAAGTGGCTGAGAAGCTCGGAATAAACGAGGATGAGCTGGAATTTTACGGAAAATACAAAGCAAAGATTTCCGATGAATTATGGGAGTCTGTAAAAGACAGGGAAGATGGCAAACTGGTTCTTGTAACAGCTATTAACCCGACACCTGCCGGCGAAGGAAAGACCACAACAAGTATCGGACTTGGTGAGGCGATGGCTTTACTTGGTAAAAAAGCGGTACTTGCACTTCGTGAGCCGTCTTTAGGACCGTGCTTTGGAATCAAAGGTGGAGCTGCAGGTGGTGGATATGCGCAGGTAGTTCCGATGGAAGATTTAAATCTGCATTTTACCGGAGATTTCCATGCAATCACATCCGCAAATAACCTGTTGGCAGCATTATTAGATAATCATATCCAGCAGGGCAACCAGCTTGGAATTGACCCACGTCAGGTAGTATGGAAACGTTGTATGGATATGAATGACCGTGCACTTAGAAATATTGTAATCGGTCTTGGAAGCAAGATGGATGGTATGGTACGTGAAGACCATTTCATCATTACAGTGGCATCTGAAATTATGGCTGTTTTATGTCTGGCGGACAATATGGAAGATTTGAAACGCCGTCTGGGCAGAATCATAGTTGCCTATTCCTTTGACGGAAATCCGATTACGGCAGATGATTTACATGCAACCGGTTCTATGGCAGCACTCCTAAAAGATGCCATCAAACCAAATCTGATTCAGACATTAGAGCACAATCCGGCCATTGTTCATGGTGGACCATTTGCAAATATTGCTCATGGATGCAACAGTGTCCGCGCTACAAAGACAGCTTTAAAATTAGGTGATATTGCAATTACAGAGGCCGGTTTTGGTGCTGACCTTGGTGCTGAGAAATTCTTTGATATCAAGTGCCGTAAGGCTGGACTTAAACCGGACGCAGTTGTACTGGTAGCAACCATTCGTGCATTAAAATATAACGGTGGGGTTCCAAAGGCAGACCTTGCAAAGGAAGATTTGGAAAGCTTAAAGAAGGGAATTGTAAACTTAGAGAAACATATCGAGAACCTTCAAAAATTTGGTGTACCGGTAGTAGTTACCTTAAACTCCTTTGTAACCGATACCAAAGAAGAAATTGCATTTGTAGAGAACTTCTGCAAGGAAAGAAACTGTGAATTCGCATTATCTGAAGTATGGGAAAAAGGTGGCGAAGGCGGAATCGAACTTGCAAAGAAAGTACTGGATACTTTAGATCATAAAGAAGCACATTTCAAACCTCTGTATGACGATGAGATGTCTCTTATGGATAAGATTAAGACGATTGCAACTGAGATTTATGGAGCAGATGATGTAACTTACAGCAAGGCTGCATTAAAAGAATTAAAACATATTGAAGAAATGGGGATGGGCAATTTCCCTGTATGTATGGCAAAGACCCAGTATTCTCTTTCTGATGATGCATCAAAGCTTGGCAGACCGACTGGCTTTACCGTAAATGTCCGTGAAGTATATGTATCTGCCGGAGCAGGCTTTGTAGTAGCTATTACCGGCTCTATTATGACCATGCCTGGACTTCCGAAAGTACCGGCTGCAAATAATATTGATGTAACCAATGATGGCGTAATTACAGGATTATTTTAGGAGGTATCATGGCATTATTAATTGATGGAAAAAGAATTTCTGCTGAAATAAAAGATGAATTAAAAGAAGAAGTAGCACAGTTAAAGGAACAGGGAATCACAGGAGCACTTGCTGTAATCCAGGTGGGAAATGACCCTGCATCCAGTGTATATGTCAGAAACAAAAAACGTGCCTGTGAATATATTGGGATAGATTCTCTTTCTTATGAGCTTCCGGAAGAGACTTCCCAGGATGAATTACTGGCTTTAATCGATAAATTGAATAAAGAAGAACATGTAAAAGGCATTTTGGTACAGCTTCCATTGCCAGAGGGCATTGATGAGGATGCGGTAATCCGTGCCATTTCTCCGAAGAAGGATGTAGATGGTTTCCATCCGGAAAATGTCGGCGCATTGATGATTGGACAGAAAGGATATATTTCCTGCACACCAGCCGGAATCATCCAGCTTCTAAAGCGTTCTGACATTGATATTGAGGGAAAACACTGTGTTATCGTTGGAAGAAGCAATATTGTTGGAAAACCGATGGCAATCTTAATGCTGCGTGAGAATGCAACTGTTACAGTAACGCATTCAAAAACCCGTAATTTAAAGGAAATCTGTAAAGAGGCAGATATTCTGATTGTTGCAATTGGGAAAAAAGAATTTATTGATGCATCCTATGTAAAAGATGGTGCAGTTGTCATTGATGTAGGAATTCATCGCGATGAGAACAATAAACTTTCCGGTGATGTAAAATTTGATGAAGTAGAGCAGCTTTGTAGTGCGATTACACCGGTTCCGGGTGGAGTCGGACCAATGACCATTGCAATGTTAATGAACAATTGTGTGGAAACTATGAGACATGAATAGGAGAAGGCTATGAAGTGTGCAAATTGTGGAGCAGAAATAAAATTAGGCTGTGTATACTGTTCTGTATGTGGAAAAGAAGCACAGATTGTTCCGGATTATAATGTGGAAGAGGATATTTTAAAAGAATTATTAGAAGAAGACGATAAACCGAATAAGAATACCTCTTCCAACGGAAAGAAGAAAAAATCATTGAAAAACAGCCAGAAGAAAAAGAAAGAGGCAGAACAGAAAAAGAAACAGAAAAGACTTCTGATTACAGTATCAGTTCTGATTGCTATTGCAATCATTGGTGTTATCATTGTTCTTCTGGTGCAGAACAGCCATAAGAAATCTTTTGATTATCAGTATCAGAAGGGAATCAGTTACACGGAAGAGAAGAATTATACCAAGGCATTGACCTATTTTGAACAGGCTGAGAAATTGCAGCCGGATAATGTGGATGTATTACTCCGGATGGCTGATTTGTACCGTCTCCGAAAAGATGAAACATCAGAAGAAGCGTATTTGTTACAGATACTTACCCTTGATAAGAACAATGAAGAAGCGTATCAGATGCTGATTGCCTTATATGATAAGCAAAAGGAATATGATAAACTACAGGATTTATATGAACAATCAGACTCTGATAAAATAAAAGCGCTGTTTGATAATTATGAAGTAAAGGCTCCGGAGTTTTCGGAAGAAGCCGGGGAATACAATGATACGATTGAAATTGAACTGATGGCAGACTCAGACTGTACCATTTATTATACGTTAAATGGTGATTCTCCGATTGAAAAGGGAATGGAATATACAGAACCGATTTCTTTAGAGGATGAGAAAGAATATACCATCAAAGCAGTAGCAAAGGACGCAAGAGGCTTTTATAGTGAGATTGCAGAAGCAGATTATGAAATTACTTTTGAAGCTCCGGATTCTGCTAATGTAACACCTGCGGCCGGAACATATTATGATGCGCAGAGCATCAGTATACAGGTTCCCGCTGGTTCCACTGCTTACTATACCTGGGATGGCTCAACACCAACACAGGATTCTGATGTATACAGTGAACCACTTGAAATGCCACAGGGCAATAATGTGTTGTCTATTCTTGTGGTAGATGACCATGGACTGGCAAGCCCAGTGATAAGATATAATTACATTTATCTGCCGGAATAAGCTATGGCAGATGAACAAAGGCAGATAAGAATGTTTCTTATCTGCCTTCGTTCCGGGGATTTTAAAAATTAGTCTTCTTTTACAAATTCAATGACACCCTTGTCAAGTCTGGATACTCTTGCTAAAGAATAAACATCGATGCCCTGTTCCTCCAATTTTTCACGACCAGGCTGGAATGCTTTTTCGATTAAGACACTGACACCTGCGATGGTGGCATGTGCTTTACGGATTAGGCGGATAGCACCGGTAGCAGCTTCGCCGTTGGCAAGGAAATCATCCACGATAAGAATGTGGTCATTTTCGCTGATGTATTTTGCGGAAATGGTTAATTCATAGCTGGTTCCTTTGGTATAAGAAGTTACAACAGTCTGATATAAATCATGATTTAAAATTTTAGAAGGCTGTTTCTTTAAAATAACAAGTGGAACGCCTAATGCTTCTGCAGCCATAAGAGCCGGAGCAATACCGGAGCTTTCGATGGTAGCAATACGTGTGATACCTTTTCCTTTATAATGTTCTGCAATATCTTTGCCCATTTTCTTCATTAATTCAGGATCCACCTGATGATTAATAAAGCTGTCAACCTTTAAAATGTTTTCACTTTCTGCGATTCCTTCTGCAAGAATTTTGTCTTCTAATAATTTCATTTTGTTACTCCTTTGATTGTATTATATTTAAGCAGAAATCTGCTGTTTATTCATTGGTGTCTGAATAGTAAGCGGCATAAATCTTTTCTAAGATATGTTCTTCATAATCCTCCGGCAGACCGGCAAATTTAGCATGAAGAAGTGCGGCAATTTTGTCGGAACGGATAAAGTAACGCTGCTCCATGGAAGGCTCGCTGTCAGCACCACTGACATGGTCGATTTCTTCCGCAGTATAGTTTGAAGAGAACCATTCCATAATTTCGCTGGTGCGTCTGCTTTCCATATCTGCATCCGCAGACATCTGGTTGATTTTACGGAAATGTGTAATTCCGATTCCAAGAAAAATAACAAACAGAACAGACATTACAACAATCATAATAACACGCATATAATCAGCCATTGGTAATTTGATGATGTCCAGAGCAAAAAGAATGACAAAAATCAGACCGGCAATTCCAACTCCAAGGAATGTATAAGCGGTAGAACGATTATCTTCCAGCTGGGCATCTTTCTCCTTGTATACCATGTTATGTACCTGACCTTTCGTTATAATAATACTATTATAAGTGATTTTATCCGACGATACAATAACCTTGTCTGTATTTCTGAAATAAGGTATACTGCAAGTATGAAGATAACAATATTATGCGTAGGAAAAATCAAAGAAAAATATTTCAGGGATGCCATTGCCGAGTACGAAAAAAGACTGGGCAGATACTGTAAGCTTGAAATTGTGGAAGTGGCAGATGAGAAAACACCGGATGGAGCATCCGAGGCAGAGGAACAGCAGATTCGTCATAAAGAGGGGGAACGTCTTTTAAAATATTTAGAGGGAAAGAACTGCTACGTCATTGCCCTTGCAATCAACGGAAAAATGCTGGATTCTGTTGCTTTATCGGAAAAAGTCAGTGACTTGATGGTAAAGGGCAACAGCCATATCGTTCTTGTGATCGGAGGCTCCCTTGGAATTGCGGATGAAGTATTAAAACGTGCAGATGAAAAAATAAGCTTTTCGAAGATGACATTTCCGCACCAGCTGATGCGTGTTATTTTATTGGAGCAGTTATACCGGAGCTATCGGATTATCAATCATGAACCGTATCACAAATAAGCAACCGTATCATAAATAGAAGAAACGGATAAAAGGAGGAGATTTTATGAGGATGTACGACCTCATTTTAAAGAAAAAGGAAGGAGCTGCTTTAAGCAAAGAAGAAATCCAGTGGATGATAAATGCATTTACAACCGGTGAAATTCCGGATTATCAGATGTCAGCCATGCTGATGGCAATCTGTTTTCAGGGAATGAATCACGATGAGACACTGGCATTAACACTTGCTATGCGGGATAGCGGAGATGTGCTTGATTTATCCGGTATTAAAGGCGTAAAGGTGGATAAACACAGCACCGGTGGTGTAGGAGATAAGACCTCTCTGATTCTGACACCAATTATTGCTGCACTTGGTGTTCCGGTAGCAAAAATGTCCGGAAGAGGATTGGGTCATACCGGCGGAACCATTGATAAGTTAGAATGCTTTGAAGGATTCAGCACATCCATATCAGAAGGAGCCTTTTTAAAGCAGGTATCAGAGGTTGGCGTTGCAATTGCGGGACAGACTGCTAATCTTGCACCAGCAGATAAGAAGCTGTATGCACTCCGGGATGTCACTGCTACGGTAGCGGAGAAATCCTTAATTGCCAGCAGCATTATGAGTAAGAAATTAGCCAGCGGATCGGATGCTATTGTCCTTGACGTAAAGACCGGAAACGGTGCATTCATGCAGACTGTGGAAAAGGCAGAGGAACTTGCCCGGATTATGGTGGCCATCGGAAATGGTGCTGGAAAGAAAACTTATGCGGTTATTACAGATATGTCACAGCCCCTTGGCAATACAGTAGGCAATATTGTGGAAGTGCAGGAAGCCATTGAAGCATTGAATGGAAAAGGGCCAAAGGATCTGATGGATGTTGTCTATGCATTAGGGTATCTTATGTTAAAGGCTGCCGGTGTAGCAGAAGATGAAAACGAAGCAAGAACAATGATGGAGAAAGTCATTGCAAGCGGAAAAGCACTGGATAAATTTGCAGACTTTGTAGAAGCACAGGGTGGCAGAAAGGAACAGGTTTATCATCCGCAGTTATTGGCAAAAGCAGCAATTACAGAAACCATCATCGCACCGGAAGATGGATATGTAGAAGCTTTAAATGCTATGGCAATTGGAACTGCCTGCATGAGCCTTGGCGGCGGCAGAGAGACAAAGGAGAGTCAGATTGATTTAACTGTCGGTATCCGCCTTAAGAAAAAAATAGGAGACAGCGTAAAAAAAGGAGAATGTCTGGCCGAATTATATGGTAATGATGCAGCAAAATGCAACGATGCAAAGGAACTGGTTCAAAATGCATTTCTTTTCAGTAAAGAGCCACTGGATGCACCGGAAACAGTTTTAAAATATATTACCGCATAGAAAAGAAAAAAACTCATATAGTTATATATGAGGAAAAACAATAAGAAAGAGTTAAAAAAAGATTTTAAAAATCATATGGTGGAATCCTTAGAACTGCCGAAAGACTTAGTCTACCGGGCAGCAATTGTAACCGTTATGGGTAACAGGGAACTGCTGTTGGAAAATTATAAGGGAATCTTAGAATACGAGAAAGAATATATCAGGATTCAGGCGAAAAGCTGCCGGATTCTTGTTCGTGGGAAGAATCTCAACATTTCCTATTATACGAATGAAGAGATGAAAATAACAGGAATCATCCAAAGTATTGAGTATGAATAGAGGTTTTCTATGACAACACTTTCCCTGTTTAAATATATAGGCGGTTACCTTGAGGTAGTCTTAAGTGGTTATGCCCCGGAACGATTTTTAAATCTGTGTGGCAATCACAATATTTTAATCTGGAATCTTCGAAAAGAGGAAGATGTTTATCACTTTTTTATCAGCATTCGTGCATTTTGGAGTATCCGTCCGTTCATAAGCAAGACCGGATGCAGGATTCGGATTCTGCGCAAAATAGGATTTCCGTTCTGGATGAACCGTTACCGGAAACGAAAATGCTTCCTGATGGGAGTAATTCTCGCAGCTGGTCTGGTGTGGTTTTTATCACGATTTCTCTGGAATGTGGAGGTAGATGGTAATTCATCTGTTACGACAGAAACCGTTTTAACATTTCTTGATGAGGAGGATTGTGGTTACGGAGACCGGATTCGTACAATTGACTGCGAACAGTTAGAACGGGATCTGCGGGCACAGTTTCCGGAAATCATCTGGGCATCGGTACAGATTTACGGAACGAAAATGACGGTATTAATCAAGGAAAATCTGGTACAGCAGGAAGCAATGGAAGAATTGCCGTATGAAGCTTCAGACCTGATAGCAGAAGAGGATGCGACAGTGGAATCAATTATTACAAGAAATGGAACCCCACTAGTAAAGAACGGCGATGCAGTAAAGGCAGGAGATATATTAGTAAGTGGCAGGATTGATTTGACTAATGACAGCGGGGAACGGTATGCCTATGAATATTGCAATGCGGATGCGGATATATATCTGCTGACGGAATATTCCTACCATGATAAATTTTCCCTTGTCCATGAAGAAAAAAGAATGACCGGTGCAAAAAAGAAACGGTATGCTATTGATTTCTTTGGAAAAGTAATAACACTTCCGGCATTAAGCGGTGAATTTGAATGTGCAGACAAAACCACGGATTATAAGCAGCTTTGCCTTCATGGGGACTTTTATCTGCCACTCGGAATCTATTCTAGTACTTTAAAAGAGTATCGGACAGAACAGGCAATTTATACGAAAGAGCAGGCAGAAGCGGTTGCTACAGAAAATTTTAATATTTATTTGTCACATTTAGCAGAAAAAAATATTCAAATTTTAGAAAAAAATGTTATTATAGATATGGACGATAAAAACTGTATCATGGAAGGAATCATCAAAGTGCGCACAAAAGCTGCTTTAAGGCACGAAACGGAACAGCTTACAGCACCTGATACAGAAGACACAGAGGAAGGGCTAGTATTAAATGAGCTTGAATGAAACAAGAATTGATATACCGGCAGAGCATGTTTCCAATATTTTCGGACAATTTGACCATAATATAAAATTGATTGAACGGACCTTAAATGTTACGGTAGTGCCCCGCAATGAAGGAATCAAAGTCATTGGAGATACCGCAAATGTAGAGGGTGCATGCAAGGTGTTTGCAGAACTTTTACAACTGGCAGAGAGAGGAAACATGATTGATGAGCAGAAGGTTGCATATACACTTTCTCTTTTGGGAGAACATAAAGAAGGCTCGTTGGTAGAAATCGATAAGGACTGCATCTGCCATACGATAAACGGCAAACCGGTGAAACCAAAGACTTTAGGGCAGAAGGCTTATGTGGATGCCATCCGTAAGCAGATGATTGTATTTGGAATCGGGCCTGCCGGAACCGGAAAGACTTATCTTGCCATGGCCATGGCAATTACCGCATTTAAGAATGAAGAAGTAAATCGTATTATTTTAACCCGTCCTGCAATTGAAGCCGGTGAGAAATTAGGATTTCTTCCGGGAGATTTACAGAGCAAGGTAGATCCGTATCTTCGCCCGCTGTATGATGCACTGTATCAGATTATGGGAGCAGAAAGCTTTCAGCGGAATATGGAAAAGGGGCTTATTGAGGTCGCACCATTGGCTTATATGAGAGGCCGTACCTTAGATAATGCATTTATTATCTTGGATGAGGCACAGAATACTACACCGGCACAGATGAAGATGTTTTTAACACGTATTGGATTTGGCTCCAAGGTTGTGGTGACCGGAGATGCTACCCAGAAGGATCTGGCTCCGGGAACGAAGTCGGGACTGGATGTGGCATTACGTGTACTTCGAAATGTAGATGAGATATCCGTCTGCAAATTGACCAGCGCTGACGTAGTAAGACATCCTTTGGTACAGAAGATTGTAAAAGCCTATGACGATTATGAATCAAAAGCAAATAAAAGAACGAAAAGAGTAACGAAAAATGAAGGAAGATAGATTTTCACCCAAAAGAATGATTCGTATGCTGGGAATCCTTATTTCCGTTGCGATTTATTCTGTTTTTCTGGCAATAATCTGCAAGTTTACCATAGACCGTGTACTGGTACTTGTTTTTATAAATGCTTTATATCTGCCATTGCTGATTGCAGTGATTGAAATGGAACGTATCAGAGGGCATCTGAACCGGAATGAAAAAAGTGATTTTCATCAGCTGTTTCTTTGCTTTCTTGCAGCAGCAGCCTGTTATGTGGGTTTCTTTTTTATGCCGGCATATATGGCACCGGTCATGATTCCGGTCATGATTCTTTCCTGTGGCGGAAATGAGCTGATTGGTATTTTAGGTGGAATTTATTTTAATACACTGCTTTGCATGTGTTCCAGCGGCAGTTTTTATGAATATGCGGCATATACTATGCTGACGGTACTTTCCGGAATTCTGCTTATGGTAATCAGCCAGAAAAAATATAAAATTTATGGATGCATCATGACTGTTGCATTGTCGTTTGCTGTTCCGAGTATCTTCTATTACATCAGCAGCTTTGAAATCAATTATCATCAGTACTTATCCGCAGGATGCAGCATGATACTGACTGCAGTTTTTTCGTACTTTTTTGCGGACAGGCTGTATTATTATACGAAGCATGAAAAAGAACGTACTTTAGCTGAAATTATTGCAGAAAATTTTCCACTGGTACAGGAGATTAAAAACTATTCGGAAATTGATTATGCACATGCCCGTAAAGTTTCGAGTGTGGCAGAAGAATGTGCAAAGGAGCTTGGGGCAGATGATAAAACGGTAGCTGCGGCAGGATTTTACTACCGGATTGGCAAGCTGGAGGGAGAACCGTTTGTAGAAAATGGAGTTCGTCTTGCTGAGATTAACTGTTTCCCGAAAAACGTGGTTAAGATTCTAAGCGAATACAATGGTGAATTAAATGCTATTAGTTCTATAGAGTCCGCAATCGTACATATTGTGGACAGTATTGTTACCAAATTTGAACTTTTGGACAAGGAAACCGTGAAGAACAGCTGGAATCATGATATTATTATTTATCAGACATTAAACGAAAAATCGGCTGCCGGATTATATGATGAAGCGAATCTTGGCATGAACCAGTTTATTAAAATCAGAGAGTTTTTAACGAAAGGAGCGGATTTGTTTTGAGCCTTGCGATAGAAAAAGAAGCGGAGGTTACCTTCGATTTTGATTATGAAACACTTGCAAAAGATGTAATATCGTTTACAATGGAACATGAGCATTTTCCTTTTGAAGCAGAAATCAGTCTTACACTGACAGATAACGAAGGTATCTGGAAGGTTAATAAAGAGTTCCGGGAGATAGACCGCCCGACGGACGTTTTATCCTTTCCAATGTTAGAATATGATGTACCGGGAGATTTTTCCCAGATAGAGAATCAGACGGAGGATTGCTTTAATCCGGATACAGGGGAAATTCTGCTGGGGGATATTATTATTTCTGTGGACAAGGTCAGGGAACAGGCAGAGGAATATGGCCACAGTATGCAAAGAGAATTTGCATTTCTGATTGTACATAGTATGCTGCATCTGTTTGGTTACGACCACATGGAAGAGCAGGAAGCTGCATTGATGGAAGGAAAGCAGCGCGAGATTTTAGAATGCTTAAATATTTTAAGATAAAAATGGAGGAACATCATGAAAAAGAGATTAAGTATTGTTTTATGCATGACACTGATGGCAACCAGTCTTTTAGCTGGATGTAAGAAAAAAGAGGAAGCTCCGGAACCGACAGAAACCGTTTCTGAAGCAGAACCTGAAACCGAAACCAAAACCGGCAAAGATGGTATGGCAAGAAGTTACCTGACCGGTGAATGGATTGATAAAGATTTAGCAAAGAAGAAACCGGTTGCAATCATGATTGGAAATACCAATGATGCATTGCCACAGTATGGACTGTCACAGGCAGACGTACTTTACGAAGCTCCTGCTGAAGGCGGAATTACCCGTCTGATGCCAATTTTCCAGGATTATTCCGGATTAGACAAGATTGGTTCGGTAAGAAGCTGCCGTCACTACTATGCATATTATGCAATGGAATTTGATGCAATTTATATTCATTACGGACAGGCAATTTACGCAACTGAGCTGTTAGAGAGTGGCAAAGTTGAGGACTTAAACGGTTTAGAGGGTGCCATTGATTCTGCTACTTTCTATCGTGACAAGTCAAGAAAGGCTCCACACAATGCATTTGTAAGCACAGATGGTATTGATGCCGGAATTGAATTAAAAGGTTATGATACCGAGCTGCCTTCCGATTATGAAGGACATTATCAGTTTAATGAAGATGATGAAAAAGAAATTGAACTTACAGACGGAGCAGATGCAGCAGTGGTTCAGCCGGGATATTATGTAAACAATCCTTGGTTTGTATATAACAGTGAAGATGGTTTATACTATCGTTTCCAGTATAAAAAAGAGCATATGGATGAAAATACAGGCACACAGCTTGCTTTTAAGAACATTCTGCTTCAGTACTGCGATTATACCAAGTTAGATGATGCACACGGTTATCTGGATGTTGAGAGCACCGGTGAAGGAACCGGAAAATATATTACTAACGGTAAAGTAATAGATGTGACATGGAAGAAAGCAAGCGAAAACGAGCCAACCAGATACTATGACGCTTCCGGAAATGAAATCACATTAAATCAGGGTAAGACCATGGTATGTGTATTGTTAAATGATATGGAGAAGAAATTAAATATCTATGCAACAGAAGATGAGTTTACACCACCTTCCGCAAAATAATTATTTCGAAAATTACTTGAGGTAAATTTATGAGTTCAGGAAAAAAGAGTGACTCCAACTTTTTAGTACAGGGTTCCATTCTTGCAATTGCCTCTATAGTCAGCAGGATAATCGGTCTGCTCTATCGTATCCCGATGACCAATATCATTGGAGATACCGGTAACAGTTATTACAGTGCAGCCTTTGAAATTTATAATATCCTGCTGATTATTTCTGCATACAGCCTGCCATTGGCGGTATCCAAGCTGGTATCTGCCCGTGTCTCGAAGGGGCAAAGAAAAAATGCATATCGAATTGTAAAAGGTGCCCTGCTTTTAGCAACCGGTACCGGACTTACTGCAAGTTTGATTCTTTTCTTTGGTGCGTCATTCTTCACAAACATGCTGAATACGCCCCTTAGTATTTTTGCATTGAAGGTTCTGGCACCGACGATACTGGTAGTTGCTGTATTAGGAGTCTTACGTGGATTTTTCCAGGGACTTGGTACCATGATGCCGAGTGCCATTTCACAGATTATCGAACAGATTGTCAATGCGATTGTCAGTATTGCAGCTGCCTATATCCTCTATGGATATGGGGCAAGAATCGGAGCAGTGCTTGGAAATAAGGAAAAGTATGGTTCTGCTTACGGTGCTGCAGGCGGAACACTGGGTACCAATATGGGAGCGGTGTTTGCACTTTTATTCCTTGGAATGTTGTTTCTGGCATACAAACGTATTTTTAAACGACAGATGCGCCGGGATACCAGCAGCAAAACAGAATCCTATCAGAATGTCTTTCGTGTACTGATTATGACCATTGTTCCGGTACTTTTAAGTACCACAATTTATAATATCAGTGCAATTTTAGATCAGGGTATCTATAAGAACGTAGCGGAACTACAGGGCTATAAGCCGGATGATATTGATGTCTGGTGGGGAATCTTTTCCGGAAAATATAAGACCATTATCAATATTCCGATTTCCATTGCTGCTGCGATGGCGGCTTCTTGTGTACCAAATCTTACCGGTGCGTATGCAAGAAAAGACAGAGAGTCCGTACGAAGCCAGATTAATATTGCAATCCGCTTTATTATGGTAATTGCATTCCCTTGTACCATTGGAATTGCAGTGCTGTCAGGACCGATATTAAAGCTGCTGCATCTTTATGGCAGCACCGGAACTACTGCAGCAACCATGCTTACAACGGGAGCTATTGCAATTTTGTTCTATTCTCTTTCCACATTATCTAATGGATTGTTACAGGGAATTAACCGGATGAGAGAGCCTGTTAAAAATGCGGCTATC
Source organism: Roseburia sp. AF12-17LB (assembly GCF_003479605.1). GTDB lineage: Bacteria > Bacillota > Clostridia > Lachnospirales > Lachnospiraceae > Roseburia_C > Roseburia_C amylophila. The sequence goes on from NZ_QUHR01000002.1 coordinate 116,630, forward strand.
GCATTGGGACTGCATCTGATTGCACTATTAGTGATGATGTTTGGTTTACATCTTGGTATTTATGCAGTGGTATATTCGAATGCTTTATTTGCATTCTTTATGTGCCTCTTTAACGCAATGTCTTTACGGAAATACAGTGGTTATCGCCAGGAAGTTGTGAAAACTTTCTTAATCCCGGTGGCAGCTTCTGCCATTATGGGTGTCGTAGTCTTTGGCGTTTACAAAGGTATTTTTGCTGTTATTAAGGTAAATGCCATTGCAGCTATACTTGCGATTGTAATGGGAGCTGTTGTATATGGTGCAATGCTTTTATTATTAAAAGGCTTAAGTGAGGAAGAATTAAAGAAATTCCCGAAGGGATACCTTTTCGTCCGTATTGCCAAGAAATTACATTTATTATAAAATGCAATAAAAGGGCAAAACATAGAATTCTTGAAAAAATTGTATAAAAAGAAAAAACCTGCGCATACTGTTTGTGGTGATGAATATGAAAAACACAAAACGTATGCGCACTTTTTTCCTTGGAGCACTGGTATTATCTATCTCTGCATGGATTGGTGGAAGACAGTATTATCTGAAACTGAATGAAAAAGAACAGGAAAAAATAATAAAGATTCAGGAAGCTGAGACGGAGCAATTCGAGGATAGCGTGGAAAGTGCAAACATTCAGAATAAAAAAGCATTTGTTATCCGGGAAGAGGACGGGTACTTGAATGTCTATTTCGGCGAAGAGGATGCCTTATACATGTATACTGGAATTGCGTATCAGGGACTGCCAGAAGAATTGAAAAAAGAAATCAGCAATGGGAAAACCTTTGATACACTGGAAGATTTATACCGTTTCTTAGAAAGCTATTCCAGTTAAAAAGTTGATTGTTTCAGACTGTTATGATACAATCTAAAAGGCTGAATAGGTCTGATTGCATAGCAGTCCAAAAGAAATAGAGAGAAGAGTAAATAACTGGCATGAGTAAGCATACAGAACGCATAGGTGTCGTTGTAGTCGGTGGAGGTGCTGCCGGATTGGTGGCAGCCATTATGGCGGCACGAAACGGTGCAAAAGTTCTTATTTTAGAGCACAACGAAGTACCTGGTAAGAAGATTTTAGCAACCGGAAACGGTAAATGTAATTATACAAATAAAGTGCAGGGTGTGGACAAATATTACGGACAGAACCCTGCTTTTGTTGCACCTGTATTTGAGCAGTTTGGACTGGAAGAGACACTGCAGTTCTTTAAAGAACTTGGCATATATCCAAAGGAGCGTAACGGCGGATATTATCCTCAGAGCGAGCAGGCAACTGCAATCAGGGATGTGTTGCTGATGGAATTAAAGAAACAGAATGTTGGAGTGGTCTGTGGCTGTGGCATAAAAGGCATAGAAAAGACCGCAAAGGGCTTCACTTTTCATACCAAGGGCGGTGATTTTTATGCAACAAAATGCATAATGGCAACCGGTGGTAAGACCTTAAAGAAAAGTGGCAGTGACGGAAGCGGTTTCCTATATCTTGAAAGTCTGGGACATCATATCATAGATTTAGTACCTGGGCTTATCGGATTGAAGGGAAAACAGTCATTTTTTGCTGATATTGCAGGAATTCGTGCAGATGTAAAGGTCGATTTATACATAGAAAGCACGCATGCATGCAGCGAACGGGGGGAATTACAGCTCACGAATTATGGAATATCCGGCATTCCGGTATTTCAGCTTTCAAGAGTTGCCACAAGAGCGTTATCAGAACAGAAAAAAGTCTATGCGACACTTAATTTTGTGCCATTCTGGGAGAAAGAACAGTGCTTAACCTATTTCAAGGAAAGATTTAAGAAAGCAGATGAAAAACACATCGGGGAAGCCTTAATCGGCTTTTTTCCGGAAAAATTAATTCCGGTATTATTAGAAGAGTCACATATAAAAGCTGCAAAATATGCGAACCGGCTGCAGACAGAAGAATTAGAGAGATTTATAGATACAGTGCAGGGACTCCGGGTGGATATTACTGACTGGAATACCTTTGATACGGCACAGGTGACTGCCGGTGGCGTAGACACTGATGAAATAGATGCAGAAACCATGGAGTCAAAGCTTTGTCCGGGACTTTATTTTGCCGGAGAAATGGTGGATATTGACGGAATCTGCGGTGGTTATAATTTGCAATGGGCATGGAGCAGCGGCGCAGTAGCCGGGATACATGTGGCAAGGGAGTTATCATGATACGAGTAAATCAGTTAAAGCTTCCGATTGAACATTCGGAAGAGATGTTAAGAAGACAGATTATCAAAACACTTCATCTAAAAAATGAAAAGGATCTGATCCGTTATCAGATTCGAAAGCAATCCATTGATGCAAGAAGAAAAAATGAACTTTCCTTTGTATACACAGTGGATGTGGAATTGAAGCAGGAAGCTATGATTTTACATAAGAATAAAAATTCCAATATCAGTAAAGCAAAGGATATACATTATCATTTCCCGGATGCCGGAGAGAAACAGCTGTCCCACAGACCGGTTATTGTAGGAAGCGGTCCGGCAGGAATGTTCTGTGCCTATGAACTGGCAAAGCATGGCTATTGTCCAATTATTTTGGAGCGTGGAAGCAGTGTGGAAGAGAGGACTGCTGAAGTAGAACGGTTCTGGAAGGACGGCATCTTAAATCCAAAGACGAATGTACAGTTTGGCGAAGGCGGAGCAGGTACTTTTTCCGATGGGAAATTAAATACGCTGGTAAAAGATGTGGCAGGAAGAAACCGGGAAGTGTTAGAAATCTTTGTGAAAATGGGCGCTCCGGAAGAAATTTTATATATAAATAAGCCTCATATCGGAACTGATATTTTAAAAACAGTCGTAAAAAACATCCGGCTGGAAATTGAAAGAATGGGTGGAACTTACTGCTTTTTCAGCCAGCTTACAGACATTACGCTGAATGGGAAGAAAGATAAAGTAGAAGCCATCCGGATTAACGGAGAAAAGGAAGTAGCAACAGACGTTCTGGTGCTGGCAATCGGACATTCCGCCAGAGATACTTTCCCAATGTTACAGGAAGCGGGACTTATGATGGAAGCCAAAGCATTTGCGGTGGGATTTCGTGTAGAGCATCCGCAGGCGATGATTGATGCATGCCAGTATAACGGACATAAAAATGCCCTGCTGCCTGCTGCATCCTATAAGCTGACCGCAAATCTTGAGAATCACCGCGGGGTATATTCTTTCTGTATGTGTCCGGGTGGTTATGTCGTAAATGCTTCTTCGGAGGAAGGTATGCTGGCAGTCAATGGCATGAGCTATCATGCAAGAGCCGGGCAGAATGCCAACAGTGCCATTATCATATCGGTTCGACCGGATGATTTTGAAGGGGATGGACCGTTAGCTGGAATTGAGTTTCAGCGGAAATTGGAAAAAAATGCCTATTGCATTGGAAACGGAGCAATTCCGCAGCAGCTTTACGGAGATTTTAAAGAGAATCGCATATCCACAGGATATGGGGCTTTTGAAAGTACCACAAAGGGTGCACATACATTTGCAAATCTCAGGGAAATTTTTCCAAAAGAATTAGCAGCATCTTTTCAAGCAGGAATGGAGCTCTTTCCGAAATACATTCCGGACTATAACAGGGAGGATGCCATTTTATCCGGTGTGGAGAGTCGAACTTCCTCTCCGGTGCGGATTACAAGGGATGAATCCTTTGAAAGTAATATTGCAGGCATTTACCCTTGCGGAGAAGGTGCCGGTTATGCCGGCGGTATTATGTCAGCAGCCATGGACGGATTGAAAGTAGCGGAAGCAATTGCAGGAAAATATGCAAGACTTAAAATAGATTAAAACAACAGGTGTTTTGAAACAGAAAAGGAGATACAGAACATTGACGGAATATACACCAATGATGCAGCATTATTTAAAAACACATGAAGAATACAAGGACTGTATTTTGTTTTACCGTCTGGGTGACTTTTATGAAATGTTTTTTGATGATGCAAAGGTTGTATCAAAAGAATTAGAGCTTACCTTAACCGGAAAGAGCTGTGGTGCAGAGGAACGGGCACCCATGTGCGGAATCCCATATCATGCAGCAGAAACTTATCTGACCAGACTGGTGAAAAAAGGTTATAAGGTTGCTATCTGTGAGCAGGTGGAAGACCCGAAGCTTGCCAAGGGAATGGTAAAGCGTGAAGTAACAAGAGTTGTAACGCCGGGAACTACCTTAAATGCACAGGCACTGGATGAAACGAAAAATAATTATATCATGTGTATCGCATATATCGGTGACCATTATGGTATTTCTTCTGCAGATATTACCACCGGAGATTACTATGTGACAGAAGTGGATTCGGAACGGAAATTATTGGACGAAGTCAATAAATACCAGCCGACAGAAATCATCTGTAATGAAGCATTTTATATCAGCGGAATTGATATCGATGATATGAAAAACCGTATGGGAATCGTAATTTATTCTCTGGATGCATGGTATTTTTCTGATGAGACAGCACAGATGACTTTAAAGGATCATTTTAAAGTCAGGGATTTAGAAGGACTTGGTCTTGCAGATTATGACAGCGGCGTCGTTGCAGCCGGTGCATTATTAAAATACCTTTACGAGACACAGAAAACAACCCTTTCCAATCTGGTGGCAATTCATCCGTATACCACCGGAAAATTCATGATTATTGACAGTTCTACCAGACGAAACTTAGAGCTGGTTGAAACCCTCCGGGAAAAGCAAAAGCGTGGTTCTCTCCTTTGGGTATTGGATAAGACCAGGACAGCCATGGGAGCAAGAACCTTAAGAAGCTTTGTGGAACAGCCATTAATTGAGCGTACGGAAATAGAAGAACGTTATGATGCCATTGACGAATTTAATACCAATGCCATCACAAGAGAAGAAATCCGGGAATATTTAAATCCGGTCTATGATCTGGAACGGTTGATTACCCGTGTTACTTATCAGACCGCAAATCCAAGGGACTTGATTGCATTTCGCAATTCCATACATATGCTGCCACCGATTAAGACACTGATGAGTGATTTTCAGTCACCACTTTTAAAACGTTTATATGAGCAGCTGGATACGTTGGATGAATTATACGAATTAATCGAACGCTCCATTGCGGAAGAACCGCCACTTACCCTTCATGACGGCGGCATCTTAAAAGAGGGCTATAACGAAGAGGTGGACCGCCTGCGGAAAGCCAAGACAGATGGAAAGAGCTGGCTTGCTGATTTGGAGGCAAAAGAGCGGGAGAAAACCGGAATCAAGAATCTGAAAATCAAATATAACAAAGTATTTGGCTATTATCTTGAAGTAACCAATTCCTTTAAAGACATGGTGCCGGACTATTTCACCAGAAAGCAGACTCTGGCAAATGCTGAGCGTTTTATTACACCGGAATTAAAAGAATTAGAGGATGTTATCCTAGGTGCGGAAGACAAGCTGATTGTCTTAGAATATGAACTGTTCCGGGAAGTCCGCCAGAAGGTGGCGGATGAAGTGGTCCGTATCCAGAAGACCGCCAAAGCAGTGGCGCAGATTGATGTATTTGCATCTCTTGCAACGGTAGCGGAACAGAATAATTACTGCCGTCCGAAATTAAACGAAAAAGGTCTTATCGACATCAAAGATGGCAGACATCCGGTAGTAGAACGGATGATTCAGAATGAAATGTTTGTGGCAAATGATACTTATCTTGATAATGGCAGCAACCGTGTGTCCATTATTACCGGTCCGAATATGGCAGGAAAGTCCACCTATATGCGACAGAGTGCGTTGATTGTACTGATGGCTCAAATCGGAAGCTTTGTTCCGGCAAAATCAGCCAAAATTGGAATTGTAGACCGTATTTTTACCAGAGTAGGGGCTTCTGATGACCTCGCCAGCGGACAGAGTACCTTTATGGTTGAAATGTCAGAAGTGGCAAACATATTACGGAATGCCACTTCCAACAGTCTTTTGATTTTAGATGAAATCGGACGTGGAACCAGTACCTTTGATGGATTGAGTATTGCCTGGGCAGTGGTAGAGCATATCAGTAATCCAAGGCTTCTTGGCGCAAAGACATTATTTGCAACCCATTATCATGAACTGACGGAGCTGGAAGGCAAATTAAACAGCGTAAATAACTACTGCATTGCAGTAAAAGAAAAGGGTGATGATATCGTTTTCCTGCGCAAGATTGTAAAAGGCGGAGCTGATAAGAGTTACGGTATCCAGGTAGCAAAGCTTGCGGGAGTGCCGGATAATGTCATTGAGCGTGCCAAAGAAATTGTAGAAGAATTAAGTAATAATGATATTACGGAAATTGTTCAGAATATCAGTGCGGAGGGAAGCAGCAAACGCAGCAAACCGAAGTTGGACGAGGTGGATTTAGAACAGATTTCACTGCTTGATACCATGGACAACGATACGATATTAAACGAATTAAAAGAACTGGATTTGGGTCAGATGACACCAATCGAAGCAATGAATAAGTTATACGAATTACAGAATAAAGTGAAAAACAGATGGTAAAGGAGGTGGATGGCGTTATGCCACAGATTGCACTGTTAAGTCAGGAAACAATTGATAAAATTGCGGCAGGAGAAGTCATCGAACGACCAAGCTCGGTGGTAAAGGAGTTAGTGGAAAATGCGATAGATGCAGGTTCCAGTGCAGTAACGGTTGAAATCAAAGAAGGTGGAATATCCTTTATCCGTATTTCGGACAATGGTTGCGGAATCGAAAGGGAACAGATTCCTTTGGCATTTTTGCGTCATTCCACCAGTAAGATTAAATCCGTAGAAGATTTGTTTACCGTTACATCCTTAGGGTTCCGAGGTGAAGCATTATCAAGTATCGCAGCAGTAAGTCAGGTGGAACTCATTACAAAGACGAACGGTGATTTTACCGGATCCCGTTATCTCATTGAAGGCTCAAAGGAAGTCTCTTTAGAAGAAATCGGTGCGCCGGATGGAACCACTTTTATTGTACGGAATCTTTTTTATAATACACCGGCAAGAAAGAAATTCTTAAAATCCGCCCAGACAGAAGGCACCTATATTCATGAACTGATGCAGCGGATGATTTTATCCCATCCAGACGTAGCTTTCAAATTTATTATGAATAATCAGGTAAAACTGCAGTCATCCGGAAATGGAAATATCAAGGATATTATCTACCATTTATACGGAAGGGATATTACAAAAGCGCTGCTTCCGATTGCACATGAAAGCGAGCTTTTTAAAGTCAGTGGATTTATTGGAAAGCCGATGATTTCCAGAGGAAACCGGGGCTACGAATTATATTTTGTCAATGGCAGATTTATCCGGAGCCAGATTTTATCCAAAGCTATAGAGGATGCCTTTAAACCGTTTCTGATGCAGCATCAGTATCCCTTTACGGTACTTTATTTTGAGATTGACAGCAGTCTTTTGGATGTAAATGTGCATCCCACTAAGATGGAACTTCGCTTTTCCAACCAGCAGGAGCTGTACCGGGAAGTGCAGAGTATTTTATCGGCAGCGCTAGTGCACCGTGATATTATACCGGAAGTTCCGGTGGATACACCAAAAAAAAACGAGATGGAAGTTCCTAAGATAGAGAAGGTAATGCCAGAGCCATTTGAGCAGAAACGTTTGGAAGAAATCCGGAAGGCAGTACGAAAAGACAGTCCTTACGAAATAAAATATCCTGTCAGCAGACCAATGGGAACCGGGTCAGTCAGCTCTGCGGCACAGGAAAAGCTTCTTGATACGATAAAATCAATGCCACCGGAAGATATGACGGAAGAACGGATTCAGAAAGAGCCGCTTCCGGAACAATCGAAAAAAGAAACGGAAAAAGAACTGGCAAAGGAAGCCTATGTCATCCGTGAGGAAGAAACCTATGGAGCAAAGCCGGAAGGAAGCTATGAACAGGGTTCTTTCTTAAAAGAAGAGGAGATGGCAAAGCAGAAGATTATCGGACAGCTTTTTGATACCTACTGGCTGGTAGAATATAATGACAGACTGTTTATTGTAGACCAGCATGCTGCCCATGAAAAAGTCATGTATGAAAAATTAAAAAAGCAGTTTGAGAAGAAAGAGTTTACTTCTCAGGCTATCAGCCCGCCGATTGTCATAACATTATCCATGCGTGAGGCAGAAGTACTGGAGCGATTCAAAGAACAATTTACGAAGCTTGGTTTCGAAATTGAGCACTTTGGTGGTGCAGAATACAGTATCTGTGGAGTGCCGGGTAATCTTTACCGGCTGAATACCAGGGATGTATTGATTGAAATGTTAGATGAGCTTACTGATGGCATATCCGAGCGGGCAACTGCGGATGTTATTTTAGATAAGATTGCATCCATGTCCTGCAAAGCTGCAGTGAAAGGAAGTCAGAGACTGAGCCTGCCGGAAATGGAACAGCTTATGAAGGATTTGATGAAGCTTGATAATCCATATAACTGTCCACATGGAAGACCAACGATTATTGCCATGTCAAAATATGAAATTGAGAAAAAGTTCAAGCGGATTGTGTAGGATGATATGATGAAAAAACCAATTGTAGTATTGACAGGTCCTACTGCAGTAGGAAAAACAGAATTATCCATTCAGCTTGCAAAGGCCATTGGCGGAGAGATTATCTCCGCCGATTCCATGCAGGTGTATAAATATATGGATGTGGGCTCTGCAAAAATCACACCGGAAGAAATGGATGGTGTACGTCATTATCTGATGGATGAATTGGAGCCTTTCGAGGAATTCCATGTGGTAAAATTTCAGGAATATGCGAAAAAATATTTAAACGAAATTTATGCCCACGGAAAGATTCCGATTATTGCCGGCGGCACCGGATTTTATATTCAGGCTCTGTTAAATGATATTGATTTTACGGAACAGGAAAGTGACAGTGCATACCGGAAAGAGTTGGAAGCGCTGGCAGAAGAACATGGCAACCAGTATCTTCATGACCGGTTAAGGGAAGTGGACCCGGAATCTGCCGAAGCCATCCATCCGAATAACAGAAAACGCGTCATCCGTGCGTTGGAATTCTATCAGGAGACCGGTAGAAAGATTTCTGAGCATAATGCAAAAGAGCAGATGCGGACTTCACCTTATAATTTTGCCTATTTTGTATTAAATGATGAGCGCAGCCACTTATACAAAAGAATCGATGCCAGAGTAGATAAAATGATAGAAGATGGACTGGAAGCAGAAGTCCGCCGCTTAAAGGAAATGGGCTGCACCAAAGATATGGTGGCAATGCAGGGAATTGGCTATAAAGAAATGTTATCCTATCTTGATGGCGGTTATTCTTTGGAAGAAGCAGTTTATATTATCAAGCGGGAAACAAGACATTTCGCCAAACGGCAGATTACATGGTTTAAACGGGAACGGGATGTCATCTGGCTTAACAAAAATGAGTTCGATTATAAAAATGAGGCAATTCTTGCATACATGATAAAGATACTTAAGGAAAAAGCTATTATTTCTTAAGTTTTTATTCATACAAAAAGAAAGAGAACATTATATGATAGACTTGCTGTAATTTAGAAAGAAATTGCAGCCGGAAAGACGAGGAAAATGATGAGAGAAGAAATGATTGAAAAGAAATATGAAGAAATGGGTATCAGCAAAGAAGTATATCGTTTTGGAAAAAAGATAGAGGATGAATTAAAAGAACGTTTTGCAGCAATTGATGCAACAGCAGAATATAATCAGATGAAAGTAATTGATGCCATGCAGAAAAACAGAGTTTCCGCAGAATGCTTTGCCATGTCCAATGGATATGGATATAACGATCTGGGAAGAGATACACTGGAAAAAGTATACGCAAGCTGTTTCCATGGAGAAGATGCTCTGGTTCGTCCGCAGATTACCTGTGGAACCCATGCACTGGCACTGGCATTGATGTCAAATTTAAGACCGGGGGACGAATTATTATCACCGGTAGGAAAACCGTACGATACCTTAGAGGAAGTTATCGGTATCCGACCATCCAAAGGCTCACTGGCAGAATATGGCATTACTTACCGCCAGGTAGATTTACTTTCCGATGGCAGCTTTGATTATGAGAATATCAAAAAAGCAATCAATGAAAAAACACATCTTGTGACCATTCAGCGTTCCAAGGGATACCAGACAAGACCTACCTTATCTGTAGAGCGGATTGGAGAACTGATTTCCTTTATCAAATCCATAAAACCGGACGTTATCTGTATGGTAGATAACTGCTATGGTGAATTTGTAGAAGAAAGAGAGCCGCTGGATGTAGGAGCAGACATGATTGTAGGTTCCTTGATTAAGAATCCGGGGGGCGGACTGGCACCAATCGGCGGCTATATTGTCGGCAAAAAAGAATGTGTGGAAAATGCAGCATACCGCCTGACTTCTCCGGGACTCGGCAAAGAAGTGGGTGCTTCCTTAAATGTAATTTCTTCTTTTTATCAGGGACTGTTTCAGGCACCGGTAGTTACAGCAGGTGCATTAAAGGGTGCAATTTTTGCTGCAAATATCTACGAAAGACTGGGCTTTGCCGTTGTACCGAATGGTACAGAGAGCCGTCACGATATTATTCAGGCAGTTACCTTAAACAGCCCGGAAGGTCTGATTGCATTCTGCAAAGGAATTCAGGCTGCAGCGCCGGTGGACAGCTATGTAACACCGGAGCCATGGGCAATGCCGGGCTATGACAGTGATGTCATTATGGCTGCCGGGGCATTTGTACAGGGTTCCTCCATTGAATTAAGTGCCGATGGTCCGTTAAGAGAGCCGTATGCCGTATATTTTCAGGGTGGACTGACCTGGTATCATGCAAAACTTGGAATCCTGATGTCTTTACAAAAACTTTATGAACAGAAACTTGTTAATGAAGATATGATGTGTTAATATAAAGTATATGCCTTTTTGGAAGAAATGGGTTACCGGTGAGAGTAGAAAGAGGTTATAATATGACGGCAAAAAATCTGCCAGTCTCCGAACAGCCCTATGAAAAGTGCTTGAAATCCGGAGCGGCATCCCTATCGGATGCAGAGCTTTTAGCGGTAATTATCCGCTGTGGCACAAATGGAAGTTCTTCAACAGAAGTAGCAAAGCAAGTATTGAGCAAACGCACCGGAAATCTTTTAGGGCTTTATCAGATGAGTCTTAAGGAATTACAGGAGGTTCCGGGTATCGGGAAAGTAAAAGCAATCCAGTTAAAGTGTATTGCAGAGCTTTCAAAACGGATTGCACAGACCGGACGCCAGCAGGCAGTTGTAATGCAGAATGCTTTTTCCGTAGCAGACTATTATATGGAGCAGCTTCGGCATGAAGAAAAAGAACATCTGATGCTTTGCATGTTTGATACGAAGTGTCATCTGATTGCAGATTCCATTCTTTCAATTGGCACAGTAAATGCCTCACTGATTTCCCCGAGGGAGATTTTCTTGAAAGCATTTGAATATCATGCAGTACATGTGATTTTAGTGCATAATCATCCCAGCGGAAATCCGCTACCAAGCAGGCAGGACATTGAAGTTACCAGAAAGATAGTAGAAGGCGGCAGGCTTCTTGGAATTGAGCTTGCTGATCATATTATTATTGGTGATAAAAAATATTTTAGTTTTAAAGAACAGGAAATGCTATGATTTCCGGAGGGAGAAAGAAATGTCGAATAACATTTATGGAATTGATCTTGGAACCTCTAATATGAAGGTATATTGCAAGGCAACTGGGAAAATACTAAATGAAAAAAATACGATTGCCATCATAAATAAGAATCAGATGTATGCTTATGGCGATGCAGCGTATGCAATGTATGAGAAGGCACCGGAGCAGATTCAGGTTTCTTTTCCGATTATCTGTGGTGTTATTGCAGATTTTAATAATATGCAGACCATGATACAGGAATTTTTAGAAAAACACGCAAAGGGCAAGACCCGTGGTGCAGAATTTATCGTTGCGGTACCAACAGATATTACGGAAGTTGAGAAAAAAGCTTTCTTTGATATCTTTTATAAGAGCAAAATGAAACCGAAGTCTGTCCTTTTATGTGAGAAGCCATTGGCTGATGCTGTTGGTTTGGGACTTGATGTCAATGAGCCGACCGGAGCCATGATTGTAGATATCGGAGCAGATACCACAGAAATTTCAGTAATTTCCCTGGGTGGACTTGTATTAAGTGACTTACTGCATTTTGGTGGGAACCGCATTGATGACTCCATCAGCAGTTATATCAAAAAGAACTTTAATCTTGTGATCGGGCGCAAAACTGCTAAGACTTTAAAAGAAGAACTTGGTTCCGGTACACCTGGCATGGAAAAGAGTATGGTTATAGTTGGCCGTGACGTAGTCAGTGGTCTGCCGATTGAGATGGAGATTACTGCAGAAGTCATTTATGCTGCAATTAAGGATAATCTTAATTCTATCTGTAACTCTATTAAAATGATTTTGGAGAAGACTCCGCCTGAACTTGCAAAAGATATTATTCATTCCGGTATTTATATTACCGGTGGCGGTTCTAAAATACATAATCTGGATAAATTATTTACTGAGATTACCAATATAAAGGTAAATTCATGCGAGAATCCGGAAGAATGTGCAGTTCGCGGATTGAATAAGATTGTTTCAGATGAAAAATATAAACATTTAGGATTCAGTATGAAGTCCAAAATATATAAATAGAGGCATAAAATGAGACGTAGACCAAAACATCAAATTCCAACAAAGTATATATTATTGTCCATGACCGCATTATGTATTCTGGCAATGTATGTCAGTTTTTCATTGAATCTTGGTGGCGGACCGTTGAATTCGATTGCCGGTGCAATTTTTGAACCAATGCAGAAGGGAATCAATTATGCTGGTACATGGCTTTCTGACAAGGCAGATAATTTAAAAAATCTGAATGACGTCATGGAAGAAAACGAACAGTTGAAGGGACAGGTAGAAGAACTGACCAACGAATTAAACACCCTTAAATTAGAACAGTATGAACTGGATAATTTAAGGGAACTGTTAGCTTTAGACCAGCAGTATTCGGATTACAAGAAAACCGGAGCAAATGTTATCGGAAAGGATCCGGGCAACTGGTTTTCCATCTTCACCATTGACAAAGGCTCCAAAGATGGAATTGAAGTAGATATGAATGTCATTGCCGGAAACGGACTGGTAGGAATTGTTATTGATGTGGGACCACATTATGCAAAGGTGCGTTCTGTGATTGATGATTCTGCCAAGGTATACGGCATGATATTAAATACGTCAGATAACTGTATCATAAATGGTAATCTTCAGAGTATGAATGAAGACCAGGTAATCGAGTTCTCCGGATTAAACGACAGTGAGAACAAGGTTCAGATAGGAGATCAGATTGTAACCTCCAATGTCAGTGACAAATATCTGCAGGGCATTCTGGTTGGATATGTCAGCAGTATTTCGGAAGATTCCAACCACCTGACCAAATCAGGAACCATTACTCCGGCAGTTGACTTTGAACATCTTCAGCAGGTTTTGGTTATACTTGACAAAAAGGAAACGGGGTCTGATTGATGAGAAGAAAAATCACCGTTACATTAATTATTATTGTATGCTTTTTATTGCAAAGCACATTATTTAAGGCGTTATCCTTTGCGTCTATTTCCCCGAATCTTTTGATTGTGGTCTGTGCATCTTTTGGATTTATGCGCGGAAGAAAAGAAGGGATATTTATCGGTTTCTTCAGTGGACTGCTGATAGATATCTTTTTTGGGGAGATGATTGGATTTTATGCCCTTTTATATATGTATGCAGGCTTCTTAAACGGATGCTTTAAGAAGATGTTTTACCCGGACGATATTAAGCTTCCAATGCTTTTGATTGCCGGAAGTGATTTATCTTATAATCTGTTTATCTACTTTTTCCGGTTTTTATTCCGCAAGCAGTTTGCAATTGGATATTATATGTTACACATTATCATACCGGAACTTGTATACACGCTTTTGATTTCTGTAGTTTTATATTTCATTATTTTGAAAATTAACCAGCGGTTAGAGCGTATTGAAAAAAGGAGTGCAGCGAAATTTGTTTGATACACTGAAAGAAATACTTCATAAAGTTGCAAAATCAAGAATATTTGTACTCTGCGTTGTCATGATTCTTTTGTCATCGACTCTGATAGGCAGACTATTTTACCTTCAGATTATCAAAGGTGAAGAGTATCAGGATAATTACAGTTTAAAAATCCAGAAACCACGTATCTTAAATGGTTCCCGTGGCAATATTTATGACCGTAATGGTAATCTTTTAGCCTACAACGAACTGGCAAACAGCGTAACCATTGAGGATAACGGTTCTTATGACAAGACTTCAGAAAAGAATGAGGCTCTTAATACAGAACTTTACAATATTATCAAAGAGCTGGATAAAAACGGCGATGTCATTGAAAATGATTTTGAAATCGGACTGGATGATGACGGGAACTATTATTATACGGTAGAGGGAACCACATTAAAGCGTTTCCTTGCTGACACTTATGGACATTCTTCTGCAGATGATTTAGTCTATAATAAGAAGCTGAAATATAACGAAGCAGAAGCAACCCCAAAGCAGGTAATGGATTATCTTTGCAGATCCAGTGACAAAAATGGCTATGATTTATCGGAAGATGATTATGCCAGAGAAGACTTATACCGGATTGTGGTATTGCGTTGTGCCATTGCAGAAAACAGCTATCAGAAATATATTTCCACAACCATTGCCCAAAATGTTAGTGATGAAACCGTAGCATATATTACAGAAAATATGAATGCATTGCAGGGTGTGGATATCTCGGAAGATACCATCCGAAAATATGTAGACAGCGAGTATTTTTCCCATATTATCGGATATACCGGAAAGATTTCCCAGGAAGAATATGATGAATTATCTGCTGATAATGATGAGTATTCTTTAAATGATGTCATTGGAAAATCCGGAATTGAGCAGGTTATGGACGAAACACTGCAGGGTAAAAAGGGCAGTGAAACCGTTTATGTAGACAGCCTTGGAAAAGTAATGGAGACAACCGAGCGGATTGAGCCACAGGCTGGAAATGATGTTTACCTTTCTATTGATAAAGATTTGCAGGAAGCGGTTTATAATCTTTTGGAACAGGAAATTGCCGGAATTTTATATTCTAAAATTGTGAATATCAAAGAATATAATACCGCAGCCGGAACAGCGTCCGATATTCTGATTCCAATTGATGATGTGTATTTTGCATTGATTAATAATAATGTATTGGATTTAAACCACTTTAGTGCTGAAGATGCTTCCGATGTGGAAAAACAGATTTTCAGTGCCTTTGGAAGTAAACAGCAAACGGTATTATCCCAGGTGGAAAGCAGCCTTAGCAGTTCAGCAGCAACTCCAGTGGATGAGTTGCCGGAGGAAATGCAGGATTATATGACCTATATTCCGAAAATGCTGGTCAATAATAAAATTTTGCTTACAGATTCCATTGACAAATCGGATGAAACTTATAAAAATTATGCAGGTAATAAAATCAGTGTAAATGAATATTTAAATTATGCTATCAGCCAGAAATGGATTGATATCACGAAGTTTTCCGTAGACGAGAAGTATTCTGATTCTTCCGAAATCTATGATGCACTGGTCAGCTATATTGTAGAAGAACTGGCATCAGATAAGGGATTTTCAAAGATTATGTATAAGTACATGATTCACAATGACCTGATTAATGGAACGCAGCTTTGTCTTGCACTTTTTGACCAAAAAGTGTTAAACTATGATGACACGGCAGTAAGTGGGTTACAGTCCGGCAGCATCAGTGCCTTTAATTTTATAAAAGAAAAGGTGAAGAATCTTGAAATCACACCGGCACAGCTTGCACTGGATCCTTGTTCCGGCTCCTGTGTCATTACAGATGTAAAGACCGGCGAACTGTTAGCCTGTGTTACTTATCCGGGCTATGATACCAACCGTCTGGCAAATACAGTAGACAGTAATTATTATAATTTGCTGTATCAGGATTTATCAAATCCGTTCTATAATAATGCAACACAGCAGACGACGGCACCTGGTTCTACCTTTAAGATGGTTACTGCAACAGCAGGACTTACTGAGGGTATTATTTCACCTGGTACAACTATTTTGGATAAAGGACAGTTTGAAGAAGTGGCAAATGGACCAAAATGTTGGATTTATCCAAGCAGTCACGGTTCCATCAATGTTTCAGAGGCATTAAGAGATTCCTGTAACTATTTCTTTTATAAAGTTGGTTACGATTTAAGTATGGTAAATGGAACTTATAATGAAGACCATGGTGTGGAAATGATTAATAAATACTCATCCATGTATGGTCTTGATTCTAAAACCGGAATTGAAATTGCAGAAAGTAAACCGAAGCAGACCACAGAGTTCCCGATTACTTCTGCAATCGGACAGAGTAACAACAGTTTTACTACGGTACAGTTATCCCGTTATGTAACCGCAGTTGCAAACAGTGGAACCGTATATAATTATACCCTGTTAAAACAGGTTACAGATTCCGATGGTAACGTATTAGAAACCTATGAACCGACCGTTAAAAACACAATAGACAACATTTCAGAGAGTACCTGGGATGCCATTCATTCCGGTATGAAGATGGTGGTAGAAACCCATGAGCAGTTTGATGGACTTACTGTGGATTCTGCCGGTAAAACGGGTACCGCACAGCAGGTACCAACCAGACCAAACCATGCGTTATATGTAGGATATGCACCATATAATGATCCTGAGATTTCCATTGCAACCCGTATTGCATACGGATATACATCAGCCAATACTGCAGAACTTGCTGCATCAGTATATAAATATTATTTCCATTTGGAGGATACATCTACCTTGTTAGATGGTCAGGCAGAAGATGTTGGAGCTGCTGCCAATGCCTTTAATGATTAAATGTCAGGAGGGAAGAAGTATATGTCGCAACCAGTTGTTTTAAAGAGTAATCCCCATGGAATCAATCTGATTTTAGATGATAGAATTCCATTTCAGGAGCTATTAGACGAGATACTTCATAAATTTAAAGAATCCGACAAATTCTTTAAAAATGCCAGAATTGCCTTGTCTTTTGAGGGCAGGGAATTAAGTCAGGAAGAAGAACTTGCAATCGTTGATTTGATCAGTCGAAATACCAGCATTGATGTGGTATGTATTTTAGATAATAATTCCCTGCGGGATGAAATCTGTGCCCGAAAGATTCAGGAATTTGATGAAAGCCAGTCTGGAAGAACCGGTGAATTCTATAAGGGAACACTGCGAAGTGGACAGGTCATCGAATGCAAGACAAGCATTGTTGTACTTGGCGATGTGAACCCAGGTGCAAAAATTATTGCAAAAGGAAATATTGTAGTATTAGGCTCGCTTCGTGGCAATGCCTATGCTGGAGCGGCAGGAGATGAGCATACCTTTGTAGCTGCCCTTGATATGGACCCGGTACAGATTAAAATAGGTAATGTAATTGGAAGAAGCTCTGACCGCGGACCACTGAGTGCCATTAAGAACCGGCGGAAGACTTTAGAACCGCAGGTAGCTGTTGTTATGGATGATTCCATACTAATCGAACCGATTACAAGTGGATTATTAATGAATATATAAGATTTAGGAGGAAGAATAAATCATGAGCGAAGTAATTGTTATTACATCAGGAAAAGGCGGTGTTGGTAAGACAACAACTACTGCAAATGTAGGAACCGGTCTTGCACAGTTAAATAAAAAAGTAGTATTGATTGATACCGATATCGGATTACGTAACCTTGATGTAGTTATGGGTCTTGAGAACCGTATTGTATACAATCTGGTAGATGTTGTAGAAGGCAACTGCAGAATCAAACAGGCATTAATCAAAGATAAGAAATATCCGAACCTTTTCTTATTACCGTCTGCCCAGACCAGAGATAAAACCTCTGTTACACCGGAGCAGATGCAGAAATTAGTAGAAGAATTAAGAGAAGAATTTGATTACATATTATTAGACTGCCCGGCTGGAATCGAGCAGGGATTTAAAAATGCAATTGCAGGAGCAGACCGTGCACTGGTTGTTACCACACCGGAGGTATCTGCAATCCGTGATGCAGACCGTATCATTGGTCTTTTAGAGGCAAATGAGATTAAGAAAATCGAGTTAATCGTAAATCGACTGCGTATGGATATGGTAAAACGTGGCGATATGATGTCCATTGAAGATGTTCATGAGATTCTTGCTATCGATTTAATCGGTGCAGTTCCGGATGACGAACAGATTGTAATCTCAACCAACCAGGGTGAGCCGTTAGTAGGCTCTGACAGCCTTGCAGGACAGGCATATTTAAATATCTGTAAACGTATCATGGGAGAAGAAGTACCGCTTCTTGACTTAGAGTCTAAAAATGGCGTATGGTCTAAATTCGTAAGTTTATTTAAGAAAAACTAGGGGGATAATAATTATGGGATTCATGGATTTTTTCAAGAAAAAGAATTCCGGTAATGTAGCGAAAGACCGTCTGAAATTATTGTTGATTTCAGACCGTGCTGACTGCTCACCGGATGTAATGGAAAATATCAAAAACGATATTATCCAGGTAATATCAAAGTATATGGAAATTGATGCGGAAGGGCTTGATATTCAGATTACCCAGACCGAATCAGATGGTAACAACGGAGCTGTTCCGGCATTGTTTGCAAATATTCCGATTAAGGATTTGAAGCATTCCGGAAAATAACAGACTTCAGATTGGAAGTAGTGATTTATGTTAAAACAATACCGCTTAAGAGACTACCGTTTCCGACTGATATTTTATGTGGTGGCACTGACCATCATTGGAATTATGGTAGTTGGCAGTGCAAAGCCTTCCGTACAGAATAAGCAGATTGCAGGATTAATCTTAGGTCTGATTGTAATGGTTGGTATATCGCTGATTGATTACAATTTTATATTGAAATTCAGTTGGATATTCTATTTTGTTAATGTGGCTTTATTGGCAGCTATCTTTGTCATTGGAGAAGAGACAAAAGGCGCGCGCCGCTGGCTGAAGCTTGGAATCCGCTTTCAGCCTTCCGAATTAGGCAAAATCCTGTTAGTTTTGTTTTTTGCCTATTATCTAAGCAAAAATAAAGATAAACTGAATAATATCCGGACGCTGTTTTGCTCGCTGGTATTGGCAGCCGTACCGCTTCTTCTGATTTTTAAGGAGCCGGATCTTTCTACCACAATTGTTACAGCATTAATTTTTGCATCCCTCTTGTTTATTGCCGGATTAAGTTATAAAATAGTAATGGGTGTGCTGGCAGTGGCAGTTCCGTCACTGGTTGTGGTCTTAACGCTGGTATTACAGCCGGGGCAGAAACTTTTGACAGGAAATCAGGCACTTCGTATTTTAGGCTGGCTGGAACCCGATAAATATCCTAACATTGCATATCAGCAGCAGAACTCGATTATGGCAGTGGGCTCCGGACAGCTTTGGGGCAAGGGACTGAATAATACGAATATTGTTTCCGTTAAAAACGGTAATTTTATATCCGAACCGCAGACAGACTTTATTTTTTCTATAGTAGGTGAAGAGATGGGCTTTATCGGCAGTGTTATTATTATCGTATTACTGTTTCTGATTACCATAGAATGTCTGTTGGTTGCAAGACGTGCAAAAGACATGGCAGGCCGGTTAATTGCCAGCGGAATTGCTGCATTGATTGGTTTCCAGAGTTTTGTAAATATATGCGTTGTCACAGGCTTGATGCCAAATACCGGACTTCCACTTCCTTTTGTAAGCTACGGATTAACGTCGTTAGTCACGTTGTTTGCGGGAATTGGACTGGTAATGAATGTAGGGCTTCAGCCTAGAAAATATGGACAGGGGGACTAAACGAATGAATATCGGTTTGATTGCACACGACGCGAAGAAAAAGCTTATGCAGAATTTTTGTATTGCATACCGGGGAATTCTTTGTAAAAATGAACTTTTTGCAACGGGAACTACCGGAAGACTAATTGAGGAAGTAGCAAATCTGAATGTCCACAAATATCTCGCAGGTCATTTAGGCGGTGCACAGCAGCTTGGTGCACAGATTGAGCATAACGAGATTGACCTTGTGATTTTCCTGCGTGATCCATTATCACAGAAGTCACATGAGCCGGATGTAAACAGTGTTGTTCGTTTATGCGATATACACAATATTCCGCTGGCAACAAATCTTGCTACTGCAGAGCTTTTGATTAAATCATTAGACAGAGGAGACCTTGAGTGGCGTGAAATGTATAAATAAACGTGTACTGGCAGGTCTGCTTGTTGTATGTGTGTTCGTATCTGTAACGGGTTGTGGGAAAGCCAAAAGCGTTGTAGAGAATGGCTATCCGGTATATGGAGAAAGCAGCAGCGTAAATGTGCTATCCTGTGCAGAGGATACGGTCAGCTCTTATTTTGGTGCCAATTTATGTGTTGGCGGAACTGAAAATATCGGGCAGGAATCCGTAGAACATAACAGTGTGGCAGAGGCCGCCGGAGTATTTAACACGGCAACTAATACAATTACATATGCCCAGAATATATATGAGCGGATGTATCCGGCTAGTACAACAAAGATACTGACCGCTTATCTTGCTATCAAATATGGAAATCTCAGTGATGTGGTAACAATCAGTGACAATGCCGTAAATCTGGCATCTGATTCTTCTAAATGTGGATTGCAGGCGGGAGACCAGATGACTTTACAGGATTTACTTTATGGTCTGATGCTGCGAAGCGGAAATGATGCAGCCATTGCAATTGCAGAACATATTTCCGGTTCCGTAGAAGCTTTTGTGGATTTGATGAATCAGGAAGCACAGCAACTTGGTGCAACCGGTTCTCATTTTATGAATCCAAATGGACTGCCGGATGAGAATCATTATACAACCGTTTATGATTTGTATCTGATTTTCCAAAAGGCATTACAGGACGAGACCTTTTACCAGCTGATTTCTACCAGTTCCTATACCACCAATTATACAGCGGCAGATGGCAGTGCTAAGACCCAGGACTGGAGCAGTACCAATCAGTATAAAACCGGTGAATCCAAATTACCGGATGGATTTACACTGGTGGGCGGTAAGACAGGAACCACCGGGGACGCAGGATTCTGTCTTGTGTTACTTACGGATAATGCCGGTGGACAACCGGTGATATCCATTGTATTAAAGGCAGACTGTAAATCCAATCTGTATCTTATGATGAATGAAATACTTGCCGGATGTGGTAACTAGGCATTGTATAAAGCAGCAACATATTATATAATGAACTTATATAGTTCTTCATTGAAGAAAATAATGTCTGGGAGGAAATGCGATGATTGAAATAATTGCAGGAGAAAAGGGTAAAGGAAAGACAAAAGTATTACTGGATAAGGTAAACGAAGCTGTAAAAACAGTCGGTGGCAGCATTGTATATCTGGATAAGAGCCAGAAACATATGTATGAGCTGGACAATAAAGTCAGACTTGTCAATGTTGCAGATTTTCCAATATCCAATTGTGATGAGTTTTTAGGTTTTATATGTGGTATCGTTTCATCTGATCATGATTTACATGAGATGTATCTGGATAGTTTTCTTACGATTTCCGGTATGAAGGACGAAGAATTTACCCATGCTATTGAAAAACTTGATGTCATCAGTGAGAAGTATAAAGTTAAATTTATTTTAAGTATTTCTATGGATGCTTCAAAACTTCCAGAATGTGCAAAAGCAAAAGTAGTTGTAGCACTTTAAAAATGCCTGAATTGGCAGTAAAAGCGGTGTCTTAAGTCCTTAAAATGCTTAAGACACCTTTTTTACTAAGCCTGTTCGATAGAGCGGATTCGTCCGTAGGCAGAAAGTAGATAAAGACCGCTGATTCCGACAAGTGCATAGATAATGCGGGAAAGCCAGCTCATATTACCAAACAGAAATGCCACCAGGTCAAATCGGAAGAATCCGATGAGTCCCCAGTTGATGGCTCCAATGATTACAAGTGTTAGTAATGTATAATCTAATCCTTTTGAACTCATATCCAAAGTCCTCCTTTACTATGTAGTATGGTGCAAAGTGGATGACATTATACATCAATTTCTATTTATTCTTTATAAAGGCGGAACGATTGTGGCTGAAACAAAAAAGATTGTAAAGTATCGAAAACCATTTCATTTAAATATAGAGATTGTCATTTTTGTTATTATTCTTGTATATATTCTTTTTTATGTATTTTCTTATTTCACTGAAAAACACATTGGAATATATGAAGTGACCCAGGGTACAATTGCCGAGAATAATACTTATACCGGATTGATTGTAAGGTCAGAAAGTGTTTATACTTCCGACTATAGTGGTACCTTTAATTATTACATTGCAGACAATGCCCAGGCTGGCTGGAACAATATTATCTGTTCTGTGGATGAGACAGGCTCTGTCAGTAATCAGTTGGCTGCTGCAGCTGCTTCAGATACCACGGGGCTTGACAGTGATTATTTTAAAAATCTGAAGTCCAATGTATCACAGTTTACCCAGTCCTATGATTCATTGTCTTTTTATCATGTATATGATTTTAAAGAAAATGTAAGCTCCCAGGTCATGGAATCGGTAAATATGAGCGCATTATCCGATTTGACAGCATCCGGGGCAACGGCAAGTGATACTTTCCATATCAGTTATGCCCAGACTCCGGGGCTGATTGCTTATTATACCGATGGCTATGAAAATATCACGACAGATAATTTTACGGCAGATGATATTCAGCCGCTGGATTATAAGAAGACAACCATTAAAAATAACAGTACGATTGCTGCAGGTGACCCGATTTATAAGCAGATTACCAGTGAAAACTGGAATATCATTCTTCCGGTCAAGAAAGCAACCTATGACCGGTTAACAGACAGCAATGTTATTGAAATCAAATTTAAAAAAGACAATACGAGCTGCTGGGTGAATTATGAATTAAAAGCCCAGGGGAATGATTATTATGTGATATTATCTCTGCACAATAACATGGTTCGCTTTGCAGGAGACCGTTTTACCGATGTGGAATTACTGCTGACAGAGCGGAGTGGACTTAAGATCCCAAATTCTTCTATCACGGAAAAGGCGTTCTATACTGTTCCGAAGGAATATTTTACCCGTGGAGGCGATTCTAACTCCTTAGGCTTATATGTAAGGGACAATAAGACCAATGCTGTTAATTTCGTTGCAACAGCTATTTTCCAGGAATCCGAAACGGATTATTATATTGACGAAGAAGAAATTACTGCCGGCAGTATCATTCAAAAGCCGGATTCCAACGATACTTTTGAGGTGCAGGCGCAGTCCACACTTCAGGGTGTATACAATGTCAACAAGGGATATGCGGTATTCAAGCAGATTGATATTTTGTATCAGAATGAAGAATATACCATTGTAAAGGCTGGAACAGATTTTGGAATCTCCATTTATGATCACATTGCATTAGAGGGCGATGCTGTTTCCGAGGATGATCTGATTAATTAATATTGTTAAAAAAGTAACATTATCATAAAATGATATCATGAGATTAAGAGGTGTATAAAATGCTGAAAGAAAACTTAAAAGAAGTGCAGGAAAATATTTTAAAGGCATGTGAAAAGTCCGGAAGGAATCCGGAAGATGTAACATTGATTGCTGTCAGCAAGACCAAGCCGGTACCAATGCTGCAGGAAATTTACGATGAAAACATCCGTGACTTTGGGGAAAATAAAGTGCAGGAGCTGGTAGAAAAATATGATGAGCTTCCACAGGATATCAAATGGCATATGATTGGTCATTTACAGAGAAATAAAGTGAAATATATCGTTGATAAGGTCTGCCTGATTCATTCTGTAGATTCTTATCGTCTCGCTGAAGAAATTAATATTCAGGCAAAGAAGAAAAATATCACAGTTCCAATTCTCGTGGAAGTCAATATTGCTGAAGAAAGTAGCAAATTTGGTATTCATGCAGAGGATGCCATTGCACTGGTAGAACAGATTGCACAGCTTGAAAATGTACGGATAAAAGGACTTATGACTATTGCTCCGTTTGTAGAAAATCCAGAAGATAACCGTCAATATTTTCGGAATATCCGCCAATTATCTGTTGACATAGCCGCAAAAAACATTGATAATGTATCTATGAATGTCCTGTCCATGGGTATGACAGGAGATTATATGGTTGCCATTGAGGAAGGTGCTACAATGGTTCGTGTCGGTACCGGAATTTTTGGCGAAAGAAATTATAATAAATAAGTAGTTAGGAGAATGAACAATGGGTCTTTTTGATAAATTTATGGATGTTATGCGTTTGAACTCAGATGATGACGATGATGATTTCTATGATGACGATTATTATGATGATGAGGAAGAAGAAAAGCCAAAGAAAAAGCTTTTCCATAAGCATGAGGAAGAGGATGACGATTTCGATGAGCCTGTTGTAAAGGAGAAACCAAAGGCAGTCAGCAAGATTACTCCAATGCGCAGCAGCCGGAAGCAGAATGGTAATATGGCAGTCTGTGTGATTAAGCCAACCTCTTTTGAGGATGCAAGAGAGATTACGGAGACTCTTCTTATGAACCGTACCGTTGTATTGAATGTAGAGGGTCTGGATGTTGAGATTGCCCAGAGAATTATTGACTTTACCTCTGGTTCCTGTTATGCAATCAATGGGAATTTGCAGAAGATATCCAATTATATCTTTATTATTACACCGGAATCTGTTGATATTTCAGGTGACTTCCAGGAGATTTTAGACAGCTTCTCCGGTTCATCCATTCAGACAGATTTTCGTTAATAGTATTACAATCAAAATATATGATGTGATATAGCTATGATGCAGGATGAACAATTAATAAAAAAACGCTTCCTGGACTTGTTCCAGCAGGCACAACGCAAGGGGATTGTCTGTTTCAGCGATTTTCTTACCCTGAATGAACAGAATATCTTAAATAGCTGCGCCGGATCATTGGGAATTACCTATGAATTATCGGGCGGCTGTTTTTATGCAGAGCGTCAGATAGCAGCTTTTCTTCCTGATGCTCTTTATTATGAATGGAGTTATCCAATTAAATGTATTGAAATCGCACCGGCTTATCCGAAATTTGCAGATACAATTTCCCACCGTGATGTATTGGGAGCATTGATGAATCTTGGCATTGCAAGAGAGAAGCTGGGAGACATTCTGATAAAGGATAATAATGCTTACCTTTTTGTAAAAAGGGAAATTGCCGATTACATAGCCGAGGAACTTCAACAGGTATGTCATACTATAGTACATTGTGTTTTAGAAGAACCATCAGCTATGGCAGTGGAGCCAGAATTAAAAGAATTCGAAAAAATTGTGGCATCGAATCGCTTAGATAGTGTGATAGCTGCCATGAGTGGAAAATCAAGAAGCCAGTCGGTTGTGCTGATACAATCCGGTAAAATTTTTATCAATGGTGCAGAGTGTTTACATAACACATACTTATGTAAACAAAAAGATGTGATTTCCATCCGGGGCACCGGAAAATTCATTTTTGATGGGGAAATTGGCACCACAAAGAAAAGTAAGATGAAAATCCGTTTCCGGCAGTATGTTTGATTAATGATGAAAATCCACTTCCGGCAGTATGTTTCATAAAAAAGACGAAAGGCGATAGATTTATGAATAAGAAAATCATGTATATAATTACTATATTGAGTACAGCAGTATTGCTTTTTCTCGACCAGATAGCAAAATATTTAGCCGTGCTTCATCTCAAAGGACAGGCTGCAATTCCAATTATTAAGAACGTTTTTGAATTGCAGTATCTTGAAAATCAGGGGGCAGCCTTTGGTATTATGCAGGGAAAGAAAACTTTTTTTGTGATTGGGACATTGATTTTCCTTGTAATAGTGATAATTCTTTATCATAATATTCCACTGACGAAAAGATTTACACCAATCCGCATTGTTGCTGTACTGATTGTTGCCGGTGCTATTGGAAATATGATTGACCGTGTTGTACACCAGTATGTCATTGATTTCTTTTATTTTAAGCTAATTAATTTCCCAATTTTTAATGTTGCAGATATTTATGTGGTAGTAGCATGTATTCTCTTTATTCTGCTGATGCTGTTTTATTATAAGGAAGAGGAATTAGGTCAGATTTTCCCATTTATGAAGAACAAAAAAGCGGAAGAGTAGGGGGAAATTTCTTTTATGCATAAGGAAACTTTTGAAGTTACAGATGAATATGAAGAGGAACGTCTGGATAAGTTTCTGGCTGCTATCTACCCGGAACAGTCCAGAAGTTTCTTTCAGAAGCTGATAAAAGACGGGCTGGTATTGGTCAATGATGTGCCACAATCAAAAGCAAATTATCGGATGCATATAGAAGATATGGTTTCTGTGACCATACCAGATGCGGTAAAGACAACCATTTTACCAGAAGCTATTCCATTAGACATCTTGTATGAAGATGATGATGTAATTATCGTTAATAAACCCAAAGATATGGTTGTACATCCATGTCCCGGACATTACAGCGGAACGCTTGTAAATGCAATCATGTACCATTGCAGGGAAAATCTTTCCGGAATCAATGGTGAAATCCGGCCAGGCATCGTTCATCGAATTGATAAGGATACCACCGGTTCACTGATTATATGCAAAAATGACCAGAGCCATCGTCTGATTGCAGAACAGATTAAAGTGCATTCCGTTAACCGGCTGTATCGTGGCATTGTAAAAGGCATTGTAAAAGAAGATTCCGGCACCATTGAAGGCGCAATCGGACGTCATCCAAAAGACCGTAAGAAAATGGCAATTAATGAACGAAATGGGAAAACCGCAATTACCCATTACCGTGTTATAGAGCGTCTAAAAGATGCAACTTATATGGAATTCAAACTGGAAACGGGACGTACCCATCAGATTCGTGTTCACATGGCAAGTATTGGTCATCCCTTACTGGGCGATACCGTATATGGCAGTCTGAAGAATCCATATCATCTGCAAGGACAGACCCTTCATGCTTATATCATTGGATTTGTGCATCCGGCAACCGGAGAATATGTTGAGTTTAAAGCACCGATTCCGGAATATTTTGAAGATCTTTTAAATAAATTGAGGAAGAATTAATTCAGGATTCTTCTTCAATTTTTTATGCTTTCTCCGGTATTATTTTCGGTAATATTTAGTGTTTGGCTGTTTTCAATTTTAAAAAATTCTATTTATTTTCAGAAAAAACTAGGAATAGTGCACTAAATATGTTATAATTCATTTATCAAGTTATATATTTTGCATAAAGAGGTGATTACTATGGGAAATAATGTTGTTATAACCATCGGACGTGAATTTGGAAGTGGCGGAAGAGAAATTGGCAAGAAAGTTGCAGATCGTCTCGGCATAAAGTTTTATGATAAAGAGCTTTTACAGGAAGCTGCAAAAGAAAGCGGTTTCTGCCGTGAAATTTTTGAAAATCAGGACGAAAAGCCAACGAACAGTTTCTTATATTCTTTAGTTATGGATACATATTCCATAAATGGCTATTCATCCGCACCGTTTTTAGATATGCCGTTAAATCACAAAGTATTTTTAGCACAGTTTGAAACCATTAAGAAAATTGCTGAAAAAGAATCCTGTGTCATTGTTGGTCGCTGCGCCGACTATGCACTGGCAGAAAATCCAAACTGCATCAATGTATTTATTCATGCTGACAAGGAATTCCGGACAAAACGTGTAGCTGCGGAATTGCAGGTAAATGAATCCAAAGCAAAGGATGCAATTCAGAAAAAGGACAAACAGCGTGCCAGCTACTACAATTACTATACCAGCAAGAAATGGGGCGACTCAAGAAGCTATCATCTGACCTTAGACAGCAGCGCTCTTGGCATTGATAAATGTGTAGAAATGATTTTACAGTATCGTGCATTATATCTTATGAAATAAAAACCAAAAAGCGCATGAACTTTTAAAGTATTTCAAAAGAAACTTTAGAGTTCATGCACTTTTTATTTTTCATTCATATTTTTCCCTCATTTGCTATAAAGCAGAACTGCCAAAGGGGGATAAAAAGCTCTGAAACAACCATAAGGGAATGCCTGCATAGGTCAAAGGCATTTATGCGTGCGTCGGCGCTGACCGGCTTAAAATGGCAGCAATTATTCGTAAAAGCTGTGTTTTGCGAATAGATAACTCACACCCTATATATACCATATTAACGCACAAAGCAGATTTTACATCAAGTCTTTTGAATCTAATATAATTGTAAATGGACCGTCATTCAGCAAAGTTATCTTCATATCTGCTCCAAAGGAACCAGTTTGTACGTCCGGAACTTCGTCACGACATTTTCCAATGATATATTCATATAATTCGTTAGCTTTTTCTGGATTACCTGCATTTACAAAGGACGGTCGATTTCCCTTACGGCAATCTGCATATAATGTAAATTGTGAAACTAACAAGAGGGATCCATTTACATCCTTTAGACTTAAATTTGTCTTGCCATTCTCATCTGCAAAAATCCTTAATCCCAATAGCTTTTTAACTAATTTATCTGCAATTTCTTCATTATCATCCTCAGCAATTCCGATTAATACCAGGTAGCCATTCTGAATGGAACCAATAATTTTCTGTTCAACTTCAACTTTGGCATGTGTAACACGCTGTATTACGAATTTCATTCTTCTAAAATTCCTTTCATTACATATTCTTATCCTATTATATATGTAAAGACATAGATTTTCCAGTAGTTTTCATGTATAATGTATTCGTAAAACACAAAACTTGGAGGCTATTCATGAAACTTCAAAAATTATATAGTTATACCAGAAAGGCAATTGATGATTTTCAGATGATTAAAGAAAATGATTCTATTGCGGTTGGTATTTCCGGAGGAAAAGACAGTCTTACGCTGCTATATGCCCTGGCTGGTCTACGCAGATTTTATCCGGTGTACTACTCACTTACTGCCATAACAGTTGATTTGGGATATCCGGATTTTGATTTAACAGAAATCAAAGCATTGTGTCAGAAGCTGGATGTGCCATATCATATTATTCCAACACAGATTGGGGCAATTATAAAAGAGCAGAACAAAAAGAATAGCCCCTGCTCCCTTTGCGCCAAGCTTCGAAAAGGAGCATTAAATCAGGCTATCATAGAACTTGGGTGCAATAAGGTTGCTTATGCTCATCATAAAGATGATATCATAGAAACTATGTTACTTTCTCTTATGTTCGAGGGAAGATTTTATACATTTCCTCCTGTTACACATCTCGACCGTAGCAATCTCGATGTTATCCGGCCACTGATGTATGTTCCGGAAGTCGATGTTATTGGTTTTAAAAATCATTACAATCTTCCTGTTGTTAAAAATCCATGTACATTTGATGGAAAAACAAAGCGTCAGTATGCCAAGGATTTATTACAACAGCTTAATAAAGATCATCCTGGTGTAAAGAACCGTTTATTTACAGCAATTTTAAATGGGAATATTCCAGACTGGAGGCAATTATCCAATGAATGAAAAGGCATATTATGAATCAGTAAATACAAAAAATGAATTAAAGTTACGTGAACTTCAGAAGGAGCTGCCCCCCTTCTGCCGAGAGTTTTTTATCGGAATGAAAGCGTCTGTTTCGTCCCGGACCCTATTGGCTTATGCATATGATTTAGGTATATTTTTTGATTTTATACATCAGAATAATCCCATTTGTGCGAAAAAGCCGGTAAATGAATTCACCATCGATTTGTTAGACCAGATTTCGCCTATGGATATTGAGGAATATCTTGATTATTTAAGGGTTTATGAAAAAGATGGTGTTGCGCATACCAATGATGAAAGAGGCATTTCACGTAAACTGGCAAGCTTACGAAGCTTTTATAATTACTATTTCTGTAAAGAAATGATAACAAAAAATCCTGCACAGCTTGTCCGGATGCCAAAAAAACACGAAAAAACCATAACGAGACTTGATGTAGATGAAGTTGCTATGCTGTTAGATGAGGTTGAATCAGGAGAAAAATTAACCGAACATCAACAAAAGTTCCATGAACAAACCAAATGTCGTGACCTTGCAATTATGACATTGCTTTTAGGAACAGGAATCCGTGTTTCTGAATGTGTGGGACTTGATATCACAGATGTAGACTTTCGTAACAACGGAATCAAAGTACATCGAAAAGGTGGTGCAGAAGTCGTTGTATACTTCGGTGATGAGGTTCGCACTGCTCTTTTGAATTATCTGGAAGAAAGAAATACCATTGAAGCTGTGGAAGGAAGCACCCATGCCCTCTTCCTTTCCCTGCAGAAGAAACGAATCGGTGTCCGGGCAGTAGAAAATCTGGTAAAAAAATACTCAAAATTAATTACTACCATGAAGAATATTACACCGCATAAATTAAGAAGTACCTATGGAACGTCACTATATCGCGAAACAGGCGATATTTACCTGGTGGCTGATGTCTTAGGCCATAAAGATGTAAATACCACGAAAAAGCATTATGCGGCCTTAGAGGATGAACGTCGAAGAACTGCTCCAAAATATATTCATTTGCGGGATGAATAAAAATAAGCATTCTTATCATTATATTATAATTAATATTTTATAAGAAAAACAGTTTCCCTTCCAGTATTATAAAAGTAAAAATATATTTATAATCACCAGAAGGGAAACTGTTTTAATATAAGATAATAAAAGGAATCTTATAAAATACTTGATATCTTATCCTGAATCCGCTGTTTTACTAATTCGGCAATTTCTTTGGATTTCATATCTTTATACTCTTCGTAATAAATCGGCTCCAAATAATGAACCTGTGTAGTAATTGGCCACAGATAAAAACTGTTAAAGACTTTGTAGGAATCAATCAGCGCAATTGGTACAATTGGTACATGTGCTTTTATTGCAGATTTAAAACTACCCGCTTTGAAATCACAGACACGATTACGGTTATTGAATTCGTAACCACCTTCCGGAAAAAGAATGTATTTCTTTCCGTTCTTTACATCTTCTGAAACTTCGGTAATAATTTTCAAAGCCTGACGGACATTATCTTTTATTAAACGCTTACCCTGAAGTAAGTCAACAAATTCACTTACCAGAATGGTATGGGATTTTGCTTCGTCCATAACAAGGGAACATGGTTCCTTATGAGTGCTTATGATACCAAGAGCATCATATTTACCCTGATGATTCGGATACATAACATATCCACCTTCTTTTGGAAGATTTTCTTCGCCATAGGCTACAGTCTTGATTTTACCGGAACGCTTCATTAAATAAATGACATGACGAACCAGTTTATATCGTTCCTCTTCCGAATATTTTTCCGGATGATCTGCCCACTTTCTCATTTTCGGTATAATATATGGGGCTCGAAAAAGATTCATTATAATAACATATATAAAACGTAACATTTTCTAACTCCTTGATATTTTAATCTTGTACTATGCGTAAAATAATACATAGCTATTATACCACATTCCGAAAATTCGACAACTATTCTTTCTTTTCTGATAAATTTTATTTTAAATTTCTTAGCATATTATGCTGCAATCACTTTAAGGACTGCTTCTGCCAGCTTCTGATGTCCCTCTTCATTTAAATGTTCTCTATCAGCACTGCTTGGTGCTGCAATATCAGATGCAGCAAGAAAATCACAGTTGTATTTTAGGGCAATTCTTTGATAAACGGATTTTAATTTTTTAGATACTTCAACAGATTTTTGATTAAATTCAGGATCAAACTCCGGCTCCCAAACTCCTTCTCCCAATTGGATTGGAGAAATTAACAAAACACGGGTATCTGAATCAATTTTCCGAATCTGTTTTAATAATTGTTCTATTCCAAGTCCGATTACTTCTGCTGATGCATTATATAAGCTTTTGCAGTCATTCGTTCCTAACATAAGAACAACCCGGTCAATTGGAGCGTGGCTTTCTAACAGTGTCGGAAGTAAGGCAGCCCCCTTCCGTCCCTCTCTTAGCTCATCTTCAAAGACGGTGGTTCTACCGCATAAACCTTCTTCTATAATACGATAACCTTTTTCATATAAATGTTGTTCTAAAAGACCTGTCCATCTGGTATCACGTCCATATCTCTCTTTTGTGCCAGGAATTAAACCGTAAGTATTTGAATCACCAAAGCATAATATTTCTTTCATAGTAAACCTCCATTTGTCTAAAATAATGTAATTTGATATATGTAGTTGAAAATAATACTTTTTCTAATTTCCTACTATATTAATATGGTTACTATGAAAAGTCAATATAAAATTAAAAATAATATTTAAAATAACATTAAAACAAAATCTCTTCTTGTATATCTTATTTATCCAGAAAGGTATCTAATTTATCTAAAAGCGGTCTGTGTTCTGTCATATCTGAAATCCTATTTAAATTCACTGGAAGAATAAGAAACAGTAAGGTACTCTCCCGCATGGATGGTATCACTGGTTAACTGGTTCATCTCTTTTACTTCTTCGATATAGGATGCATAATCGGCATCATCATCTGCATATTGCTCTGCAATCGTCCAGAGAGTATCCCCTTTCTGTACTTCAATACTGGTATAATATTTATAGGTATTTACCTCATTGGAAGCTTTGCTCTGTGAAGAAGCAAGCAGGTTGCTTCCTAAAATAACACCAAGGATGGTTAAAAACACTGCCAGAAAAGAAATAATAAGATATCTTTGAATCTGGCACACATATGCTCTGTTTCTTCTTCCGTTTGCACGAATTGCCATCGTACGATTCGATGTATACTGAGTTCCATCCATATATCTGCGCCTGTTGTCCATTCTATTTCCCCTTCCGTAGTATTCTTTATATTCGTTGTATCCATATACTCTATTATCACGATTCATTGTTATGTCTCCTTTCGAACGTCTGTTGCGAACATTTGTTTATATATGCATTATATATAGGGAACATTCGTTTGTCAAGAAGAAAAGCGAACAAATTTTCGGAATATGTGTTTGCTTTTTCAGCGAACATATGTTAGACTTAGAATATAAAAAGGAGGTAATGAGATGGCATACGGAAAAATCAGTTCAAAACAAAAGGAAATTCTTGAATATATTAAACAGGAAATTTTAAATAAAGGATACCCACCTGCTGTTCGTGAAATTTGTGAAGCAGTTAATCTGAAATCAACTTCTTCGGTTCATTCTCATCTGGAAACTCTTGAGAAGAATGGATATATCAGACGTGACCCTACGAAGCCAAGAGCAATTGAGATCATTGATGACAGCTTTAATTTAACCAGACGTGAGGTTGTTAATGTTCCTATGGTAGGAAGTGTTGCTGCAGGGCAGCCGATTCTTGCAGTAGAAAATATTACCAGCTATTTTCCTATTCCAGCAGAGTTTATGCCAAATGCAGAAAGCTTTATGCTTCGTGTTAAGGGAGAAAGTATGATTAATGCAGGTATTTTTGACGGGGATAATGTTCTTGTAAAGCGTCAGTCTACTGCATCTAATGGTGATATTGTGGTTGCTCTTGTGGATGATTCTGCAACGGTTAAGACCTTTTATAAGGAGGATGGTTATTATCGTCTGCAGCCAGAAAATGATTCCATGGATCCAATTATTGTGAAAGAATGTTCTATTCTCGGAAAGGTATTCGGCGTATTCCGTTTCCTGGCTTAGTAATAATTTCAGGCTTATTAAGTAAGTATATTTTAGAAAGAAGGCGCTACCATACAGACTGTGTTTGTACGATAGTGCCTTCCTGATATGCACATCTTATTATATAACTTTTTATATATACCTTTTCATAATATACTTCTTAACTATATATTTCTTAAAGTTCTTCCGGGTCAATATCTTTTCCATCTCTCCAGATGCGCTCTAAATCGTAGAAGAGACGATCTTCTTTTGAGAAGATATGAACGATAATATCACTGTAGTCCATCAGAATCCAGCTGGAACGCTGATTTCCTTCAATCTGTTTTGCATGATAACCGGCTTTATATAACTGTTCATCTACGTTGTCCTGCATAGCCTGTAACTGGTTGGCATTACTTCCACTGGCAATAATAAAATAATCTGCGATAACAGATATTTCACTGATATCAATAATACGAATATCTTCTGCCTTCTTTTCCGATAATGCCTGATATGCAAGCTTCGCCATTTCTTTCGATTGTTTATTCATGAGAACCTCCTGTATAGTAATGATATGTTTCAATTGTCATTGGATCGATATTTTTATCATTTTTACTGCCATTGAGATAATGAATGGTATCACTTAAAATCATTTTCAGTGCTTCATCTAAATCTTCAAAGGCTGTTTTTCTGATTTCCTTTAGGTTTGCTGCTTTATCCCGTTTTGGTTCAATATAATCTGCGATAAATACGATTTTATCCAGAGTATTCATTGCCGGTGCCCCGGTGGTATGAACAGAAATTGCATGAAGAATCTCTTCGTCCTCTACCTCATATAATACTCTGGCAAGAAATGCGCCGACTTTAGCATGAAGTAAAAATGGATTATCTTTTTCCACCTGTGTAATCGGAATGTTATTCTTTGCACATATTTTTAACTTTTTTTCATTTGGAATACACTTGGCACAATCGTGGAGCAGACCTGCAAGCTGAGCCTTTTCCATATCATAATCATTTGCCATGGCAAGACAGGCCGAGGTATACATAACCCCTAAAGTATGCTCATAACGGTCTTTATCCAGTTCTTTTTTTAATGCTTTTTTTATCTTATTAAATCTTTCGTTCATTGGTGTCTGGCCTTCATCCTCCTGATATAAACACTGGTGGGCAATATATTCTTCCACTTCCGGTGTGACAAGGTAACGTATCGGTTCCCCTTTTGCCACACGTTCCCGGATATTATGAGAAGAAACGGAAACATTTGGTGTGATAATCGGCCTTATATCCGCCTCATAGAGCCGCTTTAACTCCGCAGCCTTATTCTTTATCCGGTTCATATCCAAATCGTCTCTGATGGCAACTAAGAGCGTTGCAAGACGGCAAATTTCTGCCGGTTCCATCCATTTATCCAGATAATCAAGGGAATCTGCTCCCATAATGAAATAGAGTTCCCAGTCCGGATAGGTCCGATGAAGCTCCTGCAGCGTCAGATACGTATAACTGGTACGGGCTGCATTAATCTCCATGGCCGAAAAATAAAAATCCGGATTATTTTTAATCGACAGGCGAATCATTTCCAGCCGGTGGGCAGACTGTTCAATCTCTTTATCATCCTTATGAGGCGAATGTCCCGTTGGAATAAAAAGAATCTGGTCTAAATGATATTGTGTTACCGCATTCTGTGCAATAATCAGATGCCCGATATGAATCGGATCAAAGGTTCCGCCAATAATTCCAATACGCACTTTTTTCAATCTTCTACCACCCTTCCAAGGTATAAAAGCTTTCGTTTATAACAATTCAATCTTTGGATGTTTCTTTGATTTACGGTAAAGAACGATTTTTTTACCAGTTACCGCAACCACCTGTGCATGCGTACGCTCTGCAATTATTTCGCCTAATTCGCGAGGATCATCTGCACAGTTTTTTAATACAGAAATCTTGATTAATTCCCGTTTTTCAATAGCATCATCTATTGCAGAAATAATTTCCGGTGTAAGAGATGCCTTTCCAATCTGGAAAATTGGATTTATCGTACTTGCCATTCCTCTTAAATGGGAACGCTGCTTACTCGTTAATTCCATAATGATTTACTCCTTATAATAATCGAATTCAAGTCCATACATACGGACTGTATCACCTTCCTGAATACCCTTTGCCTCTAATTCCTTTAAGATACCCTGTTCTTTTAAGAATTTCTGGAAGAAAAGGAATCCTTTCTCAGAATCAATATTGGTGTAACCCAGCATTTTATCAATCTTAGGACCTTCTACAACATAAGCACCATCTTCCTGATCAATCTCAATGGTATAAGGTTCACCCTCTAATGCTCTCGAATCCGGGAAGAATTCCTGTTCATAGATAACCGGTGTATCGTCCATTTCATCTAAAAGACTCTTCACATAAAACATTAACTCACGTACACCCTGACGGCTGACCGCAGAAATTGGAAACACTTTAATGCCGGATGGTTCAAAGGTTTCTTTTAATTTCTCAATTATTTCATTATTGCCTTCATAAATAGCATCAATTTTATTGGCTGCAATAACCTGAGGTTTCTTTAACAATTCAGGGTTAAAGGATTCCAGCTCCTGATTGATGGCATGAATATCTGCAATCGGATCTCTGCCTTCTGTTCCGGCAGCATCCACGACATGAATGATAACCTTGGTTCGCTCTATATGCTTCAAGAATTCATGTCCAAGGCCAATTCCTTCGGATGCCCCTTCAATCAGCCCCGGAATATCAGCCATGACAAATCCGGCACCTTCGCCTAAATCAACGACACCAAGAATCGGATTTAAAGTTGTAAAATGATAATTTGCAATCTTTGGTGTTGCATTGGTGGAACTGGATAATAAAGTTGATTTTCCCACATTTGGGAAGCCGACTAAACCAACGTCAGCAATTACTTTAAGTTCCAGTCGAACTTCAAGTTCCAATGCTTCCTGCCCCGGCTGTGCATATTTCGGTGCCTGCATGGAAGAGGTCGCAAAATGCTGATTGCCAAGTCCACCCTTTCCACCGGTTAAAATAATCTGTCTTTTATTCTCACCGGACATATCTGCAATTACCTTATCGGTAGCTGCATCACGGATAATGGTTCCGGCAGGAACATGGATGACAAGGTCTTCACCCTTTTTTCCGTGGCAGTTTCGTTTTTTTCCTTCTTCTCCGTTTTCTGCAGCCCATTTGTGTTTATGACGGAAATCATTTAATGTATTCATGCTGTCATCTACTTCAAAGATGATATCGCCACCTTTTCCACCATCGCCACCGTCCGGACCGCCATCCGGAACATATTTTTCACGGCGGAAGCTCACATGACCGTTGCCGCCTTTTCCTGATTTTATAATAATTTTTGCACTATCGGCAAACATAATTTTCTACCTCATTATTGATTGTGATTAAATATCAGTTACTGTAATCAAATGATACTTTAATTGTTTCTAAATTACTTCAAGTTAAAATATAGTTTCCTATAAGTGAAAATAGACCCGGCGCTTTCGTGTCGGGTCTATCATGCATCTTATTCGTTTGTTGCTACTGGATAAACAGAAGCCTGTTTCTTATCTCTGCCTTTTCTTTCAAATCTAAGAACACCGTCTGTTAATGCGAATAAAGTATCATCTCCGCCGATACCAACGTTAACGCCTGGATGAATCTTTGTTCCACGCTGTCTGTATAAAATGTTACCAGCCTTAACGAACTGTCCGTCTGCTCTTTTTGCACCTAATCTCTTGGATTCAGAATCTCTACCGTTCTTAGTAGAACCAACTCCCTTTTTATGAGCAAAAAACTGAAGGTTCATATTCAACATGTTCTACACCTCCTTGAAGTTTAAAATGATGTAATCATTTCCATAATTGTTTTGTATTCCCTGTAAGCCTAAAACCATTGTGTCCAAAAGTAACTTTGCATCATGTCCTGCCGGCTGCTCAAAAGATACGGAAATCAATCCGGTCTCTTCGTCCTGATTGGTCTTGAACTGTTCTTTTGTGAACATTCCAAGGGCATTGATTGTATTAATCACAAGAACCGAAATTCCTGCACATACAATATCCTCTCCGGCATCTGCATATTCAGCATGTCCGACACAGGAAAAAGCAAGATACTCTTGTTTCTGGTTTCGAAAAATCGTTATCTTTGTCATAACAATTTCCTATCGATTACGCATTAATTTTTTCGATTTTCACCTGTGTGAACGCCTGTCTATGACCGTTCTTCTTGTGATAGCCGGTTTTTCTCTTATACTTGTAAACGATAACTTTCTTAGCTCTGCCTTCTTTTACTACAGAAGCTTCTACAGTTGCGTTAGCTGCGTCTGCACCAACTTTTAATCCGTTGTCAGATACTGCTAAAACCTGATCGAAAGTTACTTTCTCACCAGCCTCAACACCAAGCTTTTCAATGGTAATGATATCGCCTTCAGATACTTTGTACTGTTTACCACCTGTTGCTATAATTGCGTACATATGGCACCTCCTATTATCATTACTCGCCAGTTGTGGTGCTATCCTTACGATAGACTTATACCTCACTGTGCGGCATACTGTTGTATCATAGCACACGAATTACGATTCGTCAACTATTTCACGCTATAATTTTAATTATTTTTCAGGTACTTTCCGGGTATTGTATTCAGATATTTCTTTGCACATCTTGATAGATACCTTGATGTGGCTTTTGCTGCTGCTATCATCTTAGCTGAGCCACCTGCTCCAAAAGGGTCTTACGCTCCTTCTTCCGGGTCAGCTCCACTAAGCCAAGCTTTGTAATATCCACAAGCCGTACCGGAACCGGGTCTTCTTTTAAGGATAATCGGAACTGGTGCATCAGCTCTTTTCTTTGCTCTTCTTTTGCCATATTGATGAAATCCACAATGACAATTCCTGAAATATTACGAAGCCGGAGCTGTCTTGAAATCTCTGCAGCAGCTTCTAAATTAATCTTATAATAATATTCTTCTGCATTTTTTCCGGAAGTATTCTTTCCACTGTTTACATCGATAACTGTCAGAGCTTCCGTTGGCTGAATGATAAGATAAGCACCAGACTTCATCCAGACCCGTTCCGATATTGCACGCTGTATCTGCGTCTCAAAGGAATAAAGGGTTCCTAATGAAATGGCATCATTTTCATAGAACCGTATCTTAGATAAAATATCAGGATTTCCGGCATAAAGCTGTTGAAGCTCTTCATAGATATTCTTATCATCCGTAATAATTTCACCAAGCTCTTCCTGGTAAAGGTGATTGATGGCATTTTCATAAAATTTCTTTGGCAGCATCAGAATGCTGTAACAGGTACGGAAATGAAAAGTTGCAGCTAACTTCTGATAGTCAGATAAAAGTTTCCGGTATTCTGTTTCCAATTCTTCAGGAGAAGCTCCTGCCGCATTGGTTCTTACGATAAGACTATGCGGCTTTCTTTTTTCTTCCTGTCCGGCATTCTGCTTTGTATCGGTAACTGCTTCTTTTTCAAAAAGCCGCATCTGTTCGAAAAGCTGTACCTGACTGCTTAACCTTTCTTTTTCATCCGCACTTAATTTAGAAGAAATGGCAAGGGGACGTTTTTCATTTGTCAGGACAAAATATTTTCCGGTAAGGGAAATCTTGGTATCTGCAATGGGATACTTGGTCTTGATCGCCTCTTTGGTAATCTGCACCACAAGTTCATCCCCTTCGGTCAGCT
The DNA here is from genome assembly GCF_003479605.1 of Roseburia sp. AF12-17LB. Classification (GTDB taxonomy): domain Bacteria; phylum Bacillota; class Clostridia; order Lachnospirales; family Lachnospiraceae; genus Roseburia_C; species Roseburia_C amylophila. The sequence continues at coordinate 155,820 of NZ_QUHR01000002.1, forward strand.
TTCCGCTTCTACACTGCTTCGAAAACCAGGCATCTTTTATATGTGCTGTTTCCAGATAACAGGTTACTCCCTTTGCAATGTCCACAAAAGCGGCATCTAAGTTCGCGGCAATCTTTTTTACCCTGGCAATACAAATTATTCCCGGTACAACTTGATTTTCTTCGGATAACGGATGAAATGCAATTTCCCTAAACTTGTCCTTTTCATCTAACAGTGCCGTAAAATAGGAGTCGCCTACATAATGCTGCCTTGTAATGATAAATTTATTCAAGAATGTCATCTCCCATTTCATCCAATGCAATCAGAGTGCCGTCTTCTTTTCGGGCATATACGTCCACACGATGAATCTGAAACTGCATTTCGTTATAAGGAAGTTCCAGATACCGGTAAAAGGCTTCTAACAAAAGCTCTGGTTTTACATTATCTACGCTTCCTGTAGATACTTTAAGATAAAAGAATGGACAGCCATCTGCTTCCTCAACCTGAAAATCATATACCAGCTGCTTTAAGTCCATGACTTTTTCGCTTTTTTTCGTCTTTTTCGTAACCAGAATCTCCGGAGCATCTTCATAAAATGCTTTTACTTTACCTTTCAATTCATCCAAAGTGAATGGACAATTTCCTTTATCCTTATAAAATACGTTATAGTCTGCTGCTGCAACAATGGACATCGCTGTTTTTGCATGCTCTGGCAGCATCCGGTAAGATACGATTTCAACACCTTCCACCATGGTATCATTTAAAGCCTTAACGGATTCAATTGAACTTCTGGTAGAATGTACTTCAATATCAAGATATTCTCCATCACTGGTGATTCCAACTCCCAGCGGTGCCGCAAAAGACATAATCTGATGCGGGGAAAATCCCTCGGAATATGCAATATCAATCTCAGCACGACGCATTGCTTTCTGGAAATAACGCATCATATCAAGGTGTCCGATAAATTTCATTACACCATATTTTCGAAATTTAATTCTTATTTTCAAAGCAGACACCTCCCTTAAACTGAGCAGCTCCACAACCCTGACACTGCATCCGGCAGTTTGGAGTTACTTCTTCTTTTCTGGCACGTTCCCATTCGCGGATTAAGAACTTTTTCGAAACGCCATCATCAATAAAATCCCATGGGAAAATTTCATCCAGAGGACGTTCCCGCATGGTATAGAAATCGGTATCGATGCCACATTCCGCAAAAGCCTCTACCCAGCGGTTATTATCAAAAAATTCCGTCCAGGCATCAAAGATACCACCTTTTTCATAAACCTTAAGCAAGGCAGGGGCAATCCGGCGGTCTCCTCTTGCAAGAATACCCTCTAATACCGTAACATCTGCTTCATGCCAGTTATACTTGATGCTCTTGCGGTTTAACTGTTCTTTTACAGCATCATTTACCACCTTGGCTCTGCCAAGATAGCTGTCCTTATCATACATTCTCGCCCACTGGAATGGAGTAAATGGCTTTGGTACAAAGAAAGAGGTACTGATAGTAATCTGACATTTTCCATTCCGCTCTTCCTTTGGAATCTCATAATAACGGACTGCAATTTTATTGGCAAGTTCTGCTATGGCACGCATATCATCTTCCGTCTCGGTCGGAAGTCCTAGCATGAAATAAAGCTTTACTTTATTCCAGCCGCCTTCAAACGCCATTCCGGCACCATTTAAAATCACCTCTTCCGTCAGTCCTTTATTAATAACATTACGAAGACGCTGAGAACCGGCTTCCGGAGCAAAGGTAAGGCTGCTCTTTCTGATATCCTGCACTTTTCCCATAACGTCTAAGGAAAATGCATCGATACGAAGAGATGGCAGAGAAATATTTACGCCTTTATCCTTAAAGTTATCAATCAGGAAATTAACCAGTTCTTCCAGTTGCGAATAATCACTGGAACTTAAAGAACTTAAAGAAATCTCTTCATGTCCGGTATTCTTTAACATTTCATAAGCATAATGTTTTAAGACTTCTACATCTTTTTCACGGACCGGACGGTAAATCATTCCTGCCTGACAGAAACGGCAGCCGCGGATACAGCCACGCTGAATCTCTAATACCACACGATCCTGGGTTGCTTTAATAAAAGGAACAACCGGTTTCTCCGGGTAAACAGAATGGGACATATCCATCTGAATCTGTTTCTTTACCGTTGCCGGCACCTCCTCATATTTTGGTGTAAAGGATGCAATCGTTCCATCTTCTTTATAAGCCACCTCATACATGGAAGGCACATAGATTCCAGGAATAGACGCTGCGCGGCGTAAGAATTCCTTTCTGCTGACCTTTTCTTTCCTACACTGCTTATACAGCGTAAATAATTCCGTATAAGAAATTTCGCCTTCTCCGATATAGAACAAATCAAAGAAATCTGCAATCGGCTCCGGATTATAGCTGCAAGGACCGCCACCGATTACAATCGGGTCATCTTCTTTTCGCTCAGAAGACAGCATGGCAATCTGGGATAAATCAAGAATCTGTAAAATGTTGGTATAGCACATCTCATACTGGATGGTAATACCAAGGAAATCAAAATTCTTAACCGGCTCCTGACTTTCCAGTGCAAATAAAGGAATATTTTTTTCTTTCATAATCTTGTGTAAATCCGGCCACGGAGAATAAACCCGTTCGCAGTATACATCATCCCGTTTATTAAACATATCATATAAAATCTGAATGCCAAGGTGAGACATTCCGATTTCATAGACATCCGGAAAGCACATTGCAAAACGGATGTCAACGTCCTTCGGATTCTTCTTTACCATATTCAGCTCGTTTCCGATATAACGGGCCGGTTTATCAATTGTTAAAAGTATTTCATCACTTAATGCTAAAGTGTTCATCTGGTACCTCAATCATTCTTAAATATCATAATCCGATTTGTAAAAAAATAACGCTTATTTATTTTTTGCAAAATCCGAAATCATCATAACATACTTTTGCAGTTTTGTATAATCATAGTTTTCTTCTAATTGCCGGTACATCCATTTGGTATCTTTTTCACCGGCAGTTCCCGGAAAAGGAAGCTTTCCTTTATCACATAAAACAAACACCACAAAAAGGCAAATACAAAGCAGCCATTTTACTTTCCAAATGGCTGCTTTTCCTGTGTTTATTAACTCCTCGTCCGTGTCTTTCCGTGATTCCGAAAAAGAATTTCTGGCACGAAGAATATATTCCCGTCTGTTTGCAATATAATCCTGTTCCAAATAAATCGCACCTTTCTGCATATCATTGCCTGATTGTTATTCTGCTGTAATCTATGCAGAAAGTGCAGGAACTATGTATATTATCTCTGGGCAAGTTCCTGGGTAACATCCTCCCATGTTACGCCTTTTTCTACCATCAATACCATTGCATGATAAAGGAAATCTGAAATTTCATAAATAATCTCTTCCGGTTCCGGATTCTTTGCGGCAATGACAATCTCGGTTGCTTCTTCGCCGACCTTCTTTAAAATCTTATCAATTCCCTTATCGAAAAGGTAGTTGGTATAAGAGCCTTCCTTTGGATGAATCTTACGATCCGCAATAATGGAGTAGACATCCTCAAATACCTGCAGTGGATTTTTCTCAGCATATTCTTTCTTGACAATTTCATTAAAAAAGCAGCTTGGTGCTCCGGTATGACATGCCACGCCAATCTGGGATACCTTTGCAAGAATGGTATCAAAGTCACAGTCTGCCGTTAAAGATTTCACATACTGGATATGACCACTGGTCTCACCCTTCATCCACAACGCCTTACGGCTGCGGCTGTAATAAGTCATCTTTCCGCTGGAAATGGTGGTATTGAACGCTTCTTCATTCATATAAGCTACCATAAGTACTTCATCGGTACGGTAATCCTGTACTACAACAGGTACCATTCCATCCGAATTCAATTTGAAATCACTCCATTTTAATGCCGGAGCAAAATTGTCCATACGGATTCCGCTGGCTGCAAATTCTGTCTTTAATTTCATGATATCTGTCCTGGTATCATTAATAAAAGCGCCACAGATTCCTCTGACATTTTCACGGTTTAATACATCCACCAGTGCATCCTTGTCATAATTATCATACTGAACGACATATGGCAGATTTGTAATATTTTCTACTCCGTCCATCATGGATGGATCAAGAACAATCATTTCATGGAAATATTCATCCAGTTCATCTTTGTGCTTGAATAAGAAATCAATATTCTTTACAGAAACAATCATACGGTCTTTTCCGAATCGTTTTGCACCTTCCTCAGCCAAAGACATGCTGACGGATTTTGCACCGTTTAAAACTACCTGTTTACATCCGGCATAGATAAATTTCTTAATGTCTTCCAGACGGTTGATATTTCCACCTGCATAAATCGGAATCTCTACAGTACGGAAAATATCTTTTACCGTATGAATATTTTTCTCATGCTCTTCATCGCCGGTTGATAAGTCATAGATTAAAATCTTATCAATTCCACTGTCATTATAAAGCTTGGTAAGTTCTTTTAAATCTCCTGCAGAACTAAGGTCACTCGGGCTCTTTACTGCCTCTCCGTTTTTCAGATAAATGGTTGCTACTATATTCTTGTGTTTCATATGCTCACCTATAAACTGCCTTTCGTTGATAATATGTCGGTAATACGCGGGTCAATGATGGTTGCCTCATCCAATGCCTTTGCAAATGCCTTAAACATGGCTTCAATCATATGATGGTTATTTCCGCCTGTAATGACCTTAAGATGTAAATTCATTCCGGCGCTATAGGAAATGGCATAAAAGAATTCTTTTACCATTTCGGTATCCATATAGCCTACGCGGTCTGTGGTAAATTCTGCATCAAAGGATAGATACGGTCTTCCGGATAAATCTACCGCACAAAGCACCAGTGTCTCATCCATTGGCAGCATACAGCTTCCAAAACGTTTGATACCCTTTTTGTCACCGACTGCTTTTTTAATGGCATTGCCAAGGACGATTCCGGTATCTTCAATGGTATGATGACAGTCCACCACCAGATCTCCGGTTACTTTGACATTTAAATCAAATAATCCATGTCTTGCAAAGCCATCTAACATATGGTCGAAAAATCCAATTCCGGTATCTGCCTTTGCATCCCCTCTGCCGTCCAAATCAAAGGAAAGGTAAATATCTGTTTCTTTTGTTTTTCTTGTATATTCTGCAATACGTCTTTGTTCCATGAAACAAACCTCCGTTTAGTTTTCGTCTTCAAATCTTACTTTAACGGAATTTGCATGTGCCGTCAACTGTTCGCACTCTGCAAACTGGGCAATATCTTTATATACTTCCTCTAATGCTTCCCTGGAATAGGAAATAATGCTGGATTTCTTAATGAAATCATCTACAGATAATGCAGAGAAGAATTTTGCGGTTCCATTGGTTGGAAGAACGTGGTTTGGTCCTGCAAAATAATCTCCAAGCGGTTCACTGCTGTATTCACCGATGAAAATTGCTCCGGCATTTCTTACCTTGGTCATAACTTCAAACGGATTCTTTGTTACAATTTCCATATGTTCGGATGCAATTTCATTTACTGCAGCAATGGCTTCCTCCATATTATCTGCAATTAAAATATAGCCATAGTTATCTAAGGATTTCTGGATGATTTCTTTTCTGGAAAGCTGTGCAGTAAATTTTGCTGCTTCCTCAGAAACACGCTCTGCCAGTTCACGGCTTGTGGTAATCAAAATTGCGGAAGCCATTTCATCATGCTCTGCCTGGGATAAAAGGTCGGCTGCAACATATCTTGGATTGGCTGTTTCATCTGCTAATACTAAAATCTCACTTGGTCCGGCGATGGAGTCTATGCTGACATAACCGAATACGGCTTTTTTCGCTAAAGCTACATAAATATTTCCAGGGCCAACAATTTTATCTACTTTTGGAATGCTTTCGGTACCAAAGGCGAGAGCTGCAATTGCCTGTGCGCCTCCTACTTTATAGATGCGGTCTGCACCGGCTTCTCTTGCTGCAACTAGGGTAGAAGGATTTACCTTACCATCTTTTCCAGGCGGTGTTGTCATAATAATTTCATCAACTCCGGCAACCTTGGCCGGAACAATATTCATCAGTACGGAAGAAGGATAAACGGCTTTTCCACCCGGTACATAAACACCAACACGGGCTAATGCGGTTACCTTCTGACCTAAGATAATACCTTTATCCTGGCTGTCAAACCAGCTGTTCTGACGCTGTTTTTCATGATAGGTGCGGATATTTACAAGAGATTTCCGGATGACTTCAAGGAGCTTCGGATCTACTGCATCATAAGCCTCCTTAATCTCATCTTCTGTTACTAAAATATTATCTTTATTAATCGTTGCACCATCAAATCTCGCTGTATAGTCAAATAATGCAGCATCTCTATTGGCACGTACCGTTTCGATGATTTCCTGTACGCTGGCTTCAAATTTGCCGTAGCTGTTGGGGCTTCTCTTTAAAAGATTCTCTAATATATTACCCTTTGTCTCTTCTGTCAACTCTAAAATACGCATGTTTATGCCTCCTTTAATACCGATTTTAAATCTGTAATTAATTTCGTAATCCGCTCATGTTCCATTTTCATACTAACCTGATTTACGACCATCCGGGCAGAAAGCGGACAAACTTCTTCTAATACTTCAAGTCCGTTTTCACGTAAGGTTGAGCCTGTCTCTACAATATCACATATTACCTCAGCAAGTCCAACAATCGGGGCAAGTTCGATGGAACCGTTTAATTTGATAATTTCTACAGTCTGATGTTTCTTATTATAAAAATAGTCTTTCGCAATGCGCGGATATTTGGTTGCCACACGGATCAGTTCGTGATGCTGTAATAATTCTTTGGATTCTTTTGGACCGCAGATACACATTCTGCATTTTCCAAAGCCCAAATCCAATACTTCATAAATATTTCTTGCTTCCTCTAAAATTGTATCTTTTCCCACAATACCGATATCTGCCGCACCATATTCTACATAAGTTGGTACATCCGGTCCCTTGGCAAGGAAGAAACGAAGCTTTAATTCTTCATTGACAAAAATAAGTTTTCTGGTATTCTTGTCTTTCATTTCTTCACAGGTAATGCCGATTTTTTCAAAAGTCTCTAAGGTTTTATTTGCCAGTCTTCCCTTACCTAATGCAAAGGTTAAATATCTCATATCTTCCATTTCTATTCTCCATCCATAAATGTCAGTTCTGCAATCTGATTTCGCAATGCATATGCTTCATAATCTGCTTTTGATTTATCCATTGCCCAGGCAATCAGTTCCACATTGCAGTCCTTTGCCCTCAGTGCAATGGCTTTCTTTACTGCTTCCCTGCGATATTCCGGTTTGTATACAATCAGCTGATTGTCATGTTTTACGGTAATCTCAATTTTCTGTCTTGAAATTGCTGCCATTAACTGGTCTACTACTATCGCAAATCCAATGGAAGCTGCATCTTTTCCAAAATAAGTAAGAAGCTTGTCATAACGGCCCCCCTTTACAATCGGTTCACCGCTTCCATAAGTATAACCGGCAAAAATTACTCCGGTATAATAATGATAGCTGCTTAACATACCAAATTCATAGGTCACATATTTGTCTACGTCATATACTTTAAGCACCGCATCTAAGTCTTCCAATCTGCGTATTGCTTTATAAACCTTTGGATAATCAGCCGCATAGGTCTTTGCTTCTTCAAAGGAAGCTGCATTATCATAAATGGTTCCAAGCATGCCGAATAATTCTTTTAAATTCTGATTCATGGAACAGTCGGAAATCTCTTCTTCCACGCCAAAGAAATTCTTATTAGCAATCAGTTCCCGGATAACTTCTTCCTGTTCTTCGGAAAGCCCTGCCGCTTCCATTAAGCCACGGAAGAATTCCACATGTCCCACACTAATCTGGAAATCCTTTAAACCACTGCTCTTTAATGCGTCAATTGCCATGGCAATCATCTCTGCATCGGCATCTACGGTATCATCTCCGATTAACTCTGCTCCCAGCTGGGTGGATTCCTTTAATCTTCCCTGATAACTATGGTTATTGATAAAGGTATTTCCCATATAAGAAAGGCGGATTGGCATATCCTCATCCATAAAATATTTTGCGGCAGACCGTGCAATAGATGGTGTAATATCCGGTCTTAATACAAGGGTATTTCCTTCCCGGTCAAAAAATTTATATAATTCGCTGGATGGAATGGTTCCAACTTCTTTTCCAAATATATCGAAAAATTCAAAGGTCGGTGTCTGAATACTGTGGTATCCGTGCCGTTTTAAAGCCTTATGCAGCCGATCCTGCAGCTCTAATTTTTTTTCACACTCTTCATTATAAATATCCCGGACACCCTCTGGTGTATGCAACAATTGATTTTTCATATAAACCTCCAGTTTTTCTCAAAGCACTTTAGCGTGCTACCATGCTACCACGGTGAATTGCTTTTCCTAGTATATATTACCTGGAAATAATTGTCAATCCCTTAGCTCCAAATCTTTTTTCAAGCCTTCCAGATAGGGAACCAGGATTCCCGACTTCTTTGGCAGGAAAAATTCCGGATTTAATTCTTCTAGCCGGAAGCTCTTCCGTCCGCCATTCTGGGCTCTCTCCCAGAATTCATAAAGCTGTCGGAATGGCATATAGTAAAATTCATCCCGTTGGGTATAAAATATCAGAATAAAAGAAATACCCTGCTGATTTTCAAAATCCTGCATAAACTGAATCTGGTGAGCATGCACATTGGCAAGAGGAAACGTATCAGTGTGACATTCCTTGGCATCAAAGCAGACCGGAATGCCCTGTACTGCCCCGATATAATCTACGGTACTTTTCTGTTCAAAATAGGCAAGGGTAATATGTCTTGTTTCTTTATCAATATTAATTGGTGTAATCGGTGTTGGAATTTTCTGTATCATTGCTAAATTATGCTCTGCATATTTTTCATTGGTCCGGTTAATAAATTCCTCTAACGTAGAACCTCTTAATCCTCTGGAATTCCAAGTTGCCATCAGAGTATACTTCCTTTCTTTTCTTCCGGCAGTGTGTAATAGATTTTATGTTCTTCGAGAATCCTTATTTTCTGATCCCGGACTTCTAATATATTTACACTGCAGTTTGGCTGGTGGCTGTTCCAGAAATCCTTGATTTCAAGTCCTTTTATGTATGCAAGAAATGCCCGGATGATTCCACCATGACAACAGATGAGCACACGCTTCATTTTTCCTTCCAATGGAAGAATTTCATGCTTTAAAAAGTCTTCCACCCGGGCAAGTAACGCTTCGTAGCTTTCGCCCTTTTCCGTGGCACGATACTGTTCCGGTGCATGAAACAAAGCATCAATATTTTTAAGAGCCGGATTCCAGCTGAGATCAGCAAGCTTCTGCCCTTCTCCTTCTCCGAAATTCATTTCACGGATACGTTCATCATAAGAAACCAGCGTATCTGTTCCACGCAGAATAATCTCTGCCGTCTGTCTGGCACGAATTAACGGACTGCAATAACAGTAGTCAAAAGTCAATCCTTCTTTTTTGAATCCCTCTTTGGTCTTTTCGGCTAATTCCAGTCCGAATTCATTTAATGGAATGTCAAGTGTTCCCTGTATCAGTCCTTTTTTATTGTAATCGGTTTCTCCATGCCGCATCAGATATACTTTCATCTTACTTATTCATCCTTCCTGTAACATCCGTAGTCTTTTGTTAAAATAATTACTGCTCTATGGCATTCTGATTTGCATAACAAATAGCCTTATTAAAATCATCCGGTGGAGCTGCTTCTACACATCTGCCATCTGCAAATATCATCCGGTAAGCATGTAAAAGCTGATGTTTTACGCCGGTGCGTTCCCGGTAAAAATGATTGATTTTTTCATTACCATATTTACTGTCTCCGATAATCGGATGACCAATGGATGCTAAATGGGCACGGATCTGATGGCTGCGTCCGGTAATCAGATGCACCTGCAGCAGTGTGACATCCTGATATACTTCCAGTGGCTCATACTCGGTTTCGATACAGAGTGCATCCTCTGTTTTTTCCTTTGAAATAAATACACGATTCTGCCTTTCATCCTTCATAAGATACCCCTTTAAATGCTGCGGTGCAGTAATGCATCCGGCTACCAGGCAGAGATAATATTTCTTTACGGTTCTTTTTTTCAAAGCCTCGGATAAATCCTGCAATCCCTTTAACGTCTTTCCGGCTGTCAGAAGTCCTGAAGTATTGCGGTCAAGACGGTTGCAGACGGACGGTCGAAAGGTCCGCAAATCCGTTTCCTTAAGGGCTCTGCTTTGAAGAAGATATCCGATAATATATTCGTTGGCAGAAATATCGGATGGCTGTGCCTTCTGTGACAGCATTCCTGCAGGTTTATTGATGATTAAAATATCTTCATCTTCATAAACGATATCCAGTGCTGTGGTTGGAAAACTTTCTTTTACCTCTGCTCCTGCAAACTTATCATAAGTTTCATCTGCTAAAAACAGCTTTACCTCATCTCTGGCATTCAGTTTTTCGGATCCATCTGCCTTTTTTCCATTTAATACAATATTCTTTTTCCGTAGCATTTTATAGACAAAGCTTGACGGTGCTTCTTTTAAAAGCTTTTTTAAATATTTATCAAATCGTTGTCCTGCTTCATTTTCTTTAATGATAAATGTTTTCATAACATATCCTTACTATTTCTTTTTATGAACGGTTCGAATCGTATGCTTCTTCTTCGTATTCTGACTGGAAGTCTTTCCCGAATATTTTTCTGTATTTCTGGAATTTCCAGTTTTATACTTTGTCTGATTTTGATTCGGTGTCTGCTTCGTCTTTTTCTTACCCGAAAATGCTTCTTCTTTGGCAAGCTTTCTTGGACGGATGAGGCAATGGGCATCAAAGCCGATTAAATCCGTCCGGTTCGTCTTAACTAACGCTTCATGCACCAAATCATAATTTTCCGGATTACGATACTGTATCAGTGCACGCTGCATGGCTTTCTCATGCGGATTGGTTGCTACATATACCGGCTCCATGGTCCGCGGATCTAAACCGGTATAGTACATACAGGTCGATATGGTGGATGGGGTCGGATAGAAATCCTGTACCTGCTGAGGCATATAACCTAAATCTCTTAAATACTCAGCCAAATCTACTGCCTCCTGCAGGGTCGAACCAGGATGGGAGGACATCAGATATGGTACCAGATACTGTTTTAATCCTAACCGTTCATTCATATCATGATACTTGCGGACAAATTCATTATAAACGGAAACCGGAGGTTTTCCCATTTTCTGTAATACCGGGTCTGAAATATGCTCCGGTGCCACCTTTAGCTGTCCGCTGACATGATATTTACAAAGTTCTTCCAGAAAATTATTTTTCGTATCACATAAAAGATAGTCAAAACGGATACCGGAGCGGACAAATACTTTTTTCACGCCTTTGATATTCCGTAATTTACGAAGAAGACTGATATAATCGCTATGGTCAGCAACAAGATTTTTACATGGTGTCGGGAACAGACATTGCCGGTTCTTGCAAACACCCTTTGTGAGCTGCTTCGTACATGCCGGTGCCCTGAAATTAGCAGTCGGACCACCTACATCATGGATATATCCTTTAAAATCCTTATCCTGTGTCATCTTCTTTGCTTCTGCAAGAATGGATTCATGACTTCTGGTCTGAATAATTCTGCCCTGATGAAAAGTTAAAGCACAAAAGCTGCAGCCACCAAAGCAGCCACGGTTACTGACCAGTGAAAATTTTACTTCTTCAATAGCCGGTACACCACCATCCTTTTCATAGATTGGATGATAGGTTCTCATATATGGCAGTGCGTAGATATCATCCATTTCCATCTGGGTCAATGGCTTTGCCGGTGGATTCTGTACGACAAACATTTTCTCATCATAGGTTTCATAAATTCTTCTTGCCGTAAAAGGGTCTGTATTCTGATACTGCAGGTAAAAGCTCTTGGCATACGCTGTCTTGTCCTCTTTGATTTTATTAAAAGACGGCAATTCCAAGGCATCATAAATATCTTCTTTATTTCGGGTCTTAAAAACAGTTCCATCGATATAAGTAATATCCTTTACCGCAAGACCGGAAGCTAACGCATCTGCAATTTCAACAATGCTGTGCTCGCCCATTCCATAAGAAATCAAATCAGCACCGGAGTCCAGAAGAATGGAACGTTTTACCTTATTAGACCAGTAATCATAATGCCCAAGTCTTCTAAGACTTGCTTCAATACCGCCGATAATGATTGGATTATGTTTATAGGTCTGACGGATCAGATTGCAGTAACTTACCACTGCATAATCCGGGCGTTTTCCCATAACGCCACCCGGTGAAAATGCATCATGGGCACGTCTCTTTTTCGATACAGAATAATGGTTTACCATGGAATCCATATTCCCACCGGAAACTAAAAAGCCAAGCCGTGGCTCGCCCAATATGGTTACGCTTTCCTTGTCACGATAATCCGGCTGTGCAATGATACCCACGGTATAACCATGTGCCTGCAATATTCTACTGATAATAGCATGTCCAAAGGAAGGATGGTCTACATATGCATCTCCGCATATATAGACGAAATCCAGCTGCTTTATCCCTGCTTCTTCCATATCTTTTCTTGAAATTGGTAAAAAACCGTTCTGCATCTTCTTATCCTTCCTTTAATGCCTGTAATTCTGACTCCGTCAATGGGCGATACGCTCCTGTTGCCAGAGTTTCATCCAGCTTTAAGCTTCCCATGGAAAGCCGTTTTAAATAAATGACCTTTTTTCCTGTTTTTTCAAACATCCGCTTAATCTGATGATATTTTCCTTCGGTAATAGTAACTTCAATTTCTGATTCTGAATCACTTTTTAAAATCACAAGTTCAGCAGGCTTTGTGAGGTTTTTCTCTCCGATATCAAGACCCTTCCGAAAAGCCGCAACATCTTCAGCAGTCACTTTTCCTTCTATTCTGGCATAATAAGTTTTTGCCACATGTTTCTTCGGAGATAAAAGCTCATGAGCCAACGCACCGTCATTGGTGATAAGGAGCAGCCCTTCCGTATCCTTATCCAGTCTGCCTACCGGAAACAAATCTTTTCTTACAGCATCTTCTATGAAGGAAACTACAGTTGGAAAATGCTTATCTTCCGTGGCACTGACACAGCCGGCAGGCTTATTTAGCATATAATATTCCCATTGGGAATAATTAACCTTTTCGCCTTCGAGGTTAACAATATCCTTTTCCGGTGAAATCTTGTATTCCGGACGTTTGATGATTTCTCCATTTACGGTAACACGTCCCTTGGAAATATATGTTTTCACCTGACTCCTGCTTCCCTTGCCCATTTCTGTTAAAAATTTATCTAATCTCAAATCTTTCATTCTGATACGTTCCTTTACTACTCTGATTTGGCAGACACCGCGATAACTCGAGAAGCTCGCAAAGCGTGTTTCTTATAATTCAAATCCTAATTTAAATCCTAATTTAAATCTTAATATTGATAATGTAATATTTTCTTCTCCTGATAGAGATATTGCAGGATGGAATAGGAATTTACACTAAACTCCCGTTTATTTTCATCATTTAAATAAATTCCAAAATGAAGATGCACATCAAAATTACCTGCGGTTCCTTCTGTCTTAGAATATCCGGTATCTCCCATAAATGCAATCAGCTCTCCGGCATGAACCTCGTCTCCGATGGAAAGTCCCTCTGCATAATCCGACAGATGTGCATAGTAGAAATATGCTCCATGAGGACTCCGGATTCCGATACGGTAACCCCCAAGTTCCAGCCAGCCCATCTGCTCTATGGTTCCATCGCAGACACTGATTACCGGGTAATTTCCCCGCTCATTGATATCTGCCATAATATCACAGCCTTCATGTCCTCTGTCTCCACCATAAGTACGGCTCTGCATCCAGGTGTCTCCAAAAGTTACTTTTTTCTCTTCGTCCAAGATGGTATCCGGAACCGGGAAATAGACAATGTCAGACCAGATACTGTCTAAATAGGCTTCCTGCTTTTCAATTTCTTCTTTATGAAAATGCAGCAATCTTTTGTATACATCTTTCAGCTCGTTTTTTTCTGTTAAATCTGAAGCATAATATGCCAGAAGATAGCGGGTAAATGTCATATCTTCCTGAGCCTCACCTTCTTCAGACTCATATTTCCTGAATTTTAACACCGTTTCCGGAGAGACTTCCTGATTCCGAAGTTTCTGAAAGAACTCCTGTTGTTCAAATGCTATATAAAAGGCTGCCCGCTTTTGAATCTGCTGTAACAGGCTGCAGTCTATGACAACCAGCAAAAAAAAGAGAATAATGACACAAATTTTCTTCTTCATAATAATTCGCATAAAAGTTATTTTATACAATATATTGAACTATGAAAAAAACTATTTCTCTTCTGATTCTTTTTTTGTGCTTAATATTATTATTTTTGCATCCCATGCTTACGGTATCTGCCGCAGCAAATGGCCTAATGCTCTGGTACCAGAATATTCTGCCTGCATTGCTTCCTTTTGCCATTCTATCCAATATTCTGATTTCATCCGGAGTTTTTTATCATATTTCAGGAATCCTCTATCCATTCATCCATCTCCTGATTCCCTGCAGCAGAAATGCCTGTTTTCCACTTCTGTCAGGGTTTCTATTTGGTTTTCCTATGGGAAGCCGTATCTGTGCACAGATGTTAGAAGAAAATCAGTTGTCGAGGGAAGAGGCTGTCATTCTCTTTGCCATCTGCAATAATATCAGTCCCATGTTCATTGCAAGCTATATTGTTCACGATACACTCCGGCAGGACGGTCTTTTATTACCGACACTTGGGATCCTCTATCTGCCGCCCCTGATTCTCTGCCGCATTCTCTATACTTTTCAGCGTAATAATCTAACGCAAAAAGAAACGGCACCACGATTAAAATTAAACTTTTCAATCATAGATGCCGGTATCATGAACGGTTTTGAAATTCTTTGTAAACTCGGTGGATATATCATGCTCTTTTCTATTCTGTTAGAACAGATTACCTTTTATGTGCCACAAAAGCTCTTACAATTACCACTTTGTATTCCATTAGAAGTTACAAATGGAATCCGGCAAATTTCTGAAGAAGCTTTCTCGCCGCAGCTTGATTATGCGTTGATTTTAAGTCTTACCGCTTTTGGCGGATTATGCGGCTTCGCCCAGACCTATTCCATGGTTGCATGCCAGAAGCTCTCCATGAAATATTATCTGCTGGTCCGAATCAGTCTTGCATTCTGTGCTTTCCTTCTGGGGTACATGATATATCCGGCAGGATAAATATATATTACTCTTCCGGAATCTCATTTGCCGGTGCTTCCTGTGTGGCAGGCTCTGCTGTTGTTTCCTGTTTTGCCTGTCCGGAAGAAGCATCTTCTTCCTCTGGAAGCAGTTCATTCCGGTTTGCCGTCACAACATCCAGACAACCCTGAAGGGTATGAATCAGATTATCATATCTTGCCTGTGAACCTTCAATGGCATGACTTAAAATTTCTTCAATATTCTTAAGACTGCTGTCCGTATACTGAATTGCACCCATACGGATATTATTGGCATCATTGGTTGCTTTATCAAGAATCTCCTGTGCCTGCTTGGTAGCAATCATAACAACCTCATTTGCCTGGGCATAAGCCTGTTGCATAATCTGGTGTTCACTGACAAGCTCGCTGGTCTGTACCTGTGCCTGAGCAATGATGGCATCTGCTTTTGCCTGGGCATCTGCCAGAATAGCTTCTTTGTTGCTGATAATCTTCTGATAACGCTTGATTTCTTCCGGCGTTTTCATTTTTAATTCCGTCAGGAGTTCTTCTAACTCATCCTTATTAACAACAATTTTTGTACTGGATAATGGCTGATATTTGCAATTATCAATATATTCTTCGATTTCTTCTATGATTTGTTCCATTCTGCTACTCATCGTCCACACTCCTTATTTTTTGATATTATATTTATCATAAATCCGCTCTATAAACTGTGGTGGGACAAAATGTGAAATATCGCCACCATAAGAAGCATATTCCTTTACAATTGTAGAGCTGAGATAGGAATATTTTACATTCGTTGTAAGAAATACCGTATCTATCTTTGGATTTACACGATGGTTCGACTGTGCAATCTGAAGTTCATATTCAAAGTCCGTTACCGCACGCAATCCTCTGACGATAATGGTTGCATCAATTTTTTCCATAAAGTCAACTAAAAGACCATCAAAAGAAGCAACTGTTACATTCGGCATATCTTTTGTTATCTCTTTTAACATACTAACACGTTCATCTAAAGAAAACAACGAGTTTTTTGCACTGTTATTTAAAACTCCCACAACCAGCTCGTCCACTATTTTCGAAGCACGTTCAATCATGTCAACATGACCATTTGTGACCGGGTCAAAGCTGCCCGGATAGATTGCTTTTTTCATCATAGGTTATTCCTTTCTGGATATAAAGGCATGTAAATTTGTCTTATATTTTTTGCATTTATCAAGTGTAAAACCAAGCTCCTCAAGATACTCAAAACCAGTCTTTAGGGACGCTTCTACAATAATTACCGTATCTTCATCTACCAGGGTCGATTTCGAAAGCAGCATCAGCACATCCTTTTCCAGTTCCTGATTGTAAGGCGGATCCATGAAAATAATCTGGAATGTCCCTTTTTCTTCCAGACTCCGGATAGCTGCCATAACATCCATCTGCAGTAAACGACACTGGTCATTAAATTGGGTAAAGTTAATATTATCCTGTATACATGCTGCTGCTTTTTTCCCACTTTCCACAAAAACAGCTTCTTTCGCTCCAC
Organism: Roseburia sp. AF12-17LB; assembly: GCF_003479605.1. Lineage (GTDB taxonomy): Bacteria > Bacillota > Clostridia > Lachnospirales > Lachnospiraceae > Roseburia_C > Roseburia_C amylophila. The sequence goes on from NZ_QUHR01000002.1 coordinate 172,567, forward strand.
GACTGACAGCTTCCAATCCAATCTGTCCGCTTCCTGCAAACAAATCTAAGAACCGGCAGTCCGCAATCTCGTATTGCAGCATATTAAAAAGTGTTTCTTTAATACGGTCTGTTGTCGGTCTTGTGTCTATTCCTTCAATTGTTTTCAATGGAAGGCTTCTTCCTTTTCCGGCTATTATTCTCATTAAAATCCCTCTTTTATCAGTAAATCATTCAGTTCCTGCAATGCCGTCTCCACCGCATGCATACGCACTTCACTACGGTCTCCGGAAAATACATAACGTATAACTTTCACAAAATCATTTATTTTATAACCAATGTATACCAGTCCTACCGGGAACTTTTCACTTCCACCACCTGGACCTGCAATACCGGTTACTGAGATTCCGACATTCGTACCGGCAACTTTTGTTACGCCACGAACCATTTCTTCTGCTACTTCTTTACTTACTGCAGTGTGTTTTTGCAAGGTCTCTTCCGATACACCTAGTACTTTATGCTTTACCGCATCCGAGTAAGTGATATAAGATTCTTCCAGCACATCCGAAGCACCCGGCACATTAATCAAAGTTGCGGCTACAAGTCCTCCGGTACAGGATTCTGCGGTAGCAATGGATAAATGATTCTCCGTCAGCCGTTTTACAATTTTATCTTCCAGATTTTCCTGTCTTTTTTCCATGGGAATCCTCTTTATTTCTGTTCTTTTAAAACAGCTCTGTTTTTCCAGAGATAATCAATTAGAGATACAACCGTTAATACCAGTGCAATATAAGTAAGTACGGTTCCTAATAACTGGAAGTAACAGTTATCAAAATTAAGAATCAATACAATGACCATAAGCATCTGGAATGTGGTCTTAAATTTGCCCCAGTAGCTGGCTGCAATTACAACGCCGTTATCAGCTGCTACCAGACGGAAACCACTGATGATAAACTCACGGCTGATAATTACGATTACAATCCAGGCTGCAAGCTGTCCGGTTTCAATCAGGCAGATCATTGCGGCACATACCAGCAGTTTATCCGCAAGCGGGTCCATAAATTTGCCGAAATCTGTCACAAGATTATACTTTCTTGCAATCTTCCCATCCAAAAGGTCTGTAAGACTTGCTACAATAAAGATTGCTACAGCAATATAATTTGCATAACCCGGACAAATCGGTGCCAACATAAACACTACAAAAAACGGAATCAAAATTACTCTGAAAATTGTTAATTTGTTTGGTAAATTCATGCTAATTCTCCTATCAAATCATATTCATAAGCTCCGGTTACTTTCACTTTGGCAAAGTCTCCGGTCATTAAGGTTTCCTCTGTATTTACAAAAATATATCCGTCAATAGATGGTGCATCACGGTAGGTTCTTCCTACATAAGCATTCTCATCTGCAACTTTTCCTTCGATAAAAGCGTAAAGTTCACGGTCAGCCATATCTTCATTTTTCTCAAAAATAATTTCTTCCTGAAGCTCCATGACTTCCTGTTGCCACAGCTTCTTCGTCTCTTCCGGAATCTGATTTTCCATCTCAGCTGCTTTCGTTCCTTCTTCCGGAGAATAGGTAAATGCACCCAGACGGTCAAATTTCATTTCCTGTACGAATTCCAACAGCTCTTTATGCTGCTCTTCTGTCTCTCCCGGGAAGCCACAGATCAAAGTGGTCCGGAGCGTAATATCCGGAATTTCTTCCCGCAGATGATGAATAATACGAACAAGGTCATCCTTATTGGTCTTTCTTCCCATTCTCTTTAATACGTCTGAATTTGCATGCTGAATCGGAATATCCAGATAATGGCAGACTTTATCATTTCGTTTGATTGCTTCAATCAGTTCATCATCAATTTCTTCCGGATAACAGTAAAGAATACGAATCCAGTACAATCCCGGAATCTTATTTAATTCATCTAAAAGCCGGTGCAGGGATTTTTTTCCATAGAGGTCAATTCCGTAAAGCGTGGTCTCCTGGGCTACCAGAATCAGTTCCTTTACTCCGCCCGCTACCAGTTCTCTGGCTGTTGCTATCAGTTCTTCAATCGGTATACTGCGGTAGTTTCCTCTGATATATGGAATGATGCAGTAAGTACAGCGCTTGTTACAGCCTTCTGCAATTTTTAAATGGGCATAATGTCCGCCGGTGGTAACACATCGTTTGGTATGCAAGGTTGGAAGCCCTTCCAGCGAATTTAAATTGGTATAATGTTTTCCTGCCATAACCTCTTTCACAGCAGAAACAATATTATCATAGGAATTAGTTCCAAGAATTGCATCTACTTCCGGTATTTCTTCCTCAATCTCATTCCGGTAACGCTGGGCAAGGCACCCGGTTACAATCAATGCCTTTGCATGTCCGGTTTTCTTATATTCTGCCATTTCAAGTATTGTGTTAATACTCTCTTCTTTGGCATCATTGATAAAACAACAGGTATTAATTACTATCACATCTGCCTGCGTTTCATCATCAATAATGGTATATCCGGCATCACGGATCATACCAAGCATATATTCTGAATCTACCAGATTCTTATCACAACCCAGTGATACAAAGAAAATATTCATTCATTCCTCCGTAACAGGAAAAAGTCCTGTATATATTTTTCTCTTACATGATGAAAGGGTTACCAAACCATGTTGGCAACCCCGCTATGCTACTCGTTATCTTCTGAAACAGCATCTTCTCCCATGATTTTTACCTTTCCGGTATAAAGCTCTTCTACTGCGATAGAAAGTGGTTTCTTTCCTTTGGCATTTTCAACCAATGGTTCATCTCCACCGATAATCTGTCTTGCTCTCTTTGCAGTAGCAATTACAATAGAATATCTGCTGTTTACTACCGGTTCTTCTCCGATTTCAACGTCGTTATTTACGACCTTCATTAACTCAACATAAGATGGATGTATCATAATTTATTCTCCTTTCGAAAAGCACTTCAGCTCTTCTCTGATTTTATTGATGAAATTTATATTACGTGATGCACAATCATGTTCGTTCTCAATGATGCTGTGGATATTCTCCACACATGCAGGGACGGTATCGTTCACCACAATGTAATCATACTGATTCATAAACTCTGCTTCCTGGGATGCTCTGTTTAATCTTGCATTGATGGTTGCCATATCTTCAGTTCCACGGTTCACCAGGCGGTTCTTTAATTCATCCGCATCCGGTGGTGTTACAAAGATTAAGATGGTGTCCGGAAAACGTTTCTTTACGTCAAGTGCTCCCTGAATCTCTATCTCAAGAATTACATCTTTTCCAGCCTCTAACTGTTCATCTACATAGGCTTTTGGTGTACCATAATAATTTCCCACATAACAGGCATGCTCAATTAACGCATTGTCTGCTATCATCTGTTCAAATTCTTCTCTGGTACGAAAGAAATAATCAACACCATCCACTTCTCCGGGTCTCGGATTTCTCGTGGTAGCTGAAACAGATAATGCATATGTATCCTTGTACTCCGCCATCAGAGCTTTCATCACAGTGCCTTTTCCGGCACCGGAGAAACCGGATACTACGGTTAATATACCTTTTCTTTTCATTTACTATTCCTCACTCAGTTTATTTCCACTAATCTCGTTAAATCTGCCAGTCAGTGTATCCGGCTGTAATGCAGAAAGAACGATATATCCGGCATTTGTAATAATCACTGCACGGGTACGTCTTCCCTGGGTTGCATCCACCACGCACTCTTCTTCTTTGGCTTTCTGAATCATGCGCTTGGCAGGTGCAGAATCCGGCTGAATCACAGCAACAATCTTATCTGTATTTACTACATTTCCAAATCCAATATTCATAAGTGCTGCCATTTTTCACCATTCCATTCTTACTACAGGGTTTACGGAAATCATTTATTCAATATTCTGAATCTGTTCGCGGACTTTTTCAATATCCGTTTTCAGATTAATACCGGTATCTGAAATTGCAAGATCACTTGCCTTGGAAAGAATCGTATTTGCTTCCCGGTTCATCTCCTGGGCAATGAAGTCAAGCTTCCTTCCAACGGTTCCACCGCCTGTTAAAGCAGCTTTCATCGCTTCAATATGGCTCTTTAAGCGGACAGTTTCTTCATCCACACATATTTTATCAGCAAATATTGTAACCTCCGTTGCAATTCTTGCATCATCCATCTGCTTATCTTCTAAAATTTCTTTTACCTTGGTTTCTAATCGCTCACGGTATTCTTTCATAACGATTGGCGAACGTTCTTCGATAAAGTCCACATAGCCAATCATTTCATCTAATTTATTCAGAAGGTCAGTTTTTAAATTCTCGCCTTCTTTTTCTCTGGTTTCAACAAATGCCTCACATGCATTACGCAATGTCTTCTCAAGAAGTGCCCAAAGTTCTTCTTCGTCATTATCCTGTTCTTCCATTATAAAAACATCCGGATAACGTGACAATGTGCTGACACGGATATCATTTTCCAGCTGGAAATGCTCTGCCATCTGCTGTAAATATTTTAAATATTCGCCAGCAAGTTCTTCGTTGTATTTCAGTGAGAAGTTGGCTTCGTTGAAATCTTCACAGGTAATGAAGATATCTACTTTTCCACGCTGTATGTATTCTTTGATTAAGTTACGCACGGCACTTTCAAAGAAACTTAATTTTTTAGGAAGCTTAACATTTACATCCAGATAGCGGTGATTTACTGATTTAATCTCTACCGTTATCTTACGGTTGTCTTCCTCTATCTCACACCTGCCGAAGCCGGTCATACTTTTAATCATAGCTGCCTCCTAATGCATAGATATATGTATTATAGTAGAATTTTCTTTATTAGTCAAATTCAAAATGCCGTATTTATTGAAATTTTAGAAAGATTTCTTTATAATAAAATCCTGTAAAAGAATCTAGTCTTTCCAAAGGAGGTCATATTATATGGCGCTAGACGGAATTACCGTAGCTGCACTTACTGCAGAATTAAATCAGACAATTTTAAATGGACGAATCAGCAAAATAGCCCAGCCTGAGGCGGACGAGCTGCTGCTTACCATAAAGGCACCATCCGGCCAGTACCGGCTTTCTTTAAGTGCCAGTGCTTCCCTGCCTTATATCTATCTTACAGCTCAGAATAAAGTCAGTCCCATGACTGCACCGAATTTCTGCATGGTATTACGAAAACATATTGCCAACGGCCGGATTATTGCCATCAGTCAGCCCGGATTAGAACGAATCATCCGGATTACGGTCGAGCATTTGGATGAAATGGGCGACCTGAAAAAGAAAAACCTGATTATAGAATTAATGGGGAAATACAGCAATATTATTTTCTGTGATGAAAACGAACGCATCATTGACAGTATCAAACGGGTTCCATCCCAGATGAGTTCCGTCCGTGAAGTTCTGCCGGGAAGAGAATATTTTATCCCGGAGACCCAGAACAAGCGGAATCCCCTTGACTGTTCCTATGAACAGTTCTGTGAAAAAGCGTCTTCTCTTCCACTGCCACTTGCCAAAGCACTTACTTCTGCTTTTACCGGAATCAGTGGACAGGTTGCAGCAGAAATCTGTTACCGTGCTTCTTTAGATGCAGATACACCGATTAATACCTTAGAAGAAGACGCACTGCTGCACCTTTATCATAATTTCAGCTGGCTGATGGAGGATGTCGAAAATAAAAATTTCAAGCCATGTATTCTTTATAAAGGAGAAGAACCGGCAGAATATGCTGCCATCTTACCAACCCGCTATGAACATACGGAAGGCTATCACATTGAACCGGCAGATTCTATTTCCGCCGTATTAGAACAATTTTATGCCAGCCGCAGCCTCTACACCCGTATGCGTCAGAAATCTGTGGATTTGCGTAAAATTGTATCCACTCACTTAGAGCGAAGCAGTAAAAAACTGGATTTACAGTTAAAACAGTTAAAAGATACGGAAAAACGTGATAAATTTAAAGTATACGGCGAATTATTAAATACCTACGGCTATCAGGTTACCGAAGGAGCCAAATCAGTAGAGGTGCCAAATTACTATACCGGTGAAATGCTTACCATTCCTCTGGATGAAACACTTTCTCCACTGGACAATGCAAAAAAATATTTTGCCCGGTACAATAAATTAAAGCGTACCTTTGAAGCATTAAATACCCAGACCGAAGAAACCAAGGCAGAAATAGCACACTTACAGACCATTCAGGCTGCGCTTGCCATTGCGGAATCCGAAGATGACCTTGCCCAGATCCGGGACGAGCTGGAAACCTATGGCTATATCCGCAGAAAAATGAACGGTAAGAAAAAACAGAAATTCAAAAGTAAACCATTCCATTATCGTTCCAGTGATGGCTTTGATATTTATGTTGGAAAAAATAATTTCCAGAATGACGAACTTACTTTTAAGGTTGCCAATGGAAATGACTGGTGGTTCCACGCCAAAGGAATGCCCGGCTCCCATGTTATTGTAAAAACCGAAGGCAGGGAGCTGCCGGATCGGACTTTCGAAGAGGCCGGCAGACTGGCAGGCTACTATTCTTCCGGCCGTGATAACGAAAAAATTGAAATCGATTATTTACAGCGTAAAAATGTAAAGAAACCAAACGGTGCTGTTGCCGGTTATGTCATTTACTATACGAATTATTCCCTGACAATTCACCCGGACATTTCCGGCATCGAAAAAATTTCAGAATAATTTAGTCACACATTTTTACTTCTTCCATATTATGAAGTGTAAGATAAATTTTGGAGGATTTGAAAATGAGTGATTTAGCTGCTACTGGCTGCGGATGTGGATGTAACGAAGGAAATAACTGCTGTTCTTTAATCTGGATTATCCTGTTACTCTCCTGCTGCGGCAACAATGGATTTGGAGGATGTGGCAATGGATGCGGCAACGACAGCTGTATCTGGATTATTTTACTGTTGCTCTTCTGTGGCGGCTGTGGTGACAGCTTCGGATTTAACAACAACGGTTGTGGATGCTAATTCATCTGCAAAGCGGGGGCCTCTCAACGAGGTCCCTTTTTCACTTTACAGGAAATTGCTTTCCTGTAAAGCAAAAAAATGCTCCGCGAGGATGCGCACTGCGGCGTATAAGGTAGATGTCGCAAGCGACCGCCGCAGGCACAAGAATGTGTCAAGACACATTCTTTGTTCTGTCATATCTTTGACCGCCTTTTTCCGGTGCGGTCAGTTTCTTCTTTTCCGTTTCTTTTTTCTTCATACATTCTTCATCTATTTCATATACTTCATTTCCGTCAATGATTAATTTTCCCATGCTGGCATCAAATCCTTTCCTGTTTCTATAAAAAGGTTCTACATTTTATTATATGCGTCAAAGTTATATTTTCCGCTGTTCCATCATAATTTAAAAGAAAAAGGATTATTTTATGGATTCTGAGTATAAACCAACCTTCTTTGACTCGCAGTTACAAAACCACCAGTTACAGATTATGAAAACCATGATTCCATATCTTTCCGCCGGTCAGCAGCGTCCCTTTGCGCTTCTCATCAAATATATGGAACTACAAAAAACAGCCCAGCTTTTTTCCAATGACACGCTTACGATTCAGGAAGTCAGCAGCCATTCTCCCCAGGAGCGGATGTTTCAGATGCTTACCGATATCAGCGAACAGTGTACACCCGGCGAGAAAGAAAATATTGAAAACTTTTTAAATATGTATCAGATGCTGTCTGCTTATGATACCCTGTTTTCCTGATTTCATCACTTTATCATTTGTTATTTTATGGTTCCCTGTCAACTTGTTAAGAACGGAGGATTTTATGAATTTAGACTTTTTGAAAGGCAATCCTGCCTTAAATGATATTTCACCGGAAAAGCTGCAGTTTCTTATGGATTTTGCTTCTAATAATACTGATACAAAGGATGCCAAATCCATGGCTTCCACGGTCATGAACGCCGCCAATAATGCCAAACAAAACGGTATGACATTTTCGAATACTGAAACAACTTTATTAATTGAATTATTAAAGCAGAATATGTCCGAAGCAGAACGTGTAAAAGCAGATAAAATGCTGCAGATGATGCAGATGTTACAGAAAAAGAAAAAATAGTCTCTTATAACGCAAGCGAGGATATGCAAAATGCACATCCTCGTTTTTTGAAATATTTATTTCTGAACAATATTTATATCTACTTGAGAATGTTGGTTTTACGCTGTTTTTCGCTATTTATCTTCTGATTTACTCTATTTTTACTCCAAATTTAAGCCAATATTTTCAGTTCAGCTACTTCTTCTTTTTTCTTCTCTTCTGAAACGTGAGTGTATAAATCGGTTGTCATTGCCAATATTGAGTGACCTAAGAGTTTCTGCACTACCTGTTGGTCTACTCCATTTTCATAACACCTTGTAGCGTATGTATTCGCTGATTCTCAAGATAAAACTTCAAGTGCATTTTGTATGTTTTATCTGCTATTGCACTCTTCTGTTTTTGTTTTAAGTCTTTATAGCTTCTGTCGTTCCTCTGCATCTACAATTCCTCATCTGCCTTCTTTCTCCCGTGCCATCAAAAGCATTTTTTCAAAAGACTGAGCGAATCTTTCATCATCTTCCTCCGTCCGCTTCTTCGGTCCCTTGACATGACATTTACGGGAACTTCTTCTGGCTTTTTTACTCAGGTGACGTTCCATTAGCATCTGATCAATATTATCATCCGTGTACCATTTACCTGATTGATGAATAGCATAAGCACCTTTTCCCAATGCCATTGCAGCCACACCATAGTCCTGTGATACGACAATATCTCCTTTATGGCAGATACTAATCAGTTTATAATCTACTGCATCTGCTCCTGCACCGACAACAACAACTTTACTATAAGTCGATGACAGAACATGGTTTGTATCACACAACAACATTACCGGAACACTATTATCTTTTGCAATCTTTTCAATGATCGCAACCACTGGGCAGGCATCTGCATCAACAAATATTTGCATCTTTCTATTTCTCCTCTGAACCATTATAAGAATAAGCTCTGCTGTTCGTATTCTGCCTCTCGTTTTAGCTGAACCGGTACCTGATGCAGAATTTGCTCCATTTTCCTGTCATCGAACCAATCTTTCAGCTGTCCTTTTTCCAATATCAGCGGCATACGATCATGTACTTTTATCATAGATTCATTGGCTGCTGTAGTCATAATCACAAATCGTCGTTCATTCTCAAACCAATCACAGAAGCCAGCCATATACAATACTGGTGCATCATATCTGGAAAATGTATTTTTCTCTTTTAACCGATTCCATTCATAGAACCCACTTGCCGGTATCAAAATGCGGTGATAGAGGATTCCATTTCGAAAAGAAGGTTTGTCCATAACAGATTCTGCTCTTGCATTTATAACCAGATTCTTTCCTTGTGACAATGGATATCCCCACTTGCAAACATCCAGTTTCAATCCATGTTCTGATTTTTCAATGATCGGTGCTACATTGGTTGGAAAGATATCTCCTGCAAAATGTTCCTGCCGGATCCGTTGGTCTATATCATGCACTACTTTTTCGATTTCATCTGCCATATCAGAATCAATATAATATCTACCACACATAATACTTCCTTCACTTATAGATTCTATTTCATCAAATATACATCATTTATTTCTAGGCACTTTAAACTCAGTTAATCTATAATTTTGAATCCACCCCATACATTCTTCACCATCTTCATTCTCCCAAATTATCTGTCGCCACTTTTTATATTTATCTATAATTCTAACAACTTTCCCTTCCTCAAGCTTTTCAATTACAATCGAATGGCAGTCATGCTTCAGTCGTACAATAGATTCTCTATTAACGATTCTATATTTAGTCGTATTTAGCTCCTTCGCATCATATCCCATTCCAACGATGTAATAATTATTGACTTGTTGTGTATAATTGTAATTATTTATCGTTGTTGCTGAAGAATTCGTAACTCCCAAAACAACTGATATAATCGTAATAATAAAGTTCAGCCATTCTCGTATTTCTTTAACATCTATCGTTCGTTTTTCTTCTATTGGCAAATTCTGCTTCTCTTTATTTATCGAAAGATTCGTTGCTCTTTCATATTCCGATGCAATAGTTTCTGACACCGTATCAATATCCCATTCTTCGGATTCTGAGAAAACTTGATCGGTAACTCTTCCCAATAAATTTATATGAGGCTTCTGGCATAATGGTGGAAGCCTAACACCATAAATTAACAACACCATATTGAAAAAACACTTGTGTTCTTTAATGTATTAACTGCGAAGAAAAACACAAAAGGAGTATTCACAAGTGGCTTCAGTTAATACATTATGCAAAAGTGTCCTTAATGTCAAGAACACAGTTATAAAAAATTGTAATCTTTACTCTGATAAGAATGGAGTTAAACATATTCGTATCCAAGCAAGACCTAATAAATGGCACGAGAACGACTGCCCATTCTGCCATAAATCATGCCCTGTTTATGATAAACATTCCAGTAGTATAATGCCGAGATATTACGAAGATAACTCGTAGAAAATGCAAAGTCCAGTCGCAAGTTTAGACACGATATTGCTCTTAACAGTCGTATAAAATCAACATTTGCAGGGATTTATCAAATTCCGACATACCGTCTTAGAAAATGAATAATCCCTCGCAATTCATTATGAACTACGAGGGACTGCTTACTGACTGTTAAAGCGGTAGCCGATCTCACGAACACTATCTATGGAAAAGTGAGAGTTTGTATGACAAAGTTTTTACGAAGATTCCGAATGTAAAAGCCTACGGTATCCTTTTCATTGCCTGCTGATATTTCGCCCCACACCTTATCATAAATCTGCTCGTATGTAAGAACACGACCTTTATTGGCTGCGAGCAAGCAGAGTATATCGTACTCTTTGACGGTCAGTTCAATTTCCTGACCGTTATTGATAACTCTGCGCCGGCTCAAATTGATTTCTAAGCCGGAAAGGGATAATGTCGGCTCATATGAAATCTCTAATTTTTCAAAATCAGGGTGCTGTTTTACAAAAGCCAGCATATCGTCAAAGGCTGTTGAGTCTAGTGCTTTGAACTCCATTATTACGATTCGTCCGATATTATCACCCCCCTTGGTTAGTTTTTTTGTCTTGGACAACATAAGATTTATTGCGTGAGATAATACGATTCATCAATCGTTTTCAGAATAAAATTCACATCGTCATAACGAGAGGAATCGGACTGAGAGCCTAAACTGCATATCAAAAACTCTTTTCCGTGCTGCTGATAAAGCACAATCAAGTTATAGTCGTCAGACAGAGAGCCAGTCTTAATTCCGCATACATTTTCGTTGTAATATTTGGATGTCGGATCAAGGAAGGCGTTTGTATTCTGCCATATTTGTGTACTGCCATCAGGCAGTGTTGCCGTATAAGTGTTTTGAGATACAATTTCTCTAAACCACGAGTATTCCAACAACCGATATACTACTTCTTTCAAATCTAAAGTGGTGGTAAGTGCCTCCATATCAAAACCACTCGGATCATATAAAACTGTGTCTAAGTACCCCTGCTGTTGCAAATGCAGGTTTAAGTTCTCCATGAAAATCCTCACACGCTCTTGACAGCTTTCTGCTTGCGGCGAAAGTAATCCTCCACAATAATCAGCAACCACATAAGCTGCGTCATTCCCTGACGGTACTAACATTGCCGCAAATAGATTGTGTAAAAAGTATTCTTTTTCCTTGATTTGAGCAACAGACGAGCCAGGTTTCGTGAGTGAAATAGCACCATAGTCTGCAACAACGACACTATCAAGGTCTGCTAAAGTTGACGCATACTCAATAACAAACAGCTTGGCTAAACTTGCAGGAATTTGTGGCTCGTTCTCGTTTTTTGAAACAAATATTTCATCATCAGAACAATCCACCAAAATCAGCGATTTTGCATTATAAGAGTCAGGAAAATCTTCTTTGTAGAGAAAACCATTTATTTTATTCTTTACCTCTCTGAAATTTTCCGGCTGCATTGCCCACGGCACAAACATTATACCTATGCCGATACAAACTACAAGCAAAAACAAAAATACTCCAAATCGTTTTTTCTTACGGCGTTTTCTCTGCATATATGTGCTCACCTCCCAACACCAAAACTCCTATGTGCCATTTTTAATCGGCATAATTTGCCTGAATACACTCTGTAAATCCAGACGGATCTCCCAACTTAGCTTTATCAATATTATCACGAAGATATTTGCGTGTGGCGTCATCACAGCGATCTGTTCCCATATAAGTCATATCAAAGGCTTTTTCGAGTTCAGCTAAGGCTTTTGCCGCCCTTTCCGAATCCGTATTGTAAGTATCAAGCCATTCCTGCATCCAAGAATATTCCCAAAGGTTAGATGCTCTTGTATCGCCATATCCTATCTGAAAAGACGCTCCCGTATCTTCGCCTTCCAAAGCATCAGGCGGCGTAAAGCCCTCCGGCCAATTCAAACTCTCAATGGTCGTTAGGTATTCTTCTTCAATGGTAGCAAAGTCCGTGAAACCTCTTGTGTTTGTGTCGGAGTCCGAAGAAGTGGAGCAGCCTGCCAGCATAATCACCAGCAAAGAAATCATAACACACAATAACAGTCTGTACGGTCTTTCGGATTTTGAGATTGTTCGTTTCATTTTGTTTCCTCCTTGAATTGAGTTTTATTATCTAAGAGCCAATGCAGGCTCTAATTTTGCTGCTTTCAATGCTGGTAATAATCCGCCCAATAATGCTGTAAGCACAGACACAGCAACTGCAACAACAGCAACGCTGATTGGATAACTCGGTGTTCCCACCGGGGAATCCACAGGGAGCAACGCTCCAATACAATGCACCAAAATCAGCGAAATCAAAATAGCTGCAAAGCAAACGAATATTGATAAAATCAACTGTGAGCCTAAAACCAATGCCACAATATTTGTTCGTGAAGCACCTATCGCTCTGCGGATCAGCAACTCATGTGTGCGCTGTTCCAATGAAGATAGTCCGATATTGATCTGCCCTAATACGGAAACAAACAGCAACAAAAGCGAAGTAACCAAAAGCCCTAATTGCAGTATGGACAATACCGAATCATAGGTATCTCCAATATCACTCCGCCCAGCACTTTCCCAGTAACCGCCAATGGTATCAGTCAAAATGTCGCCAAGGGCAGAATGTATCTGTTCGATTGTCAGTCCTGTTGTGGGATGCCAATACACATTTGCATTTTGTACTTGCCACATTGCTGGTGCGAAATTGAGGATCGCCGCAGAATCCGCATAGATAGTCGGAAAATCCCTGCCATCGTTTACTACTCCGACAATATTGAATGGGGTTAACGAAAGTGTGCTTTTTACATTTCCTGCAGCATAGGGCGAATCATTAAAATAGTTTTTAGCTTCTTTGTTTATGACCACTTCAAGCGATCCGCCCTCACTCGAAGGCTCTAACCATCTACCGGATGTCATTGGAAGATTATAGACTTGACTATATGCCTCCGTGGTGCAAACTAAATCAAAAGCCATCAGGTTTTGGTAAACATCATTCGGCGGTATTGGCGTTAAATCTTTCATTGGTGCAAATCGAATATCTTCTCCCATAGAAAAAGTAACAGCGGCTACATCATCAATGGCTTCAAATCTCTGGAATAATTGTTCCATTTTATTTCTATCGTGAAAATCGGATTCCGTTATCACGAATGAGTAAGTAGGTGACCAGCCATATACCTGTGCGTTTACGGAAATCAAATACTCCCGTCCAAGCGTACCAACTAATACCGATCCAAGCATTGCGATAATGCCTACAAGCATTGAAACACTTGTCAGAATACTTCTAAGTGGAGACAGACGAAGGTCTTTAAGTATCATTTTTAGCACAAGTTATCCTCCCTCCATCCATTTCAAAAATCGTATCACAGGTATCTGCAATATCAGGATCGTGCGTAACCAACAGCAGCATAATTCCATTTTCTTTTACGACGCTGTGCAACAGTTCCATAATCTGCGTTCCCGTCTTTTTATCCAACGCTCCCGTAGGCTCATCACATAAAATGGCTTCCGGAGATACTGCAAGCGCCCTTGCGATTGCAACTCTTTGTTGTTCACCGCCGGACAAATTGATTGGGTAATCATTTTCCTTGCTTTCTAAGCCGACACTTTTTAGCAAGCCTGTAATTATCTCGTGACGCTGTTTGGCGGTAAACGACTTTTTGGCATAGAGTAGGGGTAATTCGATATTTTCCCATACCCGCAAGTGCTTAATCAGAGAGTAGTTCTGAAATACAAATCCGATATTATTGGCTCGCAGTATAGACAGATCACGGTCTTTCAAAGCAGAAATAGATATACCATCATAAAGATACTCGCCCTCATATTCCCGATTTAACAAGCCAATAATGGATATAAGGCTTGTTTTGCCTGAGCCGGACTTTCCGACAATGGCATAACTGCGCCCTCGTTGCAATTCCATATTAGCGTTGGTTACTGTTGTCAGCATATCGCCATTATTCAATTTGACGCTTGCTTTCAAATCCTTTATTTTGATTAAAGTCTTTTCGGAAATTCCTTTCATTTTATCAAATCCCCCTCGGATCAAGGTTTGGCGGAGTAGCAGAAACTACATCGCCCTCCTCTAAGCCGGACAGTATTTCTATATTGGCTCCGTCTGTCACACCCAATGTCACTTTTGTTTCCACTCTTTCTCCATTCGGAGTAATTACAGTAACCAATCCCGTCCCTTGTCTACCCGCTATTACCGACAGCGGCAATATAAGGACATCATTTCTCGTTGTCGCCGTTATGACTACCGTTGCACTTTGCCCCGATTTCACATCGACTGTTTGACTGATCAAGCATTGCAGAATGCCCTCTTGCGGCACGATTCCCGTAAACGCATTTTCATCTGCGGCAGGCGACACCACGGCAATCATATCGGTTGGTCCTACACCATCATATACTTGAAATTTTGCTTTCAACTCTGCATACTCCGGTAAGGTACTCAAAAAATTATCTGCCTCTACATTGAGGGCAAATCCTGTATAATGCACTATCGCTACGGGATAATTACTCGGTACGCTTTCATTGGATGGGGCAATAGAGGTAATTGTACCATCCACCGGAGATTTCAATTCTTTGCCGTTCACAGTTCCAATAATTTGCCCGGCAGTGATTTTTTCTTCTAATTCTACCGCTGTATTAAATATGCCATTTTCGGGTGAGAAAATAATAAACGGTACTGCCGGAACAATAGTCGTTTGCGTTGAAACGGTTGGAGTAATTGTCCCTCGTACAACTGATACCGTTTTTTCTGCGGATGTTGCGCTATCTGTAAGATTGTTTTCGTCTGTCTGCCCAATTGCAGAGCAGGCAGATAGCGTAAATACAAGAAACAAAATAGAACATAGCAGCATTTGTTTTCTTAGCAACTTCATCATTCCTCCTTATGCTGTATCACAAAAAATACGAGCCTCTATCTTGATACTTTTATTGTACCAAAACAGAAGCCCGTATTTTCTTGATTGCTCGTAAGATATTCCTCTTTTTTTCTATGCAAATTCTTACAATTTTCCTACGCCAACGGCAAAGTAATTGAAAACTTGTTTTGATCCTCTTGGCTCTCTGCAACGATTGTACCATTGTGTAGTTCAACAATCTGCTTTGCAATCGCCAAACCTAATCCAGCTCCTCCACTGCTTGTACTTCTCGCTGCGTCAAGCCGATAAAACTGCTCGAAAATCCTGTTTAACTTTTCTTCCGGCAGAGTATCGCCGTGGTTACAAAAAATAATGCTGACCGTATCTTCCTGACATTGTGCGCTGATCGTGATATCCGTATTTTCAAAACTGTAGATAACCGCATTTCTCAAAAGGTTATCAAAAACACGCTGAATTTTGTCTGCGTCACATCGAAGCATTATATCATCATCAACACAAAGATTACATTGCAAATTCTTTGATTTGAGCATAGGCTTAAATTCATATACAAGTTGCTCCAGCAGGCGAGTTAAATTGATTTTCGTGTATTGTAATGTAATATCGTATATATTGAATCGTGTTATCTCGAAAAACTCGTTAATCAGATCCTCTAACCGTTCTGCCTTACCAAGAGTGATTGAAAGGTACTTTTCTCGAAGTTCCTTTGAGATTTGCGACTCATCACGCAGTAAAGTAAGATACCCGATTACAGAAGAAAGCGGTGTTTTCAAATCGTGTGCAAGATACATAATCAGGTCATTTTTTCGCTGCTCATTTTCTTTTGCAAGCCTTGCATTACTTTCAGCCTCTTGTTTTAACTGATTGATGTTAGCGGCGATTTCACTCAACTCCGGGGACATTTCAATGTAACTGACATTCTGATCGAACATTTTTCCTGTCGCAGCCTGTACCTCGTACACATAGGCGACTACTTTTTTCAAAAGTAGGTATGTCATGTATATAATACAGCCACCCCACACGATTACAGCCACTATATAAAGATATACTGTTCTGTAATACAAGTAATAATACAAAACATACTTGCGGAGAATTTCCTCTGCCATAATTCCTAAAAGAAAAGTACCGCCAAAAATAAGCACAGAGCAAATCGCACATTGAATTACATACCCTTTGAACAAGGTAGAGAGCAGATAGTTTTTTTCTTTTTTATTCAATTTCATACCCTACACCCCAAACAGTTTTAATGAACTTCGGATTTTTTGAAGGTTCATTCAATTTTTCCCGAAGCCGCCCAATGTGCGCCATTACCGTATTGTTACTGTTGCGAAGATACTTTTCTTTCCACACGGCTTCAAATAATTCCTCCGAGGCGACAACTTTACCCTGATGTTCGCACAGATACCACAGAATAGAAAACTCCAACGGAGTCAAGGCTATTTCTTTGCCATACAAGTAGCACTTGTGGCTGACTCTGTTTATCAGTAGACCTCTGATGTCATACTCGTCTTTTTCTTCGGATTGGCTCAAATTAGGACTGTTATAGCTCTGATAACGCCTTAATTGCGTCTTTACTCTTGCCACAACCTCTAAAGGATTAAACGGTTTCGTTATATAATCATCCGCACCAATCGTAAGCCCCATAATCTTGTCGCTATCCTCAATTTTGGCGGTAAGCATAATAATAGGGAAGTAAAACTTTTCCCGAATTTTTTGGCAAAGTCGAAAACCATCAATATCCGGCAGCATAATATCAAGTATCGCTAAATCAATCTGCGACTGTTTGATACATTTCATCGCCTCTAACCCATTATAACATTTATATACTGAATAACCATCGTTACTCAAATACACTTCAAGCAGATCAACGATTTCTTTTTCGTCATCCACAATTAAAATCTTCTTGTTCATTGATCCTACACCTCATTTTCGGGTACGGCTTCCATTATGTCGCCAAAATCACACTCTAAGTATTCGCATATATTCAACAGCACGGGAAGGGTAACATTTTCATTTTTTCCGAGTTTCGCAAATGTACTTTTGCTTGCCCCGACCGCTTCTCGTAATTGACTCTTTTTCATTCCCTTGTCAATCAGAAGTTTCCAAAGTTTGTTGTACCGTACTTTCATTTCCGCACCTCCACCCAAATATAGTTTGTATTATAGCACTTTGAGAGTGAAATCGCAATTATTAAGTCTGTATTTTGAGACTTTTAGTTTTCAAACCGGCACAATATCTTTCTGATATGTAATCCAACCGCCTGCAAAATGCAGGCGGCTTGTGTATTTTAATAGGCAGGTGCGCCGTAGCCAAGAATCTCGTAATAACCGATAGAATACTCATTGACTCGGCAACTGTCGCCGGAGTTGCCCTCGACCGTATAAACCTTGCCGTTTTCGACCTTTTGAACAATACCCGTATGGTCGGATAATCCATCCTGACCACTTTCGTCTGCCCAATCGAAGAAAATAATCATTCCGGGGGCAGGCTCGGCGCTGCCATCCAGCCATTGTCCACGATCCTTAAACCATTGTACTCCGTTGACACAGCCTGCATATTTTGGGATAACTCCAGCGTCGATATAGCCGCACTCGTTGGCACACCAAGATACAAAGCAAGCACACCATTCTACACGGGAGTTAAAACCGTACCACGACCAATACGGCTGACCGCCCACATTGCCAACCAGAGAGAGTGCAACGGTCACGATCTGTCCGTCGCCGCCTGTAATGCCGTAAAGCACCTGTGACCAAAGGTAATTGTTTTCATCTGCAAGCAGTTCAGCGAGGTAGCCTTTCTGTTCTTCGTTAAAACCATATTGCGCCGCCATTTCCTCGGCAGTCTTGTGGCTGACGGTAATATACAGATAGGTTTGTGTGACCGTGCTTTCAGTTTCCACGATATTACCGTGTCCGTCATCGGTTTCGGTAATAACTGTTTCGGTCTTGCTCTCTGTTCGGGAAGATATTTGATTCATCTCCCAAAAGATGTCTTTTAAGAGTTGCTTTTTGCCATCGTCCATTGTGGCAACCTCTTGGGGGTTATCTTGATCCGTATTCGTTTTTACAGAGTAAACGGCAAGCACCTCTTTCCAAACGGCTCTGCTGCCACTCATTTCAAGAACATCATAGGATACCGAGTTCTTTTCCTCTTGCAGCTTGGTATCGTATTCGGTATTGATTTCCTGCACAACGGTCTGCATACTCATTCCAGTGCCGGAATCTTCGTCTGAGAAGAAAATGCCAAATACTGAGCCGAGGATCATACCAATCAGGCAAATCACGATAATAACCAAAACCGCCACCCAGCCGCCTGCGGCGATAGCGGCAATCAAGGCTTTCGTTCCGGCAATAATCGCTTTAATGGCAAGTGCGGTCGCTTTGGCAATCGCCTTTACCGTAACCACGGCGGCTTTTGCCGCAGCCCTTGCCGCTTGTGCTGCTCTCTGTGCAGTTTTAACCGTAATGATTGAATCCACCTAAAAATCCTGGATTGCTATGCCCCCGCTTATGCCCCTTGTCATCATAATGGTTTAAACCGCCAAAGAATCCTGGTCGACTCTCACCTACTTTATGCCCGTTATTGTCATAATGATTCATACCACCAAAAAAGGAAGGCGAACTATGTCCGATTTTCTTTCCATTTGCATCATAGTCGTTCATACCACCAAAGAATCCTGGTCTGCTCTCGCCTACTTTTTTCCGTTTGCATCATAATGGTTTATGGATCCAAAGAATCCTGGTCTGCTATATCCTTTTTTACTCATAATGTCATCCTCCTGACTCTATTAGCCTCTTGTTTGATCTCAGAATAACACACTTTTCTCATTTGGAAGTCGCATAACAGGCGACATTCTTTTATCGCATTTACATTCATTATACCATTTATAATTCTTCCGACAATACGCAATAAAGCCGGAAGCCACGTTATCATCCATGACCTCCGACTCGTTCTGCTTATTCTACACTGTCCTTACACCCAAATCAACTCCTCTCTCCGTTTTATCTTTTCCCTGCTTTTCTTGAATAATCCTCTTATTGATCTCAAGCCGTTCATGAATGGATAATTTCTTATCTTTTCCATCTACCGCCTGCTTCTGCTGTGCCGGTTTTCTATCTGTTTTTCCTACATCCTTAACAACTTCATTCGCTTCGGTACTTGTTACCCTCTCATCTGCTCTTCCTTCATATCTTTCTGCTATCTGCTGTTCTCGTCTCTCCTTCACACCTTTTTCCTCCAGATTGCAAAAACTCTGCAGATACGGAAGCACATGATTCTGCATGTCTGTCAGATCTTCCATATACTTTTGGAACTCTTCACTTCCTTTGCCTTTCTGGTAATTGATCCAATACTCATGTCCGTCTGATTTCTTCTATTCCGACAGGCATACTATTTTTACAAGAGATTTTGAAAGTATTAACATGGTATTAACAACCGCCACAATTTACTATTATGGAATTGATACAAAAACCTATGAACCGAAAGTTACCAAACTTGCCTACTCAAAAACTGACGATTGCTTTTATATCGACAACGGAATACAAGACGCTCACATAAAAGCATTTGAAAAAGAGCAAATAAAAGAATCACTTTACTTAAAATATAACGCCCAATAACAAACAAGAGGACTTGCAAGGTTTCTAACCTTTCAAGTCCTCTGCTATATCATGGTACTGTTAGCCATGTCCGTTCCGTCAAGGACTGCCCTACGGCGTATCGGCTACGCCTTGTTCCTTGACCTCACTACATTTGCACAATCCGTTCTTCTGTCATTCCATACTATTCATCACTTTTTAAATGTTTGTTTGTAATAATTGGAATAACTTCTTCTGAATCATTTACAAACGCTAAAACTTCATTTACTATCTTAATCTTCCGATAACCACCTTTATGATAATGCAACATCTTATGATGATTTGAACAAACAACTATGAGATTATTAAGCCTATCCAAAGTTCCTTCTTCATCATATTCTTCAGACAGATTTTTTATATGATGTACTTCTACGTATTTTGTTCCATCTTGTTTTTCTATTGGCATTCTTTGCTCATTTGAACATAATTGGCATTCATAATCATATGCTCTTTTTAGTTTATCTATTAACTTATGATTTCGTTCTATCTTATTTTCTGATATTTCTTTTTTTCTGATTTCCTGCTCTTCCAAATCTATAATTTCATCAATTTCCTCTGTTAGTTCTTTTATCGTATTACTTTTTTTAGAACGAACATACCCTAATGACAAAATATACTCATCTATTGACATTTCATTCAACTTTGCTACATTATATATTGTTTGATAAATTTTGTCTTGTGAAGAAAAATATACGATATTGGGTGGCTCTATAATGTATTTACTTAACTCTTTCTTATACTTTATATTCTTATTTTCAGAAACATACTCATCAGCACGCCTTGATTTTTTATATCCATAAAAATCAAGAAATTCATCTAAATGCATTCCACAACGATGTGCATAATTTCGAATCCATTGATTTTCTGGTGATGAACTTAATTGTACAACACCATCAACCATATGTTCCTCAAAAAATTTGATTATTCTAGAATCTCTAATTGAATCCTTTTCTGTTAAACAACTTTCAAATCCAAGAAATTGAGCATATTCTTTTCCTTTCATATTTCTTTTATGAGCCGCTTTTTTAAAAAGCTGTTTAGAATCTCCATTTAGTAAAATACATTCCTTTTTCAAAATGCTATCCCGTTCACTACATTTCAGCACCTCATAGTCCATTTCATTATATATATTCATTTTTTCAACTATTGAAAGAGTTTTTAAATCCTCTGGAACAAATTCATCAAACATACATTTAACACATTTTTCATCAAAATATATTAAACATATTTTTCCATCCCTACTATTTTTAATAAGATACCGTCTTTGCTGTTTCTCATTCCAATAACTGAATTTGTGGTACATTAACATTTTTCTAAAAATTTTCTCATCATCTTCTGATAACATTTCCATAAACCAAGATGTATAATGCTTTATCCCATGAATTAACACTTTATTGACATTTGCTTTTGTACTCCATGTCATATCTGCTATTTCTTGATTTGTCATCTGATACTCGTAATATAATTTCTGTATTGCCTCCGAATCTAATTCCGAAGTAGTACCCCGATATTTTTCTGTATTTCCCATTACAATTTATCTCCCTACATAAACATATAACTATCTGAATAGATTTTACCATAATTGACAAGCAAAGTCACATTTCTATAAAAGGATTATAGCAAACAAGGATATGCAAAAATGCATATCCTTGTTTATTTGAAATATTTACTCCATTTTCTTTCAACTTTTACTCCAAATTTACTCCATTTTAAAAATCTGTTACGATATTATGCGGTATTCTATGATACCTTTTCTTTGAAGAAAAATGTCTGCAAACCTTGATTTTAAGCGAACTTTTCAATATTTCCAAGCACTTTATTCTGTTGTGAGAATTTCTTCTCAATTATTTCATTACAATGTTAATAATTTTGCCCGGTACATAAATCTCTTTGATCACATTGCCGGTAAGCTTATCTGCAATTGCAGCTTTTCCTGCAGCAAGTGCATCCTCTTTGGAAGCATCTTTTGCAATGCTGACAACACCCTTTGTCTTGCCGTTAATCTGTACTGCAATTTCAACTTCATCATCTTCCATTGCATCTTTATCATACTCCGGCCATCTTTCTGCAAATACAGAAGTATCATGACCAAGCTCGCTCCACAGTTCTTCTGCAATATGTGGTGCAAATGGAGCAAGAAGAAGCACATAAGTTTCAAGTGTCTTCTTATCTACGCCGCCCTTCTTGGAAAGGTCGATCAGTTTGTTGTTGTATTCCATGAATCCTGAAATTACAGTATTTAAGCTGAAGCTTTCCAGTCTCTGGGTAATATCATATACCAGTTTATGACGAATCTTAACCAGTTCTTTAGTCTCAGCAACATCTGCATCCTTCTGGCTCATTACAAGATTCCAGAATCTGGTGATGAAACGGTATACACCATCGATTCCACGATCATCCCACTCAGAATCCAATTCCGGTGGTCCAACAAACAGCTCATATAATCTTAAGGAATCACAGCCGTAGTCACGAACCAGATCATCCGGTGAGACGACATTTCCTTTAGATTTACTCATCTTGATACCATTCTTACCGGTAATCATACCCTGATTAAACAGTTTGGTAAATGGCTCATCAAAGTCAATTACTCCGATATCATATAAGAATTTGGTATAGAAACGGGAATACAGAAGATGCAGTACTGCATGCTCTACTCCACCGATATACATATCAACTGGAAGATATTTATCTGCTTTCTCGCGGCTTACTAATTCATCTTTGTTCTTGTTATCTACATAACGTAAGAAATACCAGGATGAACCTGCCCACTGAGGCATGGTATTGGTCTCACGTTTTGCAGGCTTACCACAGCAAGGACATGTGGTATTTACCCACTCCGTAATATCTGCCAACGGTGATTCTCCGGTACCTGTCGGCTGATAAGATTCAACCTCTGGTAACAGTAATGGAAGCTCTTCTTCCGGAACCGGAACTGCTCCACAATCCGGACAATGTACGATTGGAATTGGCTCGCCCCAGTAACGCTGGCGGGAGAATACCCAGTCTCTTAATTTATAGTTGGTTGTCTTCTTACCAAAGCCCATCTTTTCAATCATTTCCGGAGCTTCTTTCTTAAGAACGGATGACTCCATTCCATTCCAGTCACCAGAGTTAATCATAATACCTTTTGCTTCGGTATAAGCTTCGGTCATATTTTCAATTTCCTTACCATCTTTGGCAATAACCTGGATGATTGGAATATTGAATTTCTTTGCAAATTCAAAGTCACGGTCATCATGTGCAGGAACACACATAATTGCTCCGGTACCATAATCAGCTAATACATAATCAGAAAGCCAGATTGGAACCTTTGCACCATTCAGCGGATTGATTGCATAAGAACCGGTAAAAACACCAGTCTTTTCTTTATCCTGCAAACGATCTACAGAAGATTTCAGGGATGACTGATAGATATAATCCTCTACTGCAGCTCTTGTCTCATCAGTTGCAAGCTCTTTTGCCAAAGCATGCTCCGGTGCAAGTACCATGAAGGTTGCTCCGTGAAGAGTATCCGGTCTTGTGGTATAAACAGTAATCTCTTTATCGCTTCCATCCACCTTAAAGTTGACTTCTGCTCCATTACTCTTACCAATCCAGTCAGTCTGCATTTTCTTAACCTTTTCCGGCCAGTCAAGCTTATCAAGGTCTGCAAGAAGACGGTCAGCATATTTGGTAATCTTAAGCATCCACTGCTTTAAGTTCTTCTTGGTAACATCAGCACCACAACGCTCACATTTACCATTTACAACTTCTTCATTGGCAAGACCAGTCTTACAGGATGGGCACCAGTTAATTGGCATCTCTTTCTCATAAGCAAGTCCGGCTTTAAACATTTTTACAAAAATCCACTGTGTCCATTTGTAGAATTCAGGATCGGTGGTATTTACTTCCATATCCCAGTCATAGATTGCAGCAATTTCCTGAATCTGACGCTTGATATTCCTGATATTTTCAGCGGTAGATTTTTCCGGATGAACACCCATCTTAATTGCGTAGTTCTCTGCCGGAAGACCAAATGCATCCCATCCCATCGGATGAATGACATAATATCCATGCATAAGCTTATAGCGGCTCCATACATCAGATATTACATAGCCTCTCCAGTGACCTACATGGAGTCCGTTTCCGGATGGGTATGGAAACATATCCAGACAATAGTATTTCGGCTTCTTGCCATCATTTACGTTAATTGGCTTATCTTCCCAGACTTTACGCCATTTCTGCTCTACCGCTCTATGATTATACGGTACTGTTGTTTGTGACATCTTCAATTCCTCCTAATTTAAACAGCTTTCGTCCATAAAATAAGGACATGCTGATAGAATGCCTTTTTAGAGACTTATACTCATAAAATTCTATCACATGCCCTCAATTTGTCAAGGAAAAATGGTATTTGTATCAATTGTAAGAATCCGGTCTATCGGACAAATGCTCTTCCCTTTTCCGTCTGTGCCTTCAAAATATTTCGAGCTTGCCGATTCAAACAGCACATAGATATTGCCGTCTGCATAATTAATTTCTTCGGAACATGGTGGCATTTCCACCTTAAGTTCCGGTGTCCGCGGCTTTGTATCCATTGCATCTACATTCTGGTAAATCTTTAAATAGGATGAATTGCTTCTTCCATAGGATGTGCTTAAATACACTCTGTCCTGTTCATCAAAAGCAATTCCCTGCACCTTTTCCGGTATCTGGTAGCGCTGCTGTTCCATCAGTTCTCCATCCTGATATTTATAAGAAATCATAATGGATTTGAATAAGGCATTGTGTGTTGCTACCCAGAGAATTCCATCATGCCAGGTAATGCAGGATGGCATATTCGCTACACGGTATTCTTCAAACATTCCGGTGGCATCCACAAAAATCTTCGGTTTGGACTCTGCAATCTTTTTTATATAACTGTAACTAAGCCGCTCCAAAGACCTTGTGTCCGAATGGCAGATCCAGACATTTCTTCCATCGTAGGTAAGTCCTCCAAGATGGCTGTTCTTTTTCATGCCAAGAGTAACCATATATTCTCCGGTCTCTTTGTCAAAGATATAAAGAGCTCCAAGGCTTTCCGAATCATCCGTATTATATGCTGTAATCATATAATAATCTTCGGTAATGCAGATTCCCTGCGGACACTGGTTGTCCGTGGATGTCATATTCTGTGCATAATCCTGTTCCCTGGTGGATGGCATTCCCGGAATATTTACATCATAGGCAAAGCTGAATCCACAATCCTTTAACATCCGGTCATTTCCGCTCATCTGTGATGCCGTGGAATATGGATACATTTCCACGCTGTAAGAAGAATCAATCTTCTTGGTCCATTTTGCGTATAAAGATACGTCTCCGAAATTATCAATGTTTATCTCTGTAATCTTATTCTGATAACTGCTTTCGGTATACCAGCCAGCGAAATTATATCCCGGTTTTTCCGGTATATCAAGGGTTAGAGGAAGTTCTTCTATAATATAGTTATAAGTCAAATCAGAAGAAGGGATTCCACCATTTAAGTAATAGGTGATATCATAATCTTCCTTTAATACATTGGCATCTTCCGGCTCCATGCTGTAATAAAGAGAGGTAGTGATTGGCAGAGAACGAAGTGCTTTTGCTTCTGAAAACTGCGAATTATCGAAAAACAGCGCAATAATCAAAACAATTGCAAAAAAAGTTCTTTTCTTTCCCATGTCACCACCACCTCTCTTTCGTCATCCGTTTGTCTTAACAGATATTTTTTCTCATTACACTTATCTCACTACACTATTTATCTTCTTCTGAAGCAAGCTTGGATGCCCGTTCTTCCATCTGTACCCTTGCGACTTCCTCCGGTGCCTGTTCGTATCTGGCAAACTGGTAGGAGAAATCTCCGCTTCCCTGTGTCATGGAACGAAGTCTTGTGCCATAACCATATAATTCAATATAAGGAATATCCGCTAAAATCTCGGTGGCTCCTTTGTTATCCGGTGTCATGCCAAGAACTCTTGCCCGCTTCTTATTTAAATCTCCCATTACATCTCCGGTATAAACGTCTGGTAATGTAATCTTAAGGCTGGCAATCGGTTCTAAAAGCACCGGCTTTGCTTCTAAGATTCCTTTCTTTAAGGCTTCTCTTGCAGCAACCTTAAATGCCATTTCCGAAGAATCTACTGCATGATAGGAACCGTCATAAAGCACTGCCTTAATACCAAGTACCGGATATGCCGCCAAAGGTCCTTTCTGCACGCCCTCCTGAAGCCCTTTTTCTACTGCAGGGAAGAAATTCTTCGGAACCGCTCCGCCAACCACTTCCTGCGAGAACTCATAAGCTTCCTCAAGATTTCCCGATGGTGAAAAACGCATCTTTACATGTCCATACTGGCCATGTCCACCAGACTGTTTCTTATATTTATATTCCACATCTGAGGTTCCTCGGATGGTTTCACGGAATGCAACCTTCGGACGGCTCAGTTCAATCTCTACTTTATATTTATTTTTTAAGGTTTCTACCAGAACCTCCAACTGCTGTTCCCCGATACCATAAATCAGTGTCTGGTGATTAGCACTGTCATTTACCGTCTTAATGGTTAAGTCTTCCTGCATGATTTTCTGCAGTGCCTGGGAAATTTTATCTTCATCACCTTTA
This sequence comes from Roseburia sp. AF12-17LB, assembly GCF_003479605.1. Classification (GTDB taxonomy): domain Bacteria; phylum Bacillota; class Clostridia; order Lachnospirales; family Lachnospiraceae; genus Roseburia_C; species Roseburia_C amylophila. The sequence goes on from NZ_QUHR01000002.1 coordinate 199,142, forward strand.
TTCTTTGCTTTATACCTCATGCCGGTATATGGCTCTGAAATACTTGTCCGGATAAAGAGTATCGGATTGGCTTTTGTAGACAGGGAATCGGTTGTCATAGCTCCGGAAAGCTTTGCTAATGCTCCGATATCTCCGGCATGAAGCTCCGGTACTTCCTGTGGTTTGCTGCCGCACATTACATAGAGCTTTCCAATCCTGCCTTCTGTATCCCGATGATGATTAAAAAGCAAATCATCGGTTTTTAACACACCGGAATTTACTTTTATCAGAGAATATTTTCCAATAAACGGGTCTACAATTGTTTTAAAAATATATGCTGATTTTGGCTTTGAGAAATCATAATCTGCAGAATATACTTCATTGCTCTTGGCATTGATTCCGGTACAGGAACGCTTATCCGGGCTTGGGAAGTATTTTATAATGTCATCTAACAAGGTGTACATACCCTGTGCAAGAATACTGGAACCCATGGAAACCGGAACCATGCTGGCATCCGCCACATTCACGCGAAGTGCCTGACGTATTTCGTTTTCTGAGAATTCATCACCATTAAAATACCGCTCCATGAATTCTTCACTGGTTTCTGCTACCGCTTCCATCAGGGCATCGGTACAGATTCCAAGGTTATTCTGGCTGTATTCCGGAATCTCACATTCTACTACTTCACCCTTATCATTCCATCTCTGGGCACTCTTACGAACCACATTGATATAGCCTACAAATTTCTCGTTTTCACGAATCGGCAGATGGAATGGAGCAATCCGCTTGCCATATAACTGCTGTAAATCTTCTACTACCTGCCGGAAGCTTGCATTATCAATATCCATCTCCGTAACAAATATCATTCTCGGAAGATTGTATTTCTCGCAGATGTCCCAGGCTTTCTTCGTACCCACTTCAATTCCGTTCTTGCCGGATACCACGATAATTGCTGCATCTGCGGCACTGACTGCTTCTTCCACTTCACCGACAAAGTCGAAATATCCCGGAGTATCTAAGAAATTAATCTTGGTATTATCCCAGATAACCGGAACAACCGAAGTATGGATGGAAAACTGTCTTTTGATTTCTTCTTTATCAAAATCACTGATAGTATTTCCATCAGAAATCTTTCCCATACGGGTTGTCATGCCGGATAAATATGCCATTGCTTCCACCAGACTGGTCTTTCCCGCTCCACCATGTCCTAAAAGCACGACGTTTCTGATTCTGTCCGTTGTAAATACTTCCATATGTTATTCCTCCTGTACTATAGATTTATGTATATATTTTACTAAATCAAGTTATTTTCTTCAACTATATTATGTATTATACACAACATTTATGAATGAATTGTAAATGTGTAGTAAACATTTTGCACTATTTTTGATAATTTTATTGTGAAATTTTATATTTTCGTACGTTAAACTTTAACGCTTTAAAGTATTGACATTATATTCTGATTCCGTTATAGTATACATGCACCACCGGAGAGATGCGGTTGCATTCCGTTTCTTCTCATATTATAATAGTCCGGTCAGGTGACATTTTTTTAAGTGAGGATTATAAATTATGATTATTGTTATGAAACCATCCGCTCTTCCACAGGATGTAGATAAAATTGTAGATGCAGTGGAAAAAGAAGGATTAAAAACACATCTTTCACATGGTGAAGAAGTTACCATTATCGGAGTTGTCGGCGATAAAACCAAATTAGATATTCAGCGCATTGAAGCCAGCCCTGAAGTAGAAAAGGTAGTTCCAATTACCGAAAGCTACAAGCTTGCCAATAAGAAGTTCCACCCACAGCCAACCAGCTTCAAGGTTAAGGATACCGTAATCGGTCCTGATACCATGACAATTATGGCTGGTCCCTGTGCCGTCGAAACAGAAGAACAGCTTCTTTGCATTGCCCGTGCAGTCAAGAAGGCAGGAGCAACCATTCTTCGTGGTGGTGCTTACAAGCCTCGTACTTCCCCATACTCTTTCCAGGGTCTTGAGGAAGAAGGTTTAAAATATATGAAGACCGCTTCTGATGAAACAGGTCTTGCAACCATTTGTGAAGTAACCAGTGCACATGCCGTAGAATCTGCTGTAAAATATGTCAGCATGCTTCAGGTCGGTGCCAGAAATATGCAGAACTTCGAATTATTAAAAGAAGTTGGCCGTGCCGGTCTTCCTGTCTTATTAAAGAGAGGTCTGTCTGCTACGATTGATGAATGGCTGAATGCAGCAGAATATATTATCTCTTCCGGAAGTCCAAACGTTGCATTATGTGAACGTGGTATCCGTACTTTTGAGACTTCCACCAGAAATACCTTAGACTTAAGTGCAGTATGTGTCTTAAAGGAACGTACCCATCTTCCGGTCATCGTTGACCCAAGCCATGCAACCGGTGTCCGCTCTTTCGTTGAGCCGCTTGCTAAAGCCGGTATTGCCTGCGGTGCCGATGGTCTGATGATTGAAGTACATAATGACCCTGCACATGCACTTTCCGATGGTCCGCAGTCTCTGAACTTCGAACAGTTCGATTCTGTTATGGAACATATCAAACCATATATTTCCTTAAGCGGAAGGAGCTTAATGTAACATGGACTTTAAGAAAATCGGTTTTATTGGTCTTGGTCTTATCGGCGGTTCGATGGCTAAGACCATAAAACGCATTTACCCGGAAACAGAACTGATTGCCACATCCGGTCATCTTTCTACCATAACTGCAGCTTTTGAGGACCATACTATTTCCAATGATACGCTGCTTGCAATGAAAGATTTCTCCGACTGTGATATTATCTTTCTCTGCTGTCCGGTACAGAAAAATATTGAATACATAAAAGAATTAAAGCCCTTTTTGAAAAAGGGCTGTATTCTTTCTGATGTAGGAAGTGTCAAAGGGGATATTCATGAAAGTATTACAGCCCTTGAGTTAGAATCCTTTTTTATTGGCGGACATCCTATGGCAGGTTCTGAAAAGACCGGCTATCAGGCTGCAACCGCCTATTTATTGGAAAATGCTTATTATATTTTAACCCCGACTGCAAAAACTGATACCGCAGTGCTTCATGCGTTCCGGGATTATATTGCATCATTAGGCTCAGTTCCTATGATTATGGATGCGAAAACCCATGACTATGCAACCGCTTCTATCAGTCATCTGCCGCATATTATTGCAGCAAGTCTTGTGAATCTGATTCGTGAAACCGATGATGAGAATGAGACGATGAAGACGATTGCAGCAGGCGGATTTAAAGATATTACAAGAATTGCATCCTCTTCACCTGTAATGTGGCAGCATATCTGTGCCTCTAACCAGGGGCAGATTTTAACACTCATTGACCGCTATACGGAAGAATTAAATACCATGCGTAGTCTGATTGCAGAAAAAAAAGAAAAGGAAATCTATGATTTCTTCTCTCATGCCAAGGATTACCGGGATTCTATCACCATTACTTCTTCCGGTCCATTGCGTAAAGTCTTTGAATGTTATTGTGATCTGATTGATGAAGCCGGTGGAATTGCAACCATTGCTACGATTCTTGCCAGCAACAATATCAGTATTAAAAATATTGGAATTATCCATAACCGTGAATTTGAAAACGGTGTACTTCGTATTGAATTATATGAAGAAGAAGCACTTAACTGTGCCATTGCACTGCTTCACAAATATCATTATACAGTTTATGAACGATAATATTTAGATAAAATATTGACAATATTTCAGAATACATCCAGAAAGGATTTATTATGCAGATCAAAAAAGCCCATGCCTTACATGGAGAAATAAATATTCCGGGAGACAAATCCATTTCCCATCGTGCGATTATGTTTGGTTCTCTTTCCAACGGCACCACCGAAATCACCAATTTCTTAGAAGGTGCTGACTGTCTTTCTACGATTTCCTGCTTTCAGGAAATGGGCATTGAAATTGAACGGGAAAAAAGCCGTGTACTCGTCCATGGAAAAGGATTACACGGTCTAAAGGCTCCACAGCATATCTTAGATGCAGGGAACAGTGGAACTACTACCCGGCTGATTTCCGGTATCTTAGCCGGTAATCCGTTTGTCAGCCAGTTAGATGGCGATGATTCCCTTCGCACCCGTCCCATGAAGCGTATCATGGAACCGCTTCGTCTCATGCAGGCAGATATCGAAAGTTTAAAGGATAACAACTGTGTTCCTTTAAAAATAACCGGACATGAATTACATGCCATTGATTATACTTCAAAGGTTGCATCTGCCCAGGTAAAATCCTGTATTCTTTTAGCTGGCTTATACGCCGACGGAATAACCAGAGTAACGGAACCGGTACTCTCCCGCAACCACACAGAACTAATGCTTCGCTCGTTCGGTGCTAAAGTCATCTCTGAAGGAACAACTGCATCCATTGCACCGGATCCTGTTTTAAACGGACAGAAAGTGGAAGTTCCTGGAGATATTTCTTCGGCAGCCTATTTTATTGCGGCAGCGTTGCTTACTCCTGGTTCCGAAGTCTTAATCCGCAATGTTGGAGTCAATCCCACAAGAGATGGCATCTTAAAAGTTGCCAAAGCAATGGGCGGCTCCATCGAACGGCTGAATCCAAGAACCGCATCCGGTGAGCCGGTCTGCGACCTTCTGGTAAAAGGCAGTTCACTTCATGGTACCGTGGTGGAAGGGGAACTCATCCCGACTTTAATCGATGAAATCCCTGTGATTGCTGTTATGGCAGCCTTTGCAGAAGGAATCACTATTATCCGGGATGCTGCAGAACTTAAGGTAAAGGAAACCGACCGTATTCTTACGGTAACAGAAAACTTAAAGTTATTAGGCTGTGATGTTACCCCAACGGATGATGGCATGATTATTCACGGCGGAAAGGCCTTACACACCGCAGCCATAGATGCAGGACTTGACCACCGGATTGCCATGAGCTTTGCCATTGCTGCGTTAAATATTGATGGCGGTATCGAATTAGAGCATTCTGAAATTGCAGAGGTTTCTTACCCTGATTTCTACAAAGATTTAGAAAAATTATCTATGTAAATCATATGTCAGATTATAAATCCACTTAAAAAGCACAAAATCTGCTACAGGCAGTTTTGAAAACATCAAACCGCTTTCAGCCCTTTATTTTCAAGGGTTAAAAGCGGTTTTCATCAACACATTTTATTCTGTAACTCAGTTTTTCTTTTAGACATCATTGAAAATCTGATAAATATCAATTTTTAATGCATCGGTATCTGACATTCCAACAAATACACAGCCATATTTATAGGTTCCGTCCCCCTTCGGGTCACATCTGACAATCTCAAGTACCGCATCAATGACCTCTTTCGTCCAAATCTGAATCTTGGTATCATAGTAGGTTCCAACTTTCAAATTCTGGTCAGAAACAAATCCGATTCCGGAACGTGAAATATCGGTAACTACCACATGAATAAATTTTAAAGTAGTAATATCATCCTGATCCAGACGTTCCAGCTGAACAGATACATCTAAATCCAATCGTTTATGTTTTCTTCTCTCGTCCATAGTCCTCTCCTTCTATCAAGATTAAAGCTAATAAAATTATTTTATCCTATATTTCGAATTCTGACAATAAGAAATTATTTTATCAGCATAGCATCCCCAAAACTAAAGAAACGGTATTTTTCTTCTACTGCTTTCTTATAGGCAGCCAGAATATGTTCCCTGCCTGCAAGAGCAGACACCAACATCACAAGGGTAGACTGTGGCAGGTGGAAATTCGTAATCAGAGCATCTATAACTTTAAACTTATAGCCCGGATAGATAAAGATATCCGTCCATCCGCTCTTTTCCCGTAAGGTGCCATCTTCTTCTGCTGCAGACTCTAAAGTTCTTGTACTGGTGGTTCCTACGGCAATTACCCGGTGGCCATTTGCTTTGGCACGATTGATTTTATCGGCTTCCGACTGTTCGATCCGGTAGAATTCCGAATGCATATGGTGCTCTTCGATGGTATCTACTTTTACCGGACGGAAAGTGCCAAGTCCCACATGAAGGGTAACTTCTGCTATATCTATGCCCATATCACGAATCTGCTGTAATAATTCCGGTGTAAAATGAAGTCCCGCTGTTGGGGCAGCGGCAGAACCATCATATTTGGCATATACTGTCTGATAACGGTTCTTATCCTTTAACTGATGGGTAATATAAGGCGGCAATGGCATCTGACCAAGCTGGTCTAAAATCTCTTCAAAGATTCCATCATAGTGAAACTGAATCAGCCTGTTACCATCTTCTACGACCTCTAAGACTTCTCCGGTCAAAAGTCCCTCTCCAAAAGAAATCTTAACACCAGGCTTACATTTCTTTCCCGGTTTTACCAGTGTTTCCCAGATATCATTTTCTTTTCTCTTTAAAAGAAGAATCTCTATTTTGGCTTCCGTTCCCTCTTTGACTCCAAACAATCTTGCCGGAATTACCTTGGTATTATTTAACACAAGACAGTCTCCCGGCTGCAGATAATCTACTACATCACGGAATATTTTATGTTCAATATCTCCTGTTTTCTTATCTAAGACCATGAGTCTGGAACTGGAACGATCCTCCAGAGGATCCTGCGCAATCAGTTCCTCCGGTAAATCGTAATCAAAAGCTTTTACATCCATGTTTCTTTCCTCTATTTCTAAGCTCTCAGTTCAATCTTCATTGCTTCTAATGCTTTTACAATGCGGTTCATTGCTCCGCTTAAATCTGCTTCCTCTAAGTTCTTATCCTTTGCACGGAAGGTCAGTGAATAAGCAATAGATTTATAACCCGGTTTAATCTGGGCTCCTTCATAAATATCGAACAGTGTGTAGCTTTCTAAGTAAGCGCCGCCCTTGCTGTCGAATACTTTTTCGATATCTCCTGCAAGAATCTCTTTTGGAACAACCATACTGATATCACGGGTTGCTGCCGGGAATTTGGCAATACCTTCGTATTTACGGTCAAAGGTTGTTTCATCCATAATAGATGGCATATCAATCACTGCAACGTATACTCTATCTTTGATATTGTAATTAGCAGCTACAATCGGATGAACCTCTCCTAAGTAACCAACTACTTTACCATCATATACAATGTTTGCCTGACGGCCCGGATGCAGATAAGGTCTTCCGGACTTCGGATCATATTCAGCTTTCATCGTCATTCCAACTTTATAGAAGAATTCTTCTACCACTCCCTTCATGGTAAAGAAATCACCTTCACCATACATACCAAGGGTAAACTGCATTCTCTCGTCCGGAAGTTCCGTTACCGGTACACTCTTTGGCAGATAAATGTTGCCTAATTCATAGAGACGTACATCTTTATTTCTTCTGTTGTAGTTGGTTGATAAAGATGTCAGCATTCCATTTAAGGATGTGGTACGCATAATACTGAAATCTTCTCCCAAAGGATTGGAAATTGTTACGGTCTGGCGTAATGGTGAATCTTCCGGAAGTAATAATTTATCAAATACCTTCGGGCTTTCGAAGGAATAATTCATGCCCTGTGAAAAGCCGCAGAACTCTGCAATTTCTCTTGCAATTGCTTCGATTCTTAATTTATAGGATAACATTCCGGTAGTAGCTTCTCCGCTTGGCAGGGTTGTTGGAATGTTTGCATAACCAAAGAATCTTGCTACCTCTTCTGCAAGGTCTGCATCACATTCTAAGTCCTGTCTCCAGGATGGAACTAATACTTCATTGGTTTCTTTATCATAACCTAATTCCAGACGTTTAAAATAGGAAAGCATTTCTTCCGGCTTAATATTGGTTCCTAATAATTTATTATATTTCTCCGGTTCAAAAGGAATCCGTCTGCCTTCTTTCTTATTCTCGTAAATATCAATGGCTCCGCCAACTACTTCACCAGCGCCTAATTCTTCGATTAACTGGCAGGCTCTGTTCATAGCTTCCATAGCAAGGTTCGGATCCAGACCTTTTTCAAATTTGGAAGACGCATCGGTACGAAGCCCGATTTTCTTACCGGAAAGGCGGATATTGGTTCCATCGAAGCATGCAGCTTCAAAAAGCATGGTTTTTACATTGTCTGTAATCATGGAATTCTCGCCACCCATAATACCTGCAATACCGATTGCTTTCCTGCCATCACAAATCATCAGAACGTTTTCATCCAAAGTACGCTCCTGACCATCCAAAGTTGTAAATAATTCGCCTTTTCCGGCACGTCTTACAACAATCTCTTTTCCCTCGATGGTATCCCAGTCATATGCATGCATCGGCTGTCCGTATTCTTCCATAACATAGTTGGTAATGTCCACAATGTTATTGATTGGACGGATTCCCTGGGCTGCAAGTCTGCGCTGCATCCACTTTGGTGATGGAGCAATCTTAATATTCTTTACCACACGGGCGGTATAACGAGGACATAATTCTTTGTCTACTACATTTACTTTAATATAGTCATTGACATCCTCATCATTTCCGGTCTCAGTTACAACCGGCGGTACAAATTCTTTCTTAAAGGTTGCTGCTGCTTCTCTGGCAATTCCAAGGATTGAGAAACAGTCTACACGGTTGTTTGTAATCTCATATTCCACAATAGTATCGTCAAGGCCTAATGCTTTAATTGCATCATCACCCGGTTTTACCTCATCCTCTGCGAAGATGTAGATACCATATTCCGGAGCTTCCGGATACATATCACGGGTAGAACCAAGTTCTTCAATGGAGCACATCATTCCATTGGACTCAATTCCTCTTAATTTCCCTTTTTTTATTTTAATGCCGCCTTCTGTCATCTTTCCATCATGTCCACCGGCAACACGTCCGCCATCTAATACAACCGGAACTTTATCTCCTTCTTTTACATTCGGAGCACCGGTTACAATCTGTACGTCCTCACCTGTTCCCACATCTACCTGACAGATAATTAATTTATCAGCATCCGGATGCGGCTCGATTTTCTTAATCTGTCCAACGACGATTTTCTCTAAATCGGCATCCATTTTCTTGTAAAATTCTACTTTTGAACCGGACAGAATCATTGCATCGGTATATTCCTGTGCATCTACATTAAGTCCCGGAACCAAAGCTTCTATCCATTTTAATGATGTATTCATATTGTTTCTCCTTCTATCAACTCTCTACTGTGTTCTTTTCTTTCCGACTACAGGAAACATGTCCCTTCAACTTCCCTGTTCATTAAAACTGTCTTAAGAAACGGTCATCATTCTCATACAAGAGACGCATATCATCAATTTCATATTTCAATAAAGCAATACGCTCAAGACCAACTCCGAATGCAAATCCTGAATATTCTTCCGGATCAATACCGCTCATACGAAGCACCTTCGGATGAACCATTCCACAGCCTAAGATTTCAATCCATCCTTCTCCCTTACAGAAACGGCATCCTTTACCGCCACATTTAAAGCAGGTGACATCCATCTCTGCACTTGGCTCTGTAAATGGGAAGTGATGCGGACGGAATTTTACTTTGGTTTCCGGTCCGAACAGACGGGCTGCAAACTCCTGCAGCGTTCCCTTTAAATCTGCAAATGTAATATTCTTATCAATTACCATTCCTTCTATCTGATGGAAGGAAGGTGAATGGGTTGCATCTACTTCATCTGCACGGAATACTCTTCCCGGTGCAATCATGCGGATTGGCAGCTTGCCTTTTTCCATGACACGGACCTGTACCGGTGAAGTCTGGGTACGAAGCACGATTTTATCATTAATATAGAACGTATCCTGCTCGTCTTTTGCAGGATGATTTGCAGGAATATTTAACGCTTCAAAGTTATAATAATCATATTCTACTTCCGGTCCTTCCACTACTTCATAGCCCATACCGGTAAAGATACGCTCTACTTCTTCCAATGCAATGGTATTCGGATGACGATGGCCGACACGGTTCTTTTTAGCCGGAAGTGTAACATCAATTACTTCATGTTTTAATTTCAGTTCCATCTGGGCAGCTTCTAATTTCTGCTTTGTCTCATCTAATTTCTTTTCAATAGCTTCCCTGGTCTCGTTTACCAGCTGTCCTACCAGAGGTCTGTCCTCCGGTGCAACATCCTTCATTCCTTTTAATACTGCGGTGAGTTCACCTTTCTTTCCGAGAAATGCAACTCTGACATCATTCAGTTTGCCAAGTTCGCCGGATGATTCAATCTGATGAATTGCCTCTTCCCTGATTTTCTGCAGCTTTTCTTTCATAATAATATCTCCTTCTATCATTTTATTTCATTCATAAATAAACTACGAGAAACACGCTTTGCGAATTTTTCACGTAAAAAAAACGCGAAGCATTTTCTTCCCATAGGGACGAAATTACTCCGCGGTACCACCCTGATTTCTAAATCATTAGACACTTATAAATACTTAACGCGTATCACGTCACAGACTACTAACATTCACCTGTGCAGCTTCCGTGCGAAATTCAATTACTGCCTTACCTTAAGGAAACTTTCAGCCGATGATTTCCTCTCTCTTTAAAAAGTACAATAACCTACTGAACACTTTCATTGCCTTTTACTTTTTCACTAAATGTTATAATACCACAGGGTTTCTAAAACTTCAAGTTATTTTTTATCCCGTTTCCGCTCCTTCTTCTGCTGTATGAATCCTGCAATATATTCGTCGAATACCACATTGAATTCCGCACATAACATCAGGATATACATGCAAAAATACATCCACAACATAATTAATACCAATGTAGTCAGGCTTCCATACATGGAAAATCCATTAAAATAATTCACATAGATAGATAATCCGGCAGAAAACACACACCAGGCAATGGCACAAAGTACTGCACCCGGAAGCTGGGAACGAAAGGTTGCCTTACGGTTTGGTATCAATGTAAAAATCACTACAAAGAGAATGACTAACACCAGTATCATAATAAGGCTTCCACGTTCAAATATGAGGCTTACAATATGTGTCATTATCGGAATATGCTTCACCAGAAGATGTTCTAATGATTTGCCAAATACCAGTAATACCAGCGAGATTACAATAGCAATGACAAATACAACGGTATAAATAATCGCCCAGAAACGGAGAACAAACCAGTTTCTGGTCTCCACAATATCATTTACCACATTCAACCCATTTGCCATATACTGCACACCCTTGGCTGCCGACCACACTGCTGCAATGGCTGCAATCGATACGATTCCAAAGGATTTGGTATAGACTTCATTGATAATATTTACCAGAAACGGCGCAATATATTCAGGCATTGTTTCATTTACAATCTGTAAAATCATCCCTTCCGTTACCGGCGTGTACTGCAAAAGGGAACTGAACACCATAAGAAACGGGATACTGGATAAGAGGATAAAAAATGCTGCCTGTGCTGCAAATGCATTGATATTATCCCGTTTACATTTATCTAAAAATGATTTTACATTTCCAATCAGTTTCCAGAGCAAACTTATGCACCCCCTTCTTCCTTCGTCGTATTTTGTGGCTGATATAACTCAGTCAATTCTGTATCCTGATAAAAATAATTTAATATCCTTTTATAATCAAAGCCCTGCCCGCAAAGCTTTTGTGCCCCATTCTGGCTCATGCCAATGCCATGACCGTAACCACCGCCAAGGACTGCATAAGTTCCATCCCCTTTTTCCTGTATACTGATATAAGCACTGGGCAGAATACTCATTTCCACACTGCTTCCATCCAAAAGGTTAATATTCGTAATACCACAACCCAAAATTGCACGCATATTATATTCGGACTGTACGCTGACTGCACCATTCTGGAAATCAAGTTCCAGTTCTAAAATAACACCACTCTGATTGCGTTTTACCACCTTTATTGCCTGCAATGAGCCAAAGTTGCTGCAACTGTCTGTTGTTTCCGTCTTAGATGTATCTTTATAATAACTAATTGCCTCTGGCTGGTGCTCTTTTCTATCGGCTATCGTATGAAGCAATGTCTCATCTTTTCCCTGGAAATCAAGCACAGTATTCCAACGGAAATATTTCAAATCCGATTCATAGCAGGCACTGTCTACGTTACTGATATAATCCAGGAAGCTTTTTTCATCCGATAAATCAATAGGATTTTCTTCACTGCGCACCCAGACGCCCTGCAAATATCCATAAGCATCTTTATCAAGATTCCAGGCTTCGTAATCTCCGGTATGGCCATAGGATGTGGAATAATAATAAGTCTCTATAATATCACCTTTATAAGAAAGTACCTGACCTTTCGTCTCATCTACCGCAGCTACCGTTTCCGGTGTCTGATTCTGCTTATTATACACCTGAAAATTCACACTGTCATCTACATGTGCTCCATAAGCTTCATATTTATTGTGCATCATCTGGATATAAGCATAGCTTCTGGCACAGACAGCCTGTGCTTTTAAGGCTTCCATTCCATAAGAAGATGGAACCTCACTTGGGATAACGCCCTTTACATAGGATTCTAAATCCACTACATTTACCACGGTATATCCTTCCGGATACATACGAAGCTCCATGCTGCCTGCATAAGCCGGAGATATGCGATTGCCCTGATTGTCAGTAAAATAGAATGGTGATGTGCCATCCTCTGCGACTAATGAAACAGACGATGTTGCAAGTATATTGGCATAATTGGACGCCGTAATCACGCTGCCTGCTTCTAATACAGTTTCTGTTTCTCCATAATAAAGATGCACCGGCACATCCGATACTAAGGATACGTCAGAGCGGAACATATTATCATTGTCTAATAACAAAACACGGATGTTTTCTATTTTAGCAGGCTCTGTCAAAAGAATGGCGCAGATCTGTTTTTCTGCCACTACAAATGTAATTTCCATGTTTTCCAGCATCAGTGCATCCATGGAGACTTCCCGGATTCCATCATAAGTTGCATATATTTTCATGGCTTCATCTATCGCAACTTGTCCATATCCCTTAATCTCCATTGCGGTATCTGTTTTTGATATCAGCTTCCCGGTAATGGTATCTTCCTTCCGGCTGATTTTATGTATCTCTTTTTCACTGAAAGAAATATCTGCTACGACATTTGATAATTCTTCATCGGTATCAACCGGCAGCTGGTATTCTGTTCCCTGATAAAGAAATGTAAGATTTCCTTCTATATTTGAAATGAGATAGGCATTTTTCAATGCCACATCTTCTTTATCCTTTGCGGCGACCCCGATTACTTTATCCTCCAACAGATAAACACCATAACTGTGAAGCTTTTGATACCACTTTGGATTGGATATAATGGCATAAGTGCCATCCTGTGTGGTAAGCTGTTTTTTTTCTTTTTTCAATACAAGAATGTCCTTTTTTAAGACAGACGTATCGGTATCAAGATAACTTAAAATTTCATCATATATAGCAAACCAGGCTGCCCGGTCAATGTTTTTTTTCGAATCATCCAAAGGAATATATTCTTTTAAATGAAGCAATTCCAGAATGCCACTTACATCATCATAGGTAAGTGTTCCCTGTTGCGGCAGTTTCTCAGCCCATTCGTCCTTGGAATAATAAGTAAACTGCAGCAAGGAGGGAATCTCATTCCGATAAACACATTGTTCGGAATATCCATTTTTCTCCCCTTTTGTATCCGTTATCAGAACCACCAGTATAAAAACCAGAAGTGCTCCACAAAACAGCAACAGATAATTACTTTTTTTACTTTTCACTTTTCGCATAATAACTCCTTTATTGCCTGTTGCAGAAAAGAAGCTGCTTTTCAGCAGCTTCTTTTTTCTCTTTTGTATTTTCGGTTCTTTTGTAAACATGCTTCTTTGGTATACTATATGTTTATCTTCCGTACCTTATGATTCTTTTGTACACAAAGATTCTTTCGTCTATTCATACCTTATCTTTAGCAAATATACCCAAAATGCCGTTTCCTGTATTTTGACTCCTAGCAAAGCTAGGTGGGTAACCTCAACCAATACTCTGCCTTCCACTGCAAACGGAGGCCTGACATCCTATTGGAAATATTGGAATCCCGTTTAAAGTAAATGTAGGTTCAAAATAACAGGCATGTCGAACATCCCAGGCATAAAACTATCTGCTTTTTGTAATTGTTATTATACTCTAATATGTGTTGTTTTTCAATGTAAAATTCCTGTCAAATTGTGGAACAATTTATGATTGCAGATCTTTCGGTGAAAAGGATGCCGGAAAAAGCTCTTCTAATTTCATAACTTTGATACCGCCAGCTCCATCTTCCATAATTACCTCAAACGTGCTTCCATCTACAAATTCCGTCAACACCTGCCGGCAGACACCACAAGGTGTAAGCGGTTCTTCCCTATCGCCTACCACAGCAATCGCCAGAAAATCTTTTTTTCCTTCCGATACTGCTTTAAAAACTGCTGTCCGCTCCGCACAGTTTGTCGGCGTAAAGGCTGCATTTTCGATATTACATCCGGTATAGATACTGCCATCCTTACAATAAAGGGCTGCACCTACATGAAAATTGGAATACGGTGCATAGGAATATTTTTTGGCTTCTTTTGCCGCTTCTAATAATTGTCTTTTGTCCGTCTCCATGACACTCACCTTTTCTAAATTATTTCTGTTTTACAAATTTTTTTCATTATCTTATCATTCTTCATTGCTCTTAATATCTGCTATCCCAGAATATCAACGGCAGAACTTGTGCCAAGCCGTGAACAGCCTGCCTTAATATAATTTTCCATATCTTCTTTGGTACGGATTCCTCCGGCCGCCTTAATCTTAACCTCTGCTCCAATGTGTTCTTTCATTAATAATACATCTTCCATGGTAGCACCTGCCGTTCCAAATCCGGTAGATGTCTTGATAAAATCTGCTCCGGCATTGGTTACCGCATGGCACATGGCAATCTTTTCTTCTTTTGTAAGATAACAGGTTTCGATAATAACCTTTAAGATCCTACCTCCTGTTGCCTCTTTTAAAAGACGGATTTCCTCTTCTACTTTATGATATGCCCCATTCTTTACATCGCAGATATTAATTACCATATCAATTTCGTCTGCGCCGTCTTCCAATGCTTTCTTTGTCTCTGCCAGCTTTCCTTCAGTGTTCGCATATCCTAACGGAAATCCTACTACGGTACAGATTTTGATTTTATCGCCGTAAGTTTCTTTTACCCGGCTGATGTAACAGCTTGGGATACAGACCGATGCGGTATGGTATTTTATTGCTTCTTCACATAATTTTTCTATGTCCTTCCATGTGGTAAAGGCTTTTAACGCAGTATGATCCACATAACGATATAATTCTTCTTTTTCCATTTTGTACCTCCGGTATTTTTTTTAATTGTAATATATATTCTGTAATTTATCCAGCAAAAAACATTTTATCAGAGAACATTTTTACATTAGTACTATCTTCCTATAATTCTAAATTTTTTAGAAAACAATTTTAAACTTTCTTTAAAATTTACACTTTTTTCTTGTTTTCTACAACCGAAATATGATAACATATTAAAATAATTAAAAGAGGAGGAACAATATGACAGGACGTTTTTATGAAATCACACCGGAAATAATGGAACTTGCGAATAAATGCTCCGCATCATCCATCATTCCTTCTGAATTATATACGAAATATAATGTTAACCGTGGTCTTCGTGATTTAAATGGAAAGGGTGTTCTGGTAGGACTTACACACATTTCTGATGTATGCTCTACCAAGCTGGTAAATGGAGAATACATTCCATCTGAGGGCGAACTTTATTACCGTGGCTATAATGTAAAAGATTTAGTAAAAGGAATTGCACCGGACAGCCATTTTGGATTTGAGGAATGTGCTTATCTTCTGATGTTTGGTGAGCTTCCAACCAAAGAACAGTTGAAAAACTTCTGTGGACTGCTTTCCGAATACCGTACACTTCCAACCAGCTTTGTGCGTGATATTATTATGAAAGCTCCAAGCAAAGATATGATGAATACACTGGCAAGAAGTGTGCTTACACTTTATTCCTATGATGACCGTGCCAATGATATTTCACTTCCAAATGTATTGAGACAGTGTTTACAGCTTATCAGCTTATTTCCACTGCTTTCTGTATATGGTTATCAGGCTTACCGCCATTATCATGATGGTGCCAGTCTTTATATTCATACCCCACAGCCGGAATTATCTACTGCAGAAACAATTCTTCATATTCTGCGGCCAGACAGTAAATATACCCCATTAGAGGCAAAACTTTTAGATATTGCATTAATCTTACATATGGAGCATGGTGGTGGAAATAACTCTACCTTTACTACCCATCTGGTATCTTCTTCCGGAACCGATACTTATTCTGTTATTGCTGCATCCCTTGGTTCCCTGAAGGGTCCGAAACATGGTGGTGCCAATATCAAAGTGGTTCAGATGTTTGAAGATATGAAACGCACTGTAAAAGACTGGACAGATGAAGACGAAGTAGGTAAATACCTTACCGCACTTCTTCATAAAGAAGCTTTTGACCATGCCGGTCTTATCTATGGAATGGGTCATGCAGTATATTCTCTTTCCGACCCAAGAGCAGTCATCTTCCGCGGTTTTGTGGAAAAACTTTCCCAGGAAAAGGGCTATGAGAAAGAGTTTGCACTCTACTCTTTAGTAGAACGTCTTGCACCGGAAATCATCGCCAAAGAGCGTAAAATCTATAAAGGCGTAAGTCCGAACGTAGACTTCTTCAGCGGATTTGTTTATCATATGCTTGACCTTCCATTAGAGCTTTATACACCGATTTTTGCAATTGCAAGAATTGCCGGCTGGAGTGCCCACCGCTTAGAAGAGCTTTCCCAGAATGGAAAAATTATGCGTCCTGCATATCGTAACATCGGTGAACGCAAAGAATATGTTCCGATTGACAAACGTTAAACCGCATGATTCTGCCGCCTGCAGCTTCTTATGGAATGCTTAGACACAAAAAACTGTAGTTCTTATCCGGTATCTTTTCCAGATATAAACTACAGTTTTTTATAAATTATTCTAAATAAATATTTTTTATAAATACTTCTCTCTGGCATTCTTTAATGTACTGACCAAAAAAAGACAGGATAACACCAGCAGCAGCAGGATTCCTGATTTAATAATAATCGGCAGTTTAAAGATGGTCTCACCCAATGCCGTCACAATGCCATATACTAATGCCAATGCCCCGCAAAGAAGCATTTTCGGTGTTACCTCTTCTCTTATCTTCTCCGGATGTTTACATTTCTTTAATTCCTCCGGCGTTGCCAGAAGGCTGCTTGTCTTTCCGGTACTTTTCATCCATATGCCATTCATAAGAACATAGATACCTACCAGTGCTACTACAACATCTACTACTAAATTCCAGTTTACTTTCATAATATGTAACCTCTTTTACTCTTTTTTCCTGACTCTGATTTATCTTACCACACTTTACATTGCTATGTGAACATATTTATCATATAACCTTCTATTCTTATTTGTTTTTTATGCAAAACCACGAATTTTATCGAAAAAGCCATTGAAACTTTTGGTCAACTATTGTAGTATATTAATATGTTCTAATTATTCTAGTTGTATTTGGAGGGATTATATATGAAATTAGACGAAGCAAAAATCCTGATTGGAGATGACTCCATTCTTGCAAGAAAACAGTTAAAAGACATTATTGCGCAGTATGGTGGTACAACTTTTGTTGAGGCAGCAAATGGTCAGGAAGCAATTGACAAATTCAAATCCGATAAACCTGATATCGTTTTTCTTGATATTGTTATGCCTGTAAAAGATGGTATTGCCGCTGTAAAAGAAATTAGAGAATCTGACCCGAAAGCGGTTATTATTATCGTATCTTCTGTTGGTACACAGGCTCAGTTAAAGAATGCAATTGAAGCCGGTGCAAAGGACTTTATCCAGAAACCGTTGAATGTTGAACAGATTGAGCGGGTACTGAAGAATTATTTTGAAGGGAGATAATTATGTATACACAGTTTTTTGGTAATTTTCTTTTAAGCAAAAGTGCTGTTCCTGCGGATAAACTGGTAGATGCATTAGAGAGGCAGTCCTCTTCCTATCTGAAATTAGGTACTCTGGCAATTCATGCCGGATTATTAAATGCTTCCCAGGTTGACGCTATTGTATGCCGTCAGACCCATGAAGACAAGAAATTTGGTGAAATTGCAATCGAAGGCGGATATCTTACAAAGGAACAGGTTGACAAATTACTCTCCTCGCAGAAACCAGACTACCTGCTTTTAGGTCAGATTTTGATTGAAGACGGACTGCTTACCAACAGTCAGTTTGAGGAATTACTTGCAGAATATCAGGCAAGTAATGAAATTGATGATTTAAATGTTGCTAACGAACAGAATGATATGGTTGAAAAGCTGATTCATAAATTCTTCCATTTTGATAATTCTGATATGTCAGGAAAGATTGTTGCATACCTTAATCTTCTCTTTAATGATATCGTTCGTTTCATCGGAAAGGATTTTACACCGTTAAATCCACTGATGAAATCCGAGTATATGACCAACTATTGTGTTACCCAGAAAGATGAAGGTTTACTTTCTTTCAATTCTGGTGTAGACATGAGTAAATCTGTTGCAATTGCTTTTGCATCCCGTTATGCTAAAGAAGAATTCCACGAATTCGATGAGTATGTAAAAGCTTCTATCGAAGATTTCTTAAATCTTCACAATGGATTATTTAATGTAAATATGTCTAATGAATTTTCCCTGGAATTAAACTTATGTCCTCCGGAAGTTCATGAGGAAGAAAAGCTTACAAATGCCACTAAGATTTATGTATTTCCAATTATTTTCCCATTTGGAACCATTCACTTCCTAATGGAAATCTAATCTTAAACCTTTACATTTTATTTACATAAACGAAACCCTGTCAGATTTCTCTGACAGGGTTTTGTTACCTTGTATCCATAAGAAACTGCCGGTAGCAGATTCTCTATGTTTTACATAAGCATTTAGATATTTAAAAATGCTTTTACCGTCTTAGGCATATCTTCTACATCGCATTCTGTCTTATGAAGTACTTCTGCACTGCGGATGTCTTCAATTGCCTGTGGAACTGTTACATTTGCAATCTTGCTTAACTCATCTACCAGTTCAAAATCAGTCATGGAATCATATTTTTCTTTATCAATGGCATCCATTACGCTTCTGGTAAACTTGAACGGGCTTGCTGTTGATGCAATAACAGTCTTGGTATTATCACCGGTCTCTTTTACATATTTATGGTATACACCGGTTGCTACAGCAGTATGTGTATCAATCACATAGCCGGTCTTCTCATAGAGGTCACGGATTACTTCTGCTGTTTCTTCCTCTGTGGTGTAATTGCCATAGAAGTCAGCAAGCTGGGCACGCATCTCATCGGTAATCATATATTTGCCCTCTTCTGTTAATGCACGCATGAATTCAGCATTTTTCTCTGCATCATTTCCGGCAATACGATAAATCAGACGCTCTAAGTTGCTGGAAATCAGGATATCCATGGATGGAGAAGAAGTTAGTACAAATTCACGGTTTCTGTCATAGGTTCCGGTTGAGAAGAAGTCAAATAATACTTTGTTCTCATTGGAAGCACAGATTAATTTTGCAATCGGAAGTCCTAAGTTCTTTGCATAGAAAGCTGCTAAGATATTTCCGAAGTTACCGGTTGGAACTACAATATTAATCTTTTCATCTTTTGCAATTGCACCATTTTCATATAATTTTGCATATGCATATACATAATAAACAATCTGAGGAACAAGACGGCCGATATTAATAGAGTTAGCAGAGGAAAACTGATATCCGGCTTTGTCCATTAATTCTGCCAGTTCTTTATCAGAAAACATTTTCTTAACGCCGGTCTGTGCCTGGTCAAAGTTACCATGAATACCAACTACATGTGTATTTGCCCCTTTCTGGGTAACCATCTGCTTCTCCTGAATCGGGCTGACACCATTCTTTGGATAGAATACAATAATCTTAGTACCAGGAACGTCTGCAAAGCCTGCTAAAGCAGCTTTTCCGGTATCACCGGAAGTTGCTGTTAAAATAACAATTTCATTCTTTACATGGTTTTTCTTTGCAGCAGTTGTCATAAGGTAAGGCAGAATGGATAATGCCATATCCTTAAATGCTATCGTAGCTCCATGAAAAAGCTCCAGATAATATGCACCGTCTGCATCTACTAACGGAGCAATCTCTTCTGTATCAAATTTAGAATCATACGCACTATTGATACAATGCTTTAACTCTTCTTCTGTAAAGTCTGTTAAGAAAAGTTTCATTACCTCATAAGCAGTCTCCTGATAGCTCATTTTTGCCAGGGTATCCATATCAACGTCAAGTTTTGGTAATGAATCCGGCACAAATAAACCACCGTCTCCTGCAAGACCCTTTAAAATTGCCTGTGAAGCTGTTGCCTTTTCATCTGAGTTTCTTGTACTTGTGTAAATCAAATCCATTTTTTGTCCCTCTTTTGCTCTCTGCATAAAATTTGTTCTGTCTTTCATTATATAAGAACCTGCAGTTTACTGTCAATAACTTATCCCAGAATAATTCCATGTATTCCCACTATCTATGGATTCAAAAAGAATTCCATCGTTTTCACCCATAGCAGATATTACTTTTATTATAAGTTTTCCATCTTTCTGCTGTGGCATCTTGCAATAATCATAGTCTGATATGGAAAATCCATACTCTGCTGCCGTGTCCGGAAGTTCTGTCACTTCATCCATGGAAAGTTCAATCATGGAAAATGTTTTCCCGCCATCCTGTGTCAGATAAAGTGTGGAATAATCACCTGACGCTCCAGCCAATCCGATAACGCCCAGATTTTCATTATAGAATTCTATTCCTTCTGCCACACCAATATTTCCATCAAACGGATCTGCATTTTGCTGATTCCAGCTCTGCCCGCCATCCTTTGTCATTTCAAGCTCATAAAAACGGCTGCCGGCAGCTGCATCCGCCACCAACAGACGATAACCGGTATTGCTGTCCAGGAAAAAGTATACGCTTCCATCTTCCCTGTTTTCCGTCCACGGAGTGCCATCTCCGCTCTCTTCCTCATCATTGCCATCATTGCCGGCTACAGCATTGGTGTCTGCATTCCCGTTGTTATCCGTTGTGTCATTTCCAGCACCGTTTTTTGCTTCATCAATCTGCTCCTGCCGGTTTTGCTGGGCTAACACTGCAGCACTGGTATATTTTGGATTTATGATATAAGTTATAATTTCACCTGTATTTTCTTCGCCACCAGTAGAAAATGTAACTGCAAAACCTGTAACTTCTCCGCCATATTCCAACTGGCTTAAAATTGAATTTTCATTTGTATCTGCATTTCCATCTATATTTTCATTTTCATCTATCTCTGCACTTTCTGCATTTATCACCTGCAGGCTATCTGCACTGGTAAAAGCTCTTTTCCCCGAATAACTTATTCCAAAGGTATGGCTCTTTGTTTCTTCTGCCCAGCTATCTACACGTTCTTTCACCTTTATATTTCCCAATAGTTCAAAAAGCGGTGTCAGGCACATATCTTCTTCATAATCTGTCTTGGCATAATTATTGATGTAAACTGTCATTTTGCTGCTTTTCTTCCGGTTATAGTCCACAAGATAGGTTCTGGTTTCTCCATTCTCATCCTCACCATAGAAAAACGTATCTATTGCAGCAATCTCTCCGGTAGCATAGAAAGTCACATTAAAATGGTTCACCAGATAAATTTTCTTAGGAAGCCCGATTTCATTATCCAGATCCTCCAATATCCCTGCCACACTGTCATCAAAGAAATTGTCATGCTTTAATGTTATCTTTACTTCATCACTTTTTTGAAACCGTTCGGATGTCTTGAAAAAATATAACCCTCCAAGGCATACCAGCAACAGAATCATCCCTGCTTTTAGCCAGTTTTTTAATTGATATTTCTTTCTTGTATTTTCCTGCTTCAACGAATTGCTCCTTTCCACCTGCAATCATATCACTATTCCAATAACGCCGCCAAATATTCCTGATATTTCCACGAATTTTTATATCCTTGCAATTTCCAATATATATTGGCATCATAGCATATTTTTCATTTCAAAAGTTTGATATTTTCTTAAGATATTTTCCTGTTTTCATGCTTTCCTAAAAATGTTATACTTAAAGTGACGCTTACCGTAAGAACTCGCCACCGGCAGCTTCTTACAGATGATTTGTAACTAAGAATTTTAGAATGTGAGGATTTACCATGCTTTCCGGTGCTTTTTCAGCCAAAACAAAAGACGGAACCATCTACTACCGTTCCAGCCTTACCTATAAAAGAAAACATATTAGTCTTGGAAGCTTTCCAACGGAAGAAGAAGCCCATCTTGCCTATAAAGAGGGGACTTCTCTACTTTCTGAGTCTGAAATCACACTGGAAAATTATACCGCATATATTAAACTTTTAGATTTTGCCAAAGCCATTACACTTTTAAATTTCCGTGACAACGGCGTCTATATCAAGAATCCGATTTATCTGAAGCAGAATTATTTTCTCTATTTTCTCGCACCACAGACGGAATATAAATTTGATATTGATGATTTATTCTTTTATTCCAGCCACAAGATTATGCAGCGTGGTGGCCGGCTTTTTGTAAATGAATACGGCATGCAGACCGGGATTCTTTCCCGCTATGGAGTCCGTAATCATGCGGTACTGGATGTAGATTACACTTTCGCCAATGGTAACCCCTTCGATTACAGCTACGCCAATATTATTGTCATTAACCGCTACCGTGGAGTTGCCCAAACAGAACACAACGGACTCCTCCGTTATCAGGCTTTTATCCATATCAATGGCAATTATTCCATTGGTACTTATTCTTCCGAAGAAAAAGCTGCCATTGCCTACAACAAAGCTGTTGATCTGGCAAAGGCAGCCGGTATTCATAAGAATTTTGAAGAAAACTATATTACAGAGCTATCCGCTAGAGAATATGCAGAAATTTATACTAATCTTAAAATCTCTCCAAAATATATCAATTATCTTTCTACACTTTCTGCTATTTCTGATTGATGTAATTTACCAGTCCCTCGCAATCGATAATCTTCTGCATAAATGGTGGGAATGCCTGACCCTGGAAACTCTTTCCAGTGGTCTTGTCGGTAATGACACCAGTATCAAAATTTACCTCTACCTCATCTCCTGCTTTGATTTCCAAAGCTGCTTCCTTACATTCAATAATCGGAAGTCCGATATTGATTGCATTACGATAGAAAATACGTGCAAAAGTCTCTGCTATGACGCAACTTACACCAGCGGCTTTAATTGCAATTGGTGCATGTTCTCTGGATGAACCGCATCCAAAGTTCTTCTCCGCTACAATAATATCTCCTGCAGATACTTTATTTACGAATTCCTTATCAATATCTTCCATACAATGTAAGGCAAGTTCCTTAGGGTCGGAAGAATTCAGATATCTTGCCGGTATAATAACATCTGTGTCTACGTTGTCACCGAATTTAAATACTTTTCCTTCTGCTGCTTTCATGTTCTAATCCTCCTATACTTCTTCCGGGCTGGAAATCTTTCCTGTAATTGCACTTGCTGCTGCAACTGCCGGGCTTGCCAGATAAATTTCCGAATCCACATGTCCCATACGTCCCACAAAGTTACGGTTGGTTGTAGATACGCATCTTTCATTCTCAGCAAGGATTCCCATATAGCCACCAAGGCAAGGTCCGCAGGTCGGTGTGCTGACAATAGCACCTGCTTCAATAAAGGTTCTGATATATCCGGCTTCCATGGCATCCAGATAAATCTGCTGGGTTGCAGGAATTACGATTACACGTAAACCTTTCTTTACTTTCTTTCCTTTCAGGATAGAAGCTGCAATCTTAAGGTCATCTAATCTTCCATTCGTACAGGAACCGATTACTACCTGATCAATAGTAATGTCGCCTACTTCATCAATGGTCTTTGTATTTTCCGGAAGATGTGGAAATGCTACGGTTGGGCGAAGTGTACTAAGGTCAATGGTATACTCCTCATCATATACAGCATCCTCATCTGCTTCATATACTTTATAAGGGCGCTTGGAATGCTCTTTCATATATGCTTCTGCTTTCTCGTCTACCGGGAAGATTCCGTTCTTTCCGCCGGCTTCAATTGCCATATTTGCAATGGTAAAACGGTCATCCATGGAAAGATACCGGATACCATCACCTACGAATTCCATAGACTTATATAATGCTCCATCCACACCAATCATTCCGATGATATGTAAAATAACATCTTTACCGCTAATCCATGGTGCTGGTTTTCCTGTGATATTGAATTTAATCGCGGATGGTACTTTAAACCATGCTTTTCCGGTTGCCATTCCTGCCGCCATATCAGTACTTCCAACACCGGTGGAAAATGCTCCCAATGCTCCATAAGTACAGGTATGTGAATCTGCTCCGATAATAACATCTCCTGCAACAGTCAGTCCTTTTTCCGGAAGAAGTGCATGTTCGATACCCATTTCTCCTACATCAAAGTAGTTGGTGATTTCGTTTTTGCATGCAAACTCTCTGACGCATTTACAATGCTGTGCAGATTTGATGTCTTTATTTGGTACAAAGTGGTCCATAACCAGTGCAATTTTATCCTTATGGAACACTCCGTCTACTTTCATTTTCTCTATCTCATGGATAGCCACCGGTGAAGTAATATCATTTCCCAATACCAAGTCTAAATCTGCTTCAATCAACTGGCCAGCCTGAACAGAATCAAGTCCCGCATGTGCCGCAAGAATCTTCTGTGTCATTGTCATTCCCATTTGAAATTCCTCCTGAAATTAAATCATTTTTTCTATACTGTTGCTATTATAGCACAGCTAGTGGTATAATGGAAATACATATTAAACATATTTATTATGATTTTTAGTTATAAACACGGAGGAATCTATAAATGTTGCAGAGTTTATCCAGTTACCGTATTTTCTATACCGTAGCAAAAACACAGAATATATCAAAGGCAGCCAAAGAGCTTTATATCAGCCAGCCTGCCATCAGTAAATCCATACAGAAACTAGAGGAAAGCCTGGGCTGCGAACTCTTCCGCCGAAGTTCCCGCGGCGTATTGCTGACCGAAGAAGGCGAACTTCTTTTTACTCATGTCAGTTCCGCTTTCGAAACCCTGACTTTAGGGGAAGATAAATTAAAGAACTCCTTAGAACTTGGTGTCGGCCACTTAAAAATCGGTGTCAGTTCCACTCTCTGCAAATACATGCTTTTGCCTTATTTAAAGGATTTCACAAAACGTTATCCGCATATTAATATTTCTATCGTATGCCAGTCTACTAACGAATCCTTACAGATGTTAGAAGAAAACAAAATTGATATCGGTCTGATTGCAAGGCCGGAAAACCAGAAAACTTTAAATTTCAGCAATGTGGCTGAAATTGAAGATATTTTTGTTGCAACGGAAGCTTACTTAAACGTATTGAATGCAAGGGGCATTTCTTCCGATGCAATCTTACAGCATTCTACACTGATGCTTCTTGATAAGCACAACATGACCCGTCAGTATATTGATGATTATTTACAGGAAAATAAAATCGAGACCAGAGATTTAATCGAAGTCTCTACGATGGACCTCTTAATTGACTTTGCCAAAACCAATCTGGGTGTTGCCTGCGTCATCCGCCAATTTGTCCAGAACGAACTTGCAAATAAAGAGTTATTAGAGATTCCACTTGGTTTTCCAATTCACAAGCGTGAAATTGGCTTCGCTTATAAAAACACCTTAAAGCCTTCGAAATCCTTGGAATTATTTATTGATTTCTACCAGAATTTTCATCCGGGCGAATAAGATGCATCTCTGTCAGTTTCTTACAAATGCCTGTCAGCTACGAGAAACATACTTTGAGCGTTTCTCTCGTCAAAAAAAGCTGCCGCAATTGCGACAGCTTTTTTATCATCTTTTTGAAGTATCAGATTAATTGTTAACCAGCTTATCTTCTTCGTTGTTCCAGCTATACAGCTTACGAATTTCTTCGCCGACTTTCTCTGATGGATGCTCAGAAGCAAGCTTTCTCATAGCTTTGAAGTGTACCTGGCGTCCTGCCGGTGACATATCAAGTAAGAATTCTTTTGCAAAAGTACCATCCTGAATATCTGTTAAAATCTGTTTCATTGCTTTCTTTGTCTCAGCAGTAACAATCTTAGGTCCTGTGATATAATCACCATACTCAGCAGTGTTAGAGATAGAATATCTCATTCCAGCGAATCCTGACTGGTAGATTAAGTCAACAATCAGTTTCATCTCATGGATACACTCGAAGTATGCATTTCTTGGGTCATAACCAGCTTCGCAAAGTGTTTCGAAACCAGCCTGCATAAGCGCACAAACACCGCCACAAAGAACTGCCTGCTCACCGAAGAGGTCTGTCTCTGTCTCTGTACGGAAGGTTGTCTCAAGAAGTCCTGCTCTTGCTCCACCAATTCCAAGACCATATGCTAATGCCAGGTCAAGTGCTTTACCGGTTGCATCCTGCTCTACTGCTACCAGACAAGGAGTTCCTTTTCCAGCCTGATACTCAGAACGTACAGTATGTCCTGGTGCCTTAGGAGCGATCATTGTTACGTCAACATCCTTTGGAGGTTTGATACATCCGAAATGAATGTTAAATCCGTGAGCGAACATTAACATGTTTCCTGGCTCAAGGTTTGGCTCAATATCGTTCTTATACATATCTGCCTGTAACTCGTCATTGATAAGAATCATAATAATATCAGCCTGTTTTGCAGCTTCTGCTGCTGTATATACTTTGAATCCCTGTTTTTCTGCTTTTGCCCAGGATTTGCTACCATTGTAAAGTCCAATAATGACATCACAGCCTGATTCCTTTAAATTTAATGCATGTGCATGTCCCTGGCTACCGTAACCAATGATGGCGATTTTCTTACCATCCAGTAAGGAAAGGTTACAATCTTCCTGATAATAAATTTTTGCTGCCATTTTTTCAGCCTCCTGTTTTAATGATTAATCTAAATATGTAACATCGGCAGACCCTCTGGTCAAACCTGTGATACCGGTTCTAGCGAGCTCTAATATCTCATAGCCCTGTAACAGATCCATAAATGCATCTAATTTATCCTGATGCCCTGTCAGTTCAATTACCATGGAATCGTTGGTGACATCAACCACCTTGCCATGGAAAATATTGGTAACGCTTAAGATTGCCTGACGTTCTGTATCCTTTGCTTTAATCTTAACCAGAATCAGTTCTCTTGTAACGGATGTACCCGGCTCTAATTTCTTAATATTGCGCACATCTTCTAACTTTGCCAACTGCTTCTCAATCTGCTCTAAAATCTGTTCGTCACCACTTGCTACTATCGTAATTCTGGTATATCTTGGATCTGCAGTTACACCAGAAGAAAAACTATCGATATTGTATCCTCTCCGGCTGAAAAGTCCTGAAATATGACTTAATACACCAGAAGTATTCTCTACTAAAATAGATAATGCCTGTTTTCTCATGCGAAAACCATCCTTTTTCTTTCATTCACATTACAGTTATTCTAGCATATCAGTTCTGTTTGTCAATACTAAAATGGCTTAAAGTAATAATATTTTTTTATGCAATAACCTATGGTTATATCATTGATAACAATAACATAAAACTACAAGAAACACATTTTGCAATCTGGCAGGCTGCCTGCATAAATTACGGCTGTGAATCCCTGTATTTCCGGATAATATCAATTGTCTTCTGATAATCCATTCTGACTTTCCTAAATTGCTGCAGCATCTCTTCTCCGTATATTTTATAGCGGAGCTGTTCGCACAGAATTATGCTTGATTTGCTCAGCCGTCCCAACCCGAGCGTCATGGTCTCTCCCTTTAAGGTATGTACCAGATCAAAGGCTTTCTCATAATCCCTTTCCTGTAAAGCTTCATCAATCCGCTGTACTTCATCGCTTTCTAAGAATTTTATCAAAAAACGGTGTACCAGCTCTTCCTTCCGGAGTCTGCGCATGACCTCTGCATAATCTCCCTCCAGTTCCTTGTAGCATTGCTCTAAATCCATACTCATATTCCCTTTCTGTTGATTTTCTCATAGCATTATAGTACACCACCGTTTTTTCTTTTTCAAGCAATTCTTCCTTATTGTCTGGTGTTTCCATCCGGCTGCACCGGCAGTTCATTCTGTTGCTTTACACTTTGTTGTCCTTCCGAGAGCATAATAAGCGTCCAGGCTATTTCTTTTCTTGCATATTCCAATGTCTCTTCTCCATCATATACCGTATCAACCTGGTACTTACGAAATACAAGAATATCTGTAACAGCTTCTGCCATGCTTTCTTCGTCTTCTGCATAGAGTAACTTCATAAAAACATCCTCCTTGCTGCATAACCTGTCAGGCATACCATAGCTAGCTTCCTACAAGCATTTTGGAACTATAGAAAACACATTTTGCAGGAAAGCAATTTCCTACAAAATAAAAAAGCCAGGATAAAATCCTGACTATATTTTCGGGGAGTACCTCCCGAACTCCGAAGAGCCCGAGAGGCATGAGTTATGAAAAATTATATTAGCTTAATAGCTAGTACTTTTATACTATATCTTATAAAAATATGTTTGTCAAGTGTTTCCCTACAATTTTTCTTAGGGACTTACTTGGGTATATTTCCGGTATATTTCCATTTGAATTTCTACAGTTTTTGATATATTTTTTCTACGTCATAATCCGGCGCCATAGTTGCTGCAATTTCATATATCTTCCTGATATTTTCCGGCTCTTCTTCCAGCATATCAGATGTTTCTTCTACGGAGTTGCCTTTTTGCAGTTTCTTGATTACCTGACGAATTAGTTGCAGTTTTTCGCCCTGCTCCAAACCTTCTTCCAACCCCTGTTCCAGACCTTGTTTTCGTCCCTGCTGTAATTTATTTTCCAGTTCTTTTTCAATTTCATCTTTCATTAATTCACGCAATGCTTCACACATCTCATTTTGCCTCCTTAACAGACTATATACCTGCTTATTTGCATTTACACTTACTTGAAGTACCGAATCAATATTGCTCCGTTCATTCTTACTTTCCAAATAATGTATCTGTTCCAAAAATAGTTCTGCATCCTGCATCTCTACCTGTGTAGTCAATACCCGCAGGCTGCAATGAGCTTTTCTTTCCAACTGACTTGTTACTACAACTTGTACTGGGAACGGAACTTTTCCTCTTACATAATAAATTCCAGGATACATTTTTTTCAGGATATATCCTTCTTTTTTCAGTTCCAGAAAAAGTGCCTTCGGATAAGCATTCCGAAAAAAGGATACGGTCACCTCAGATGCTGGAATTTTATTGACTGCTATCCCCTGCGCCTTATATAAGCTGGCGTATCCAATTACCTTAAAGAAGGAATCTATCGTCAATTCATCTCCCGGTCCCTTATACTCTAAAATATTGTGTCCCCTCATAATATGACCAATTTCATTTTGTAACGTCCGCTTCCAATCCATCTTTTTAATAATCACAAGATTAATCTGAAGTGGTTTCTTACTCAAATTATACTCCGGAATTAATTCCAGTACATCCAGATCTTGTCGCAGTTCCAGTTCTGTTGCTGCACAAAACGCCGGATGCCATTGTAATTTTTCTGCTTTTCCTGACATTTCTTCTCCTTTCTTTTGTCTTGGAGAGTATACTTTTGCAATGTCACTTAACCGCAACAACCTTTGTCTGAAAGAATTCTCTCCGCTTCATTTAATGTGAAATAAAAGCTTTGAAAATTCCTGTTATCATATCAGGTTATGTGGTGAACCCGGCGAAATGATAGAATACCGGTATACTTCTGACAGGCTATGTGCCATTGAAATGTATATAGAAATATCAAGCTTTGATTGCATTATAACATGATGAAATGAAAATGTCAGTAAAAAAAGAAAGCATCTGCCCTCCCTTAATCGGATAAGCAGATGTTTTCCATCTCAATTTCTTTCAACTTCTATTTTTGTATCTGTTACATGCATCTTGCTCCGCACTTTGTGCAGAATTTTGCCCCGGGCATAATTTCATTTCCACACTGTGAACAGAACATTTTCTGAGCTTCCTCAACTTTGGTGCCGCATTTCGGGCAGAATTTTGTGCCGGATGCAAGTTCGGCACCACAATTATTGCAATAACAACCACCTTGTTCCTGTTTATCTCTATACTTCATTTTACTTGTTGCACCAATTGCATCAAGTTCCTGTTTCATTTCTTCTAATACTTCCAAAGAACCTTTTATAAAGAAACCATTTCCAGCTTCAATTTCATCAATACATTCTTTTGCTTCCCTAAGATCTGATCCTGTATATTCTCGAATCAATTTAATCAGCTGAACCCTCTTGTCTCCTGTAGATGTAATAATCA
Organism: Roseburia sp. AF12-17LB; assembly: GCF_003479605.1. Classification (GTDB taxonomy): domain Bacteria; phylum Bacillota; class Clostridia; order Lachnospirales; family Lachnospiraceae; genus Roseburia_C; species Roseburia_C amylophila. The sequence continues at coordinate 229,353 of NZ_QUHR01000002.1, forward strand.
ATGCTGCTTCTGTGTCCATTTCTACATACATATCATCTTCATCCACATCTGAATCATTTTCATTCATATCCATTTCATAATCTGCTCCAAGATTATCCAAAACTTTTATTAACTCTTCTACTCTTTCATTTCTGGCTGAAATTTGAAATCCATTATTTTCTGACAAATCATTTAAAAGTTTTAATTCCAAATCTTTTCTATCTAATCCAAGTATCTGATGATATGCTTCGATTACTTTTTCTCCCTGATCTCCTAATGAAAAAATTGCAATAGATGTATTCATTTCTGCATCATCTTCATCTTGCCAATTCTTTTGAATATAAGTAAATGCACCTGCCTCATCCAATTCCTGTTGCATCTGCTGTAATAATTCTAAAGACTCTAATGTACACACGGTTGACTGTTCATCTAAAATATTGCCATTAATTAAATTGCTTAACTCCGTATAATCTGACTGCAGATATTTTTGAATAATTGATATAATCTGTACCGGGTTAGGACCAACATCTGTAATTACAATTCTATATTCCGGTATCTCCTGCTGTACTCCCTTATTTCCAAATAATGATTTCATGAATCCCATTTTCATTTCTCCTTTTCTACTAGTAGTATTTTCCGGCTTCAATTAATAAAGGAATAATTTCTTCCGGTTTTATCTGCTGCAGTTGTTCTAATCTGCTTCCGATACGATTGATATTCTGTATATTCATTTGTTCCTCATCAAAGCGACGCTGTAAAATCTCATGTCTTTCCTGTAATTTCTGAATCTGTTCATCCATTTTATCAATATTAAGCTGTGCATCATCTTTCTGTGGATTTGCCGTAATGAACCCAAGAATAACAAAGTAAATCAAAATACCCAGAATAATTACACCAACAGACACTGCAACACGGAGAATTGTCCGGACACAGCTCCATAAAATGCGTAAAATTCCTGCAAAAAATCCATAATTCATTGCATTGGCAAATAAATGTCTCACATCAATAATCCAGCGGAACAGGGAAACAGCACACCATACCAGTACTAACGCACAGATAATACCGATTGCAATAGAAATTGCCTTGCGGACAGGGGAAGTCTGGCTCCAACGCTCTGCAAACTCTTCCTTTTTCCGTGTCAGTGTGTTTTCCTGCAATTTAGACATTTCAGTTACCTGTTGTATTTTAGAACTAATCTCATTCTGCTGTACATTCCGCTCATTCAATGACTTTCCAAGACTTGCTAAAGCGATCTGTCTGCCGTCATTTAAAATGCCTTCCATCTCCTGAAGAATCTCTGGAGTAACATCCTCACAGCGATATATTTGCTGAATATAATCTCCTATCTCCCCCCAATTTATATGTTTCTTCTTTTTTTCACATAAAATCAGTCCATAATAGCCCTTACAGCTCCACATAAAATCATTACGGATTCCTGTAAATTCTGCTTTTGCTGCCGAAATGTTTCCCTGATTTAGTAATGTCATGGCATTTTTATAACGGTTATCCAGACCATCTCTTCCACTTCCTCCGGCAACAGCAGCAGTCAGATTGATATTTTCAATTGTTTTCTTCAAATCCTGATGAATATTTTCAATATGTTCATCTGTTTTCTGAAACTCTTTTGATAAATTATGTACCAGGAAAAGATTATCACATGCCATGCATTCATACTTTTCATCTGTAATTTTTCTTACTGCACCACTGCCACAACTGGGACATTTTATTTCTTCCATTTTCTAGCCCTGCTCCTTTGTATTTTTTATTTTTCTGATTTCAAGCTGCTTCATGATTGCTCCGCAGATTTCCGCAAAAGCGGCTTCATCTGTTGTTGAAGAAAGCTGCAATATCAACTGTCTGATTGCCTCATTTTCTGTTGCCACTGCCGGTGAACTGACCGGATCACTGTATCGCATCTTTTCCAGCACTTTGTCAATTTCTTTGCGGTTGACCTCATCTGTAATCTGCACTCTGCAAATTTCAAGCTGCTGAATAAGTCCTTTAAACACTTCGATGGAACTCTGTTCCTGTGTCTGAACCTTTGTAATATATTTATTACTTGCTGCCATAGCAATCTCAATGATAATGAAAACTGCTAAAATCGCACTCTGTAACAAATAGGAATACACCTGATAATCCTTCGGAATTTTCAGGCAGACCTTAAAGAAAACAAAAATCTGAATTACAAGATAGACTCCGCTCAGATATACAAGCGGCATCTTTAATGCTGCCTTTTGTTTTTCCTGTTTATGAAATACCAGAAATGCAAAAATTGGCTGCATCAATATTGCAATCAGGCAAAATATGTACTTGAACATTATTTCTCCCTCCTCGTTCCGCATTTCGTACAGAAATTAGCTTCCGGCGGCATTTCATTTCCACAGTTTGCGCAGAAAATCTTCTGTGGAATCACCACTTTTTCACCACACTGGAAACAGAATTTAGCATCCTTCGACAGACTCGTTCCACACTTGACACAGGTAATATTTCCACCTTGCGCCTGCGGCTGTACTGCTGGCTGCGACTGTGTTGCTGCAATATCCGGCTGCATTGCTGCTGTCCCTGTCTGCGCTGCTGTTACCGGCTGTGCCTGAACTGCTGCATCCATATTGTTTTTCATCATGTCACCCATGGAAAACGCCAGTGGAATCTGTGCCATCATATTCGCCGGATTCGCTGCAAAGCCTTCATTCTGTGCAAATGTTCTGCTTACATCAAACTGCTGCTCCTGTTGCCAGGTATATCCCTGCAGTTCTCTCGCTTTGGCAAGTCCTTCTGCTTCAATTACGGTAGCATCACGATTTCCCATTGCTTCAAACCGCTTCTGTGCCATGCTGTTATCTAATTTTTTAAGTTCTTCCAAATCGTCCGGCTTAATGGTAACTGCAGACACAAAGAAATTTAAAATCCGGATGCCATAGCCTTCAAGGTCGCTTTCCACCTGACCGGCAACGTTTTCGGAAATTTCATTCAAATGCTGGTTGAAAACATTGTAGCTATATTTGCTGAGTTCTACTGCAATGCAATTTTTTACTCTTGCAACTAAAAGGTCTTTAAAAAATTTCTGAATATCTTTGGTGGTCATTGCTTTTTCGGTACCAACCAGATTAATCAGAAGCTTTCTTCCATCCTCTATTTTCAGTCCGAAAGAACCACTGGCACCGGCACTGTAACTATAGCCGTAATTCGGATCACGAACTGTCACCTGACTTGGTGTTCCCCATGCGATATCCATCATGGTCGCAAGGTTAATAAAATAAACCTCCACATGGAACGGACTTACTCCGCCCGAAACCAGATTTCTTATTTTGGAAATAAGTGGAATGTTTTTCGTTTCTAAGGTATAACGACCTGCTTTAAAAGAATCCAGTGCCTGTCCGTCACTGAAAAATACTGCCTCCTGCGACTCATGCACAATCAATTGTGACAGCGTATTAAAGTCTTCTGCGGGATGCTTATAAATAAGAGTTGAATTATCCCCTTCATATTTGATCACTTCCTGAATAGCCATCAAACTTTCTCCTTCCGTAAATTTATATAAACTCCTTTCTCGATTATACTACAAAACTTCCATTTTGGACACTTTTTTCTTCCATTTTGGATATTATTTTCTCAACGAGGTGATACATATGTCAGAAAGAATTAATCAACACCTGCATCCACTGGTAGGTTCTAACATCCGGAGACTGCGGAAAGAACAGGGTTTGAAAGCCACCGAAGTCATTGCGAAGCTCCAATGTGATGGCATCAATGTAACTACCGGCATATTCAGCAAGGTGGAAAATGGTTATAATAACCCAACGGTAGATATGCTGATTGGATTGACCAAGATTTTTAATTGTGATTTTAATGAATTCTTTAAACAATAACAGGCAGCTAAACGGTGAATGGTTTAGTTGCCTGTTGTTGTTTTGTCATATAAAAGGGGAGCTACCAATATTATTTTTTGAAATATGTTATTTTCTACAATGTTGTCCTGTCGTTGACTTTGCCTGATTCTGACATAATCACACTACACATAACATCAAGTGTCTAACACGTTTTTATTATATCATCACCATCTTTTTTTACAATACTAACGCTTATGAAATATACTAATAAAACAAGGTCAGTCTTTCCACACCATGGTGATTCCAAGACTGACCTTAATGTCACTAATTCATATTCTGTTGCAATTCTTTTATGTTGTCCAAATCAGACAAATCCATTCCTTCATATCTCTCAACAAAATCTATCAATGTTGATTTACGAACCTTTAGACTACCTAATCGAAGTGCAGATAATAGTTTTCTGTTAATCAACTCATATACCAGATGCCCATTCACCTCTAATACCGCTGCCGTCTCACGCACATTGTACAAAAGCTTTTCGTCTTTTAAATCCTTTTTATCCATTTTACACCATCCCTCCTAAATATGTTCCTAAAATCGTATTTGCATCAGTTTTGTAAAAATTAATAAATCTAAAAAGCATCTGAATACTCATTCCCTTTGAGCCTTCCTCAATTCGTGCATAATGACATAAACTCATATCCATTTCCTCAGCCGCCTTCATCTGTGTCATTTTTCTTTTTTCACGTAAATCTCTTATATTATTTCCAATCACATATGGATCAAATTTAGTTCTGCTCACTTCTGCCACCTCCATCAATTAACATCCATACTCCTCTGCATGTGATATTTTTCTCTTACTCATAATAAATTATCTCCTTTACGATTTCGTATTGGAGAGCTCCGGCGCCTTCACTCTCGTGACGTGCTCTCTCAAGCACATGTTTATTGTATATTGTCATGGATGAATTACCGACCGTGTTTACGCGACAATTTTGTCGTGTTAACACGACATTTGCATCTGCTTCTAATATACTTAAATATTTTTTACAGATAGGACTTCCGTTCGAAGCAAAAAAAAGAATCCATGCCTTTCCCGCATGAATTCATTTTATCGTTCCTTACGCATCCTTATATTCTATTTTTAATGGTGTATGTGTCTCAAATATCTGTCATATATAAAGTCTGCTATAATTAATACAATTATTTGTCGTATAATTTATCAACCTCGGCTTCATACACCGATTCAGTCTGAGTATCAAACAGCACCCATTCCACCAAATCGAAGCTGTCCGGATTATCTTGCAAGAACCTGTTTACTGTATGTACTGCAATCTTTGCTGCCAACTCAACCGGAAAACCATATGCTCCCGTTGATATGGAAGGAAATGCAATAGACCTTATTCCATTATCCATTGCTAACTTCATAGAATTAAAATAGCAGTTAGCAAGAAGTTCCTCTTCTCTATTTCTTCCACCATTCCATATCGGTCCGACAGTATGTATAACATCATCACATGGCAGATTATATGCCTTAGTGATTTTAGCCTCTCCCGTATCACATCCATGAAGTGTCCTGCACTCCACCAGAAGTTCCGGTCCTGCGGCTCTGTGAATAGCACCATCTACTCCGCCTCCTCCAAGAAGAGAGCTGTTTGCTGCATTCACGATTGCCTGCACATCTGTTATTTTCGTAATATCACCTTTTATCGTCTTGATCAAGTACATTTTCTTCTCCTTTATCTTCAACAATTAATGCTAAATAATATGCAAATGGAATCAATATTTTCTGCTGTACAGAACTCTCATCATACACAATTATCTTCTTTTGAATAGCATTTAAATCTGTGAAATACGCTAAATACAGACTGAACAATTCCCAATATGTTTGATCCCAAATCAAAGCCTTTTCTTCACTCACTTTTATAATACGTGGAAAAAGCATAATTTGTAGAAATCATTTTTATAGTTAATCCATAATTATTACAAACAGATTCTATCACCCTATCTATATGATCTGCTATATATTCAGAAACATTATCACGTACAATACTATTTTCATATATAAAATCATCAATTGTCATTCATATCACTTTTTTCTAAACTCATCAATTATAAGGTCATCACAACTAATTGAATCATTTTTTATTTGTGCTTTTTATTTCCGCTACCAGTTCTTCATACTTACGTTCGTCAATAATATATTTCCGTTTAATCAGTATATAAGCAGCTCCTATAGAAATTACCGGAACAGCTACAATTCCAAGACGCAATATAAATCTTTGTCCGGCATCTGCTGTCTGAATAAATTTATCTGCCTGTACAATTACATTTTCCGAAGTAAGTTCTCCTGTACCAGCTTTTATTTCTAATCCGGATATTTTCTGACTGATTGCATAAATATTGCTTATAATCAGTATTAACGCAACAACCGCCTGATCAACTGCACTTGCTAGCTTTGTTGCAAAAGATCTTACTGCTGAGATAATACTGTCATGTCGTTCATGAAACCGGACTTCATCATACTCTATGGTATTATTTAACATGACAATCATCGTCATATTGAATGCCCCCTGCGAAAAGAAGATTAGAAAACCGATGATATTCAGTAAAACAACACTTTTTGGTACAATGTAGCCTACACTCATAAAAAGTATATACCCAATGACTGTAATGCTGGTAGCTGCAGTTATAATCTGATTTCGTGTGAATTTTGAGGAAAGCCACGCAAAAGATGCCTCTGATATCAGCGTTCCTAATCCATACATAATTGTAAACCAAAATACAAGACTGCCACCTACAGAATATCCAAATTCAAAATAAAAGAAATTCATTCCAATCATAATCAGAAGACCATTTCCGATTTGGAATAATAAACATGCAATTCCAATCACTATCAACTGATCATTTCTCAGGAATATATGAAACATATCTTTTAATGACAGTGTTCTCTTCTTTTCCGGTCGTTTTCTCTCTTTTACTCCAAACACTGTAAGTAGCTGGAAACCAATAAAACAAAAAGCAATCACAATCGCAGCCGTCCGATATGCCATAATCGCATTTCCAGCTACCATATCAGGGAGCAGACCTGCAACAGAAAACTGTCCGATACAGATAAAAATTCCCTGTACGGTTACCAGCCAGTTCCGTTCTCCCGGATCTGATGTAAGACTCGGCAGCATTCCCCAATAGGCAATATCATTCATTGTGTAAGTCATTCCCCATAAAAGATATCCCACTCCAAAAAATGCAACAAATCCCCATCCTTCCGGCCTTACTGTAAACAAGCAGATAATTATCAGGCTGTTTAAAATTACTCCTATAAAAATCCAAGGTTTAAATTTTCCGGCTTTCAAATGCGAATTTTCAATAATAATTCCCATCATTGGATCATTAATGGCATCCCACAGCAGACACACTACCATAATTGCTGATATTACTGCATATTGGGCAACTGTCAGTTTCATCGTATATTGAATATATGTAAGAAGAAACATAGAGACAAGTGCATACGCCATATCTCTTCCGGTTGCTCCTATACAATAGCTCCATTTTGTGCGTTTATCCAATTTATTGTTTTCCATATACGACTTCCCCCTCTCTCTATTTCTTCAGCAGTCTTTTTAAAGCCTGCAGATATTTTTTATTTGCATTGTAAACTAACATATCGATTAACTTCGGAGTTGCAATTCCACCACTGGTTGCAATCAGTCCTTCCAGATTTCCTTCTTCGACTCCCATTTTTACCATTTTAAAGGCCGGGTCCCGCTCTGATTTTCCCCGAAGTATAATCTTAAGTCCAATATGTACGACTCCACGAACAATTTTTCCAAACATTGAGACATTTACCACATCCTGATAGGAATCGTAAACCGTATACTCTCCACGCTTTTTTTCTTTGTCATGTTTCGGTTCACCGCCTAATAGCTGATAAAATTGTTCTGCACTGATTTCCATTCCATGTGGCTGCTCTCTAAAATAATCCGGAAACAGTTCTCTTTCATTTCTAAAATAACTATTTCCTACTACTTCCATATTCGCCTTTAATTGCAAATCATGTACCGATGCTCCGATACAGATCTGATATTTGCCGCTTAACATGGAAAAGGCTTTTTTCTCTACATCATAGACGGAAAAACTTCTTTCATCCAGCTCTAGTATAACTTCTTTTTCTTCACCCGGATGCAGATATATTTTTTGAAATCCCTTTAGTTCTATATGGCTTCTGATAACATCTGATTCAATCGGGCAGATATATAACTGTGCTATTTCTGCTCCACTCACTTTTCCGATATTTTTAATTTTAAAACGAATTTGTATCTTTCCACCACTATATACTTCCGGTACATTCAATTCCGAATAGGAAAAAGAAGTATAGGAAAGTCCATAACCAAACGGATATTTTACCGGAACATGGAATGTCTCATAGTAACGATAACCTACAAAAATGCTTTCCCTGTATTCTACATCATCATTCGGAGGTGCAAAATATCTCCATGCCGGAGTATCTTTTTCTGAAAGCGGAATTGTCTCTGCCAATTTACCGGATGGATTCACCTCTCCACTGATTAAGTCAGCAACAGATTCCCCTACAGCCTGTCCTCCGAGGTACATGTGAAGAATTGCTCCTACATTCTTTTCAAAACTAAAATCCATAGGCGCACCACCGAAACTAATTGCTGCAATATGATTTTTTCCGACAGTTTCTGCAATTTCAGCCAACAGCTCTTCCTGATTTTGAGGGATTTTAAGATTTTTCCTGTCGTATCCTTCTCCTTCATAAGATTCTGTAAGACCGATAAAATATAGAATCACACAATCCTTTTTTCTATATTCCTGTTTCAGTTTTTCTATCGTATCCTGTAGTTGCTTTTCTCCTAATTCCTCCGTTTCATTCTGATATCCCTGTATATAAGTTACCTGATATCCTTTTTCACGTATTGCTTCAATCGCATTTGTCATCTTCGTCGGCTGGATATGACTGCTCCCACCTCCCTGAAACCGCATCTGCCTGGCAAGCTCTCCAATAATGATTACCTTCTTCTCTTTTCCAATTGGCAAAACACTATTATTTTTCAAAAGTACTGCACTTTCATTTTCCAGTTTACGTGCCACCTGATTCTGTTCTTCCATATCTACCTCATAATTTTCTTCTATATTTTTATGAAGTGATACAAAATTCTGCAGAACATTCTTAGTCCAGTTATCCAGTTCCTGATCCGTAATCCGGCCATCCTTATACGCTTCTTTTAACACATCTGTGTGGAAGCCTTTCGGATCTGGCATTTCCAGTGTCAGACCATTTTTCATACAGCTTACAATATCATTTGCTGCTCCCCAATCCGACACCACACCACCTTGATATTTCCATTCTTTTCTCAGAACATCTGTCAGTAAGTATTTATTTCTTGCTCCAAATTCGCCATTAATCCTGTTGTATGAAGCCATTACAGAAGTCGGTTTTGCTTTTTTCACAACTTCTTCAAAAGCCGACAGATATATTTCCCTAAGAGTTCTTTCATCAATCTGGCTATTGGATGTCATTCGTCTTGTTTCCTGTGAATTAACAGCATAATGCTTTAAACTCGTACCTATTCCAAGGCTCTGTACACCTTCGATATATCCCGTTGCCAGCTTTCCTGTCAAATACGGATCTTCACTGAAATATTCAAAATTTCTTCCGCATAAAGGAGAACGCTTGATATTGATTCCGCAGCCTAGCACAATAGATATCTGCTCTTTTTTTGCTTCTTTCGCAATCGCTTCACCCATCTTTTTAACAATAGCAGGATTCCAACTGCAGGCTATTGCACTTGCAGTTGGAAAACAGGTTGCTGGCTTACTGGTTTCAATATCCCCAATCTTTTCCTGTTCCAGTTTTCGAATCCCATGTGGTCCGTCTGTCATCATAATAGAGGGGATTTTCCCATTACAGTCATAAGTATGCCAGTCACCAACACCGCCTAAAAGCCGGATTTTTTCATCTATTGTTAACTGTTCGCATATTTTATCAATGTTCATCTCTTTTCCTCTCTCTTAATCTCTTAATTGTATTTTATCTATTTCTGGCATATAATTATATTGATTTATCGTGTTTTATATCAATTTATCGTGTTTTTGACAGGAGGAATTACCTATGTATAAAATGAAGTCAGACATCAATTTTTCACTCACACATGAAATGTTGGAAAATGCAGAAAATGAACGGATACATACATCTTATGCACAGGAAAAAGCAATTCTCGAATGTGTTTCAAACGGAGATATTCACGCATTGGAGAATACCTATTATTCACTCCCAACAACTGTTTACGGAAAGATGACCTCTTCCAATTCCAAATTAAAATTACTTTTTTATGCAAGTATTGCTAATACAACTTTAGTTACCAGATATGCCATCGAAGGAGGACTTAATGAGGAAACTGCTTTTTCCTTAAGTGATGTATATATACGAAAAATGGAACAATGTACCGATGTTGACGCTTTAATGAAATTAAATGAACAGATGGCTATTGAATTTACGCTTCGTGTTGCTGAAGCAAAAAAGACTCCAAAAAACTACTATTCACCAGCTATTTCTCGCGTCATTGATTATATCTATCATGGTAAAAATAAAACTTTAACCTTAAATCAACTGGCATCTTTAGTTAATTTAACACCTAAATATCTGTCTGCCCTGTTCCATAAAGAAACCGGACAGACGCTTACTGTTTTTATCCATAAAGTTCTTATTGAAAAGGCACAGAATTTACTGGCACATTCCGACTATAGTCTGGGTGAAATCAGTACTTACTTGAATTTTTCATCTCAAAGTTATTTTATTTCTATTTTTAAGAGATACACTGGTATAACTCCCGGACAATATCGTAAAATGCATCGCCAGATTAGTTGGTAAAATAGAAAATAAAATAAGAATATCGATGATTAAACGTTACTATCGCCAGAACTTTTCTCGTCTTGAAGATAAAAGAAAGCTACCAGTTTTTCCTCTGATAGCTTTCCATTCATTCTTGTTCTGTTGGGAACATCGCTGCTTCCAGCTTATTCATCTCTGTATCCGAAAGACCATATTTTCCTGAATTATCTTTTTCCACGGATACTTTTACAGTAACAGTTTTTCCATAACTGTTCTTTTCAAGACTCTTCTGGACACTTTCTGTTAATACGGCTGCAAAGACTTCCGGATCATTTCCATCCAATCCCTGCTTTATTTTTTCATTGTTTACCTCTGTAGAGCTTTGTTGCAATGTCTAAAATACATTGGATGGTTCAACTTGTACACTTACTGTATAAACTCCATCCTCTTCTTTCACATCCTGTACTTTGTATTTTGCCAGTTTCTTTACTTCTGTCAGTTTTTCCGTATAATCAGCAATTCCTTTATCCGTAATGTTATCGGAATCATCAAATTGCTTTTGGATGCTCTCATTAAAATCCTCTTCGATTTCTTTCTTTGCATCTTTTTCCGAGAGTTCTAACAGATTCGCATAGTCCTTATATTCTCCATGATAGTATGCATCAAGAGAACTTTGGGCGTAAGATTTGGCATCGAAGTCTGGTTGTTTAGAGCACGCACTAATCCCAATACTTAACATTATCGTTCCCAAAATCATTAGATACTTTTGTAAGTTTTTCATCCTGTTATCCTCATACTTTTACTTTACAAAAAAATTCACAAATTTTCCGGCCTTTGATGGTAGTTTAAATTTATATTCTTGTCCTTCATACTTGAAAGAAAACTTTCCACCAAATAATCCGGCTTTTCCTTGGATATTTTTCATATTTGGAATATAAATTTTTGCTAATTGTTTGCCATAAGAATTATCAATATTGGCTCGGTGAATATATAAAATATCTTCATATACACTCAGCAATACTAATCCCTTAACGCTCCCAATAAGACCACCTATTTTATTGCTAAGTGATGCATAAATGTAATTATTTTTTCATCTAAAAACTTATCACTATATAATTGCTTTTCCATTTTTTCTAAATTCATAATTCTTTTTCCCTGTATTTAATATTAAAAACAGAAGGGTCTTTCCGGCAGTTTTTCAATTTTATATTTTTCGAATTTCATTCTATAGTTTGCTTCTAATACTTCATGATTACTAGCTTTTTTCCAATTCAACATCCAATTTTTAAAACCACCATCTCGTACAAAATATCTTTCTTCTGGCCATGATTTTAATTCATTGTAAACCGTATGCAATGCATTATCAAAAAGTTCTTTTTTTCTTGTCCAGCTACTGATGTATACATAATCCTCATATTCTACAATTGTTCCTTTATTTGGGTTTTTAAAATATCGTTCATATCCATTCTTTACGTCCTCAAAAGTCACTTCCCCTTGTAACGGAATATATGCTTTTTGGATTAATTGTTGGGCAATTTGTTCACTATAAATTTCATGCATTTGCATATCCATCGATCGTCTTTCTATTTCTAAACTAGAAGTTTTTTTTCTCATAGCCATATAATGTACTTTCCTTACATGTCAGTTTACAATCATTTTCCATCCATAAATCCCCAAAATCAGCATATGAAATATCCCTATCTACCATTACCTGTCCCACATTTTCATATTCAGATAATGCTTTTCTTCCAGCTATTCTTGCGTCCCTTTTACTAGCAAATTCAGATTTTGATTTACGCTTTCTTTTTCCATCAACACTTGCCATCTCAAATGAATACTCATATACTTTTTTGCCAGACCTCAAAAAACGTTCTCTTACCATAATCTCACTCATATAATTCTCCCTCCACATAATGAATATATAAGTAATACTAATAAATCGACTCTTTGAAATCTATGACCTGCGAGGCTAAAAAATTTAACAAAGTATTTAGATACCTCCTTTAATATGAGAATATAAAAAGAGACTTCCGTCTTAATTTAAACGGAAGTCTCCAAAAATCCTATAAAATCAAGCTTTCTATTTAGAATTTACCAGCTTTTGCTGCTTCCTCAACGGAAACGGCAACTGCTACTGTAGCACCAACCATTGGGTTGTTACCCATTCCGATTAAGCCCATCATCTCAACGTGAGCTGGTACGGAAGAAGAACCTGCAAACTGTGCATCAGAATGCATACGTCCCATAGTATCTGTCATACCATAAGATGCAGGACCTGCAGCCATGTTATCTGGGTGAAGGGTACGTCCTGTACCACCGCCGGATGCTACGGAGAAGTATTTCTTACCCTGCTCGATACATTCTTTCTTGTATGTACCTGCTACTGGATGCTGGAAACGTGTTGGGTTGGTAGAGTTACCAGTAATGGAAACACCAACATTCTCATGATGCATGATTGCAACACCTTCCTGAACATCATCAGCACCGTAACATTTTACAGTTGCACGAAGTCCGTTAGAATATGCTTTTTCATATACAACATTAAGTTTTGCTGCTTTGTAATCATACTGTGTCTCAACAAATGTAAATCCGTTGATACGGGAAATAATCTGTGCAGCGTCTTTTCCAAGTCCGTTTAAGATAACACGAAGTGGTTTCTGACGTACTTTGTTTGCTTTCTCAGCGATTCCGATTGCACCTTCAGCAGCTGCAAAAGACTCGTGTCCAGCTAAGAAACAGAAACACTCTGTCTCTTCCTCTAATAACATTTTTCCAAGGTTACCATGTCCAAGACCTACTTTTCTGTGGTCAGCAACAGAACCTGGAATACAGAATGCCTGAAGACCTTCACCGATTGCTGCAGCAGCATCAGCAGCTCTTTTGCATCCTTTTTTGATTGCGATTGCTGCACCTATAGTGTAAGCCCAGCAAGCGTTCTCGAAACAGATAGGCTGGATTTTCTTTACCTGATCATATACATCAAGTCCAGCATCTTTTGTAATTTTTTCAGCTTCTTCAATAGAGCTGATACCATAGCTGTTTAATACAGCGTTAATCTGGTCAATTCTTCTTTCATATCCTTCAAATAATGCCATTATCTTCGTCTCTCCTTTCTTACTCTTCTCTTGGGTCAATGATCTTAACAGCATCAGCTACACGACCATACTGGCCTTTTGCTTTTTCCCATGCAGTGTTAGGGTCATCACCTTTTTTGATAAAGTCTGTCATTTTTCCAAGAGAAACGAACTGATATCCGATAACTTCGTTGTTCTCGTCAAGAGCGATGCCTGTTACATAACCTTCAGCCATCTCTAAGTAACGAACACCTTTCTCCTTTGTTGCGTACATAGTACCAACCTGGGAACGAAGTCCTTTTCCTAAATCTTCCAGACCAGCACCTACTGCAAGTCCGTCATCAGAGAATGCACTCTGAGTACGTCCGTAAACGATCTGTAAGAATAATTCTCTCATTGCTGTATTGATTGCGTCACAAACAAGGTCAGTATTTAATGCTTCAAGAATTGTTTTTCCCTGAAGAACCTCTGCTGCCATTGCTGCTGAATGTGTCATACCTGAGCATCCGATTGTCTCAACCAGTGCTTCTTCAATCACACCATTTTTTACATTTAATGAAAGCTTGCAGGCACCCTGCTGTGGTGCACACCAGCCTACACCGTGTGTAAATCCTGAAATATCTTCAATTTTTTTGGAATGAACCCATTTTCCTTCTTCTGGAATTGGAGCTGGCTCATGTTTTGCGCCCTTGGCAACAGGACACATGTTTTCGACTTCCTTCGTGTAAATCATTATAAGACTCCTTTCGATATGAAATATATATCATGTTAAACTTTGTTATACATTTAACACACCGCCCTCATTTTCTCACATTTTTTGACATTAGTCCAGTCTTTTTTACAGGAAATGCCCCTTAATTTTCTCAATTTGTTAATCTAATGCCTCCATCCGCTCAAATGCAAAGGATGCTCCGATTGCTCCAACCAGTGTCAGCAGGAATATAACGACTATCATCATAATAAATCCTGCAGTCACAGAAATGAACGCTCCCGTTGCTACTGCCACAATGATTCCGACACATAATACCAGTCCCTGGAACAGCATCCGAAGAATCGTTCTGCCCAGTTCTCCAAACATTTTCCCTATCACGACATCTGCCAGCATATTCATATAAAGCTTATTAGCATTCAGGCACATATATAAAATGACGGTCAAAATCATGTAAGACACCGGAAGTCCCATTACGATACTGCCCGGCAGCGTAATCAGAAGTCCGTCAATCAGCGCACGGATATGCTCCATTTTGGTGGCATACCACATTTTCTTAAAATTGCTGTCCGGAATCAGATAGGTGTATGGATTTGCCAGTTCCTTCGACCACTTCGTCTTATAACCGCTGAAAATAAAGATAACATAGGCAATGACGCCCGGAATTACAAACATTTTAAAAGGCTGGCTGGAAATTTTATTATAATAAGAAACAACCGCAATTGCCACACCTATGACCAGAAACAGCACCGAATTCCAGCCAAAGATAAAGAAACGGTTTTTACGGTATTCTAATACCTGCCGGTAGAAAATTGCTTTAGCGTAAGTTCCCTTATAAGCCATCTTTACATTCCGTAAATACTTTTTCTTGCCATTTCCCACTACAACCTCGCCCTTTTTCGAGCGTTTCATCCGGTCATCATAATCTTCTGCAAATTTTGCAGCATCTTCATAGAATTCTCCGGTACACTTCATCTTTCTCGCATAAAGTACCAGAAAAACAGTACTGGTTAAAAGAAGTACGGTTGCCACCACATTGATTCCTGCAGGACCTATAATAATAAACTGAATCAATGCAATTTCCCAGCCTATAATCGGAATCAGCTGTACCACCGGAAGCTGGATTAAGTCCACAAACACAGATAACTGCATGCCTTTCACCGAAACAAAGTAGATTGCCACCAGTGCAAAAGCTGCCATTACTCCATACATAATATAGGTAAGTACGGTAAAGAACTGTTTAGGAAGTGTTTCATTTCCATAGCAGATAATCATTAACGCTCCCTCTAAAATATTTTCCAGTACACCAGCATAAAGGAAATATAAAATCATCTTATATGGTGTAACACCAAATACACCAATTCCAAGTACCAGTACAAATAGTTCAACAATAAAATTGGTTAAGAACTGCTTCATTCCGGCATGAAGAATAACTTTCTTCGGTTCTTCCGGTGCAGCAAATACAAAATGTACTTCTGACGGGCGGAACAACAGTCCTTTTCTCTTGATATAGGAAATCAGATTTGCCGGAACAATCATAACCATCAGTACGGATAAAACAGTTGCAATTCCTTCCGGGCTGTTTAATCCGAAATCGACAGACATGGAACCAAGTCCATACAATACCAATGCTGCATATAAAACAACAAATACCAGTGCAAGAAAAGTCTGTGGCCGTTTCAGGCTCCGCTTCACTTTATTCTTAATGGTCTGGGAAAAAACAAAGGAAAGACTACTCATGTTCTTCACCACCAGTCTTTGGTTCTGTCACTTCAAAGAACAGTTCTTCTATGTCTTTATCCGCAATTTCATTTTTGTTAAATGTTGCTATAATTTTCCCTTGTTCCATTACAAACATCACATCCCACAAATCTTTTACCATTTCAAGCATATGGGTACTGATAAGAATGGTACAGCCTTTCTCTTTTAACTCAAGCACAACTTCTTTCAGTTCTTTTATGGCTGCCGGGTCAAGTCCAACCATTGGCTCATCCAACATCACAACCTTTGGATGAATAGCAAGTGCACAACAGATACTGACCTTCTGCATCATTCCCTTGGACAATTCATTTCCCAGCTTCTCCTGTTTATCCAGAAGTTCAAAACGTGTCAGCAGTGCATCTATTTCTTCCTCTGTAATGTCACTGTTATATGCCCGCTTCACATATTCGATATGCTCCCGCACCGTCAGTGCTTCAAACATTGCCGGAATCTCCGGTACATAGCCAAATATTTTCTTCGCTTCCAGGCTTCTTGCCTTCATTCCATTAATACCAACACCGCCTTCATAACGAAGGAGTCCTGCAATACTCTTTATAATGGTTGATTTTCCGGCACCATTTGGTCCAAGCAGGATACCGACCTGACCATCCTGCACCATAAAGCTGACATGGTCCACTGCTACATTCTTTCCATATTTCTTAGTAAGTTCTTGTACTTCTAACATTTTCACCCTCCAAAATTCACGAGAAACACTCTTTGTAAGCTTCCCGTATATACTGCGAGAAACACTCTTTTCAAAGTTCTCGTCCAACTAAAAAGCAGCCGTATGTATTACTTAATTAATACAGTAATGCATACAGCTGTTTTTGTCAACCATTCATTTCTTAATTTTCTATTGTCATTTTTCTGCAAGCAGCTACCGCAGGTAACTTCTGCGGGTAAATTTCCATCCGTTTAACCTTCTGCTTTACTTACAATTTCATTCTTATTCTTATAAATAGAATGCGCCGGAACTACTCCACGTACCGGGGAAAGCGGATAAATATTGGTATGTGGTCCGATGACCGTTCCCGGATTCAACACGGAATTACAGCCGACCTCTACAAAATCTCCTAACATGGCACCGAATTTCTTACGTCCGGTTTCCATCTTCTCATCAGCAGATTTTACTACCACCAGTGTCTTATCGGATTTTACATTGGATGTGATGGAACCTGCTCCCATGTGTGACTTGTATCCTAAAATAGAATCTCCCACATAATTATAGTGTGGTACCTGCACGGAATTAAAAAGAATGACATTCTTTAACTCGGTAGAATTGCCTACCACCGTTCCTTTTCCGACAATTGCATTTCCACGAATGAATGCGCAGTGTCGTATTTCAGCATTTTCATCAATAATTAAAGGACCATTTAAACATGCTGTCGGTGCCACGACAGCGGATTTTGCCACCCAGATATCCTCACCCTTCTGTTCATAAACATCCGGATTCAATGTTTTTCCCAGTTCTTTGATATAATCTCCGATTCCGGCAAGTGCCTCCCACGGATAAGTAAATTGTGCAAGATAATCCTTTGCGATTGTCTCCTCTAATGTATACATATTACTGATTTTGCACTGTTCCATCTTTCTCTTCCTCTCTTTCTTCTTCCGGTTTCCGGTCAAAATCAAAACGGATTTCATCCTCTTCAAACTTCAGACAGGTATCAAATACATTTCCTGCTTTCGAAGTAAATCCGGTTATTTTTTTAGCGGTATATCCTTTTGCAAAAAGCTCTTCTAATACTTCTTCAGCCAGTTCCACCTTTGCTACATAACGGTTCACCCGGAATCCGCAGTCACATTCATAGTACCACTGGCTTTTCTTTAACAATGCCCCACACTTTGGACATTTTACTTTTGTCTCTTCCGGTTTCGGACGCTCCGGAAAGTCAAATTCAATGCGTCCATCCTCGGTAAGCTTCAATGGTGCATCAAATTTCTTGCCATTCTTAGACTTAAATCCTGTTATAATTTCTGTCTTTCCAGTTAGTAAAAGTGCTTTCACCTGAGTTTCCTTTAATTTTACACCAGCTATTTTACCGATTGAGAAACGGCAGCTGTCCTCTTTGTTTCTGTCATAATTGGCACAGCCATAGCCAAATGGCGTCTGCACAATATCACCCTGACACAGTGGACATTTTACATCTTTTACCTTCTTTGCTTCCACATGCTCAAAATCAAATTTCAGGACTTTCTTTCCATTCTCATCTTCTCCAAGCATCAGGCAGGCATCAAATTTCTTCTTATTCTTTGAAGTAAATCCACGAATCGTTCCGGTTCTTCCATTGGTCAGAAGCTCCTTCACCTGGGCAGTGTTTAAATCTTTCCCGGCTATTTTGCCAATGGCAAACCGGCAGCCAGCCTCATCTTCCGCTTTATAATTGGCACAGCCATAACCAAATGGCTTTATTTCTATTGCTCCGCCACACAACGGACAGCTTACGCCCTCTATGGTCTCCGGCTCATTCTGTGAAAAATCAAAGGTTATATTCGGTTTTCCTTCTTCATCCTTTGTCATCACAAGGCAGGCAGAAAACTTCTTCTTATTCTTCGAAGTAAATCCCTTTAAGACTCCGGTTCTGCCTTTGCTTAATAACTGCTTTACTTCTTCATCGTTAAGCTCTCTTCCGGCGATGGCACCAATAGCAAAACGGCAGCCACTGCCATCTTTATTATAATTTGAGCAGCCATAACCAAAAGGTGTAGTCTCAATCTCGCCGCCACAGACCGGACAGGTTGCTCCGATTTTAACCCTTGCCTTCATATCTTTGGCATTGCTGCCAGCCAATGGACGAATCTGACCGGCAATCTGGCTGGTGAGATTTTCATTTATCATGGAAACTGTTTCTTTCCGGATAAATTCCTCTAACTTCTCCCGATAATCTTCCATCGGAACCGTTCCCTGGGTAATGCCATCCAAGCCCTTTTCCCAGGAAGCGGTCATCTTCGGATTCAAAAGTGCCGGAACAGTCATATTCACCACTTCATAAACCATCTCGCCTAAGGCTTCCGGCGTCAGCACCTGTGTTTTCTTATTCAAAGCAAGGTAGCCGATACGCACCAGCTTCTTGATGATTTCTGCCCTTGTAGCAGAGGTTCCAATTCCGGAGCCTTTAATCTGTTCTCTTAATTCCTCTTCCTCGATTAACTGTCCCGCATTTTCCATGGCAAGCACCATGGAACCTGAAGTATAACGCTTTGGTGGAGAAGTCTTTCCCTCTTTTACCAGAAATTCTTTTACTTCTGCGGTATCTCCTTCTTTGAGACTATCTGCAAGTTTTAGTAATGCTGCGCTGTTCTTGGGATTGTTTTCTTCTCCGTCGCCATCTTCCTTTTCCCGTTTTTCTTTGGTATCCGGTCTTCCGGCAATTTCAAGATATCCGGGAACCTTTAATACTTTTGCTCCGGCAAAGAAAGATTCCTTTTCAATTCCGATGGTCAGCTTTACCGTCTGATACTGTGCCGGCGGATAAAAAATACTTAAAAAACGCCGCACAATCAGTTCGTAGACCCGCTTCTGCAATTCCGTCAGCGACTTATATTCATTGACCTGTCCGGTTGGAATAATAGCATAATGGTCTGTAATCTTACTGTCATCGGTATAACTGCTCTTTCCGATATTTTTATATAAACCATGTTCCATAATATTTTGTACAAAAGGTGCAACCGGCTCAAAGGAACGGAGTCCTCTGATATTCTTACTGATTTCTTTTGCAACGGCAGAAGATAATACTCTTGCATCTGTTCTCGGATAAGTAGTCAGCTTTCTTTCATATAAGTCCTGTGCTACCTGCAGCGTCTCGTCCGGGCTGATTTTAAACCTTTTCGAGCACTCTGCTTGAAGCTCCGCCAGGTTAAATAAAAGCGGTGCACGTTTCTTTGCAATTCCTTTATCTACTGTTTTTACAATCGCTGTTTTATTAGTTAAATCTTCAATTAATTTTTCTGCATGTGTTTTTTCTTTGAATCCATTCTCTTTATAGAGCAACGGAGACGCATAATAAGAAGAACCTTCTACTGCTTTCCATTCGCCTTCTATCTCTGCATCAAAAAAATTCCCCACTACCCGATAAAATGGTGTCTCTACAAAATTACGGATTTCCCGCTCCCGGATTACAACCATGCCAAGCACACAGGTCATGACACGGCCAACTGCAATTGCAGTATAGGACTTGGTTCCTGCCGCATCATTTAAAAGATTTCCATATTTTACAGACATGACACGGGAAAAATTAATTCCCATGGCATAGTCTTCAATGGTACGCATAATCCCGGAATTAGCAAGATTATCATAATCCGCCATTGGTCTTGCTTCAGCAATTCCTCTTTTAATTTCTTCCTCCGTCTGCGAATCTATCCATACCCGCAGCTCTTTCATACCTTCACGGACTCCACCGAACCGCCGGATATTCTCTTCAATGGTCTGTCCTTCTTTTCCGGCATCGCCTGCCCAGTAAACGGTATCAATATCTTCCCGGTGCAAAAGCTTATGTACGATGTCATACTGTTTGCTTACAGATGGTATGACATTATATTTATAATCTTTCGGAAGAAATGGAAGGTCTTCTAACTTCCACTTCTTATATTTTATATCATATTCTTCCGGATATACCATTTCCACCAGATGACCAACACACCAGGTAATAGCATAGTGACTGTCTTCGATATATCCGTCATTTCTGCCGGATACGCCAAGAATTCGTGCAAATTCCCGGGCAACACTTGGTTTCTCCGTGATAATTAACGACTTACCCAACCGTTATTTCCTCCAATTTCTGTGCCATTTCTATTATTTTGTCTTTTTCAATCATTTGACTTTACTGTCATTTTTAGCTTTCCGGCACTTTATAATTCCTTCATATCGATCAGGACAAATCTTTTATCTTCTTCTGCCATCTGTTTTAAATCCTCTGCAAATTCCTGTGCGGAAAACATATAAAGATATTTTGCGGAAATTTTTGCCTGTTTCAGATTATCAAGCAATGCTTCACCTGACGAGCGGGTCATATAAGGCTCTGACCAGTTACAGATTCCGACAATGCTCTCACGGACACTGTTCTGGGCGACAATATCGATATTGCCCTTCTTTCCAACCCAGGTTCCAATCCGGTGAATGTTAATCGGAAGTTTACCAATACGATTTAATAAAGTCAGATATTCCCGGCAGACCTTGACAAAATAACGGTTCATATAGTCATCTAAATCTTTTTCAATATAAGTATCATAAAATTCTTCCGGTGTCATCATATATAAGTCCGATAAATGTGGATAGACAAAACGGAACCAGAAATTCACATAAGTATTGGCAATGCGGTAAACACCCTTTTTCGTATTCTCCCAGCCACCGGTATCAAAGGAAACCACCTTTTCTACCACATCAAATGCCATCAGATTCTTCATGTAGACACTGATTTTTGCTCTGGAGAAGCCTGTCTTTAAAAAGAGGTCATTCAGCTTATTATTTCCCGAAGCCAATGCTGCAAGTATTGTATTATATACAGAAAGTTCTCTTAATTCAATGCTGATATAATTTTCTGCCTCATGGAACAGGAAGCCATCCGGAGACAAAATATGCCGACAGACATTTTCCTTAATACTCTTTTTGGAATTCCAGCGTGTAAGATAACCCGGCACACCTCCAATAATTCCATAGACCTGCACTGCCTGACTGGTTCCATATTCCGGGAAATGTCGAACCACATCAAGAAATGTCGCATCCTCCATGCGGATGGCTGCGTCTACCTTCTTTAAGTATTCACCATATTTTTCTCTGCAGTCTTCCTCTACCCATACCAGTGAAGAGCTGGTCAGAATAATCATAACAGGACCCGGATATAATTTCTTTGCTTTCAGTTTCAGAATGCTGTTCATAAAGCCAACATCTTTTCTGGCAATATACTGGAATTCATCAATAACAACCACAAGCTTGGTCGGGTCTCCACTCTTGATGCGGTTAAAGAATTCATCATAACTATAGCGTGTCAGACGAATTCCGTATTTTGCTTCCACTTCCTGCCCCATCTGTAAAACCTGTTCCCTTTCGGATGCCTGTCTGGCGCGATAGTAAAAAAACTTTTTCTCCTTACAGAATTCTTTTATTAACTGCTCTTTCTGGCAGTTATCTCTTCCATATAAAAGAACAATCTGATTGCCGGACTGTCCATATACCTCTTCTAATTTTTTTAATTCGGATGTCTGAATCATCATTGGTAATATCCTCCAAAATTTCTAATTCTAAGAAGTCACTCTAACAAAAATAATATCACATTTTAATTTTTCTATCAACGCCAAACGATAAAAAAGCCATACTGCTTTCCTGCAATATGACTTTTCTATCTTCATTTTGTTACATATTTTGCTGCTTATTTTGCGGTAATGTAACCCTGTGCTTTTAAAAGTTCTGCACAAAGAACAGCTCCACCAGCCGCACCACGTACGGTATTGTGGGATAATCCTACGAATTTCCAATCATATACGGTGTCCTCACGAAGACGTCCAACACTGATTCCCATACCGTTTTCATAGTTAACATCCATAGAAACCTGTGGTCTGTTGTCTTCTTCTAAGTACTGGATAAACTGCTTTGGTGCACTTGGAAGATTTAATTCCTGTGGAACACCCTTGAAGTTTACTAATTTTTCGATTAACTGCTCTTTTGTAGGGTTCTTTTTGAACTTAACAAATACAGCTGCTGTATGTCCGTTTAATACCGGAACACGGATACACTGGCAGGTAATAACCGGTGATGTAGCAGGTACAATGACACCATCTTTGATTTCACCCCAGATACGAAGTGGCTCTTTTTCGGATTTTTCTTCCTCTCCACCGATGTATGGGATAATATTTCCAACCATTTCCGGCCAGTCCTTAAAGGTTTTTCCGGCACCGGAAATTGCCTGATAGGTAGTTGCTACTACTTCATATGGTTCAAACTCTTTCCATGCTGTAAGAACAGGAGCATAACTCTGGATGGAGCAGTTTGGTTTTACTGCAACGAATCCTCTCTTGGTTCCCAGTCTCTTGCGCTGGAATTCGATTACTTTCATATGTTCCGGATTGATTTCAGGTACTACCATAGGAACATCCGGTGTCCATCTGTGTGCACTGTTGTTCGAAACAACAGGAGTCTCTGTCTTAGCATATGCTTCTTCAATTGCTTTGATTTCATCTTTAGTCATATCTACAGCACTGAATACGAAATCAACTTCTGCTGCAACATTTTCTACTTCATTAACATTCTTTACTACAATATTTTTAACGGCTTCCGGCATTGGAGTATCCATTTTCCAACGATCTCCAACTGCTTCTGCATAGGTCTTTCCTGCACTTCTTGGGCTTGCTGCAATTGTAGTTACCTCAAACCATGGATGATTCTCCAGAAGAGAAATAAATCTCTGACCTACCATTCCTGTTCCACCTAAAATACCGACTTTTAATTTGCTGCTCATTTCTTTTTCTCCTCACGTTTTTATGTTCGTCTATCGCGAACAGTTGTCTTTCTGATAAATATACTATCCTATTTATACAAAAAATGCAATTCACAATTTATCAAAAATTACTAAGTGAATTGCATTTTTCTTATACATATGTACCAATTTTTTTAAAATAAGCTACTTATTTTCTACGCCTCTTCCGGCAGATTCAACTCATCCTGCCAGTCCTTTGACAGATATTCCTTATGCAATGCAATGACTTTTTCCATTGCGTCTTTACCAGGCGCACCAACAGTCAGACGTTTATTAACACAGGTTTCCATGGAAATTGCTTCATAGATATCTTCTTCAAATACCGGACAGATTGCCTTTAACTCATCCAATGACATATCATCAATGGCAATCTTCTTATCCAGACAATAAAGCACGATTCTTCCTACAATACCGTGGGCATCACGAAAAGGAACGCCATGATTTACCAGATAATCTGCTGCATCTGTCGCATTGGTAAATCCCTTGTTGGCACTGTCATGCATTTTTTCTTTATTGAATTTCATAGTTGCGAGCATACCGTTAAAGAGTGCCAGACAGCCTTTTGCAGTATCCATGGCATCAAAGGAAAGCTCCTTGTCTTCCTGCATATCTTTATTATACGCAAGGGGAATTCCCTTCATTGTAGTAAGCAATGACATCAGTGCACCATACACTCTTCCGGTCTTTCCACGTACCAATTCTGCAATATCCGGATTTTTCTTCTGTGGCATAATGCTGCTTCCGGTACTGTATGCATCGTCAATCTCTACAAACTGATATTCATTGGAATTCCAGATGATAACTTCTTCTGAGAAACGGCTTAAATGCATCATAATCGTTGATAATGCAGATAAAAATTCGATTAAGTAGTCACGGTCTGATACGCCATCCATACTGTTTAAGGTTGGTCCATAGAAACCAAGTAATTCTGCAGTATATTCACGGTCTAATGGATAAGTAGTTCCTGCCAGGGCACCGGAACCTAACGGACAGTAATTCATTCTCTTAAAAATATCCTGCAGGCGTAGTCTGTCACGGCGGAACATCTCAAAATAAGCTCCCATATGATGTGCCAGTGTAATCGGCTGTGCTTTCTGAAGATGGGTAAATCCCGGCATAATCGTCTCGGTATTTTCTTCCATAATCTTAAGAATGGTCTCAAGAAGTTCTTTTACCAGCTTGTCAGTATGCAATACTTCCTGTCTGGTATAAAGACGCATGTCCAGTGCAACCTGGTCATTTCTGCTTCGTCCGGTATGTAATTTCTTACCGGTATCTCCCAGACGGTCAATGAGCTTTGCCTCTACAAAGCTGTGAATATCTTCGTATTCATCGGTAATAATAAGCTTTCCTTCTTCTACTTCTTTTAAAATTTCTTTTAAACAGTCTACAATATCCTGCATTTCTTTCTCTGTTAAAATGCCCTGTTTTCCAAGCATTTTCACATGTGCAATGCTGCCTTCCATATCCTGTTTATAGAATTTCTGATCAAATGATATAGACGCATTAAAATTGTAAACGAGCTTGTCTGTCTCTTTGGTAAAGCGTCCGCCCCATAACTGTGCCACTCTTTTATCCTCTCTTTCCATACGGATGTCCGTACTTATTCTAAACAAAAATCCATAACTAACTTCTGAAAGTATACCTTATTTTTCATAAAATGACAACCAGAAGAAATCACTCCTGTACTGCTTGCTCACTTTCCTGTGCCGCACGTTCTCTTTTCTGTTCTTCCCGCTCCCGCTTCGAAAATACACAGCCACAATAATCCTGCCGGTACATGCCATACTCTGCCGAAATTACGGTAGAACGCTTATAGCCATCCCGTTTCTTAAAATCCGAATATAAATAGGGAATGCCATATTCTTCAGCCAGCCTTCCTCCAATCTCATTTAACTTTACAGCATTCTTCATGGGACTGATAGACAGCGTTGTCGTAAAATAATCACAATTTAATTTTTTCGCATACTCTGCCGCTTCCCGCAGTCTTAATTCATAGCAGCGGAAACACCGTTCGCCACCCTCCCGGATATTTTCATAACCTTTTACTGTTTCATAAAAACGCTCCGGTTCAAAGTTTCCTTCCACAAAGGTGACAGGATATTTCGTTGGAAATTCTTTAATAAAGCGTTTCTGCTCCGCTGCTCTGTGATAATATTCATCCTCCGGATAAATATTGGGATTATAGTACAACACCGTAATATAAAAATAGTTGGAAAGATACTCTAATACATAAGAACTGCAGGGTGCACAGCAGCTATGAAGTAAAAGTTTCGGAACTTCTCCTCTTTCTTCTAATCCGGCAATCGTTTCATCTAATATTTTCTGGTAATTTTCTTTCATCACATTTACCTTTCCCATTCTAAACTTCTGTCGATTCTGTTCCTATTATAATCTATCCTTTTCTTCTGTCAATCCGGGTGACCAATCTCATTTTTTCACATATATTATCCTATAAACTTCTATCAGGTGAATACCATGTGCTCCATCCTCGAATTGTCCAATATAGATTATATTTATCATACGAAAGAGGGCGAAACCAAGGCTCTGTCCAATATCAGTTTTACTTTATCCAAAGGAGAATTTGTTTCTATTGTAGGCCCCAGTGGATGTGGCAAATCAACACTTTTATCCCTTATCTGCGGTCTTCTTGTCCCATCCGGCGGCATCATTTCCTTCATGGGACACCCCCTGCAGTCAAAGGATATCTTAAATATGGGATACATGCTCCAGAAAGACCATCTCTTAGAGTGGCGTACCATCGCATCCAATGTCCAATTAGGGCTGGAAATCCAGCACAAAATGACACCGGAAAATCTTGCTTATGCCAGCCGGCTGTTAGAAACTTATGGACTTGCCGATTTTGCTGCAAAACGTCCTTCTGAGCTTTCCGGCGGCATGCGGCAGCGGGCTGCCCTGATTCGGACTCTGGTACTTCGCCCGGAGCTGCTTCTCTTAGATGAACCCTTCTCGGCATTAGATTATCAGACCCGCCTTAATGTCAGCAATGACATCGGTACCATTCTGCGGCAGGAACATAAAACCGCCATTCTTGTAACCCATGATTTATCCGAAGCAATTTCCATGGGAGACCGTGTTATTGTCTTAAGCCACCGGCCGGGCACAATCCGCTCCATTATACCTGTTTCCTTTGAGCCTGGTCTTACGCCTTTAGAAAAACGGAATGACAGCCATTTTAAATCCTATTTTAACTTAATATGGAAGGAATTTAATCAAAATGAATAACCCATCCTCTGCACAGCTTATGTACTTACGGCAATGCCGCAGGCATCGGCTTAAAATAAAAATCTGTCGCATCCTGATTCTTGTTGTCTTTTTATTGCAATGGGAACTCTGTGCGAAATATGGAAAAATCGACCCCTTTATTTTCAGCAGTCCCACCAGACTTATCATCTGCTTTTACCAGATGATTACCGGTCAGAAGCTCCTTTATCACATTGGAATCACCCTGTTTGAAACCTTAAGCAGCTTTTTCTTTGTTATTATTTTAACATTACTGATTGCTGCAATCCTCTGGTTTTCCAAAACCTTATCCGAAACCTTAGAGCCTTATCTTGTGGTTTTAAATTCCCTGCCAAAATCCGCGCTGGCTCCACTGCTGATTGTATGGCTGGGCGGCAATTACAAGACCATTATCATCACCGGTATGTCCGTATCTATCTTTGGCTCTATTCTGAGTCTTTACACTGCTTTTTGTGATATGGATAAAGAAAAGATTCTTCTGATAAAGACATTAGGCGGCACCCGTAATGATGTCATGTTTAAAATTATGCTGCCGGGCTGTGTTCCCACCCTGCTTTCTATTATGAAAGTCAACATCGGTCTTTGTCTGGTTGGTGTTATCATCGGTGAATTTATTGCAGCAAAAAAAGGCTTAGGCTATCTTATTATTTATGGCAGCCAGGTTTTTAAATTAGACTGGGTCATCTTATCGATTCTGATTCTCTGTCTCATTGCCATGCTGCTCTATCAGCTGATTGGAAGTTTTGAGAAGCTCTGCTTAAAGAGGAAATAAAGAAAGGCGGTATGAATTGCACCTGCTCTTCATACTGCCTTTCTCTTTCTTACTTTACAGGAAATTACTTATGAATTTTTATGCTTCTTCGATTTCTTCAAAGTCACAGTAATCTGCTCCTGCTTCAGAAGCAAACTTAAAACTTACTTTCTCGCCCTGATATTCCACGGTAAAATCACCTTCCATATCAAGGAAAGAATGTGCCTGGGCTATATTATCCAAGAATTCTGCCATATCTGCCGGAAAGTCTTTTGCATCTGCCTCTACGCTGCACTCTTCTTCTAAGATTTCCTGCTCCACAAAGAGACGCAGGGTAAAATCATCCAAATCACTTTCATCATCAAAATCTACACCCTGAAAATAATGATTGCCGCAATTTTTAAATAAGTTCTTTACATAAGAGGTACTGGATAAAATTCTCGACTGAGATACATCCTCTGCCTCAAGATAAATATGATAGGTTATCTTCACCTGATTTTCTGCCATGGTATCTTACCTTCCTTCTTCTGCCTTGATCTGCTCTAAGAACAGCATTTCTAATTTATAATCCCGGTCCGGTTCCAACTTTTCCATATTCTTCTTTGGAATGAAACCGCCAGCCATTGCCGGATGTCCGCCACCATTTCCATAATCTGCTAATGCCTTTGCTACAACTCTTCCGGCATCTACATGATTTAATGCACTACGGACAGAAAACTTAATGCCGTCAGAACGGATTGCATAAATCACGGAAATATTAACTACATCAAGAGATAAAATAAAATCTGAAATAATTGCAATCAGCGCATCCGGACAATCAAACGGAATCGATGCAAATCCCACATCATCATAAATGTGGATATTATCGATTGCCGCACCATATGCCTTTAAATCAGAAAACTCCATTACATTTACATACATGGATTTTAACTCTTCCACATCTGCCATTGGATAGATGTATGCAAACATATCCACATCAAGCTTTGTTGTACCACGGACAAAGTCATCCGTATCCATCTTGATGCCATATGCCAGTGCTGCCGCCACATCCCGGCTCATTGGTGTATTGGTAAGATAAAAATACTCTGCAATCATTGTGGCACAGGCTCCTACACGGCGCACATCTTTATAAGCATATTCACAGGCAATTACTGTCGGATGATGGTCAATACATGCCACCTCATCCCCGATAAAATCGGTCAGATTCGCATTATATTTCTGGGAGTCTACGGTAACAATATAGTCCTCTTTCTTCATATCATCCAAATCTTCTTTAGACAAAATATCAATATGAAATGTGTCAAACATCTTTCTTGTACTCAGGCGTTCAATCTTGCCATCATAACAGATATCTGCATTAATCCCATGGTAATTTAAAAAATGCTGTAAGCCAAAGGCACTGGCAATCGCATCCGGATCTGGAAAATTATGTGTCTGAATATAAGTTCTGTGTCCTCTTAATAACTCTACTAATTGTAAGGGATCCATGTTTTATCTCCTGGTATGATTTCTTCTTATTTTAATATAGAAAGCGGATTATTTTCCTTCTGGAATTTTAAGGCAAACAAAGCTGCCCCATAGCATAAAATTCCAATCAGCATAAATATTACTTTACCGGAAATTATTCCAACGACAATCTCTGCTGCTGCAACAATTCCATGCAGCCAGACAGGAAGGTTATGCAGACATGCAGCAAGTCCCGCTTCAATCAACACCACAATACATACGCTCACTACCGGAATCTTCCATACCAGTATACCCAGTACAATTTCCAATACGGCAAAAACCACAAATACACATAACATAATCAGCGCGCTGTTTTCCTTTAATTCTGCAATCGTAAACTGACTGTTCTTCTTTGCATAATTTTTCTTTGCGCTGTTGATTTTCTTCTTCATATTCTTCTTACTGTCCTCAGTTTTCTTTCCCCCTGAAACAAATTCCTTCACTTCCATGAAAAAAACTTCCTCCTTGTAATGATTTCCCTTTTCATAAGCCGGTTCATCTTTCTCCGGTTCTTACACATCTACGCCCATTATACCAAGTAACCTTTGAAAGAACAACTTTTTTCAAAAAAACATTGCAAATTTATTTTTTTCTATATATAATATTATAGTATGATTTTAATAAATAAAGGGTTGTCTGAGGAAAATATTTTATTTCGCATATAACTAGATTATTCTGCTTCCGTGGCTCAGTTGGTAGAGCGGCGCATTCGTAATGCGTAGGTCAGGGGTTCGAGTCCCCTCGGGAGCTTTTTTTGTTGTCTAAAAATAATCTAAAAATAGTATTGACATTTCTCTTTCAATTTCTCATAATACTCCTTAGTGAGTTTATTATTATTAAACTTCAAATACATTATTAGCTTCATTTTGTAAAAACTATGTAAAATCACTTTTCATGGAAAGGAAGTACAAAATGGATATTGGAAATAAAATCAAGGAGCTGCGGATTCTCTACGGTCTCACCCAGCAGGAACTGGCTGACCGTCTGGAATTATCCAAAGGATTTATCTCCCAGTTAGAGCGTAATCTTACGTCTCCTTCCGTGGGTACACTTTTAGATATTATCCAGTGTCTCGGCACTACGCCGGCAGAATTTTTTGCAGATGATGAACCTGCACAGCTTGTCTTTAAAAATGAAGATTATTTTGAAAAAGAAGATGCGGAACACAGGAGCTTAATCGAATGGATGGTTCCCGGTGCCCAGAAAGATATGATGGAACCGGTACGTCTGACGCTGAAGCCCGGCGGCACATCAGACATCTATCTTCCACATGAGGGAGAAGAATTCGGCTATGTACTTAAGGGCTCCATTAAAATCATATATGGTACCCGTACTTATACTGCAAGACAGGGGGAGTCTTTTTATCTTAAGTCCAATAAAAAGCACCATATCGAAAATACCGGCAGGAAAGATGCCGTTCTTATCTGGGTTACAAACCCGCCAAGTTTTTAGGAGGTTATGATGGGCAAGAAATTAATACAATTAGAAAATATTACCAAAACTTATGACGGAAATATGATTTTGGATGACTTAAATCTTTATGTAAAGGAAAACGAATTCTTAACACTGCTGGGACCTTCCGGCTGTGGAAAGACTACTACCCTGCGTCTTATCGGTGGTTTTGAGACACCGGACACCGGACGTATTATTTTTGATGGAAAAGATATTACTTCTCTTCCGCCAAATGAGCGTAAATTAAATACCGTATTCCAGAAATACGCACTTTTTACCCATATGAGCATTGCAGATAATATTGCTTTTGGTTTAAAAATCAGTAAAAAAAGCAAGGCTTATATTCAGGATAAAATCAAATATGCCTTAAAGCTTGTAAACTTAGACGGTTATGAAAACCGCAGCATTGATTCCTTAAGCGGTGGCCAGCAGCAGCGTATTGCCATTGCCCGTGCCATTGTAAATGAACCAAAGGTTCTCCTTTTAGACGAGCCTTTGGGCGCACTGGATTTAAAAATGCGTCAGGACATGCAGTACGAACTGATTCGTCTGAAAAATGAACTTGGCATTACTTTTATCTATGTTACCCACGACCAGGAAGAAGCCCTTACCATGTCAGACACCATTGCTGTCATGAATCAGGGCTATATCCAGCAGATTGGTACTCCGGAAGATATTTATAATGAGCCGGAAAATGCATTCGTTGCCGACTTTATCGGAGACAGCAATATCATTGACGGTATCATGATTGAGGATAAATTAGTCAGCTTCTTAGGCATCAAGCACGAATGTGTCGACACCGGTTTTGGTAATAATAAACCGGTAGACGTAGTCATCCGCCCAGAAGATATTGAGATTGTAGAAGCCGGCACCGGTTTTATGGATGGTGATATTACTTCTGTTATCTTCAAGGGTGTCCACTACGAAATCGAAATTATGGCTGGCGGATATGAATGGCTTGTTCATACCACCAAATATTTCGAAACCGGAAGCCATGTGGGAATGAAGGTAATTCCTTTCAATATCCAGATTATGCATAAACCGGAATCCAGTGACGAAAAGGCGGTGGAACTCGATGCATAATGCCAGAAAAAGACTTTTAGCCGGACCTTATCTGGTCTGGATTATTGGATTTACTGTACTTCCGATTCTGATGATATTATATTACGCATTTACCAACAGTGACGGTGGTTTTACCTGGGCAAATATTGCTGCAATTGCAGACCCGGTACATATAAAAGCACTCCTGCTTTCCTTGAAGCTTGGTATCTTATGTACAATTGTCTGTCTCCTGCTCTCCTACCCGCTTGCCATGATATTAAATAGTCTTCATATCAAGCATCAGAGCTTTGTGGTATTTATCTTCGTCCTGCCAATGTGGATGAATTTTATGCTGCGTATTTTAGCATGGCAGATGTTACTTTCCAATAATGGAATTATCAATGGATTTTTTTCCATTTTCGGCATCCCGAAGCTTCATATGTTAAATACCCAGGGAGCCGTTGTATTTGGCATGATTTATGATTTTCTTCCATTTATGATTATGCCGATTTACAATTCCATAGTACGTATCCGCAAAGAAACCATAGATGCGGCAAGGGATTTAGGTGCCAACAGTTTTATCACCTTCTTCCGTATCATTCTGCCGCTTACTTTGCCTGGAATTGTCAGCGGAATTATTATGGTATTCGTGCCGGCACTTACCTCCTTTGTTATTTCAGACCTTTTAGGTGGAGGTAAAGTACTTCTCATTGGAAATGTTATTGAGCAGTCCTTCATGCAGGGTTCCTACTGGAATTTAGGTTCCGGACTTTCCATTGTACTTATGATTTTTGTTTTAATCAGTATGGCATTTATGAATCGTGCCGGTGAATCAGGAGGGCATGCAGTATGGTAAAGAAAAGTTTATCAAGAATTTATCTTGCAATTATTTTCCTGTTTCTGTATCTTCCGATTGGAGTTCTGATTGTACTTTCCTTCAACAACTCCCTCTCCCGTGTAAAGTGGGGCGGGTTTACGACAGAATGGTATCGTAATCTTGTTTCTGACCCGACTATTATGAATGCCTTTTATACCACGATTCTGATTACCGTTGCATCTTCTGTGATTGCTACAATAATCGGAACCATGGCAGCAATCGGAATCAGTGCCATGCGGAAAAGGAACCGTCAGATTATGCTTGGTGCAACTAACATTCCACTTCTGAATGCAGATATTGTTACTGGTATCTCCCTGATGCTGCTTTTTGTCCGCTTTACAGAGCTTGGAACATCAACCGTATTGATTGCACATATTACCTTTGACATTCCATATGTCATTTTAAATGTACTGCCTAAGCTTTCCAACACCTCATCCCATACCTATGAGGCCGCCAGAGACTTAGGTGCAACACCACTTTATGCATTTTTCAAAATTGTATGGCCGGATATCAAGCCTGGTGTATTCTCCGGTTTTCTGATGGCCGTGACAATGTCCCTAGACGATTTCTCCATCACCTATTTTACCAAGGGTGCCGGTGTCAATACATTGTCCACCATGATTTATACCCAGCTGCGTAAAGGTATTATTCCGGAAATGTATGCACTGTCTACGATTTTATTCTTCCTTGCACTGGTACTTCTTCTGATTATGAATTACCGCAGTGTCAAGGATGCGAAAGGAAGGTCTTAAGAAATGAAGAAATTCTTATTTTCATTTATGCTTATTGCTGGTCTCCTTACTCTTTCCGGCTGTGGACAGAAAGAGGATGAAAATGCACTTGTTATTTTAAATTATGGAAAATATATAGAGCCGGATGTTATCCAGCAATTTGAAAAAGAAACCGGTATTACCATCAAATACGAAGAATATGAAAGTCCGGAGGAAATGTATACCAAATACAAAGCGGGTTCCATCAAATACGATTTAATCTGTACCTCCGACTATATGATCCAGAAGCTTATCAATGAAGGTGAAGTCTTAGAAATGGATTATGATAATATTCCACTTTACGAAAACATCGACCCAACCTATGTGGAATTTTCCAAGGCCTTTGACCCGGAAACGAAATACACACTGCCTTATTTCTTCGGCACACTTGGTATTCTCTACAATAAAACCATGGTAGATGAAGCTGATATGGACAGCTGGAATGTTCTCTGGAATCCGAAATATAAGGGACAGATTATCATGGAAAATTCCGTCCGCGATACCTTCGTTCCTGCACTCCGGCTTTTGGACTATTCCATCAATACTACGGATGAAGATGGATTAAACGAAGCACTTTCCATGCTTTGTGACCAGAAAGATTTAGTCTACTCCTATCTGGTAGATTCTTCTGCCGATGAAATGATTGCCGGAAATGCTGCCATGGCTCTTATTTATTCCGGAGAGGCTGCCTATGCACAGGATTATAATGATGATCTTGATTATGTGGTTCCGAAAGAAGGTTCCAATATGTGGATGGACTCCTGGTTCATTCCCAAAACCTGCCAGCATAAGGATGCTGCAGAACAGTTTTTAAATTATCTCTGTCGTGAAGATATCGGTATGGAAAACTTTGACTATGTCTGGTATGCTACACCAAACACCGCTGTTTATGACGAACTGGATGAAGAGGTTCAGGAAAGTACTACTATTTTTTCTGATCAGGAAACTTTAGAAAACTGTGAAATTTTTAACAGTCTTGATGTCCCGGCTACAGAAACATATGACTATCTCTGGAAGAAATTAAAATCTTACTAAAATATTCTGGTCTCTAAAAGATTAGAAATTTTTTAGAAAAATTTCATATTGCGTTTCTTGTTATTCAAGACACAAGATGATATATTGAAAGTCCATTGGAATAATCCATGGACTTTCTTTTCTATTTATTCATTTTTACCATTTCTAACCAGGAGGTCTTTATGACATATCAACAATTTCTTACTGAAATCCAGTTACAAATTCATTCTCTGTTTGATACAGATGTTACGGTTCAGCTGCATAAAATTCAAAAAAATAATGGTGTTACTTTGGATGGACTCACTATTCTGCAAAAGGACTGCAACATTTCTCCCACTATTTATCTCAATGATTATTACAAAGAATATCAGGCGGGAAAAAGTATACAGAACATTATTTTGCATATCCGGGAAATTTACCGGGCTTACCGTCCCAGCAGCTCTGTCGATGTAGCATTCTTTACTAATTTTGAAAATGTACGGCACCGCATCCTCTTTAAACTGATTCACTATCAGAAAAATGAGGAACTCCTCAAAGAAATTCCTCATTTTCGTTATCTTGATTTTGCAGTTGTTTTTTATTGTCTTTTATCTAGCTC
This sequence comes from Roseburia sp. AF12-17LB, assembly GCF_003479605.1. Taxonomy (GTDB): domain Bacteria; phylum Bacillota; class Clostridia; order Lachnospirales; family Lachnospiraceae; genus Roseburia_C; species Roseburia_C amylophila. Next base: position 264,304 of record NZ_QUHR01000002.1, read on the forward strand.
AAGTCAGGGAAATGCCACTATTCTGATTCGTTCCACTCATCTTTCCTACTGGAACGTCTCCGCAGATGAGTTATATTCTTATGCCTTAGAGAATACGCCGGCACAGCTTCCTGCTGATTTTGAACCATTAATGCCATTACTCAATAAGCTTATGCCAATGCCCTTTCCTGCCGATAGCATGGAAGAAGAATCCGAAACACCGCTTTATGTATTAACCAATAAAGCCAGACTCTATGGTGCTTCCTGCATTCTCTATCCAAATCTTTTAGATTCCATTGCAGATAAGCTCACATGTGATTTTTATCTGATTCCAAGCAGCATTCATGAATTTCTGATTCTTCCTGTTCTGCCCGGAACCTGTATACAGGATTTAAATGCTATGATTCATGAAGTAAATTCTACTCAGGTTGAGGAAGAAGAAATCTTATCCGATCACGCTTATTTCTATTCCCGCTCTGAAAAGCTTCTTACTTCTATGCCAGAAGAAAGGACTACAATCTAGCATATAATTTTTCATATTCCTTTGCAGAACTGGACCAGGAGAAATTCTGCTCCATGCCACGTCTTGCGATATCCAGCCACCCGGTCCGGTTCTCATGGAATACCTGATATGCATAAAGAAGACTGTCACGCATTTCATGAGCATTATAATTTGAAAAAGTAAAACCTGTTCCGGTATGCTGATACTCATTATATGGCTCTACGGTATCCTTTAAGCCACCGGTCTCGCGAACCACCGGTACTGTTCCATAACGAAGGCACATCAACTGGCTCAGACCACAGGGTTCAAATAAAGATGGCATCAAAAAAGCATCTGATGCTGCATAAATTCTATGTGCTGCTTCTTCGGAATACATAATATTTGCCTTCAGTCTGTCCGGATACCTGCTCTCATAATAACGGAACATATTCTCATAACGTTCCTCTCCGGTTCCTAAGGCAACAATCTCAAATTTACCGGAAGAAAGCAGTTCATCCATCATATAATCTACCAGTGCAAATCCCTTCTGCTCTGTCATTCTTGAAACAATTCCAACTAACATCACATCATCCGAATACGGAAGATTCATATCCTTTAAAAGTGCCTGCTTATTTTTCCGCTTGCCCTCTTCTAAATCATTGGCATCATATAAATAAGCAATCTTTGGATCCGCTTTCGGATTATATTCATTATAATCGATTCCATTAATAATACCGCTTAATTTATAGCTGTTACTGCGAATGAGACCATCCAAGCCTTCGCCACCATCCGGAGTTGTTATCTCATAAGCATATGTAGGACTTACCGTTGTTACAGCATCTGCATATACAATACCACCCTTCAGATAATTGCCCTCTCCATAGGATTCTAATTTATCCGGTGTAAAAAGAGCATCCGGCAATCCGGTAATATCTTTTACTGCTTTTAGATTCCAGCGCCCCTGGAACTGTAGATTGTGTATCGTAAATACCGTTTTCATATTCTGGTAAAATACATTTTTCTTATAGATATTCTCCAGATATACCGGAACCAGTCCCGTCTGCCAGTCATGGCAATGAATAATATCCGGCTGGTAATTCATATGCGGCAATGCTTCTAATACTGCCTTTGAGAAAAATGCAAATTTTTCTACATCTTCGTAAATATTATTATATGGTCTGTCTCCCGCAAAATAGAATTCATTATCAATAAAATAATACTGGATTCCATCTTCCTTTGCCTCCAGTATTCCTACATATTGTTTTCGCCAGCCCAAATCTACATAAAAATGCAATATATGATGCATTTTCTTACGCATATCCTCACGGATACACATATACTTCGGCAGCATGACGCTGACTTCATATTCATTTTTTGAAAAATATTTTGGCAGTGAACCTGCTACGTCTGCAAGGCCGCCTGTTTTGATAAATGGAACTGCCTCTGATGTAACAAATAATACCCGCTTCATTTCTGTTACCCCCAAATCTGATACCCTTTTTACAAATACGCAGTGCATCTTTCGCTGCGCTTTCTTTCGCAGTGCATCTCGAAAACCATTGGTTTTCTCGATGTACGGGCATTCGCCCTATCTACGCTCACACTCGCAAATCCGCTGCGCTTTCTTTCGCAGTGCATCTTCGAAAGCCTACAGCTTTCTCGATGTACGGGTATTCGCCCTATTTACGCTCACACTCGCAAATACGCACTAACGTGCTCTTCATTCTGCTTCGCAGAATATTTGCTCGTTAACGCCGCAAGAAAAACAAATGTCTGCTCTGCAGCCGCTTGTTTTTCTTATGCGTCTATTATACCACGTTATGGGGGAGCGGAAAATACCTAAAATGTCTGATTCAGATACTATATTTTGCTGCCATTTTTTGTAGAAACCACCCTTTTAATACGCTTTATATTCCAGGCGGATTCTGTCTGCAATCAGTGCTATAAATTCTGAATTTGTCGGTTTACCTTTTCCATTGTTTATCGTATACCCAAACAGCTCATCAATCGTGTCCATTTTGCCACGGCTCCATGCCACCTCTATTGCGTGGCGGATAGCACGTTCTACGCGGCTGGCTGTTGTCTGATATTTTTTTGCGATTGTCGGATAAAGTATTTTTGTAATGGAATTAAGCATTTCAATATCATTTACCGACATAATAATTGCTTCACGCAAATACTGATATCCTTTGATATGTGCCGGAACTCCTATTTCATGTATAATATTTGTCACCTTACTTTCCAGATCCTCCGGTTTTGCCGAAGGCTTTTTCTCATATGCTCCGACTTTTTTTGATTCCGCAGCATTCATTCCCCGGAGCACTCTTGTACTTTTTATCCGATTGATAATCATATCATTATCGAAGGGCTTCATAATGTAATAATCCGCCCCCAGATTAAATGCATCTTCTGTAATCCGGTCCTGTCCTACCGCACTGATAATAATAAAACTAGGACATTTTCTTATGGATTTATCTTTTTTTACTTTTTCTAACAGTGCAAGTCCGTCAAGTTTTGGCATAACTATATCCAATAAAACAACATCCGGCTGTTTATGTTTGATAATCTCATATGCTTCGACCCCGTTCTTTGCCGTACCAACCACCTGCAAATCCTTATCGCTGGCTACGATTTCATCTAAAAGCTGTACCATTCTCTCGTTATCATCTGCAATTGCTACATTTAATTTTTCCATGTCAAACCTCCTGCCGTTTCCACTCTTTTGTACAAAGATGAAACTACTTGTATTTAAACACAACTTTTCTGTCGTTTCAAGCTAAAGCGTTCATCTTATTTCGACATCAATATTGCCCGGAAGACAACGGCTGCCTTCTTCCCCTTATACATTTTGTATCATAATTATATCCTGATATAAATTATGTCGAAACATGTCGTTAAATTATAAACTGTTTTTTCTTATGGATTCGACGTTTTCCCCATCTCTAACATATCCTCAATAAAAATACCATACCCCTTCTTTGCATCATCGACGAACACATGGGTAACTGCACCTATCAGCCTTCCGTTCTGAATCACCGGGCTGCCGCTCATTCCCTGTACAATACCTCCGGTGCTCTCTAACAGCGCCGCATCCTCTACTTCAAATAAAATACTTTTGTTCTCCTTATTCTTCCGATAATTAACTTCCGTAATTCTTATCTTATAATGCGCTATCGTTCCGTCGATATCACTGATAATTTCTGCTTCTCCAGGTTCAATATCCTGCTTATAACCAACCGGATAAGCTACGGCATTTTCCAGCAAATTATTTTTTTCATGTAATGTTCCATAGATTCCTCGTTCGCAGTTCTCCTCAATATCTCCCATACAATATTTTTCTTCATAATTAATGACTCCTGATAATTCACCCGGTTTACCGGATTCTCCTTTTACGATTCCCACCAGTCTGCTGTTATAAAGTTTTCCCGTCCCCACTTCCAGCATACTTCCGGTATCCATGTCTGTTACCGCATGTCCCAGTGCCCCATAGCTTCCATCCTGGCTGATATAGGTAAGTGTTCCGATTCCTGCCAGATCATCCCTTACCCAGACTCCTAATTTATACGTTTCTTCTTTTGACAATTTCGGCTGTATATATAATTCTAATGTTTCTCCATTTCGACGTATCCGAAGCACTAAAGATTTTCCTTCACATTTATCGACAGCATCCATTAACGCCTCCTTATTTTCAAGTTCTACACCATCTACTGCACAGATATAATCTCCACTCTTTAAAACATTCTGTGCCGGTGCATACAGTACTCCATCCATCCCTTCAAAATTTCCCGTTCCGATGACAAAGATGCCATCCGTCTGCACATAAATACCAATATTTTCCCCGCTGGCATAGACCTCCTGCTCCGCTACAATATCTGCCTGCACATCCTTTATGGGAATAATTCCAAAGAGCTTCGCTCGTAAAACAACCGTATCTGAAACCATATCTATTTCATTTCTTTCGTCACCGGCCTTGTCCATGCTGCTTTGCAGCTGCTGATTTTCCATTACAGATGTATCGATAAATCTCTTTCCGGAATCCCGGCATTCGAAGGTCACCGGCATGGAAATGTCCAGTTTACTTAAATCACCATCGATAAGTTTTACTTCATCCGGAACCATATTTAACATAAGCTGGTAAGCAAATACCAGCCAGACAATCACTATAATCTGCCATATGTTTTTTATGCTTTTTCTTATTAATCTCATCCGCATTATATTTTCCTCACTACAGGCATAATAACTACAGGAAACTCTCTTTACAGCTTTCCCGCGTAAAATAAAAACAGGATATTCATTGAATATCCTGTTTTTATTATGTGTATTATTGTTTGATTCAATCGTTTATTTTTTAGCATTTTGTGCCAGGTTAAGCATTTCTCTTGCACTTTCCAATACGGTGTCTGTAATCTTCACTCCACCAAGCATTCTTGCTAATTCCGTTACCTGCTCATCCTCGGTGAGTCTTCGTATGGTAGAAATGGTTGTCTCATTTTCTACGGATTTTTCAATACTGAAATGGGCATCTGCCATTGCAGCAATCTGCGGCAGATGTGTGATGCAGATTACCTGATGATGTTCTGCAATCATATGCATTTTTTCAGATACCATCTGCGCCGTCCTTCCGCTGATTCCTGTATCAATTTCGTCAAAAATCAAGGTTTCTATTTCATCATTTTTAGCAAGCACTGTTTTTAATGCCAGCATAATTCTTGATAATTCTCCACCGGATGCTACGCTGCCAAGTGGTTTTAATGGCTCTCCCGGGTTGGTTGCAATGACAAATTCCACTTCATCAAAGCCATCTGCTCCAAAAGTCTCTTTCTGTTCAAATTTCATTTCAAAACGAACATCTAAGAAGTTCAAATCTACTAACTGCTCCCTGATTTTTTCTGCCAGTTCCTTCGTATATTTTTTGCGGATTGCAGATGCTTTTTCTGACTGCTTCTGCAATGTTTCTTTTAATGCATTTTCCTGTTGCATAAGCTTCTTATGATATATATCATAATTCTGCAGCTTCTCTGCTTTTTCCTTTTTTTCCTCTAAGGATGCTAAAATTTCATCTATCGTATGACCGTATTTTGCCTTCAGATGATTGATTTCATCCAGACGCTGTTCTGTCCCGGCAAAAGTCTCATCATCAAATTCAGCCTCATCCATATAGTCTGCAATTTCCCGGTTCAAATCATTCAAAAGATTATCAATTTCCAAAAGTTCATCTGCCATCCCACGAATTGCATCATCATAATCTGCCACAGATGACAATTCTCTATGAGCTCTTCCGGTCAGCTCCGATGCACTGCCGTCTTCCATGCTGAGTAATCCATGGGCTGCATGAATTGCTTCCATAATTTTCTTTCCGTTCAGAAGCTTCCGGTATTTTGTTTCTAAAACTTCATCTTCGCCAGCTGTTAATGCAGCTTCTTCAATTTCATGGATTTCATATTCTAAAAGAGATAATTCCCGCATCCGGCTCTCTTCATCCAGAGAAGCTTCTTCTAACTCTTTCGTAACTTCACGGTACTTTTTATAAGTTTCTTTCAACTCACTTTTGATGTCCGACAGTTCATTTCTTGCATAATCATCAAGGATTTCTAAATGCTTCTGTTTCTTAAGCAGCGACTGGTGTTCATGCTGTCCATGAATATCAATCAGCAACGCAGAAACTGCTTTCATCTTTGATGCCGGAACACTTTCCCCATTGATTTTGGCAATGCTTCTTCCTCCGGAAATCTTTCTGCTTAAAATCAGCATATCATCCTCCGGATAAACATCAAGCCCGGAAAGTGCTTTCTTTAAAGCATCTGATTCTACATCAAAAATCAGCTCCACAAAGGCATTCTCCTCATTATCCCTTAACATCTCTTTGGATACTTTTTCTCCCAGAGCCAGATTAATGGAACCAATGATAATTGATTTTCCGGCTCCAGTCTCTCCGGTCAGGATATTTAAACCTTTTTCAAAATCGACTTCCGCCTCATCAATGAGTGCCAGGTTCTTAACATGCAGGTTTCTTAACATATTTTCTCCTTCTACTCTCTCTCGTCTTCCTCTCTAATCTTCCATAATCCGGCGAAGACGTCCCATTAACGCTGTGGTATCCTCTACGGTACGGACAGCGCACATAATTGTATCATCTCCAGCAATGCTTCCTACTATTTCATGGCAATCCATGGCATCCAATGCTGCCGCAACTGCCATTGCCATTCCGGATACCGTCTTAATCACAAGAATATTCTGTGCCATATCCATAGATACAAAACCATCCCGGAATACACGGACATACTTTTCTGTCATGTCTTCCTTATTTTCAGATAAAGCTACATATTTCTGACGGCCATTGCTCAATGCTACCTTAGTCAGTTTTAACTCTCTGATATCCCGTGAAACCGTTGCCTGCGTCACATGATATCCTTCCTGCTCCAACTTTGCAGATAATTCTTCCTGTGTGCCTATCTCATTCTTCTGAATTAATTCCAGAATCTTTGCATGTCGTCCTATCTTCATTACAGTCCCTCCTGTTATGTATAATTCTGCATCTTTTTCCGCAAAATTTCAAGGAAACTAATCTTACTCAAACGAATAATCCCTACGGATTCTTCTGCCTTATGCACTACAATCTTGTCACCAACCTTAAGTTCCACTCCGGAATCTCCATCGAAGCTCACTTCCACCTGCTCATCCCGCTGGCTTCTCCGCATGCCTACTTCAATGGTAATTTCATCTTCCGGTCCGATTACAATACTCTTGGAATTCAACGTATGTGCATTGATTGGTGTCAACAGCAAAAGGTTGGCTTTCGGATCCACAATAGGGCCACCTGCCGACATACTATAACCGGTGGAACCGGTTGGTGTTGCCACAATAATTCCATCCGCCTTAAAATTATAGAGATACTCTCCATTTACATAAACATTCAGATTCACAATCTGAAGTGCTCCCGTACGATGGATGACCACATCATTTAACGCAACCCTCTGAATCTTCTCTCCGCCACTTTGTACGGTATATCCATCTAAAAGCATTCTCTGCTCTATGGTATAACGGTCAGCCATCAATTCATCAATTGCCGGGAATATCGTATTCTCTTCTACCTCACACAGATATCCAAGCTTTCCTAAATTAATTCCCAGCAGCGGAATATTTTTCTTTACCAGATTGCGTGCCGCACGAATTAATGTTCCATCTCCACCAATAACAAGCACCGCCTCGGTTTCTGTTGGAATTTCTTTTTCCACTGCTTCCGCTTTTTCTTCCTCAAAGCTGGCAAAATAATCACAGGTTCCACCCTTACGTCTGATGTAATCTATAATCTGATTGGTAAAAATAAGTTCACTGTCTTTTTGTGCGTTTACAATTATGAAAAAATGCTTCATATATCTAGGACAATGATGTATGTGCCGCCTCTACGATGGCCTCCACATCAATGGTCTCCTCCTTCTTGCTCTCGCTGTTTTTCTCAATATATACCAGATATTCAATATTTCCCTCCGGGCCCTTAATCGGTGAATAGGAAAGATTATGAACAGAAAATCCATTTTCCAACGCAAAATCAATTACCTTATGGATGACTTCCTCATGTACCTTTGGGTCACGGACAACACCTTTTTTTCCTACTTTTTCCCTTCCGGCTTCAAACTGCGGCTTAATCAGGCAGACCATTCTTCCACCGTCCCGCAGCAGCTCCCTTGCCGGTACCAGCACCTTGGTAAGAGAAATAAAAGATACATCAACGGATGCAAAATCAAGGACATCTGCAATATCTTCCGGCGTTACATAACGGATATTGGTTTTCTCCATGCAGACAACCCTTGGGTCATTTCTTAATTTCCAGGCAAACTGTCCATATCCTACATCTACAGAATATACCTTCACTGCACCATTTTGCAACATACAGTCAGTAAATCCGCCGGTGGATGCGCCGATATCCATGCAGACCATTCCCTCTAAAGAAATATCAAATTCCTTCATTGCTTTCTCTAACTTCAGTCCACCACGGCTGACATATTTTAATGTATTTCCCCGGACTTCAATCTCTGCCTCTGTATCAAAATTTGTTCCTGCTTTATCCTCTCTCTGTCCATCCACAAAGACATTTCCTTCCATAATCATAGTCTTTGCTTTTTCCCTGGATTCTGCCAGCCCTTTTTGTACCAAGAGAACATCCAATCTTTCTTTCATCGTTCTTACTGTGCCTTTCTGTCTATAATCTTACCGATAATTCCATCTGCATCAATTCCTGTTTCTTTGCGGAGAAGTTCTACATTTCCATGCTCTACATACACATCCGGTATTGCAATATTTAAAACCTCCATGGAACCATCTCCATTTGTATTCATAAATTCCAATACATGCTCTCCAAAGCCTCCGGATTGTACATTTTCTTCCAGAGTAACCAGAAGCTTATGATTCTTCTGCAGTTTAAGAAGCAGCTCTTCATCAAAAGGCTTCACAAATCTTGCATTGACAAGAGAGCAGGAATAACCTTTTTCTTTTAATTGTTCCCTTACGGTAAGTGCTGTCTTTACCATGCTTCCTACTGCCAAAAGTAAAATTTCACTTTCTTCAAAAAGAACTTCTGCCTTACCATATTCTAACGGTGCCCGGTATTCCTTTAATTCATCAAAGGCTTCGCCTCTCGGATATCGTACCGCAATCGGTCCGGAAAAATCCACGGCATATTTTATCATATCTGATAATTCCCACTTATTCTTAGGTGCTAAAATTGTCATATTCGGCAGACAGGAAAGATAAGATAAATCAAAGATTCCCTGATGAGTCTCTCCATCACTGCCCACAAGTCCTGCACGGTCAATGGCAAATACTACATGCAATTCCTGTATACAGACATCATGCAGAATCTGGTCATATGCTCTTTGCAGGAAAGAAGAATAAACCGCTACAATCGGCTTCAAACCGGCTGCTGCCAATCCTGCAGCAAAAGTCACTGCATGTTCTTCTGCAATTCCCACATCAAAGAAACGTTCCGGGAACATATTTCGGAATCTTTTTAGTCCGGTTCCATCTGCCATTGCCGCTGTAATGGCAACCACTTTTTCATCCCGGTCGCCCAATTTACGCATAACCGTAGAAAAAATATCGGTATAATTGGCTTTTACCCGTTTCACAAGAGGCAGTCCTGTCTCAACATCAAAGGCTTCCGTTCCATGAAAACGTGCCGGATGGCGTTCTGCCGGAAGGTATCCTTTTCCTTTTTCCGTAATCACATGTACCAGAACCGGTCCTTCCACCTTAGAGGCTTCTTTGAATAATTTCACCATGGCAGGAATATTATGACCATCTACCGGTCCTAAATAAAGGATTCCCATATTTTCAAAGAGCATGCCCGGAATCACAAGCTGCTTGATTCCATTTTTGGTCTTACGGATTTTCTCAACAATACGTTCTCCATATTTCGGAATGCTGTTCAGGGAATTCGTAATACCATTCTTTAATCCCTGATAAGATTCTGCGGTACGAAGTCCGCTTAAATATCTGGATACACCGCCGACATTTTCCGATATAGACATCTTATTGTCATTTAAAACAATAATCAGATTTGACTTTAATTTTGATGCATTATTCAATGCCTCATAAGCCATTCCGCCGGTCAATGCACCATCTCCGATAACAGAGATGACTTTGTACTTTTCTCCAGTAATCTCCCTTGCCATAGCATAGCCTAATCCTGCGGATATGGAAGTCGAACTGTGTCCCGTATCAAAGCAGTCGCAATCACTTTCATGACGTTTTGGGAATCCGCTCATGCCGCCGTATTTTCTCAGTTCATCAAAACCGGCTTTTCTTCCTGTCAGTAATTTATGGGTATAAGACTGATGTCCTACATCCCAGATAATTTTATCCTCTGGTAAATCAAAAGCAAGATGCAGTGCCATGGTAAGCTCTACCACGCCAAGATTGGAGGCAAGGTGCCCACCGGTTTTTGATATTTTGTCAATCAAAAAAGAGCGGATTTCCTCTGCCAGAATCGGAAGTTCGTTTTTATTTATCCTTTTTATATCATTTTCATGCTCAATCTTTTCCAGCACCATGTATCTTTACTCCTTTGGTTTCTGAAGTTCTTATTTTTCCCTATGAATCAGATATTCTACCAGATGAATCAGAAATTCATTTTTTACCACCAGTGATTCTAATAAATTCACTGCATGTTTTGAATATCGTTTCACATCTTCCTGTGCTTTTTTCAATCCCTCATATGTAACATAAGTTGCCTTTTCGTTTTTGGCATCACTGCCAACCGGTTTTCCAAGCACTTCCTGATTACCGGTAACATCTAAAATATCATCCTGTATCTGGAATGCCAGACCAATCTCTGATGCCGCCTCTTCGATAATCTTCTGCTCGCTTTTCGTGGCACCTGCAAGAATTGCACCGATTAACATAGACGCTTCAATCAAAGCACTGGTCTTTAATTTATAAATAAAATCTAACTGGTCTCTGGTGACAGACTGTGTTTTATCCGTTTCCACATCTACGGTCTGTCCCCCCACCATACCATAAATTCCGGCTTTCTGCGATAATACAAGCAATGCCTTTGCCACATTAGGCGTCTGTTCCGTCTGTAATGCTGTCAATGCTGTCTCATAGGCAAAATTCAAAAGACCATCCCCGGCAAGAATTGCCATAGCTTCTCCATAGACAATATGCGTTGTCTTTCGTCCGCGGCGGTATTCATCATTATCCATTGCCGGCAGATCATCATGAATTAAAGAATAAGTATGAATCATCTCAATGGCTGCCATGAATGGCTCAATTACCTCTGATTTTCCACCAAACATGCGGTAAGTTTCCAACATCAGCATTGGTCTTAACCGCTTTCCTCCTGCAAGAAAACTATAATTCATGGCTTCAATTACCTGCTTCTGATAGCCTTCTTCCTCCGGAAGATATTTTTTTATGATGTTTTCAATCTGTTCTGTCCGCTTTGTAAGCTCTGCTGTCATATCCATTAAAATTCCTCCAGCATTCCCTGTTCATTCAACACTAACATTTTCTTTTCAATCGAATCTATCCGCTCACTGCAGTGTTTCAGCTTCTTCATGCCCTGCTCATAGCAGACAAAGGATTCATCCAGAGAAATGTCTTCCTCCATATGTGCAATCAGCTGTTCCACTTCTGCAAATAAATCCTCTAAATTCTCATTTTCTTTTTTTTCCGTTATATTATCTGTCTCATTTTCATTGATTGTATAATCTGTCATCTTCCGATTTCCTCCTGGCATATGATTTCTTCTACTCTTGCCTTAACGGTTCCGTCTTTTACACTGATCTGCAATTGTTCCCCTTTTGAAACCTGTGAAATACTTTTTAAACCATTCTGCCGGCTGTCAGAAACATATGCATATCCCTGTCCCAATCGTTTCAATGGCGAAATATCATCGAAATGCTGGGCTAACATCCGAAATCTTGCCTTATTCTTATCTAACTGCTGTGTCATGCCATGCTCTAAGCGAAGCTGTAATTCCCCCAGATACTGTTTCTGACTGTTCAGACGATATACAGGACTCTGTTGCATTAATCTTGCCTTCAGTGTCTCCATGCGTCCCTGTATCACAGCAATTTTACTCTTCATGCTGCGCATCAGATGTACCCGGTCAGTCTGTATCCGCTGTAACATCTGATTCCTGTCATATACCGCAAGTTCTGCCGCTGCAGACGGAGTCGGTGCCCGCAAGTCTGCCACATAATCCGCAATGGTGTAATCCACTTCATGTCCCACTGCAGAAATAACCGGTGTTTCACATTCAAAAATTGCCCTTGCAACAATTTCTTCGTTGAATGCCCATAAATCCTCTATGGAGCCACCACCACGCCCCACAATGATAATGTCCAAATGCATGGCATCCAATGCATGAATCCCATTTACAATGCTTTCTTTGGCACCCTCACCCTGTACCAGTGCCGGATATAGAATAAGCTGCACATAAGGATTTCTTCGTGCAGCAATATTACGGATATCCTGTATTGCAGCCCCGGTAGGTGCTGTAACAATTCCAATACGTCCGGCATACTGCGGAATCGGTTTTTTATACTCTTCCGCAAACATGCCCATTTCCTCAAGTTCCTGTTTCAATTGAAGAAATCTGGCATATAAATCCCCTGCACCGGCAAGTGTAATTTCTTTTGCATATATCTGATATCTGCCATCACGTTCAAATACTTCAATAGAACCTGTTACCTCGACTTTGTCGCCATCCTTCATACGAAAGGATAAACCACCCCGGTTACCGGCAAACATAATTGCACTGATGGCACTGTTATTTTCCTTTAAAGTAAAATAAATATGACCGGAGGAATGATATTTACAATTCGATACCTCACCCTTCACACATACCTGATGCAGGACAAAATCCTGGGCAAACATATTTCTGATATATCGGTTAATCTGGGTTACCCCATATACTTTCTTTATCATGCGATTTTTGCCAATACTCCGTTGATAAATGCCGGTGAATCATCTGTTCCATATTTTTTTGCCAGTTCTACTGCTTCATTGATGGCTACTCCGGTTGGAATATCCTCTTCATATTTCATCTCATATACAGCAAGACGAATCAGGGTCAGATCAACTTTGCCCATACGGGTTGTTTTCCAGCCTTTGGATGATTCATTGATAATCTTATCGATTTCCTCTAAAACAGCAATAATCTTATTAAATTTGTCTTCAATATAACTCTCATCCGGCTTCTCAATCGGTTCATTCTCTTCGATAAACAGATTCATCTGCTCTTCGTATTCCTTCTCACTATGAAATTCCACACGGAATAACATTTTAAATATCTGTTCTCTGATTTCTCTCCTGCTCATGTTGTATCCTTTCATTATTGGTCTTCCATGTAACTATAAAAAAGAATGCTTTAACAGCATTCTTTATTATACTACATCTGCGGTTATCACAAAAGTTTTATTTCGTATTTTTCATGTCAACCGTTGCAATTCTGACGTTAACAATTGCTACGGATAATCCTGTCATAGTCTCAATTGCAGATTTTACTTTCTCCTGTACCTTCTCAGATACTTCCGGAATAGAATAACCATAAGAAATATTTAAAGCTACTTCTACGCTGACCGTTTTCTCTGCCACTTCTACCTTAACACCCTTAGATAAATTCTTCATTCCAAGTTTGCTCACCAGTTCATTGGTAATATTGCCAGCCATGGATGCAACTCCTTCTACTTCTGTTGCTGCAAGTCCTGCAATAATAGCAACGACCTCATCTGCCACATGTACTTCCCCAAGGTTATCTTCTTTTATTTTAACAACTTTTCTATTATCTGCCATCGTTTTGCCTCCTACAAAAATATTATGTGGTTATTATATCAGATAATTCATTTTTTGAAAACCTTTCCGCATAATATTGTGCATTTTCCCTGCGTAAAAGTTCTAAGAAATCTCTGTCCGGAATCGGCTTGGAATAAAAATATCCCTGCAGATAATCACAGTGCTGTTCTGTCAGATAATCTACATATTCCTGGTTTTCTACTCCTTCTACCACAATCTCAAGCCCAAGTTCTTTAATCATGCGGATAGTATTACGCAATGCAATCATTGCCTTTTCATTTTTAAATGCTTCCCACAGAATGGTTTTATCAATTTTTACGATACGGAATGGAAACCGGAACAGATAATCCGTATTGGAATATCCCGAGCCATAATCATCCAAAGAAAACTCAATGCCCTGCTTATGCAGTATCTTGATATTGTTTTCCAACATATCACTATGGGCTGCCGCTGTCTCAGTAATCTCAAGATTGATCTGGGCTGGTGCTACATGATACTTCTTCATTATTTCCGTCAACCTCTCGGCAAGATTTTCCTGCATACACTGCACCACAGACAGATTTATTTCTATATACTGTAAGCCATAGTCCGTAAGCTGCTTTTCCTGGATAAAACGACAGACTGTCTCAAATACAAATTCTCCAATCTGCATAATCATTCCGCTCTTTTCTGCAATCGGAATAAATTCTTCCGGAGAAATGTAGCCCATACTCTGATCTTTCAGCCGGACCAGTGCTTCCGCAGATACGATTCTGTTTTCTGTCACCGAATAAATCGGCTGGTAAAAGACTTCGAAACCTTTATGGTCTACTGCATCATTCAAAAGTTTCCGGATACGAAGTTCCCTCTTTGGCCGGTCAATATCCATCTCAGCAGTCTTTAATACTACATTTCCATTTTCAGATGATATTGAACGCATATACTGGATATAGTCAATTAATCCATTCAGATTATTCGTATCACGCGGACACACAATACTGCTGATATGAATCCGGAATTTTGTCTCTACACTGCCGGAATGCCATGGCTGTTCAAACCGGTTCAGAATCTGCCGGATCAGTAAGGAAGAATCAATATCCTTCTTCTTCCGGTCTAACGCCAGCACATATACGCTCTGTGAAAACTGGTAAATACGTGAATTGTCGATAAGCTTACGAAAAAATGCCGCCATTTCCTTCAGGAATTCATTGACGGAATCATTTCCCAATGTCTGCCGCATCACCTTTAAATTATGCACTTTAATGACAAGCATCGGAAAACGCTCACTTCCTAACAGGCGTTCCTCTGACTCTTTTAAAAATGCCCTCCGGTTCATAATTTCAAGCTCCGGCACCGTATATTCCTGTGGTCTTTCCGAAGAAATCAGATATAAAAGTACACACATTGCCATTCCAAAAAACTGAAACCGGAAACCCGGAAATGCAATATGAAGCACCAGTGTAAATACACTTACAACTGCAAATACAGTCGTAGAGAATAATAATTCAAAGCTGAGCCTTTTCCGGAAACGAACCAGAAACACTTCCCCCATCAGATAAAAATAAATCATACATAGGTAGAATAACATAATTCCATTCTGTCTCTGATAACTGCCATCCGTTCCCACTTTAAAAAGATATGGTATAAATAACTGTACTACCAGCAATGCGATTACAATCCAGGCCGGTACAAACAACCATCCCTTTTCCTTCCGGATAAAGCGTTCCACTCTTCCTGTCAGGCACAGAATATACAAAAGATAAGCTGCCGCTGCCACAACCTGTCCTAAAATACAGATATAGAGCAGGACTGTAGTTCCTGTTTTTCCGAAAGTAATTTCCTCCCAGAACAGTAAAAAGTCGCTGGTAGACACGACAAGCAGAGCATACAACATTACGCGGTATACCCTGCTTTGAAAATTGTCACTGTATTTTCTTAAATGATACGCAACTAATGCAGTCAGAAGAACAAATGCAGCCGCAATATCGTAGTATACTAAATGCTCCATTCTTATCCCTCACACTCTGCATAGATATTATCTGAAAGATATTTTACATCACTGAACGGTTCCTGCTCTGTTGTTTCTTCTGCCATTCCTGCCGCCTTTATCTTCGTCAGTTTGTCGATATAAAAATCCACAGCCTTCTTTGACTCTTCGAAAGTATATAACGCTGCCGGGGAATTCCATTCCCTGATATAAACCTTGTTGTAGTCAATATAAGCAATCATGGCAAAATCGCCGTCTTCCGGGTTTAGAAATGTCTTCTGCATGGATGCATGCATATCACAGCCACGGATGATTTTATCCTCTTTGTTTTTCTTCTGCCCGGTTACAGCTTTTGCAGACTTCTCTCCGGATTCCGTTTTATTTCCGGATGCCTTCTTTTTCTTCTGGTCTTCTTCCACCATCCGGTCTATGGCATCTGCTGCACGATTCATTGCTTCGAAAATATCAAGTTGTCCCTCTACACCTTTTTTCTCCGTTTTCATTGTGCCCCCTGTATTTTCTTAAGCCTTTTTCCAAAAAGAAATCTGCTTATTTTCCCACAATTTTTCTGGTATTGATATAATCATATGGTGTCTGCTGATACACATAATAATTCAGCCAGTTTGCATATAACATATTACCGTGTGAACGCCACTGCAGTAATGGTTTTGCATTGATATCATTGTCCGGATAATAATTCTCCGGCATGGCAATATCCATCCCTTTCTGCAGATCACGCTTATATTCCTCATCCAATGTATAACGGTCATATTCCGGATGTCCCATCACAAAAATTTTGCGTCCCTCATTGGCAATTGCCAGAAATACACCTGCTTTTTCTGATTCTGCAAGAATGGTAATATCCTTTACCTTCTCAATATCCTCTTTACGGATTCCGGAATGTCTCGAATGCGGTGCCATAAAGCGGTCATCAAATCCCCTTACCAGTGGTACTTTGCGGTTCTTTACCTGATGTTCGAAAATTCCAAACATTTTCTCATCCAGCATATATTTTGGGATACCATAGTGATAATAGAGAGCAGCCTGTGCACCCCAGCATAAATGCAGGGTTGATGTTACGTGGGTCTTAGACCACTCCATAATATCACAGACTTCCTTCCAGTAATCCACCTCTTCGTATTCCATGGTTTCTACCGGTGCACCGGTTATAATCAGTCCGTCCAGATTCTCATCCCAGATTTCATCCATTGTCTGATAAAAATGATTCAGATGACTCATGGATGTATTCTTTGATTCATGGGATGATACCGTTAAAAAGGTAACATCAACCTGTAATGGTGTATTTGCAAGTGAACGCAGCAACTGCAGTTCCGTTTCTTCTTTTAATGGCATCAGATTCAGTATTCCAATCCGGATTGGGCGGATATCCTGATGTTCTGCTCTTCCCTCATCCATAACAAACACATTTTCCCTTTCCAGAATCTCTCTGGACGGTAAATCGCTCATTATCTTAATCGGCATATTATCTAACCTCTTTTCATCATATACACATATCTCATTTCATAATACCTTAATTTTACGAATACTTCAATATGCAATTCACTTTCCGAAACGTTCCACAAACATATCTTCAGAAATAATCGGAATGCCAAGACTCTTTGCTTTCTGATTCTTTGATGATGTGGATTCAATATCATTATTCACAAGATAATCTGTCTTCTTAGAAACACTGCCGGTAACAGAACCGTTCTGGCTCTCCACATACTCTTTAAATTCGGTACGGTTTTTAAACTGATGGACATCACCGGTAATGACAAAGGTAAGTCCTTCACAGGTTCCTCCCTCTGTCACCTTCGGCTCTACTTCCGCAATGTTTAATATTTCTTCTAATGCAGCTACCGTATGACGGTTTTGATTCTGTCTGTACCAGTCCAGCATGGAAGTCGAACGCTCCGGTCCGATTCCGTCAATATCCTCAAATCCTTCCCCTGCATGCAGTTTCTGAAAGAAACCTCCTGTGCCAAGGGCAGCAATCATTTTCTTTCCTGCATCGGTGCCAATCTGCGGAATGCATAGTGCATAAATAAAATGTACCGGATCAACGTTTTTGCTCTTTTCAATTGCCTGCAGCATATTGTTACAGGATTTCTCGCCAAATCCGTCTAAAGAGCGGATTTCATCCGCATGATTTTTAAGAGTATAAATATCTTCAAAATAATGGATATATCCTAAGTTCATAAACTTTAGCATGGTCTGTATGGACAATCCGTCAATGTCCATGCCGGGCTTGCTGACAAAGCGGCTGAATTTTTTTACATGCTTTGCGGTACAGTCCGGATTCGTACAATGTAAAGTCTTTGTTCCGCTGTGTTCACTGATTCTGATTTCCGTTCTGGCATGGCATACCGGACAAAATTCCGGAATCGTAAAAGTTCCTTCCTTTTTCTTTACGCCGATACATTTTGGAATAATCTTATTTGCTTTAATAATATCAAGTGTGGTCTTCCCATCTTCTCCGATTCCAAGACGTTCCATTTCACTGATATTACAAAGGGAGGCTCGGCTTACGGTGGTTCCCTCCAGTGCAACCGGCTCAAATACTGCTACCGGAGAAATGGTAGATGCCGCACAGGACCACTCTACATATTTTAATGTGGTCTCCGCAGAGACATCCTGCCATTTAAACGCATAACCGGCTCTAGACGCATGATGTCCGGTAACATTACCGGTCTGGGCATAATCATTATCTTCATAACAGATAACCAGTCCATCTACCGGAATATCCATTTCACCATCTTCTACCTTCTTTGTCCAGCGTTCTACAACTTCCTCCAACCCTTTCGCATCGGTCAATTCATGTGCTACTGTCGTAAATCCAAGCTTCTCAAGATAATCCATCCGTTCTCCCCAGGATGACATTGTTTCATCCAGATGCACCAGTGTAAATGCATAAAAATGAATATGGCGTTCCTTTACTTTATCAAGATTGCTCTTATCCAGACCTAAAGTGCCGGATGCAAGATTTCTCGGGTTGGCATATTTTTCATCATCATCTTCAATGGTATCATTGATTAATTCAAAATCTGTATAGGTAATAGCCGCTTCGCCACGGACTACCAGATGTCCCTTATATTTTACAGTCTTTGGAATCCCTTCAATGGCATCCTTCATAAATGTGATATTGCTGCCGACGGTTCCATTTCCTCTTGTTAAAATCTTAACAAGTTTTCCGTTATCATAAGTTACTACCAATGTTAATCCATCCAGTTTCCAGGATAACCAGACTGGTCTTTCTCCCGCCCACACCTGTAAATCAGAAATCCGTTTCGTCTTGGCAAGGGAAAGTGCCGGATATTCATGCGCTTCCCGTTCACCATTGCTTTCCTCAAATCCGGCATTCTGTGTCGGACTTTCCGGCAGAATATATCCTGTTTTTTCTTCTAACCGGGTCAGTTCGTCAAACATGCCATCCCATTCATAGTTTGACATAATTTCATCCTGTCCATTGTAATATGCTTCGGACGCCTCATTTAACGTTTTTACCAGTTCCTCGATTCTCTTCTTCTCATCCATGGATATGCTCCTTACCCTCAATCTATTTTGGCATTACTGTTGTATTGCTGGAATTTAAAATGCGCCGGTTCAGCTCAGTCCACTCCTCCGCCGTTACTCTGCGGTACTTTCCTTTTTTGAGACTGCCCAGTTCTATATTCATAATGCGGACTCTCTTTAATTTTACTACTTTATA
The DNA here is from genome assembly GCF_003479605.1 of Roseburia sp. AF12-17LB. Classification (GTDB taxonomy): domain Bacteria; phylum Bacillota; class Clostridia; order Lachnospirales; family Lachnospiraceae; genus Roseburia_C; species Roseburia_C amylophila. The sequence goes on from NZ_QUHR01000002.1 coordinate 283,738, forward strand.
TCCGCAATACTCACACATCCGGCGGATCTGCCGGTTATACCCCTGGGTTAATATGATTCGGAATTTACGCACATCCAGTTTTTCTACTGCACATGGTCTTGTAACCACACCAAGTTCTTCCAGTGGAACTCCCCCGGACATTTTCTTTAAAAATGCCTCCGTTATGTCATGATTTACGGTAACTTCATATTCCTTTTCATGCATATTCCCGGCACGCATCATCTTATTTACAATATCCCCATTATTTGTCAATAATATAAGTCCCTGGGAATCTTTATCCAGTCTTCCTACCGGATAAATACGTTTCGGATAATGAATATAATCAACAATATTGTCTTTTTCGTCTTTTGCAGCAGTGCAGACAATGCCCACCGGCTTATTAAATGCAAGAAGAATCATTTCCTCTTCTTTTTTTATTGTTTTTCCATCTACACACACCCGCTGTCCCGGCATCACCTTACAGCCGACAGAAAGAACTTTTCCATCTACCGTAATACGTCCCTGCTCAATCAGACGGTCCGCTTCTCTCCTGGAACAATATCCTGCTTCACTTAAAAATTTATTGATTCTGATTCCGTTTTCTTCCATCAATATTTTCACCCTGTGTAAATTTTCTCGCTGCCCGCGGAACAAAGAATGTGTCTTGGTACATCCTCGCGGAGCGTTTTTTACTTTACAGGAAAGCAATTTCCTGTAAAGTAAAAATAACGGAGGTCCTAAGACCTCCATCTATTTATTATTTTAAGAACTCTGTCTTAACATATCCTTCTTTATCTTTCCAGGTAACTTTTGTCCACCCTTCTGCATAGCTCATCTGAACAGTAACAGAATCTCCTGCATAAGCAACTCCAACCTTGGATGCGGTCTCACTCATAGAGGAACGGATATTAACCGTATTGGTTAATGTAATCTTAGTGCCAGCTGCGATTCCGCTGGTGTCTGCCGCCGGCTCCTGTGCCGGTGCTTCTGTTGAAACATAGTCACTCTTTACATATGCCGGTGTGCCATTGTAATCAATGCTGCTCCATCCATCTTCTGTCGTACCGGTTCTTGTCAGTGCAGTTCCCTTTTCAACTGTTCCAAGCAATGCTCCGGACTCATTCGGTTCCTGTCTGACATTTACTTTATCCAGTGTATATACCGTCTCCGTTGTCACTTCCGGCTCAGCTGGTGTCTCTGGTTCCACCGGTGCCTCTGGTTCCGCCGGTGTCTCTGGTTCCGCCGGTGTCTCTGGTTCCGCCGGTGTCTCCTCTGTTGCCGGCTGCTGCTGTGCCTGTGCCTGTGCGATTGCTGTTGCCCATGCATTATATGCATCAGCAATTGTAACCGTTACCATATTAGAAAGATTTTCATCTGAAGCAATTGCTTTTTCATAATTTGCCTGTACTTCTGCCTGTAATGCAATGACATCTTCCTGTGTTTCAAAACTACTGATTAAGTTTTCCACATTATTATCGGTCGGCTGTTCTTTATAATGACGGTTAAAGCTGCTGTATAAGTTATCAATATAAAGTGCTCCCTGCTCATTCTTCTTTACATAGAAGAACTCCATACCAGGTGCTGTAGTATCTACTCCTGCGAATTTCAAATCCAGCGTTACACAGACAAGATAAGAATCTGCTTCTAATCCTGACTTAGTATAACATTTGATATTCTGATAACTCTCTGCATACTGTGACATCATGGTAATCAGGCTCTGTTCATTCTCGGAAACAGGTGTTGCATAGGTCTGTAATGTTGCCAGATCACCTGCCGCATATGCATTGTAATAATTCTGCATCAGGGTATTGATTTCCGGAACGGCATCTACCTGAAAGCTCTCTGATTCGGTACCCTGTTCCGTAGAAAGTCCATTATCTTTATCTTTATTTCCACTGCTGAATTTTATCATTACTACTGCCAATACAACAAATAATATTACTGCAGTAAAATATTTCCAGTTCTTCTGAAAGAAACTACTTATATCATTCTTTGATATCTTACTCATTTTTTCTTTGATTTCTGACGCTTTCATATCTGTCCTCCTAACCTTACCCATAACCCCCAAAAAAGTATGCTTTGTGAGCTGCCCGTGTAAATAATGAAAAACGTTTCTTATAAGTTTTGCGGGACATAAATCCCGCAAAAAAATGTGTTAATATAAATTATAAAATGCACCCGGCGGGAATCGAACCCGCATTATCAGAGTCGGAGTCTGACGTTCTATCCATTAGACTACGGTTGCAGCTTATTTATACTAACACATCTATATAAAAAAATCAAAGGTTTTATTTAAGAAGCTTCTTCAAACTGGGAATTATAAAGCTGTGCATAGAAACCATTCTTCTGTAACAGTTCTTCATGATTTCCCTGTTCAATAATATCACCATCTTTCATAACAAGAATCAGATCAGCATCACGAATGGTAGACAGACGATGGGCAATAATAAAACTTGTTCTTCCTTTCATCAGGTTATCCATAGCCTTCTGGATTCTGTGCTCTGTTCTGGTATCAACAGAAGAAGTTGCTTCATCTAAAATCAATACCCGGTTGTCTGCTAAAATGGCACGGGCTATGGTAAGCAACTGTTTCTGTCCCTGGGATACATTGCTGGCGTCCTCATTTAATTCCATATTATAACCACCCGGCAGTGTCTGGATGAAATGATGGGCATGGGCTGCTTTTGCTGCTGCAATAACTTCTTCGTCCGTGGCATCCAGTCTTCCGTAACGGATATTTTCCATAATAGTACCTTTAAATAACCAGGTATCCTGAAGTACCATGCCGAAGGCATCTCTTAGCTCCCGGCGGTTATAGTTTCTGATATCGTTACCATCTAATCTGATGCTTCCACTGTTGACATCATAAAAACGCATCAGCAGCTTCACCATGGTAGTCTTACCTGCTCCGGTTGGTCCTACAATGGCAATCTTCTGTCCCGGTTCTACCTTTGCTGAGAAATCATTAATGATAATCTGATCCGGATTGTATCCGAAATGCACATGGGAGAATTCTACTTCTCCACGAACATCCTTTAATTCCACTGCATTTTCTGTGGTCTGGTCTTCTTCCTCTTCACCTAAGAATTCAAAAACACGTTCTGAAGCTGCAGTCATGGACTGTACCTGGTTAATGACCTGTGCAATCTGCTGGATTGGCTGGGTGAAGCTCTTTACATACTGGATAAATGCCTGAATATCACCAATTCCGATTGTTCCGTTAATTGCAAGCATTCCACCGGAAATTGCCACACCTGCATAGCCAAGGTTACCGACAAATACCATAACCGGCTGCATCATTCCTGATAAAAACTGGGATTTCCAGGCAGACTCATATAATACATGGTTTGTATCATTAAACCGTTTTATGGTTTCCTTTTCTTTATTAAATGCCTGGATAACTAAATGTCCGGAATAAGTCTCTTCCACCTGTCCATTAATATGTCCCAAGTACTCCTGCTGGGTACGGAAATATTTCTGTGAAAATTTTGCAATTGCCGAAACCATCAACGCTGAAATCGGAAGAATTACTAATGCAATCAGTGTCATCAGTGGTGAAATAGAAAGCATCATCACAAGCACTCCGATAATGGTTGCCACGCTGGTAATAATCTGTGTCACACTCTGGTTTAAGCTCTGTCCCAAAGTATCCACATCATTGGTAATACGGGAAAGAACTTCCCCATAAGTTCTGCTTTCAAAATATTTCATCGGCATACGGTTGATTTTTTCAGAAATCTCTTTACGCATACGATAGCAGATTTTCTGTGTGATTCCAGTCATAATAAACCCCTGAAAAAAGCTGAATACCGCACTGATAATATATAAGCCAAGAGTAAATAATAATATCTTTCCAATCAGTGTAAAATCAATTCCGCCGGTTCCTGCTACTTTATTCATCAGACCGTCTGCCAATGCCGTAGTAGCTTTACCCATTACCTTTGGTCCTAATACAGAAAATACGGTAGAACAGATTGCAAGTATCATAACTGCAACAATTCCAATTTTATATTTTCCAATATAAGAAAGAAGTTTCCGGAAAGAGCCCTTAAAATCTTTTGCTTTTTCACCCGGCATCATTCCACCGCCCATTGGTCCTCTCGGACCTCTACGACGTGGTGCACGATAACTTTGCTCATTACTCATGTTATTTTTCCTCCTTTCCCTCTTCTAATCCCAATTCCTTTGCGGATAACTGTGACTGTGCAATCTGCTGATATACTTCACAATCCCGTAATAATTCTTCATGCGTACCTTTTCCGACAATCTTACCTTCATCCAATACAAGAATCTGGTCGGCATGTAAAATGGTACTGATTCGCTGTGCCACGATAATTACACTGCTTTCTTTTGTTTTTGACTCCAATGCTTTACGCAGTGCCGCATCGGTCTTCATATCAAGTGCAGAGAAACTGTCATCAAAGATATAAACATTCGGATTCTTTGCGATTGCTCTGGCGATGGATAATCTCTGTTTCTGTCCACCGGAAACATTCGTTCCACCCTGTGCAATCCCGCTGTCATATTTTTCCGGCTTTTCATTAATAAATTCTGTTGCCTGTGCAATCTCTGCAGCCTCTGTCATTTCTGCTTCCGTAGCTTCCGGTCTGCCAAATTTCAGATTGGATGCAATGGTTCCTGAAAACAGAATTCCCTTCTGTGGTACGAATCCGATTTCGTCTCTTAATTCAGCTAAGCTTAAATTCCGGATATCCACACCATCTAAGGTAATCTTACCGGCTGTTACATCATAGAATCTCGGAATCAGATTAACCAGCGTTGACTTTCCACAGCCGGTACTTCCGATAATCGCTGTTGTCTTTCCCGGTTCTGCTGTAAAATCAATATCTTCCAATACATCTTCATCTGCACCCGGATAACGGAAGTTTACATGATGGAATTCCACTTTTCCGGTATGTTTTTCAATTGTTTCTTTTTCTGCCTTTTCTATAATAGAAGAATTTGTAGTAATAACTTCATCAATCCGGTCTGCTGCAACACCGGCACGCGGCAGCATAATAGACATCATGGTAAGCATCAGGAATGCCATAACAATCTGCATGGTATAAGTAATAAATGCGGTCATTGCTCCTACCTGAAGCTGTCCGGCATCAATACGATGTGCCGATACCCAGACAATCAGTATGGTTACTCCATACATAATAAACATCATGCCCGGCATCATAAAAGTCATGACACGGTTGGTAAATAACTGTGTTCTGGTAAGATTCCGGTTTGCTTCATCAAACCGCTCTTCTTCCTTTTTTTCTCTTCCAAAAGCACGGATTACGGAAAGTCCCGTAAGAATCTCTCTGGATACTAAGTTCAGGGCATCCACTAACTTCTGCATTATTTTGAACTTCGGAAGTGTAATGGACATCAACACCATAACCAGTCCGGAAATTACCAGTACTGCCATTACGATAATCCATTCCATATGTGCTCCGGTCTTTAATACTTTATAAATTCCACCAATTCCGATGATTGGTGCATATAAAAGCATTCGAAGCATAATTGCTGTTACAAACTGAATCTGCTGAATATCATTGGTGCTTCTTGTAATTAAGGAAGCGGTAGAGAATTTATCCATCTCAGTATTGGAAAAGCCTACTACCTTACCAAAGATTTTCTCTCTTAAGTCTCTTCCGACTCCTGCGCCGACTCTGGATGCAAGATATCCGACTACCACTGCAACTGCCAGCATGAGTAATGACATAGCTGCCATCTTTCCACCCTCTGACCAGAGATAATTCTTCTGGATATGCTCCACATCAAGTCCTGCCTTTTCGTCACAGGATGCTGCATATGCTGTTCCCATGGCATGTAAGGTACTGCTCCCCACAGAATCTATCATATTTTCCATATATTCTCTGGACTGTGCTATACCATCCTGCGTCATTGCACCGCTTGCAATCAGCTGCTTCATCATCGGACGCATATCCACATAAGTTACCATTTCGCCATCATCATTTTCCGCTTCATATGTGGTCAGTTCCATCTGCATCATCTGTCCGATTTCTTCAATGGACATCTCATCTAAGCTTTCTTTGGTAATCTGGTTCTGCGGATTCTGCTCCAATGCTTCCGCAATCGTATTCTTAAAATCCGTTTCACTCATATTTGCCATACGGTAAGTCAGTACGATTGGTGTCAGTAGTTCATCATCCAATGTTTCTAATGTCTCTTTATCCGCAGTACATACATAAGTATCGTCTTTTTTTTCATAGACCGCTTCAAAAGTATCCTTTTCACCATCTGTCATAAAAAGTTCTGCCAGCTGATATTCTTCCTCCGGCATCTTTTCCGGCAAAATATGTTTGATTCCCTTATTCTGGATTCCTACATCGATGATATCGGATGTATATTGTGGCAACGACAAATCGCAATAAGCCTGCACTCCAAGGAGGAGAAATATTACCACGATGATATGCCAGTACGGGAGCATATTTTTAAATATTTTCCGCATCTTTCCTGTTCCTTCCTTTTCTATATTATTTATAAAATATTTCTATTTTAATTGCTGTTTCAACTGTCTTCTCTTTTCAATCTCAAGCTCTGCTATCTGCTCTAATTTATTCAGATAGCCAATCAGCCGGTTCATATCTTCTTCTCCCATTTTCTCCGTAACCGACTTTAATAATTCACTCAAAATCCGGTTGCATTCATTTAAAACCTCTTTTCCTTCCTCAGTTACTCTCACATAAACATTCCGCCGGTCACCCTCACACACCATACGTTCAACATATTTTTTCTCTTCCAGGGAACGAAGTGTCCGGGACACCGCCGGTGCTGCCACACGCATATAACGTACCACTTCCGATACCGTAACCTTTGCATCTATCGATTTGCTATCCGGCTCTTTGGCATCTGTCTCTTTGGTAGCCATCTCTTTTTCTTTGCGGCAATGCTCGATGGTCTTTAAGGTTCCCATTTCCACGGATGAGACCCCCGGCAGAATTGATGAGATTTTCAAACGATGAAAACGATTAAATATGGAAAATATTTCATTTCCACAACCCTGCATCATTTTCACCTCCCTTTCTTTACATTTTATATTTTCTATTTATTTAACATTGTTAACTATTAACATGTGAAAACAATAATAGCACCATGATTAAGATAGGTCAATTAAAAAAGTATAAAATTATTATTAAATCATATCATTGACAGTTAAAAACGAATCTTATAATATAAAAAAAGCAAGTTTTTTTTACTAAAGGAGACTAAAAATATGAGTTTTAATTTTTTAAACCAATTACCAAGTCCGGAAGAAATCAAAAAAGAGTATCCGCTTCCGGAGAAACTGGCACAGATAAAAAAAGAACGGGATGCTGCAATTCGTAAAGTCTTAACCGGCGAAGATAACCGTTTCTTAGTTATCATCGGACCTTGTTCCGCTGACAGCGAAGAACCTGTCTGCGACTACGTCAGCCGCCTGACCAAAATTGCAGAAGATGTCAAAGACCGTCTGATTATTATCCCTCGTGTCTACACCAATAAGCCAAGAACAACCGGCGAAGGCTATAAAGGTATTGCTACCCAGCCTGACCCTGAGAAAGCTCCTGATATGGTTGCCGGACTGATTGCAATGCGTAAGCTGCACATCCGTACCATTGAAGAAAGTGGTCTGACCCCTGCCGACGAAATGCTTTATCCGGAAAACTGGAGTTACATTGACGACCTGCTCTCCTACGTTGCTATCGGTGCACGTTCTGTAGAAGACCAGCAGCATCGTCTTGTAGTCAGTGGGTTTGATGTTGCATCCGGAATGAAGAACCCGACCAGTGGTGACTTCTCCGTTATGCTCAATTCCGTATATGCTGCCCAGCATCCACATCATTTCGTATATCGCGGATATGAAGTAGAGACTCCTGGTAACGACTTAACTCACGTTGTTCTCCGTGGTGCTGTAAGCAAACATGGTAACAGCACACAGAACTACCACTACGAAGATATTATGCGTCTGATTGAAATGTATAATGAACGTGACCTTAAGAATCCAGCTGCTATCGTAGATGCAAACCACTCTAACTCCAATAAAAAATACTTCGAGCAGATCCGTATCGTCAAAGAAGTGATGCATAACCGCCAGCTCTCCCCTGAAATTCACAAGATGATTAAGGGTGTTATGATTGAAAGCTACATTGAACCGGGCAATCAGAAAATCGGCGAACACATCTATGGTAAATCCATTACTGACCCATGCTTAGGCTGGGAAGATTCCGCTCGTCTTATCTATGACATTGCAGAAATGAATAAATAATAATTCCATCTACAGGAGCTGCCTCCGGCAGCTCCTTACGAATGCCTGACAATGGAAAAAGGGGGCAGTCATTTTCTTAAAAAATGGCTGCCCCCTTTTTCTATTTATGCAAGTAGCAAGAAACCCGCAAAGCGTGTTTCCCGTAGTTTCTTCTTTATCCTCTCGGATGTGCCTTGGCATATACTTCGCGGATTCTGCTCTGTTTCATCTGTGCATAGATTTGCGTGGTAGAAATATCTGCATGTCCTAACATTTCCTGAACCGCTTTCAAATCTGCCCCATTGCTTACCAGATGAGCTGCAAAAGAATGACGCAGCATATGCGGTGTTATTTCTGTCTCAATTCCGGCTTTCTTTCCATAGGCTTTAATTAATTTCCAGAAACCCTGACGGCTCATTTCTTTGCCGGAACAGTTGGTGAAAAGATATTCACTGCCCTCTTCACTGACAAGATATGATCTTCCCTCTTCCAGATAATGCTGCAGAGCCTCTTTTGCTACTTCTCCAAAAGGAATAATTCTTTCTTTATGAGCATCTTTGCAGGTAATATATTCCAGTTTCAAATTCATATCGCTTAACTTCAAAGAAATCAATTCAGAGACACGGATTCCCGTCGCATAAAGCAATTCTAACATCGCATGGTCCCTTAATTCCTTCGGTGTATTTCCGTTTGGCTGGTCTAAAAGCCGGCTGGTTTCTTCCATAGAAAGAATAACCGGAGCTTTCTTCTCTATCTTGGGTGCCTTTAATCCATCCGTCACATTTTGGTTTACATAATTCTGTACCATAAGATACTGAAAAAAGGCTTTCATGGATGCAAGTCCTCTGGAAATCGTTGCCGGTTTCTTTCCTTCCTGCTCCTGCTTTTCCATATATATTTTTAAGTGTTCCTGTCTGACATCCTCCACAGAAAGCACACCTTCAGAATACAGAAATTCCTTCATTTTGCGCAAATCCGTCTCATAAGAAACCGCTGTATTTTTCGATATTTTCTTTACTTCCTGAAGATACTTCATAAAAGCATCTATTTCCTGTGTCATAACTGTAACCACCTAACTCTTTTTCTCTTATGCCCTTCTATTCTTTTCCAAAAGGCAAGTACAATCCCTATTATAATGATTCTAATTTGGAAAAGCAATTCATATTTTCGCCTGTTTTTTGCTGATTTACATAAATCTACCACATGTATCTTATTTCTATTTTTCTACCCACAATATGTTGTAAAAATTTCGTAAAATTTTTTATATTTTTTTCAACACGAAGTGCACCATACCTGGATTCAGATATGCCTCTGTTAAGAATCCGATAAAGAACAATAATAATATAATCCCCCACAAAAGGATCCATTCCCCAAGCTTTCCATGTTCCTTTCCGCACTGGTACTTTTCTTCTAACTTTAATAACAGCAGGTATCCGGACACATAGAAAATAAATTGTGGGCATAACGCAATCATCATAAGCCAGATGGCACCTGCGCCAATATTGCTGATTGCCATCACGCACAGGAAACCAAAAGAAAAGCCGCTCCATATCAGAAATATACTATTCATAACCCGGTACCACGGTGTCATTCCAAAGAAGATTAATGTAAGGACAACCGGCACTCTTGCTGATAGTACATAAATAAAATAATCATGTTTTTCTATCGTAATATATTTTAACTGCTGTATGAAATAATCATTTAATATGCCATATTGCTGCAGACGGCTTCTTCCATACAAATTAGCAGCTATAATGCCAATCACAAAACAGCCTAAAAATAACACCTCTAACAGATGAAGATGCTTTTCTCTTCTTATCCCCGATACTCTTTCCATGTATTCACTTGTCTTAATTTTCTTATTTCATATTATTCCGGTAACGGTAACAATATGCCAAGATACCAGCTACGGTTTTACTGTCCTGGATTATTCCGGCATAAATTTTTTCCAATAATTCTTCCGGGTCATATGCCCTTACTTCAATAAATTCTTCTGGATCAAGATGCTGTTTTCCCGGTTTTAAATCCGTTGCCAGATATACATCAATAAACTCATTACAGAAAGCTACGGTCGTCTTTAAAGAAAGCATCTTTTCGATATGACCGCACTGAAAGCCCGTCTCTTCCTCTAATTCCCGCATGGCACTTATTTTCGTATCCTCTGTCAGGGAATCTCTGCATCCTGCCGGCAATTCAATAGTATAACGGTCTAATGCATTCCGATACTGGCGTACCATTAAGATTTTGCCCTCCGGTGTAACCGGCACAACTGCCGCAGCTCCTTTTCTGTGTTCCACATAATCCCAGTATGCAATATTTCCATCCGGTGTCTCAATGGTGTCTGAATAAACATCCACGATTGCGCCCTGATATTTCAACTCCCTGTTAACTCTTCTGATTCTTTTTTCTTCCTGATGATTCTGTTCCATTGTATTCTCCTTTTTTCTTACAGCTTTTTCCTCATTACTTGTTTTTCTTGCAAAAAAATAAGTGTCCAAAAAGCTTTCACTCTTCGGACACTTATTTCCTGCTTATTTTGCGTAATCAACTACACGTGATTCACGAATTACGTTTACCTTAATCTGACCTGGATATTCTAATTCAGATTCAATCTGCTTTGAAATATCACGGGCAAGCAATACCATTTCAGCATCACTTATCTGTTCAGGAACTACCATTACACGAATCTCTCTACCCGCCTGAATTGCAAAAGATTTATCTACACCTTTAAATTCATTTGTAATATCTTCTAACTGCTTTAATCTGTTGGAATATGTTTCCATTGTCTCGCGTCTTGCACCTGGTCTTGCTGCGCTAATTGTATCGGCTGCCTGTACCAGACAAGCAATCAATGACTCTGGCTCTACGTCGCCATGGTGTGCCTCTACCGCATTGATAATAAGCGGAGATTCTTTGTATTTTCTACATAAATCCACACCAATCTGAATATGTGAGCCTTCTACTTCGTGGTCTACTGATTTACCAATATCATGCAGGAGTCCTGCACGTTTTGCCAATCTTACGTCTACACCAACTTCAGCCGCAAGTAAGCCACAAAGCTGTGCTACTTCTATAGAATGCTTTAATGCATTCTGACCATAACTGGTTCTGAATTTCATTCGGCCTAACAATTTCACAAGTTCCGGATGAATGCCATGTACACCTACTTCTAAAGTAGCAGCTTCACCCTCTTCACGAATCATGGTTTCAACTTCTTTTTGCGCTTTCTCTACCATTTCTTCAATTCTAGCCGGATGAATTCGTCCGTCTACAATCAATTTCTCTAATGCAATACGAGCAACTTCTCTTCGTATTGGATCAAATCCGGAAAGGATAACTGCTTCCGGTGTATCATCGATAATTAAATCTACACCAGTCAGTGTTTCTAACGTACGGATATTTCTTCCTTCACGTCCGATAATTCTTCCCTTCATCTCATCATTCGGAAGCTGTACTACAGAGATGGTTGTCTCTGACACATGGTCTGCAGCACATTTCTGAATTGCAGTAACCACATATTCTTTTGCCTTCTTTCCAGCTTCTTCTTTTGCCTGATGCTCCATCTCTTTGATTAATTTTGCAGTATCAAGCTTTACATCTTCTTCAACAGTTTTTAATAGATATTCTTTTGCCTGGTCGGAGGTAAGTCCTGAGATTCTTTCTAGTTCCCGTACACGCTCTTCATGAAGCTTTGTAATTTCAGCTTTCTGTTTGTTCAGCTCTTCTTCTTTTGCTGCAAAACCTGCTTCGCGCTTCTCAATGGCTTCCAGTTTCTTATCCAGATTGGATTCCTTCTGTTCCACTCTGCGCTCGTTTCTCTGAATTTCGTTTCTTCTTTCCTTGATTTCCTTGTCCAATTCGTTCTTCGTACGAATCGACTCTTCTTTAATCTCAAGCAAAGATTCTCTCTTCTTCGTCTCAGCGGTCTTCACAGCTTCATCTATTATCTCACGGGCTTTATCTTCTGCACTGCCAATCTTTGAAGCAGTCTGCTTTTTCTGGTATGCATTTGCAACAAACCAGGTGATAGCACATGTGACAATAAATGTAATTACAACAGCTATAATTACTGCCTGCACAGGAGCACCTCCTTTATTCAATTTTCATTGTTCATATAACATAAATATTCATTCATCTGTCATAAATAACAATAAATAAATTTTATACTTTTTCTAATATTATGTCAAGTAGTCCGGACATTTCATTACACGTAAAATGTCTTCACTTTTATATCCTCTCCGCATCAGATATCCATACTGTTTCTGCATTTCCTTTGCATCCGGCTGCTCCGGATTATAATGTCTCTTTTTTAATATTTCAGCAATTTTTTCTGTATCATTATTTTCATAGATTTCTTCTAAGGCCTGCTCTGTAATTTCTTTGGGAACTCCCTTCTGCATCAGTTCCTGCTGTAGCCGGCGGCGGCTCTTACTGCCCTGTCGGTAACTGATATAATTTCTTGCATAGCGCATGTCATCAATATAATGATATTTCTTCACATACTCTATGGCATTAAGAATCAGTTCTTCCGGATATTCACTCTCAGCCAGTTTCCGGTAAAGCCCCTGTTCTGTCCGGTCCATCTTCTCTAAAAGTGCAAGTGCCCGTTTTTTCACCCGCTTACCTACTACTTCATAAAAGAGTTCCTGATACAGTGCCTCGTCTACGGTCTGCCCTTCCTGTAATCTGTAGCGGCGCACCTCACCTTTATATAATACAAGGTGTGTACCATCATCCATACACACCTTATATTTGTTTTTCTTATATACTGTTATCCCCGAAACAATTCTGTCCATTACTCTGCATCAAGAACTTCCGGTCCGTTTGCAGCTGGAGTCTCTGTTTCTTCTTCACTCTTATCCACTGCATAATGAGCTCTTACTTTTTCTTCGATTTCCTGGCAGACCTGAGGATTCTCTTTCAGATAAGTCTTGGCATTTTCACGACCCTGGCCAATCTTATCTCCATTATATGCATACCATGCACCGGACTTATTTACAATACCAAGTTCAGAAGCCAGATCAAGGATATCTCCTTCTTTTGAAATTCCTTCTCCGAACATAATATCAAATTCAGCCTCTTTAAATGGCGGTGCCACTTTATTCTTCACTACTTTAATACGGGTACGGTTACCGACAATTTCTCCACCCTGTTTTAAGGATTCAATTCGACGTACATCAAGACGTACGGAAGAATAGAATTTCAATGCACGGCCACCGGTTGTTGTCTCCGGATTACCAAACATAACTCCAACCTTTTCACGCAACTGGTTAATAAAGATTACAATACAGTTAGAACGGTTGATTGCTGCAGTCAGCTTACGAAGTGCCTGTGACATTAGTCTTGCCTGTAAGCCCACATGGGAATCTCCCATATCACCATCAATCTCTGCCTTTGGCACCAGTGCTGCAACAGAGTCTACGATTACAATATCTACTGCACCGGATCTGACCATAGTCTCTGTAATCTCAAGTGCCTGTTCTCCGTTATCCGGTTGTGAAATATAAAGATTATCAATATCTACTCCGATATTCTTCGCATATGCCGGGTCTAATGCATGCTCAGCATCAATAAATCCGGCAATTCCTCCACGCTTCTGTACCTCAGCGACTGCATGCAGGGCAACGGTCGTCTTACCACTGGACTCCGGTCCATATATCTCAATAATTCTTCCCTTAGGAAGTCCGCCTAATCCCAAAGCAATATCAAGACTTAATGCTCCTGTCGGAACAGTCTCCACATTCATCCGGTTGCTCTCATCCCCCAGTTTCATAACAGAACCTTTTCCGTACTGTTTCTCAATCTGGGATATAGCAGCATCCAGTGCCTTTAATTTATCTTCTTTACTGCTGTCTCTTCTCGTATCTTTTACATCTCTCGCCATGTCAATTCTCCTTCATGCGAACTTATGTTCGTTTTCTGATATTATAGTAGTATACTTTCTTCCAAATGTCAACTGCATTTTTAGAAAATATTTTTTTCTGTCCCTATACATTCTGTAAAGTGGGTATACCCGGCAGAATAGCCAAATATTTTATAGACTGTAAATATTCTCATGTAAAGAAAAAAAGACTTCTTTCTGAAGTCTCTCATGGAAAGGTATCCTTATCTTAACATAATAAGATTCCGGTTACAAATTAATTTTCTATAAACAATGGAAACCTCTGGCAATCGTTCCATCTTTTTAATCATGATATTCATCCATACCAAGAATCAGGAAAATCTGTTCTAAGTACTTCTCACCAGACCGTTCTCCATAAATGATATGATTGATATACTGCGGACTGCACCCAACCGATGTTGCAAGTTCTTCCTGACTCATCTCAAGTTCTACCAGCCTGCGCTTTATTTCTTTCCCCATTGGAGTAATCTGCCGTTTTGTCTTTGCCATAAAAGTCTCCCCTTTTCTTCTTTATCATTTGTGTTTATATAAAAAATGATGTATAATATGAAAATAATTTCACAAATTACATTATAATTCATAAATATGAATTTGTCAATTCATATTTGCGTATTTTATTTTATTTTTTATTTTCTATACAATATTATTTAATACCTGATAAAGGAGTACACTATGACAATCAGCCAACGTATCTTTGCATTATTACGGGAAAAGAAGCTTTCACAAAAAGAATTATCGGAATACACCGGAATCTCTCCCGCTGCTATCAGCAGCTGGAAATCCAAGGGTACAAATCCTTCTTCTGATAAAATTGTAAAAATAAGTGAATTTTTAGATGTTGATGTATACTATCTTCTGACCGGTGAATACCAGCCGGCTTCCAACCTTCAGATTGCAGAAGAATCAGAATATCATGCTTTCCCATCCGACCCGGATGAACATTTACTGCTCCAGCTTTTCCATAAACTTTCCCCGATGGACAAAGGACGCATCATCGGTCAGTTAGAACAGAAACTTGCTGAAAAATAACTTCTATATTTTTTTATATGCAATGATATATTTTTATAGCAATATGAATCAGGCATTTATTACGCATCTATAAAAATTGTATGATAAAATCCGGACAGTATATTAAGATATACCATCCGGATTTTCTTATCAGCTGCAATCATAAAGCTAAAAGCCTTAATACTTCGTCTTTATCCTGCACACCGATGCTCTTTCCCTCAAAAACACCTTTTTTCATTACAACCAGGGTCGGAATGCTCATAATCTGATATTTTAAAGCCAGTGCTGCTTCTTCATCCACATTCACTTTTCCAACCTTTACCTGTCCCTCTAATTCATCCGCCAGTTCTTCTACAACCGGAGACATCATTTTACACGGACCGCACCAGTCTGCCCAGAAATCCAAAAGTACCGGTTTATCTGACTTTAATACTTCTTCTTCAAAATTGTCATTTGTAATCTTTACTACCATTTCGTTATCCTCCTTTACTTTTATAGAAAAGCTTCTATTTTTTCTTTTTTAAGTATGTCTCTTCTTAATTTTGTTTATACCCGCTTAATTTTTACCGAATTCCGATAATACCAGACCATCATTCCGGTCAAGAGTCATGCCGACACTCCATGCATTGACAAATAACAGCAATGGATTGCCCTTAAGGTCACGGATTTTCTTCATATCGGAAGTTCCGGTAAGCTTGTCCATATCAATATCTTTATTTTCAATCCAGCGGATATGCTCATATGGAAGCTTCTCCAAGCGGATTTCCACATTGTATTCATTTTCCAGACGGTATTTTAATACATCAAACTGCAGTACACCTACTACGCCTACGATAATCTCTTCCATACCACCCTGATATTCCTGGAAAATCTGGATTGCGCCCTCCTGTGCGATCTGCATGACACCTTTGACGAACTGTTTTCTCTTCATGGTATCTACCTGACGTACCCTTGCAAAATGCTCCGGTGCAAAAGTCGGTATTCCTTCGAATTCGAAGTTGTCTTTCGCAGTGGTTAAAGTATCACCGATTGAAAAGATACCCGGGTCAAAGACTCCGATAATATCTCCGGCATATGCTTCTTCTATAATCTTTCTCTCCTGTGCCATCAACTGCTGCGGCTGGGAAAGACGGATTGCTTTTCCACCCTGGATATGTTTTACTTCCATGCCGGCTTCAAACTTTCCGGAACAGATTCGCATAAATGCAATACGGTCACGATGATTCTTATTCATATTTGCCTGGATTTTAAAGACAAAAGCAGAGAAATCGGAACCAAACGGATCAATCAGCCCCTTGTCTGAATTTCTCGGAAGCGGTGATGTAGTCATGGAAAGGAAATGCTTTAAGAAAGTTTCTACACCAAAGTTCGTTAAAGCAGAACCAAAGAATACCGGTGACAGTTCTCCCCTGGACACAAGTTCCATATCGAATTCTGCACTTGCACCATCTAACAATTCAATTTCTTCATCCAATTTATCCCGGTATTCCTGCCCGATTTCTGTTGTCAATGCCGAATCATTAATATCAAAATCTTTTTCTTCACCTTCCTTGGTTCCCTTCAAGGTATCAGAGAACAGCATGACTTTTTTCGTATTCCGGTCATAAACTCCCTTAAAATTCTTTCCGGAGCCAATCGGCCAGTTAACCGGACAGGTAGCAATGCCAAGTTCTTTTTCGATTTCATCTAATAAATCAAAGGTATCATTAGCATCACGATCCATTTTATTGATAAATGTAAAAATCGGAATGTGACGCATTACACAGACTTTAAACAGTTTTCTGGTCTGTGCCTCTACACCTTTTGAACCATCGATTACCATAACTGCAGAATCAGCAGCCATCAGGGTACGATAGGTATCTTCCGAGAAGTCCTGATGTCCCGGTGTATCCAGAATATTGATGCAATATCCACCATAATTAAACTGCAATACAGAAGAAGTAACGGAAATACCTCTCTCCTTCTCTATTTCCATCCAGTCGGAAACTGCATGTCTTGCAGTTGCTTTTCCTTTTACAGAACCTGCCAGGTTAATAGCTCCTCCATACAGAAGAAATTTCTCTGTCAGGGTTGTCTTACCGGCATCCGGATGGGAAATAATCGCAAATGTTCTTCGTTTCTCTATCTCTTTTCTAAAATCAGCCAAAATGGGACCTCCTATAATTCCAGCGGCTCACCCGCACATTTTTGCTTTATGTCGAAGTAAGATAATATGGTTGCGGCAATGTCTGCAAAGCTGCCTCTTGTGCCATAGTTCTTACCCGGAGTAATATGCGCTCCATACATAAGAAGTGGTGTATACTCTCTGGAATGGTCAGTAGAAGGTGTACTCGGATCACATCCGTGGTCGGCTGTAATCATTAAAATATCATCCTCCCGTAACTTTGCCAAAAGCTCCGGCAGCCGCTCATCAAAGTGTGTCAGTGCTTTTGCATAACCATCTACATCATTCCTATGTCCATACAACATATCATAGTCTACCAAATTTGTAAAACATAATCCAGTAAAATCTTTGTCCATATAGGCTGATGTTTTGTCAATTCCATCATCATTTCCGTTTGTTCGTACAAAATCTGTAATTCCGCGTTCTGCAAAAATATCTATGATTTTTCCAACAGACAGCACTGTTTTCCCACTTTCCGTCAGCTGATCTAACATGGTAACTGCCGGCGGTTCTAAGGAAAAGTCATGTCTTCCTGCAGTACGGGTAAAATTCCCCGGTTCTCCGATAAACGGTCTTGCGATGACTCTTCCCACTCCGTTTTTCCCAGTCAGCATATTTCTTGCAATCTGGCAATCCCGGTACAGTTCTTCAATCGGCACTACCTCTTCATGAGCTGCCACCTGGAAAACAGAATCTGCTGATGTGTATACAATCAGTTTTCCAGTTTCCATATGCTCTTTTCCATAATCCCGGATAACCTCCGTGCCGGAATATGGACGGTTGCAAAGTACCCCGCGTCCGGTTTTCTGCTCAAATTCTTCTATGATTTCCTGTGGAAATCCATTTGGAAATGTTGGCAGAGGATGACTGGATATCACGCCTGCAATCTCCCAGTGTCCGATGGTGGTATCTTTTCCTTTGGACACCTCTGTCAGTCTGGCAAATGCACCTTTCGGATTTGCTTCTTTTCCTCCAATGTGGACTCCGTCAATATTAAAATAGCCCAGCGAGCGCATATTCGGCATGGAAAAATATGGACTTCGTGAAGCTGCAAGTAAGGTATTGCTTCCTTCATCATGATACTCTGCCGCATCCGGCATTTCTCCGATCCCAACGCTGTCTAATACAATTAAAAACACTCTCTTCATAGGCATTCCCTCTCTTCTCATGGTTCTGTCGTTTCTTTTTCTTATGCTATTATTATACTAATTTCAGCCCCGTTTTCAAGTATCTAAGAGCGGGGCTGCTTCCTTTAATTTGTCTGTTCTGTTGTGTCTGAATTTTCGGTGGTTTCTGTTGCCGGATTCTCCTGTGCAGTATTTTTCTGAATTGGTGTGATAATGATATTTTCTGCCTCAATGCCGGCTTTTCTCTTTACAATATCCTCTATTTGGGCACGTTTGGCATCTGTTACTTCCCCCATATCAAGTACCACATCCGCTGTATTATCAGTAATGCTGACAACTACATCCGTAAATCCTTTTGCCTCTAACAACATCTCAGCTGCATTTTCCCGTTCTGCAATATCCGTCATTGCCACCATCTGATTTAAGGCATCCTGCTTTGCAGCTTCATCTATATTTGTATTATTGATAATTTCCAGCAAAGTCTCTTTGTTTTTAGAACGTACCTGTTCCCGGCCCAGTTTCATTTCTGACGCATAATCCATGCTGCTGCTTGCCATGACGGCTTCGCCCGGGTTCTCTAGGCTCTCTTCAACCACATTGTCTGCCGCTGATACAGCTTCACTACTGTTATCTTCCGTATCGGTAAAAATATCTGCTTCCGCTAAGTCATCCTCTGCCGATATCTCATAAGATAAATCTGCCGTATCCGCAGAAGCCTCCATTGCCACCTTTTCATCTTTGCCATTCTTGTCGGTAAAACTTAAGTAACCAGCCACTGCTATCATCAATGCCAATGCGGTTATAATGAGTTGATTTTTCTTAAATACTTTCTTCATTTACTGTCCTCCAGTCCGCTCATTTTTACTATTTTTATTCTATGTGCTTCTACCTGAAATAATGCCAAAACCGCCTCGGAAATATTCTGTTTCACCTTCTGGTTATCACCACCGGATGCCACAATTAAAATTCCCTCCACTTTGGGAAGAAGTTCCTTAGAAACAAAGGGGGTATTTCCGGCATCTGCTTCCTCATATACCGTACTTTCCTGTAGCTGCTGTTCCTTTGTGCTTCTTACTCCACCAGTGCTGTCACTTTCCTCTAAAGAATTTTCAGAAGTATTTTTATCCTTTTCCACCACCTGCGTCCCACTGTCCTGATAAGTAATCATCACCTTTACATCTCCGGCTCCGTCGATTTTTTCTAAAATATCTTCTAATTTCCGCTCTATTTCATCCTTAGATGCCTCCATGGTATTATTTTCCTTTGAAATATTTTCTTTTGCTTCCTCTGCCTGTTTTTTTTCTTTTGTATCTGTGGGCAATGCGATAATCAGAATCAATATGCCTGCCAGGACTAAAATCATCCAATCTGACCGTTTTAGTTTCTTTTCTTTTATCTTTTGCATAAAATCCTGCATTTTCATCTTCTCACCTCTTCTATCTGAATCTGCGTCTTATCAACCAGATAATTTTCACATACAAATTTTTCTAATTCTGCATATTCCTGACTTGTATGCTCCTTTTTCTCTTCTGTTTCTTTTATCTCAATTGCCGGTATCTCAATATCCGAAACATGGACGGAACTATTTTTTTCAATGTTATCCCCAGACTTTTCAATCCCGATTGTAATACGTTCTATTTCATAAGTCTCAGTTAATGTTACCCTGCTGTATGCCACCGCATAGCCTTTCTGCCTTAGGGTATCCTCTACCCGCCCGCCACAGGCTTCTTCATATTGTAAACGATAATCTGCAGTCTCCGCACTGCTTATGGCATTTATATTTTGTACATTTTCAAGTTCCTGAAAGAACTGTGCCTGTTCCATATTCTGTATCAGCGTATCCTCATCAATTAACCTAGAAGCAATGGGTGCCATTACCGCCAGCAGAATCAGAATCCTAAGAAAGAAATGCACATATTTTTCATAAGTTTTATTCTGTACCAGATACAGCATCACATGTCCAATCAGAAAAAGGATCAGAATTCCCTTCATCCAGTTTAAAATTGCATCCATTTTATATTGCTCTCTCTTCCCCTTCTTATTTCTCTTCTTTCCTCTATCCCATAAGGAATCCGGATACTGCAGTAATCATGGCAATCGTCACAAGGAAAAGTACAAGCGAAGTAAGTAAAATCCTTGTAAGCAGCTGGCAGCCCAGACAAATGCCGTTCATGCTTCCTGCGATCCTCTTATCCGATACCGGTTCGGTTACTGCTGCTGTCACTTTATACATAAGACTCAGCAAAAACATTTTGCATAGTGGAAACATCACCAGCAAAAGTAAAATCAATACCCCGGCTGTTCCAACACTGTTCTTAATGACCATACCCGCTCCAAGCATCAGTTCACTGACTGCTCCTGTTATATTTCCCATTCCCGGTATCATTCCAAGTGTCTTTGTAACGGTACTCATTTTCAAGCGGTCAATGGCCGGAACCACCATGGTCTGTACCACATTCAGACCAATGGTTGCTGCAATCGCACATTTTAAGCACCAGCGGATTATTTCTTCCATCAGTTCACACATTCTGCTAAAACGTTCCCCTTCTATCATATAATTCATAAATTCCATCATGATAAAGATTTTCGTCATTGGCACCAGACAGGCAAGCATTCCCCACTGAACAATATAAACCACGATAAAAGCAATCTGGTAAAATCCTGCCGCTGTAAAATTTGCCATGGAAAATGCCAGAGACATGCCAAATACTGGAATCAGCATATTCATAAAATCTACAATCTGATTCATTGCCGTTACCACAATATCACTCATCATCTGATAGGACTGCAGCAACAGGACTGTCATCTCCATATAAATCAGGAAAAAGCAGACCTCCGATATATAAGTATTATGAAAAATATCGGAGAAATTTTTAAGAAATGCACAGCTGATTGCCAGTAAAAGAACGGTTACCAGTATTGCCTTATTATCCTGCAATTCTCCCCACAGAATCCTTCCCACTGCCTGCGTCAGCTTTTGTCCGTCATAGGAAAAGTTTCCGGTTGCCAGCTCTTTAATCAGTTCATAGAAACTAATCTCTTCTGTAGCATCCTGTTCCTTTAAATACTGCTCAATCTCTGATAAATCCAGCTGTTCCATAAAATCATCCGTATAATCCTTATCCGTCCCTGTCCTGCTGTTATCTGATGCTGCTGATACGGAAGATGCCTGTACAAGTCCTCCTGGCATGAGCCAGAACATGAAAACTATAATGAAACATCCTGCCGTTCTTACAAACATTTTAAACGCATTTTTTAATGGTTGTTTCTTCATAAAAAAGCCCCTAACGTTTCAATAAATCCCATCAGCACCGGCATACTGATTAAAAGAATCGACAGCTTGGCAAAGATTTCAATTTGTCCGGCAATTGCCTGATACCCGGATTCTCTGCAGATATCTGTTGCAAATTCTGCTACATAAGTAATTCCAATCATTTTTAAAATCATGGCAAGATACCTTCCATCTACAGGAATCAGCTCCACCACACTATTGATGTAAGTCAATACAAGCTCCAATTTTCCTATCAGAAAGATAAAGATGCAAATACATGCCACAATGCTGATTAAAATGCTGTATTCGCTTTTGTAATTTTTGATAAAAAGAGCAAGGAAAACCGCAGTGATCCCCAGTAATCCAACCTGAATAATATCCATATTTCTCCTCTACAACGAAAATAGTGACTTCATCGTTTCAAACAAATCATATATGTATGGAACAATCCAGAACAGCACAATCAAAAGTCCTGCCAGACTGGTTAAAAATGCATGTTCTTCCCGCCCACTGTGCTTTAGCACCTGGCTGATTACCGTCACCAAAATACCGACTGCCGCAATTTTAAATATCAGGTTTACGCTCATCTTCTCCTCCATTAAACCAGAATCAGCACCAGAAATATTCCTGCGGTAGCACACAGGTACATGCTGACTTTTATCCTCTCTCGCATCTCTGTCTGTTCCCTTTGAATCAAAATATTGATTCTCTCTATCAGTAGCTCTGCCTCTTTTTCAAATATTCCTCCGCTTCCCTGTTCCAAAAGCCTTCCGCACTCCAAAAACAGCTGTCCCTCCTCTTTCGTAAAGATTTCCCTTTTTTTCCATGACTTCCATGCCTCCTTCCAACAGCTTTTCGGACTGCTGTTCTCATACTGCATCAGTTCCTTATGAACCTGCATAAAAAAGGACTGAAAGACTTCCGGTGCATGATGCTCCAATTCTGCAATAATATCCGGCAGCGGTTTCTTTAAGCTTTGCATATCTCCCTGTATTTTGAGCATACATTCCCGCCAGTCTAAAAGCCCTTCATAATGACGCTTTATCTGCCGCATTCTGTCATACCCAATTCCAACTGTTCCAAAAAGTATCAGCACTGCTCCTATCAATCGGACCATATTTTTTCCCATGTCCCATCATAAATCATAAAATGTCTTCTTCCTTCATCATCCTTTTTTAAGATGACATACCGCTCAAAAATCTTTTGTTCTAGCCATTTTTGAAGCTGTTCCTTTTGTTGTAACTCCAACATATCAGCCGCGTGAATGGTTCCAAGAATACTGCAGCCACAATGCAATACTTCATCCACTGCCTGAAAATCTTCCATAGAGCCAAGTTCATCCACTGCAATTACATCCGGCGACATGGAACGAAGAAGCATCCGCATTCCCACAGCCTTTTTACACCGGTCTATCACATCTGTACGTATGCCAAGATTATTCTGCGGTATTCCATGGCAGCAGGCTGCTATCTCAGAACGTTCATCTACCACCCCTACTTTAAAGTGTATTCTGCTTGTCTCATCTCCGGAAATCAGACGAATACTGTCCCGGAGCAGGGTTGTCTTTCCAATCCCAACGGAAGATACGAAAAGCGTATTTCTCACACTCTGTTCTGTTCTGATAAAGGGCAGAATTTCCTTTGCACATCCAATCTTCTGATGTGCAATTCTTATGTTCAATGATCCGACATAAGCAAGCTGTTCCACCTTTTCTCCCTCCATCCGGATCTGTCCGGTTACTCCTACCCGGTGTCCACCTTCTAAGGTCAGGAATCCACTCTTTAACTCTTCTTCATAGGCATAAATGGAATACCTGCTTAAAAAAGTCAGCATCGCAGAAATATCACTTTCCTTTATGTAATAACTTCCTTCCGCCTCCACACTTAATCTGCCACTTAGCTTATCTAAAAAATATTCCTTTCTCCCATCCCAGAGAATCATCGGCTGGTTTATACGAATGCGTATTTCCTCTGTCTCCTTTAATTTATCTTTATTTGCAAGCAGCATTTTCCGAAGCTCTGCTGGGAAAATCTGAAGTACCTGTTCTAACATTGTTTCCGGATTCACTCCTTTCTTTCGGTCTATCAATATATTCTTTCTAGTCTACTCGCGTAACTACGAGAAACATGCGTAAAAAAGAATGTGCCTTGGCACATTCTCGCACCTGCGGCGGTCGCTTGCGACATCTACCTTATACGCCGCAGTGCGCATCCTCGCGGAGCATTTTTTACTTTACATGAAAGCAATTTCCTGTAAAGTAAAAAAGTCGCAAGGATTTCTCCTCACGACTAATATATGACTTGTCTTATAAAATATGCTCTAAAATTTGTTTCTCGCCTACAGAAACTGTCATCGATAGCTTCTTATAGATAATTGGCAACCCATAAGCTTGGCAATAGAACAGAGAATGTGCCTTGGCACATTCTCGCGCCTGCGGCGGTCGCTTGCGACATCTACCTTATACGCCGCAGTGTGCATCCTCGCGGAGCGTTTTTTACTTTACAGGAAAACAATTTCCTGTAAAGTAAAAAAGTGAAAGCTGCCACAAATGTGACAGCTTTCTATCTTATTAGTTGTACTTACGTTTTCTTGCAGCTTCCGATTTTTTCTTACGTTTAACACTTGGTTTCTCGTAATGCTCTCTTTTACGGATTTCCTGCTGGATACCAGCTTTCGCACAGTTTCTTTTGAATCTGCGTAAAGCGCTATCTAACGTCTCGTTTTCTTTTACGATTACATTTGACATTGTCTCACACCTAACCTCCCTCCAGTTGCGTATTGTGCATATTCAACTGTTTGGGTAATTTTATTGCACTACCAAAGATTATAGCATAATTTTCCCGTACGTCAACCGTTTTTTTTCTGTTTTTCCAATTTTCCGGAAAATATTTTTAATTCAGTATATTTTATGCTAACTGCTGTGCAAGAACAGTCTTTGCTTCTGTCAAAGCATCTTTGATGCCAGCCGGATTCTTACCACCGGCCTGAGCCATATTGGGACGGCCACCGCCGCCTCCGCCAACCTTCGCAGCAATTCCCTTGATGAGGTTACCGGCATGTGCACCCTTGCCCATTGCTTCCTCAGTTGCCATTGCAACAAGATTTACTTTGCCATCACAATCAGAAGCTAATACGATAACACCTTCGCCAAGCTTCTCTTTGAGCTGGTCTCCTAAGTCTCTTAAACCATTCATATCTACACCGGAAACGCTGGTTGCTAAAAGTTTCACACCAGCTACTTCCTCCACCTGATTCATAACATCACCTAATGCATCCTTTGCCGCTTTGCTCTTTAAGGATTCATTTTCAGACTGTAATGCTTTTACTTCGCCTAATACATGATTTACACGCTCAACAAGATTTGCAGGTGTCGCTTTTAATAATTTTGCAGCCTCTTTTAAGGTTTCTTCTAACTGGTCATAATATTCAAATACACCTTTGGATGTCAGGGCTTCAATTCTTCTGACTCCAGCCTGGATTCCAGCCTCGGAAATAATCTTAAATGCCTGGACTGCACTTGTATTGCTTACATGGGTACCACCGCAAAGCTCGGTAGAAAAATCTCCCATTTTTACAACACGGACATTATCACCGTATTTCTCACCAAATAATGCCATTGCACCGGTCTTCTTTGCATCCTCTAAAGACATTACTTCTGTTATAACAGGAAGTGCTTCTGCAATTTTCTGGTTTACAATGTCTTCCACTTTGGTAATCTCATCTGCTGTCATTGCTGAGAAATGTGTAAAGTCAAATCTTAATCTGTGCTCGTCTACATAAGAACCGGACTGCTGTACATGGGTACCAAGTACTTCTCTTAAGGCTTCCTGAAGAAGATGTGTTGCACTGTGGTTCTTTCCGATTGCAAGTCTTCTGTCTGCATCAATGGAAAGTTCTACTTCATCACCGGTCTTAATCATTCCCTTGGTAACTTTACCAATATGTCCGACTTTGCCGCCAAGCATCTTTACGGTATCTTCTACTTCAAAGACAAAGCTTCCGTCCTTGCTGCTGATAACACCGGTATCTGCTACCTGTCCACCCATGGTTGCATAGAATGGAGTCTTCTCTACGAAAATAGTTCCAATCTCACCATCGGATAAAGCTTCTGTGATTTCAGTCTCGGTAGTCATTACTGTAATCTTTGAGGTATAAGTATTGTTCTCATATCCGACAAATTCAGTTGTAATACTTGGGTCGATGGATTCATATACGGTAACATCTGCACCCATGTAGTTGGTTACTTTTCTTGCTTTTCTTGCTTTCTCTCTCTGCTCTTCCATTGCGGCCTTAAATCCGGCTTCATCAATGGTAAATCCTTTTTCTTCTAAGATTTCCTGGGTCAGGTCAAGAGGGAATCCGTAAGTATCATAAAGCTTGAAAGCATCCGCTCCGGATAATTCTTTCTTTCCTTCTTTTTCCAGCTTGTCCTGCATCTCTGCTAAGATAGCAAGTCCCTGATCAATTGTTTTATTGAATTTTTCTTCTTCCTGAGATAATACCTTGAAGATGAAATCTTTCTTCTCCTCTAATTCCGGATAACCATCCTTGCTCTCACGAATAACAGTATCACTGAGTTTTGCCAGAAACAGTCCATCAATTCCAAGTAATCTGCCATGTCTTGCAGCACGACGAATCAGTCTTCTTAAAACATAACCTCTTCCTTCGTTACTTGGCATAATTCCGTCGGATACCATAAAGGTTACAGAGCGGATATGGTCTGTAATCAGACGGATAGAAACGTCATCTAATGCATCCTGCTGATAAGTCTTTCCTGATAATTCACAAATCTTATCACGGATTGCTTTCATAGTATCAATATCAAATACGGAGTCTACATCCTGCATAACAACTGCCAGACGCTCTAATCCCATTCCGGTATCAATATTTTTCTGGGAAAGCTCGGTATAACCACCTTTGCCATCTCCTTCAAACTGTGTAAATACGTTGTTCCATACTTCCATGAAACGGTCGCACTCACATCCTACTTTACAGTCAGGACTTCCACAGCCGTATTTTTCTCCACGGTCATAATAGATTTCAGAACACGGTCCGCAAGGTCCTGCACCATGCTCCCAGAAGTTATCACATTCTCCGGTTTCCGGGTCACGATAGAATCTGGTAATTTTCTCTGCCGGAACACCGACTTCTTTGGTCCAGATTTCAAATGCTTCTTCGTCTTCTCCATAAATAGACGGATACAGGCGCTCCGGGTCAAGCTCTAACACTTTTGTCAGGAATTCCCATGACCATGCAATTGCTTCATGTTTGAAATAATCACCAAAAGAGAAGTTTCCAAGCATCTCAAAGAAGGTAAGATGTCTTGCTGTCTTACCTACATTTTCAATATCTCCGGTACGAATACATTTCTGACAGGTTGTCACTCTTCTTCTCGGCGGAATCTCCTGTCCTGTAAAATATGGCTTTAATGGAGCCATACCAGCATTGATAAGCAGAAGACTGTTATCATTATGTGGTACTAAAGAAAAGCTCTTCATTGCCAGATGTCCTTTGCTCTCAAAGAATTCAAGATACATTCTTCTTAAGTCATTTACTCCGTATTTCTTCACAATAATTCCTCCAAAAAACTATTTTTCTTCCTTTTTATCTTCATGTAATGCCAGTTCCTTTGCATCTTTCCGTTTCCGCAGTGCAATACCTGTGAATACACCGAGAACTGCAATTGCAACCAGAATCACAAAAATAACTACATACTGTAAAAAACTGCCTCCAAATGCGAGAAAATTATCCATACATTCTTCCTCCTGTTTTTAACTACGGGAACCACTTTTTACCGATTTCCCGTGTAACGAAATAGTTTCCTTCCCCTAAGCAGGAAACGTATTAAGTATAGACCAATTAATGGCATAATTCAAGAATTTCATTTGAGATTGTCCATATCAAATACCTGATTTTCTTTTTCGATATCCATGATTCGGTCCGTATACAAATGATTATCACATTTTTGCTTGTATTTTTCAATGGCAGAATAATCCTGCCACATATGCATCGGGAATACATAATCAGCTTCCACATTTTTCATAAAATAAGCCAAACCAAGGTCAGTATACACACCAAGTCTCGGGTCTAAAACCACAAATGCCACATTGATATGCTCACCTTCTAACTTGCGTATCTGGTGTCTGTAGTCCCGCTCCATCTTGCCATTAATCAGCTCTCCCACATGCTCCATCTTCCAGTTATGAAGGTCTCCTGCATGATAAATGGTCTTGCCACAGGTCTTTACCAGAAACGCCACACCGGCATCCGTGGAACGAAGGGTTTTTACCTTCACTTTTCCGATTTCATATTTCTTATCCGGAATGACATATTCGATACATTTCTTTGCCCGCTCCGGAATACCGTGTTTTTTCATAAAATTCGGACTCATTTTGGTATCTTTTGACAAAATAAAATGAATGTCTTCATAATCCTCTGCCAGTTTTAAAATATTCATATCAAAGTGGTCCTGATGCTTATGGCTTGCAAAGAAATAAATGGATTTGTCTTTGTCAAATACCGGAAGCACTCCGGTAAAAGTATAACCGGTTACACGGTTTCCTTCAAAATAATCAAATATCAAAACCACATCTTCCATTTCCACCACAAAACAGCTATGATGTACAAATATTACTTTCATATCGTTCCTCTCATTTCATTCTGCCAATAATTTCATTTGCTTTCCGGTATATTTCTTCCGGTTCAAATCCAATCTGAAATGTGTTATCTTCATAAAGAATTTGTCCATTTACCATAGTAAGCTTTACATTCTGTTTGCTTCCGCTGTATACAATATTCCTGACGAGATTATTTTCCGGCTGCATATTCGGCTGTTTTAAATCAAGCATGATTAAATCTGCTTTCTTTCCCTCTGCCAGACTATCGCATTCATTTAATCCCATGGCAGCAGCTCCTCCTGTCGTTGCCATATAAAGTACTTCTTCTGCACCAACACAGGCTGCATCCTTTTCTCTGACCTTTGCCAGACCGGTAGTTAAAAACATTTCCCGGAACATATCAAGGCAGTTATTACTTGCCGGACCATCTGTTCCGATAGCAAGA
This sequence comes from Roseburia sp. AF12-17LB, assembly GCF_003479605.1. Classification (GTDB taxonomy): domain Bacteria; phylum Bacillota; class Clostridia; order Lachnospirales; family Lachnospiraceae; genus Roseburia_C; species Roseburia_C amylophila. Next base: position 312,493 of record NZ_QUHR01000002.1, read on the forward strand.
TTAATTCCTTCTTTTATAAAGCGGTCAATCGGTGCGATTCCGCTTGCCAGCTTCAGATTCGATGCAGGATTCGTTACTGCCGTAAGATTTCTCTTTCGAAAAATTTCAAAATCCTCATCTTCAAAATATACACAGTGATAACCACCGCCGCCATATTGAAACATTCCAAGCTCTTCCATCAGCCGGGTCGGTGTCATTCCATAACGCTCCTTACACTGTTCTACTTCAAGTGCAGTCTCGGAATTATGAAAATACACCGGTGCATGCAGCTTTTCGGATAATGCTGCCACCTGTTTTAAATGCTCTTTTGAGGTGGTATATTCCGCATGAAATCCCGGCACATAACCGGTTAAGTCACTCATTTCATTGACTTTATGATAAATTTCTTCCATCTCTTCAATGGAGCTTGTAAAATCATTGAAGCTGCTGACCTGCATGGTCCGGAATCCACAGTCTATGGAAGCCTTTGCAATTGTCTCCGGAAAGAAATACATATCAAAATTTGAAGTGATGCCACTGGTCAGATATTCCATGATGCCTAGTATGCTGAGCCAGTATATATCATCTGCCGTAAGCAGTGCCTCTTTTGGAAATACCTGCTTTGTCAGCCAGTCCTGTAATGGCAGGTCATCCGCATAGGAACGTAAAAATGTCATAGCCGTATGGGTATGGGCATTTTTAAATCCCGGCAGCAGCAGGTTTTTCTCTGCGTCAATTTCCCTGTCCCAAAGAATCATTCCTGCCGGCTCTTTTTCAAAAACACGTTCCGTATCAAGGCCATCCCCGATATAGATAATCTCATTCTTCTTTACCCACAATTCCCCGGTTATCACCTGAAAAGAATGTCCCTCTGACGGCGCTAAGATTCTGGCATTGTAAAAACGTATATTCATACGCAATCCCCTCCTTATCTTCTACCTTCTCCTGATAGATATCTGCCTCTTATATTTAATTTCTATAGCTGCTTCCCACTATACCATTTTCTTACAGAAATGTATTCATACCGGTAATAGAATCAGTCACCAGCTTTTTAAACAATGGTGCAACACGATCTGCTGTCTCCTGAACTTCACGGTGTGTCAGGGAAAATGGTGAAATTCCTGCCGCAAGATTTGAAATACAGGAAATACCGCAGATTTTCATTCCCATATGATTTGCTGCAATGGCTTCACAGGCTGTACTCATGCCTACCGCATCTGCCCCCAGTACGCGGCACATGGAAATTTCCTGTGGTGTCTCAAAATTCGGTCCTGATAACTGCAGGTAAGTGCCTTCCCGAAGCGGAATATCTGCTTCAATGGCAGCTTTTCGGATTATTTTCTGCAAATCCTCATCATAGATATGGCTCATATCCGGGAACCGTTCCCCCAGTTCATCGATATTTGCCCCGATTAAAGGAGATGGTACAAAGCAGCCAATCTGCCCGGTAATCATCATCAGATCTCCGGCTTTCATTCCCTGCTGTATTCCCCCTGCAGCATTGGTAAGAAAGAGTACCTTTGCGCCCATCATTTTCATTAATCTTGTTGGCAGCACAACATCCTGCATGGAATAACCTTCGTAATAATGCACACGTCCCTGCATACATACTACCGGCACATCCCCTACATAACCGAATACGAAGCGCCCCTTATGCCCCGGTACCGTTGATACCGGAAACCCTTCGATATCGTGATAATCAAGCACTGCTTCCACCTTCATATTCGTGTCAGCATAATCTCCTAATCCGGAGCCTAAAATCAATGCTGCCTGTGGTTTAAAATCAATCTTATCTTCAAAACATGCATAACATTTTAAAAGCTTTTCATATACTTCGTTCATGCTCCTCACTCCTTTTAACAATTATACCTTCCTATGTATTAAAAATCAAATAAAGAAAGCTGGTTCGATTCCGGCAAGTCCCCGAATAATCCAAGGTCTCCCATCAGATCAATTACGGTCTTACTAACTTTGGTCCGCTGTCTGAAATCATCCTTGGATAGAAATGGACCATCCTTGGCAGCCTCTACCACTGCCTCTGCCGCCTTCTCGCCAAGACCATCTATCGTACTTAAGGCAGGCATCAGTCTGCCATCAATAATCTGGAAACGGGATGCCTGGGCTTTATATAAATCAATGGTCCAGAACTCATAGCCTCTTGCATACATTTCCTGCACAATACGCATATCCTTATAGGTATCCTGCTCCTTCTTCGATAGTGAATCCTTTCGTTTCTCATAATCACGCATGAAGTAATTCAGCTTATCCTTTCCCTGACACATAAGCTCATAACTGAATCCGGTTGCACGGATGGAAAAGTATGCTGCATAATATGCCAGCGGATAAAACACCTTGCAGTAAGCAATACGCCATGCCATCATAACGTATGCCGCCGCATGGGCTTTCGGGAACATATACTTAATCTTCTTACAGGACCAGATATACCAGTCCGGTACGCCGTGGGCAGTCATTTCTTCCTCCCACTCTGGTTTTAAGCCCTTTCCCTTACGGACAGACTCCATAATGGTAAAGGATTCCTCACTGTCAAGTCCCATACTGATAAGATAAATCATAATATCATCACGGGTACAGATTGCCGTAGAAATGGTTGCTTTTCCCTCTTCAATCAATGTCTGGGCATTTCCTAACCATACATCCGTACCGTGTGAAAGACCTGCAATTCGAATCAGATGGGAAAAGGACTGCGGATCTGCGTCAATTAACATCTGCATCGCAAAGTCTGTTCCAAACTCTGGAATTCCAAGTGCTCCAAGTGTACAGTTTGTCAACATATCCGGTGTAATACTCAGTGCACTGGTATTCTTAAATAAGGACATGACGGACTTATCATCCAACGGAATCTTCTGTGCATCAATTCCGGTTAAGTCCTCAAGCATACGGATCATGGTCGGATCGTCGTGTCCGAGAATATCAAGCTTTAATAAGTTGTGATCAATGGAATGGTACTCAAAATGCGTCGTAATAATATCGGTTGTCATATCGTTAGCAGGATGCTGAATCGGTGTAAAGGAATAAATCTCTTCCCCCACCGGCAATACTACGATACCTCCCGGATGCTGTCCGGTGGTCCGGTGGATTCCCACGCAGCCCTGCACAATCCGGTCTATCTCACAATTTCTCTTATGCACACCATGCTCTTCATAATAATTCTTTACATAACCGAATGCGGTTTTATCTGCCAGCGTACCAATGGTTCCGGCACGGAAGGTCTGTCCCGCGCCGAAAATTACTTCTGTATACTTATGGGATTTACTCTGGTAATCACCGGAAAAGTTAAGATCAATATCCGGCTCTTTATTCCCCTTAAATCCAAGGAATGTTTCAAACGGAATATCAAAACCGGCTTTCACTAACGGCTTGCCACAGTTCGGACACCGCTTATCCGGCATGTCACAACCGGACTGTCCGCCATATTTCTTTACTTCCGGCGAATCAAAATCACTGTAATGACAGTGGGCACAGTAATAATGCGGTGCCAGCGGATTTACCTCCGTGATTCCGGACATGGTTGCCGCAAAAGAAGAACCTACGGATCCACGGGAACCTACCAGATAACCATCCTCATTTGATTTCCAAACCAGCTTCTGGGCAATGATATACATTACCGCATAACCGTTTCCGATAATGGATTTTAACTCCCGCTCCAACCGCTCCGATACGATTTCCGGCAAATCCTCTCCATACATCTCATGTGCCTTGTTATAGCAGATATCACGCAGCATCTGATCGGAATTTTCAATTACCGGCGGACACTTATCCGGGCGAACCGGAGAAATGCGCTCGCACATATCTGCGATCTTATTGGTATTATCGATAACAACTTCTTTCGCTTTCTCACTGCCTAAATAGCTGAATTCCTCCAACATTTCTTCTGTGGTACGAAGATATAGCGGAGCCTGCTCATCGGCATCCTTAAAGCCTTTACCCGCCAGAATAATACGACGGTATACTTCATCCTCCGGGTCCATAAAATGCACATCACAGGTTGCCACAACCGGCTTATGGAATTCTTCTCCTAATTTTACAATCCGGCGGTTAATGTCCTTTAATTCATCCATGGTGGAAATCGGTGCTTTTTCATCTTTTATCATAAATGCATTATTTCCAAGAGGCTGGATTTCAAGGTAATCATAAAACTTCACCAGACGGATAATCTCTTCCTGCGGCCGTCCCTGTAAAATTGCCTGATAAAGTTCTCCCGCCTCACAGGCAGAACCAATCAGTAAGCCTTCCTTGTGTTTTAAGTATTCGCTCTTTGGAATTCTCGCCCTCTGATGGAAATAATCAAGGTGGGATAAGGATATCAGCTTATAGAGATTCACACGACCCAGATCATTCGTTGCAAGAATAATAGCATGATGGGTCGGCATCTTCATAACGGTCTCTTTGCTGACATGTCCCTCGGCATTTAATTCATCCAGTGTATTGATGCCACGGTCAGCAAGCATTTTTACAAACTTTTCAAATATTTCAGCGGTACATGCTGCATCGTCTACCGCACGGTGATGATTCTCCAGCGAAATATTTAATGCCCTTGCTACGGTATCCAGCTTAAAACGGTTCAGATTCGGCAACAGCATTCGTGCCATGGCAACAGTATCTGCAATGGTAAAATCATAAGGAATGCTTAAACGGTCACAGTTATATTTGATAAAGCTCATATCAAAATCAGCATTGTGTGCTACCATAACAGCACCATCACAGAAGGCTAAGAACTCCGGCATAACTTCTGCAATCACCGGTGCCGTAATTACCATATCATCTTTGATTCCGGTCAGATTTTCAATGTGGAACGGAATCGGCACTTCCGGATTAACAAAAGTGGAAAAGCGCTCGGTTATATTCCCTTTTTCTACTTTTACCGCACCAATTTCAATAATTTTATTTACCAGCGGTGAAAATCCGGTGGTCTCTATATCGAATACCACATAGGTATCCTGCAGAGACTGATTCTTTGAATTTTCTACAATGTCCTTCAAGTCATCCACAAGATAAGCTTCCACACCATAGATAATCTTAAAGTCCGGGTCATCCGGCAGTGCATGGTTTGCAATCGGGAATGCCTGGACATTTCCATGATCGGTAATCGCCAGTGCCTTATGTCCCCACTTATATGCCCTTTTTACCAGATCTCCTACATCAGTAACACCATCCATGTCACTCATCTTGGTATGGCAATGAAGCTCTACTCTCTTTAACGGGCTGTTGTCCATTCTTATTGTAGTAAAATCAGGGATTTTCTTAATTCCGACAATGGAGCCGATGGTCAGCTCACTGTCAAATTTATCAATGGTCGTTACACCTTTAATTTTAAGAAATGCTCCCTTTTTCAAATCTCCCATCAGTTCCGGTAGATTCTCATTTTTTGTAAAGATTTTAAGCACAATGGAATCCGTAAAATCCGTTACCGACATAATGATAATTGTCTTTTCACCACGGATTTCTCTTGTATCTAATGTCATTATCTGTCCACGGATGACAACTTCTCCCATTTCACCTACGATGGTCTCAATCGGAATTGCATCCTCTTCAAAATCACGGCCATAAATAACATCCGGATTGTCTGATTTTTTAACAAAATCTCTTCTCTGGAAGGAAGATTTTCCCTTGAAATCCTTTCCGCCGGAAAAGTTATTCTTTCCAGCAGCAGGTGCTGCTCCTGCACCTTCTGTGCCGGTAGTCTGTTTTTTCTCCGGGGCAGCAGGTGTTTTTTCCTTTTCTGACGCTCTAGCATCGGGCTGTGCGTTTGCTTCATTGGCAGCAGGCTGTTCCATGCCATCCGCATTCTGCGTTCTTGCAGCAGCGGTTCGTGCCACGATATGGGCAACCTCTGTTTCAATCTGGCTGTCTGCACTCTTTAAATAATCATTTTCTGCCGGCTTCTCATACTGTGGCTCAATCATTAATTTTAATCCACAACGTTCGCAGATGATTTTTTCTAAGATATCAATCAGTTCATTACTCCGCTCTGTGGCAACAATGGTATCCTCTAAGGTAAGAATCATATGGTCTTCCCGGTCAAATTCCATTTTGCTGCAGCGCATCAGATTATAGAGCAGTACGCTGTAATTGCGAATCTCTTCTAAAATACTCTCCCGGTATACCGCCATCAGTTTTTCCGGTGTATACTGGCTGGATAAATTAAATTTTTCTATGATTTTAACAGCTATCTCCTTGTGCGGAAATAGCTGTTGTCTGATTTCTTGTTCAATATGATAGATTTCCGGTTTGGGAATTAGCCTTGTACTCTCTAAATAAATCCGCAGTGCATTCTGTGCGGAATTCGATGCCACTTTTGTAATCTCTGTTTCTTTCAAAAGTGCACTCATCTCTCCGGTAATCTTTAATGTCGGAAAAACTTCAAAAAACAGTTTTGCCATAATTTTTCCTACTCCTTATTCCAGTTCAAAAGTTCCTTTCTTAATTCACTTAAGAGCTGATTCTCCGGTACTTTACGGTCTATCTGACCATGCTTTATAATTAGTCCTTCTCCCACACCGCCGGCAATTCCGATATCGGCTTCCTTTGCTTCTCCCGGTCCGTTGACTACACAGCCCATAACAGCAACCTTGATGTCTAAAGGAATGTCCGCTACCATATTCTCTACCTGATTTGCCAGTTCGATTAAGTTGATTCTTGTTCTTCCACAGGTCGGACAGGATACTACCTCAATGCCACCCTTGCGGAGTCCCAAGGTTCTTAAAATCAGTTTTGCTGATTTGATTTCTTCTAACGGATCTCCGGTTAATGAAACACGAATGGTATCTCCAATCCCCTGATTTAAAATCAGTCCCAGTCCAATGGAGGATTTAATATTTCCGCTGATAATCGTTCCTGCCTCTGTAATTCCCACATGCAGGGGATGATTGGTTTGCTCAGCAATCAGTTCATGGGCTTTTACACACATCATAACATCTGAAGATTTGATACTGATCACGAGATTGTCATATCCCATATCTTCAATAAGATGCACTTTATCCAAAGCACTTTCTACAATGCCTTCTGCAGTAACACCATGATATTTTTCTACTAAATCTTTTTCCAGTGAACCGCTGTTGACTCCCACACGGATTGGAATATTTCTTTCCTTTGCTACGTCTACCACAGCCTGCACACGCTCTTTGCTTCCGATGTTGCCCGGATTGATTCTGATTTTATCTGCTCCATGCTCCATGGCAGCAATAGCCAGCCGGTAATCAAAATGAATATCTGCAACCAGTGGTATTGCTATCTGCTTCTTAATCTCAGTCAATGCTTCTGCGGCTTCCATTGTCGGCACCGCACAGCGGATGATATCACAGCCTGCCGCTGCCAGACGGTTAATCTGCTCTACGGTTGCTTTTACATCCTCTGTCTTTGTATTGGTCATTGACTGTATCAGGATTGGATTTTTTCCACCGATGATACGGTCTCCTATTTTTACCACTTTCGTATCTTTTCGTTCCATGATTGCTTTTCCTCCTGTGCAGGATTATTTAAAATAATTTTCGAATATCGTTAAACATAACAAGCACCATCAATGCCAGAAGCAGCATCAGTCCGACAAAATGAACCATGCCCTCTTTGTCCGGATCCACCCGTTTCTTTCTGACGGCTTCTATAATCAGAAATACCAGTCTTCCTCCGTCTAATGCCGGTAATGGAAGCAGGTTCATAATTCCAAGATTGGCAGTCAGCATTATGGAATAATTAATTAATGTCAATACCACCGATAGCGTTCCAGCTGACTTGCTCTCGTCATAAGTATCACCAATATTCTTTACAATACCTACCGGTCCCGAAAGTTCATTGACACTGACTCTTCCGGTCACTAACATCTTCAAGCTGTCCATGGTAACTTCTATCCAGTATTTCACTTCATATACGCTATATTTTATAGTCTCAAAAATATTACCCCGCTCACGCATGGTATTTCCATAGATTCCAAAGAGATTTCTTCCTGCTTCTTCATTATATTTTGGGCTGATGGTACAGGTATATTCCTCTCCATCTCTTTCATAGGTCACTTCCAGATTCTCATTGGAATGAAACAGCGTGTAAACACTTACTTCACGATAAATATGAATGTTCTTTCCATTGATTTCTTTAATGATATCTCCAGCCTGAAGTCCTGCTTCCTCTGCCGGATATCCTTCCATAACACCTTTTACCTCCGGCCGGTCAAATCCGGCTGTCCCGATAACAATCAGTGCCAGAAGGAATGCCAGAATAAAGTTAAAAACCGGTCCTGCCGCTACAACTGCTATTCTCGCCCATACGGACTTGCTGTTAAAGGAGCCTTCACTTTCCGACTCTCCGTCTTCGCCTTCCATCATACATGCTCCACCAAAAGGCAGCAGTTTTATGGAATATTTTGTCTCTCCCTTTGTAATTCCAAATAGCATTGGTCCAAGTCCCAGACAAAATTCATTTACTTTGATTTTATTTTTCTTTGCCAGCAAAAAATGTCCCAGTTCATGAAAAATAATAATAAAACTGAACATTAAGATTGCAATGATTATTTTCAATCTACCACCTGCTCTCTATATACTCATACGCAGCCTGCTCTGTTGCAAGGATTTCTTCTACGGACGGACTGGCAATATAGGTACACTGCTCCATACACGCCTGTGCAATTTCCGGAATCTCCAAGAAACGGATCTTTCCGTCTAAGAACATTGCTACCGCTCTCTCATTTGCTGCATTAAAAGCAGTCGGAATGTTACCGCCCTTTCTACAGGCTTCATAAGCCAGTTTCAATCCGTAAAAAGTCTCCATATCCGGCTCTTCCAATGTAATTGCCTTCATTTTCCAGAAATCAAGCCGGTCTCCACTTAAGTGTAACCGTTTCGGATAATACAGGGCATACTGGATTGGAAGCCGCATATCTGCCGTTCCAAGCTGTGCAATGACTGCACCGTCTTCATACTCTACCATAGAATGTATGATACTCTGTGGTTGTACTACAACCTGAATCTGGTCTGCATTTACATCAAACAGCCATTTTGCTTCAATGACTTCAAGTCCCTTATTTATCATGGTTGCGGAATCAATAGTGATTTTACGTCCCATGCTCCAGTTCGGATGCTTCAATGCATCTTCCACTTTTACCTGTTCTAATTCCGCCCGCTTCTTTCCACGGAATGGTCCGCCGGAAGCTGTCAAAAGTATTTTTGCAATTTTATTGTCTCCGGCTCCCTGCAGAGACTGAAAGATTGCACTGTGTTCACTGTCCACTGGAAGGATTTTCACATTACATTCCTTTGCCAGCGGCATAATAATATGTCCTGCGGTAACTAAAGTCTCCTTATTAGCTAGTGCAATGTCCTTTCCTGCTTTCATAGCGGCTATGGTCGGACGGATACCAAGCATACCCACAATGGCAGTTACAAGAATCTCTGCTTTCTCTTCCGTTGCTACTTCTAAAAGTCCTTCCATCCCGGAAGCCACCTTTACCTTCAAATCTGCAACCCTTGTCCGAAGCTCAATCGCATCCTCTTCTGCCCATACAGCAACCAAAGCCGGATGAAACTCCCGGATCTGTTCTTCTAATTTTGCAATATTATGTCCTGCCGCAAGTGCAGTTACTTCAATATCTCCATGTTCTCTTACAACAGAAAGTGTCTGGGTTCCGATGGAACCAGTGGAACCTAAAATTGCAATCTTCTTCATGTTTCCTCCTACTTGCCAATCAGATATAATGCAAGATAATAAATAATTGGCGCTGTAAATATTACACTGTCAAAACGATCTAAGATTCCACCATGGCCAGGAATCAGTTTGCCATAATCTTTAATGTCATAATTACGTTTGATTGCAGATGCAGTCAGGTCTCCAATCATAGATATGATTGCCCCAATCGCACAAATCATGCAAAGCATAATGATATCACGGTTGGTGCTTCCCATAGAGCCCTGGAAAACAAAGCAATAAATCAGGGTTAATAATGCTGCTCCCACTACTCCGCCAACAGCTCCTTCCCAGGATTTCTTCGGAGAAAGCACCGGTGCCATCTTGTGTTTTCCAATCAGCACACCCACGCAATATGCACAGGTATCGCAGCCCCAGGAGCATAAGAAAATTAACCATACAATATAAGCTCCACCCGGTAGCATTCTGGTCTGATATACATAAGAAAGCATCACCGATACATAAAATACACCAAAAAATGCTGCTAACATCTGCTCGGTATGATATTTCGGATAAGAAAATACATATACAAACATCAGCACTACCAAAAGTGCGATGACAAATAACATCATATCCGGAATAAACTGAAATTTCAGATTGCAATAATATACAATCGTTGCCAGTCCGCCGACGACACCGGCACAGCTTTTTTCAATTTTAAACACACGATACAGTTCATACAATCCAATCAAAGAAATAATTCCGGTTACTGCCAGCAGCAAATCATTTCCGGTAATAATGAATACCAGTGCCAGAATTACCAGCACGATTCCACTTAATAATCTTGTCTTAAACATATTACTCCTCCTCTATCTTTCCATATCTCCGGTCTCTTCCGCTGTAATCCTCTACTGCTTTACGCAGTTCTTCCGGTGTAAAGTCCGGCCATGGAACCTCAGTAAAATATAACTCACTATAAGCAAACTGCCACAGCAAGAAGTTGGAAAGCCTCTGTTCTCCACTGGTGCGGATCATAAGATCAGGATCCGGAATATCTTTCGTATCAAGATAGGATTCATATTTCTCTTCGGTAATCTCCTCTGCCGAAATACCATCCTGCCACATTTTCTTCATTCCACGGATCATTTCATCTCTTGCTCCATAATTAATGGCAATCTGTAAATTCAGTCCCGTATTATGGGCAGATTCTCTTTCCAATACAGCAATCTGCTGCTGGAATTTATCATCCAGCCGGCTGGTATCCCCGATTACACGGACTCTCATATTATTCTTGTCCGCTGTCTTTATACAGTTCTTAAGATAACTGCTCAAAAGCTTCATCAAAGCATCTACTTCATTCTGTGGACGGTTCCAGTTCTCTGTGGAAAATGCATACATGGTTACGTATTCTATGCCCAGATCATGCGCTGCTTTACAGATAACTTCAACATTCTTTGCCCCCATGGTATGTCCATAGTTTCTTGGCATTCCTCTTTTCTTTGCCCAGCGTCCGTTTCCATCCAGAATAATTGCAACATGTTTTGGAATCTTCATCTTTGTTCTCCTTTTTACAGATGTTTACAACATAAAAGGGGACACGGCAATCGCGCTATGTCCCCATATGTGTCGTACATGGATAAGATTATACCGTAAGGATTTCCTTTGTCTTTTCCTCTACTGCACCATCAATTTTTGCAATATATTTATCCGTAATTTTCTGAGTATCGTTTTCTAATTCTTTTAATTCATCCTCAGATACTTCATTTGCTTTGTTCTGTTTCTTGAATGCATCATTGGCATCCCTTCTGATATTACGAATTGCCACCTTGGCATTCTCACCCTTTTTCTTAATATCCTTTGCCAGTTCTTTACGTCTTTCCTCGGTAAGCTCCGGGAATACAAGACGGATTACTTTACCATCGTTGGTTGGATTTAAGCCTAAATCAGATGTTAAAATTGCTTTTTCAATCTCTTTTACAAGGGATGCTTCCCAAGGCTGGATCTGAATCATTCTTGGCTCCGGAACATTGATATTTGCAACCTGCTGTAACGGGGTCGGTGTTCCATAATAATCTACAGTAATTCTGTCTAAGATATGCGGATTCGCTCTTCCTGCCCGGATAGTTGCATATTCTTCCACAAGATTCTCGTATGATTTCTGCATTTTCTCTTCATATGGGTTTAATCTGCTATCCATAAATAATCTCCTTTATTATACAGTCACTTTCGTGCCGTTAAATTTTCCGCTCATTGCATTTACAATGCTGTCCGGCTCATTTAATCCGAATACATACATTGGCATTTTATTTTCCATACACATAATAGATGCGGTTAAATCTACTACTGCAAGCTTCTTATCAATCACTTCCTGAATGGATACCTCATCATATTTCTTTGCTGCCGGATTTACCTTCGGGTCACTGTCATAGACACCGTCAATGGCTTTTGCCAGGAAAATGCCCTCTGCATCCATTTCAATGGCACGGAGTACAATTCCGGTATCTGTTGAAAAATAAGGATGTCCTGTTCCACCTGCAAAAAATACTACCATTCCTTTTTCAAAATATTTATTGGCACGGTCTTTTGAGAAAAGTTTGGTCATGCTGCCACACTCAAACGGAGTCAGAATCTGTGTCATCATTCCAACAGAACGGAAGATTTCAGATACATAAATACAGTTCATAATCGTTGCCAGCATACCAATCTGGTCTGCTTTGGTACGGTCGATAGTCTCGCTGGAACGTCCTCTCCAGAAATTACCGCCACCAATTACGATTCCAACCTGGCATCCGCCATCTACAATCTGTTTTACCTGGCGGGCAACTTCTGTTACGGTCGGCTCATCAAAACCTGTTTTCTTTTCTCCTGCAAGTGCTTCTCCACTTAATTTTAAAAATACTCTCTTCATTATTTATTCTCTCCAAAAAGACTTTCCACATCAATATCAGCATAGCACTGGGAACAGAAACCTTCGATAACTGCACCATTGTTAATCTGAACAGAACGGGATTTGATGTTACCCATAACAACTGCAGAAGTATCTACAACTACAGGTCCCTGAACATCGATATCGCCCTTGATTGCTCCTGCGATAACTGCAGAGCTTGCGGTAATATTTCCAATAATGACAGAACCAAGTCCGATTTTAACAGTTCCGGTACTTACTACTTCACCTTCTACTTTTGCAGCATCAGCGAAGAATTCAGCAGAATTGCTGTTTCCATTGATAGTTCCGGTAACAACCAGCTTGCCATTACACTGAACATCACCATTAATATTTCCACGGATATCTAAAGAACCAGTAGATGCCATATTACCTGTAATGGATGTTCCTTCTGTGATTACAGATACTTCATCTGAAACTTCATCTGATGTCTGAACCGGAGCAAAATGTGCCGGAGTTGCCGGCTGTACCGGTGTTACTGTCTCTTCTGGCATTGTCATGGTTTCATTTGCTGTTGTCTCACTCATTTTACTTTCCTCCTGAATATGTAAATCTTCTTTTTCTTCTGCAGCTGGTGTCTCTACTTTTGTTTCTGTTTCCTGTGCCGGTGCTTCCTTCTCTACCGGAGCATTGGCATCCTTGGTAACCTTTTCTAAAAGTCCGTCCAATTTGGATAATTCAGACTCCACATCCAGTTCATCTTCCAATGTATTGACTACTACATCGCTATCCTGCTCTGCTGCCTCTGTTGCGTCTTCACCCGGTACCAGTTCGTTCACTGCCTGTGATAAATCCTCTTTAAAATCTTTAAAAAAGCTCATTCTTAAAAACCTCCATTTTTTCTATTGAACACTGTCTGCACTAATATGCTGTATTACAGTTGTATCCTCAGTAATCGGAAGTAACTCTACTCCCTGTGCCTGTAGTGCCTCAATCATCGGACCTAAGGCTTCCACCGTTGTCTCCTTCGTATTTGCATCATGAAGTAACACAACCGATGTTTTATATTTTACCACATCCTCTAACACATTATCTACCAGCTCGTCCGCTGTATATGCCTGTGATGTAGCATCACCACTGGTTACATTCCAGTCAAAATAAGTAACATCCTGATCATTCAGATATTTTATAAACTCTTTCATATCTGTATTACTGACCTGATTGCTGCTTCCACCCGGGAAACGATAATAATGGCAATCCTCTCCCGTTATATCATAAAGATAATTTTGTATTTTGGTAAAATCATCCTCAAAATTTTCAAGCGAATCGTAAATCACACTGTATTTATGGGAATAAGAATGCATTCCCAGTGTGTGCCCCTCATTTACAATTCTTTTATACATCTCCTGGGACTCTTCATCTTCTTTTCCTACAACAAAAAATGTTGCTTTCACATTATACTGCGCCAATGTATCAAGAATAGCTGCCGTATTGGAACTTGGTCCATCATCAAAGGTAAGATATACTTTAAGCTGATCTCCCGGCTGTGCCTTGTTGCTTTCATCCTCTGCCACCAATGGCTGGACAATCGAACTGTCTGCATTCTGATCCTGATATTCTGTGTCTGTCTGTAATTCCGTTCCAGTAGACATTTCTCCTTTCGACTGGTTCTCGTCCTGCTGTACCTTTCCGGAAACAATACCGCTTGATACCAGCCTGTCTATCTGGTTCTGTAAAGAAATTACCCGGCACAACAATACCACGCACAAAATAATCGATATCAGCATCCAGGCGAAGATAGATGTTATAATCCCCGTCTTCATGCGATTAATGCGTTTTCGCCTTTCCCGCTGTTCCTTTAACCCCTTCGTGGTCTTCTCTTCCATGTAGTGACCTCCCGGTCATAAAATCTCTTTTCTATTGTAACACACTTTAACAAAATATCACTATAAAAAATAATTTTAATTGAATTACTTCTTGAGATTTTTCTTTCTTTTGTCAGAAAATTCCCCTGCAGAAATCACTCTACAGGGGAATTTTATATACCTTTACAATTTGTGCTAAGCTTTTGCTTAGTTTCCTGCTATCTGAGCAGCAACTTCTGCAGCAAAGTCTTCATTTTTCTTCTCCAAACCTTCACCTGTTTCGAAACGTACAAACTTCTTAACAGATACAGGAGCACCAACTTCTTTGGAAACCTGCTCTAAGTATTTTCCAACTGTCTGTTTTCCATCTTCTGCTTTTACATATACCTGATCTACTAAGCAGATTTCTTTTAACTCTTTGCTGATACGTCCTTCGATCATTCCATGGATAACCTTTTCCGGTTTCTGGGACTCTTTCGGATCATTCATAATCTGAGCTAAGAGAATTTCTTTCTCATGTGCGATGTAATCTGCACTTACTTCATCTCTGGAAACATATTTTGGATTTAAAGCTGCTATCTGCATTGCAATGTTGGTTAATGCTTCTTTTACTGCATCATTTACAACAGTTGTGTCAGCATCAACGATAACACCGATTCTTCCGCCGCCATGGATATAAGATACTACACAACCATTCTCAGCTACAACCTTTTCGAATCTACGAATCTTTAAGTTCTCTCCGATAACTGCAACTTTCTCTACTAATGCATCTTTTACTGTCTTGCTTTCATCTGCATTCCATTTTTCTTCCATGAATGCATCCATGTCTGCTGCGTCAGAGTTTACTGCCTGTGTTGCAACAGCCTCTACAAACTCACGGAATGTATCATTTTTAGCAACGAAGTCTGTTTCAGAGTTAACTTCAACAACTGCTGCTGTCTTATCATCTTTTACTACAACAGTACAAAGACCTTCTGCTGCAATTCTTCCAGCTTTCTTCTCAGCTTTTGCCTGTCCGTTTTTTCTTAAATATTCAACAGCCTCATCCATGTTGCCGTCTGTTTCACCTAATGCTTTTTTACAATCCATCATTCCTGCGCCGGTTAATTCACGCAGTTCTTTTACCATTGCTGCTGTAATAGCCATCTTCATTTTCCTCCATTTATTTTTTCTAAAGGTAAGGACAGGCAATTACTGTCTGTCCTGTTTTATACACACGTTGTGTGTTTCTTATCGTTTAAAATACTGTTCTTATGCCTCTACAGCTTCTTCTGCATCCTCTGCAGCTTCAGTGTCAACATCAACAGTTCCCTGATTTGCTTCGATAACAGCATCTGCCATTTTAGAAACGATTAATTTAACGGCTCTGATTGCATCATCGTTACCAGGAATTACATAATCTAACTCTTCCGGATCACAGTTTGTATCTGCAATACCAATAAGTGGAATTCCTAAGGAATGAGCTTCCTGAACGCAGATTCTTTCTTTCTTAGGATCTACGATAAAGATAGCATCTGGAATCTTCTTCATTTCTTTAATTCCGCCTAAGTTCTTCTGTAATTTGTCTAATTCTTTCTTTAATTTGATAACTTCTTTCTTAGGAAGAACATCAAATGTTCCATCCTCTTCCATAGTTTCGATTGCTTTTAATCTTGCAATACGGCTCTGGATTGTCTTGAAGTTAGTAAGCATACCACCTAACCATCTCTCGTTTACATAGAACATGTTACAACGCTCTGCTTCTGTTTTGATAGCATCCTGAGCCTGTTTCTTTGTTCCTACGAAAAGAATAGTACCACCATCTGCAGCGATATCTGCCATAGCTTTGTAAGCCTCATCAACTTTACCTACAGATTTCTGCAGGTCAATGATGTAGATACCATTTCTCTCTGTGTAGATATATGGAGCCATTTTAGGATTCCATCTTCTGGTCTGATGTCCAAAATGAACACCTGCTTCTAATAACTGTTTCATTGAAATAACGCTCATTGTTTTTCCTCCATTTGGTTATTCTTCCATATACTTCTTATTATCAGACAACCTTGCGGCACCAATCTGACAATCGGTATATGTGTAAATTTATCGCAACGCATGGATTATATCATACTCAGCCATGCTATGCAACCTTTTTTTAATGATGAATCGTTTTATCCGTAAGTATTCCGGCAATTTCTTCATAGCCAGCCCCTTCCGGAATCGTTACGGTTCCGGGCAGGACAAAATTGGCATAATTATTATCTACCATATATTTATTAAATGCTTCTGCATTGTCCACAAGACCTTCTTCCTGCAGACGCTGCGAAACCGCATTAGAAGAATCTCCTACTTCTACGGTAAATTCCTTCTGTACCATATTGCTTCCATCCTGTGACGGTGGTACGGCATCCGCTCCATCTGTTCCCACATCCTGCGATATCTCCCCTGAATCAGTTGTTCCCGGCTGCATATCTGTCTGTTCTGTATTAAAACCGTCTTCCGTGCTCTTTGGAATCTCATCTTCTGTTTCTGTAGCTTTTGGTATGGTGTCCTTTCCGGTATCTTCCATTACCATTCCAAGTTCTTTTGCCCTTGCAATGATTTCATCATCTGAAAGGTCATTTTTCTTCATTGCAAATGATATGGATAAGATAATCGTGCTTATCAGAATACCAATTCCCAAGCCTCTCAGATAATACTTAAACTTCACTTGTATCTACTCCTTTATACAATCCTACAACCAGTCTCACTTCACCCTGTCCAAGGCCCAGTTCCTTTGCTATCTCTACATACGATTTTCCCTGACTGTATAAGGCAAGGATTTTTTCGTTATGATTCGTCTGCTCCGGCTGTTCTTCCATCTCTCCGGTTGCCGGTTCCGCTTCTGTCTCCACCGGTTCCTCTGTGGCTTTTACTTCTTCTGTTTCTTTAACTACAGACTCTTTCGCCTCTTCTAAGCTCTCACCGATTTCGGCTGACATCTCGCCAATTTGTCCTGCAAGCTTTGTCAGTTCTGTGTGCTTGTCATTTAGCATGCTGTATAAAAACATAATCTCATTATGGGTCTGATTCATCTTCTCCATAACGGTATCCGAATATTCACCGATTGCCAGCATTTTTTCATTGGTCTCTTTATCCAGTGCCCGCTCCACCTTATCTGTGGAATCTTCAATTGCATGGTCAATCTGGTCTTCTATCGCAGCTTCTGCATCTTTCAACTTGTTTTCCAGTATTTTTTTTATCTCATTCTGACTCAGTTCCGCAATACGGTCTAATTCTGCACCGGATAGCTTTTCTGTTACCATAAAGCTTCCTATCATCATAACCAGACCAGCCAGAATCAGGATGATTTCCACGCCTGTCATCTGTCAGATACACTCCTTTTTATATTTTAACATCAAAGCCGCCAATTGCACCTTTGATAACCACACGGTCTTCTTTCTGTTTCTTTTTCCGTTGTTCCTGCCGCTGGTACTGACCCTTTCCCTCTTCCTTTGCATCAAAACGATGTTCTTCCATCTGGGAATCATCTTTCCTGGTCACCTGCTCTGATTGGCGGTATTCTTCTCTTTGCACTTCCATCTGTATATTTTGCTGATCCACCATAGGTTTCATATCCTGCTGTTGTTTCAGTGTTCCAACATCCTGTGTTCTCTGAATAACTCCATTCATATCTACCGGACGAATTGACATATCCACACACCTCCAGCCTGTCTCAACCATATGTCATTACATATTTGAGATTTTTACTTCACCCTCATCCTTATAAAGCTGACAGAAGCTTCTGTCATCCTTTACAATAAGGCTTACATCGGTAATATTTACAATTACTCCCGCATACAGTATCTTTGATACTTTCACCCTTGCATTGCTACTGCCATTTAATATACTCTGCAGCCTTTCGTATTCATGCTCTAATGGTGTACGCTGAGCTTCCTTCTCCTTAAAAGCACGCATAAGCTGTTCAATATACTGGATTTTTCCCTGATCCAGTTTTTCTTTATTCTTAAGCTTCTCTCCATAGGTAGTAAGAATCGTCCGAATCTGCTCAATGGTCTTATTCAGCTGAAGCAGTTCTTCCTGCACTTTCACATAACGTTCTTTCTTTTCCGGATCCACACCAACTTCAATACGTGTTCCTGCTCCAAGGCTGGAACCAATGGTCTGGGCCTCTACCAGACTGCCCGCCCGGATAACGCCACCTGTTATGAATCCATTCTTACCACTTACGCGAACCTCCGTTGCTGCGGATACCTTACTATGTAAAATAGAATCTGTTTCAACATAACCTCCGGAAATGATGGTTGCATTTTCAATAAACTTGCAGATAACATTTCCCTGTGCCCGAAGTATTCCTTTGGTCATTCCATGAATTCCACGTTTTACAATAATCTGACCACCCGCCTGTATCAGCGCATCTTCTACCACGCCTTCTACTACTACATCACCTTTTGCAATAATTGAAAAACCACCTTTTACATTACCTCTTACGGTAACGTTTCCCGGATAATCAATATTACCGGTGGAATTATCCACATCAGCCGGCACTTCATAGACATCTGATACAAATACTTTACCATTTACCAGACTTGCATGTCCGGTTACTTCAGAGTACAGTTCTGTTTTGTCTTCCGATACCCGGATATTATTTCCATATTCTAACCGGAGAGAGCGTACCTGTTTTGGTTTAATTTCTTTTCCCTGTACATCATATCCTTTGATTCCATGATCTTCCGGAAATAATTTTGCCAGAAGGTCTCCTTCTTTGATATGGCTGATTACATTCAGTTCACGGTAATCTACCGAACCATCTTCATTTTTCTTCGGCTTTAAATCAACATCTGTATTAAAATAATATTCAATTCTGGCATCCTGACCATCTACCGGTTTCTTTCCTTTTGCCAGCACAAAATCGGTACAGTATTCCCTATCCTGGAAAAATTTCAAAATTTCATCCTGATCAACCCCTGCTTTGACACCTTTTGCAGTTAAATCCCTTAAGATTTCCTGCACATTCATATTCGTGCCGCCTGCAGCCGGATAAAATCTGCATACCGCCTCCATGGCATCTGCTGATACTGTTACGGACATCTCTTCATTTATCTGAATCGGATAAATATCTCCGACCATAATCTCTGTCATCTCATTGCTGTTAATTGCTGCAACCAGTTCCTTTAAATTATAATCCGGGCAGCCATGCCTTTCCAGATACTCTGTCAGTTCACCAATTTCAATAACATTTCCTTCCAGAGCTGCCGGGAAAAGCTTAATATAAGTCGCATGTTCCTTTATCACAAATTGAAAATAAGCATTTGCCTGTCCCATAGCTTCCCTCCTTTTAACTTTCATCAACCAATATATCCATATAACTTCCCATTTTCTTTTTCATCTTTGCCAGAGCCCTGGTATGAAGCTGGGATATTCTTGATTCAGATACTTCAAGAATACTGCTGATTTCCTTCAAGGTAAGTTCTTCATAATAATAAAGTTCAATTACCCTGCGTTCCTTTTCCGTCAAGGTCTCAAGGCTTTGTGCCAAAACTTCTTTCAATTCGCTTTCTGCCACCACATCTTCCGGTTGTGCAAAATGGGAATTTTTTGTCGCATCCATCGCAGGCTCTGTTCCCTGCTCCACAAACTCATTTAAAGAAACAACATTGGTAACTTTTAACTGGGACTGCCAGTTCAGGTATTCATCCTCTGATACCCCGAGTTCGCTTGCAATCTCTTCATCCAATGCCGTCTTTCCTGTCTTCATTTCTATATTTTTTATTGCTTCGTCAATCTTTTTCTGTTTTTGGCGAACAGCCCTCGGTATCCAGTCCATTTTACGAATCTGGTCTAATATTGCCCCACGGATTCGAAGGCTTGCATATGTCTCAAATTTAACATCCTTGCTTCGGTCAAATTTATCAATTGCATCAATCAGTCCAAAGATTCCATAGCTGACCAAATCTTCATATTCTACATTATATCCAAGATACATACTCAATCTGCCCGCTACTAATTTAACTAACGGAGCATATTCTATGATAATCTGTTCCCGTATTTCAGATACTGGATTTTTCTGATAGCTTTCCCACAGTTTTTCTCTGTCCACTGTTTTCATGCCATAGCCTCCGGTTTCTTATAATTACTCTTCTTTCGCTCTTTTCTCTTCCTCTTTTTCTGACTTTTCTGATGTATCTTCTTTTTTCTCATCAGCAGACTCTTCTGCATCACCATCTGCTTTTTCTTCTGTACTGCTTTCTTCATCCTTTGCAGCTTTAAAATTCTTTTCCAAAATATACGCCGCAATGCCCCCAAGCAGATAGAATATAATCAGTACAAGCAATAATGTCTTTGTAAAGGCAAGCAATTCCATTTTCTGAAAAATTGCCACAATACAGGTAATAAATCCTGCGGTCAACATTACGATTGCAGGAATCGGTTTTGTCTTCATCTTTACATCCTCAATCTAAATAATTTTCAATTCTTTTCCAACAGACTTAATATAGAATTCTCCGGTATCGCAATGTAATTCTACGGTACGTCCATAATTCAGCCCGGTATCCTCTGCCAGAAGCGGAATACCAAGCTCCTTCAGTTTCTGTCTGGAAGCTTCTGCATTTCTTGCTCCAATATTTCCCACTTCAGAGTTACCACTTACCTCGAACATTCTGGCTCCGCCTGCAATCTTTGCTACAAGCCTGCTCTTTGCCGCCCCTGCTTCTGTCATCCGGCGAACCAGCTCTACAATTCCTGTATCTGCGAATTTCGCTATATTCGAATTATTTTTCATCTTTGTACTGTCTGGCAGCATAATATGTGCAAGTCCGCCAATCTTTGTAACCGGGTCTAGCAATGCTATTCCTATACAGGAACCCAGTCCTAATGTGGTAATTGTATCCGGAGCCTTGCAAATATTTAAGTCTGCCATACCAACTTTTATTACTTCACCCATTGATACCCTTCTCCTTATAAGGTAATTCCCAGAGATTTCAGAATCTTCTCATAAGACTCAAGGTCAGGTAACAGAATAAAATATCCTTCTATCATCACTTCATCTCCGAATTCTGTCGTAATCATAAGTGCATTGTCTCCAATTTTACCAAACTGTATTGCCGGAACACTTAAAATAGCTCCCGCCATATCAATTGCAATATAAGGAACCGATGGTGCAATAGTAAGCTGCGTCATGGCAGAAAGCGCGTTCAGATAAGAACCGGCAATGATATTTCCTATTTCTTTTAATGCAGACATATCCATCTCATCAAAATCTTCCGCATAATCTGCCGGACGTCCCATTAGTTTATTTACCAGATAATGTGCAGAATCAAGTTTCATAAGAAACATCATGCTGCCGGTAATATCATCTGTTACTTCCAGATAGATTCCTACGATTGACTCATCTTCCGGGCAAATTGCAGAACCCAGTTCCTGAAAGGTCAGTAATTCAACTCTTGGTACATCCATATTAATCCGGATATTCAACATATTTGCCATTGCAGTTGTTGCATTTCCGGCACCAATATTTCCAATTTCTTTTAAGACATCCACATACATGTCATTTACCTGGTTCAAAGTATAATCCGCCAATTTTATCCTCCTGCTGTCATTTCAAGATATAGAATATAGTGAGGCATTTGCCTCACTATATCTATAACAATTACGCATTTTCTTTTTCTTCTATAATAGAATGAATATCCAGAAGGGAAATTAATTCATCTCCGTTTTTACCGATTCCATCGATAAAAGATACCTTGGCATTCTTCATATCGCCACTCACTTTATCAATTTCATTGGTTCCTAATGTAACAACTTCTTTTACTTCATCCACGATTATTCCCAGTGCACTCTGCTGTTCAATTTTTAAAATTATAATACGGCTGGCATTGGTAAATACATCTTCTTCCAGTTCCATACGTATTCTGAGACTCATAACCGGTACGATTTCTCCACGAAGATTGATAATTCCTTTAAAGAAATTCTGTACTCTAGGTACTCTTGTAATCTTCTGCATACGGACAATATTGTCTACATAACTGATATCGATTCCGTACTGCTCATTTCCGATTTTTACAACAATATACTGTTTTCTGATATTTTCTACTGTTTCAAGTTGCTCTGCCACTCTGCACACCCCCTGTTAAATCAATGTATTTGCATCCAGGATTAATGCGACTTCGCCATCACCCAGAATTGTTGCACCGCTGATTGTCTTATTATTATTAATATACTTACCAAGTGATTTAATTACGATTTCCTGCTGTCCAAGAAGATTGTCTACAACAAGTCCTGCATAACGGTCGCCTTTTCTTACGATAACAACAGTAAGGCTTTCTACTTCTTCATCCTTCGGTGGAATATCAAGTATCTGATCCAGCCGGATGATTGGAATAACAGAACCACGTAAATTAATTACTTCCTTGGATTCTACATATTTAATATCTTCAACCGGAATATCCTCGATAGTCTGAATTGCGCCTAACGCAATTGCATATTTTTCATCGCGGATTTCTACCATCAACGCCTGAATGATTGCCAGTGTAAGTGGCAGTCTTACTACGAATTTGGTTCCAACGCCAAGTTTGCTCTTTACCTCAACATCTCCGCCTAATGCTTCAATATTGGATTTAACAACGTCAAGACCTACACCACGTCCGGAAATATCGGTAATCTGTTTTGCCATAGAGAAACTCGGCATAAATAAGAAATCGATAATTTCTTTCTGGCTCAGCTTTTCTGCCTGTTCCGGTGTTACCAGTCCACGCTCTACTGCTTTTGCTTTAACCTTCTCTGTATCAATTCCGTTACCATCATCACTTACTTCAATGATTACATTATTTCCTTCCTGGAATGCATTCAGATTAATGGTTCCTGTTTCTGGCTTACCGCGTTCCTTACGAACTTCTGCACTCTCAAGACCATGGTCAGCAGAGTTACGAAGCAGATGCTGCAACGGGTCGCCAATCTGGTCAACTACAGTACGATCAAGCTCTGTATCTTCACCGGTCATGCACAATTCCATCTTCTTATTCAATCTTCTGGAAAGGTCACGAATCATACGTGGGAATTTGTTTACAACGCTCTCAATTGGAACCATCCGCACTTTCATAACCGATTCATGAAGACTGGTTGTAATTCTTTCCAGATACTCAATCTGCTCATGGAATGACTGATTCTGGAAATTGCCTCCTTCCTGGGAGCCAATGGATACCAGACTGTTTTTTGCAATAATCAGCTCACTCACCTGGTTCATCAGTGCATCCAGTTTTTCGATATCCACACGCACGGTACGGTTTGTAACCGGTTTGCCTGCCGGTTTTGACTTAGTCTGTGCCGGTTTATTCTCTTTATGTACTGCCTGCTCTGCCGGCTTTGCTGCTGATGTATTTGCCGGAAGATTTTCCTGTACATTTCCCTCATGGAATAGGGTTGCCGTCTTCACTTCTTCACCAACGGCATCCGCAATTTCAGATACATTTTTAACTGCTTTTAAAATATCATCTAATGCAGCATTGGATGATAAGAACAAACTGAAGTCCAGTTCAAAACGTTCATCCTCAATATCCTGGGAACTTGGACTGTAAACAACAATCTGTCCAAACTCTTCTACTGCTTTAAATACAAGGAATGCTCTTGCCGCTTTCAAAAGGCAGTCTTTCTGTACTTCTACTGTAATTCCGTAAATTTTGTTTCCACTTTCTTCAGCTGCTTTTAACGCATCTTTATCTTTGGAAGAAAATTCTACGCTTAAGTATTTCTTTTTACCATCACCGTTTTCCGGTTCTTCTGCTTTCTTTTCTTCTTTTTTCTCTTCCTTTGCAGGTGCGGCTGCTCCGCCGTTCTCTGCATTCTCTAAGAATTTGTTCAAAGCTGTAATCAGTGCTTCGTTGTCTTCTGTACCTTCATCTGATGTACTCTTGATCGTATCGAGGTAACTTTCAATTGCATCCAGACACTGGAAAAGAATATCAATCATTTCACTGGTGACTTTTACTTTGTCACTACGAACTTCCTGGAATACATTTTCCATATCATGAGTCAGATGCTGCATTCTCTTAAAGCCCATGGTTCCTGCCATTCCCTTTAAGGAGTGTGCTGCACGAAAAATTTCATTAATGGTATCTTTGTTTTCCGGCTCCTTTTCCAAAGTCATAATGCAATCATTCAGGCTCTGGATATGCTCACTTGTCTCATCAATAAAAATTTCTAGATACTGGCTTACATCCATCTTTAATTTACCCCCACATTCTTTAGAATTGTGTCCGCAACACTTTCTAATGGTACTATTTCATCAACAAGTCCTGTCTCTGCAATTGCCTTTGGCATTCCATATACCACAGATGTTTCTTCATCCTGAGCAATTACGTATACATTTTTTTCTTTCTGGAGTTCTGAAATTCCCTTTGTTCCATCAGCACCCATTCCGGTAAGAACTACACAGGTAATTTCATCATAGCCGCTGTCCATCAAAGACTCATACATCAGATTGGCACATGGTCTTAATCCACCAATTGCCGGTGCATCACTTAAAACAATACAGTGCGTTCCATCTGCTAACCGCTGTACCAGTAAATGTTTTCCTCCCGGTGCCACATAAACATGTCCTTTTTCCAAGACATCACCTTCGTTTGCCTCTTTCACATCCAGCGGGCTGAGTTCATTCAGCCGGGCTGCCATGGATTTTGTAAAACCAGCCGGCATATGCTGAACCACAAGAACCGGTGCATCCATATTGGATTTCAGCAATGGAATTACACTCTGTAAGGATTTTGGACCGCCTGTGGAACATGCAATTGCAACAATCTTGCTCCGGGCTGCATCCTTCGTTCTAATCTTCCGGACAGCTGCCGGTTTTACCACATTCGTAATTACTTTTTTCTGATACGTCTGTGTGCTTCCTGCTGCAGTTATTGTTGCAAGAACTTTTATCAGTTTTTCCCGGAAACGCTGTCCCTTTGTCTCTATCAGATTATTTGGTTTCTCGATAAAGTCAATTGCACCACGTTCCATTGCCTTGAGTGTAACTTCAGCTCCATCTGTCGTTAATGTACTGACCATTACTACTGTTGCTTTTATATTTTCTTTTTGTAATCTTTCAAGTAGTTCCAGTCCGTTCATTCTTGGCATATTTACATCTAAAACAACTGCGTCATATGCTTTCTGACACAATTTCTCATATGCTTCCAAGCCATCTCTGCATGTATCCGTTGCCTGAAAACCACTATCTGAATTAATTATATCACAGATAACTCTTCTCATGAGTGCTGAGTCATCAACAACCAGAATATTCTTTTTCATTCTATTAATTTAACCCTATCCTTTTCCTCTCTGTCTTGCTTTTCTTTCTTCTGCAAAAATATACCTGATAATTTCTTCCCTTATTTTATCATCACGAATAATAAATTTCAGTCGGTTTTCATACATATTATCACGATTTAACAGCTTCGTACTTCGCAGGATATATCCTGGAAGATAATATTGTTTTTCACCGGTCTGCGTCTGTAGCATCACAATAATCAGAACAGCTTTTCCCTCTTCTAACTGCTCATTCGTTACAAAGCGTACACCACCTCCACTGATATCAACAATAGTGCCCTTTTTCTGCTTTTTATAAAAATTATCATCCCTGAGACTTGCGATGATGTCTTCCGTCTGTTCCATTTCCGATTCTTCGTCTGTCAGATGGAAATACCCCATATCAAGGACACATTCCATACGGTAATATTCCCGCCTCTGATATTTGCTCAGTGGTGTATTTAATACAATCCGGAGCAGGTAGCGGTTCTCCGTCTTATAACGTTCCCAGATCTGACCAATGCTTTTATACAATCCATTCGGTGTATAGAATACAAATTCATAGCGAAGTCCCAGTGGAAGTAATATCAGTTTTCCACTCTGAATCGGCATCATTATCTCCATTTCACCATTTTCAAACAGTTCAAAAATCTGACTCTTGTAAACTGGTGCAGCCTTTTCTGCAGATTCTGGCCTTTCCGTCTGGTTCACTATATGAATATCAATTTTCATTCCTTCCCGTAAAACATTTGAAATCATTCTATCACCTATCTGTTATTAAAAAATTCAGCAAACAACTGGGCAAAGCCCCGCTTCATCAACGGAATATCATGCGCACCTTCTATAAGATTATTTGCAAGTATCTCAAATGCTTTTGCCGACTTGGTCTCCGGTGCATATAAAGATACTGTCTGCTGCTGGCGTATTGCTTTTTCAAACATGGAATCCTGCGGTATCATGCCGAGATATTCAAGATTACCATTTAAAAACTGTGACACAACGGTATTTAATTTATCATATACTGCCTGTCCATCTTCCACAGAATTTACACGGTTGGCAACCACATGAATCTGCGTTCCGCTTTTGGCAAAATTCGGATTCCGGTGCAGTGCCTTTAACAGAGAATAGGAATCGGTCAGTGAGCTTGGTTCCGGTGTTGATACCAGAAGGACCTCCGGACAAGCCATAACAAATTCCAATACGCTGTCTGCAATTCCTGCTCCGGTATCCACCAGTACAATATCAGCCATTTCATCTAACTGTGCCAGATTACGTACTAAAAAAGTAATCTGATCCTTGGACAGATTATTCATTCCCACAATGCCGGAGCCGCCTGAGATAAAGCTTACTCCTGCCGGTCCCTCTGTTATAATCTGCCGCATATCCATTCCCCGGTATATAACATCACTCAAATTATGTTTTGGTATTGCTCCAAGCATAACTTCTACATTTGCCAGTCCCAAATCAGCATCAAAAATAATAACTTTCTTATTCATTTTCTGAAGCTGGATTGCCAGATTAACTGTAACGCTGGATTTTCCCACGCCACCTTTTCCACTGGTAACCGTAATTACTCTTGCTTTCTGGGGAAGCTTCTGGTTCTTTAATTTAATTACATTGCGCAGCTTTTCTGCCTGATCCATATTATTATCTGCCTCCCAATAACTGTTTTACAATTTTCTGTGACTGGAAAATTTCAATATCATCTGGCACATTCTGCCCTGTTGTCACATAGGAAACATCCGCACCAGAATACATGCGAATATTTAACAGACTACCATAACTACTGGTTTCATCTAATTTAGTAAAAATAATCTTATAATCCGATATCTCATGGTATTTATCTACAATTTCCATCAAATCGCGGTATTTTGTAGTTGCGCTTAATACCAGATAAACATCCTTCTCATATTTGTCATCCAGACTTTCTATGAGGTTTCTCATATCTTTTCTCTGATCTTCATTCTTATAAGAGAATCCTGCGGTATCTACCAGAACGAGATCATAATCCTTTACACGCTCTATGGCTGCATTCATTTCTTCCGATGAATAAATAACTGTCAGCGGTGTATCTAAGATATTCGCATAAGTACGTAACTGTTCTGCCGCAGCAATCCGATAAGTATCTGCTGTTAAAAGTGCTACTTTTTTGCCATAATCCACTTTAAATCTGGAAGCCACTTTTGCAATGGTTGTTGTCTTGCCAACACCGGTTGGTCCAATAAAAAATACGATTTTAGGCTGTCCCGGTACCAGTTCAATCTTTTGAGGCTGTCCGAATTTTAATACCATTTTCTGGTAAACATTGGATAAGATAATGTCCATGCTTGCACTGCCTCTTAAATTCTTCTCCACATCATCTAATATCTGGTTGACATATCTTTCATTCACTTCATTATCCAGTAATGTTTCATAAATCATGCGGATACAACGGAAAGTCTCAGACTGCTGATGCTTCATATCCTTTGGAGCATCAGTTTCCTTTTCCGGCTTTTCCTCTTCTTTTGGTTCTTCTTCTTTTTCCGGTTTTAACTTCTTTTCTAATAAATTAGAAAGACTTTCTATCTTTTCTTCCAAATCATGACTGCTTTCCGGATGAATGGCTGCTGGTTCCGGTGCCGGAATTTCAATTTTTTCATTTGCTGCAAAATTTATGCTGTCATGCATCTTTAATGGAGCATGTAACGCAGGAAGAGGATTAACTGTCTGTTCCTTTTCCTCTAATGCTGCCGTCACTTCATAAGTTGTGCTCTTTAATGCCCGGAATAAACCCTTCGGTTTGATTTCCTTTACATTCATAATCACAACGGCTTCTCCCATTTCCTTTTTCGCCTTATCAACTGCCTCTTCTCTTGTTCTGCCCTGAAATTTATTAATCGTCATTTTATGCTGTCACCATCCCTACTGATTGTAATTCCACATTTGATTCCACTTCATTATAAGACACCACAATGAGGTCTTTGAAATAGTCCTCGGTGAGTTTCTTAAAATACATCCGCACAATTGGCGAAGTAATGACAATCGGATTCTTTCCAATATTCTCTAACTTCGCCACTTCCTGCTTCAAGGATTCCATAATATTCTTGGTCTTCTCCGGATCTAAAGTCAGATAAGCCCCCTGCTCAGTCTGTTTTACAGAACCCATGATTTCCTGTTCCACCTTCGGATCTAATGTTACCACGCTGGTTGTCTCATTTGCCGGAAAGTATTTACTTGAAATTGCACGTTTTAATCCCTGACGCACATATTCTGTCAATACATCGGTATCCCTGGTTGTTACCGCATGGTCTGCTAAATTTTCAAAAATCGTAAGCAGATCACGGATAGAGATGCCCTCCTGTAAAAGATTCTGTAAGACTTTCTGAATCTCACCAATACTAAGAAGCTTTGGTGTAAGCTCATCCACAAGTGCAGGATTGTTTTCCTTGATATTACTAATAAGATTAGATACATCCTGTCTGGTAAGAAGTTCTGCAATATGGGAACGGATTACCTCTGTCAGATGGGTGGCAATAATAGATGGCGGATCTACTACGGTATAGCCAAGACTCTCCGCACGCTCTCTCTGTCCCTCTGTAATCCAGATTGCCGGCAGATGGAAGGATGGCTCAAAGGTCGGAATACCGGTGATTTCCTCTTCCACATATCCCGGATTCATTGCCATATAGTGGTCAAAAAGGATTTCCCCTTCTGTTACCTGAATTCCCTTTATCTTAATAATATACTGGTTAGGATTTAACTGAATATTATCACGCAGACGAATAATCGGAACCACTGTTCCAAGTTCCAGTGCAATCTGTCTACGGATCATTACTACACGGTCCAAAAGGTCTCCACCCTGATTTACATCTGCCAGTGGAATAATACCATAACCAAACTCCAGTTCAATAGGATCAACCTGAAGCAGTGAAACCACATTCTCCGGCCGCCGGATTTCTTCTGCCGCCGTTTCATCTGCATTGGTTTCCTCTTCGATTTCTTCCACCTTTACATCCTTTTGTATCTTCCGTCCGGCAGCTAAAAATGCAATGCCAAGCGCACAGAAAAGTACCGGATTCAGCGGAGTTGCAATTCCAAGAAAGGTTATCGTTGCACCTACAATATACAATACCTTGGGAATTCCAAAAAGCTGTTTTACCAGCATGGATCCAAAATCCGCTTCACTGGATGCTTTTGTTACCAGAATACCTGTTGCCAGCGAAATCAAAAGAGACGGAACCTGGCTGACCAGTCCATCACCAATGGTTAATATACCATATTTCTGAAGTGCCTCCATGGCAGACAGTCCGCCATTCATGACTCCCATAATTGTTCCACCAATCAGGTTGATGAATGTAATAATAAGGCCGGCCGTTGCATCTCCTTTTACATACTTGGTTGCACCATCCATAGAACCAAAGAAGTTAGATTCCTGCTGAATCTTAGTTCTCCGTTCTCTTGCTTCCTTCTCTGTGATGGCACCAGTATTTAAATCTGCGTCAATTGCCATCTGTTTTCCAGGCATTGCATCCAATGTAAAACGTGCAGTTACCTCAGATACACGCTCAGAACCTTTATTGATAACGATAAACTGTATCAGAATCAGGACAATAAATACAATTGCTCCGATTACAAGATTACCACCACCTACAAAGCCCCCAAAGGTCTCTACTACATTTCCTGGTTCACCGGTAGATAAAATCAATCGGGTGGAAGAAACATTTAATGAGATTCGGAATATGGTGGTAAACAATAACAGTGTCGGGAAAAATGACATATCCAGCACTTCTTTTGCAAATAATGCATTAAAAAGAATAATCATTGCCAGTGAAATATTAATCGCCAGCATGACATCCAATAAAATAGAAGGAATCGGAATAATAAAGAATATGACTGCAGCAAGAAGATAGATTGCTACACCAAAATCCGCTTTTTTCATTCCGGTTTCCTCCTTTCATTTAAATTCGTA
Organism: Roseburia sp. AF12-17LB; assembly: GCF_003479605.1. Taxonomy (GTDB): domain Bacteria; phylum Bacillota; class Clostridia; order Lachnospirales; family Lachnospiraceae; genus Roseburia_C; species Roseburia_C amylophila. The sequence continues at coordinate 343,058 of NZ_QUHR01000002.1, forward strand.
TTAATTTCTGCCTTTTAGATTGTAAACCATCGCAAGCACTTCTGCAACTGCCTGATACAATTCTGGTGGAATTTCTGCTCCGACATTTACATTTGCATAAAGCATACGCGCCAACGGTTTATTCTCTACAATTTCCACCTGATTTTCTCTTGCCACTTCCTTAATCTTTGCAGCCAGAAAATCTTCACCCTTTGCAACCACAACCGGTGCTTTGGATACTTCCGCATCATACCTTATCGCAACTGCATAATGGGTCGGGTTCGTAATGACTACGTCTGCCTTCGGCACATCCTGCATCATTCGGCGCTGCGATGCCTCACGCATTCTCTGACGCTGTCTTCCCTTAATCTGTGGGTCTCCTTCAGTATTTTTATACTCGTCCTTTACCTCCTGTTTGGTCATCTTCATTTCTTCTTTGAATTTATGTTTCTGATAAATCAAATCAGCGATTCCGACAATCAGGTAAACCAGGCTTGTTTTTAAACCCACATCCACAATAAGTCCGGCAATCAATGCAACTGCCTGCAACAGTTCCATATCATAGATAACAAATAATTCTCCCTGCCTGTCCTTAATCTCGGAATACGCCACATACATGACCAGCGCCACTTTGACAATAGACTTTACAAGTTCAAACAGAGAATCTTTGGAAAACATCCGTTTAAAACCATTGATAGGATTAAACTTTGATAATTCCGGTTTTAATGGCTTCCCGCTTATTTTCCAGCCCACCTGAAGCACGCTGACTAAAAACGTTACCACCATTCCGATTAAAAGAAACGGTATCATGGCCTTTATCATTTCAATCACAGCCTGCGACATTAGCATATGGCTGGATTTTACTGTCATGCCCGTCTTATTTTCTAATAAAATATCCGGGATTTTCCGATAGAAACCTGAAAACTCATTCATTAAGTTTTCTGAAACATAGCTTCCAAAAATCTTCAATCCCAGGAATAAAACAATTAAATCTACTGCTCCGGAAAATTCCTTGCTTTTTGCAACTTTTCCTTCTTCTCTTGCATCTTTTAATTTTTTTGCAGTTGCCGGCTCTGTCTTTTCGCCGCCAGGTCCCTCTTTTGCGAACCACTGCAGATTATATTTCAGAAGTAAATCTCTTTCCTCCATATAAATCTCCTATTCATGTACCAGCTTATCCATGCATTCCTGATGCAATTCCGGTAACCATCCGTTTCATCTCAGTAAACACAAAATCGGATACATACGGAAGCAGCTGTATCGTCAAAAACAAAACCAGAAATCCAAGCAATATCTTAAGCTGGATACCAACAGAAAACATATTCATCTGTGGTGCAATCTTTGCCATGATTCCAAGAATACAGTTCAATATCATTAACACTGCAAAAACAGGAAGTGCCACCCGGAAACCAAGCACCATGGAATTCGTCATATAAGAAACCATGGTCTGAAGCAGGGAATCCCACATAAAATTCTGACCATTTACCGGAATCAGAGTGAAAGAATCAACAATTGCCTGTAAGATATACTGATACATTCCACTGGACATGAGCAATAACATGACCAGATAATTATAAAAATTACCTGTTATCGGAGAATTTGTTTTACTTACCGGATCATACTCGGTCGCCATGGACAAGCCCATATTTAAATCCATAATATTACCCGCAAATAAAACAATGGAATTACAAATATTTGCTCCAAAACCAATCAGCAATCCTGTAATTCCCTCTTTCACGACAATTGTGGCATATTCAATTACTCCTCCATATTCTATCGTGCTTTCAGGTAATACTCCAATCAACAGGATGGATACAAATACTGAGAAACCAATTTTGACTCTTCCCGGAGTATTCGACATGCTAAAAAATGGAGCCGAAAAAACAAAAGAAGTAATCCTCACCAGAACCAGCAAAAAATATTCAAATGTAAGCAGTGAGAAACTATAATTAACCATGTTTTATCTCTACCTGTATATCAACTGATATATAAACTAAAATCAGACCACAATCTCGTCATAAAATCAGTCATATTATTCAGCATCCACGCTCCAAAGAGAAGCATTCCTGCAAATACAGCCAGAATCTTCGGTACAAAGGTAAGCGTCTGTTCCTGAATAGATGTAACCGTCTGAAAAATACTAATAATCAAGCCTACGATAAGTGATATTAAAAGCAATGGAGCCGAAGTTAAAATAATATTATAAATAGCGTCCCTTGCAATATCTAAAACTTCTCCCTGTGTGATCAATTTCTACACCTCTTTCATCAGTAAAATGTCTCTACCAGTTCCCTGATAACAAGATTCCATCCATCAGCAAGCACAAACAGCAGAATCTTAAACGGAAGAGAAATCGTAGTTGGCGGAAGCATCATCATACCCATCGACATAAGGACAGATGCTACTACCATGTCAATTACAATAAACGGAATATATATAACAAATCCAATAATAAATGCCTGTCTCAGCTCACTTAAAATAAAGCTCGGAATCAGCACAGTATTGGATATATCATCCTGTGTCTCATAAGTCACGCCGGCAATGTCACAAAATGTATTGATATCCTTTGCCTGTGTCTGTTTAAACATAAATTCACGGATTGGCTCCATTCCTGCCTCAAAGGCCTGTTCCTGCGTGATTTCACCGGCATCCAACGGTTTCAATGCATTTTCATTAATCTGTGAGAAAACCGGGTTCATAATAAACAGGGTAAGGAACAACGCCAGTCCAATCAACACCTGATTTGGCGGAACAGTCTGCGTTCCAATTGCTGCTCTTACAAAATGAAGCACAATAATAATTCTGGTAAAGGAAGTCAGCATAATAAGAATAGATGGTGCTAACGCAATTACAGTCAGTACCAGAAAAATCCGAACTGTCCCGGATAAATTTCCCTCTCCATTATTAATATTAACAGAAAGTCCATTATTACCAGAGGATGCTGTTCCATCTGGACCATTGCCATTTTCAGTTGACTGATTACTATTACTGCTGTCAGTTACCCCAGGTATATTTACAGATGCCGCATACGCTTTCTGTGGTACAAATGCCACCAGTGTAACAACAACTGCAATAACCGCAAATATAAAAGATACCAGACAGTATTTCTTCTTAAAATTACTCATCCTTATGCCTGCTCTTCGGTAAATGTTCTTTGAACTGTTTCATAATGTTAGAGAAACTTTCTCCTGTATTCTGATATTTCACCGTATCTTCCAGCGAAACATCATTTAACTGTTCCCTTGTAAGCTGTGCTAACATCGTCACTTCATCTTTTCCGATTCCGATTACGAGATAGGTCTCTCCCACCTCTATAATCTGAATATACTTATTTGTAGTGAGTTTCATAGTCTCCACTACCCGCATATTCTTCTGAAAATTATGTTGCTTCTGATATCCGGCAATCCATTTTGTTACATAATATGTAATTGCAAGCACAAAAACAAATATCAGCAATACACCTATCAATTGGAAAAAGCTTTGTACACCCGATGTTCTGCTACTCAGTAATATCATATTAACCCACTACTTTTTTTACTGCTTCAAGAACACGTTCTGCCTGAAATGGTTTTACAATAAAATCCTTTGCACCAGACTGGATTGCTTCAATAACCATTGCCTGCTGGCCCATTGCAGAACACATAATTACACATGCACTTGCATCTGCTTCTTTAATCTTTTTTAATGCCTGAATTCCGTCCATCTCCGGCATGGTAATATCCATCAGTACCAGGTCTGGATGTACTTCATTATATTTTTCGATTGCCTTTACTCCATTTTCTGCTTCTCCGGCAACTGTATATCCATTTTTGGTAAGGATATCCTTAATCATCATTCTCATAAAAGCTGCATCATCACAAATTAAAATACTCTTTGCCATATTAGTTATCTCCTTGCTAATTATTTAATAATCTCTGTAATTCTTACACCAAAGCTTTCTTCAATTACAACTACTTCACCTTTTGCAACGTACTTTCCATTTACCAGTACATCAATTGGTTCTCCAGCAATCTTATTCAATTCAATGATTGTTCCCGGAGCAAAATCCAATATATCATGAATGGATTTACTGGTTCTTCCCAGTTCCACGGTTACTTCCAATGGTACATCCATAATAAGATCAATATTTTCCTTTGGAAATACCCCATTCATATCTCCAGTAAAATTTTGGAACTGAGCCGGCTGTACATTTACCTGCTGGTTTGCATACATTGCCGACATATCTACAGGTTGTCCCATCATTGGCTGTCCCATCATTGGCTGCTGATTTATCATTGGCTGAGGCTGTGGTGCTGGCTGGCTTGCCTGTGGTTGTGGTGCAGGAGCCGGTGCCGGCTGTGGTGTTGCTTCCTGTATTGGTTCATTTCCACCTGTCATGGTCTCCGTAATACTTTTACACATCTCTCTCGCAAAAGATACCGGATACAGCTGCATGATTTCACTGTCCACAAGATCACCAATTTCCATTTTAAAAGAGATTTTCACAAATGGCTGTGTCAGGAAATCATCAATTGCTCCCTCATCAATATTTCCTGTCAGATCAATCAAATCTGCAACAGGCGGGCTGATATCAATCTTTTTATTCAGCATGGATGATAATGATGTAGCTGCAGAACCCATCATCTGATTCATTGCTTCACTGATTGCGCTTAAATGAAGCTCTCCCAGTTCCACGTCTGTATTGGTTCCGTCTCCTCCCATCATAAGATCTGTAATGACCTTAACATCATGCTCCTTTAATATCAGGATATTGCTTCCATCCAATCCAACGGTGAATCCGATTCGTATAAATACACACGGACGCTCATACGCCTTTACCACGTCGTCCCAGTTTGCCATGGTAACAACCGGTGTGGATATTTCCACTTTACGGTTCACCAGCGAAAACAATGTCGTTGCTGCGGTACCCATACTGATATTAGCAATTTCACCGATTGTGTCTTTTTCTGAATCACTCAGCTGTCCATCTGCCGTATCTGATGATGCACCCGGATTATTTAGCAGGGCATTGATTTCTTCTTGCGATAGTACTCCATCCATCACTTACTGCTCCTCTCTAATTACTGACATTACTCTTACTGCATAGTCATCACCCGAAGCTCCCGGCAATGCAGTAAACTTACGAATGTTTCCAACGTAAACATCCAGCTCCTGGTCCACTTTCGTGTCCAATCTAACTATATCACCCACCTGTAAATTCATGAAGTCGTTTACCGATATGGTGCTGTTACCTAAAATTGCTTTTACAGGTATCGGTGCTTTTGAAATCAAAGTTTCAATTGCTTCCGTATAACGCTGTTCATCTTTTTCCTGCATGGTAGAATACCAGTATTTTGTATTCAACTTGTCCATAACAGGTTCCAAAGTAAGATACGGAAGGCAGATATTCATCAGACCTTCAACATCTCCTATTTTTACATTAATTGTAACAATTGCAATCATTTCACTCGGAGAAATAATCTGGGCAAACTGCGAATTTGTTTCAATACGTTCCAGTCTTGGATGTAAATCCACAACATTTTCCCACGGTTCCCGGAGCAGGTCGACGCAGACTCCCATAATTCTTTCTATAATCAGCAACTCTATTTCTGAAAAGTCACGGACTTTCGCTAATGGTTCTCCGCTTCCACCAAGCATACGATCCACCATGGCATATGCAAGATTTGAAGCAATCTCCAGAATAACCGAACCTTTCAATGGAGAAAAATTAACAATACCAAGAACCACCGGATTAGAAAGTGCATTTGAAAACTCAGAATAGGTAACTGCTTCAGAGTTCATCACCTCAACCTGAATATTTTTTCTTAGATAAACCGGAAGATTTGTGGATATCAGTCTGCCATAATGTTCAAACACAATCTCCAGTGTTCTTAAGTGTTCTTTTGAAAACTTGGAAGGTCTGGCGAAATCATAATTCTTAATCTGCTTCTCGCCATTGTCCTTCATTTCTTCTACATCCAGCTCGCCGCTGCTCAATGCCTGAAGCAGGTTATCTATCTCATTCTGAGATAAAACTTCGCTCACGGACTCTCACCACCTTATATTTCATGCTTACTATTTTTAATCCTATACTACAGTTACTTCCGAGAAGTTGACTGCAATGATAAAATCTGAACCAAACTGCTTCTGTAGTTCTGCCAGTATAGCGTCTTTAACCGCCTGCCGATCCGCATTAAATTCATCCATTGTATAGGTATTAATTACGCTATTAATGGTATCTTTTAAAATTGTTTCACGATCAGCCATATCTTCGCCATAGGTTTTATATCCATCGTTCTTGCTGTCCATGGAAATGGATGCTGTAAGCTTTACATAATGAGTTTCGCCATCTGCACCTGTTTTTAAATTGATTGTCATGGCATCTTCAATTTTATAGGTCACAATCTGGTCCATTGGAATGCTGGCAGACTCAGTTCCATCCCCACTCTCCAGCTCCAGATCAATTGCACTGCATACCTTGTTTACCAGCTCATTGGATTTCTTTGTTTGCGGCAGGATTGTTATTGTAAGTATTCCTGTCAAAATCAGGTTCACCAGAACCAGTGCCAAAATAAGCACTGACATAAGGTTCTTCTTCATCTCATTTCCTCCTATTCTGTAGTGCCGCCGGAATTATATGAATTATATACCTTAATTTCAACACGACGGTTTCTTGCTCTGCCTTCCTCTGTAGTATTATCTGCTACAGGAACATATTCCCCTCTTCCTGAGGATTTAATCAGTGCCGGATCCAATGTGGTATTATCCCGGATAAAATCCGCCACAGAAAGTGCCCGGTACATGGACAGTACATTATTGTTTTCATATTTTGACGAATGGATTGGCACATTGTCGGTATGTCCTTCAATTTCAATCACATTGCTGTCATAGTTTTCCAGGATAGTTCCTATTTTAGCAATCAGCGGCTGGGCATCTTCCCGGATATTTGCCTTTGCCGAATCAAATAATATTGCTCCATTTAATGTAAGTTTTACATACTCGGCATTAAAATCTACTTCCACCTGATTCTGTAATCCCCCCGCCTCTATCTGCTGCTCGATTTGTTCTGCCATTTGTTCTGATTCCGACAATGCCTGTTCTTTATACTGCTCTGCTACATCTGTCTCAGTCTCAGTCTCTTCTGTTTTGCCACCCTGGGAATCCCCATCCTCTCCTGAGGACGTTTCAAAAAAAACATCAATATTCGGCAACTGGCTGATTCCGTTGCCCACCATTTCTCCCTCGCCAATACTCATACTGCCTGCCGGCATAATACTTAAGCTGCTCTGCAGCGAGGCTATCACCATCTGAAACTTCTCTGCATCAACGGTAGACATGGAAAAAAGCAACACGAAAAAGCACAGCAACAGATTCATCAAATCACTAAAGGTGGTTATCCAGCCAGCCGCCGGCTTTGCTTCCGGTTCCCGCTTCTTTCTCGCCATTATTCTTCACCTCCGGCTTCATCTTGTGCATTATAAGCCTCTCTTGCCTGTGGTGACAGGAATGATTTCAGTTTTTCTTCTATTACACGAGGGTTTTCTCCTGCCTGAATAGACAAAAGTCCCTCAACGGTAACCTCTTTCATTATAATTTCTCTGGCATTATTATCTGACATCTTTGATGCAATTGGATTACAGATCCAGTTAGATATCAGCGAACCATACAATGTTGTAATCAGGGCAACTGCCATATTAGGTCCGATGGAAGATGCATCCTGTAAATCCTTCAACATATTAATCAGACCAATCAGGGTACCAATCATACCCCAGGCCGGAGCTAATTCTCCCCACTTTTCCCAGAAGCCGATTACTTTCTTATGCCGGTCCTCAATGCAGCCCAAATCTGTTTCCAGAATTCCACGCACCAGTTCCGGGTCAGTTCCATCTACTACCAGCATAACTCCTTTTTTCAGAAAGTCATCATCAATATCATTCGCTGCTTCTTCCAATGCAAGAAGCCCCTCTTTTCTGGCAATATTTGAAAGATTAATGATATTTCCAATAATCTCACTCGGGTCATTCTTATGTAACTTAAAAGCATTTCCCGCTGACTTAAAGCCATTAATGAAATCTGCCATACTGTTACATGCCAGAACACCGGCAATAGATCCTCCAATCGTAATAACAGCGGATGGGAAGTCCATATATGTATTCCATATTGCCGATACACCTGCACTTTGAATAATTCCAAATAAAACCATTGCAAGTCCCATCAGGGTACCAATAAGTGATGCTATATCCAATTTATCCACCTACATTTCTATAAAATTATGGGAACACCATTCTTCTGAAAATGGTCCTCGTTACCCACCTTTTTGTATTTTCATTTTCATTTCTATATAATCTTACTAAACTTTCAGCAAAATGTCTACTTTTTTTACAATTATTTTAGAAACAATTCCATTTTCTATTATACCATATATAGGGGAACTATCAAATATAGTCCCCCTATATGTACTGTTTTTATATTATTTTTCGCTATATCTGACTATTTTTATTATCGTTTCAGATTAATCAACTCCTCAAGAAGCGTATCGGATGTAGTAATTACTCTTGAGTTTGCCTGGAAACCTCTCTGCGTGGTAATCATCTCGGTAAATTCAGAAGCCAGGTCTACGTTGGACATTTCCAGTTCTCCGGAATTCATGGTACTTCCGTTTGAAGTAATTTCGACACCAATTCCATCAAATTCACCGGAGTTTAAAGTAGTACGGTAGCAGTTATCTCCTACTTTTTCAAGTCCGGCTGCATTTGCAAAGCGGGCAGATGCAATCTGGCCCAAAAGAACAGTATTACCATTATCGTAAGAACCGTAAATTTTACCATGGGTATCTACAGATACACCGGTTAATGCTCCAAGCTTCTTACCTGTTCCGGTTGTTCCATCAATTGCTCCCGCATCCATTCCAACAGTAGATGTTCCACCGTTATTAGAATTCTTACACTGTGTAAAATCAATGGAAATATTTTCAAACTGGTCGCCTAACTGTTTCATGTTCAATGTGACTGAGCCGTTAGTGCTGTCACCCACGGAAACAAATTTACCTTTTCCAGTACCAGTATCAAACTTCAGTTCGTAATTTACTGCTGTTGCTTCAATAGTAGGTGGATTACCATCAGTAATGCTGTTGATGGTTGCACCAGGCTGTAACCCGGTATAAATATCAGAAAGTGATACGTCCGTTACTGCTTCGTATCCTTTTACTACACCACCGGCTGAAGTAATTGCACGATATACTTTGCTGTCATACTGTCCGGTAGCGGCATTCTGTGTTGTATTGATATAGTACATTTCACCACTGCTGTTACGGAACTGATGATATGTATTTCCGCCAAAGGAATTAGATGCTCCGGTATCTGTCCACTCTGTACTGATTGCATTGTAAGCAGTCTGTGCATTAGTAATTCCACCGCTGGCATTTGCTCCAAATACATCAGAAAGATTTCCACCGTTTGCCAAAAACTCCTCTAAGATATTCTTATTGGAAGAATCATAAATAGCACTTAACTCAACAGTATAAGTTCCGGCATCGGTATCTACACCTTTGACTGCAAATTTTGCTGTATAGGAATATCCCAATGCATCAAAGAAATTCAAATTCATGGCATATCCACTTTCACTGGTTATTTCTGTACTGTTTTTATCTACAATACCACCACAAACTGCATTCGTTGTTGCTTCTGCCGGAGAAGTAAGATTGCTTTCCTGCATGATACGAAGTGCAGATACCTGGTCTTTTTTAATCTGTCCGGTGGTCGGGTCTACCTGCCATCCCATAACATTGTATCCGGTAGATGTCATGGCAAGATTTCCTGAGCCATCGATATAGAAAGAACCTGCTCTGGTAAAAAGATTTTCAGTACCGTTGCTTACAACAAAGAAACTTGTTGTATTACCCTTATCTGTAATTCTTAAGTCAAATGCTTTTCCGGTTGTCTGGGCTGCCCCACCGGAAGTAATGTCGATGGAAGTAGAACCTGTTGTTACACCAAGACCAATCTGCTTGGCATTAAGTCCACCGGTTCCGGTTGTTGCATTTGCTCCGGATGCACCAGAAATTGTCTGATACATAATCTCGCTGAATGTTACACTGGACTCTTTAAATGCCACGGTATTTACATTGGCAATATTGTTACCGATAACATCCATCTTTGTCTGATGTGTCTTAAGTCCTGACACAGCAGAATACATTGCTCTCATCATAATGAAATGACCTCCTAAATTTGATATCTGACGCAGAACCCATCTGTCAGTCAGGGTTCTCACAGCCTCCATAAGGTCCGGCTATGCTATTACTGCACCATCAATATTTGTAAAAACATTATTTTCTGATTCATTCTGGTCCATTGCTGTTACAACTGTCCTGCTCGGTACATTTACAATGAATGCCAGCGAATCAACTACTACTAAGGATTCTTTGATTCCTTTCTTCTCAGCCATCTCCACACCCGCTTCCAAGCGTTCACTCTGCTGGTCTGAAAGACTGATATTCCGGGTAGACAACCGCATGCTTGCATGCTTCGAAAATTTCACTTCGGAAACATCTGCTGCTTTTTGCTTTTCTTTTAATACCTCCGCAAAAGAAGCTCCCTGCTCCGGCTGCGTTTTATTACTCTTCGAAGGATTGAGATACTGGTCTGCTACCTGTTCAATGGAAGTGAATTGATTTGCTATCTTATTCATGCTTTCATCTCCCTAATAACCTTCCGTGGTTTACTCTGTTTTCCCTGTTTCTTCTGTATCTTTTTTGTCTTCTGTACCACCGTTACCTTCTGTCTTATCACCGTTTTCTCCTGCGGCAGCCTGTAACTGTTTCATTTTCTCTTCCAGTTTTACAAGTTTATCGATATCACTCTGTTTAATGAATGACTTCTGATAACTGGTCATGCTGTCATATGCTTTCCGAAGGTTGGTCAGTGTACCTGCATTATCCAGTGTAAGTTCATCTGCTGAAGGTAATGATGCAATTGCAAGTGAAAATGATTTTGCAAGGCTGATTGCATCCATGTAACTGTCGTCCATAACAGAATATAAATCGTCAATGGAGTAAAGGTTGTTATTTACCATAAGATAAGTCTTATTGTTCTCATGGATTACACTGTCTACTGTTCCGGTAACATCGGATGTCTCGCCTGTTGCAGAAGATGTAACACGAAGTACTACCTGTTTTCCCACCAGTGAATTTGCTTCCATCTCCTGTAAGGATGCCTGCATATTCTGGGTTTCCTCTAACTGTGAGAATGTTGCCAACTGTGAAATATACTCTGTATTATCTGTTGGTTCCAATGGATCCTGATATTTCATCTGTGCTACTAACAGTTGTAAAAACGCATCTTTATCCAGACTACCTCCGGATTTTTTGGAAGTAGAGGATGAGGAATTTGATTCTGCACTGGTATCCACAACCTCTCCATTTTTTATAAGCTGTGTTATCATTTTGTGCTCCTTTCTACGCTGTTACATCCATGGTATTTCCATGGTCTTTCATAATCTGGGCTGCCAATGTTTCTTCTTCATTCATAAGCCCGGATAACTCGTCCAATTCTCCACGGAACAATCTTCTTCCGGCTGTTCTTCCAGATTCTTCTCTCTGACTGCCCTGCTGTTCTTCTCCAGATGCATTCTGCTCCAAGTTCCGTTCAAATTCATGACTTGCTATTGTAACTTCGACTGCATCTACTTTGATTCCCTGCTGGTTTAAACTGGTTCGAAGGTCTGCAATCTGTGCTTCCAAAGCGGTCTTTACTGTTTCACTGCTTACTGCCAGTTCTGCAGTTATATTTCCTTCTTTGGTTGCTGCAATGTGTAAATATACTTTTCCGAGATTTTCCGGATTCAGCTGCATCTCAATGGATGAATTTTCTGGGGAGAGATTCACTTTTGCGAATTCTGTAATCTGGTTCATAATATCCTGCACATCAATGGTTGTACGGGATGCCACCTTATTTACCTCTTCCGGTGCTACAGTCTGCTGTTCTGCTCTTACCTGAAATTCCATATTCTGCGCATGTTCATTTACACTGCTCTCTTTCGTTTTCTGTGACTGGGCTGCTGGCTCGCCCATTTCACCGGACGCATTCTCTGATACATTGTTTTCAGTCTGTGCATCCTCTGACGCATTCACCTGAATTACCGGCGCTGCATCTTCTGTCTCTTCTTCCGGTTGTACATTCTGTGTTTCTTCTGTAGTATGGGTCATCTGAACTGTAGCTGCCATTACTGTTGTATCCTGTGTTTCCTGCGAAGCAATTGTCACATCAGTCTGTGGAACCATTTCCTGCACGCCGCCATCTGCCATATCCACTGTTTCGTTAAAATCCGCTGTCAGTTCTGCCAACTGATTCTGTAATGCTACCCACTCATCCTTAGAAATTCCAAGTGTCTCACTTAAGCTCTGAACCAACTCATCTGTATTCTGCATAATATTTGTGAATTCTTCACTCATAAGCAGTGAACAGGCATCCTCAGTTCCTGTCAGTTGTGTCACAAGCTGTGAAAGGCTTGCCGGGTTCAGTAAATCCATCCACTGCAATCCCAGTATAGACATAGCATCTTCTACCTGCTCATCCGAAACGCCAAGTTCATCTTTCAGAATTTCTTTTACACCAGTTTCAAATGCATCCTTTGTGTCTTCCAGTTGATTCTGCAGCTCTTCCACTTTCTGTGTAGGAGAATTCTCCTTTACATTCAGTTTCTTTGCGCTGTCTGCTACAGCTGCCGGCTGTGTGGTTGTTGCTGCAGGTTCTTTTCCTACCGGATTTCCACTGGTAAGCTGCTGGTTTCCATAACCGGATGTTTTCTGTTCCATCACAGAAGCAAAGCTTGCCTGTGCAGTTGCACATAACCCTTTTTCCACAGTGCCCGTCACTTTGGAAAGTCCTGTGTCTAAAGTTCCAGGGGTTGATACCATTCCCGAAATCTTTGCACTCGTCATGTATTCTTCCTCCTTTCTTCTTTATTCAATTTTATTTATTCTGAAGGATTCATGATTTCTGTCACCTTTGCGGCTGTATCAGAATTCATTTTCCCTAGAATATCAGCTCTTGACTGCGCATCCATATTTTCCAATATCTGTGCCACCAGATTCAGATTATCTGTCATGGTGTCAAATATGGCTGCTGCTTCCTTCGGTTTCATCTGGGAATAGCCCTTAACATAATCAGATATCTTACTGTCTGTCTGCTGCTGTTCCACTACCTGTTTATACAAAAGTTCCGCATTATCCGGATCAATGCTCTCATAATATTCCTTATATTGTTCTATATCGGGTGCCTGGTCCGAAAAAACAACCTCATTATAAAATTTTTCTTTTTCTTCTTCAAAAGCAGCCTCATTTGCTTCATATTCTTTCAGCTTCTGGGACTGTGCTTCCAAATCCGCGATATAAGCACTGTTTTCACTGCTCCCCTGCTGTGCCTGTGCCAGTTCCTGCTCCAGTTCTTTTATGTAAGCTACCGCTTCATCCATGTTCTTATATGGATAATCCTCTTCCGTAGAAAGATCGTCCTCAGAGTCCGGTAAAATCCGGTTGACATACGGAATATCTTTTAATAGTGGACGCATTACCGTAGAGCCAAATCCTCCAACATCCCATTTAATCAGCAGTGCCAGTATTGCCAGCCATACAATAATGATGACCAATGTTACCAGAGCAACTGCCAGTTTTGAAGAACTGCCTTCCTCTTCTTCTGTATTTTCCAAATCAGTTTCCATGTTCTTTGCAGCCTTTTTTTCTGCCTTCTTTCTTGCCTTCTCCGCTTTCTTTGCTGCTTTCTTATCCATTTCTTCTGCCATCGTTACACCACCTGTCTATTTTTTCGGTCTGCCATAGCTATAGCTTACCAGTTCGTCTACTACCTTGTTATCTTCCTGCGCCAGTTGTTGTTTGAAATCTTCAAAATCCTTTTCCCGTAGTTTTTCCTGCGTCTTTCGCTCTTTCATAACTTCTTCCAGTTTCTGCCTGGCGGCTTCCACATTTTTCTCTGCTACCTGCACCTGCATCATCTGTCTTCGAATCAACACCTTCATGCTTTCAATTGCCTGTCTGCATTTTTTTATTTCCAGCAAATCTATTTTGCCTTCAACCAACTCTTTTGCCCGGTTATCATATGCATTCTTCCGCTCAAAGAGTTTTAAAAGCTTTGCCTCTTCTTCCCGGAGTGCTGCATTTGCCTGGCTGTATGCAATCTTTGCCTGACTTTCCAGTTTTAATTTAATATCTAAAATATTCTGCATTCGGTAAATAAATTTTGCCATATCTCATTCCTACTTGAATACATCTTCCAACAATGTCAATTCTTCTTCAAATGTAAATTTTTCATCAGTCCTCTGACACAGAAACTCATTGACCGCTTTTATCTTAGAAACCGCATAATCAATTTCTTCATTGGAGCCGCTCTTATAAGCGCCAATATTAATCAAATCTTCTGCTTCCTGATAGGTTGCCAGTACATTTTTCAGCTTTCCTGCCACCGCCTTATGCTCCGCCGAAACAATGGAACTCATTACACGGGAAATACTCTGCAAAATATCGATTGCCGGATAATGATTCTTATGTCCTAATTTTCTGGATAACACAATATGTCCATCCAGAATACTTCTTGCTGTATCGGTAATCGGCTCATTAAAATCGTCACCGTCTACCAGCACCGTATAAAGTCCGGTAATAGAACCTCTTTCTGCTGTTCCTGCCCGCTCTAATAATTTCGGCATTTCCGAATACACGCTTGGCGGATATCCACGGGTAACCGGTGGTTCCCCGGTAGCAAGTCCGATTTCTCTTTGTGCCATGGAGAATCGGGTCAGTGAATCCATCATCAGCAGTACATCTTTTCCCTGATCCCTGAAATATTCCGCTACAGCTGTTGCAGTTTTGGCTGCTTTATTACGAATCAATGCCGGTTTATCTGAAGTTGCCACAATTACCACCGAACGGCGCATACCTTCTTCGCCAAGGTCCCGTTCAATAAATTCTCTCACCTCTCTGCCCCGCTCTCCAATCAGGGCAATTACATTGATATCCGCTTTGGTATTTCTTGCAAACATACCAAGCAGGGTACTCTTACCAACTCCGGAACCCGCAAAAATTCCAATACGCTGTCCCTTTCCAATGGTAATTAATCCATCCACTGCTTTAACTCCCAGTGGTAATACCTCACTGATGATTTCACGCTTCATCGGATCTGGTGGCGGGGCTTCAATCGGATATTCCTTATCGGTATGAATCTCATCCACATCTGTCGGTCGTCCAATTCCATCCAGAATATGGCCTAAAACCTCATCTCCCACCAAAACAGACAAAGGATGTCCCGTATTTGCTACGATACATCCAACACCCAGACCTTCAATACTGTCAAAAGGCATCAATAACAGCCGGTTATCCTTAAAACCGACTACCTCTGCCATGACATATTCTTTTTGCTCTCTATCCCGATATATTTTACACAAGTCATTCAGTTTTGCTTCCGGTCCGATAGATTCAATGGTAAGACCTACTACCTTAGACACTCTTCCAAGGCAGGTATAATATGTCTTATCCGAAAGTAACTGATATTTTTCCAAATCACATGTCACTCTTTTTTCCTCACATACACAATGACTGTATATCACGAATCAGATTATCCAGCTGTACATCCATTCCACACTCAAACACTCCTGTATCTGTCTCTATGATACATTCTCCTTCAGTCATGGAATGAATGGTAACTAAATCCAAAGTTGCATTCTGTCCCACGCATTCTAACAGCTCCTGTTTATGTTCTTCCAGATATGCTGCCTGTTTCGGACCTGCTTTGATTGTAAATTCTTTCGGTCCGTCAATGGATTCCATTGCCCGTTTTACAAGATAAAGTACAATCTCATCCTTATCATGGAACTGCACATGGAAAACATGGGAAACCACATCTGTAATTGTATGTACAAGCTTCGGTTCCAGTTCCCGCATCTGTTCCAGATAAGAATCCTGCAGCTGCTGTTCCCTTTTTCCAATGCTCTCTAACTTTGCATCATAAACCGCAGCACCTTCCTGCATTCCCTGTTCCAAACCTTCTGCCTGTCCCTGTTCCTGTGCCTGCTTACGAATTTCGTCTGCTTCCTCCCGGGCTGCTTTTCGGATTTCGTCTGCTTCGGCATTTGCCTGTGCTAAAATTTCTTCTGCTTTTTCCTTTGCCTCTGCTTCATAATCAATTGTTTCCACCTGCGGTGCAGCAATTCCTTCTACAAATCCACCTGACTCTGCCTGTGGCTGTTCCGGTTCTCTTGTCTTTGCAAGAGCCCGGGACTGTTCTTCTAAAATACGATACGCCAGCGTATTGGAATTAATCACGCGGCTCTCAGATTCATTCGTGATAAAACGCTGTTTATATAAATTAGACAATAATCTCATCACCTCCGCCACGGGAAATTACAATTTCTGCGGAGTCTTCCAGTTTACGAATAATACCAACAATCTTCTGCTGTGCTTCTTCTACATCCTTCATTCTTACCGGACCCATGAATTCCATATCTTCACGAATCATGGCAGCAAGACGTTTGGACAGGTTCTTAAAGATAACATTCTGAACCTCTTCGTTGGCACCCTTCAGTGCAACAGCAAGGTCATTGTTGTCCACATCACGCAGCACACGCTGGATTGCACGGTCGTCCAGCAACAGGATGTCTTCGAACACAAACATCTTCTTGCGGATTTCGTCTGCAAGTTCCGGCTCTTCGATTTCTAAGGATTCCATAATATGTTTCTCTGTTCCACGGTCTACCGTATTCAAAATACCAACGATAGCATCTACACCACCCACAATTGTGTAATCCTGATTGATCAGGGAAGAAAGTTTTCTCTCTAACACACGCTCTACCTCTTTGATTACATCTGGTGAAGTCCTGTCCATCTTGGCAATACGTTTTGCAACATCTGCCTGTTTCTCCGGTGTCAGGGCTCCTAAAATCATTGCAGACTGTGCCGGTGACAGATATGACAAAATCATGGCTATGGTCTGTGGATGCTCGTCCTGAATAAAGTTCAACACCTGACTTGGATCTGTCTTTCGTACAAATTCGAACGGACGAACCTGAAGGGATGCTGTCAGTTTTGTAATAACCTCCTGTGCCTTGTCGCTGCCTAATGCCTTATCCAGGAGTTCTTTGGCATAGCCAATACCACCTTCTGCAATATACTGCTGTGCAAGGCATACCTGATAGAATTCGTTTAATACGCTTTCTTTGGTCTGTGGTGACACACTTCTGGTATTTGCAATCTCCAGTGTCAGTTCTTCTATTTCATCTTCTTTTAAATGTTTGAAAATACTGGCCGACTTCTCCGGTCCTAATGCTATCAGCAATATCGCCGCTTTCTGAATGCCATTATATTCTTCTGTTCCCATTTATTCCCACTCCTCATTCAGCCAGTTACGAAGCAACGACGCAACAGCCTCCGGATTTTCATCTACGAATTTTTCAATCAGGACACGAATCTCTGACTTCTCATTGTAACCAATATCTTCCAAATCTTCCTGTTCTGCCTGCTTGGTTGTCTCAAGCAACGATTCTACAGAAAGCTCCGGTTCAATTTCAGTTTCTTTTTCTTTTCTGGTACTGCGGAATACCACATATCCTAACAGTGCAAAAATCAGAACCGCAAGAATAATCTGCAGGTAATCCTGAAAGCCCCTGCCGCTGCCCTTAGAATATTCAAACATCGGAATATCATAGCTGACAATCGAAATATTAGATGCCGGGATACCGGTTGCATTGGATACCATAGTATAAAGATCCTGATCTACCGTTCCCTTTACCCGGTTGTTATTCTGTGTTACAAATTCATCAAAGGTCATATTGTCCAGAGTACCATCTGCTTTTAAGGTATCCTCATTATAAGTCACATAACGGGCTACCGTTACAGATATGGATGACTGGTCATATTCTATATCTCCTACAGAGCCAATGGTCTGGGTGTTCTTTTCATCCAGTGCACGGTCAATGGAATCATCTGTAATAGAGCTTTCTGATGTGCTTCCATCCGGAAGTACATAAGTTGTTCCATCTCCATTAGAGTCTGTTCCCGGTGTTCCCGACGTACCACCGGTTGAGTCTGACTGATAACGGTCCTCATGGGTAATCAGTCCTTCATCCCTGTCTCCCTGCGCAGAATAATTTGTCTCATTAGTCGTAACCTGATCAAAATTCAGCTTTAAATTTAATCCTACATCAATCGTATCATAAAGGTCTGTTCCCTTAATCACATCTGTAACAGCCTTCTTCACCTGTGTTTCTTTCTTTGTCTGATAACTGAGCTGTGTGCTGGCAGTTCCGATTGCTGTACTCTCTTCTCCACCCGCAAATAAAAGGTTGGAATTAGAGTCAATAATCGTAATATTATCCGTGGAAGAATTGCCAATCTCAGTTGCTATATATCTTGCTAAAGATGCCGCCTGGTCTTCGGACATCTCTCCGTTCAGTTCCAGCTTAACGCTGGCATAGGACTCCTGATTTCTTGTAACTAAGGTTCCATCATCTTCCGGAATATTTAAGTTAACATCTGCCGACTTAATCAAATCCATATTTTCCAGTTCTTTTGCAAATTTATCTTCCAAAAAAACCTGATACCGTTTACTCTTATCAGCTTCCGTTGTGCTGATACTGCCGCTTAATGCATCATCAATGGTAAATCCGTTGGTCGGAATACTGTTTGAACCAAGCAAAATATTTGCATCTGCCTGATTCTTTGCATTTACCGAAAAAGTCATTCCATCAGAAGAAACCTCATAATCTATGCTGTTTCCATCCAAAAGGTCTTTTACAGACGATGCCTGCGTTGCATCCTCACAGGTTATCAGCTGAACCATCGTAGGTTTCGTCATCACGACAGCCAGTATCACCAATGCAAGAATTACTACAGCCGTAATACTGATAAGAAGCGTCTTCTGCTTTGTTGTAAACTTCAGCCACCACTCTTTTATTTTTTCTAATATTGCTTTCAATCTGTCTGGCATAATCTACTCATCCTACCTATACTAAATCTGCATGTTCATAATTTCTTTATAAGCATCTATTACTTTATCCCTTACTGCAACTGTATACGATAATGCAATGTTTGCCTTTTCCTGCGCCACAAGCAATTCATGGGTATTGGTTGATTCTCCCAATGCAAATTTAATTTCCTCTTCCTCTGCATTGTTCTGATAATTATTTGTTTCCTTCACCATGTTCATTGCCGTTGCAAGAATATTATCAAAGCTTTCCGCACTGTTTGACTGCTGTGTTGCAGCTGCATTCTGTGTATTAAAAACATCTGACGAAACTCCTGTTAATACATTAACATTCATCGTTTATCTCACCTTTCCAAATATCTTTTATAATTTACCAATCTGTAATCCTGCCTGTGCAATCTGTTTGCTTGCATCAAAAGCTGTTACGTTCGCCTCATATGCTCTGCTGGCATCAATAAGATTCGTCATTTCTGTTACTATATTCACATTCGGATATGACACATAACCATTTTCATCCGCATCTGGATTGGATGGGTCATATTCCATAGTAAAATCAGTAGAATAATCTTCTGTCACTGAAGAAACCTTTACTCCGTTTCCCACATAGCCTTCCCGGGAATCAGAAAGCACTTTGCTGAACGGAGTTACACCTTTTTCCGAAAAAGTTACAATTTTTCTGCGGTATGGTGTTCCATTCTCTGTACTGGTTGTATTTACATTTGCTACGTTCTCAGAAATGGTATCCATACGAAAACGCTGCGCCGTCATACCGGACGCACTGATATCAAACGACTGAAATAATGCCATTCTTTATTCCTCCCACACAATTTTATTTAATAACGGTTTTATACCGTGATATTTCCTGACTGATACTGTTGGTCAATCCCAGATAACGGATTGTTTCTGAGGCAAGCTCTACATTCTCCTGCTCCGGGTCAACATTGTTGCCGTCCAGACGGTAAGAATAAGAGGCATTGTCGATATATGTCTTTGCATTCAGATGGTCCATATGGATATTTGCCACCTTGTCATCCAGTGAAACATATTTGCTTTTGCCCAGTTCGGATTCCAATGTACTTTCAAAATCCAAATCCCGGCGTTTATATCCAGGTGTATCAGCATTTGCAATATTATTTGATATTAACTGTTCTCTTTCCCAGCTCGCACTTGCGGCCTTATTCAGCACATTCATATAGTCAAACGCATTTGAACTTATCATACTGCACCTCCATAGTTATCCATATTGTTATCGCATCATATTTTATTATAAATAATCTTGTAAAAAACACAAGTATTTTTTTCTTATTTTTACATTATCTAGTGTTTTTTTCCAATTGGCCACACAATATAAAAGGGATTTACAGCTTTTTCCCACTATAAATCCCTTTATCCGATGCACCATCCGTGTGCTCTTCTTTATATCCTGTTTGTTTATATTTCTATGGTTAATCTGCCTTTCGTATTCTGGCAAGTTCATCAAACACCACATCATTTACAACTTTGATATAAGTTCCCTTCATTCCGGAAGAACGGGATTCGATGACTCCTGCACTTTCGAACTTACGCAATGCATTTACAATAACGGAACGTGTAATTCCTACACGATCTGCAATCTTGCTGGCTACAAGAATACCTTCTGTTCCGTTTAACTCATCAAAAATATGAGTAATTGCCTCTAACTCTGAAAAAGAAAGTGTGCTGATTGCTGAACGCACAATCTGTACTTTTCTGGTCTCTTCCGCATTTTCCTCATTCACAGAACGCATCATTTCCAGTCCGACAACTGTTGTTCCATATTCACTGAGAATAATATCATCAATGTCATACTGGTTATCATAACGATATACAAACAATGTTCCTAACCGCTCACCAGCAATATCAATCGGTGTAATAATTGCAGAATATTTCTTAATATCTGATTCAAATCCTAATGTTTCCAGATTGACGTTTTCCTTTGTGGAAAGAATTCCAAGCAGTCTTTCATTCAGCATAGAATCAATAAACCCGCCTACTTCATCAACAATCAGTTCATGAATCTCATCAATTCCACGGCACTGGCTGCTTCCGAGTACCTTTCCTTTTTTACTGATAACAAGGATATTGGAATCCAATATCTCTGTCAAAACCTCACAGATATCATTGAACACAACCTTTGACGAATTATTATTGTGCAAAAGCTTATTTATTTTTCTTGTTTTATCCAACAGCTGAACGCTCATACTTATATCCTCCACGCTATATTCAGAATAACTAGACTGTTTAATATTTTATCATGTTTATTCTGATAATTCAAGAATTTGAATTGTACTTTTAATTCTTTTCATCCTTTTTTGGTTTTTCCTCTGAAAAGCCACACTGCTCATTGGCACAGGCAAGCTTATTGCCCTTTTCTACCATATAACTTCCGCACTTCGGACATTTCTCAGATGACGGCTTTGCCCATGACATGAAATCACATTCCGGATTATTCTCACATCCGTAATATCTTCTGCCTTTCTTGGTTTTACGTAGTACAATATCTTTGCCGCATTTCGGGCAGGCAACACCAATCTTCTCAAAATACGGTTTGGTATTACGGCACTCCGGGAATCCAGGACACGCCAAGAATTTACCATGCGGACCGTATTTGATTACCATATTTCTGCCGCACTCTTCACAAATTACATCGGTCACTTCATCCGCTATCTGCACTTTTTCCAGATCTTTTTCTGCCTGCTTTACTGCCGCATCCAAATCCGGATAGAAATTGCTTACTACAGTCTTCCAGTTTACGGTTCCTTCTTCCACGCTATCCAGCAGCGACTCCATATTAGCGGTAAAATGTTCGTCCACGATACTGGAAAATGCTTCTGTCATAATGGAATTTACTGCTTCACCAAGCTCGGTAACATAAAGGTTTTTATTTTCCTTAATCACATATCTTCTGGCAAGAATGGTGGTTATGGTCGGA
Source organism: Roseburia sp. AF12-17LB (assembly GCF_003479605.1). Classification (GTDB taxonomy): domain Bacteria; phylum Bacillota; class Clostridia; order Lachnospirales; family Lachnospiraceae; genus Roseburia_C; species Roseburia_C amylophila. Next base: position 364,949 of record NZ_QUHR01000002.1, read on the forward strand.
GAATAGGTACTTGGTCTTCCAATTCCACGTTCCTCCAATGCCTTTACCAAAGATGCCTCGGTATAATGAGCAGGCGGCTGTGTAAAATGCTGTTTTTCATCCCATGCATCAAAACTTAATTCTGTATCCTTATCAATGGACTTAAGCATTACATTCTGTGTGCCCTTTTCTTCATCTTCATTGGTGTATACAGACATAAATCCTTCAAATACAAGCTTGGATGCTGCTACGGTAAAACAGTATTTTCCAGCACCGATTTTTACGGATGTTGTCTCATATTTTGCATCACTCATACGGCTTGCGGTAAAACGGTTCCATATTAACTGGTACAGGCGGAACTGGTCTCTGGATAAAGATTCCTTTACCATTACCGGTGTTCTTGTAATATCAGACGGACGGATTGCTTCATGGGCATCCTGAATCTTGTTACTGCTCTTCTTTTCCTGTACATGGGAAGAAACATAATTCTCGCCATACTGCGCTGCGATAAAGCTGCGTGCCATAGCATCTGCTTCTTCTGAAATACGGACAGAATCTGTTCTCAGGTAAGTAATCAGACCAACCGTTCCGATTCCCTTTACATCCACACCTTCGTATAACTGCTGTGCTAAACGCATGGTTTTCTGTGTGGAGAAATTCAATACCTTGGATGCTTCCTGCTGTAAGGTACTGGTGATAAACGGCTGTGGAGCCTTTTTATTACGTTCCCCTTTTTTCACATCTGTTACGGTAAATTTTTCTTTTTCAAGCTCTGCCATAATAGCATCTGCCTGTTCTCTTGAGGTGATATTCATTTTTTCTTTTGCTGTTCCGTAAAACTTTGCAGTTAACGGTTTCTTCTCACCTTTTACTTTCAGGCTTGCATCTAAGGTCCAGTATTCTTCCGGTATAAATGCATTTATTTCACTTTCACGGTCGCAGATCAAACGCAATGCCACAGACTGTACACGTCCTGCACTTAAGCCTCTTTTTACCTTTGCCCATAATAACGGGCTAATCCGGTAACCCACCATACGGTCTAACATACGGCGCGCCTGCTGGGCATTCACTAAATCCATATCGATGTCTCTCGGTTTTTTTAAAGAAGTTTTTACTGCATTCTTGGTAATCTCATTGAAACTGATCCGGTAAACCTTTTTATCAGAATTTGCCAGATTCAGTGCCTGATATAAATGCCAGGAAATTGCTTCTCCCTCACGGTCAGGGTCTGTTGCAAGATAAATGACATCTGCTTTTTTCACTTCTTTTCTTAATTTTGCAAGTACATCACCTTTTCCCCGGATGGTAATATACTTTGGTTCAAATCCGTGTTCTGCATCAAATCCTAAGGTACTCTTCGGTAAATCACGCACATGTCCATTGGATGCATCCACTTCATAATTCTTCCCCAGAAACTTTTTAATTGTTTTAACTTTTGCCGGTGACTCAACAATAACAAGATATTTAGCCATAACCCTGCTCCTTTATTTTGTTCTCTCTATGCGGTTATTCATGTATTTTTATATAATAATTCTTATATACTTCTTTGATAAAACCTGCATTTTCCAGCGTCAGCAGTATCTCACACATCCGGTCTACCGGAAGCTTTGTTTCTTCCAAAATCTGCTGGGCACTTTTCGGTTGCAAATCGAGAACACTATACACCACCCCTTCATCTTTTTCAAGTACCTTTTTTGAAAAAGCATTGGAAACTACTATATTGGCAAGATCAATTTCAAGATCCTTAAACCATTCCTCCGGAGACACTATGATGCCAGCCCCCTGCCGTATCAGGCGGTTACAGCCTCCACTTAACACATCTCCAACACGCCCCGGAAGTGCATAAATATCTTTTCCCTGCTCTAAGGCAAAGTCTGCCGTAATCAATGAACCGCTCCGCTCCTTTGCTTCTATTACAACTACCACATCTGAAAGCCCGCTGATTAACCGGTTCCGTTGCGGGAACAACTTTCCCAAAGGTTTTGTCTGCGGCATATATTCAGATAGAATTCCGCCTTTTTGTGTCATAGTCTGATAAAGACTCTGATTCTGTCTGGGATAACAGTAATCTGCCCCGCATCCCATAACAGCATAAGTTTCTCCCTCTGCCGCCATGGCACCACTGTGGGCTGCTCCATCAATTCCTGCAGCCAGTCCACTGATTATAATGCAGCCTGCTTTTACTGCCAGTTCCGCCAGATGTTTTGCATAGTAACGACCGTATTCACTGCATCTTCTTGCTCCCACAATAGCAATACTTTTCTTATCTTCCGGTGGCAGACTGCCCTTATAAAAAATTCCATAAGGTGGCTTATTGATATATAAAAGACGTTTCGGATAGTTTTCATCCTCTCTTGTTACAAGATACAGTCCGCTTCTTTTTAAATTCTCCCATGCTTCTTCTAAGTTCCATGCTTTTTTATAGGTAAGAACAGACTTCACATCTGCTTCGGTAATGCCCGGAATCTGCATGAATTCCTTTTCTGACATGTCATATAAGACTCCTGCACTTCCGGCAAAACGAAACAGTTTTTCCACTTTTCCGGTTCCAATGTTTTCTGCCATCTGTGCCATACACGCCAGCCAGTATTTATATTTCATTCCATTTATCCCTCCCAGAATTTCTTATCTACATTCCGATAACAGACCGCCTCACTTAAATGTCTGGTTAGGATTTCATCTGAACCGTCCATATCTGCAATGGTTCTCGCCACCCGCAAAATCCTATGATAAGATCTGGCTGTCAATTCCAGCTTCTGATAAATGCTTTCCATATACTGTTTTTGTTTTGTCGATAATCTGCAATATTTTGTCAGTAATGCCGCCGGAATTCTACTGTTATAGCGAATGTTAGTTCCGGCAAACCTTTGCTGCTGCCGCTCCATAGCTGCAACCACCCTTTTTCTGATTTCTGCCGAAGTCTCCTGATGCGGATTTTCTTTAATCAAATCCTGATATTCCACACGCTTTGTCTCTACACAGATATCAATTCTGTCCAATAAAGGCTGACTGATTTTCTTTAAATACTGTTCCACCATTCCTTTCGTGCAATGACAGCGGTTCAAATCCGGATAATATCCACACCGGCAGGGATTCATGGCAGCCACCAGCATAAAATCCGACGGAAATTCATAATTTCCGGCAAGCCTTGCAAGCTTTACACAGTGTTCTTCCATAGGCTGTCTTAAAATTTCCAAGGTTTCCCGCCGGAACTCCGCCAGCTCATCTAAAAAGAGTACACCATGGTGGGCGAGACTGATTTCTCCCGGTCCCGGAACCATTCCACCACCTGCCAGTCCCTGTGGTGTTATGGTATGATGTGGATTACGGAAAGGACGTTCTGCCATCCATGCTTCACTTTCCGTCAGAAGTCCCCTTACACTGTATATTTTTGTTACCTCCAGGGCCTCATCTTCCGTCATCTCCGGTAAAATACCCGGAATTCTCCTTGCAATCATTGTCTTTCCTGCGCCTGGTGGTCCAATCATCAGGAGATTATGTCTGCCGCTTACCGCAATCTCACAGGCTCTTTTCACAAACTGTTGTCCATTAATTTCTGAAAAATCCGGTACTTCTTTTCTCTTAACCTTTTTCTCATGCCCGATTTCTTCTTTCTCAGGCTCCCAGAATTTTATTTCATCATTAAAGCCTTTTATCACTTCTTCCAGTGTGTTTACACCAAACAGACGGATTCCTTTTACCAATGCAGCTTCTTTGGCATTTTCCACCGGCACCATACAGGCGTCCATCCGCTCCTGTGCAGCCTTTGTCACGATGGGCAATACTCCATGAATCGGTTTTATTCTTCCATCCAGTCCTACTTCTCCTACAATCAGAAGCTGTTCCAGCCTGTCTTTCGGAATAATCCCCATTGCAGCAAGCACTGCCACTGCTACCGGCAAATCAAAGGACGAACCGCATTTTCTTACATATGCCGGCGAGAGATTAATCGTAATCCGTTTTGGTGGGAGACGGTATCCACAATTTTTAAGGGCTGTCCGCACCCGCTCTCTTGCCTCCCGCACTTCTGCCGATAAAAATCCTACCATTTCAAACACTGGCATACCATCCGTCACATCTGCTTCCACGCGGATAGGAATGCTCTCAATGCCACGCACGATTGCCGTTGATACAATACTGTACATTAAATTTCACCTTTCTGTTTTGCAATTATTCTGTTTTTTGTAATTATTTCATTTTCTCTGTTCATTTTGTTTGTCCGGGATTTTTCTGCAGAAGAACTCTGCAATTTACATGAGTAGCCCCAAGATGGGTTATTCATCATTTATTTCGATAAAAAAGATGGACTCATCATATCATGAAATCCATCCTTTTCAAATACCAATTTAACACATTATAAAAATTTAATAATTGTAACCTTTTTCAAAATAAGCCTTCAGCTTCTCCAATGCCCTTTTTTCAATTCGTGAAACATAGGATCTCGAGATATTTAAATTTTTTGCAATCTCCTTTTGTGTCACCGGACAGTCCGTTTTCAAACCATAGCGCAGGTTTATGATAATCTGTTCCCGCCTGTTTAGTACCTGGGGCAGTATTTCATATAATGTCTTCACATTTCTGTCATACTCCATCTGCTCCACCACATCCGGTTCGTTATGCTCTACAATATCCAGTAAATGTATCTGGTTTCCCTCTTTATCTGTTCCGATTGGCTCATAAAGAGACACTTCCCTGGCAATTTTACGCTTACTGCGCAGATACATCAGAAGTTCATTTTCAATGCATCTCGCTGCATAAGTTGCCAGCTTATTTCCTTTTTCTACCCGGAAGGTATCGATTGCTTTAATCAATCCAATGGTTCCAATCGATATCAGATCTTCCATATCCTCTTCCACATTCTGATATTTTTTTACCACATGCGCTACCAGACGCATATTATGTTCTATCAGAATATGTTTTGCTTCAAGGCTGCCTTCCCCAAGCTGTTTTAAATATTGCTTCTCTTCCTGTATAGTCAATGGAGATAAAAATGTTTTCAATACAGCACCCTTAAAAAGCGATTTATTATATTCTATGCGTCTGCCAGATTCTTCGTGCCTTTCCTCTTTTTTTATCTCTATCCTTTTCTTCTGTGTCTTTTTCCTTTATAATTATCCTTATGAAGCGAATATTAGACTATACCATAACAAATGAATACAAAAACTATACGATAAGAGAATTTCTTACGGAAAAAGGATACCCGAAAGGGCTCCGGGCACATCTTTTCCGCACCGAAAATGTTCTTTTCCGAAACGGTGATACCGGGCACAGCAGTGACCGGCTGAAGGTTTCTGATAAATTAAAGATTATTTTAGAAGAATCTATGCCGGAAAACTATCCTGCACCGGAAAACATTCCCCTTTCCATCCTCTATGAAGACGAAGATATTCTTGTTATCAATAAACCGGCACACATGCCTGTCCACCCATCCATGACACATTACGAACATACCCTCGCCAATGCTGTCTTTTATTATCTGGGCAGCAAAAACGAAGCCGGTCCTTTCCGCTGCATCAACCGGCTGGATAAGGATACTACCGGTATCACAATCCTTGCAAAGAACAGTCTCAGCGGCGGTATCTTAGGCAGACAGATGAACGAACGGAAAATCCACCGCACCTATCTTGCCATTGTCCGTGGTATTACCCCGGAATCCGGTACCATTACTGCGCCAATCGGCAGAAAGGAAGGTTCTGTATTAGAGCGTCAGGTAGATTTTGGGCAAGGTGAATACGCCTGCACCCATTACCGCAGACTAGCTGTGAAAGAAATTTTTTCAAAAAATACTTTTTCAGGGGAGCCTCTTTCACCGGATGCACTCTCCCTTATTGCTTTGCGGCTTGACACCGGCAGAACCCACCAGATCCGTGTCCATATGAGCTACCTCGGCTACCCTTTAATCGGAGATTTTCTTTATTATCCGGATTTTTCCATGTTAAAAAGGCAGGCTCTTCATGCCTGCCAGTTAAAATTCGAACATCCAATCACAAAGGAACAGCTCTGCTTTACGGCTCCACTTCCTGCCGATATGCAAATGCTGTTCCCTGAATTTCATGTTCCAAATCTGGACAATCTATTTTCGGATTAACGGATTCTTTCGGTAAGTCCGACTTTCTTCTGCACCTTACGCAAGGTCTTATTAGAATAATAAGCTGCTTTTTCGTCATTCATTTTAATCATGCTGTCAAGATAGGTCTTGTCTGCCATCAGTTCCCCATAACGTTTTTGCAATGGCTCTAACTCTGCAGCAACTGCTTCTCCTACTGCCAGTTTGAAATCACCGTAGCCTTTTCCGTCAAATTCTTTTTCGGTTTCTTCTCTTGTCTTACCGGTTACACAACCATAAATATCAATCAGATTACTAATGCCCGGTTTATCTTCACGATATACAATTTCACTGCCGGAGTCGGTTACTGCACGTTTAAATTTGCGGATAATGGTATCTTTATCATCTAAAAGGCGGATAGTTGCATTTGGATTCTCATCGGACTTTGACATTTTTTTCTCCGGCTCCTGCAGACTCATAATCTTTGCACCTGCTTTTCCGATATATGCCTCCGGAATTGTAAATACATCTCCGTAAATAGCATTAAAACGCTGTGCAATGTTTCTGGTAATCTCAAGATGCTGCTTCTGGTCTACTCCAACCGGAACCACATCTGCCTGATACAATAAAATATCAGCCGCCATTAATACCGGATAGGTATAAAGACCTGCATTGATATTATCTGCATGCTTTGCAGCCTTGTCCTTAAACTGTGTCATACGGTTTAACTCTCCCATATAAGTAAAGCAGCCTAATATCCAGCTTAATTCTGCATGTCCGGATACATGGGACTGATAATAAATACAGTTTTTCTCCGGGTCTAATCCTGCCGCTACATATAATGCATAAAGAGAACGGGCATTTTTACGGAACTCTGCCGGCACCTGTCTTAAGGTAAGGGAATGTAAATCCATAACACCATAGATACATTCATATTCATTTGTAAGATTTACCCAGTTTTTCAATGCTCCCAAATAATTTCCAAGGGTAAGGGTTCCTGTTGCCTGCATTCCACTATATAAAATCTTCTTTCCGTCTAACATTTATTTATCCTTCTTTCTTTTATTTTTCAATACTTCATATCGAATATATGCATAAGTCTCTTCTTCGCCGCATTCTGCCAGCATATGAAGAAGGCACTCTAAAAGTTCTCTTGATTCCTCATGAATAATATGATACTGCTTTCCATGTTCGTAATAAGCCAGAGGACTTTCGTCGGTATATTTTTCTCTCTGGTAATTCCTGCTTGCTGCCACCCGGTCAATAAACATCTCAACAACATATTTTGTTGGCATCTTCATTCCAGTAATTCCGGTGCATTTATCCGGTCCGTAATCAATCCAGTATTCCATATGATGCTTGTTTCTGCCCTTATGGTGCAGCCAGGCTGCGGAATACCCCTTATCCTCACGTTCGGCATTGTTGGGACTCATATTTCCCTGAAAATACTTACAGCCCACTAAAAATTCCGTTGGTGAATATTTCGACAAATCATGCAATAAGCCCTGGCGGTAAAGTCCAACTTTAAAACAGCCTTTCATGACTAACATCTTGTGATGATTAATTGTGCAAAAATGTTTCCATGCTTTCATCTTACTTTATTTCCCTATTAATATCTGAATGGACATCCCGGCAATTTCTACCTGGACTGCATCCATTATCATTTCTTTCTCCAGAAAACCATTTTCATTTCCTGTATCCATTACTTTATACCATTTTTTGCTTTTTGGCAATTTCGGAAGTGCAAGGAACTGTTTTCCGGTGTGAAAATTATATGCCACATAAATCATTTCCTCACAATCCGCATAGGGTCCGCAATAAAGCATCCCAACCGACTGGCGGTTCGGGCTAAATCCCACAGTCCATGCACTATCGCAATGAAAAGAAAGATCCGGATATCCCAGTCCCTTATAATCATTCATCCGCATCGGCTCTTCCATCCGAAGAACCGGGTGTGCCTTACGAAAGGCTGCCATTTTCTTTACAAACTGTTGTAAGGAAGCATATTTCTTATCATTTTTCCAGTTTACCCAGCCAACTGCATTATCCTGGCAATAAGCATTATTATTTCCCCTCTGGGAATTACCAATCTCATCACCGGCAGCAAGCAGTGGAATACCCTGTGCTAAAAATACTGCCGTAACCGCATTTCGAAGCTGTTTTTTACGCAGGCTTTCTATATATTTTTTGCGGGTTGGTCCTTCAATGCCATAGTTGTCACTGTAATTCCAGTCATTTCCATCCGCATTGTTTTCCCCATTTGCTTCATTATGTTTCTCACTGTACATAAATACATCTGCCAGTGTAAAACCATCATTAGATGCTGCATAATTCACAAATCCGGCATATTTCTTCTGCTTACGCATCTGGTTTACAAAATCGGTAAGACAGATTTCCTTATGATTTAACATTTTCCGCAACGGATAATAAAATTCATCCCGGTAAACAAATAAATGCGGATATGCATAATCCTGTTCCAGCAAATCCTCCGGAATCGTATCTGCAAACAGCTTACTGCGGCACAAAATCAAATCCTGTGCCATAGCACGAACCGGAAGATTTGCTCCCATCAGACGGAATCCATCCACATGATATTCCATCACCCAGAAGCGCAGGGCTTCTAACATCAGATTCTGATTGATGGTATCAGGAAAATAAATTTCCATAATACATTCCATGTCATTTTTATGCAATGCCTTAATTAATGATTTCAAGGCATGCTCCGGCTGTCTGCTTCTGGTAAATGCAGCCTTCGGCGCAAAATAATTGCCTTCGGTATAGCCCCAGCAATTTATCTTCTCAACTTCCGGCAGCTTCTTTGTATCTGTCTTCTGTTCTTCCTTCCAGGTCACATAATCCGGCAGTTCACAGGTTTCCGGTATCATCAGCTCTTCAAATTCATAAAAAGGCATAAATTCAACGGTTGTAACGCCCATATCACGAAGATATCCTATCCGGTTCTCTACTGCTTCAAAAGTTCCTTTTCTTGCTCCGCCATTACTACCCTCCATGGTAAAATTTCTCACATGAAGTTTGTACATGACCATATCCTTTTTGGCAATTTCCGGTGCCACATCCTCTTCCCAGTCAAAAACATCTGTGGAGAAACCGCTTTTCACCTGATAATCCATACCAAAGCGTTCCTTTTCTCCCCACTTTTCCCTGCCTACAATTCTTCTGGCATATGGATCTGTCATAACCTTACCGTCTATTTCAAAATTATAATCAAAAGAAGCCGGTTCAATGCCCATTACCATAATTGAGCGCAGTGCACCCACATAGTAAGTATCCGGAACCGGTATTTTTCCAATTTTCCCTGTTTTCTTTTCATACAGTACAATACTACATTTCTGCTCTTTTCTCCCCTCAAAGGTAAATACAACCCCATCACTATGCACAACTGCTCCCATGGTTCTGTAATCGCCTTCCCGAACATTGTATTTCATTTCATCATCCTGCACTTTCCTATATTCAAGTCTCTTGAAAAGATTATAACACGATTCATTGACAATTGATATGTAAATTTTTATAATTATAGTGTAGTGTATTGTTAATTAGTGATATAAGAGGTATATTCATGCATACAGTTGCAACAAAGGATTTACAACCTGGCATGGTGACTGCCACTCCTGTCATGAGCAGGCATGGGCAGATGATTGTAGAAGCACACAAAATGCTGACAACTCAGATGATTGCACACCTTGAGTTTTATGGAATTGAGAGTGCCAGAATAATAGACGGTGCTCTGCCTGTTGATGCCATTCAGTCAATGGCTGAAGAAAAGGAAGCGGTTGACCGGTATTCTGAACGGGTAAGAAACAGTAAAGAATTCAAAGTTTTTAAAGCAAATTACGAAAAAAAAGTACCTTTTTTAGAAAAATCCATCAATGATTTTGTCACAAAAAACATTCCTTTTGATCAGGAGGCTCTTTTATCCTGCGCTTTAGATCTTTTTGCCAGACATTCCACTACAATTTCCATGTTCGATATGCTGCACAATATGCGCAAAATTACCGATTCCACTTATGCCCACAGTCTGAATGTTTCTTTAATCAGCCGAATGATTGGTATGTGGCAGAATTATAATGCAGATGATTTAGAAACTCTGACTCTGGGTGGTCTCTTACACGATATAGGAAAAAGTAAAATTCCACCGGAAATCATTAACAAGCCAGGGCGCCTGACCCCGGAAGAATATGAACTGGTGAAAAAACATTCCGAATATGGTTATGAACTGCTGAAAAATCAGAATGTATCTGTCCGCATCAAAAAAATTGCTCTCACCCATCATGAACGCTGTGATGGAAGCGGCTATCCAATCGGACTTATCGGAGATGATATTGATGATTTTGCCAATATCGTTGCTATTGCAGATGTCTACGATGCCATGACTGCTGACCGCTGTTATCGCCGCGGCGTCTGCCCGTTTGAGGTCATTGCCACTTTTGAGCGGGAGGGTCTGGGTAAATACAAACCCCAGTTTATTACCAGCTTCCTGGAGCATATTGCCAATACATATATTAACAATGATGTCATGTTAAGTAATGGCATGACCGGTAAAATTGTGCTGATTAACAAGCATCGCCTGACTCGTCCGGTGGTTCGGTTAGAAGACAGTATATTTATCAATCTGGAAAAACGTCCGGAACTCTACGTTCAGACAATTATATAAAGAAAGAGGTATTTTATGGAAAACAAACAGTTAAAAGATGAAGACGATATCATGGTGACATTGAATTTAGACAATGGGCAGGATGTGGAATGCAAAATTCTTACTATCTTTGAAGCAGGAAAACAGGATTATATTGCGCTGATGCCCTTAGATGAAAAGGGAAATGAAAATGCAGATGGTGAAGTATATATCTATCGTTACTCCGAGGATGAGGATGGAAATCCTTCTTTAGATAATATTGACAGTGACGAAGAATACGAAGTTGTCTCCGACCGTTTTGATGAATTATTAGATGAAGCAGAATTTGACGCAATGGACAACTAATCATCCATTACGTTTCCTGCAATTCTTTTAAGAACCGGGATGGTTCTGCACTGTGATTATTCAACAGCTCTACCGAGAAGAGGTAGAGCTGTTTTTTTGCTCTGGTCATCCCAACATAGAACATTCTGCGTTCCTCTTCCAGATCCGCATCTAAAACAGCTTTCTTATAGGGCATGATTTTCTCATTTACATCAATCAAAAATACCACATCATACTCTAATCCCTTCGAGCTATGTAAGGTTGATAAGACAACGCCCTCTCCCTTCGTCCGCTGCTTCTCCATGGCACGCTGTAATTCTTTTAAATATTTCTCTTTCTGTTTCTGCCAGTCATCAAAGCTATCGAACTCTTTGGTCATATCGGTAAGCTGTTCTAGAATATCCAAAAGTTCTTCCTCATTCATACCTCTCTGATCTGCATATTCTTTGATATAGTCATCGTAGCCGATTCCCTTGCGGATATAATTCACCGCTGCAAAAGGCTTCATTCCGGCTAACATTTTGCAGTCATGATAAAGCCGGTCGATTCTTCGTGCAATCCAGGACTGCTCCATTTTATCATAATAATCTGCCCAGACATCAAATGCTACGGTATCCTCTTCCAGGCTGTCCCGCCCAATATAACGGTTCGGCCGGTTCATAATCTGTAAGAAGTCTGCCCTTCTTCTGCTTCCATGGGCAATCCGAAGATAACTTTCCATATCTTTTGCAATCCAATGCTCATAAATATTAGGAATATTATCCCTTGTACGGAAAGGAATATTATATTCCATCAACTGCTGCATCAGAAGTCTTGGCTGTGTATTAGTGCGAAACAGCACCGCTGCGTCCGACCAGTCACCACCAGCTGCGGTATATTCCTTAAGTGCATGAATCAATCCTAAATTTTCTTCCCGCTGCGTCCGGTAAGTCTTACATACCACCGCTTCCTTTGCCGGATGAAATGCCTTAATATCCTTTGCAAACCGCCCTGTATTGTGGGCAATCAGTCTTCCTGCCGCTGCCACAATATTTCCATCGGAACGATAATTATAATTTAATACAATCCGCTTTGCATCAGCATAATCCTTCTCAAAGTTCAGCATAATCTCCGGTCTTGCCTGGCGGAACCTGTAAATAGACTGGTCATCATCCCCTACCACAAAGAGATTATTTTCCGGTGCTGCAAGCATCCTTATAATCTCATATTGCAATCCATTGATATCCTGAAACTCATCAATCAAAATATACCGGAACTTCTTCTGCCAGAGTGCTAAGATATCCTTCCGCTGGCTGAAAAGTTCATAGGTATAAACTAACATATCATCAAAATCAATCAGCCGGTTCTTCTGTAGCATCTTCTGATAATTCATAAATACATCCCGGAATGTATGCTCTGGAAAATTAGAAGAATAATAATGTTCAATGGGAATGTTCGAATTCTTTACACCGCCGATTTCAGATAACAGAGTCTGGATGCATTCATTTTCATCTTCATAGTCAATCGGAAAATGACGTAAAAGATTCCGGATAAATACCACCTTCTGCTCATCTCTTATAATATTTTCTGCCCGATAATGATAAGCATACTTTAATACCGTAAAAAACACCGCATGAAAAGTACCAAAAGTAGCCGTTGTGGATGTCTGATTCGTTAGCGAAAGAAAACGCTCCTTCATCTCCATAGCGGCTGCTTTTGTAAATGTCACCACCAGAATCTCTGATGGTGACACCCCATATTTTTCTATTAAATTTTTCGTTCGATGGGTAATTACGGCAGTTTTGCCTGAACCGGGCCCCGCCAGTGTAAGGCAGGGACCCTGATAAAAATCAACAGCTTCCTGTTGTGCTTCATTAAATTGCATGAAATGCCTCGTAACTTTTATTTCTCAAGTGCTTTCGTAAGAAGTGTAATTCCGGTACGGATACGTTTTAAGGACTCCTCCTTACCAATAATTTCCATAATCTCAGTTGCACCTGCCGGTGTCATCTGTTTACCGGAAACCGCTGTACGAACCGGCCATAATACATAACCATTCTTGCAGCCCTTCTCTGCCACAAAATCACAAAGTGTCTGATACAGTGCATCATTACTGTAATCCTGTTGAGCCTCTAATACCGGAAGAATCTCTGTCAAGACTTCCAAAGAGCTCTCTTCTGTGGTCTTCATCTTCTTATGGGTATACATTGCGGTATCATACTCCGGAAGTTCCTCAAAGAAGTCAATCAGATTCTCAATATCCGGGAAGATTTCAATTCTGGTCTTCACCATCTCTGCAATCTTGCGGATATCATAATCCCTGGTAATTACTTTCCGGATATATGGCTCTGCCATTTCAAAGTACGAATCAAAATCCATTGCCTTGATGTATTCGCCATTCATCCATTTCAGCTTTGTATAGTCAAATACAGCCGGTGATTTGCTCATATGATGATAATCAAAGGCTTTTACCAGCTCTTCCAGGGAAAAGATTTCCCGGTTATCTGCCGGACTCCACCCCAGTAATGCCACAAAGTTTACAACTGCTTCTGTTAAAAATCCCTGTTCAATCAAATCTTCGTAGGAAGAATGCCCGCAACGTTTACTTAACTTCTGATGCTCTTCGTTGGTGATTAGCGGACAGTGTACATACACCGGCACATCCCAGCCAAAAGCTTCATACAGACGGTTATACTTTGGAGAAGAAGAAAGATATTCATTTCCTCTTACTACATGTGTAATTCCCATCAAATGGTCATCTACTACGTTGGCAAAGTTATAAGTCGGATATCCGTCTGATTTAATCAGAATCATATCGTCCAGCTCCGCATTATCAACGGTAATATCTCCATAGATTTCATCATGGAAGGTTGTTGTTCCTGTCTGAGGATTATTCTGACGGATAACGTATGGAATACCTGAAGCAAGCTTTTCTTCTATTTCTTCCTTGCTTAAATGCAGGCAATGCTTATCGTAAACAATAATCTCTTTACCTGCAACAGTCTGACGCAGACTCTCTAAACGCTCCTTATCACAGAAACAATAGTATGCTTCTCCTTTTTCAATCAGTTTCTTCGCATACTCCAGATAAATTCCCTGTGCCTGACGTTCACTCTGCACATATGGGCCAACACCGCCATCCTTGTCCGGACCTTCATCATGCAACAATCCAGTCTTCTCAAGGGTACGGTAGATAATATCTACCGCTCCCTCAACATAACGTTCCTGGTCTGTATCTTCAATTCTTAAAATAAAATCTCCGCCCTCATGCTTTGCAATTAAATATGCATAAAGTGCTGTACGCAGATTTCCTACATGCATTCTTCCTGTAGGACTTGGTGCAAATCTGGTTCTAACCTTGCTCATTCTATTAACCCGCTTTCTTACTATTAATTTAATTCGATTTCCCGTAATTCCTTTGGAGGAAGCTGCTTGGTAGAAGCTTTCTTAATCTTCTCGATTTCCTGTTTTGCCTTCGGAATCGGAAGAATAGTTCCTGCTCCGGCGATACATCCGCCAGGACATCCCATTCCCTCAATCATATATCCATTCATCTTACCGGCCTTGGCAAGCATCAGCATCTTCTTACATTCAGCAAGACCTTCTGCATGTTCAATCTTAACATCCACATCCGGATAATACTCATGTATACATTTTTCAATGGCATCTGCAACACCACCGGCACATGCATATCCACGACCTGCAGCAGTTGCATCATGCATGGAGCTTTCACCATCTGTCTGGTTCGGATCAATTCCTTTTGCTGCAAACATAGCGTCTAACTCTTCAAATGTAATTACAAAATCAACATCACTTCGGACAGTTCTTCTACTTGCTTCCAGTTTCTTAGCAGCACACGGTCCGATAAATACTACTTTTGCATCCGGATGCTCTTTCTTAATGCTTCTCGCTGTAGCAACCATAGGTGTAAGCTCAGAAGATACGCTCTCGATCAAATCCGGAAACTGTGTCTTTGCAAGCATAGACCATGCAGGACAGCAGGATGTAAGTAAGAATGGAAGCTCACCTGTTGCAACATGATTTGCATAATGATGTGCCTCTGCTACTGCACCGATATCAGCTCCAAGTGCAACTTCAACAACCTCTGAGAAACCAAGTTCTAATAAAGCTGCTTTTACATGCTTTGGAGTAGCTCCAGGTCCGAACTGACCTACAAATGCAGGTGCAATTTCAGCAATAACTTCTCCGCCTTCTTTCATACAACGGATCAACTGGAAAATCTGTGATTTATCTGCAATTGCTCCGAATGGGCAGCTTACCATACACTGACCACAGGATACACATTTATCTGCATCAATCTTTGCTCTTCCGTATTCATCTGTTCCAATTGCTCCAATTCCACAAGCCATGGAACAAGGTCTTTCTTTCTTGGAAATCGCATCATATGGGCAGGCTGCTTTACATCTACCACATTTGATACATTTTTCCTGGTCGATTACGGATTTGCCATCTACCTGGGAGATTGCTCCCTTTGGACATACCTCCATACATGGATGTGCAATACATCCCTGACACATATTGGATACTTCATATTTCTTTTCTTCGCACAGATTACATGCAGATGGAATTACCTGCATAAGAGGTGGCTCATAATATTTTTCTGCCACATTGCTCTCTTCGAGGCCACTGGTAACATGTACCGGTTTATCCTGTGGCCGTAAAGACATACCCATAGCAAGTCTTACTCTTTCTGCTGCAATCGCACGTTCTCTATAAATACTTTCACGGTATGTAGGAACATCTCCAGGGCAAACTGTATATGGAACTGCCTCAACGGCATCGTTCAGGTTTGCACTGTCTGCTTCATAAGCAATTTTTGCTACCTCCGTAAAAATGCTTTTTCTCAAATCTGATACTGGTGTACGTAGTCCTCTCATCGTTTCCTCCTAGAAAAAAATTGTATTATATCATTGTTCATAACCACGCACAGTATTATCAATATATAACACTATGCTAACAATAATCTAGCACACCACTTTCAATAATACAAGTAGCCTGCTCTTATGTTCTAAAATAAATACTTTTTACAACTTTTTCCTCTGGGAACATTCTTTGCAGACCGCATCCGTATCTGTCCTTCCACTACATCCGCTGCAGCCAATGCAGCCTCCCTCTTTTTTCTTTTTCATCATAGCATATACTGCAAAGGCGCACCAGCAAAGAATCAGTAATAGCAAAATAATATCATTAACGCCCATACTATCTGCCTCCTAAAAAATCAGGCTGCCAATCTGAAAGACAACAAATGCTGCAATCCATGCAACCACGCACTGCATTACCACAACACCAAGTGCCTGAAGCTTTGAACCCATCTCCCGTCTGATTGCTGCAATCGCTGCTACACATGGTGTATAAAGTAACGTAAATACCAGGAAGCTGACTGCTGATACCGGCGTAAACAGAGTTCCAAGGCTGTTGCCCAAAGCAGTCACACTGGTTCCAAGAAGTACACTCATGGTACTGATTACTGCTTCTTTGGCAGTAAATCCGGTAATCAAAGAAGTGGATACTCTCCAGTCCCCAAATCCAAGCGGAGCAAAAACCGGTGCAATCACACGGCCGATTAATGCCAGCAGGCTGTCTGCGCTGTCAGATACTACATTCAGTCTGGTATCAAAAGACTGTAAGAACCAGATAATAATCGTTGCAAGGAAAATAACGGTAAATGCCCTCTCTAAGAAATCCTTTGCCTTGTCCCACATCAGGAGTACCACGCTCTTAAAAGATGGCAGCCGGTAATTCGGAAGCTCCATGACAAAAGGCATCGGTTTTCCACGGAATGCGGAATGCTTGAATAAAAGTGCCACCAGAATTCCCATTACCATTCCACCAACATAAAGTGCAATCATAACAAGTGCCTGATACTTTTTAAAAAATGCTGCTGTAAACACCGCATAAATCGGTATTTTCGCCGAACAGCTGATAAATGGGGTCAGCATAATGGTCATTTTCCGGTCTCTTTCGGATGCTAAAGTTCTGCTTGACATTACTGCCGGAACCGTGCAACCAAATCCAATCAGCATTGGAACAAAGCTTCGTCCGGAAAGTCCAATCTTACGCAGCAGTTTATCCATAACAAAGGCAACTCTTGCCATATAACCGGAATCTTCCAGAATAGACAGGAAGAAAAATAAAACCACAATAATCGGCAGGAAGCTTAACACACTTCCTACTCCGGCAAATACACCATCAATAATCAGGCTGTGAACCACCGGGTTAATTCCATAAGCAGTCAGCCCCTTGTCTGCAAGATTCGTTATGTATGCAATAAAAACAGCCAGATAATCGCTCAAAAATGCTCCGATCACACCGAAGGTCAGCCAGAATACAAGCAGCATAATCAGAAGAAACAACGGAATAGCAAGATATTTATTCGTTAATACATTGTCTATCTTCACACTACGAATATGTTCTTTGCTCTCATGGCACTTTGTTACTGATTTACTGCACACCTTTTCAATAAAGGTATATCTCATATCCGCCAGAGCGGCATTTCTGTCCATATGATGGTCTGTTTCCATTTCTTCAATACTGTGTTCCATCATATCCAGTTCGTTCTGGCTCAGCTTCAGTCTGTCAATAATGTCTGTATCCTGTTCTACAATCTTCGTTGCTGCAAAACGTGGTGACATTCCGATATTCTGTGCATGGTCTTCTACCTGATGGGATACCGCATGAATGCAGCGGTGCACAGGACCTTTCTCGCAAAAATCCGTTACCTTTGGATATATCTTCTGTCCTGCCACCTTCATGGCGCTGTGTACCAGATCTTCCACTCCCTCTCCCTTTACCGCACTAATTGGAATAACCGGAATTCCCAGTTCTAAAGACATCTGTTTTACATCAATACTTCCGCCGTTGTTACGCACCTCATCCATCATATTCAGAGCTAATACCATCGGAATATGCATTTCTAATAACTGCAGGGTCAGATAGAGATTTCGCTCAATATTTGTTGCATCTACAATATTGATAATTCCATCCGGCTTTTCATTTAAAATAAAGTCTCTTGTTACAATCTCCTCGCTGGTATACGGACGCAGTGAATAGATTCCCGGCAGGTCAACTACCGATGCATCCTTATGCTCTCTGATTTCTCCCATTTTCTGGTCAACCGTTACACCCGGAAAATTTCCAACATGCTGGTTGGAACCGGTGAGCTGATTAAATAATGTGGTCTTACCACAGTTCTGGTTTCCTACTAATGCAAATATCATTCTAGTTCTCCTCCGGTTCTACTTCAATTTTTCC
Organism: Roseburia sp. AF12-17LB; assembly: GCF_003479605.1. Classification (GTDB taxonomy): domain Bacteria; phylum Bacillota; class Clostridia; order Lachnospirales; family Lachnospiraceae; genus Roseburia_C; species Roseburia_C amylophila. The sequence goes on from NZ_QUHR01000002.1 coordinate 383,200, forward strand.
GGCATCTTCTTTTCGTATGGTCAGTTCATATCCACGAATCCGGAGTTCAATCGGGTCTCCCATAGGTGCTACTTTACGCACCTGCACCTTTGTCTTTGGAATCAGCCCCATATCTAAAAATCTACACCGCAGTGCTCCTTCTCCCCCTACTTTGGTTATTACCGCTTCTCTTCCAATTTCAAGTTCATCCAGTGTCATCTATTTTCCTCTTCTCTTGTTATTGATATTTTTTCTCAATTAAGTATTTTACCGCAGGATTCTTTTTTTCACAATATAAAATCTCACATTCCTTTTCATCTGCACATATATTAATATGAATATTTTTATTGAGGTCAGCATATGAACAACTGTAATTGTCAGCCACAAAGCAGCCGTCCGGCTGTTCCGACACCTTATACGAAACAGTTTGCCTGTAATCAGGAACTTGCCATGGCTTATGTTCCATGGCAGCAGTTCGGCAATCTGTACGAACCTGACCAGGCTCTGCGTAATGGCACAGTCTTTCAGGATTTAAATAAACCTTTCCATGGTTCCATGAAAGGAGGCAGATTCTGATGAACAATATGCCAATGAACCAGTCCCAGCTTTTAGACTGGATTAATCAGGTCAGCTTTGTAGCTTATGATACTGCCCTTTACCTTGACACCCATCCTTATGATGAAGAAGCACTTTCCTTCTATAACCACTACCGTACCCTGCGGTTAAAAGCAGTGAAAATGTATGAAGAAAAATATGGTCCCCTGACTTTAGACGGTGCCGACACAGACGGTCACTGGAGCTGGGGAAGCATGAGAAATCCATGGGAAGGGGGAAATTGTTAAATGTGGCAGTATGAAAAAAGACTGGAATATCCGGTCAACATCAAACAGACCGATCCGAAAACCGCACAGTATATCTTAAGCCAGTACGGAGGTCCTGACGGAGAAATCAACGCATCCTTACGTTATCTCTCCCAGCGCTATTCCATTCCTTACCGTGAAGTAGCCGGACTGCTTACCGATATTGCGACAGAAGAAATTGCCCATTTTGAGATGATTGCAACCATCGTACACCAGCTTACCAGAGACCTGACTCCGGAGGAAATCAAAGCCTCTAACTTCGGTCCTTACTATATTGACCACACCCTTGCCGTATGGCCACAGGCTGCCGGTGGTGTTCCACAGAATGCCTGTGAATTCCAGTCCAAAGGCGATCCGATTACTGACCTTATGGAAGATATGGCTGCAGAGCAGAAAGCCCGCACCACTTACGATAACATTCTTCGTGTCGTAAAAGACCCGGACGTTGTAGATCCGATTCGTTTCCTGCGTGCCAGGGAGGTCGTACACTTCCAGCGTTTTGGCGAAGCACTCCGGATGGTACAGGAACACCTTGACTCCAAGAACTTCTATGCATGTAACCCGGCTTTCGATAAGAGCTGTGGCTGCAAATAAAACTGTGATAGAAAAGAATGTGTCTTGGCACATTCTCGCGCCTGCGGCGGTTGCTTGCGACATCTACCTTATACGCCGCAGTGTGCATCCTCGCGGAGCGTTTTTTACTTTACAGGAAAGCAATTTCCTGTAAAGTAAAAAATAGCGTATCACCGATATTTTCTATCGATGATACGCTATTTTCATTCTCCGGTTCCGCAGAGCCGGTCCACAGAATTAATAATCTCACGGACTTCCGGGATTTCCTCATGATACTCTTTCATGAGTTTTTCAATTTCTTCCTTCTGTTCTAATACTACATCCATGTTATATTCAATGGATGCCCGGATTTTCTGCCGCCGGCTCAATAATTCATGCTTGATTTCCACCATTTCACGCTTATCTACCAGTGCATTGGGTTGACTAATCCAGACCTTTGCATCATAAAGTTCATATTTTTGCAGCATGCGTACCAACTTTCCATTAAAATATTCCAAGTCATCACTGTTCCGCTCAAATTTCTCTCTTTCCCGTTTGGCTTCTAAGTACTGCTCCCAGAGATAGGTCAGTTCATAGGAATTATGCACATGGTATTTCTCACAGGCATAATCCACCGCATTCGTAGAATTTACGTACTTTATTTTAGTACGGTTCAAAAGAGTAATGGCATGATTCATGTTCACTTCTGCCCGCTTGATTTCTCTTGTATTATTCTGATTCCGGAACAGCATAAAGAATCCACTGGCTGCCGCAGCTACCATCAGAATCGTAAATAGAATCCGTACATCCATTTCCAATGCCACATGAAGAACCAATATAACTGCAAGGAATGCCAGTACCATGCCAAATACTACATAGGATGCCTTCCGCAGAATCTTCTGTTCTTCCATTAACTCTTCCCGGTAATAGGCCCATTCATTCTTCTCCCCTTCCAGGTAATTCATATCACGCTTTACGGCCGCCTGATACATCTCATTTGCCTGCAGGGTCCGGATGGATTCCGTCAGAGTCTCCTCTTCCTGTTCCATCTGTGCATACTGCGTATCTGTCAGCTTCTTGGTTGCTTTCAGATAATCGGAACGGGACTGATCCAGTGTAAGAATACTGTTTGCAGTATCTCTTAAAGCAGCTGCCTCATCTTCCGGCAGTTCTTCAATAATCTGGATATCCTTTAAATAAGAAGTCACCACACGATATTCAGACTTTTCATTTTCCAGGGTCTTTGTGGTGTCAATCATCTGTTCACAGTGACCCAGAACATAATGTTGTACTTTATGTTCATCCTTCCGGTCTTCTTCCGATAACGTATCCTCTGTGATACATTCTAAGACCTCTTCGATTGTTTTCTTTGGTTTCCTTTTTCTTCTAAAAAATTTTATCAATGTTATGCCCACCGTCCATTGCTTTCGTAAATATATTTTTTCTTATCCAGCACATCTCGAAATGCTTCCAGTACTTCTTCCTCATCATTCCATTGCTTATGAATATCCTCTAATGTCTTTTGCAGTTCTTCTGATACTTCATAAACCTGTTCCTTTTCATCCGGTGCTACCATCCGCCATGCTTCTTCCATCTCCCGCATGCATGCCGGATTGTTATTATAGTCATAAGCTTTCTTAAAGCATCGTGCCGCATCCCGGTACAGGAATAACCCGGTATTTGCAACACCAATATTATTCCATATATTTCCTATGACAGAAGCATCAAGCTTCCCCGCCTCTTCCTTCTGCAGCAGACGCATATATTTCCTGATAGCCATGACATACCGATGATTCATAAGGCTTCTGTCTGCCCGGATTTTCATACATTCAATTTCTGATTTATTTTCTACTTCTGCCAGTGCATATTCGATTTCATCTTTTTCTTTCTTTGTGCAAAAGCCGCAGGCATCCATCAGAAGCCGGACTTTCTTTGCCAGCGTTATTTTCTTTCGGACAGCCTCTTTTAACTGCCCGGCTAACTCCAGGTCTTTTAACTCCTCTGCAATCCAGCTGATTAAATCATCCGACACAAAAGAATCGTCAAGATATTCCGTGTGGTTTAAAATATACCAGTTCAATTCCTCCAGGGAATAGATATTTATCATATTCTGTTCTAAATAATATGGCACATCGGTTTCTTTCCGATTGCATAAAATCAATTCTCCCATGAAGTCTCCTCCTATAGTTCCATTTTATATTCCCACACTTTTTCAGAGCTTTTATAAATCTCTCCAAATCCAAGGTCCCGTATCGTAACTTTTACCGCTGAATCAGACAGTGCTTCTGTCATAACAGAAAGTCTGGTCATGCGCTCCGGACGTTTTGGAATATCCGTAAGCTCTAAGGATTCTATCTTTGCTTCCCTGCTGTCCGGAAGCTGCAGCCAGAAATCAACGGTATTCGTACCTGCCAGTAAAATCTCGCACCGATTCTTTGCTTCATACCAGTTTTCTCCTGCACTTACCAGTGTATGGAAAATAAGTTCTTCCCGGTCTTTTACTTTAAGGCTGATATTTACCTTCATCTCATTCTCGCCAATATAGACAAACTGCCATGGCTGCATTCCGGTATGGATGCAGGATGCATAACAGGCTCCCTTAGCATAAAGATTTTTGCCCAAGAAAACATGCCTTCCGTTGCAGAGAAATTTTAAGGATTCTCTCATCCATTCTCCATCAAAACCATCCCCTGTCAGATATACCGAAGAATAGATTTTACGGGAAACGGCATCTGTTACTACATCTAAAAACGCAGTGTCTTTATTGCCAATCAAAGGACCATAATCTTTCAGATAAATATGAACCAGCTGTGGTGTGGAATTCAGATTACGCTCCATGTAATAAAAACACATACTGTTCTTGGAATAATCAAAGAGAACTGCATCATGCAGCCACAGTTCTTCCTTCTGGCTTAAAGCATAATAATAAAAGCTTTCTGCATAATCGATGACATGACACTGCTCTTTTGTCCACTTCATCCGTCCGGCTATTTTTTCAATCAGTTCCATCTTCTCCCGGTTTAAAGTATCCATGGTAATGGTAATTCTTGCCAGCTTCATGGATGTGCCGAATTTCTGCGGTACCGTAAGAATTTTACGGACAAAGAGACTTAACAGTTCTACCGTATCATAAGTTTCCCCTTCCACGGTAACCTGTTCGCCTGCCAGTGCCCGGCTGAAGAGCCGGTCACAGCCGCTTCCTTCGCCATTTTTCATGACAGTCTCTGCTTCTTTTCCGTAATACCACTGTCCGATTCCTCTCCGCTTACAAAGGCTTAATGGAATCTGGTACAGTTCACTGCCTGCCACGGTACTGATGGTATCCGGCTCTGACATATCGGATGTACAATATGATACTAATGCGTATTTTTTTCCAAAATCAAGTCCTATTGAAAGGCTTTTTTCCTTCATACCATCACCCTGTTATTGTTTTCCCTGTTATTACATCAGTTGAAAACGTTCTTCATTCCTTTTCTTCATGCTGTCATATTTCCGTAAAAGCCGCTCTAACTTCTCATAATCCTTTAAGGTATATTCTAATTCCATTTCATTCAACATATCGTAGGTGCTTCCGTTTTCCCTGCCGCAGACATCCTTACAGGAAAGCCGTCCACTCTCAGTCACAACGGACTCCCGTGGTGCTTCCTCTGAAATATAATACGGAATTTCTTCTCCAAAGAATACGATAAATTCTTTTACGAAAATGCCCTCATACATCTCATTCATATCTTCATCCACATAGGATTCACCCTTCTGGTAGTGAATCACCACACGCTTGCTCGGATTTGTCCGGTATTCCACAAACTGCCGGTCGTAAAAATGAAATCGATAGCGAATCTCCTCCGGCATCTGCTGATAAAATGCAAAATAAAGATTCTGTGCCAGCTGCTCCTGTAGAAGCTGCTCTGTCATCTCCATTACACCTTTTTCTTCTATGGACAAATCCCTCTTCGCCACTGCATAAAGCAGTGCCAGCTTCATCACCTGGCTTAATTCTTCCTGTTCCTCATAATTTTTCTTTAAGCCTCTAATGACATTTTCCGGTACAATGCCCTGATGCACAAAATAGAAATGTGCGAAATAATTTACATATGCTTTCTGCAGAAGATGCGGTGCTCCGTGTGACACAAAGCTTTCATAAATGCTCTGCACCTGTTCTACAAATTCTGCTGTATATAACATCTGCATCAATAACCGTTCTTCCAAGTCTCTGGTATCTATATCAAAGGTCTGCGCTGCTGACCAGACCGCCGCCATTACACGGGTCGGACCGCAGTAGAACTGTGCTAAATACTGCAGCATCTCTTTACTGTATTTCTTCGCCTGAAAAGTCACTGCACACAGTGCCAGCAGGAAGTCATCACTTTCATAATCCACTTCTTCTATTTCATAAGTCAGAAGTGCTGTCAGTTTCTCCAGCCGGATGCCTTCCCAGCCAAATTCCCGGATATCCGGATATGCAATCTCATATAGCCGGTATTCCAACATCAGATTCAAAAGATAGGCTCTGTCATCCCGCTTCATAGAAGAAAGCGGTGCATGACGCAGACACTCTTCCACCAGTTCCTGATTATCTTCCTGCTCATAGAAATGTACTGCCTTTGCATAAAGCTCCGCCCGGTAACTTTCCCGCAATGCTTCCTCTTTTAAAAAGATGCGTAAATACTCACTGTCCTCCGGCATAAACGCACGGTGGGTATCCCTGGATGTAAAATGATACAAAAGATACGAAATCTCATATGGTGCATATTCCATGCAGGTACGGTAAAAGGCACCAGGTCTCATCAGCTTTTCCAGCTGGTATGAAATCTCACTGCCATACCGGTATCCCTTCGTATCCTCAAATACAATGACATAGTCCTTGCTGTATAACTCAAAATAAGCACTGCCATTTACAATCGGCACACACTGCACTTTTCGCAGCTGGTCATGCAAAACATACATCCGCACAATATTCGGTGCAAAGCAGTTCATTTTATGGGTAAAGAGAATCTTCGCCAGTGGTCCTGCCATCTCTTTTTGTATCATGCCTTTATTTAATAAATCAGAATAGATAATCGCCAGATTATCATCGATATGACCTTCTTCTATCTGGGCAATTGCGAATTCTTCCATCCGCTTCCGGTAACTGGAATATACCTCCGGCTCTTTCTCCTTTAACGCTACTACATTTGCAAGCAGAGCCGCCTTCTGTTTGTATGGAATGCTGCTGTTATACTGAAAATACATCTGTATCATCCGTGGAATTTTCTTAATGGCAAGTAAATCCATGGACATTAAATATGCTTCATTTAATCCTGCCAGCCGCAAATCTTCTTCCACGCCACGTTCAAACCAGATATGATAATGCAATCCAAAACGCTGTCCTCTTATCAGGTAAGCACAGATTGCTGACAACATCTGATTATTCTGAAATTTATCATATGCCACGCACATAGTCTTATAAAGCAGCGGATGAAATACCCGTTTTTCCGATACCAGCGTCGTAATCTGCATGGCAAGGTCACTAGTCAACACACCTTTTTTTGCCGCCCAGTAAAGAATGCGGATTTCAAAATCAGTAAGTCTCGTTAAAAGATACGGATTCTGCCAGTATAAATAGAATCCTTCGATATAGAGAAACGGACTGTTACAGCCGTCTAACATCTGGCTCTCAATTGCCCGGATTTTCCTGGTATCATTTTCGCAATATTCTTTCTTTAAGAAAAGCAGCATCCAGAACACCCGGATATCATCTGTTTTCTGATAAATTTCTTCAATCTCTGCAGTCAGCCGGTTCACATAGGATTCTTCCCGCTCCCACAACGTACGGAGATAGAGGAAATATGCATAAAGCGGTGTATCTTTTGCTTCCTCTTTCCGCCGGAACTCATCAAATAACCACTCTGCCTCCTGCCTCTGTCCGCTTACCAGTAATGCCTGTATTTTCATCAGAAGATACCAGTCATTTTCCGGCCGCATTGCAATCAGATGATTCAGTGCATCTAACATTCCTGATGCAAAAAGTCCTGCACCAATCTTTTTCATACGATAATTGAGATAGATTCCGGTGATATGTGCAAGTGTTCTCTGCTCTTCCAGATAATCGATATGCTCCTGTTCTCTGCGCTCCGGCGTCCTGATTATGGTAATCTCATAAGTAAGATGCTGATAAATATTTTCTAAAGTAATTCTTCCATAATTTTTTCCGGTATGAAGTTCTGCCGGGTCAATATAATAAATAAGGTCGCAGATACTTCCGGTAAAATCATCTGAAGTATAAACATTCTTTTCCAGTTTTAAGAAGCTGCTGTCTGTCTGTGCTTCAAAGCTTATATACCCCCAGCCATTCTTCTGCACAAAAAGCGTTTCCTTCTGCTCCTCTTTGATATCCTGATAGGTAATTTCCTGTTCTTTTAACGCAAGCTCAATGCGTGGCTTGGCATTGATCGTAACCAAGAACTCCTCCATACCGGAAATCAATGCTCCCGGTCCGCCAAAGCCGGCATACCATAATAGTTCTTTTCCTTTTTCTTCTTTTAATACATGTTGAAAGCCCTGGGAAGCAAACAGGCGGTAAGCTTCCATATAATCCGTCTGTGCCAGTTTGATAAAATCACTGAGATTTCGGATTCTTCCGGTAGACGCATTCCCATAAGGCCGGATTATAGACACAACAAAAGAAAGGCTATATTCCAACTGATTACAAATAATACAGAATTCACCCTTTTGTATATCACCAACCCGGAAACCCTCACTATGGAACTGAAATCCGATTCGGACTTCTTCCCCTTCAAATTCCGGTGTCAGACATTCCATATATGGATTAGAGGAATAAATCAGCCCCTTTACCGGAACATGGTTGGATACTTCAATCACAAATTCTCCCGTATAATCCTGTCCCTCTAATACCTCAATTTCAATCTTCTCTTCCGAAAGAGATAAAACCGGCTGTTCCTGTTCAAATTTTCCTGCTGCAAGTCTCTGAATCCGTCTACGCAAAATGTCACCTGCTTTTCCTTCTCCGATATGAGATTTTGTTGCTTTTTCTCTCATTACAGTTATAATAGATTATAAACTATTTAAAACACACATGCAACTTTCTTTCCGTTGTATTTTAACAGGAGGTCTTTTTCATGATAACACCAAAAGAACATTTTCACGGAAGTGATTTAGAAAAAATAGAAGCCGTTTACGGTATCAAAAAAGAGGATATTACAAGCTTTTCCGCCAATGTCAATCCCTTAGGCGTATCTCCGCTGCTGCGAAGTACTTTGGCTTCCCATATTGATGCCATTACATCCTACCCGGACCGGGAATATACTTCTTTAAGAGAATGTATTGCTGCCTATACCGGCACCGATGCCAGCCAGGTCATTGTAGGAAATGGCTCCACGGAATTAATCTCTCTTTTTATTCAGATTGAGCATCCGAAAAAAGCCATGATTCTCGGTCCGACTTATTCGGAATATGAGCGCGAAATTTCCTTAGGCGGTGGTACTACACTCTACTATCCACTCCGTGAAAAGGACGATTTCGTCCTTGATGTGGATGATTTTACCGCTCACTTAAATGAAAGCATCGACCTTTTAGTACTCTGCAATCCCAATAACCCTACCTCATCCTGCATCAACCGGACGGATATGCGCCGGATTTTAGATATCTGCAAGCAATATGATATCTTTGTCATGGTGGATGAGACTTATGTGGAATTTGCCGATAACATGGATGAAATTACCGCAGTTCCACTGACCCACTACTATAACAATATTATTATCCTGCGTGGAACATCCAAATTCTTTGCTGCTCCTGGGCTCCGCCTTGGCTACGCTATCAGCGGCAATCAGGATTTAATCAAATCCATCAATACCAGAAAAAATCCATGGACCATTAACTCTCTTGCCGTAATTGCCGGAGAATTGATGTTTACCGATGAGGAATACATCCAGCAGACAAAATCTCTTATTTCTTCAGAGCGTGCCCGGATTTATGAAATCTTTAAAAATCACCCGGATTTCAAACCATACAAGCCATCCGGCAACTTCATGCTTCTTAAAATCTTAAGAGAGGACATTACTTCTGCGGATTTATTTGATAAAGCAATCCGGAAGAATATGATGATTCGCGACTGCTCTACTTTTCCTTTCTTAGATAACAAATACATCCGCTTCTGCTTTATGATGCCGGAGATGAATGATAAGCTGATTGACTGTCTTCTTTCGAAGTAATTTCTTATTTTTCTCCGCTAATCTGTGCCAGCCGGAACTGCCACTAACAGTTTCTATGGAATTCATGACGACGTAAAAAGGCGAAACCAGTCTATTTTTGATTGGTTCCGCCTTTTCTTATATACAAATAGTTTTCTCATTTACTCCAGATTTAATTTCTTATGGGTAATCAATGCTGTTATGATATAGCATACAATTGATACACCCACAGACAATATCATGCTTCTGGAAAATATATTTCCATACATATTTGCAATGGCCAGGGTAAAGAAGCTGTCATCTCCCATTGCAGCCTGTTTCTCAACAAATCCATTTGCTGAATTAATGGATATCACAAAATATATAATCTGAAGAATCGCATAAAGCACACCATACATCACAATCGACATTGCAACTTTGTGGCGGAACAACTGACCGATTGCCATGCTGGCATATACCATAAGCATAGCGGAAAACGCAGAAATCACACTATATAATATTGCCCAGCCAAAGAGTGCCGGAATCGAAATTCCTATCATATCTCCCAGCTGCTGCAGCAATTCTCCCAGTTTAATTCTTTCCCCTTCATTACCCAGATTCAATCCTGCTGTCACTATTAATGAAAATGCCGAAACATAAACAAGTATTGTCGTAATTGCATCCCAGAATACCGCCACCAAAAGCTTTCCGTTAATCAAGGAAAAAGTGGTTACCGGAAGAGTATGTGACAAATAACCTTCTGCACCATACATGCTGTGGTAAAATCGAACCAGCAGAAAAATAAATGCCGTAACGCTCAATGCAATCAGCCCAATGATATACAAAAGAAGCATTGCCAGCCCAACTAAGGCTCCCATATCTGTTTCGAAAACCTGCATATTCATCATCAGCATGCCAATTAACGTAACGCCGACCAAAACCATTGCCAGTGGAAATAATACTTTCCAGGTTGCTTTCATTTCATGTTTCATTACTTTTCCTAACATCTAAACACCTCCCGGAACAAAGCATCCACCGATTTGCCCTGATTAATTCTAATATCATCTACTGATGAAGTCAGGCTGATTGTTCCATTCTGAATAAAGACTACCTCATCTAATACATTCTCAACATCTGCAATCAGATGGGTTGAAATCAGAATCGTTGCATTCTCATCATAGTTGGTAAGAATCGTCCGCAATATATAATCTCTTGCCGCCGGGTCTACTCCCGCAATCGGCTCATCCAGAACATATAAGTCCGCACGACGGCTCATTACTAAAATAAGCTGCACCTTTTCTTTGGTTCCCTTGGACATGGATTTTAATTTATCATTGGGATTAATAGATAATTTTGCCAGCATATCATAAGCTCTTACCACATCAAAATCCTGATAAAAATCTTCAAAATAATCTAAAATATCACGTACCCGCATCCCCATGTTAAGATACGTATGATCTGGCAGATAAGAAACCACCTTCTTTGTCTCTACACCAATCTTCATTCCTTCCACCAAAATCTCGCCCTCATCCGGAGTAAGGATTCCGTTAATCAGCTTAATCAGTGTTGTCTTTCCACTTCCGTTCGGTCCTAAGAGGCCAACAATATGTCCGCTCTCTAAAGTCAGGTTCAGATGGTCAAGCGCAGTTTTCTTTCCATATCGCTTGCATACATCTTTTACTTCCAATAATGTACTCATGCCTGCTCTCCCTCCAAAATCTCCTGAATCAAAGATAAGGTTTCTGATTTCTTATAGCCAAGCTTGCTCATATTTTCCAAAAATTCCTTAATCTGTTCCTGTGCCAGATTATTCTTCAACTCCTCAATCATTTTTGCATCCTCCGTTATAAATCTCCCGCTTGTACGCTGGGAATACACAAGTCCTGTCCGCTCTAACTCTGTCAGTGCTTTCTGCATCGTATTCGGATTTACTGCAGCTACCGCCGCCAGATCCCTGACAGAAGGTAACTTATCTCCCGGACTGTATTTACCGGATATTATTTCCATCTGAATCCGCTCCACAATCTGAATAAAAATAGGACGATCCGAATCCAATTCCCATGCCATGCAATCACCCCTTTCCGTATTTTTGTACTATATAAATAATACAATATATTCTTACGACGGATTTGTCAAGAGGATTTTCATTACCAATCCTTAATTTATTCCTCATGTCAGAAATAGTGGTCACCAGGTGGACACCAGTAACCAATAAGGTGGTCACTTAGCAACCAGCTTCGTTCTTTTCATATATCCTGTAAGCTTGTTTCTTGTGTTCATCGCCATTGTGAAATGGAATCCTCATATCCACGCTCTCATCTCCGAGGGTGGGGCTGGTAACATCACTCCCTGGCGTCCTGTCAAACACTTTGATTACAATTTCCTTCGTAATGCCTTCCGTAAAGTTCTCCTTGAACAGCTTACTTCCCGCATTGGTCCATCTTTTCGTAAAGTTAAAAATGAAATGTACACCAGACACGAAGACAACAAAACTGTTACTGAAACTATTCCTGCTTTGGACTTCATCCAGAAACTGATTGTCCACATCCCTGAAAAACATTTCAAAATGCTTCGCTACTATGGGGTATATGCAAAACATCACAAACAGGAAAAGAAACTTCTGGTTTTAGAAGTTTACCACAAAAAACGTCATAAACAACGTCATGGCGAATCCAACATTCTCTCTTTTGTCATGTCATTTTTTATTTCCAGTTTATTATACACTATTTCTGACGATTTGAGAAATTTCCTATAAAGTAAAAAAGGGACGTAGGAAAATGTACCGACCCCTAAAAGTTAGACCAAAAAATCTAACGATTGGAGGTCGGTAT
>NZ_QUHR01000020.1 GCF_003479605.1 Roseburia sp. AF12-17LB
GGATGGTCAGATGGGAGTACATTTTTGCCGGTAAACAGCATTCTTCTTTCTACAGAAAACAAAAAGAATCGTATCAATGAAGCTGCAAATGTGGACAAAAGAACCGTTGGTTACAGACGCATAAAGCTGTCTATGGAAAAGGTAACCCATGCCATGCTTACACTTCTGGAAACTGCTAAAAAAGCTGCAATTCCGGCAAAATATGTTCTTTTTGACAGCTGGTTTTCATCTCCAAGCACCCTTCATGCTGTCAAGCGAATGGATTTTGATGTAATCGGAATGGTGAAAAAATCTCCAAAAATGTTTTTTCACTACGATGGTGAATATATGTCTTTAATTTCCATTTACAACAAAAATAAAAAGAGACGAGGCAAATCAAAATATCTGCTTTCTGTCATGGTTGATGTAGTGAAGGATGGGGATATAATTCCTGCCAAAGTAGTTTATGTTCGCAATCGCAACAAACGCAAGGAATATCTCTGCCTCATTTCCACAGATGTAAATCTGGATGAAAATGAAATCATCCAGATTTATGGAAAACGCTGGGATATAGAGGTATTTTTCAAGGTATGCAAAAGCTACCTTAACTTGAGCAGAGAATGCAATTCTCTGTCCTATGATGCAATGATTGCGCATACCGCAGTTGTTTTCACCCGATATATGATGCTGTCACTGGAAAGCCGGGAATCCAATGATAACCGGTCACTTGGGGAGCTTTTTTTATACTTTTCTGACGAAATGTCCGATATCACATGGATACAGGATTTTCAAATGCTGCTCCAAATGTTCAGAACAATGCTTTCAGATAACACTGAACTTTCAGACGAAAAAATCGATGAATTGGCGAATGCATTTATGGATGCACTTCCTGCATTGTTGAAAACAAAACTCCAAGCTGCTTAAGGTCTGAACATTGACAACTGAATAACTGCCAGGTATTGAATTTTCAAGGTGCATAGCTAAAATCTATGTGAGAAGTTTGAGTTAATAAAAGAAAAGGGGATATTTTCAGAGTACCTTCCAGATAATTTTAATTTGAATTCGGATTCGATAAATATATACGGGGCAGGAGCTTCGCATAAGGATAAAGTGGAGCCATATTCATATTTCATGAGTAGGTTCGGGAAGGCTGGTGACCGTCGTATGATTAGCATACCAGAGGTGGCCGGTTATATTTCGTTAATAAATTTCTTGAGAGATAATAAGGATATATTGGTTGATATAATACAAATATCTGGTAAGGGAGGTAGCCAATAAAGAGGTAAATGATTGGTTTGGAGAACAGATAAAGGAAAAGTCAAAAGGACGTAATTATGATCTGACAGTTGCGGAATATAAAGTAGCACAGGAAACAGAGCATTTGGAATAGATACAGGAACAGGTGAATGACGCGGATATTAAGTTGTTTGCTTCACAAATTGCCTATAAGGAATTGGAGCGTAGACAGACTGAGGAACTTAATGAAAAGCGTTCAGAACTTCAATTGGTAAAGCAAGAGTTAGCAAGTGTGATGGACAAAGCAAATGAAGCAGTAGAAATGCTTGATAAGATCAATGCTTTTGTATCATCATTCAGATTGTTCGCTCCGACAATAGAAGAATATGCTAATCAGGTTGAAGCAGATAAGACGATAGAAGCAGGAAACTCATTCAGGGGAATATTGTATGAGATAGGAAAGTTGTTGGAGACATTTAAGAAACTGATAAAAGAAGGATTATGCTGGTTTCCAAAGCTTATGAGGTGGAAAACTTCTAAGGGCGAAGTTGCTCCGGTATTCATAGAGAAAAGCAATGGATATTCATATTCGGTGTATGGATATATGAATGTGGAGACTAGGGAATATTACAGCAAAGAGACAATTCAGTGGCAGGTTAATGCTGGTAACCGGACAGGGACAGTTGAGCGGATGGATGTCAATGTCGAGGCTATGGCAAGAGATTTACAGGAGATATTGAGGATAGGGGAGGAGCAGAAGAGATTGTGGGATGTATATAACAAATAGGATTGCCGATTGTGAGAAGTATGGTAATTGGTGAAAGGTTGCATACTGGCAAGAGAAAATTCTACCTATTAAAGAAAAAGTGGTAATTTTAGAGATTATGGTATAAGAATTAATAATATTGGGAATGATAAGCAGTTATTTACATGTCGATGAAGTATATATTATTATCGATTGTTAGGTAAATATCAGTTGAAAAATATACCGATATCGTGATATTCTATAAATAGAGTGTTATACAAAATGGAGAGATTTGTATGAGTGTAGAATATAGCAAATTATGGGGTATATTAAAAAATAAAAATATGAAGAAAATTGAATTGCAAAGGGCTGCGAAGATAAGTGGCAATATATTAGCGAGATTAGGTAATAATGAGTATGTTTCTATGGAAACAATAGAAAAGATATGTAGAACCTTAGATTGTTCTGCTGATGATATTTTACGATTTAAATAGCGAGGGTTCTTTATGAGAAAAATGATATTAAGTTTTAGCTACGAATGGTATGCACAGTTAAAATCAGGGGAGAAAATATATGAGCATAGGAAAAGATTTTGTAAAGAACCGGTGGAAGCTTATATATATATTGGATTGCCATATAGACAATTGGTTGCGGTTGTTGAATTAGGAAAACCTGAAAATATCGAAGATTGGCTTGAAAAATATGACTATGATGAATCAGCAGTTGAAAGGATAAAAGATTATCTTACTAGAAATAAGGTGGCTATGCCAATATTTTCTTTTCAAGAAATAGAACCAATTGATATGCGTAAGATGGAGAAAGATATTTCTGGCTTTAGAGTGCCTATATCATATATGTTTCTAGATGATAAACCTGAGTTATTGAAATATATTGATTTAAGGACTAAATACAAAAATAAGCGAATAGAACATGATTTTACACATATATCATCTAAAGATATATGTATATGCTGAAAGGATGATAAAATGATTGATAAAGTATATGTTCCGCCAATAAAGATACAGGGAATAAAAACCAAAATTGTTCCTCTTATTTCAGAAGTTGCATGGGTGGATGATAGTGTTACTTGGATTGAGCCTTTTATGGGGTCTGGTGTTGTTGGATTTAATTTAGCACCTAAGCATGCGGTTTTTGCGGATACAAATCCGCATACTATAGCATTATATAATGCTATAAAGAGTGGAGAAATTACGTCATATAGTGTTAGAGAATTTTTGGAGAAGGAGGGAAAGGAATTAGAAGAAAAAGACGAAAAGCATTATTATTATATTAGAGATAGATTTAATGAAGAGCATAATCCACTAGATTTTTTGTTCTTGAATAGAAGTTGTTTTAATGGGATGATTCGATTTAATAGAAATTATCAATTCAATGTTCCATATGGACATAAACCGAATAGATTTGCAAAGGCATATGTTACAAAGATAGTGAATCAAGTTAAACGATTGGAAAATATATTTCCAGATGTTGATTGGAAATTTAAGTGCCAATCTTTTGAGCAGACAATAAGTGAAGCTGATACTCAATCGTTTATTTATTGTGATCCACCATATATTGGAAGACATGTTGATTATTATGATAGTTGGGATGAGAATCATGAGGTTAGATTACATGATGCGTTAGTAGATTCTGGAGCTCATTTTATGTTATCTACATGGGACAAAAACAAATATAGAAAAAATGAGTATATTGATATTGTTTGGAAAGAATGTTGGAAAGTAAATCAAGAACATTTTTATCATGTTGGGGCAAAGGAATCTAATAGGAATTTGATGTTGGAAGCACTTTTAATGAATTATAATCCTCAAAATATTCCGGCAATGAAAAAAAATGAGGAATCATATATACAGATGTCGTTCTTGGACGAAGTGGCAAATACTTAGTAATATACGAGGAGGAATGAAATGGAATTAGACTTTATAAGGTTATTTAATAAGAAGTTAGAAGAAAAAGATATTGATTGGGAAGTCAGTGCATTAGCATCTCCAGACGGAAAGCTGTTTTCACTTGGAAGTGATTCAAAACTTATTGGACGAATTTTCGAGTTGATTTCTTACAATATTTTACAAGAAATAGCAGATGAAAATGGGCTGATTTTATATCCATCTCCACAACAAACAGTATACCCAGATTTTACATTAATGAGAAGTGAAGCGGATACAGAAAAAATTGCTGTTGATATAAAGACTACATACAGAAAGTTTTTGAAGAATGGACAGCCATCGGGATATGTGTTTACATTAGGTTCTTTTGCATCATATATGCGAGATGGAAAGAAAAATATTTCATTTCCATATGACCAATATGCAAAGCATTATGTAATTGGTTTTGTATATACTAGAAATGATAATGCTTCAGAAGGCCAAATGTTTGATATTAAGGATTTGCGTAAGTTGCTGGTGCCATACAAAGATGTAGAGGTATTTGTACAAGAGAAATATAAAATATCAGGTGATAAACCAGGAAGTGGAAATACAGAAAATATTGGTTCTTTTAAAACGAATAGAATGGAATATTTAGTAAAGGGAGAAGGACCATTTTCAGGTTTGGGAATTGACATATACGAAGATTATTGGGCTGGATATAAGAAGTACAGAGGAGAATTGACATATACTTCTTTAGATGGATATTTTGATGTTCAAGAAGAACAAGGCAATGACATTGCTGGATTAAAAAGGGTTTATGAATATTGGAAAAAGACACATAAATAATTTTTTGGATTAACAGAGAAAAATTTAATGGTATAATTGATAACTAATGTTCTTTGAAAATATTACGTAGAACCAAATAGTACGCAAACACAACACGGGAAATTTTGATAGGTTTAGATAGAGATATTTAAATGTGACATTATTATATAATTCAGAATACGGAAATGCATAGCATGTAGTAATCTGATGGATAATAAATGACGAGCAAAATACTTTTGATCGTCATATTACTATATGGAAATGAAAGTTTGATTGATGATGGTAATATATGATTTTATTTGAGAAGGCAAGTAGAATAATTTAACTATTTGTGGTGATTTTAATAATACAATTACATATTCCGATGTTAAGTTATAAAGACTTGTATATCAAAATTACGTGCTGAAAATTAAAGTGAGAATAATGTAATAAATTGAAAGAAGGTATATTATGATCAATAGAGGATCGGAGTGGAGACTATGGAATTTACATATGCATTCTGCATATTCAAAAGAATCTAGAACTAAAATGTCAGTTAAAGAAATCTTTGATAAGTTGATTGAAAATAATATTTCTATGTTTTCAATCACAGATCATTCCAATGTGGATGCATTAGATGAAATTTGGAATATATATGAAACTAAGGCAAATGAAAAGGGTTTATATAGAAATCAAATTAATTTTATTCCGGGAATAGAGCTGAAAACAGATAAGGGTAAAAGGGGAGTACATTTGGTTTGTGTATTTCCTCAGAAAATTAAAATAGGTGAATCATATGTTAAGTCAACTAAGAAAAATATATATGATAATTTTTGCTCTGTACTTGGATTAACTGAAAGTAAAATTACAGCTAATGGAGAAGGCAATTATGGAAAAGGTTTATTAAAATCTGTTGTAAAATTTGACGATGCTGTAGAATTAACACATAAATTGGGAGGACTCGTTATTATTCATGGTGGAGATAAGCATGGTAGCATTGAAGAAGAAATGAAAGATGTTCCTAAAAAAGAACCTACACCAGAGGAAATTTATGAGACTTTAGATATTACTAAAAGTGAAATAATAGCAAAGAAAATAGATATTGTTGAATTGCCGAATTACAAAAAACAACAAGCTAGAAATGCAAAATTTTACAAGAATGTGTTTGGAAAACCGTGTATGGTCGCTTCTGATTCACATGAGAGAAGTGATTATGAAAATATGCAAGAAAGATGTACATGGGTTAAAGCAGATTGTAGCTTTGAGGGATTGAGACAAGCTTTGA
The DNA here is from genome assembly GCF_003479605.1 of Roseburia sp. AF12-17LB. GTDB lineage: Bacteria > Bacillota > Clostridia > Lachnospirales > Lachnospiraceae > Roseburia_C > Roseburia_C amylophila. Next base: position 5,936 of record NZ_QUHR01000020.1, read on the forward strand.
TTGATTATGATAATCGTATGTTTTTAGGCGTTATTCCGGAGCAAATTGATCGTATAAGGAAAAATCCAACTAAATATATTAATAAGCTACTTGTTGATTGGACTGATAATTATGATGGGAATAAGGGAAAATGGTTTCAAAACATCTGTATTCCAATGAATCCAGGATTAATAAGCATTATTGGAAATAAAGGAAACGGAAAATCAGCAATAGCTGAGATAATTGGATTGTTAGCTGACAGCCATAATTATGAAAAATTTGCGTTTTTAAATAAGGGCAAATTTTTGAAGAATAAGTTGGCATCAAACTTTGAAGCAACATTAATATGGGAGAATAAAGGGGAAAGTGTTAAGAAGAATCTTTCGGATAATCCCAATATAAATAATGTAGAACGATGTCAATGTATTCCTCAACAATATTTTGAAGAAATTTGTACAGATACTGAATTTAAGCGTTTTTCTGATGAAATAAATAGTGTTATTTTTTCTCGATTAGATGAGATGGACAAAGAGAATTGTAGAGGGTTTGATGAGCTGATTGATATGTATACTAAATCAACAGAAGAAAATATAGGATTTCTGATTAATGATTTAACAAATATTAATAGGGAGATTATTGATAAGGAAGAAAAACTTCTGCCATCGTATAAAACAAAACAGGAGGCACTGTTAAAAGATGCTAATACACAGTTAGAAGCGCATATATCTATAAAACCTAAGAAGATTGACAAACCTGAATTACCAAAAGAAAAGCAGGATATGTATGATGCAGTTTTAGAAAAAATAGAAGAAATGTCAAAAGAAAATGAAAGTGAAAGTCAAAAATTATTTTCACTTAATGAAAATATTCGTAAGATACAAAACATTTTGGAAGAAGTTGACGAAATACAAAATCGTTTTGCAAAGTCCATGGAGCATATTAATGAAGAATTAGATGAGTTTGATTTGAGTGCCAATACGATTTTTGATTTGAAAGTCAATAAAGAAGCCGTAAATGCAAAGAAAGCTGAAACAGAACAACTTATAGCGGAGGTAAGGGATAGACTAAAAAATCCTGAAAGTGGTATAGAAATTCAGCTTAGCAAGTATATAAAAGAAAAAAATGATATTGTTGCAGAAGAAGATAAGCATATGCAAGAATATAATGAATATTTAAACCATTTAAAGGAATGGAGTGATATTGAGAAAACACGTAGGGAAGCAGTGAAGATTATAGAAGACGAAATAAAGTATATAAGTGAAGGAATACATGAAGATTTGGCTCCACTTTATATAAAACGAGATGAAATAGCATCAGATATACTTGAAGAAAAAAAGAAAATAATACGTATATATAATAGATTTAAAAAGCCAGTTGATGATTTCTTGAATGCAAATAGTGAACTATTAAGTGGTTATAGCATATGTATTAGGTCAGGAATAGTTATTGACACAACATTTCAGCAGAATGTATTTGATTATATAAACAAACAAAAAAGAAATGTTTTCAAAGATGATAATTATCAATTATATAAAACTATTGAAGAATTAGGAGACATTGAAAGTGTTGAAGAATATTTGAATATTCCAAAGAAGATTATTGAAAAAATGAGTGAATTTCCAGATGGAATAATTCCACAGATTAAGGAAAGTAAAATGCTTGATTTTTATAATTATTTATTTGGATTAGGGTATCTTACAAATAAGTATGAGTTAGTGAGTGATGGAAAGACATTAGATAAGTTGTCTCCGGGAGAAAGAGGAGCTTTATTATTGATTTTTTATTTGCTTTTGGATTTGAGAGATATTCCCTTAGTAATTGATCAGCCAGAAGATAATTTGGATAATCAAAGTGTAGCTAAGGTTCTTGTGCCATTTATACAGGCTGCTAAAAATAGAAGACAGATTATATTGGTTACACATAATCCAAATTTAGCAGTTGTTGCGGATTCAGATCAAATCATTCACGTTAAAATTGATAAAGAAAATGACCAATTGGTTGAAGTTGAGGCTGGTGGAATAGAGGATGATGTAATAAATCAGTCTATTGTTACAATATTAGAAGGAACAATGCTTTCATTTAAGAAAAGAGAATTGAAATACATAGAGGGATAGAATTATAATTTATAAACACCAATCCTCATCCATAGCATCAGCCCAATTCTGCAACTCACAATCAAGAGCTAATGCAGCATATTTAAGAGGATCATCAATAGCAAGATTATCAATAAGCCTTTGAGAGTTAGGTGTAGTATGGAGATTCTTTTGGCTTCAGTACATGAGACAAACAGAAGCACATTGTCGTCAAAGGCAATGTCAATTCCGTTCTTGTAGTGGTTGTAGTATGCAAAGTGTTTTTTCATAATCATAGTCCTTTCTTTAATAAAGTAATGAGCAGTTCTGGGAATGAGTGGGTAGTGTTACGCATACAACAGATATGTAACACTACCAGACACAAATCCCAAATCTATGGGCTTTTCACGCTCTCAAAACGATAATCAATTTCACAACTCAGAGCGTCTCAGTGGGTTTCAGAAAAGAGTATTACTTTTCAGAACATTTTTCCACGGGAGTGTTTTTTTAAGAGAACTGTGTTAGAATAAGTATAAAAGATTATTGTTGATTTTTAATCATATAATATATTATACGATGTTTATTTAAGGAAGGGATGTTTAATGACAACAATAAGCACAAAAAACGGAAAAATAATAAAAGTTGTATCTCGTCAAGAAGAAAAAGAAATACTCAGTGTATCTGATAGTGAGATGGATAGGCGGGCTGTTGAAGCTGTTAAGGCAGCTATAAATAGGGCTAAAATTTGTAAGAAACCAATAGCGGGTTATGATAAAGAAAAGAAAGCTGCATATATTGAATATGCAAATGGAAACAGAAAATATGCAGAATAGAAAGCCAATGGTGCTTGTCTTAGCAGGACCTAATGAATTAGGAAAGAGTACAATAACAACTTTTTTTGAAAAGGTGGGTAAATACACTAATGCTGATGATATGGTTACATCTACAGGAATGGATAATATGGAAGCCGCAATTCTGGCTGACAAAATGAGATATGAATCAATTGAGAAGAAAGAAAATTTTACATTTGAAACAGTATTATCATCAGATTATAAGCTGGAGATATTAAGAAAAGCAAAAAGCGAAGGATGCTTTATTAAGTGTGTATTTGTTCTTACAATAGATCCGCAGATTAATATAGCGAGAATAAAATCAAGGGTTGCTGCTGGTGGTCACGATGTAGAAAAATCAAAGGTTATAGACAGATATTATAAATCCATCAATAATATTAATAAATTACTCAAACTTCGCACATAGATTTTAGCTATGCACCTTGAAAATTCAATACCTGGCAGTTATTCAGTTGTCAATGTTCAGACCTTAAGCAGCTTGGAGTTTTGTTTTCAACAATGCAGGAAGTGCATCCATAAATGCATTCGCCAATTCATCGATTTTTTCGTCTGAAAGTTCAGTGTTATCTGAAAGCATTGTCCTGAACATCTGGAGCAGCATTTGAAAAGCCTGTATCCATGTGATATCAGACATTTCATCTGAAAAGTATAGAAAGAGCTCGCCCAAAGACCGGTTATCATTGGATTCCCAGCTTTCCAGTGACAGCATCATATATCGGGTGAAAATAACTGCGGTATGCGCAGTCATTGCATCATAGGACAAAGAATTGCATTCTCTGCTCAAGTTAAGGTAGCTTTTGCATACCTTGAAAAAGACCTCTATATCCCAGCATTTTCCATAAATCCGGATGATTTCATTTTCATCCAGATTTACATCTGCGGAAATGAGGCAGAGATATTCCTTGCGTTTGTTGCGATTGCGAACATAAACTACTTTGGCAGGAATTATATCCCCATCCTTCACTACATCAACCATGACAGAAAGCAGATATTTTGATTTGCCTCGTCTCTTTTTATTTTTGTTGTAAATGGAAATTAAAGACATATATTCACCATCGTAGTGAAAAAACATTTTTGGAGATTTTTTCACCATTCCGATTACATCAAAATCCATTCGCTTGACAGCATGAAGGGTGCTTGGAGATGAAAACCAGCTGTCAAAAAGAACATATTTTGCCGGAATTGCAGCTTTTTTAGCAGTTTCCAGAAGTGTAAGCATGGCATGGGTTCCCTTTTCCATAGACAGCTTTCTGCGCTTGTAACCAACGGTTCTTTTGTCTACCTCAGCCGCTTTATTGATGCGCTTCTTTTTGTTTTCCGTAGAAAGAAGAATGCTGTTTACCGGCAAAAATGTACTCCCATCTGACCATCCAAGAGTAAGCATTCTAAATCCGAAGCGATATTTATGTTTTGCGTGGTCATAGACCTTTGCAAGAAGCTCTACCTTTTTAGAACGGTTACGTTCAAACATGGAATCGTCAATAATAAGAACATTGGCACGGTCTTCCGAATCCAGTGGAAGAATAGCGTTGTTTATGATTCTGGATGTAAGTATTGTAGTAAAACGCATCCAGTTAATTTGAACCATCTTCATGAAACGATACACGGTATCTTTTACAAAATCAGGAGTATTTTTTCCTGTAAGCAGACTCATATACATACTTCTGTCGGAGAAAATCAGCAGAAATATGTATTGAAAAATCTCTGTTACCGGAGTGCCTTTCCTTTTATAGGCATTGGCAGCTTTCAAGGCTGAGGAAATATGAAACCTTGTGAAAAATCGTTTGATAGATTTAGAAATCTGCTTATCATTTTGAGTCGCTTGTGTTATACTTTTATTCATAGCATGAGCCTCCGGTTTATAATTGTTTTTCGACAACTCAATTATCCCAAAACCATTGGTTTCATGCTATTTTTATGCCAGTTATTATTGAATTTTCAAGGTGCATAGGCACATTTTAATGTGCGAAGTTTGAGT